>CAWBND010000001.1:0-126818 GCA_963790055.1 uncultured Bacillaceae bacterium
CGAAAGGCACCCGGTTAGCGACGTATGGACTGGAGCGCTCCGTATGAGATAAAGGAAACACGAAGAGCGATAGCGATTCGATGTTGACTTATCGAGTGGAGGAGCGGGAAGTCTAGTAGTCGCTCGGTGCCTGGGACTAGACAAGTAGAAAAGCGGAAGGCACCCGGTTAGCGACGTAAGGACTGGGCACCCGTACTCACCGAGGACGAAATACCAACAAAGCTATCGAAAATGTTTTAATCATAATGATTTTGACGATATTGACAATAGAAGATATGGACGTTAGATATGGGCTCCGTTAAGAGCGGGACCCCATAGGAGGGGAATATGGAGGATTTAGAATTAATCAATCATACAGCTGAGCAGGTAATGGGACTATTAAGGCCTGATGAGGACCATGATATAGCGGTTGTTCAGGATGGAATGGCGTTATACTTTCAAGATGTGGTGGACGCTGCGCGTATAGAGAAAGATGTAATCAACGCTGAAGTATATGATTTAGTCATTCATAAAGTTGATATGCCTATGCTATTTCCACAGCTGTGGAGTTGTACGTGTGGCTCTCATTTCATCTGTCGACATCAAATGGCGGTTTTCTTTTCCTTCTATAGTAAAGTGGGCAGCGTGATGGAGTGGGTCGAAGAGTGGAAAATTAGTTTGCGCCGTAAATCTTCCCCCGTATTACCTATTAAGCGGGCCAGTGAAGTGTTTGCTGAAAAAAAGGAAGAAGCCATGTTAGAGCAAAATTATGCTTCTTATAAAGAGTTTGTTGCGCGTGCATTCTCTGAGCAAATCGAGGGTGAGCTTCACGTTCCTGCTTATATTATGGAAAGTCACCTTCAGAAGTACTTGAATTATATAGGAAAGAAAGAGCCGATGGAGCGAGAATGGAAATTGCCGTATCATTTTACGACGTTGTTTTGCACGCTGCTGCAAACACTTCAATTATTGCGGCTCCATAAAAAAGAGCCCCAGATTATACGTGTTTTTTACAACTTTGCTACGGGCTTGACGGAGGAACTGCATGAGATGCTGCAACCGTTGAGTCGGCAAGCTCGTCCATTTGCGTTTGATTCATTTGTTGCGAGCTTAAAGGATGACGTCACGTTACTAATTGACGGGGATGACCTCCTCCAATATGAGCGTGTTGATTTGTATCGAGAAATTTGGACCTATTTATTTTCGAATAATGCTTGGCGGAAGGCTGAGCTAGAGCGGGTGCAAATCGAGCTTAGCGCGATTGATATCGCGGCGAAGGAACGGACGGCTTATACGATTGCAGCCATTCACTTATCACTCATTGATCATCAGGATGAGCAAGCGGCAGATTGGCTTTCAGAGTTACATGCGGACGCGATTCCTTATTGCTTTTATTGGTTGAATTTATTGTCTGACAAGCGACCGCTACCGTTTATTGAGTTTGTGATGGCACATGTGGACTCTTTTTTAGCTCATTTAGATGATTATTATGAGCGTGTCGATTTTGTCCGGACATTTACAAGACCGATTAGTAGCTGGTGCTATAAGTCGCAGCGCTTAGATGTACTAGAAAAATTTTTCCGAGCGACCTTGCCGTATAGCTATTGGAAATATGCCGAATTTCTGTTCGAACAAAAACAGTATAAAAAATGGGTGGAAATGCATATCTATTCGGACATCAGTATCGACATGATTAACTCCGAATACATTAAGGAAGTTACGTCCCAGGAGCCAGAGCTGATTCTGCCCCTGTACTACCATGCCGTTCAGACGAAGGTATCGTTAAAAAACCGCTCGGCGTATAAGCAAGCCGTCAGGTATTTAAAGAAGATGCGGACGATTTATAAAAAAATGAAGCAGGAAGAGACGTTTGAGCGGTATTTACTTTATGTCGTGAACGCGACGAAGCGGCTGCGTGCGTTTCAAGAAGAATTAAAAAGGAGTAAGCTGATCAATGTTTAATCCAGGGAAATTTAAAATTAAAGTGGCATCCATCGGCAATAGCCTCTATAGTCTGGCTGTCGTAAGTGAGGACGGACGTTTTCTCGACACTCCCCATATTCGCAGGCTGTTATTCACATGGGATGATGCTAGCTTTTATGGAACGAAATTAACAATTGATACGTGGGAAGGCCACCCTGTTTATATTCTAGATGCGTGGGGGCTACTGAACTTTTTCGCACGTGAAAGCTTTAACTCCTTTCTCGATTGGGAATGGTCCGAAACGGCTTCCCTTTGTTTGTCAGCGGCACCGGTCTTGCATGAATCGATTGAAGATGATATTCCTGTGCCAGATTTCGCGAGCTTGCAGCAGAATGAATTAGCGTGGAAGCTGCCCGAAGAGGTGCTCGATGAATTTGTGCCCTCCTTTTGGGAAGAGCGTGTCGTTCCTGATATAGAGATGGCGACAGAGGTTGAAAATAATCGTTCCTTTATTGAGACCTGGTATAACGGAGCGACGAATATGTACTTAAAACAGTACTCCCCTATTCATGATAAGTGGGATGAAGCCATTACAGCCTTGAAAGATGCTCGCCTTTCCGCTTCGGAAATGCAGGACTATTTTGATCAAAAGGCTTGGACAGGAGTGGCTCGGGTTAGCACCTGATGGGAAGCCGTTTACAGTGGGGCTTCGCTTAAGCGAGCCTGTGAACGGGGAAGGCCCGTGGGCATTAGATGTTGTGCTTCGTTCGAAAAAAGATGAAACAATTGTTGAAATCTATACAGGGAAAAAGCTGCCTCGAGGCTGGAATAAGTATCGAGATGAGATTGAGCAGACTCTTGCACGTTGGTTAAAGGTCGTCCCTTGGCTTGCAGAAGATGGTTCATTTAAACGGGAGCTATCCGAGTTTGAAGCGTGGGAGTTTTTAACGGAAGTGAGCGAGAAGTTACTATTCCTTGGTGCGGAGATCCTCCTGCCTTCATGGTGGACGGCGTTGAAGGAGTCATCACTTAAGGTGAAAGCGAAGGTCAAGAGCCAATCAAGTCGAGGTCCTTCCTACGTTGGCTTGCAGGCGCTAATGGACTTCGACTGGCGTTTTTCCTTAAATGGTGAGGATTTGTCTGAAGCAGAATTTGCCGCGCTTGTGAATGAAAAGCGACGTCTTGTTTATATTCGCGGACAATGGGTAAAGCTCGATCCTGCTTTTATTAAGCAAATTCAAGAACTGATGGAAACGGCGAATGAGAAAGGGCTTCAGCTAAGTGATTTATTGCAGCAAGAGTTTCTGAGTGAGGCTGCGGATGATGAAGTTGACGAGGAACAGGATGATATGCTGCGAATTCAGTTCGAGCTAAATCAAGAGCTTCGTAAAATGGTCGGGAGCTTGCGTGAGACGAAGAATATTCCTTTATTAGATACACCTCCTGCTTTGAACGGAGAGCTACGTCCTTATCAGCAGCTTGGGATGAGCTGGATGTTATTTTTACGTGAGCATGGCTTTGGCGCTTGTCTCGCTGATGATATGGGACTCGGCAAGACGGTGCAGATGATTGCGTATTTGTTGCATGTAAAGGAACACGAAGAGGTTGCGTGGAAAGCACGTTGATGAAGGCGAGCCGCGGGTTGTTGGGACGGCACTTATTGTGTGCCCGACGTCTGTGCTCGGTAACTGGCAGCGGGAGCTTGAAAAGTTTGCACCTCATTTGAAGGTGCATTTGCATTACAGCTCTAATCGGTTGAAGGGTGACGCTTTTACCCAGCATATGGCCGGTTATGATGTGGTGTTAACGTCTTACGGTTTGACACATCAGGATTTTGATGAGCTGGCTTCTGTTCATTGGGGCAGTATTATTCTAGATGAAGCGCAAAATATAAAAAATGCGCAAACGAAGCAATCACGAGCAGTACGAAAGTTACATGGAAGACATCATGTGGCCTTGACGGGGACACCGATGGAGAATCGCTTAAGCGAGCTGTGGGCCATTTTTGATTTTATTAATAAAGGCTACCTCGGCACACTTGGACAGTTCCAGGAAAAATATGTGGCTACGATTGAACGCGAAGATCAGAAAGATAAGATTAAGGAGCTGCAGCGTCTGATTCAGCCGTTCTTATTGCGCCGAACGAAGCGTGATCAGGAAGTTGCGCTAAACTTACCGGATAAGCAGGAGCAGAAGGAATTTGTGCCGCTTACCGCGGAACAGGCCTCGCTGTATGAGCAGCTGCTGCAAGATACGTTCGCCAACATCGAGCAGCTCTCCGCGTTTGAGCGCAAGGGAATTATTTTGCAAATGTTGAATAAGCTGAAGCAGCTTTGCAATCATCCAGCGTTATATTTGAAGGAAGCGACTGCAAAGGATAATATCCAGCATGTGAGTTCACGTTCCGGCAAGCTCGATAAGCTAACGGAGCTCGTCGATGCGGTTCGCGAGCAGGAGGAAAGCTGCCTCATTTTTACTCAATATATTGGAATGGGCAATATGATGAAATGGTTACTTGAGAAGCGCTATGGCTTTGAAGTACCATTCTTAAACGGCAGCTCCAACAAGAAACAGCGCGATGAGATGATTGCACGATTCCAGGATGGGAAGTTTCCTATTTTTATCCTATCGTTAAAGGCAGGCGGAACAGGATTGAACTTAACAGCTGCTAACCACGTCATCCATTATGACCGCTGGTGGAACCCCGCTGTCGAGAACCAAGCGACCGACCGCGCCTACCGCATCGGTCAACAACGATTCGTGCACGTGCATAAGCTGATTTGCACCGGCACATTAGAAGAGAAAATTGATGAAATGCTTGATAAAAAACAAGCGTTGAATGATGAAATTATCAGCAGCGATAACTGGATTACGGAGCTCTCGACGGAAGAGATTAAGGAATTGGTTTCGTTGCATTGAGAGGATTGGGCCCGCTGTGATGGCGGGTTTTTTTGTTGAATTGGATTGATTTTTAGGTAAATTGGCTAGATTATTTCGGAATTTGGACAGATTTTCATACAAATTGGACAGATTATTAAAGAATTTAGACAGATTCCCCTCCTCTTCTCATTGCAAAATCACCATTCATATAAAAAAACGCGATCCTCACTGCATAAGGATCGCATTTTTCCATACTATTGCGATTGTTCAACAAACTTCAACATTTTTTACATAATTCACATAAACAACATACAAAAAAAGGACTGCCTAAGCAGTCACTCCAAAAGAGGGAATCAATCTTAGATTGATTCATTAGAAGAATGTGCGGGGCTTACCTTGCGTGGCGAACCGTTGCATGAACGATTCGAATAGAGGAGAAACAGTTGTAGTTACTTCCAAGCAGTACTTGTTTCTAACCTCTGTTCTAGAAGGGTCATTTTATGAAGCAGTTCTTGTTGTGTTTTTTCAAGAAAGTCGCAGCGTGTTGTTAATTGAGTGATTTTTTGTCCAGACTTTGCTAGAGCAGCTTCGTTTGTCAGTGCTTTCACTCGGACGTTAGCAATACACCGAATTAAGTTTTCTATGAGCTGTTCCATTCTTTCTACTTCATCTGTAGAACAAAACAAGGATCCACTGCCAGCTGCTCCTTTTCCTTTCAAATTCCTTCACCTTCCCTTCCTATTTAAACACCTTATAATCCAATGTGTTCAAATTCTTTGACTGGGATTTCTATCTTCTTCGGACTCATGAATTGGATCGTTTCAGCTACCACCTCGGTTACATATACTTTTTTACCTTCTTGATTTGTGTAATGACGAGTTTGAATTCTGCCGGTAATCCCTACGATGGAGCCCCGTCGACAATATTGCGCTGTATTTTCGGCTGTTTTTTTCCAAAGCGTGCATTGAACAAAGTCCGCTTCGTAGTCTCCCTCTTTATTTCGAAAAGGTCGATTAACAGCAACGGTCACATTGGAAACAGCCTTCCCTTCTGCTGTATAGCGTAAATCTGGATCTTTCGTTAAACGACCAACGAGTGTTACTTGATTAATCAAACATCTCACCGTTGCCAAAAACCTATAAAAACCTATAAGCTCTTGTTTGCTTTCTGCTTCTCCCTGTCCAATTTTGCCGAAGCTACTTTCGTTTGTTATGACAGTCCACAGACGTAAATTCGGATGCAACGAATCCTACACACGAACAGTATCTTGAACGTGATTAAGCTGTTCGTTTTCCATAGTTAGCTAAGTTCAACGATGCGTTTACATCCCGATCTATCGTTAATCCACATTCACATGAGTACATACGGTCAGATAGTTTTAAGTCTTTCTTCATTTTCCCGCAAGATGAACACGTTTTAGAAGATGGATAGAAACGGTCAACTTGAATGAATTCAATGCCGTATTTCTCACACTTATATTTCATTTGGCGAATAAATTCAGATAGTTTTTGATTAGCTAATGCTTTGGACAAATGACGATTTTTCATCATCCCACTTATATTCAAATCCTCCATCACTACTTTGCCAGGTTTGATTTTCACGATAGCGTTAGTAGCTTGGTGGATGTGATTCGTTCGAATGTTCGTTAATCGTCTGTGTAGGTGTTGAATCTGCTTTTCAATTTTTATAAGGTTGCTTGTTTTGACAAAACGGTTTCCCTCCTTGTTCATTTCGTATTTTCGAGATACACTACGTTGCAACCTACGCAAGCGTTTCTCAATCTTTCTTACTTCTTTTGTTTTGTTAATATTTTTAAACACTTGACCACCTGAACAAACCGCTAATTCTTTGATTCCTAAATCAATCCCTATAACGTAATCTGTTCGTTCCATTTGTTTCACATCTTCTTCAATTCCCACAGAAATGTACCAATACTTTTTATCAAACGTAATCCGTGGGTTCTTGTATGCAACATTCATCGGGAGTTGTTCACTTGTCTGAATCCATCCAACTTTTTCAATTAAGACAAGTTTTTTCTTTACTTTTAATTTAGAAGTATCGTTGTAGAAGGACGGTTTTGATTTTCTTTTGCTTTTAAATTTTGGGAGCTTAGATTGACCTTTAAAAAATTTTTTGTAGGCATCACAAGCATCTTTCACAGCTTGTTTTGCAATATTATTGGACACATCATACAACCAACTACATTCGTCTGTTTGTTTCAGTTCAGTTAATTCTTTTCGTAGATCATCGTCAGAAATGAACATTCCACCTTGTTTATGATTTTCTTGTTGTTTATTTAATGTCCAATTATACGTCCAGCGCGCCGTTCCAGCAGATTTCCACAATTGCTGTTCTTGTTCTTCTGTTGGTTTGAGTCTTACTTTCTTCGCAAGAATCATGACGTTCACCTCCTGTATTCATCATACTATAGTGATAACACCTTCACAACTTGGTGTTAACATGTTTTAATGATAATTAAAGAGGTGAATGATTATGACTATATCTGATAAAAATACAAGAACACTAATTACCCTTCCAAAAGAGTTAAAATCAAAGTTAGAAAAGATAGCAAAAGAAGAAAATAGGAGTTTTAATAACCTTGTTGTAACGATTTTGCTAAAACACATAGATTCTGTTGAAAACCCTACAAAAAAATAGTAGGGTTTTATACTTTTTTATAGATGTTTTGTAACTGTTGATTCCCCCCTTCTATCTGGAACACACTCCTATCATACTGAATCCGTTCTTTATAGCCAAATCGACAAAATAAACGTATGTTCGTAATTTTTATAGGTGAAAATTCCATTTTCACTAAGGAAAAATGACGTTTTATGATGAGGATTGTCGTAAAAATGATATGTTATGAATTTTTCATAAAATCCAATAATTTTTTTATTTGTTCAAATTTTAGACAAATGTTGAAACACCTCTTTTATTTCTTCGCGTTTTTTGAGTATGCTATAATAAAGGCGAAAAGGAAGTTGTCGGTATATTCATAACTTTTTACAAGACACGAAGAATAGGGAGAATTGGAGGAATTGGATGAAATCATTTAAACTCATTTCTTTGCAATTAATAACAGAAAGTAAACAATTGATTGATGTGGAGCTTGTGGATGGGCTTATTATTAATAAGGAAAATAAGTCCAATACATGGATCGTGGAAGCACTTGTTCAGGAAAGTCATTATCATAAACTGAAAGGTCATCTTCCAGATAAAAATGACGATGTTCGCATTCAAGCTGTTATTACGAAGCAAGAAAATGATCCCGCCGTGTTTAAAACCATTTTAAAGACCCGAAAACTTGTTGATGGCCACGTTAGTCTTCTTTTTGTTGGTAACCTTCAAAACACACGCAGTCAATATGCAGAATTACTTCTAGAGGATTTAATCAAAAAAGGATACACAGGTGACAAATTAATTAAAGAATTCAAAGACAAAATCCGCTCCAAACGAAAACTTGCCACTAATCTATAACTTCATGTGCAAATTTCAACCTACTAAAAAACGGTTTCTAGAGAAGCTTTGCACTCGTCTAGAAACCGTCTTTTTATGATTTCTTATTTATTATTATCAATAAGATCATCATCGTTGTTTTATTGTTGTCGTTATCTAATGCATCATCTACATCATCCTGAATTTCATCACCAACATCGTCATTGGTAGGATTTGGGACATTGTCGTTTGTATCGTTATCCGTTGGAACATTTGTCGTTTACATTATTATCATCCAGCACACCATTGTTATCATTTACATCGTTATTGTCCAATACACCATTGTTATCATTTACATCATTATTGTCATTTACAGGTGGTGCAGGATTGTTATCATTATTATTTACCCCACATCCGGCTAAAAACATCATTGACAATAAAGATCCTCCCAGTAGCGCTAGCAGGCGTTTTTTCATCATGTGTAACCTCCTTTTTGGTTGTCAAAGATAGGTTACCCGCTTTAGAAGATTTTTTGCACATTTTTTTGAACTAAATAAAAAAGAAGCCGCAATCGACTTCTTCTTTCCTATTTATCACTAAAAGCAAACATAATTTCTGTTTCGCATGCTACTTCGCCATCTACGGTTGCGATCGCTTTTCCTTTGCCGACTGAGCCTCTTAAACGGACCATTTCTACTTCTAGACGAAGCTGATCACCAGGCTTCACTTGGCGTTTAAAGCGACAATTATCAATACCCGCAAAGAAAGCCAGTTTTCCTTTATTTTCTTCTTTCATCAATACAGCTACCGCCCCTACTTGAGCAAGCGCCTCAACAATTAAAACACCTGGCATAACAGGGTACTCGGGGAAATGCCCGTTAAAAAATTCTTCATTTGCCGACACATTTTTTATCCCAACTGCTCTTTTTCCCTCTTCTACTTCAAGAATGCGGTCTACTAATAAAAATGGATAACGATGTGGAATAATCTCTTTAATTTGCGTTATATCAAGCATATCTGTGCCCCCTTCAATATGATCATGTGCTCTTGTTAACGAGATCGACAATATGAGTCCACGTTGATACTTTAAACACGTCTATCGGATTACCGCCGCCCATTACACTATAGCCGATTAAAGCTCCTATTATAACCATCACGACAACTAGAACAACAACAATGATTAATCGAAGCCAGATTGGTAAAAGACGTATTCTAATTTTTTGCTTTTGTTCGGTTTTCGGTTCTTGTTGCTCTTCAAATTCTTGTCTTGATAGAACCTTTTCCTCCATTTGGCTGATCAACCCCTTTTTTACCGATTCGTTCTTTTATGAACGAATCGTATTCACAAGCCCCAGCATTTGATCAGCCATTGTGACTGAACGTGATTGGAATTGATACATTCTTTGGGCTGTTAGTAAATCACTCATTTCCTTGGCTACATCGACATTAGAAGCTTCTAATGCTCTTTGCTTCATTCCTATTTCACCGCGTAGGTTTCCTGTTAATGAAGTGATAATGTCCGTTTCATTTACACCTAATTCATTCATGTTAGCAGGAAATCCATATAGGTTCCCACCTAGCTTTTCGAGGAATTGTGGTTTGTTAACGGATACGACTCCAAGATTAACACGCTGCTGGGTACCATTTGCTGACGTTGCAATGATCTCACCCTCACTTGAAATAGTAAGGTTTTCAACGGGAGCATTAATCGTAATAGAATTACCACGTTCATCTAGTACCGCATGACCATCTGCCGTTACAAGCTGCAGTCCATTTCCAGCTACTGGTGAAAGAAAAAATGAACCATCTCTTGTAAACCGTGTATTTACACCATTTTCGTCTTGAACATTAATTGTGAAGAACAAATTTTCCTTTGTTAAAGCTACATCCAAGTCACGATCCGTTGTTTTCAGTGAGCCTTGAGTAAGCACGAGCTGTGCTTGACTGAGCTTAACTCCATTGCCTGAACGAATGCCAGGCGGTGTTAAACGACCCACTTCTACAGCTTGTTTCGGCTGATTATTCAGTTGTTGAACAAGTAAGTCAGTAAAGCTAGATTCACTTCGTTTAAAGCCAGTTGTATCGACATTAGCCATATTATTGCTGATGATATCCATTTGTTTTTGAAGCTGGGAAAGTGTATTACTCGCTGTATTCATGATTCGACTCATTATCATTCACCTTCTTTGCTTTACAAATTTACTGTTAGCCAATTTTTCCGACTTCATTCGCTGCTTTGCTCATACTTTGATCGTAGGCCTGCAGCACCTTTTGATTTGCTTCAAAAGATCGATACGTCGCTAACATTTCTGTCATAGTCTGCCCCTCGTCTACATTAGAGGTTTCAAGATAGCCCTGTTTTAATGAAAAGCCTACATTATTAGCATTATACGCATTGGCGAGCGATCCGTTTGCTCTAAACAATCCATCCCCTTCTTTTACAAGCTGAGCGGATGGATTCTCTGAGTAAGTCACACCGAGGCGAGCCACTTCTACATCATTCTCTAGCACATAGCCATCTTGGGACACTCGGAACCGATCGCTTTCTAGCCCAATACGCTGATTATTTTCATCTAGCACATAATGGCCGCTTGCCGTTGTTAAATAGCCTTGGCCATCTAATGTAAAATTACCATTACGCGTATAACGGGGTTCTCCCTCACCATTTTGAACAGTAAAAAATACGGAACCTGCTTGCCCTGTTTCCTCATTTACTAAGGCGATATCCGTTTTTACATCCGTTTGTTTTACATCTCCTTGAGCAAAAAACGGATTTACCTCTTGTACATAGACGCCTGTGGCTAAACCACCAATGGGCGAAAGAGAACTCAAGGTGAGCTTATTATCAACGGGAATGGTTTCAGAACTAACATGACTTAGCAGCATTTCTGGAAAAGACCGTACACTAGATTGATCGGCTTTATACCCAGGTGTATTCACATTTGCCATATTATTTGTTAACATTTCTGTTCGTCTTTGTTGAGCAAGCATTCCTGAGGCCGCTGTATAAAACCCTTTAAACATCATTATCCCTCCTTAGTGTACATTTCCATCCATTTTCGAAAAAAGGATCCATTGCTCACTAGATAGCCAATTGATGCTTTCCCTTTTCTGAACGCTAGATCCTTACTTGTTTTTAATTAAATTTATGTTTTGGTAGTCTGTCCATATTATCAAGCATAATACCAGTTCCAATCGCTACACAGTCCATTGGATTTTCCGCTACTAGTACAGGTACTTTAAGCTCTTCAGCCAGCAATAAGTCGATGCCATGCAGCAATGCTCCACCGCCTGTTAAAATGACACCGCGGTCAATAATATCTGCCGACAGCTCTGGTGGTGTTCTCTCAAGGACACTTCTAGCTGCTTGAACAATGATAGCTACTTGTTCACGAAGCGCTTCTCCGATTTCCTCAGAATTAACCGTAATCGTTCTTGGTAGACCGGAAACCATATCACGTCCACGAATTTCGATTTCCTCTTTACGTGAGCCAGGGAACACAGTTGCTACTTGAATTTTAATATTTTCCGACGTACGCTCACCAATTAACAATTTATATTTACGTTTCACGTAATTTAAAATTTCACTATCAAACTTATCTCCAGCCATTTTAATGGAAGTAGACGTTACAATGTCCCCCATAGAAAGAACCGCGACATCCGTTGTTCCGCCACCAATATCGACAACCATATTACCGCTTGGTTGGAAAATATCCATTCCAGCACCAATAGCCGCAACCTTTGGTTCTTCTTCTAAGTATATTTTCTTGCCGCCGCTTTTTTCAGCAGCTTCTTTAATCGCCTTTTGCTCTACGCTCGTAATGTTTGTTGGGCAACAAATTAAAATTCTAGGCTTTGACAAAAAGCCTTTTACATTTAACTTATTAATAAAATGTTTGAGCATAGCTTCCGTTACATCAAAGTCTGCAATTACTCCGTCTTTTAACGGACGAATCGCTACAATGTTACCAGGTGTACGCCCAACCATTTTTCTAGCCTCTTCACCTACAGCTAAAACACGATTTGTATTTCTGTCAATGGCGACTACAGATGGCTCATTTAAGACGATTCCTTTTCCTTTAACGTGTATTAGAACATTTGCTGTTCCAAGATCAATCCCAATATCCCTAGCAAACATTTGTCTGTTTCCTCCTTGATTTTCCTCACATAACCCGTACTATCCCTAATTGTATATTTTAGCATATCATGCTGTTATAAGTAAGGTCTAAACTAAAAATCCTGTCGATTTTTGACACTCGTATATAAAAATATCATACCTACGCTAGAATGTCCTTAATCATTTATCGAAATATAAGATGTGCCATAAATTTCCGCAAAAAGAAACCCACTTTATATCTTGGTAAGTGGGTTTTCCATCCTTACTTTATAATTTCTTCTTCCTGTTCGGATCGCTTATATTTTAACTTTGTTGCCTCGCCACCCCTAAGATGACGAATGGATTTATGGTAATCTAGTATATCCTTTACTTCATTAGCCAAGTCTGGATTAATTTCTGGAAGCCTTTCGGTTAAATCTTTGTGAACTGTACTTTTGGAGACACCGAACTCCTTCGCAATCACACGAACGGTTTTCCTTGTTTCCACGATATACTTTCCTATCTTGATAGTTCTTTCTTTGATGTAATCGTGCACACCACTCGACCTCCCTAAGTTGGATGTGAGGAGTGTGAAATGAGATTCGTTTGTCGAATCTAATATGGCTACGGTATCTCTTCAATTATAATAAATAGACGACCCCTCACCTCAAACACTCTCTTTGTACGGTTTATAACAGTGTATTAGCTTGGTTAGAAATATATACCATTGGACAGGTAGTTTTTTGTTTAATATTGGAATTATTTTGAATGTAACAAGTGTTGCTTTTTTGAATGGAAGGGAATTCTCCAAATTTGACGGGATTATTTTAAAAATTAGAGGGATTTTGACGCGATTTGGCGTGATACAGAACGTCACTCTAAACATGGGCAAAAGCAAAAGAAACCCGTCATTAGACGAGTTTCCTATACCAAATTTTTCAGTTGTTGCCTTACATGAGTTATTTTTGACGAATCATATTATTGTGCTGGTTGTTTTGTTGATGGATCAGCCTCAGGTGTTGATTTGTCTTCTTCTGTTGCACCAGAATCACTAGTTTCTCCTGATTTATCAGAATCGCTAGTTTCTTCTTTAGCTGGCTCTTCAACTGGTGCTTCTTTTGTCTCACTGCTTGGTTCTTCTGTTACGTCACTGCTCGGCTCCTCTGTTGCCTCTTCTTTACTTGGCTCAGATTCAACCTCTTCATCTGTTGGAGTCGCTTCTGTTCCAATAGCTGAAACTTGTTTATCCACGAAATCAACTGGATTCAAAGCAACATCATCTTTACGAATTTCGAAGTGAACGTGTGTGCCAGCTGCTTCATTGATTTGACTTTTTGAAGCAGTTGCTAGTACACCACCTTGTTTTACTTCATCGCCAACCGCAACTTGAATATCTGTAACGGATTGATAACGAGTTACAATACCGTCTTCATGCCCCACTTCAATGACATTTCCTAGTAATGCATCTTCTTGCACTTTCGTTACATTACCGCTTAGGGACGCAACGACTTCAAATGCTTTTCCGTCTTTTAGCGCGATATCAATGCCTTTGTTTGGTTCATACCGATTATTATAAAAGACTAGCGCTTCTTCTTGCTCTTTTTCATCAGCATTGACATCATAAAATGGCTTCTTAATTACTGAACTCGCAACATCAGCAACAGGCATTAGGATCTTTTCAAGACTGCTATTTACTTCAACTGCAGGCTGGTCCATACCTTGTCCTGTTTCTGCCAATTCCTCAGTATTATCCTCGTTAGCTGTGTTTGTAAAGCTAGATTGAATGATAAATACCAAGGCTAAAATAAGAGCTGCACCTGAAATGTAGATTGCTGGTAATGCCCAACGTTTTTTAAGAATACGTTGAATTTTGGAAGTTGGTTTCTTCTCTTCTTCTCTCATAATTATCACCTCTGCAATCATTCTGAACAGATTGCTGGAATAATATACATATTGTTAGAAAAAATTTTTTTAGACTTATTTTGTGACAATCTTTCTTTTTTTATGCATCGGACAGATTATATAGGAAATTGGACAAATTAATGGTGCAATTGGACAGATTATTCGAGGATTCCGACAGATTTTGCAATAAATTGGACAGATTCCCCTAATACAGGTACCGCTCCGCCCTATTTCTTGATAAAATGGCTATATGATTTAGATAAAAAAGGATGTTTTAGGAGATGCAGAAGGCTTTTCGCGTCATTGTGACGCTGTTACCGCTACTTTATATGATTGCGATTTGGACTATGTCGAGTTTGCCTGATGATGTCATTCTCGATTTACCATCGTCTCCAGTCGATCGATTTATAAAAGAAGCATTACATTTAGTTGAATTTGCGATTTTGTACATGTTATTGGTGGCTGCATTTGCGGCAAATCATAGGCTGACCCCTCGTCTAAGTCTAGTGGCAGCTATTGCTGCTGGCCTATACGGGATTGTTGATGAGATTCATCAATCATTCGTGCCCTATCGCTCAGCGACACTCATTGATGTTGTAAAAGACATCGTCGGCGTTCTCGCTGCTTATTTTCACGTTAAGTATCACTATTTCTATCGTAAGCATGGTTTCTTAACGATTATTGAAAAAATAACAGCAAAAAAATAAGAGCTTCATAGTGAGCTCTTATTTTTTTGCCGTTATTGTATTAAGCCACTTATTCGAAGATTCAATCGCTACTCCTTTGTAATAATATCTCACGATGTCTTGATAATCTTTTCCCTCCTGAGCCATGCCATTTGCTCCATATTGACTCATACCGACTCCATGACCATATCCTTTTGTCGTAATCGCGATTTGATCACCTTGGCGCTCCCACTCAAAATCAGAGGACATTAAATTTAGCTTTTCGCGAATTTCTTTGCCGGTTAATGTTTTCCCACCAATTTCAACAACTCCGACCCTTTTTCCTGACGTTCGCTCGATGATTGTGCCAATTTGTGAGCTGTCCGATACATTTACCCCTAACTTTTGTTCGAATTCCGCAACACTCATCACTACTTTATTATGGAACTTTGGCGATTTTGTATCCCATGGACTTGACACACTCTTTAAATACGGATAGGCTGCTTTCCAATAATCCTCTGAATTCTCTGTGTACCCATTGCTTGTAGAAAAAAAAGTAGCAGTAATCGGATCACCTTCATATGTTAAGATTTGCCCCGAAGTTTCTTGGACGGCTTCGGTAATCTTTTTGATTTTCCAGTCATAATCAGACCCCCATAACGCTTTGAGTTCCTGATCATTTTTAAACACCTGATGCATTTCACTGTCACTCACATCCGCACCATCTGGTAAGCCTAAGCGGTTATTTTGAACGAGTTGATTGACCATATAGGTTCTTGCTGTTAATGCCTGTGCCTTCAAGGCCTCTTTTTCAAAATCTGCAGGCATTTCGGCGGCCACTACACCAATTAAATACGAGTCAAGCGGCAGATTTTGAATTTCTTTAGAAACGGTTCGATATACAGCTACTTCAACAGCTCCTTCTGTCGACTTCACTTTTTGTTTCGTTCCCTTCTGTTCGATATTTTCCGCTAATTTTCCGGATGTTCCATTGTCGGAAAACGGAAGCACAAGCATAGCTGGAACGAGTATGATAACAATAATTACTATAGATACGAGTATGATCATCGGTTTAAGTGTTTTCAAGTTCCTTGGCCTCCCTACACCTTTTCTCTGCTCCTAGCAGGTCACCTCTCCATCATTGTATGGAAGCGGACAAGCAATTAGAACAACGAAAAGCAGGGGCACTCTATTTTGCTTTTGGCGGGATTCCTAAAAAAAAGTGGGATTTTCCATTGGAAAAACACGACTTATCGCCCTAATGGCGAAAGTCGATGTCTTTTCTTATACTATCGCCCATTAGATATAAATTCTGATAGTATAAAAAAATCGCATATGAATAGTCACATGCGATTTCCTTCTTATTTATAATGTTTATAATGCATTTGCATCTAAGGCAATCGTTTCGATTACTGCAGTATCTGTAATCCGTTCGATATCTGCACCAAGTGCGGCTAATTTGCCGTGGAAATCCACATAGCCTCGGTCTAAATGCTTCAATTCTGTCACTCGAGTGATTCCGTCTGCCACTAGACCAGCCAAAATGAGTGCTGCTGCTGCACGTAAATCGGTTGCAGCTACTTCGGCCCCTTGTAAATTGGATGGACCATTCGTAATAACAGAACGACCATCAATTTTGATATTGGCATTCATTCTGCGGAATTCCTCTACATGCATAAAACGATTTTCAAAAACTGTTTCCGTAATCATGCCTGTTCCTTCTGCACGAAGAAGTAGAGCCATCATTTGTGATTGCATATCTGTTGGGAAGCCCGGATGTGGCATTGTTTTAATATCAACTGCTTTTAATGTTTCTGGACCGATGACACGTAAACCTTCTGCTTCCTCAATGATTTCAACGCCCATTTCCTCCATTTTTGCAATGAGAGAAGCAAGATGCTCAGGAACGGCTCCTTTGACAAGTACGTTTCCACCAGTAATCGCTGCAGCTGTCATAAATGTACCTGCTTCAATACGGTCAGGAATAATAGCGTGTTCAGCGCCATATAATTTATCGACACCTTCAATTTTCATTGTCGCAGTGCCGGCTCCTTTGACATTAGCACCCATCTTATTTAAAAGGTTAGCTAGATCTACAATTTCCGGTTCTTTAGCAACATTTTCAAGTATTGTTGTACCTTCAGCAAGTGTTGCAGCCATCATAATATTTTCCGTAGCTCCTACGCTCGGAAAATCAAGATATACTCGCGCACCCTTTAATCTGCCTTCAACCTCAGCATCAATGAAACCATTACCTACTTTTACTTTTGCTCCCATGGCTTCGAAGCCTTTTAAATGTTGATCGATTGGACGTGAACCAATCGCACAGCCACCAGGCAATGCCACACGTGCCCGGCCGTTTCTTGCTAGTAATGATCCCATAACTAAGACAGAAGCACGCATTTTACGTACATATTCAAACGGTGCTTCGTCCAAAAGCTCATTAGATGCATCTACAGTTACTTGATTATTATGAAAGGCAACTTTAGCATTTACGTTGCGCAACACTTCATTAATTGTATATACATCGGAGAGCGTTGGAACATCATGAATAATACTTCTTCCATCGCTTGCTAATAGTGTTGCGGCAAGTACCGGCAAAACAGCGTTCTTAGCACCTTCTACTTTGACTGATCCGCTAAGCCGTTTTCCGCCGCGGACAATGATTTTTTCCAAGAGTATTCCCCTCCGCGTCCATTATCTCTATATTAATATTCAAAGGTGATGATGGGTGTGCCAATTACAAAACTTGTCTTTGAGCCCAAACCATCTCTTCGTAAACCAACTTGTACATTGATTTCTTTGTTGGTTATTGTTTGTGTAAATAATGTAGAATGTGCAGATATCGAAGCAAAATTCTCCTCCTGCACGCCTTCTACTTTTTTCGCTTTAAACAAGTTTAATAGTTTTTCCATTTCAATCGCAAAAACCGAATTCATATTACCATTAATGGACCCTTTTACACAAGAGAAAACAGAAGGGTTTTCTTGAAATAGGCCGTTCATGTTATTTTGAAATGCAGTTTGTAAAAAAGAAATCGATTCTTCTTTCCATTTTGTTCCCTTTACTTCATATATTATATAAGTCACATAGTTATTGTGTTCCTCTGTTGTGACGATTCTTATAAATTCTGTGACATTGTTTTCAACATGGGAGTATGCTGCTTCGGCTTTCCAACTAGCGTCATCCCACACCATGTTCCAATGAAATTCAGGGTACTTTTTCTTTAAAGCACTTACCTTGTTCTTAAATTCTTGTTTTGTCGTAATCTCGGTATTTAGTTCTCTCGCAAATACAGACCACTCTTCTATGTTCAAATCCTCTTCTTCTAGTGCTTCGACTATGGTGATTACATCCATCTTATCGCGAGCTTGCATTGCACTAGTCCCCACGAATAACGCTATAAAGCTAGCTAAAAATATATATGCTAATACTCTATTATTCCATTTAAACATATGAAATCCCCTCCCGCCTACCACCTATTCTTTCCAGTAGGAGAAGGTTCATACTTTATGATTATCGTCAATAGCTGACAAACCCATTAGGGAATAGATTAATTAGCTTGAAGAATCCACATCATCGTTGTCACTTTGCTAGCTATTTCACAAATAGCATTAAACATATGCAAGATAATGACTTATTCACTGAACATATAAGGCAGTTGATTTGCAAATCCTACGTAATCAAGGAAGAAGTTGCTCACAGTTGATCCAATGGCAATCGTTAATAAGATAAATAATACCCTTGCTTGTAAAACCTTATTTGCTCGTAGGATCTTGTCAAAATGTAACGCTTGCAGAGCCCACCAAGTCACAATAATAAAACCTAAATGAACAATCATGCCTAGTAAAGCCTGTTGACCAAATCCTGTAAACATCATACCCCCCCTATAACGTATACCATCTTTTATTGTAACACAAAAAGATCCCACTTTAGCTTTAAAAAGGAAGGTTTTATGAAAAATTTACGATTACATATTAGAAAAGCGCAAGGCGCCCGTTTAGCGACGTAGGGACTGGACCGCTCCGTATGAGATAAAGGAAACACGAAGAGCAATAGCGATTCGATGTTGACTTATCGTAAGGAGGAGCGGGAAGTCCATTAGTCGCTGGGTACCTGGAGCTAGACACCAAAACACATCGAAAATTTTATAATTCCTTACATATAAAAAAAAGTCTACGTTAAGAGACAAGCAAGCCCTTTTCAATATAATTCGTCTGATTCTGTCAAATATTGTCCGTACTTTGAAAAAAATTTAGAAAAGTGTAAACACCAGTACGCATTTAACGGGTTCACTTCAGGGGTGCAAACAAGTAAACCCATTAGTACGCATTGAATATTTTATTCTTTCTTATCTAAAAAAAATACCTAGCCCCACTTGTCGGAGGACTAGGTATTCTCATAATTATTTCATTCCAGACACACGAATACGATTCATTGCACGTTTTAGAGCAAGTTCCGCTCTTTGAGCATCAACCGATTCTTGGCGCTCTGCTAATCGTTGTTCAGCTCTTGCTTGTGCAGCTTGTGCACGGGCAAGATCGATAGTTTCAGCTTTTTCAGCAGATTGAGCCAAAATGGTTACGACATCTGGACGAACTTCTAAGAAGCCACCACTAACCGCCACATACTCCGTTTCATTTCCATTCTTCAAACGTACGGCAGCGATATCGAGAGGTGCAACCAATGGAATATGACCAGCCAGTATTCCTAGTTCACCACTTTTAGCTTTTGTGCTTACCATTTCAACTTCTGCATCAACTACTGGGCCATCGGGAGTAACTACATTGACTTTAATGGTCTTCATTTCAATTCCTCCTCGGTCCCTTTAATTAAGCCATTTGTTTTGCTTTTTCAACAACTTCTTCGATTCTTCCTACTAAGCGGAAAGCATCTTCTGGAAGGTCATCGTATTTACCGTCAAGGATTTCTTTAAATCCTTTAACTGTTTCTTTAACAGGTACGTATGATCCTTTTTGTCCAGTGAACTGTTCAGCAACGTGGAAGTTTTGTGATAGGAAGAATTGAATTTTACGTGCACGAGCAACAACTAATTTGTCATCGTCACTTAATTCATCCATACCTAAAATTGCAATGATATCTTGAAGTTCTCTATATTTTTGTAGAGTTGATTGAACTTGACGAGCTACTTCATAATGCTCTTGACCAACGATTTCAGGGCTAAGTGCACGAGAAGTAGATGCCAATGGATCAACCGCTGGGTAAATACCCATCTCAGAAAGTTTACGTTCAAGGTTTGTTGTCGCATCCAAGTGAGCGAAAGTTGTCGCTGGCGCTGGATCCGTATAGTCATCGGCTGGTACATAAATCGCTTGGATTGATGTAACAGAACCAACGTTAGTTGATGTGATACGTTCTTGTAATTGACCCATTTCCGTAGCAAGTGTTGGTTGGTAACCTACCGCAGATGGCATACGGCCTAATAGGGCAGATACCTCAGAACCAGCTTGTGTGAAACGGAAAATGTTGTCGATGAATAAAAGAACGTCTTGTCCTTGCTCATCACGGAAATATTCAGCCATTGTCAAACCAGTCAAGGCAACACGCATACGTGCACCAGGCGGTTCATTCATTTGTCCGAATACCATCGCTGTTTTCTTAATAACACCAGAATCGCTCATTTCGTAGTAAAGGTCATTTCCTTCACGAGTACGTTCTCCAACACCAGCGAATACAGAGATACCGCCATGCTCTTGAGCAATGTTGTTAATTAATTCTTGGATTAGTACAGTTTTACCTACACCGGCACCACCGAATAGACCAATTTTACCACCTTTAATATAAGGAGCAAGAAGGTCAACTACTTTAATACCTGTTTCAAGAATTTCAACTTCTGTTGTTAAGCTTTCATATGCTGGAGCTTGTCTATGAATGGGGTCACGGCGAGCCTCAGAAGGGATTTCCTCCCCAAGGTCAATTTTTTCCCCTAATACGTTAAATACGCGTCCAAGAGTTAGTTCACCTACAGGAACAGAAATTGGAGCTCCTGTATCAACAACTTCAGCACCGCGAGTTAAACCGTCAGTTGAAGACATGGCAACTGTACGAACAGTATTATCACCTAGTTGAAGAGCTACTTCAAGGGTTAAGCCTGCTCCAGACGCTGTATTTTCGATTCTTAAAGCGTTATAGACCTTAGGAAGTTGACCATCTTCAAATTTAACGTCAACAACCGGACCCATAACTTGGATAACGCGTCCTACACTCATCGTTTTCCCTCCTAATATTACTATAACGACGACTATCTAAGATTAGGGAACGGGGGCAAATCGTCAATGCTCCTCGTTCCTTCATTGATTATTCTCTATTCTAAAGCTGCGGCACCGCCGACAATTTCTGTGATTTCTTGTGTAATTGCAGCTTGACGTGCTCGGTTATATTGTAAGGAAAGTGAATTAATCAATTCCTTAGCATTATCCGTTGCATTTTTCATAGCTGTCATACGTGCTGAGTGCTCACTAGCCTTACCATCTAACAAAGCTCCGTAAATTAAACTTTCTGCATACTGAGGTAGTAACACCTTCAGAATTTCATCTGCATCCGGTTCGAATTCATAAGAAGTCAATTTACTGTTAGAAGGTTGAAGATCCGCTAACGGAAGAAGTTTCGTTTCCGTTACGTCCTGCTGGATCGGACTAACATAATGGTTATAGTACATATACAACTCATCGCACTGTTCATCGATAAATAGACTTACGACAGACTTCGTGAACTTATTAATATTGACAAAACTTGGTTGATCGGGTACACCAATTGATTCAATTTGCACATTAATTCCACGGTTGACGAAGAAATCGCGGCCGATTCTTCCGATAGCGATAATCATAAACTCGTCATTGGATTTATGGCGTTGTTGAATTGTATTATACACATGACGTAGCACACTACTGTTGTATGCTCCTGCTAAACCACGGTCTGATGTAATAACAAGATAACCCGTTTTCTTAACAGGACGAGATACTAACATTGGATGTGAGGCGTTAGTAACTCCGCTAGCAATATTCGCAACTACTTCTTGAATTTTGTTCATGTAAGGAACAAACGCTTTAGCATTTGCTTCCGCACGGTTCATTTTCGAAGCAGATACCATTTGCATAGCTTTTGTAATCTGACTAGTCTTTTTAGTCGAAGTAATTCGACCTTTTATATCGCGCAAAGAGGCCATTGATTCTCACCACCCTTTAAAATTATTTAGATTGAATTATTCAGAAACAACGAATGTTTTCTTAAATTCGTTGATTGCTGCTACGATCTTATCATCTTCAGGAAGCTTAGTAGTCGTACGAATCGCATCTAATAATTCAGGATGAGAGCGGTCTAAGAACGCGTAATATTCTTGTTCAAAACGCAAGATGTCAGATACCGGAATATCATCTAAATGACCTCTTGTTAATGCATAAAGAATCATTACTTGTTTTTCTACTTTGATTGGTTTGTTCAAGTCTTGTTTCAGAACTTCAACTGTACGAGCTCCACGCTCTAATTTAGCTTTTGTAGCTGCATCAAGGTCAGAACCGAATTGAGCAAATGCTTCCAATTCACGGAAAGCAGCTAAGTCAAGACGTAATGTACCCGCAACTGATTTCATCGCTTTAATTTGGGCAGATCCACCAACACGTGATACAGAAAGACCAGCGTTGATTGCAGGACGTACACCTGAGAAGAACAAGTCAGATTGTAAGAAGATTTGTCCATCTGTGATAGAAATAACGTTTGTTGGAATGTAAGCGGAGATATCACCAGCTTGTGTTTCAACAAATGGAAGTGCAGTAATCGAACCAGCACCTAATGTATCGTTCAATTTTGCAGCACGTTCAAGTAGACGTGAGTGCAAGTAGAATACATCCCCTGGGAACGCTTCACGACCTGGAGGACGACGAAGTAACAAGGAAAGTTCGCGGTATGCTGATGCTTGTTTAGAAAGATCATCATATACGATTAATACGTGCTTACCTTCGAACATGAAATTCTCAGCCATTGATACACCAGCATAAGGAGCTAAGTATAAAAGTGGAGCTGGTTGAGATGCTGCTGCAGATACAACGATTGTGTAATCTAATGCACCATTTTTACGTAACGTTTCAACTGTTCCACGAACGGTTGATTCTTTTTGACCAATGGCAACATAGATACAAATCATGTTTTGGTCAGCTTGGTTTAAGATTGTATCGATTGCGACAGATGTTTTACCTGTTTGACGGTCACCGATGATTAACTCACGTTGTCCACGTCCAATTGGCACAAGGGCATCGATCGCTTTAATTCCTGTTTGTAATGGTTCATGAACGGATTTACGGTCCATAACACCTGTTGCAGGGCTTTCAATTGGACGAGTTTTTGTTGTGTTGATAGGGCCAAGGCCATCTAATGGTTGTCCTAATGGGTTCACAACACGTCCGATTAATTCGTCCCCAACTGGTACTTGCATGATTTTTCCTGTACGGCGTACTTCACTGCCCTCTTGAATGTCTCTGAATGGTCCAAGAATAACAATACCTACGTTATTTTCTTCAAGGTTTTGTGCTAGACCCATTGTTCCATTAGAAAATTCTAAGAGCTCACCTGCCATTGCATTATCTAAACCGTGAACACGTGCGATACCGTCACCAACAGAGATTACTGTACCTACGTCGCTCACTTTAATTTCAGATTGATAATTTTCAATCTGCTTTTTAATCAGCGCACTGATTTCTTCAGCTTTGATGCTCATGAATTTCACCCCTAACTGCGAATATTAACCTAATAGTTGTTTGCTTAAACGTTCTAATTTTCCACTAATAGAACCATCATAAATGGTATTGCCAATGCGGACCTTAATGCCGCCTAAAAGATTGCTGTCTGCAATATTTGTAATACGTAAAGATTTTTTTCCAATTTTCGCGGCAAATGTTGTCGAAACCGCTTCTTTTTCAGCATCCGTTAGTGGACGAACACTATACACTGTAGCGTCTGCTACCGATTTTGCTTCATTTGCTAGTTCAATAAATTCATCTACTGTAGCCACGATTGCCTCTGAACGATGACGCTCGATCATTAATTGCAACGCATTTTGAACAGGTTTTGAAAGACCAGAAAAAGCATTTACTATAAGCGTTTTCTTAGCAGCACTTGTTACTTTTGGATGCTCTAAGAAAGATAATAATCCATGATCCTTTGTGAATACTTCTTTAACGGTGCGAAGCTCTTCTTCCATTTGATCAAGAAGATTTTGCTCCTTTGCAATTTGGAAAAGAGCTACAGCATAACGTTTTGCTACTGCTAAATCGCTCATCGCCCTTCTCCTGCCTCTTGAATGTATTCATTGATTAATTTTTCTTGATCTGCTGTTGAAAGTTCTTTTTCAATTACTTTAGATGCAATCATAACAGACAAGGATGCCACTTGCTCACGTAATGCAGCAACAGCTTTTTCCTTCTCTTGAACGATTTCGCGTTTTGCTGATTCTTTCACACGCTCTGCTTCAGCACGAGCTTGTTTAATAATATCCTCACGCTGTGTCTCACCTTGTTGCTTAGCGTTTTCTATAAGTTGTCCCGCTTCAATGCGAGATTGTTTAACAATTTCACGTTGTTCTTCTAAATACTGTAATGCTTCTTTTCTGCTAGCTTCAGCTGCTTCAACTTCATTTGCAACGTGTTCTTCACGTTGTTTCATGATGCCCATCAAAGGACCAAAAGCAAACTTTTTAAGTAATGCTAACAAAATAATAAACACAACCAATTGGAAAATAATGTCGCCGCCATTAAAACCAGCGGCAGTGGATCCAAGTACTAAGCTGTTTGTTAACACGCTTGGCTCACTCCCTTCGTGAGATTCAATATTTAAGCCTTACATATTTTAGATTATCAAAAAATAATTTTAAAATAGATATTTAGATAACACAAAGCATGGCGAAGAAGGTTCTCTTTGGAATGTTCTTCGCCATTATTAAACTTCTTAAATACTCTTATTGACCCATAACGATAAATGCGATAACTACCGCGATGATAGGAAGGGCCTCAACTAACGCAACCCCAACGAACATTGTAGTTTGAAGTTTACCTTGAAGTTCTGGTTGGCGAGCAACCCCTTCAATTGTACGTCCTACGATAAGACCATTACCAATACCAGCACCTAATGCACCTAAACCAACTGCGATTGCCGCAGCAATAAGACCTATTGAACCTGTCATGATAAATTTCCTCCTTGAAATTATGTTTTCATTTTTTTATCCTATAGAAATGTGTAGCACATCCATAGAAGTATTTAATAATAATTAAAAATTTTTATAATTAATGGTCGTCACTTACTTTATGAGAAAGATAAACCATCGTTAGCATTGTAAAAATAAACGCTTGGATTGTACCTATAAATAAACTAAATCCTTGCCATGCTAGCATTGGCACAATCGCACCAATGGCACCGAAAATACTACTTGTTCCTAATCCTGCAAGTAGAGCTAATAGTATTTCACCAGCATAGATATTACCGTAAAGCCGCAGTCCTAACGTTAATGTATTGGAGAATTCCTCAATAATTTTCAATGGAAACAAAAATCCCATTGGTTGAACATACGTTTTTGCGTAGTTTTTGGCACCTCTCATTTGGATACCATAATAATGAGTTAACCCCATTACTAGGATGGCCAAGGTTAAGGTGATCGCTGGATCGGCTGTAGGTGATTTCCACCAAAGTTCTCCCCCTATTACAACAGAGAATGGTAATCCTAGCATATTTGAAACAAAGATATACATGATTAACGTCATTCCCAAGAAAAGAAAGCGTCCACCAGTATTCCAATCCATATTACTTTTGATAATTCCTTTTACAAAGTCCATTACCCATTCCATAAAGTTTTGGGCTCCAGTTGGCTTCATCGCAAGTCGGCGGGTTGATGCTACAGCAATAATGAAAACTATAAGACTTGCAATCGTAATCATCAGGACATTCGCCAAATTGAAATTCAATCCCATAAATTCCCACATAGGAGCTTCATGATTCAACAGTATTCACCTCTCTTCTTTAACTATCGACGTAAATGTTGTATAAAATAATCTATCATAATGACAAGATATACTGTCATTAATCCCATGACCACGCTTACCATGTGGAATTCTTGAGGATACCTTAAAGCTATAACCGCAGCTAGAGCTCCAACTGCCATCCTTGTTAAACTCCCAAGTGATTTCATCTTTTTGCCTTGGGCAGCTGCCTCGGCAAATTTTTTGTT
Source organism: uncultured Bacillaceae bacterium (assembly GCA_963790055.1). Taxonomy (GTDB): domain Bacteria; phylum Bacillota; class Bacilli; order Bacillales; family DSM-1321; genus Peribacillus. The sequence continues at coordinate 26,111 of CAWBND010000001.1, forward strand.
TTTTTGAACCATTGACCAGAAGATAAATAGGCTGAATATTGTACCAAGTATCAATCCTTGGAAGATTCTATCATATGTAGTGAATATTGCTCCTAATACATAAATAAATAATGCATACACTATGTATTTCCGTTGTCTATTAAACATTTCAGCTAACTCTTGCATATTGTCATTTAATCCCCTTTGTAGTATTGTCGAATTGTGCGAAGCATAGCAAAAATCCCCGCAGCAAGTCCTAAAAGAAGACCAATTACTAAAAACAACGGTTCGGTATGAATAAATCCATCAAGCCATCTCCCTGCAAAAATCCCTATCAAAATGGAACCTACTAATTGTGAGGAAATCGCTGTCATTAAAGCCATAGCCCTAAATGGGTGACGATTATTTTGAGACATAATTACATCCTCACGGTCAAATTGGTATAGCTTAAAAGAGTAAATAGGAAACATTTTAAGAGAATTCCGGTAAAGAAAGCCCTCTCATTTTACATCCTTTTTCAGGATACAATAGGCTGGTATTATTGTCAATGAAAGTAAAGTGAAATTTGTCACACTATATCGAATGTTAAATAAATGTTCACATTTTATCGTAAATTATTTATTGAAATTTCATCAAATTTGTGCTATTGTATTACTTCTATTGTCGTTTCAATTCGATTTTCTTTCCCTCCCCTTTTAGCAAACACAATTGCCTTATAAACACCCGTTGGCGGAAGTTCTTTTGACGTTAGTTCTCGTTGGATTAATCCTTGTGGTACAGACTTTTTCCAATCCAAAAATCCTGCAAAAGCTAGCGTATCGGCATGATAAAGTGCAATACCAAACTCATCCGCTCCGCGCGGCAAATACATTTCGTATCGATACGTCCCTTTGCTATCCCCTTGTTCAAACTCAAATCCCATTACCCGCGGGTAATCCGGCTCTTCTTTTACATATAAAAATGGTAGACTAATTTTCCTTGTGCCCTCTATCAAAGTTAAATACCCATCATACACCCCCTTTTTCATTTCTCTTGGATTCACTTGTAAACCAATAGAAAGCTTTTTCTTTTGACCAGGCGCGACGGTAAATAAAGTCGGAAGCTTCCAATTAACACCTGTTTCTTTTGGCGGGATACGAAGGGAATAATGCTGAACATATTTACTCGTGTTTTCTACTAGTAAAGTTTCCTCATGCTCATCAATGCCTCGTTTCTTCGTATACATGCCAAATGCTAAAGAACTAGGATACAATAACGTATCGGCCTTCAATGCTTCCTCAATTTGCAAACGCCCTGCTCCTTGCTCATAGGTGTGATACCATTGCTGACGCTTGTTTTTCAATGGTTTCGCTGTTGTCATTAAGGCGGATTTTATTTGCTGCGGTGTCCAGTCAGGATGCGCTTGTAAAAGAAGGGCACAAGCCCCTGCTACATGTGGCGCCGACATACTTGTCCCAGCAAGCGACATATAACCTGAAGGAATGGTGCTATTAATATTGACCCCTGGGGCTAAAATATCCGGTTTAATATCCCACGACACTGTAACCGGTCCTCTGGAACTAAAGTCAGCTAGCTGATCCGCTTCTTTTCGATACACAAATGTAACAGTTTTGCTTTGTTTGCGTGAAAGGATATTTCGAATTTGTTCGCCTTCCTTTTTAGGAATGGTTGCTGCTGGAACATCGATTTCCTCTTCTACCCCTGCTGTAAAAGAACCTTTTGTATTGTTAAAAATAATAACTGCTTTCGCTCCAGCCTTTTTAGCATTATTTATCTTATCTTGAAAGGTCAAAACTCCGCGTTGGATTAGGACAATTTTATCCTTTACCTGCTTTAAATTCTTTGGTTCCCCCAGTTTTCCATCCACTATTTCTTCTGTGGACATAAGCGACCAATCTTTCGCCCCTTGGATTGGTGTCAGACTCACTTCCCTCTTCCCAGCACCTAGCCCATACACAAGATAAGGGATTTTCATAGGTGGCGTAGATGCTCCTACTGAAATAGCCTTTTCTGCTGTGCCTGGAGAACCAACCGTCCAAACAGCTGGACCTGAATTACCACTTGAAGAAACGGCCACAATGCCAAAATCAACGGCTTTATTTAAAGCTAGTGAAATGGGAAGATCTGGTCCATTTACTTCGTTACCAAGTGATAGATTTAGTACATCCACCCTATCTTCAATCGCTGCGTCGATCGCTAACAGTACTTGCTCTGTATCACCTGAGCCTCCAGGTCCTAAGGCACGATAAGCATAGATGTCAGCCTCTGGAGCAACCCCTTGTACTTTTCCGTTTGCGGCAATAATACCAGCTACATGTGTGCCATGAAACGTTGCATACTGTTCTGCACCTTTCGTTTCCATTGGATCTTCATCACCATCGACTAAATCTTTCCCTCCTTTGTACGCTTGCTGTAAATCAGGATGCGTATAATCGATGCCTGTATCAATCACACCTACTTTTACCCCTTTACCAGTAATTCGTTGTTTTTGAGCATCATAAAAACGCCTCGCTTGATTTCCACCGATAAAAGGAACACTTTCGTCTAGATTTACATGGTAAACAGAGACTTCTGAAATATGTCGAATGAACCGTTCCCGCTGCAGCTTAGCCAGTTCTTCTTTCGTCCCTTCTACCGAAAAACCAGTAATTGCATGTTTATAAACATTTCTCAGCTTTAAAGAAGGATACTTTTCTAATGTCTGTTCAATTTGCCGTCTTTTAATAGATTGTTCCACTATCACAACTGCTGTCGTAGACTTCGATGTTGAAATCTTTGGCAACGGCGGAATGACAATCTCAGCAAACACAGAGCTTTCTATGAAAAGCATCATAACGATTAGCAATGAAATCACTCTCATCTACTACCCACTCCTTCCTTTTTGGTTAGGGTTTCACAAAAAGGAAGGAGTATGCTTCGAGGAGCTGTTATTTTACGTTAGTGGGATTTTTAATGATTGTTTTCGATTTGCATGATTTTCCGGGGAATTCGTATGATTCTTATCACAATTCGCACGATTTTTGAGGAAATTCGCATGATTCCTTTGCTAAAAGCCGCAAAAAAAGAAGTCACACTAGGATGACTTCTTTCTTTTCGACTATTATGGTTCAAATCTAGCTGGTGGAGCATCTACTTGTTTGAAATAGTAGCGAATCGCTTCAGCAATACGTTGAGAGGCATTTCCATCTCCATATGGATTTGAAGCTTTTGACATTTTCTCATGCTCAATAGAGTTCACTAGTAACTCTTTCGTTAATTCGTAGATTGTCTCTTCATTCGTTCCAGCTAAACGCAATGTACCTGCTTTAATTCCTTCTGGACGTTCTGTCGTGTCTCGCAGTACTAGAACTGGAACCCCAAGAGAAGGTGCTTCCTCTTGGACACCGCCTGAATCTGTCAGAATCAAATAGGCACGAGAAGCAAAGTTATGAAAATCTAACACATCTAATGGTTCAATTAAATGAATGCGAGGGTCATCTCCGAGAATTTCATTCGCTAATTCGCGAACCACTGGATTAAGATGTACAGGATAAACCACTTGAACATCTTTATGCTCAGAAACAATTCTTTTTACAGCACGGAAAATATTTCGCATTGGCTCACCTAGATTTTCACGACGATGTGCTGTTAATAGAATAAGACGGTCATCTCCAAGTTTCTCTAAAATTGGGTGCGAATATGTATCTTGAACAGTTGTTTTTAACGCATCAGTCGCTGTATTTCCGGTTACGAAAATATGATTCTTTTTATTTTCTTGTACTAAATTTTGTTCAGCCTGTGGTGTTGGTGCAAAATGCAAATCAGCCATCGCACCTGTCAGCTGGCGGTTCATCTCTTCAGGATATGGAGAATATTTATTCCATGTACGTAAGCCTGCTTCAACGTGACCAATGATGATTTGATTATAAAAAGCTGCAAGACTAGCGGCAAATGTCGTCGTTGTATCGCCGTGAACAAGAACGATATCCGGCTCAGCTTCTTTCATAACATCATCTAAACCAGTAAGAGCCTTTGTTGTAATTCCAGCAAGCGTTTGGCGCTCCTTCATAATGTTTAAATCATAATCAGGTTTAATGTTAAATAGTTCAAGCACTTGGTCTAGCATTTGTCGATGTTGCGCAGTAACCGCTACAATCGGCGTGAAAAATTCTGGATATTTTTGAAATTCAAGTACAAGCGGCGCCATTTTAATCGCTTCCGGTCTTGTTCCGAAAATAGTCATCACCTTAATTGGTTTTATCATATGACACACCTCAATTTATAAAATTAGAAAAATAACAAGTTTAGAGACGCTACAATATCTCCGGCACCTAATGTAGACTCAGGATTGTTTATATCTTACTTGGTTAGCTTCAGGCACCCAGCGGCTAATGGACTCCCCCCTCCCCCACTCGATAAGGAAACACCGAATCGCTTTCGCTCTTCGTGTTTCCTTTATCTCCATACGGAGTGGGACAGTACCATACGTCGCTGAACGGGTATATCCGCTTTTCTTATTTCGTTCCGAATAGTCTGTCGCCTGCGTCTCCCAATCCTGGCACAATGTAACCATGGTCGTTTAACTTTTCATCCAGTCCGGCAATATAAATGTCTACATCAGGATGTGCTTCCTTTAAAGCTTCCACACCTTCTGGGGCAGCAATTAAGCACATAAATCTAATGTGTTTGGCACCGCGTTTTTTAATAGCGTGAATGGCTTCAATCGCTGATCCACCAGTGGCAAGCATAGGGTCTACCACAATGCATTCTCTTTCCGCTAAATCGCTTGGCATCTTCACATAATATTCAACAGGCTTCAATGTTTCAGGGTCGCGATATAGGCCAACATGACCTACTTTCGCAGCAGGAATCAGTTTAATAATTCCGTCCACCATTCCAATTCCTGCACGTAAAATTGGGATAACCCCTAATTTTTTCCCTGAAAGTACTTTTACCTTAGCCTTACTGACAGGTGTTTCAATTTCCACTTCTTCCAGTGGCAAATCACGCGTAATTTCAAAAGCCATCAATGTAGCAACCTCATCGACAAGCTCACGAAATTCCTTTGTTCCTGTTTTACTATCGCGAATATAAGCTAATTTATGTTGAATTAATGGGTGATCAAACACATAAACCTTTCCCATGCATCATCTCTCCTTTTCACTTTCTATTGTACTCTTTTCATCTGCACGAGCAAAATGTTACATACTTCTTTTTCACATTACCTCATTGTACAGAAAAAAGAGTCAATCTTCAACAGAGGTTACAATGTCATCAACAATAGCGTCCGCATTCTTCTTTCAAAAAAAGCCGCTCCCAATAAAAAGAAGCGGCTTCTCTATGATGATTATAGTGATGGGTATAATTCGAACTTGCTAGTTAAAGCTATTACACGTTGTTTTGCTTCTTCCAGTTTCGCTTCATCTTCATGATTTTTCAATACAAGACCGATGATTGATGCGATTTCATCCATATCCTCTAAGCCGAAGCCACGAGATGTAACAGCTGCTGTACCGATACGGACTCCACTTGTAACGAATGGTTTTTCTGGGTCAAATGGAATACTGTTTTTATTTACAGTAATACCAATCTCATCTAAAGCATGTTCTGCTACTTTACCTGTTAAGCCTGCTGAACGAACATCTACTAAAATTAAGTGATTATCTGTGCCATCTGAAACAAGAGTAAAGCCTTCTTTTTTCAAACCTTCTGCTAAACGGTGTGCATTATCAATAATTTGCTGTGCATATACTTTAAAGTCATCTTGAAGTGCTTCTCCAAATGCAACAGCCTTTGCAGAGATAACATGCATTAATGGACCACCTTGAATTCCAGGGAAGATCGATTTATCAATTTTCTTACCAAATTCTTCTGTACAAAGAATCATTCCACCACGTGGTCCACGAAGTGTTTTATGTGTTGTTGTTGTAACAAAATGTGCATGTGGCACTGGATTTGGATGAAGGCCTGCTGCTACAAGACCTGCGATGTGTGCCATGTCAACCATTAAGTATGCGCCTACTTCATCAGCGATTTCGCGGAATCGTTTAAAATCGATTTGACGTGGATACGCACTAGCTCCTGCTACAATTAGTTTTGGTTTATGTTGACGTGCTTTTTCTAATACATCGTTATAATCAATACGGTGATCTTTCTCATCTACACCATATTCAACGAAATTGTATTGCACACCACTGAAGTTTACTGGGCTTCCGTGTGTTAAATGTCCCCCATGAGATAGGTTCATTCCAAGTACCGTATCACCTGGTTCAAGAACAGTGAAATATACAGCCATATTCGCTTGTGCTCCAGAGTGAGGTTGTACATTCACATATTCTGCACCAAAGATTTGTTTTGCACGGTCACGAGCTAAATCTTCAACGATATCTACATATTCACAACCACCATAATAACGTTTACCTGGGTAACCTTCTGCATATTTATTTGTTAATACAGATCCTTGTGCTTCCATAACTGCTTCACTAACAAAGTTTTCAGAAGCGATTAGCTCGATTTTACTTCTTTGACGACCTAATTCAAGTTGAATCGCTTTAAACACTTGCTCATCTTGGTTTGATAAAATACTCATTTTGTAAATCCCCCTAAATTAATTTTACAATTCTTATTATGTGCAACATGCCATCGAATAGCATGAAATAGCCAAATGATTTTATTTTTCGAAAAATTTCTATTCCATTCTACCATGTCTTATTTATAAACGATAGTCTCTTTTTCGAACATTATAATTTAAATGAGAAAAATCGTTCGTGTTTGTTCATTTTTTTCTCTTATTCAGATGATTTTTTCCAGATAAATTCCTTTTTTAAAGAAAAGCGTACGGCATCCGTTCAGCGACGTCGGTACTTTCCCGCTCCGTATGAGAAAAAGTGAAACACGAAGAGTGCGCTAGCACTTATTCGATGTTGACTTATCGTAAGGAGGAGCGGGAAGTCCGATAGGCGCTGATCCTTGCGATAGACACCAAAGAAAACACCCTCCCAAAAGGAAGGGCGTCTTGCATAAGTTTTCTTTAACAACTTTTATTCATCACAGTGTCTTTATACACGGCTCGTTCGCCACCTATAAGCTTTGGTCTTCTTTTTGCAAGTGTAACATGCGCATATCCAATTTCCTTAATGGATGTTCGAATCGGAACTGCGACATGCTTTACATGCATGCCGATAAAGGTATCACCAATATCGATACCTGCTTCTGCTCCAATATGTTCGACGACGACAGGGTCCTTCATTTGTTGATAGGCGTACGTAGCCATCGAGCCACCTGCTTTTTGGACAGGAATGACAGACACTTCATCATATCCACGCTCTTCAGCAACTTCTCGAGGTAATACGAGGGCTCGATTCAAATGCTCACAGCATTGAAAAGCAAGTTGAATTCCTGTTTGCGTTGCAAATGTAGCTAGCTCCTGATAAATCATCTCTGCTACTTCAAGCGTTCCTTCCGTACCAATTCGTTTTCCAATCACTTCACTTGTACTACAGCCAACGACAAATAAATGCTTTGAATGTAACCCGGCAATTTCTTGAAATTCCGTCAAAATTCTTTGTAATTGTTTTCGCCAATTGTCTACTTCTATTGAAAAGTGAGCTTCACTCGTCATAAAACCTGCGCATCCCTTCAAGTGTACTTAAGACAGCATTATTTTTCTTCGTAATCCGTAATTTTACTAATCCGATTTGCATGACGGCCACCTTCAAAATCTCCAGTAAGCCAAGCTTGAGCAATTTCTCTAGCAAGTCCTGGTCCAATCACACGTTCACCCATCGCTAACACATTGCTATCATTATGCTGACGCGTTAACTTAGCGCTATAGACATCATGACACAGTGCACAACGAATTCCCTTTACTTTATTAGCGGCAATGCTCATGCCAATGCCTGTCCCACAAATTAAAATGCCTCGATCAAATTCGCCTTTTGCCACTTTTTCAGCAACAGGTAGTGCATAATCAGGATAATCAACAGATGTTGAACATTCACACCCAAAATCCTCATATGGAATTTGTAATTCTTCGAGTAGTTTCTTAATTTCTTCACGGATATGTATTCCGCCATGATCTGATGCGATTGCAACTTTCATCATAATCCCCCTCTAGCTGTTTATATATCTATTGTGTCACAATCAGTTAGAATTGAAAACGAGTAATCGTTTGTTTCAATTTTTCCGCTTGTTCTTTCAAATCGGCTGCTGAGTTATTAATATTTTCCATACTTAATGCTTGATCTCTCATGGTTGCCGTTACTTCTTCTGCTCCGGCTGACGTTTGCTGGGCAACGGCTGCGACTTCTTGAGATTGGTGAGCCGTTTCTTCAATACTCTCCATTTGACGATTAACAAGCTCGGTAATATCCTTCACTGCAACAGCTACATTATTCACCGTTTTCGTCATCCCTTCAATTGCTACATCTGTTTCAGAACCTTTTTGGACTCCATTGTTCGCAAGTGTTACTTGTTCAGAGATTTGTTGAACGACTGTCTGAACCTCTGCCTGTATATTCTGAATTAATTCGCTAATTCCTTGAGCCGCTTTAGCGCTTTCATCTGCAAGTAAACGAACTTCTTCAGCGACTACCGCAAAACCTTTTCCATGTTCACCAGCTCTAGCTGCTTCAATGGAGGCATTCAACGCAAGTAAGTTAGTTTGTCCGGCTATATCCCCAACCAGCTGCACAATTTGTCCAACCTTTTTCGCATTTTCTTCTAACCGTTGAACAGATTTTAACGATTCCCGATTTTCTTTGGCTAGACCCTCAATACCTGTCACGAGTGAATGAATGATTTCTTTACTCTTCGTAAGCTCTTGAACCATTTCGCTAGACGCAGCAACAGAAGCTTTTGCCTTGCTTTGAACCTGCCCTGCAATCGCCGTTACGTCTTCCATCGATTGCGCTGTATTCATAATCGAAACAGCTGAGGTATCCGCCCCTTTTGAAATATCATCAATGGTGGAAACAATTACTTCTACATGTTCACAAGCCTTGGTCGTCTCTTGCGATATATGAATAACCTTTTGATTTGTTTCTTGGAAGTTTACCTCAATACTCTGAACCATTTCTCTTAAATTAAAAAGCATATGATTGAACGCAATGCCAAGTGAGCGAATCTCATCATCTCGCTTTGCTACTTCGACCTCTTCTGAAATATTGCCATGCGCCGCCCCTAGTGCGACTTTTTCTAAGCTTCGCAGTGGCTTAATAATTAAGCTTGCCATAAAATAGGCTAAAATTCCTGACCAGATGATCCCTAATAATAACGTAGTAATAATAAATATCACTTGATTCCATTCAAAAAAGAATAATGGATATAATACAAAAATAAACAGCCCCGATGTTGAGTACGTAATCACTGCCACTACGGTAATGAATAACGCTAATTGTTTCTGTAGACCAAACTTGAAATGATTATTTTTCATCATTTCCCCCCTTATCCACTTACCTATGCATCTAATTCCTTAATAAGCTCATCAATTAGCGATTCTAGCTCATCATACGTTTCTCGATAAACCTCTTGTGAACCACCAAAGGGATCGGTAATGTCCCTATCTTTTATATCGTCATAAACAAACTCTTTTAAAGTAAAAATCTTGTCCAACGTTTTTGGAAATGTATGTGTGATGATGGACTTATGTCCTTCCGTCATCGTAAAAATATGCGTTGCCCATTCTAATTCCACCTCTGACAACGGTGTTGAGGTATGCTGATGCATAATTTGATGTTCACGTAATGTTTCTTTCGCATATGTTGACGCCTCTTGGCCATTAGACGCATACACCCCTGCTGATTTTACTTTAATACCCGGAATGTTTTTACTTTTTAAAATTGCTTCTGCCATTGGACTTCTACATGTATTTCCTGTACAAACAAATAGCACTCTAATCATTGCTAGCCCCCCTTATTCATCTATTGTAAACTAGAAATGCCACTTATATCATTAGAAATACCCTACTCATCTTTATTTTTCATATTGTTGTAGCAAGAGCAACAACTGAAAAAGAATCTGCTTCATCATAATCACAAGATGTAGGAGTAATGGCCTACTAACTAATCGTACAGAATATTTCGCAAACGTACAATCAGAATATTATAAATTTTTTATAAAGCTATTAATAAAATAATAATTTCAACCCAAATATAAACAGAATACTCCCACCAAAGATTTCACTGTATGTCCCAAGTAGCCCTTGCATTTTCCTTCCGATTAAAAGACCGCTCCATGTTAAAAGCATCGCGGCAAGACCAAAACTCAAAATGGCCACCATTGTTTTTGCTCCATAAATCCCGAGCGTTAGCCCAACAGAGAAACTATCTAAGCTTACACTTAGCGCAAACAGCCATAACCCCTTTCCAACAGGAGCAAGCGTAGCACTTTCTCCACCTTTGACTCCTGAAATAAACATTTGAATGCCTAGTAAAACAAGAAGCATTCCACCCGCATAAGCAGCAAACGTACCAAATTGTTCAGAAAGAAAACGACCACTAACAATCCCTAGTAACGGCATCCATATATGGAAAAAACCAACTGTTAAGCCAATTGTAAATATTTGCTTAAGACGCAACTGAAACATGCCCATTCCAAGTCCTACGGAAAAGGCGTCCATTCCTAATGCGAAAGCCATAATTATGAGCGTAATCATTTCACCAATTCCAGCTTGCATTCTCTTCCCTCCTTGGACGTGCTTATCCTTTTACAGACTATGCACACTCAAACGGAATTAGACTGAGAAAAGCAGAAGCGACTTGTTTGGCAGAGATCGGTCTATAGATTAAGAAAAGACACTTTTCCCTGAGCTGACACTCAATACTCATTCTTCATTAAAAACGACTGTCTCATAAGGAGGTTGGACCCCTTATGAGACAGTCGTTTTTTTACCAATATTATTGTTCGATTAGTCGCTGACCAGCTGCTTTAAATAGACGGTTCATAATCGCTTTGCCAATTCCCTCCGTAGGAAAAAGCTCACTATAAATCAAATCCACTTGGCATTGATCAAATTGTCGTAACGCACCGTACAATCCTGTCGCAACCGTCGATAGATTAGCTAAAGAGCCTGGGATGATTACATAATCAGCATCATAAAATGATCCATGCTCACTTGCCGCAAGAACACCTACTTTTAGCCCTTCGGCTCGTTTGCTCTCCACCAATTTTTGAATGAAATCAGGCGTTCCCTTCACCAATGTTAGCGGCGCTTTTGGAGCATAATGCGTATATTTCATTCCGGGTGCTTTTGGTGTCTCATCTTTTTTCGATAAGGCAACTTCTTCCCTTACTTGTCCAATGACGAGCTCCAATTGCTCTTTCGTCACTCCACCTGGGCGAAGAATGACAGGAATGTCTACTGTACAATCTAACACCGTAGATTCTACCCCTACTCCCGTTGAGCCTCCATCTACAATTCCAGCAATACGACCATTTAAATCCTCATAAACATGCTTAGCCGTTGTAGGACTTGGCTTTCCAGAGGTATTCGCACTTGGTGCCGCAATAGGCAGGCCACTCTCTTCAATTAATTGGAGAGCAACCGGATGATTCGGCATCCGAACTGCTACTGTTTCTAATCCCGCTGTGACAGCATTGGCTAATTGTCCGGGCTTATGTTTCAAAATTAACGTTAATGGCCCTGGCCAAAACCTCTGCATCAATTGCTTAGCAAACGGCGGAATTTCAGTCACAAACTCGTCAAGCTGTGATTGGGAAGCAATATGAACAATCAATGGATTATCACTTGGACGCCCCTTCGCTTCATATACTTTCTTAACCGCTTCCTCACTTTTCGCATTGGCCCCTAATCCGTACACCGTCTCTGTCGGAAAAGCCACCACTTCATTATGAGCCAAATATGTAGCCGCCTCTATAATATATGGACTCTTCTGCGAACTTTCCACATCGGAATCCACTACCCAAAATTTCGTTTCCACCAATAACACCTTCACTTTTTTTATCCAGTATAACATAAAGTAGCTGCGACTTTATCAACTGTGGATATTATGTTGATAACTCTGTGGATAATTTCATTTAAATAAGTTGGTGAAAATTTCACCGAATAGCGATTTTTTAATAATTTGTGGTTCTTCGGTTCCATCATAGATTTGTACGGTTGATGCCGTAATGGTTTGTTCTTGTTTGATTTCAGCTTCTTTTTCCTCATTGTCTTTAGCCTCAGGTTCTACTCCTGCTTCTATGTTCTCTTTGGAATCTGCTACTTCGATCGGTTCTTTTGACTCTGACTCAGATTCTGGCTGACTGACAGTCTCCTCTTTTGTTTCGTTTTCCACTTGTTCTTCAGCTTGATCAGTTCCACCTTCGATTTCCACTTCAACTGCAGTTTGTTGATTTGTCGTCGTATCTTCTTCCTCTTCTACTGCAACATCCGTTTTATTAGCTGCAGCCACAGTACCCTCAGCCTGCTCCGTTGTGACTGCACTTCCTTCTTCCTCATCAAATGGACTTTGACTAATAGCCGTTCCATTTGAAAAGTCTAAAAAGCAAAGCGGCGGAAATAAAACACACCACCAGTTAGCACCATCACCTTCACCCAATGTAATAATAACCGCTTCATAATCCCCTGCAGGGTACAAAAATTGTCCATATAGTTTTGTAGGAAATGCCGCTTGACCAAAATCTACTTTTACCGACTGCGTTAACCCTTCTTTTGCTATTACATCCTCCGCCGTTGCCTGAATTTCATCCAAATGTGCAATAATAACCTCTCTCGCCTCTTCTAAAGAAGTCAATTGCGCTACCCACTCTGTGATATCTCGATTCACCTCATCTCGAATTAACCGCTTTACAGCCTGATCCGCTTCTCGATCACTATTGGCTAGTATACGCAAGCGAATGGCTTCGTCCGGGATTACAGTCGTGGCTGCATCGACCTTTTCTGTTTCCTGTTTTGGTATATATAAACTAACGATTGTTCCTATCGTTAAGATTAATAGATAAATAATAGCTAAATTTCTTCTTTTCATTATTATCGCCTCCTCATACCCACATTCTCGCCACCTTTTCGCTATCTTAAACTAGTAAAATAAAAATTAGCTTGGAGAGCCTGCTTCTTTAGTTGGCGGAAATAACGAGGTAATTGGCGGCGATTTTTACGTGAATTGGACAGATTAATAAGGAATTTGGCAAGATTTCTATGCCCATAGGCCTGCAGTCCATCGATCGAGAAATCGATCTATCGGTGCTATTTTTAATTTGCATGATTTTTAGGCAAATTCGCATGATTTTCCGGTACATCCGCATGATTCTTGAGCAAATTCGCACGATTTTTCGGTACATCCGCATGATTCTCCTACACCCCTCTGATTTCAAAACAAAAAACGCCTCTAAAAAGAGACGTCATCACTTCAACACCGCAAACACCATGCGGTCCTTTCCATTGATATCATATTCAACAGTGACTTCCGCGTTAGCAAACGTACTCCGCAGCAGCTCTGCCACAAGCTCACCTTGCCCTGCACCTACCTCAAAGCCAATAAGTCCTGGCGTGCGCATGACTTTCGGTAGTTCTTCCATAAAGCGCCGATAAAAGTCTAACCCATCAACCCCAGCAAAAAGGGCTCGATGTGGTTCATGCTCGGTCACTACATCGGACATTTCCTTGATATCTTCATCCGGAATATATGGTGGATTAGACAGCAGTACATCGAACTGTCTGATTAGCTCCAATAAACGGCTGCAATAAGTCGCCTTGAACAAAGGTAACATCTGCACCCAAACTCTGGGCATTCCCAACAGCTACTTCAAGCGATTCGGGAGCAATATCAGTTGCTGTTACGTGCAGGCGAGGCTGCTCACACTTCATCGTAATGGCCATCGCACCGCTCCCCGTTCCGACATCAATCAAATCCAACGCCTTCCCCTTAGGAAAAATGGTCCCAATTTTACGAAGCGTATGATAAATTAATTCCTCTGTTTCCGGTCTTGGAATCAGCACTTCCTCGTTGACGAAAAACGTTCGCCCATAAAACTCTTCGCTTCCAGTAATATACTGAACAGGTTGCCCAGCGCCATGCTGCTTTACCGCCTGTTCAAAAGCAGTCATTATCTCTTCCGACAATTCATCGTGGAAGCTAGCCAAAAGCTGCGAGCGATTCATATTTAAAAAATACTGTAATAAAATTTCACCGGCATTCGCATCACGACCCTTTTCTTTTAAAAAAGAAGAAGCCCAATTAAGGGCTTCATATACTTTTTGAACAGAATTACTCATTTGCATGCTCCAGCCTTGAAGATTGATCTTCTAAAATTAAAGCATCAATGATTTCATCTATTTTCCCTTCCATCACTTGATCAAGCTTTTGAATCGTCAAACCAATACGGTGGTCCGTCACACGATTTTGCGGGAAGTTGTACGTACGGATTCGTTCAGAGCGATCACCCGTTCCAACTGCTGACTTCCGATTTTGATCATATTCAGCTTGCGCTTCTCGTTGAAACTTGTCATACACACGAGCGCGTAAAACCTTCATTGCTTTCTCTCTATTTTTATGCTGAGATTTTTCATCCTGACAAGTAACCACGACCCCTGTTGGAATATGGGTTAACCGAACAGCTGACATCGTCGTGTTAACGCTTTGTCCACCCGCCCCAGAAGAAGCGTACGTATCAAAGCGAATATCTTTATCATGAATTTCAACTTCGACTTCTTCCGTTTCCGGTAAAACAACGACTGTGGACGTTGAAGTATGGATTCGACCACCTGATTCCGTTTCAGGTACACGTTGAACGCGATGTGCTCCATTTTCAAACTTCAGCTTTGAATAGGCTCCTTGGCCATTAATCATAAACACAATTTCCTTGAAACCACCTAAGCCCGTTGCATTCGCTTCAATGACTTCTGTTTTCCAACCCTGCATCTCGGCATATCGGCTATACATGCGGTATAAGTTCCCTGCAAATAAAGCAGCCTCATCGCCACCGGCAGCTCCACGAATTTCCATAATAACGTTTTTATCATCATTCGGGTCTTTCGGAATAAGCAAAATTTTCATTTTCTCTTCAAGCTCTGCTACTTGTGCTTCTAACTCGTGAAGCTCTTCCTTTACCATATCACGCATATCAGCATCCAGCTTTTCTTCAAGCATCGATTTAGCATCCTGCATCTGCTCTTTTACTGATTTATATTCTCTATACGTCATGGCCGTTTCTTGAATATCTGATTGCTCCTTCGAATACTCACGAAGCTTTTTTGAATCATTAATAATCTCCGGGTCACTTAATAGTTCATTTAGTCGTTCATATCTATCTTCTACTGCCTGTAATCGATCAAACATGCTTTTCCACCTCATCATCCTCTCAATATCGGTCTATCTATTGAGAAATTACGCTTTATATTTACAATAGCCTTATTATAGTATAGTTAAAATACCAACGTCAAAAGGATTCCCAAATTACAGCTCGACTTTAAAGCTCTCACTTGGCTTCCCTGGTACTTCATGATGATGACGACAACGTGGTTCATAGGATTCCGAAGCACCAACTAGGATAACTGGCTCATCATAGGAAGCCGGCTTACCATCAATCAACCTCTGCGTTCTACTTGATGATGAGCCGCAAACGGCGCAAACTGCCTGCAGCTTTGTCACGGACTCAGCTAATGACAGCAACACAGGCATAGGGCCAAATGGTTCACCTCGAAAGTCTTGGTCCAATCCAGCTACTATGACACGATATCCACTATTTGCAAGATGCTGCGTTACCGCAACAATTTCTTCATCAAAAAACTGGACCTCATCGATGGCAATCAGATCAATTGATGAATCAACATAACGAAAAATCTCTGCTGATCGCTTCAGTGGTTTAGCCGTTACGGAGCGACCATTATGTGATACGACTGCTTCTTCTGCGTAACGATTATCTATGCTTGGCTTAAAAACGGCAATGTTCTGCTTCGCAAATTGAGCTCGATTTATTCTCTTGATTAGTTCCTCTGATTTGCCTGAAAACATACTGCCGCATATCAGTTCAATCCAGCCTGATTGCTTCATTTCATACATGAAACCAAATCTCCTCGTTTCAAAAATAGTATTTTAAGTCATGAAAAAACAGGCAGGAAAAGCCCCTGCCTGTTTTTTTGTTTCACCTTATTTAATGCCGTATTTTTTGTTGAAACGGTCAACACGTCCGCCAGCTTCAGCGAATTTTTGACGTCCAGTGTAAAATGGATGACATTCAGCACAAGTTTCAACTTTGATTTCTTCTTTTATTGAACCAGTTTCAAAAGTATTACCGCAAGAGCAAATAACTTTTGCAGTTCTATAATTTGGATGAATTCCTGCTTTCATTCTTTTCAGCTCCTTCTGCCCTGAATCTCGCGAAACAGAGTTATATTAAGCAACATGAGACTAGCAACTCTCACATTTATTGTAAAAACACATGAACTTATTATAACAACTTCACACGACTTGTGCAACTTTTAATTTATTCAAAATATTACCATTGTTACATATTCAGAAGAGATGAGCGTAACTCATCCCTTTTTTTCCTTTATCCTCGTTTAGCACTTGCCACGCCTTTTTTCATTTCTTCATCTAGCTTAGCGAAAAATTCTTCATTGCTTTTCGTTTGTTTTAATTTACGTAAAAATTTCTCAGCGAAATCAGGAGAATCGGACATCGTTTTACGAATCGCCCATAGCTTGTCTAAATGCTCTTTCGGAATAAGAAGTTCTTCTTTACGCGTTCCAGAACGGCGAATATCAATCGCTGGGAAAATGCGTCGTTCAGCAAGAGCACGATCTAAATGAAGCTCCATATTTCCTGTACCTTTGAATTCCTCGTAAATGACATCATCCATACGTGAACCTGTATCGACTAATGCCGTAGCTAAAATCGTTAAGCTTCCGCCCTCTTCAATATTACGCGCTGCCCCAAAGAATCGTTTTGGTCGATGGAAAGCCGCTGGGTCAATCCCACCTGAAAGAGTACGTCCACTTGGCGGGATGACTAAATTATAGGCACGAGCTAAACGTGTAATACTATCCATTAAGATAATAACGTCGCGTTTATGCTCAACCAATCGCATGGCGCGCTCTAACACGAGTTCTGCTACTTTAATATGATTTTCCGGTACTTCATCAAACGTCGAGCTAACAACATCACCAGCAACAGAGCGTTCAATATCTGTTACCTCTTCTGGACGCTCATCAATTAGCAGGACAATCAGTTCTGCCTCTGGATGATTGGTTGTAACGGCATTCGCAATTTCCTTAATAAGCATTGTTTTACCTGCCTTAGGTGGGGCAACAATGAGTCCACGTTGTCCAAACCCTACTGGTGCAAGTACGTCCATAATTCTTGTAGATACATTCTTTGGTGTTGTTTCAAGCTTGATTTGACGATCTGGATACAACGGTGTTAAACCAGGGAAATGAACACGTTCTTTCGCTGATTCTGGATTGTCACCATTCACAGCTTCGACATGAAGCAATCCATAGTAACGCTCATTTTCTTTTGGCGGACGAACCTTACCAGATACCTTATCCCCATTACGCAAATCAAATCTACGTATTTGCGATGCAGAAATGTAGATATCCTCCGAACTAGGAGAATAGTTAATTGGGCGTAAGAAACCAAAGCCCTCTGAAGGAATAATTTCAAGCACACCCTCCATAAATAGCAGCCCATCCTGTTCAGCTTGTGCTTTCAAAATAGCAAAAATCAGTTCCTTTTTTGATAGCTTGCTGTAGTAGGATACTTTATATTGGCGTGCGTGCTCATATAGGTCCTTCAGCTTCATGTTTTCTAAATTTGAAATCGTTAAATTCATTATGACACCACACTTTATTTAATTAGACATATTTCACCCATACTGAAAAAAGAGACGACTAATGGATGGAAGGAAAAACCACATTCCATATATTTGTTAACACGGCTTTTCTCTTTTTGAAAGGATGAGACATTCGTATTTATGAAGAAATAAATGGAAGGCTTCTTGAAGTTAGGAGTAAAGGTAGAATATTTCTTTAAAAAACATAACCTTAAAACAAGATTAATTCCAGTTTAACAGGCTGTAATCCTCCACTGATGAAAGATTCACTTTATTGTACTTCCTTTATTTTAATTATTCAACTGAAATTTTTACTAAAAAAGCGGAAGGCGTCTGTTTAGCGACGCCTGGAGCTAGACAACAGTACTCGTCGAGAATAATACAAATTCTGATATTTTAACAAAAGCGAGCAATTATGCCCGCTCGCTATTTTATAGGTATGGATCTTAGTTTAATGAACAAGCAATAGAGGCTGACTGAACATTTCACTTTAGCTATTATTTAGCCAATTAGACCATTTGGTTTTCTTGCAATACTGTGACGTCCTTCAATAAAACGAACAGTTCCTGATTTAGCACGCATAACCACTGAATGCGTTAAACCGGATTGACCTTTAAATTGAACACCACGTAATAATTCTCCATCTGTTACACCAGTAGCAGCAAAAATAGCATCGTCACCACGAACAAGGTCTTCCATAAGAAGAACTTTATTCACTTGAATTCCCATTTTTGCACAACGAGCTATTTCTTCTTCATTTTGTGGAATTAGTTTCCCTTGAATTTCGCCGCCAAGACATTTTAAAGCAACAGCTGAGATAACGCCTTCTGGAGCTCCACCTGAACCAAACAGAATATCTACCCCTGTTTTGTCAAAGGCTGTATTAATGGCTCCAGCAACGTCTCCATCATTAATCAATTTAATGCGAGCGCCTGCCTCACGAAGCTCATGAATAATTTTAGAATGACGATCACGATTTAACACGGTAGCCACTACGTCTTGAATGTCTTTATTTTTTGCTTTTGCGACAGCTTTAAGATTATCCAAAATGGAGGCATTTATATCAATTTGTCCGACCGCTTCTGGTCCAACAGCAATTTTATCCATATACATATCAGGAGCATGAAGAAGATTTCCTCGATCGGCAATAGCAAGTACTGCTAACGCATTCCAACCACCTGATGCGACAATATTTGTTCCTTCTAAAGGGTCTACTGCTATATCAACTAAAGGACCTACTCCCGTTCCTAACTCCTCACCGATATATAGCATTGGAGCTTCGTCCATTTCACCTTCTCCGATTACAACTGTTGCTTGCATTGGGATTGTATTAAACACATCACGCATTGCAGTAGTAGCTGCATCATCTGCTTCGTTTTTCTTTCCCCGTCCCATCCAACGTGCAGAAGATAGAGCTGCTGCTTCTGTAACACGAACAAGCTCCATCGATAAACTTCTTTCCATTTACTGGTTCCTCCTCGATATTCACAAACATAGATGATTTTTTTAAGTCAACAATAGTATAACACATTCTATGATATCATAATAACACAAAGAAGAAGTGTCAGTTTTTCAACTGCTCTACTTCTTCTTTTGTCAGTTTTTCCCGCCAGATGGTCGCACCCAGTCCTGTAAGCTTTTCAACAAGGTTACTGTAACCACGGTCAATATGTTCAATCCCCGTCACTTCCGTAATTCCTTCCGCCAATAGACCGGCTATAACGAGCGCTGCACCTGCTCGTAAATCACTTGCTTTGACTTTGGCTCCTTGTAACTGTGTTGGACCACTAACAATTGCTGCTCTTCCCTCTACTTTAATCTGCGCATTCATGCGCCGAAGTTCATCAATATGCTTAAAACGAGCACCGTAAATGGTATCAGTCACAACACTAGTACCTATTGCCTTTGTTAATAACGCTGTAAACGGTTGTTGAAGATCTGTTGGGAATCCAGGATAGACAAGCGTCTTAATATCCACAGCCTTCATGTCTGTTCCAGGTGAAACAAAGATTTGATCATCGCCCGCCTCAATCTGTGCGCCCACTTCACGAAGTTTAGCTGTAACCGATTCGAGATGTTGCGGAATGACATTGTCTATTAAAATTCCGTGTCCAACAGCAGCGGCCAAAATCATAAACGTACCTGCCTCAATTCGGTCAGGTATTATTGTATGACGACAACCATGTAACTGCTCTACACCATCAATACGAATAATATCGGTACCTGCACCTTTAATTTTCGCACCCATATTGGTCAACAATGTCGCCACATCAATAATTTCTGGCTCTTTTGCCGCATTTTCAATGATGGTTCTTCCTTTGGCTAACACAGCTGCCAACATAATATTAATCGTTGCACCGACACTTACTACATCAAGATAAATTCGTGCTCCTCTAAGCTCTTCTGCACGTAGATAAATCGCGCCTTGCTCATTTGTTACTTGCGCTCCTAATGCTTCGAAACCTTTGATATGTTGGTCAATGGGACGAGGACCCAGATGACAGCCTCCAGGAAGACCAATGACGGCCTTTTTAAACTTTCCAAGCATTGCACCCATTAGGTAGTATGAAGCGCGTAGTTTTTTGACATGACCATTTGGCAATGGCATGGAAACCATTCTTCCTGGATCGACTGTCATTTCTCCATCTTCAACATGGACTTGTCCACCAATTTCCTCCAATAGCGCCTGTAATGTCTGTACATCTGAAATATCTGGTAAACCTTCAATCGTTACAGGAGAATCGGCTAAGATTGTTGCTGGAATAAGGGCAACTGCACTATTTTTAGCGCCACTTACACGAATACTTCCTTTTAAAGGATAACCGCCCGCTATTTTTAACTTTTCCATAATAAACTCCCTTCCACGCTAAACACTGTAGAAGCTTTCTGTATTCGTTATATTTTTCAATATGCTAGGGATAACATTTCACTGACCGTCCTTCATGAAAACCATGTACGTAAATTTTCTTTAAACTCTTGAGCGAATTTATATTTTTTATTTCATTAGTGTGTACAAAAATAAAAAATTCATGTAAACAAATTGATAAATTCCCCAAAAAAATGATGGCTTAGCGGGAAAGTCGATTATTGTTCTGTACGCGAGCTCCAGTCTTTAAGGAAAGCTTCAATTCCTTTATCTGTTAATGGATGATTAAATAATTGAAGAATAACTTTATAAGGAACCGTAGCGATATGTGCACCCTTTAGAGCTGCCTCTGTAATATGCATTGGGTGACGAATAGACGCTGCGATGATTTCTGTTTGGATGTCATGAATCGCAAAAATATCTGCAATATCTGAAACGATTTGTAACCCATTATGACCGATATCGTCTAAACGACCAAGGAAAGGAGATACATAAGCCGCACCTGCTCTAGCAGCTAACAAAGCTTGGTTTGCACTGAAAATAAGTGTTACATTCGTTTTGATTCCTTTTCTAGAGAGGGCTGCTACTGTTTTCAAACCATCCGGAGTCATAGGAACTTTAATGGTGATGTTAGGGGCAATGGCTGCTAATTCTTCTGCTTCTTTCATCATGCCTTCGTGATCTAGGGCAATTACCTCTGCTGAAACCGATTCTTTTACCAAGTCTGTAATTTCTTTTAAACGCTCATGAAAAGAAACGCCTTTTTCCTTAGCTACTAGCGATGGATTTGTTGTCACTCCTCCTAGAATTCCAAGTGCGTGTGCCTCACGAATTTCATCAATATTTGCTGTATCAATAAAAAATTTCATGTACTAGACCTCCGATTAATGATGTAGGTGGTAACAAGACCCTTCTATTCATCGATGTATCGAAGAATAGAAGGGGCATGCTATGTATAACTAATTACGCTTTACCGTTTGAACCAAATTCACGAATTTTACCAATAACCGTTTCTTTAATAGCTTCACGTCCTGGTCCGATAACTTTACGTGGATCATATACTTTTGCATCTTTGTTTAGAAGTTCACGTACGACTTTTGTAAACACGATTTGATTTTCTGTATTGACGTTAATTTTTGACGTACCAAGAGAAACTGCTTTTTGAATGTCTTTTGTTGGAATTCCTGTTCCGCCATGCAATACTAAAGGAACCTTCGTTAAATCGCGTACTTCTTCCATCTCTTTAAAGCCAAGGTTTGGCTCCCCTTTATATAAACCATGCACAGAACCAAGTGCAGGAGCAAAGCAATCCACATTTGTTTCTTTTACTAATCGTTCACATTCTTGTGGGTCCGCATAGATTACGCCATCAGCCACTACGTCATCCTCTTGTCCACCAACGGTTCCTACTTCTGCTTCAACCGAAACATTGCGAGTATGAGCATATTCTACTACTTGCTTTGTCATGTTAATGTTTTCATCAATTGGATGATGAGAAGCATCAATCATAACAGAAGTGAAACCAGCATCGATTGCCGCTTTACAGCTTTCAAAGCTTGAACCGTGATCTAAATGAATAGCAACTGGCACAGTAATGTTCATATCTTCTAGTAAACCTTGAACAAGCATAACGACTGTTTTATATCCACCCATGTAGCGAGCGGCTCCTTCAGACACACCAAGAATCACAGGTGATTTTTCAGCTTCAGAAGCAGCTAAAATCGCTTGTGTCCACTCTAAATTATTAATGTTGAATTGACCAACCGCATACTTCTCAGCAAGCGCTGTATCCAACATCTCTTTCATTGAAACTAAAGGCATGTAACTTCCCCCTATTACGAAATAATCATGATTCATGTTTGATAAATCCCATTACCTCTAGCTATACCCTTAAATACCTCTGGTCAATCGCTTAGAAGTCATGTTTATTTAATTCTCTTTTAGCATATCAATTCACGAAAAAAACAGCAACCACTACCCCATGTTAATTTACCTGCATGTAAAGATTGAAACATTCTAAATAGTTGAGAATTACCTGTTCCCAAAAAAATACGACTATTCTTTTTGGCAAAAGACAGTCGTATGAAGGACAAGGGGCAAACTATTTTTGAATACAGCCCCAATGATGAAGTTTTACTTTGTGTAGTTCGTCCTACTCATTTAAAAGAAACTACTCAACTAGATTGAATGGGCAAGTAATCGCGAACAGCTTTTCTGATATCATCAATATCAAATGGTTTAGCAAAATGAGTGATAGCCCCTAAATCTTTCGCTTCTTGAATCATATCAAGCTCCCCATAGGCAGTCATAATAATGACACGAATATCCGGATCTATTTTCTTTACTCGTTTCAAAATCTCAATTCCATCCATTCCTGGAATTTTCATATCTAATAAAATGAGATCAGGAGCATTGTTTTGAACGATTTCAAGTGCTTGTACCCCATTTGCTGCTTGATACGTTTCATATCCTTCCCTCATCATCACTTCATTTAATAGAATTCGGATTCCAAACTGATCATCAACTATTAAAATCTTTCCAGCCATATTATCACCTCTTCTTAATTTATGCGCTTTCAAAACAAAGAGTCTTATTGTATAAATTATATAATTCTCCCTTTATTACTAAATCCCTGCAGAAAATGTTATTAACCTCTATTCCTATTCTACCGTTTTTTTGTAAATAAAGCATTCATTAACCACTTTTTAACGAAATGTACTCTCCACGCTCCATTAGTAGAACGAATTCCATTTATCGTATAATATGACAAAGCCTATATTTTAAAACAAAAAGGAGTTTGTCTTTATATGCTAAAAATATTTTCAACACAAGTGAATAATTTATTTCAAAAAGTAATGGAAAAAGAAGAATGGAACATAGAAGATGGAGCACGTCTATTAGCCCAAGCAGCAGTCGGAGAAGGAAGCATCTATATTCATGGATTCGGTGAAATGGACGGTGTGACCAAGGAAGCTGTCCAAGGAGTAGAACCATTGTCAAAAGCAGCAGCATACGAATCCAATGTTACGCTCACTCATGAAGACCGTTTTTTATTACTTAGTCGGAATTCCACTGACCAAGCGGCCATTGAATTAGCTCAAAAATTGAAGATGAAAGGCGTTCCATTTGTAGCTGTTTCTACAATTGTTGCATCTGATACAGACTCTCTCGAAACATTAGCGGATATTCATATTGATTTACGAGTGACACGAGGATTAATTCCAAAGGATGATGGAAATCGAACAGGCTATCCTACTTTATTCGTTGCTTTATTTGCTTATTTTGGCATCAAATTTACCATTGAGGAAATTTTACAGGAATATCTAGAAGACTGATGAAAAACGCAAACGTCCTGGAAGGATGCCCAGGGCGTTTTTTTATGCAGTGATAACGGATAATAAGTGAATCGGCGGGATTCCAGTCTAGAGAAATCTTCACTAGAGTGCTTTCAGCTATCCAATGGCTGATATTTTAGTGTTATTTTTGAATTGGATCGATTTTTATGTAAATTGGACAGATTATTGGCCAAATTGGACAGATTTTCTTATAGACTGGACAGATTCCTAAGGAAATTAGATCGATTCCACTGACAGAGAGCTTATTTTTTCTAGATTCCGATGCGCACAAGCAGCATTAGGCTAGAAACTATCATAAAAAACGCGCAAAACCAAGGTTTCACGCGTTTCCACTTTTCTTATTGTCTAGCGAAAGAATCCCAGCGCCTAATGGACTTCCCGCTCCTCCTATCGATAAGTCAACATCGAATCGCTCTCGCTCTTCGTGTTTCCTTTACTCATACGGAGGAAATGAACACAGACTAAGACCGCCACGTCCTGTGGCAACGTCTGTGTGACCCACATCGTGTGGGCCTCAGTCCCTACGTCGCTGAACGGGCACCTTCCGCTTTTCTTATTGTTCGCTTTTCTTTAATGACATGCCTACGAAATCATGGAATAGTGGCTGCGGACGGTTTGGACGTGATTTGAATTCTGGATGGAATTGTGATGCCACGAACCAAGGGTGATCCTTCAGCTCAATAATTTCTACTAAGCGGCCATCTGGGCTTGTACCAGAGAAGACAAAACCTGCTTCTTCCATGACTTGACGATATTGGTTATTAAATTCATAACGATGACGGTGACGTTCGTATACGACTTCATCCTTGTATGCTTCGAAGGCTTTTGTTCCTTCTTCAATCTTACATGGATATAATCCAAGGCGAAGTGTACCACCTAAGTCTTCAATATCTTTTTGCTCTGGTAGTAAGTCAATAATTGGCGTTCTTGTCTCTGGCTTAATTTCTGCTGAATGAGCATCTGGTAAATGTAATACATTTCGTGCATATTCAATAGATGCCAATTGCATACCTAAGCAGATTCCCAAGAACGGAACTTTGTTGACACGTGCATATTCAATAGCCTGAATTTTCCCTTCAATTCCACGGTCGCCGAAGCCACCAGGAACAAGGATTCCATCTGCATCGCCAAGCACCTCTGCTACATTTGCTTTTGTTACATGCTCAGCATTAACCCAATCAATTTCCACGTCAGCATCATACGAATAACCAGCATGTTTTAATGCTTCAACAACTGAAAGATACGCATCTTGTAATTCAACATATTTCCCAACAAGAGCAATTTTTGTTTTCTTTGTTAAAGACGTTACTTTCTCCACAAGTGCTTTCCAGTCGTCCATATCTGCTGGATCACAATCTAATTTCAAATGGTCACAAACAATTTGGTCCATATTCTGTTCTTGTAAAGCAAGAGGAATGGAATATAACGTATCCGCATCTAAACATTCAATAACGGCATCTTTATCAATATCGCAGAATAAGGCTAACTTATCCTTCATATCTTGAGAAATTGGCATTTCTGTACGAACAACAATAATATTTGGTTGAATACCAAGACCACGAAGCTCTTTCACGCTATGTTGTGTTGGTTTAGTTTTCAATTCACCAGCCGCTCTAATATAAGGAACAAGTGTACAATGAATATACATGACATTATCAATACCGATATCACTTTTAATTTGGCGAATTGCTTCAAGGAATGGAAGGGATTCGATATCACCAACTGTCCCACCAATTTCTGTAATCACGACATCTGCATTTGTTTCTTTTCCAGCGCGGAACACACGATCTTTAATTTCATTCGTAATATGAGGAATAACTTGAACAGTTCCCCCTAAATAATCACCGCGACGCTCCTTTTTCAAAACCGTTGAGTAAATTTTACCCGTTGTCACGTTACTATGCTTACCAAGGTTAATATCAATGAATCGTTCGTAGTGCCCTAAGTCTAAATCCGTTTCAGCACCGTCATCTGTAACAAACACTTCACCATGTTGATATGGACTCATTGTACCTGGATCTAAATTAATATACGGATCGAATTTTTGAATCGTAACACTCAATCCCCGATTTTTCAGAAGTCTTCCTAGAGATGAAGCTGTAATCCCTTTTCCTAGGGAAGAAACTACTCCACCTGTTACGAAAATATATTTTGTCATTATATGTCCCCCTCTTAAAATGTCTTTACATGCTGTTTATTCAATATGATTTGATGCTTATACTATTCATCACATCACACAAAGAAATACCCTAAACTGTTATATCAGATACTTTTAATCAGCTTCTTGTCTAGTTTTTACTTTTTTTAAAAATTCATTTGAAAAATAAAAAAATGATGTCATATTCCATTCCATCATTTGTAGAGGATTGCTGATTAATTAAAAAAGCGGAAGGCGCCTGGAGCTAGACATCAAAACGCGTCCAAAATTTTATAATTTCTTATATAAAAAATAAAAACGCTCCACCTACTAATTTGTAAGGGAGCGATATAATCAATCATAGTGTCCTTTTAAGGAGCCCAAAAAGTATTCTACAAATTTCGCACTAAAAAGTCAAGAGTGAAGTTTCAATGGATAAAGAGCATAAGGAGTAACCCTCACCAATCTCAAACGAATGAGTAGCAATCAAAAAAATGGATTGCTTTGTGAGGGTCTACCCTATATGCTAGCCTAACGAACCCGTTACACTTTCCTTATTTTTTATCTTCATCCTCGTCTTCTTCTAGCTCTTCTTCTTCATCAACCTCAAATTCTTCTTCGATTAATTCTTCATCCAACTCATCTTCATCATCGAGAAGATCTTCATCCTCATCAAGATCCTCCTCTAGTTCATCATCGTCAAGAAGTAAGACATCGTCTTCTTCATCATCAGGGTCATCGAAATCGACTTCTAATTCGTCTATATCTTCTTCAAAATCCTCGTCTTCCTCATCAATGACATCAAAGCCTTCATCCAAAATAGCAACCTTTTTCGCTTTCTTTTTCTTTTTAGCTTTGGCGGTATGTACAACCTCTTCCTCCGCTTGATCAACCGGATACCAGTTT
The DNA here is from genome assembly GCA_963790055.1 of uncultured Bacillaceae bacterium. Classification (GTDB taxonomy): domain Bacteria; phylum Bacillota; class Bacilli; order Bacillales; family DSM-1321; genus Peribacillus. The sequence goes on from CAWBND010000001.1 coordinate 53,127, forward strand.
TTTAAGCCCCAATGGTTGTCTCCAAGTGAAATAAAACGACCATCTATATTAAGGTCTGTATAAAATTGAGCAATTCTAGCAACAACGTCTTCTTTCGATGATCCTTTTATTACCACAATCTCATCTACTAAGTCATTAAAAAGAAATGGTTGATTTTTCTCTACTAATAATTCATATGCTATTTCGATTAATGACATCTCTGATACTTGCTCTTTTGAAAATTGTTTTAAACTCAACTTGCGCACTTCCCTTCTCTATTCAACAGTTTGCTTGAATACCCTCAATTAAACTGACATTCCTTGCTAAACTATAAATCATTATAAACAAAATAAAGAGGTTTATGCTACCTCTATCTAAGACTTTTGCATATTTCTTCTATATTTCCGCTTTTACACATTCCATTATTTTGTAATTGACCTTGAGATGACAAGTTTTTGAATTTCTTGTGTACCTTCATAAATTTGCGTAATTTTCGCATCACGCATGAAGCGTTCTACTGGATATTCTTTTGTATACCCATATCCACCAAATACTTGAACCGCCTCCGTTGTTACTTTCATCGCCGTGTCGCCGGCAAATAGTTTGGACATGGCCGATTCTTTTCCATACGGAAGACCTTCAGACTCTAACCAAGCTGCCTGATACGTAAGAAGTCTTGCTGCCTCAACGTTCGTTGCCATTTCTGCTAATTTAAAGCCAATTCCTTGTTGCGCGGCAATTGGTTTCCCAAATTGGACGCGTTGTTTTGCATAGTCTATTGCAGCATCTAACGCTCCTTGGGCAATCCCCACTGCTTGTGCAGCAATTCCATTGCGCCCACCATCTAATGTCATCATCGCTATTTTAAAGCCATCCCCTACAGACCCCAGCAAATTCTCTTTCGGTACACGACAATCTTCAAAAATAATTTCAGTTGTCGGTGACGAACGAATTCCCATCTTCTTTTCTTTTTTCCCCACGCTAAAGCCTTGGAAATCCTTTTCAATGATAAAAGCACTGATTCCTTTATGTCTAGATTCTGGGTTTGTTAAGGCAAACATCACATAAATATCAGCCTCTCCGCCATTTGTAATAAAAATTTTCGAACCATTTAACCGATATTCATCGCCTACTAGTTTGGCTGTTGTTCTCATAGCTCCGGCATCTGATCCTGATCCTGGCTCAGTTAAGCCGTAAGCCCCGATTTTTTCACCTTGTGCCATCGGACGTAGATATCGCTGTTTTTGATCTTCTGAACCAAACGTATAAATCGGCCAGCCTGCTAACGAAATATGGGCTGATAACGTCACGCCGATCGATGCATCGACTCTTGATAGTTCTTCAATCGCAATACAATACGCTAAATAATCACTACCGATTCCTCCATATTGTTCGGGCCATGGAATCCCTGTAAGACCAAGCTCAGCCATTTTATCAAAAATTTCACGATCAAAGCGTTCTTCTTCATCCCGCTGAGCTGCCGATGGTGCCACTTCGTTCAATGCAAAATCACGAACCGTTTTTCTAATCATTTCATGCTCTTCCGTTAAGTTAAATTGCATGCCCGCTTCCCCCTAATTAATCTGCCTTAACTACAAGCTTTGCTACTGATTTATAAGATAAGACAATATAAAATTTTCGATGCGGACTAGTGTCTAGCTGCACCGGCTAAACGAGCCGGTTCCGCTTTTCTTTAGTTGTATTCATAAAAGCCACGGCCTACCTTTTTTCCTAGCCAGCCTGCTTTTACATATTTTCGAAGCAGGGGACAAGGGCGATATTTATCATCACCAAAGCCCTCGTGCAATGTTTCCATAATATAAAGACAAGTATCTAATCCAATAAAATCGGCAAGAGTAAGTGGGCCCATTGGGTGGTTCATGCCTAGCTTCATCACATCATCAATCGCTTCTCTTGATGCCACACCCTCATATAACGTATAAATGGCTTCATTAATCATCGGCAGCAAAATACGATTGGACACAAAGCCAGGGAAATCATTGACTTCAACCGGAACCTTTCCTAATGATTTTGCCATTTCTACAACTGCTGCGTGTACTTCATGGGAAGTAGCTAGACCGCGAATAATTTCAACTAGGTTCATAACGGGAACTGGATTCATAAAATGCATGCCAATGACTTGGGCTGGTCTGTTTGTTGACGCGGCAATTTCCGTAATTGGCAGCGATGACGTATTCGTTGCTAAAATCGTATGTGCTGGGGTTATTTGATCGAGTTCGGCAAATAATTTGGACTTAATCTCCATATTCTCAATAGCTGCTTCAATGACTATGTCTACTCTTGCAGCCTGTTGCAAGTCCGTTGAACCTGTTAGACGTGATAAGATTGTTTCTTTCGCTTCCACGGTTAACTTCCCTTTTTCCACTTGGCGAGATAGGTTATATGTTAGCCTAGAGAGACCTTTTTCAACAATCGCCATGTTTACATCATGGACAATGACCTCGTACCCACTCATCGCACATACTTGAGCAATACCAGAACCCATTTGTCCTGCACCAACTACCATTACTTTTCGAATTTTCATAGCGTTTGCCCCATTTCGAATTCTCTACTTAGCCTGTTTAGGCACTTCAATCAAAATAGCATCGCCCTGACCCCCGCCACTGCAAATAGCCGCAATACCAAGGCCACCACCACGGCGTTTTAATTCATACATAAGCGTAATCATAATTCTTGCACCACTTGCACCAATGGGGTGACCTAACGCAACGGCACCTCCATTGACGTTGACCTTTTCGAGATCCAGATGAGCAAGTTTCCCACTAACTAGCGCAACGGCTGCAAAAGCTTCATTAATTTCGAACAAATCAATTTCTGCTAAGGACTTTCCTGTCTTTCTCAATAACTCCTGAATGACAAGACCAGGTGTCTTTGGAAAATCCTTCGCCTCTACCGCTACTTCTGCATGCCCAACGATATAGGCAAAGGGTGCTTTCCCTTCTTTTTTTGCTCTTTCCTCACTCATCAGCACAAGTGCACCCGCTCCATCATTCACACCTGGAGCATTTCCAGCCGTAATCGTGCCATTCTTGCCAAAGACAGGAGCTAATTTCGCTAATTTTTCAATGGATGTATCTCGTCTTGGTGCTTCATCTTGCGCCATTACAACCGGGGTACCTTTATGAATAGGAACAGGGATGGAAACCATTTCTTGGGCTAATACCCCCTTGTCTATCGCCTCAATCGCTCTTTGATGACTGCGATACGCCCATTCATCCTGAGCTGACCGAGGTATCCCAAACTCCTCTGCACACTGATTTCCATACAAGCCCATATGAACTCCTGCAAAACTACAGGTTAGTCCATCATAAATCATTGAATCTATTAGACTAGCATTTCCCATTCGCATCCCCCATCTCGCTTTGGGAAGTAAGTATGGGGCATTGCTCATGGATTCCATGCCGCCAGCCACAATGATTTCCTCATCACCACAACGAATGATTTGATGTGCAAGCGTTACACTCCTAAGCCCTGAAGCACACACTTTATTAATCGTTTCGGTTTTTATATTCCATGGAAGGCCTGCATATCGGGCTGCTTGACGAGAAGGAATTTGTCCTTGCCCTGCCCCAAGCACATTCCCCATAATGACTTCATCCACTTGGTCGAAAGCTACACCTGAGCGTTCCAACGCTGCTTTTATCGCAATGCCTCCAAGCTCAGAAGCGGTCAAACTGCTTAATCCTCCACCAAACTTGCCAAATGGTGTTCGCACTCCGCTTACAATGACCGTTTTACTCATCCCCTCTTTCCCCCTTTACCTGTTTTTGAAATCCGTAAAAGTGTGACGAAGGGAAAGCGGTAACGTGTTTCTACCTACACACTCCTCATCGCCGTTCGTGGTTTCTTCAAGAAAGCTTCCCAGAGGCTTCTCCAAATATGGCTTTTTCCAGCAATTCAGCTACATCATACGTTTTTACCTTCTCTTCTACTTCTTTTGCTTTCGTTCCATCAGACAGCATTGTCAAACAGAATGGGCAGCCAGAGCTAATAATCGACGGGGCAACAGCCAGTGCTTGTTCCGTACGCGCCACATTAATTCGATGTCCTGTTTCTTCTTCCATCCACATTAATCCGCCACCAGCCCCACAACACATCCCTCTTTCATGATTTCGTTCCATTTCAACAAGGGTCACACCAGGAATGGATTTCAAAATTTCTCGTGGCGGATCGTATACATCATTGTAACGCCCGAGATAACAAGAATCGTGGAAGGTAATCTTCTCATTCACCTCGTATTTTGGTGTTAGCTTCCCTTCCTTCACGAGCTTAGCTAATAGTTCAGTATGATGATAGACTTCTGCCTCTAGACCAAAATCCGGATACTCATTTTTAAACGTATTGAAAGCATGTGGGTCAATCGTGACAATTTTTTTCACTTCATTTTTCTGGAATTCCTCAATATTTTTTGCGGCAAGTTCTTGGAATAAAAACTCATTGCCTAAACGACGCGGTGTGTCACCAGAGTTCTTTTCTTTGCTTCCAAGAATGGCGAATTTGACACCTGCTTCGTGTAAGAGCTTCGCAAACGAAAGGGCAATCTTTTGACTGCGATTATCGTATGAACCCATTGAGCCTACCCAGAATAGGTATTCAAACTCCTCCCCCGCTTTCTTCATTTCCTTAACGGTTGGTATATGCACATCCTCACGAAGCCCTCTCCAGTCTTCCCTTTCCTTCCGATTCAAGCCCCATGGGTTGCCTTGGCGTTCGATATTAGTCATTGCACGTTGCGCATCAGGGTTTAATCTTCCTTCCGTTAAGACCAGATAACGACGCATATCAATAATTTTATCCACATGTTCATTCATTACCGGACATTGATCTTCACAATTTCGGCACGTTGTACATGCCCAAAGCTCTTCTTCGGTAATGACTTCACCAATTAAATTCTTCGTATATAACTCAGCTGTTGCCGCAGATTCTTTTGCTCCTGGTGAATGGGATGCCGTAGCCAATTGGTTCCCTTCCATATTTTCAAAAATAAAGCCTGGAACCCAGGGCTTCTTGCCTGTTACAACCGCTCCCGTATTCGTTAAATGGTCACGCATTTTTACGATAATATCCATTGGTGAAAGCATTTTCCCTGTACCCGTTGCAGGACACATGTTGGTACAGCGGCCACATTCTACACAAGCATACAAATCCACAAGTTGCAGCTGTGTAAAGTCTTCGATTCGTTTCGTGCCATAATACACTTCAGCTTCTTCGTCCTCTGGCTCTTCTTCAAAATTAATCGCTGTTAATTTTCCAGGGCGATCTAAACGATTTAGATAAACATTCAATGGACCTGTAATTAAGTGGAAATGCTTAGATTGAGGAATATAAACTAAAAACGTTAGGATAATAAGTAGATGTAGCCACCAAGCTACATAAAATACAGCAATTGCAGCGGTTTCGCCAATCCAACCAAATAAAAAGCTAATGCTTGAGGCAACTGGCTCTGCCCAAGTCGGTTCATGACCATGCCAAATCATGGACATTCCATTCCCTAGCAAAACCGTGATCATAATACCTGTAATAAAAATAACCACTAATCCACTTTTTAAACCGCGTTTTAAACGAACTAGTTTTTCAATATAACGGCGGTAAAACGCGTAAAAAATGGCAACAAGTACGGTTAGAGTGACAATCTCCTCGAAAAAGGTGAAAACAGGGTATAGGGGACCAAACGGCAAATGAGCTCCTGGCTTAATTCCTTTCATAATGAAATCAATCGCCCCAAATTGCACAAGAATGAAGCCATAAAAAAGCAAAAGATGCATAATACCACTCTTTTTATCCTTAAATAGCTTCTTTTGTCCAAAAACATTTACCCAAATATTCCTAAGTCGTTCTTTTACTCGATTGTCAAACTCAACTTTCTTGCCAAGCTTTACATAGGCTGTTCTTGTTTTTAACAAGTAGGTAAATAAACTCACTGCGTAGGCGATTACAACTAGTGTTGCAAGTAAGTTAATCCAAAGTAAGCCATTCATTTCTTTCTTCCCCCCTCTTGTAAAAATGGAATTTTTCTGTAAATTATATTAATTCTATTATTATATATGAGCGAATATTCAGTCAATGCTTCCCTTAGAAATTTACATTTTTTTCTTGTTTATAAAATGGAATTTCGGTGAAATTTAAGATGAATAACGGATTAATATCATATTAATTCTTCGAAAAAAAGGAGAGGATATCGTTGGAGGTTATTGGAGCGATAGCCTTTATTTTACTCATCATTATTATTTTACTGTGGATTGATTATAAATGGGGACAAGCACGGAATAAACAAAAAGCAAAACAAATCATATTTCCTCGTCGTCGAAGTGATGTTAGTGTATTCACCTCAGGAACAGAACTGTTTCAAGACTTTTTTGCTGAAATTGAGCAAGCAAAAGGGCATATCCATATTTTATTTTATATCATTAAAAATGATTCATTTAGCCAACAGTTTTTAAAGCTATTAGCCCAAAAGGCAAAAAACGGAATTGAAGTGCGATTGCTTGTTGACCGGCTGGGGTCCTATAAGCTTTCTAAGCAAGCCATTGCCGGCCTAAAACAAAGTGGTGTGCACTTTTCCTATTGTTTTACGCCTCGCTTTCCGTTTTTCTTTTATCATCTACAAAAACGGAATCATCGAAAGATTGCTGTCATTGATGGAAAAATTGGCTATTGGGGTGGCTTGAATATCGGAAAAGAGTATATCAACGAGGATCCTAAATTAAGTCCTTGGCGCGATTATCATTTGAAAATGACAGGTGAAGGGGTGCAAGATTTACAAACCGCTTTTCTTACCGACTGGCTTTCCGCAACAAAAGAAGATTCACTGAATAAAACCCATTATTTTCCGACCCCTTTCTCCAGGTAAACAAGAACAGCAAGTATTCACCGTAGACGGAGAAGGTCTTGAACGGACTTTTGCTCAACTCATACAGACTGCCAAAAAACACATTATCATTGGAACGCCCTACTTTATTCCAAGCCGAACGTTGTTAGCTGAGCTGAGAGAGGCGTTAGGTCGAGGTGTACAATTAACGGTTATTGTTCCAAAAATATCTGACCATCTATTAGTAAAAGAAGCAGCATACCGTTCCTTCCGTGTTTTACTGCAGGAAGGAGCCACTATTTTGCAGTTTCATAAAGGATTCTACCATGCAAAAATCATGCTGATTGATGAGAAAACGGTCGACATCGGTACAGCAAACTTTGATAAGCGCAGTTTATTTTTAAACAGTGAAATCAATTGTTTAATGTATGATGCTCTGTCTATTGAACAGGCAAAAAAGTGCTTATCCGTTGATATGATGAATTCAGTGCCAATTAACGAAAAGGCGCTGACAAACCCTAACCTATTTCAAAAGGCAAAAGAAGCTGTGGCTTGTTTGATGTCACCGTTTTTATAAGGTTTTGAGGAAAAGCACTCAAAAAGTTCACGTGTCAAATGAAAATTTGGTAATCGGCGATCCGTTGTCTAAATATTGACTTGTGGACATCGACAATTACGATTTTTATGAATTTAAAGATAATAATGTTTATAACAGTTTCAACTCTGTTTTACATGGTGTCTAGCTCCAGGCGCCAGCGACTTACGCTTTTCTTGATTACATTTTTTCCGGTGCAGAAACGCCAATCAACGCTAGTGCATTTTTTAAAGTAATTTGAACGGATTTGACTAATGCCAAACGTGCTTTACTTCTGTTCAAATGATCAGTGTCTAATACTTTATTTGCATTGTAGAAGCTGTGGAATGTAGAAGCTAAATCGAAAATATAGTTTGTGATACGGTGTGGCATCCGTTTTTCAGCTGCTTCTGCAATGGCTTGTGGGAACTCCCCTAGCTTTTTCAATAGCTCAATTTCTTTTTCAGAGGATATCGCTGATGAAATCATTGACATCTTCAAAGCTCGATGTCCTTGTTCTTCACCTGAACGTAAAATACTACAAATACGAGCATGTGCATATTGTGCGTAATACACTGGGTTGTCATTAGACTGAGAAACCGCTAAATCTAAGTCAAAGTCCATATGCGTATCAGCACTTCTCATCGCAAAGAAGTAACGCGTTGCATCTAAGCCAACTTCGTCAATTAAATCACGCATAGTGACAGCTTTACCTGTACGTTTACTCATTTTCATTTTCTCGCCATTTTTATATAAATGTACAAGTTGGATAATTTCCACTTCAAGCTGATCACGATTATAGCCTAACGCTTCAATGGCCGCTTTCATACGTGGAATATAGCCGTGATGATCGGCTCCCCAAATGTTAATCAATGTTTCAAAGCCACGTTCTAATTTATTGCGATGGTACGCAATATCTGGTGTTAAGTACGTATACGAACCGTCTTGTTTAATTAATACACGATCTTTATCATCACCAAGTTCAGTGGAACGGAACCAAGTGGCTCCATCTTCTTCATAGATATGGCCATTTTCTTTTAACACAGCAAGTGCAGCATCAATTTTTCCATCTTGGTACAGAGACGTTTCCGAATACCATACATCAAAACCAACACGGAAGTTTTCAAGATCCTGCTTTAATTTGCTCATTTCATATTTCAAACCGTATTCACGGAAAAAATCATACCGTTCTTTTTCATCGACATGGACATATTTATCGCCAAATTCTTCAGCCAATTTTTTACCGATGCCAATAATATCTTCACCATGATAACCATCTGCTGGCATTTCTTTGTCCATGCCTAGTGCTTGGAAGTAACGTGCTTCAATAGATACAGCCAAATTATTAATTTGATTTCCAGCATCATTGATGTAATATTCACGTGAAACATCATAGCCTGCTTTCGCTAACAAGTTACATAATGAATCACCAACAGCAGCGCCCCGAGCATGCCCTAAGTGAAGGTCGCCCGTTGGATTCGCTGAAACGAATTCGACTTGAATTTTTTCTCCTTGACCAAAATCGCTTTCACCATACTGGTCGCCAGCCTCTAAAATCGCTGGAATTAGCTCTGTTAAATAGGCATTATTCATGTAAAAATTGATAAATCCAGGGCCTGCGATTTCAATTTTCTCAATCGAAGCTTTTGTTTGATCAAAATTTTCAATAAGTGCTTCCGCTACTTGTTTTGGTGCTTTTTTCGCAATTTTTGTTAAACGCATAGCCATATTGGTAGAATAATCTCCATGTGTTTTATCTTTTGGCAGTTCTAAAATCACATCTGGCATTTGATCTTCCGTTGCTAGACCTGCTTTCAATACGGCTGCTTTGATTTCTTCCTTTAGTCTCGTTTGAACCTGTTCTACTATGTTCATATTTGTTGGGCCTCCTTATTAGAAAAACGCACGTTTTATCATTTTTATTCTTTCATATTTTTATATGTAATCATCATTTCATATTGACCTGGCTCGCTTCCTTGCATATATAATTGATAGCGCAAAGTTAGCTTGCCTTCCTGTTCTTGTTCATTCCATTGATAGGAAATGGTATTCGTTGTGGTCAGCAATCCGAACAGGCCATATTTATTTTCATAATGTCCATTTGTCGTTTCCTGCAAACGAAAAAGCTGGCGCATTTTAAAAATACCCTTCCTTAACAATAATGTTTCATTGGTCTTATGCTTAATGGTTGTGTTCGTTGTGCCTTCTTCACTTTCCTCGGTATATTGCAAATATAAATCTGATCCTTTATACATGCTTGTCCCGAAAGTGATGAGCTCATACGTTTCCGTGTCTGCACCATATGTAATGTTTGTTTGCAGCGTTACTTTAATCTTTTGTTTATCTATCTGATGAAGAGACAATCCTACACATCCTCCACTATGTCATCCTAACCTAATAAGTATAAATATTCTTGGGCGAAGTTTCAACTTGCTTCGGAAAAATAAGTTTTTTCATCTAACTAATGGAATTTGCAAGATTATTGGATGATTTCACAAGATTTCATCCTAAATTAGACTACTTTTATAAATAAGTCGACTTAGCGAAGTCAATTGGCGGGAAAACGGTGTAAAATGCCAGGATTATATATGAAGATAAGCGAAAAAACTGCTCCCGCAGATAGGAACAGCTTTATTTTGAAACACTTATTTTTTTTGCACCCAGCCTAAAATCATTTCACGAATCAGCTTGCTGGCTGTGTTTGCTGTTTGTTCCGATGGGTCATAAATCGGCGCTACTTCCACTAAATCGCAGCCCACTACGTTAATATCGGAATGAGCAATCTGCATGAATGGATGCTAATAGTTCCTTGGATGTAATGCCACCGCAATCTACTGTACCTGTTCCTGGTGCGTGTGCAGGATCAAGTACATCAATATCAATCGTTACATATACAGGACGACCTGCTAGTTGTGGCAGTACCTCTTTCAATGGTTCTAACACGTCAAATTTCGTAAGATGCATTCCGTTTTCTTTTGCCCATTGGAATTCTTCCTTCAAACCAGAACGAATCCCAAATGAATACATATTCGTTGGTCCAATTAAATCGGCTGCTTTACGAATGATCGCTGCATGTGAAAGAGGTTCCCCTTCGTAATCTTCACGTAAATCCGTGTGTGCATCCATATGGATAACCGCCAGGTCTGGGTATTTTTTATACATCGCTTTAATAACCGGCCAAGAAACTAAATGCTCTCCGCCCATTCCTATCGGGAATTTCCCATCTGTGAGTAAACCGGATACATATTCTTCAATCATATCAATACTTTTTTGTGGATTTCCGAACGGCAGTGGAATATCTCCTGCATCAAAAAACCTGACTTCCTCAAGCTCGCGATCCAAATATGGACTATATTCTTCTAAACCAACCGATACTTCTCGAATACGAGACGGACCGAAACGAGAACCTGGACGAAAACTAACGGTCCAGTCCATCGGCATCCCATAGATGACCGCTTCTGCTTCCTCATAATTTGGGTAACTCTTAATAAATACATTTCCTGAATAAGCTTCTTCAAAACGCATACTCATATCCCCCTTACTTCAATAAATCTTGAACAAACTTAGGCAGTACGAATGCCGCTTTATGTAGTTCTTTTGTGTAATATTTCGTTTCAATTTCATGAAAACGCGCATCTTCGATTTCAAGTGGATTATATTTTTTTGACCCAATTGTAAATGCCCATAGACCACTTGGATATGTTGGGATATTAGCTAAATAAAGACCTGTAATTGGGAAAATTTCTTTTACATCACGTTGTACTTTACTAATTAAATCCCCTTTAAACCATGGATTATCTGATTGCGCCACGAAAATTCCATCCTCTTTCAACGCTTTTGAAATCCCTGCATAAAAGCCTTTTGTAAATAAGTTAACGGCTGGTCCAACAGGTTCAGTCGAATCGACCATGATGACATCGTATTCATTGTCACTTTTCGCAATATGCATGAAGCCATCGCCTACTTGGACATCCACACGTGGATCGTCTAGCTTCCCTGCGATTTCCGGTAAAAATTTCTTTGAGTATTCAATCACTTTGCCATCAATATCGACTAGTGTTGCTTTTTTCACACTTCGATGTTTTAATATTTCACGAATAACACCGCCGTCGCCACCTCCTACTACTAATACGTTTTCAGGCTTTGGATGCGTAAACAAAGGCACGTGTGCTACCATTTCATGATACACAAACTCATCACGCTGTGAAGTCATGACCATATCGTCTAATAAAAGCATGTTGCCCCATTCTTCTGTTTCAATCATATCTAGCTTCTGAAAATCTGTTTGCTCTACATGTAACGTACGATTCACTTTCATCGTGATTCCAAAATTCTCTGTTTGCTTCTCGGTAAACCAAATGCTCATTCTTTTCCCTTCCTTCTTAACATATTATTTATATTTTTCTATTGGATTCATTTATATCATTTTTGATAAGAATTGAAACTTCGCTGTTAGTCTTGTCTAGCTCGACCGGCGAGCTAAACGAGCCGGTCCGCTTTTATTGTTACCAATAGCTAGAAAAAGTATAGATGAATCTAGCAGAAATGCAAGTCAAATATTTGAAAATTGCATTTATACCGTTTAAAAACTACTTTTTTTCCCATACTAAATAAGGGAGGTTTTTAATAGTTAATTAATTTTTATAAAAACATGTAAATACCTGTAAATTACTTATAAGGAGGTGAAACCGTTACCCAATTTACTTGTTTGTTATTTGTAAATTTCGGTATAATAAATTTACCTATTGTGAATCCAATATACTGCGAAAGTGGTATAGTCATCGAGTAGACTCGTGAGGGTGTATAGGAATACAAATCGACGAAAACCAAGTCAATAAACGAGTTGAGAGCTTTCACTTTACGGGAAAACTCAACTATGTAGGATTCGTTGTATCCGAAGTTACGCTGGTGGACTGTCTAGAAACGAAAGTACGCTTCGGCAAAATCGGACAGGGAGAAGCAAGAAGCAAACAAGGCTTATAGATTTTTTATAACTCTTTGGCAACGGCATAGCCATGGAAGTACTTCCACTGCAACGTTTTAAACGAGCTGGCAAGTATCTACGCGCATTCCTAATCCTTGCAACACTCGGAATCATTCTTTTATTTATCATGCTTCTGTCCCTATGGATATATGCAAAAATTCTTGGTCCCCCTCCCATCGCTGTACCCGAATCTACGCTTTATTATAGTGATAGTGGTAACGTAATCGGCGAAACACATAATGGGCAAAAACGATATTGGGTACCTCTTGAATCTATTTCGCCGGAGCTAATTAAAGCCACTGTCGCCATCGAGGATCGGCAGTTTTATAGTCATAAGGGCTTTGATATAAAACGAATTGGTGGTGCCCTTCTTGCCGACATTCGCGCAGGAGCGAAGGTACAGGGGGCAAGCACTATTACCCAGCAATATGCCCGAAATTTGTTTCTCGACCATGATAAAACGTGGAAACGGAAGATGCATGAAGCGTTATATACGATTCGGCTTGAAATGAATTATTCGAAAAAGGAAATTCTCGAAGGCTATTTAAATACTATCTATTATGGACATGGTGCTTATGGAATTGAAGCCGCTAGTCATTATTATTTTGGAAAAAATGCAAAAGATTTAACGCTCGCCGAAGCCAGTATGCTGGCTGGGGTTCCGAAAGGACCAAGTAGCTACTCCCCTATCGTAAACTTAGAAAAAGCCAAAACGCGTCAAGAAATCGTGTTGCAATCGATGGTTAACAAGGAGTACATTTCTGAAACCGAACTTAAAAAGGCTAGTGAAACACCGTTATCCTTCGTTGGCGAGCATGCCATTTCAACTAATAAAATCGCACCTTATTTTCAGGATGCGGTTAAACAAACATTAAAAACAAAGCTTCAAATGGATGAACGAACGATTGAGCTTGGTGGTTTGCGTGTGTATACAACATTGAATGAACAACAGCAGGTACTTGCTGAAGAAGCATTTGCCAACACCATCGACAAATCGTCTAGCATTCAAGGGGCACTTGTCGCGATGAAACCAGGTACGGGTGAAATAACCGCACTTGTTGGAGGGAGAGACTATCAACAATCACCGTTTAATCGGGCCACACAAGCGATTCGTCAGCCTGGTTCAACGATTAAGCCTCTGCTTTATTATGCAGCGTTAGAAAATGGATTCACTCCTTCTAGTACCCTAACAAGTGAGGCTACAACCTTTAGATTTAATGATGGCGAGTCATCCTATTCTCCGAAAAATTACAATTATCAATATGCGAATGGAGACATTACGCTCGCCCAAGCAATTGCCGTCTCGGACAATATTTATGCCGTTAAAACGCATTTATTTCTCGGTCAACAAAAGCTAATCGAAACAGCAAAACGCTTTGGCTTAACGACTAAAATGGAAGAAGTACCGTCACTAGCACTCGGAACATCAGGCGCACGCGTGATTGAAATGGTCAATGCTTATAGCATTCTTGCCAGTGGCGGGAAAAAAGTGCAACCCGTCTTCATCACAAAGGTAGAAAATCATAAAGGCGAAGTTCTTTATGAGCAAAAAAAAGAAACGGAACAAATTTTAGATCCCGATCAAGCTTTTGTCATGACAGAAATGCTAACCGGCGTGTTTGACGAAACACTAAATGGCTATACAAAAGTAACCGGTAGCACGATTGCAAAACAACTCACTCGTCCTTATGCTGGAAAATCAGGCTCTACCGCAACGGATAGTTGGATTATTGGCTACACTCCACAGCTTGTTTCGGGTGTCTGGACAGGATACGATCAATCTAAAAAAATTGAAAAACCGGCTGAAAAAACGTATGCAAAGAAAATTTGGGCGACCTTTATGGAAACAAGTCTAAAAGATGAGCCTGTTAAATACTTCAAAGAAACCGACAACGTCATTGGCGTTTATATTAATCCAGCAAGTGGGAAGCTCGCAACTGAACGCTGTCCTATTTCGCGTTTAACCTACTTTGTGAAAGGAACTGAGCCACAGGAATATTGTCCAGAGCATTTCCAAGGTGATGATGGACCGTTAAAGGATGAAAACGATCAATCAGAAAAAAGACCTTGGTATAAACGACTGCTTCGACCTTGGGGTTAAAAGAGGATTATGAATTGGCAAGATTTTCACCTAAATTGGACAGATTTTTAAGTGAAATGGACAGATTTCCACACAAATTGGACAGATTAAGCTAGGAATTGGCAAGATTCCTTAAAAAGTTGAATTTTTCATCTTAAAAGCGCAAGTGCATCCAGTAAAAAACTCGAGATTTTAAATCAATCCCGAGTTTTTTGCTATTTTAAACATTCAAATCCTGCTTTAATTGTTCAGCAGAACGTTCCCACATGCCTGCATCATGATTTTTCAAGAACTCTGCTAGTATTTGTTTAGATTTATCGTCCATATGGTCGACCATAATATGTCGTTTCAAGGACTTATCCATTTTATTTACATGCTCTGGCAACGACTTATAGCCACGACGAATCGAGCGGTCTACTGTCATTTCACAAGCAGTCACCCCTGCGTAAAGCGGTCCATTTGCTCCTGCCTCAATCGTCACCCAAACTAGCCAATATGGTTTGGCATTTGGCACTTCTTCTTTTGATTTTAAAAATTTAATTCCTTTCTCGACTACACTGCGAGCATGCATCGCACCGATATCTACTTGAGCCTCTCCTGCTTCGACATCAATGATGACTGGCGAAATATTATCAAGCGTCAGCACACCTGCCCCAAATCCACCATGACCTTCTGTCGGGTCATTTTTAATAATATTAAAACCGACCTTTTTCTTTTCCTTTTCTTCCATTGAAAACTCCTCCTCTTTAAAAAAATAAACTAGCAAAAAATTCGCTTAATACACTAGAAATAAGCGGCAATACCGTATAGAAAAGCGGTTGAATCGTAAAGTTACTAAGTGGGGTAAGCACAATAATTAAGAAGATTAACATGCCATATTGTTCATATTGCGTTAATTTAGCACGCAAGCCAGGCGATACTAAGTCCTCAATAATCCGATAGCCATCCAATGGCGGAAACGGCAAAAGATTAAAGACAAACAAAACTAGGTTTAAGTGAATCAACATTTTAAAGAAAGGATCCAAATAATCCGAAACCTCTACACCTGAAGCCATTAATCCATACCAAATCAGATATCCTAAACTAGCCACTACTAAATTACTAAGGGGACCTGCAAAGGAAACCAACACACCAGCCAAACGAGGCTTTTTAAAATAAAAACGATTTACTGGAACTGGACGCGCCCACCCAAATCCAAACAGTAAAATAAAAATGGTCCCCACTGGGTCCAAGTGTTGCACAGGATTTAAGGTTACCCTGCCTTGTTCCTTTGCCGTCGGATCACCAAACTTATACGCCACATACGCATGGGCAAATTCATGTACCGTAAAAGCAATTAACAGAACAACAATAACATACGGCAACTCCTGTAGATTAAAAGCTAAAAAATCCATTTCACGGCTTCTCCCCTATCTTTTAATACCGTTAGTATACAGGAAATGACGTAAAAGGGAAAAAACTCTGTTTTAAGATTGTTGCAATTTTTTCGACAATATGGAACACTAAACTTATAAAGTGAAACTTCCATAAGTGGAGGTATTACGGCCTGTTAAATCGGGACAAACACCAAGGGGGAAAAAATCATGCCATACGTAACTGTAAAAATGTTAGAAGGTCGTACAGAAGACCAAAAGAAAGCACTTGTAGAAAAAGTAACAGCTGTTGTTTCTGAAACAACAGGAGCACCAACTGAAGCCGTAACTGTTTTTATTGAAGAAATGACAAAAAACCACCTAGCAGTTGGTGGAGTTCGCAAAAGCGATTTGTAAAAAGAAAAGCGGAAGCGGCTTGGGCAGCTTGCGAAGAAAATAGGAAAAGACCCGGAAGGCGCTTTTTGCCTTTCGAGGGCTTTTATCTTTTTTACAGCAAGCTGGCCGGTGGAGCTAGACAATTAGAAAAGTGTAAGGCGTCTACTCATTTCGCTTCAAAAATTCTATATCTTTTCAAAAAGGCCGATTGATTCGGTCTTTTTTATTGACAAAAATTATATTAAGCAAATAATCTAAAGATTCCTCTACCGTAGATGCTAAGCCCTTTTCCCTGCTTTTCACTTAAAATCTACTATGGCTAGTTTGGTCATAATATAGACATAATATCTTTTCAAAAAGGTCAATGAATTGTCTTTTAGGAACAGATACACAATGCTAGTAAAGGAGCCGCAAATATTTCATCTAAATATCTTGCTCTTGAATATGCTAACAAAAATATTAGAGTCAATACGATTTGTCCTGGATATGTAGAATCTAGCATGGTAAATAAAAGAAGCTCTAGGTGATTATTATGACGACCTTGTGGCGAAACACCCAATTGGCAGAATTGGTAAAGCTGAAGAAATTGCACATGCTATTGTATTTTTATCTGATACTCCCACGGCTAAAGGAGGCCACTGAAAAAGTCCGTTTAAAGAGAAAAAGAAGCTAACGACCTACTACATACAGATTGTTAACTCCTTCTACAATCTGTATATGGATAAAAATCTTCGATACTTTCAAAAATTTTTACTTTTTCAGTGGCCTCGGCTAAAGCCGATGGGGTTCTAGGAAACTCTTGCTTCTCTTAATTCATACGCATACAAAGGTATACTCACACACTCAGCACTCTAAACGAGTGGACGGCTTTGGAATTAAGTACTGACATTAATAAACAAATGGTTTAAAGGTTTCACTAAAACTTTTACAGCCAAAGCAACCTCTGTTGCCAGTAACGACTGCATCCCTGTTCCTCACAGACTCGGTAGTATCACACCGCCAATCAATCATGTAAGCTACTTCGCTAGCTTTTTTGTTCGTATTCTAATACCAGAGTTTAATACCATAACAAGTTGTTCTTCTATACGTTTGATTTCTCGATCATGATGCTCTTTGAAGGTTGAAAATGTTTCTTCGCAGAGCGTTCGATTTGCTTTTGTCCTGGTTTTATTTGAATTTTTCAATAAGAAGGCAGAATATAAATCGCGTTGAACCTTCGTTCCATCATCAAATAGGTGCCATCTTTGTTTCAATTCTTTCTTTTTGCATTCGTTCGATTTATGATCATACTGGCTTGCTTTAAATTTGATGGTATTTACTTTTTTAAAGGTTCCGCCATGAGCTGTTACCTTACGTTCAAGTATGCTTAAAAACATAGCGGGAGCACGATGCCCTATGCTTTTTCCGAAACGTTTTTTGCGCTTATATTTGCCTGTCTTTTTGCTAATTTCAGTTTTCTTTGCTCGTTTTTGCAAGGCTTGCATGTTCATATCTTCCCAATAATGTTCATCTCCAAAAGAAAGCAGTTGATTGGTCAATTGGTTATGAGGTAATTTTCTACTAATCGCTTGTTTTCGATGAAGTTCTTTCAGCATCGCCTTTAATTTTTTATATCGTTTCGAGTAGCTCCACACTTTTTCCCCTTTTTTGATGGTCCCATCATCATGGTAGTACATAGGATTCATCGCTCGTTTTGAACGATCCATTTTCCGTTGAATCAAACGGATTTTGTTTGACATATTCATCACGTTATCAGCTAAGTTCGTTAAGAGTACCTCGTTCTCTCCCACAACAGCAATAGATGACGTTCCCAAATCACCACCTACTCGCCCATTTCCTAGTACGTGTTTGAAACTACCGTCGTTGGTTCGTTTCGGAGGTGGGAAGCCTTGAACGGTCATTTGTGCAAAATAGCGGTTTTTCCCTCGAATCACTCGTTTTACTATGCGAACATACTTTACCTTATAAGGCGCTGTCTGTATTTGCCCCTCTTTATTTTTATATTGAAATTCGACTTCATTTTCGATCACTGAAAGAGATTCTTGTATGTACATATCTTTTTCATTGATCTTTAAACCGATTTTTCTACCATCGAAGACGATATGCTTGTTTCGATACATCCAACCAGTTGTATTCGTTTTTCCTTCAAAGCTAAGAATCTCACCACGCTTGATGAAATTCACTCTTTTCGCTTCCCCTTTTACTTTTTTATGAAAAGCATTCCAAGCGCGGGTAGCTATTTTTTGAGCAATATTGATATTCAATCGACTGCCGAAATGTTTTCGAATGGGGTTTGCAAACTCATGCATCGCATATTCTGTTAGACCTTGTGCCTGTTGGAAAGAAAAAAGCCCTTTAAACACGTTT
The DNA here is from genome assembly GCA_963790055.1 of uncultured Bacillaceae bacterium. Lineage (GTDB taxonomy): Bacteria > Bacillota > Bacilli > Bacillales > DSM-1321 > Peribacillus. The sequence goes on from CAWBND010000001.1 coordinate 71,688, forward strand.
GTCTTTTTCGTCTTTATAGAAATGGCTTTTCTCTTTTTCCCCCTTTTCCTCGAAATAGGCAAGTTTTTGAGAAATAGCGCGAAGGCACCTTTTCATTCTTCTATATTCTTTTGTGCGTTTCATCTGTTTTTCCCGTTTTAACAATTCACCCAAACAAGAATTATAGATGACGCGAGCGATTTCAAGACTGTCTTCAATCGCTTTTATAACGGAATCGTTCGTCTTCATTTCGATGGTTACAACAAAAGATGGAGTTTTCGCTTTTGCCATTGGTATCACCCTAACCGAACGTATATTTGTATATTCAGTATAACAAAAGAGGACAGATATTAAAACCATAAAAAGGAAAAAGTCGAACCGTTGATGTGTCTTAAGGCACGCACTGGTTCGACCTCACTTTCCTCCCATCCCTAAAGGGTGTGCTAACGCACCGTAATGGGCTTCCTCGTTCGGCAAGTTCTGTGAAAATGATTTTGTGACGGGTACTTCTTTACTCGTTGATGGCGGCTACACAGCACAATAACCATTTACTATAGAATATCTATGCATCTTTCTATCAAAAAAGCTAAGCCATTAATTCAGCTTAGCTTTTTCCTTTAATTCATCAATATATGCATAGGCTTGATCAATTTCCTCAAGCGTATACTTTTGCTTACTCTTTAGCGTGAAAATCTTTTCGATCACTTCATCCTTTTCTAACGTATCAAAAAATAGTACCGTTGAGACTAGCTCTAGAAAACGTGCATTTTGTCCATTCATATCTAACACGCAATCCTTTAAGGCCGGCATGTCTATCTCTTGCATCGATAAAAAGTCTCGCCCTGTCTCCGTAATGGAATAGCAATATTGATAATAGCCAGCTCGCTTTTCCCTTACTTCTTTGAGATAGCCCATCTCACACAACTCTTCCACTCTTAACGTTAATTCCTCGGAATATGGTCCGTAAAAATGAAACTGATATTTTTCTTTAAACGGAAAGGATAGCTTCTTCGCAATGAAGACAATCTTTTGCAGTTTTTTCCGACCAGAAATCTCCCCGGCAGTTTCAATAGCATGAATAATTTTCGCATGATCCTTAAACAACCCTTGTCACTCCTTACCTAAAAGTCGACGAATTTGTCTTTTTACATTTCTCTTCGTTGATTCGTCTCGTAATAAATCATCTGGAAAATATAGCTTATGGTCTGTTCTTCGTTTGCCTGAAATCGCATCAACAATTTCCGATTCTCGTGAAAGCTCACGAATTTCACCATTATTTCTTAACAGATGAATTGGCAGTCTTTCCTCTTCCTCACCTGGTCGATAAAAGTCATATGGCAAGTCTGATGAAGAGTCCACAACAAGATAGTATTCCGGATCAATGCCTGCCTTTTTGAAAAGCGTATTTAACTCGAACAACTTGTTCATCTGCTCATTCGACGGATGAAACTCAACATATTTAAACAACCTACGATTGACAAATCGACTACATAAATCCCGTAAGATTACATCTTCTTCTTGTTCCCAGCATTGAAAGTAATAGAACATCACGGCTTCATCCATTTTTAAATAGTCTGCTAATGTTACATCCCCATTAAACAGGGAGTAAAAATGAACAGGCTCTTGAGCAAATGTGTAGCCTGACTCTGATAAATATTTAGCCCTATGCAATATCTTCGTTAACACCACTTCCGCACTTCTTGTGACGGGGTGGAAATACACCTGCCAATACATTTGATAGCGACTCATAATGTAATCTTCCACAGCATGCATACCGCTTTGCTTAATCACTACCTGCTCTTCACGTGGACGCATCACTCGTAAAATCCGTTCCATATCAAAATGTCCGTAGCTAACTCCCGTATAATACGCATCACGCTGCAGATAATCCATCCGGTCTGCATCAATCTGACTGGAAATAAGGCTTATGACTAGCTTATTCTCATATGTTTTGGCAATCACTTCGGCTACTTTTTTCGGAAAATCAGCAGCCACTCTTCGTAAAACGGCATTTACTTCCGTATCCCCGAGAATGATTTGCTGCGTAAATTCCTCATGATCCAACCCAAACACTTTTTCAAAAGAATGAGAGAATGGACCATGCCCTAAATCATGCAGCAAGGCCGCACACAAAGAAAGGAGTCTTTCCTCCTGCTTCCATTCTGGCCTGTTGATAAACACATCATCAACAATGCGACGGACAATTTCATACACACCAAGCGAATGATTAAAGCGACTATGCTCGGCGCCATGAAACGTTAAATAGGTTGTTCCTAGCTGCTTAATTCGACGCAAGCGCTGAAATTCCTTCGTACCTACTAAATCCCAAATAACCCGATCACGAACATGAACATAACGATGCACCGGGTCTTTGAACACTTTCTCTTCTATTAGTTTTTCGCGAGCATATTCCATCAACGAGACCCTCTTTTGATTTTCTGCTTACTTTAATTTTTTTCCTACTTTTTCCATTAGTTCGTCCTCTGTTAGTGCAGCCACTGGGCGATTATTGACAAAAGCAAAGGATTTTTTTCTACCTGGTCCACAATAAGATTGACAACCAACTTCAATTTTCGCATCAGGGTCCAGCTTTTGTAAGCGAGGTACCAAAGTATGGATATTTACTGCCTTACAGTCATCACACACTCTAAATTCATTCGACATCCTTCGGTTCCCGTCCTTTCTATATCAAACGATCTACTCGTTATATTTAAATAGCTAAATGGTATTGTACCGCTTCCTCTTATTTATTTCAAGAGAGGCTCCTTAACAGAACATACATTGATTTTCATATTTTAAAAATAAAGGAAAATATAATTTCCAAAAAACTACTATCCTTCTAACTCTCTTGAATAAAATATCAAATATCTGTCCAAAATAATTAGTAGAACATTATTTTTTAAAACATCTATTTATCATTTTTAGATAATTAAAGAAAGGGAGTATGTTGAAGTGAAAGTTCGCCAAGATGCTTGGACTGAAGAAGATGATTTATTACTAGCTGAAACGGTTCTGCGCCATGTCCGTGAAGGAAGTACACAATTAAATGCATTTGAAGAAGTGGGAGATAAGCTAAACCGAACCTCCGCCGCATGTGGTTTTCGCTGGAATGCTGTTGTTCGCCATAACTATGACAAAGCATTATCACTTGCCAAAAAACAACGAAAACAACGTCAACGAATCCTAGGAAAAGACCAAGGAGGGAAGAAAAAGTTACTGTATACCCCTCCTGCACCAACATTTGAGGATATTACAGTTCCAATGAATGTACCTAATGGAGAAGAACTAGAGTTAGAAACTAGCAATTACGAAACTGTAGAAGCCGTTTCTATAGGACAGTCTGTAAGCTACCCTCCTATTGAAACATCCACTGGCCTTGATGGAATTATTTCCTATCTTGAATCAATGAGTGGCCGTATGTTACATGCAGAAGTATTGAAAACAGAAAATGAGCGATTAAAACTAGAAATTAAGGAATTGAAAAAACGAAACGAAGAACTTGAAGAAAAAGTCAATCATTTAGAGCAAAACAGCGGTTTAATTCAAGAAGATTATGAAACTCTAATGAAGATTATGAACCGAGCACGAAAACTTGTCTTATTAGAGGAAGACGAGCGCCCCGCCACTAAATTCAAAATGGACCGAAATGGCAACCTAGAAAAAATGGCTGAGTAACTCGAAAAGCGGAACCGGCTTGGTCAGCTTGCGAAGAAAATAGGAAAAGACCCGGAAGGCGCTTTTTGCCTTTCGAGGGCTTTTATCTTTTTCACAGCAAGCTAGCCGGTGGAGCTAGACAAACAGAAAGGCGGAAGGCATCCGTTCAGCGACGTATGGACTGGACTGCTCCGTATGAGATAAAGGAAACACGAAGAACGATAGTGATTCGATGTTGACTTATCGAGTGGAGGAGCGGGAAGTCCAGTAGGCGCTGGATGCCTGCAGCTAGACAACTCGAAAAGCGGAAGACACCCGGTTAGCGCGGCATATGGAGTAAACCACTCCCCGTATGAGGTAAAGTGAAAAACGAGCGCGATTGCCGATATTAGCTTATCGTAAGGGGAGTTGGAAATTCATTAGTCGGCTGAGTACCTTTGTAGGTCCCCTCTTCTCAGTACATACAACTTAGGATATAAAAAAATCTACTCATTTTCTACGACAAGAAAACGAGTAGATTTTTTATTTATATTGATGAACATAACCAGATTTGGTTTAAAAAAATTCATCTTATTGTGGCAAAGACTTTTCATTCCGCTCTTCAACTCTGGCTAAATATGATTTATACAAAGGCTGCTCTTCTAACGTTAAATCTTGCAAAATGACTTGTTCACTATGTTCTTGCAAAATATGTAAAAATCGCTGCATAACATCAGGAACCGTCAATGTTGTTTCAAGCAACTCTTCTAGAGAAGCCATCACCTCTGGCTGAATATCGGGATAAATATATTTTGTTTCCGCTCCTGCGATAGCCGCTCCGTAAAAATCTTTAATCAACTGAGCCCTATCTTGACCGCTTCCACTAACACAAAGGTAAATTTGAACAGCCACTCCATTACGAATACGCCGTTGTGATATTCCAGCAAATTTTTTACCAGCGATACTTAAATCATAGCTACCCGGACAATAGGACCCAACAATTTCCCTCGCTTCAATCTCTACCCCGAAATCTGCGAACATACGCTTAATCAAATCCCACATCGTATCATAGCCACGATTGATCTCAATTTTACGATCTTTTTCAGGGAACACGAGCGATAAATTGAGAACTCCTTCATCCAATACGACGGCAAGTCCACCAGAATTTCGAACAATTGCTTGAAACTGATGTCCTTTTAACACATCTATGCCTTGTTTAAGAAAGGGTAGCTTCGTATCTTGGATTCCAAGAACGACTGTGTGATGATGAACCCATGCTCTAGCAACAGCTGATGTCTGTCCAGCCCCTACTAAAGCACAAAGCGTATCATCCATCGCAAAGGACTCCAACGCATGAAACTGCGGACCGATGGCCGATTGATCAATCACCCGCCACTCCCGCTGCACTAACAAAGAATTCGTTTCACGCATAAACATTCCCCCTTGACCTTATCCACAAGTTATCCACAATCGAAAAAGTCACTGTGACTTTTCTTATAGTGCTTGGCTAGCTGTGATGATTGCTAGTTTGTAGACGTCTTCTTCGTTGCAGCCGCGTGATAGGTCATTAACTGGGCGTCTTAGTCCTTGTAGGATTGGTCCAACTGCTTCAAAGCCACCAAGGCGTTGTACCATTTTGTAGCCGATGTTTCCTGCTTCTAGACTTGGGAAAATGAATACATTTGCTTGTCCTTCAAGTGGTGAATTTGGTGCTTTGCTTTTTGCAACGGATGGAACGAAAGCTGCGTCAAATTGGATTTCTCCATCAACGATAAGCTCAGGATCTAATTCATTAGCAATTTTAAGGGCTGCAATCACTTTTTCTGTTTCTGGAGATACAGCTGATCCTTTTGTTGAAAAGCTCAATAACGCTACACGAGGATCAATATCAAACATTTCAGCTGTTTTAGCACTTTCCACAGCAATTTCAGCTAAATCTTGGCTTTCTGGAGTAATATTAATCGCACAATCCGCAAATACGTACTTTTCATCGTCGCGAACCATAATAAATACACCAGATGTCTTTTTCACACCAGGTTTTGTTTTAATAATTTGTAATGCTGGACGAACTGTATCAGCTGTAGAGTGAGCTGCTCCGCTTACCATCCCATGTGCAAGGTCCATTTGGACAAGCATTGTACCAAAGTAATTTTCGTCTAATAGGATTTTGCGTGCTTGCTCTTCTGTTGCTTTTCCTTTACGAAGCTCTACAAACGTTGCAACCATTTCATCCATTTTTTCATATGTGTTGGGGTCATAGGTTTCGACTCCATCTAAAGAAACATTTAATTGACTTGCTTTTTCTTGAATTTCTTGAGAATTCCCAATTACAACTGGAGTTACTAATCCATCTTTTGCCAATCTTCCAGCTGCTGCAAGAATACGTTCATCTAATCCTTCTGGAAAAACAATTTTTAAATTCTTTCCTGAAATTTTCTTTTCTAAAACGTCAAATAGATTACTCATATGTGTTTCCTCCTTTTTTACGCGATTCTCTTATATGATGGTCAATTATGTAAAGGATAAACCGCATTATTATACAATCTCTAGAATACTCTAGCTAAAATAGAAATTCTAGACTTACTCAACCGATTGCATAAAATATTTTTCATTTTTATGGTCAAAATGCCAATAACGACAAGGAATTGGCATTTATGACAATTTTTTGAACAATTAACAATTTTATCGTTTTTCATTCCTTCTACCAATATCGATTACAAGTATTAAAATTAAATCTTCTTCCAAAACTATGTTATATTGGAAATATACATTAATACTACAGGAGTGATAGTTAATGAGTGAAGCAGCGCAAACACTTGATGGATGGTATTGTTTACATGATTTTCGCACAATCGATTGGACTTCTTGGAAAATGCTTTCGAGTGATGAACGTCAATTAGCCATTTCAGAATTTCAAGGTTTATTAGATAAATGGAATACAACCCAAAGTAACAATGAAGGCAGTCATGCTCTTTATACAATTGTTGGACAAAAGGCAGACTTTATGATTATGCTGGCTCGCCCGACAATGGAAGAATTAAATGAAATTGAAAATGCTTTTAATAAAACAAAGCTAGCTGAATATACAATCCCAGCTTATTCTTATGTATCAGTCGTGGAATTAAGCAGTTACTTAGGCGGTGAAGATGGAAGCGATCCTTACCAAAACCCACATGTTCGCTCACGTTTATATCCAATTCTCCCTAAAGCAAAACATGTCTGCTTCTATCCAATGGATAAACGACGTTCTGGTAACGACAACTGGTACATGCTTGATATGGAAGAACGCAAAAGTCTTATGCGCTCTCATGGTTTAATCGGACGTGGCTATGCTGGAAAAGTAAAACAAATTATTACTGGTTCTGTCGGCTTCGATGACTACGAATGGGGCGTAACTCTATTTGCCGATGACGTTCTTCAATTTAAAAAATTAGTATATGAAATGCGTTTTGATGAAGTCAGTGCTCGTTACGGAGAATTTGGTTCATTCTTCGTTGGAAATATCCTTACAGAAGAAGCCATCGCCTCTTTCTTATATGTATGATAGAAAAGCGGATATACCCGTTCAGCGACGTATGGAGTGGAGGAGCGGGAAGTCCATTAGGCGCTGGGTGCCTGGAGCTAGACACGAAAACTAATTGAAACATACATAAAAAGTGCCTAGACCATTTAAATGGAATAGGCACTTTTTTTCATATATGTACAATAATCTATTGATTTATCTCGCTTTAATTGACCATCAATAAGAGCTCCACTAATGGAAGTTTCACTTTATGTGCGATTTTCTAAATATATGAGCGTTTCTCTGAATATATGAACGGATGTAGACAACATTTTTATTTGTAACATAGACATAATTCAATCTCCATTTCCATACATTTCAAATAGTGATAATTTCAACATCTAACACATACGTTCCATTGGAGCGATAATTATTCAGTAAATAGGAGGTTTATAATGTCACAAAATAATAACCTTAATCCTTATGATGCTTATCCATACGGTGGATCTTATCCTCAGTTTAATAATCCGGATTTAGCCCATAGACAGCAGCAGCAGCAGCAGCCTTATCAACCGGGAGGATATCCGCAAATGCCGTCTTATCCACAACAACCTGGGCAACAGCCTGGACAGCCTGGACAGCCTGGACAGCAGGTTCCGTTTCCAACTAGTGCACCGACACCTTCTGGCCCGCAAATACCTGGCATGCTGCCTGTCGAGGAATCCTATATTGAAAATATTTTGCGACTTAACAAAGGAAAGCTCGTATCCGTCCATGCTACCTTCGAAAATAATAAAGAGTGGAATGCAAAAATCTTTAAAGGGATTATTGAAGCAGCTGGACGTGATCATCTCATTGTCAGTGAATCACAAACCGGAAAACGCGTCTTACTTCCAATGGTATACGTCGATTTCGTCATCTTTGATGAAGAAATTGAATACGAATATCCATTTGCCGGTGGGGCTGGGGGTGGTTTAGCCTCTTACCCTCCTAGATAATAAGAAAAGCGGAAGGCGCCCGTTCAGCGACGTCGGTACTTTCCCGCTCCGTATGAGATAAAGGAAACACGAAGAGTGCGCTAGCACGTTCGATGTTGACTTATCGTAAGGAGGAGAGGGAAGTCCGATAGGCCTGCTCCTTGCGCTAGACACCAGTACTCATCGAAAATTTTATACTTTCTTATCTTTTAAAATAAAAAACTGGCAGAAAGAATGAGGTAAGCTCCTCTTTTCTGCCAGTTTTTTTATAGATATTTATAGGTCGCTATTATCATTAGAACCCAAGCAACTAAGAAAGAAACACCTCCGAGTGGTGTAATCGCTCCTAAAATCTTAATTTGCGTGACAGCTAAAATATATAAGCTTCCTGAAAAAAGAATAATTCCAATAAGCATGAGCCATCCAGACCAATTAATAAGTGAACCAGAGATTTTCATACCAAGTAACCCAATGGCTAACAATCCCCCAGCATGAAACATTTGATATTGCACAGCTTTTTGCCATACTCCTAAATAGTGATCAGACAGCTTCCCCTCTAGTCCATGAGCTCCAAATGCGCCTAATGCTACCGCAATAAAGCCATTAATCGCTCCTAAAATAATAAAGATCTTCATTCTCTCCCTCTCCCCTATGTATTTAAAAATCAAAAATGGAATTGCCATTTGCATCATCAATCGGCACTGGTTTAGAAACCGGAACAGATGATACCTTCTGAATAGTTGAAATTGGTTTCACGCTATTGCTTACAGTTAATGAAGAAGTAGACAACGACTCATCATTCACCATGACCTCACACAATGCCTGAATAGCAAATATGTATCCTTTAAGCTTTTCCTCTGAATTTGCTTGTTTCGCCTTTCCGACTAGCTCTTCCATTTTACCTAATAATTGCTTTGATGATATTTCCATACTGTTTCACCTCACATGCTCCCATTGTTAGACCATTGCCTTTAGCTTAGCATAACAAAAATGAAAAAAAACAACCATAACCTATCCCTTGTTCTTTGCTCTCTTATCTTCAAATTTCAAACAAACTGCCCCAGATGAGCGAAACACATCAAGCGAAGGCAAATTGGATGTTTTAAATTGAAAAGCTCGGCAGCCTTTAGGAAACCTGGTATCCCACGTTACATAGTAATGTTTACAAGCCATACAATTTACGCGCTTCAAAGAATCTCCCCCTTTATGGACAAGGGGCGGAACTTCACCTTACTTTTTCATAAAAATCCTCATTTTTTATGACTGCTTGCTACGTTCACGCCACCTTTTTCTGTTTATTTCTATAGTTCCATTACCGATTGGAGATTTGCCAATCTATCTCCTTCAGGCCCCACTTTTTCAAATACTCATTTGTCTTTGAAAATGGCTTACTGCCAAAGAACCCTCGTTTAGCAGAAAGTGGACTAGGGTGAACGGAGGTCAAAATGGCATGACGATTTTGATCAATATAAGGAATTTTACTTTGAGCTGGTTTTCCCCATAAAATAAAGACAATCGGCTTCTCCCGTTCATTCAATAAATGGATGATTCGATTGGTAAATATCTCCCACCCTTTGCCACGATGAGAATTCGCCTCCCCTTCACGCACCGTTAACACGGTATTTAAAAGGAGAACACCCTGCTTGGCCCACTCGACCAAGATAACCATGATTTGGAATAGAACAACCAAGATCTTGATGCAACTCTTTGTATATGTTTTTCAACGAAGGCGGAATTTTCACATCAGGTTGTACAGAAAAACTTAATCCATGCGCTTGATTCGGTCCATGATAAGGATCTTGCCCTAGAATCACAACCTTTACCTCATTATACGCTGTATAGTGCAATGCATTATAGATATTTTCAACAGCTGGATAGACGTGATATTGACGATATTCTTGATTCAAAAATTGATCAAGCTCTGTAAAATACGACTTCTTATATTCCTCTTGAAGTAGAGGTCCCCAATCATTTGTGAATACTGGTTCTATCATAGTTTCAGTCTCCTTTATGCTATAGCTTTAACGTTTATTATACGACAAAATAAAAGAGATAAAAAACAAGCAGATTGATCGTTTTACAATAGATAAATAATGTTATATTCTAAAATGAGGATATTGGGTAAAATATCATAAGATGATTAATTCTCCTAGGAGGTCACATAATGACAATGAAAAGAGCAATGACAGTAGCTGGATCAGATTCAAGCGGTGGAGCTGGTCTACAAGCTGATTTAAAAACATTAGAAGAATTCGGAATTTACGGAATGTCAGCCCTTACAACGATTGTAACAATGGATCCTAAAAACGGTTGGGCTCATAATGTATTTCCAACACCGGTTGATATAGTAGAAGCACAAATGGAAACGATTCTTTCTATTGGAATTGATGCTATGAAAACTGGTATGCTTGGTTCTGTAGAAATCATTGAACTCGTTGCTCGAAAAATAGACGAGCTCAAATTAGATAAAGTAGTTATTGACCCTGTTATGGTTTGTAAAGGTGAAGATGAAGTATTACATCCAGAAACAGCGGAAGCTCTTCGTGATGTACTTGTTCCAAGAGCAACCATCGTCACACCAAACCTTTTTGAAGCGGCACAATTAGCGGGAGTTGCTCCAATCAAAACGATTGATGATATGAAAAACGCAGCTGAAAAAATTCATGCCCTTGGTGCGAAAAATGTACTGATTAAAGGCGGAAGCAAACTCCATCATGAAAAAGCAATCGACCTTTTCTATGATGGCAAAGAGTTTGAGATTTTAGAATCAGAAAAAATTGCTACAACGAATAATCACGGTGCTGGATGTTCATCTTCTGCAGCGATTACCGCCCAACTTGCTGAAGGTAAATCTGTTCATGAAGCTGTTCATATCGCTAAAGATTTCATTACAGAAGCCGTACGCCACTCATGGAAAATGAATGATTATGTAGGTCCAGTTAATCACGGAGCTTACCACAGATACGGAGCCGGAAGCAAAGTTACACAATAAGAAAAGCGGAAGGCACCCGTTCGGCGACGTAGGGACTGGACTGCTCCGTATGAGATAAAGGAAACATGAAGAGTGCGATAGCGCTTTTTCGTGTTGACTTATCGAGTAGAGGAGCGGGAAGTCCATTAGGCGCTGGGTGCCTGGAGCTAGACAATGAAAAGCGATAGACACAGCCTTAAATACATGTTAACGAACTAAAATACTTGCGCTAGATAATCATAAAGGCTTGCTCAAAATAAAGAGCGGCCTTTTCACTTTAAATTTTAGCCATACTCTAACTCTAGGCTTTTCTATGAAAGGAGATGATTTTTAATGATACCAATTGACTATAATGAAGTTCAACGCGCAATTGACTCCTTTGCTAAACAAGATGTTTATCTTCACCTTGAAACAACAAATGGGGCCTATGCGAGCCATCATGACGAAACTTTCTTTTCAGCTGGAGCCTATATCCGTAATGCTTTTATCCAGTATGAACACGGAAAAATTACGGGAGACGGACCTTATCGCGTTGGTTTAAAGCTTGCCATTGGTTGGGTGTATGCTGAAGGACTTACCCATTTTGAGATGGATGAATTCGGCAGACTATTGCTAGCAGGACTTGATTATTCAGGAAAACTAGCTGTTGCCTTACAAATTAGTCATAAACCTTTTGAATAAGGAACGGGAGGGAAAATATCTTGGAAAAAGAAAACCATGTTTTAGTCGTATTCCCACACCCTGACGACGAAGCCTTTTCTGTTGCAGGTACACTTGCTCTTTACATTAACGAAGGTACGCCTGTTACATATATGTGTTTAACTTTAGGTCAAATGGGACGAAATTTAGGAAATCCACCATTCACCACACGGGAAGCCCTTCCTGCTATTCGGAAGCGAGAACTTCTTGATGCTGCGAAGGCCATTGGTATTCAAGATTTACGAATGATGGGTCTACGTGATAAAACGATTGAATTTGAAGATGATGAGATGCTTACGAATATGATTTCTGAAGCCATCGATGAGCTCCACCCTTCTTTGGTTATTTCATTTTACCCTGGCTACAGCGTCCATCCTGATCACGATGCAACAGGTCGAGCTGCGGTTAGAGCGGTAGGACAAATTCCTGAAAAAGACCGACCAAAGCTTCAATGTGTTGCCTTTTCTAACAATTGCGTGGAGGAACTAGGTGAGCCAGATATTGTCCGCGATATCCGTATCGTAGTCGGTCAAAAATTTGCGGCGATGAAAGCACACCGTTCACAAACGGAACATATGTTAGCTGGTGTAGATGAGAAACTAGCCAACGGTGAACTTGACGCATTTCCAAAGCTCCAGCATGAAGAATTATGGACATATAAGTTTTAAGGGAAACCCGCCACTGGCGGGTTTTTGTACTATCATTTTTAAATTGGCAAGATTTTTATGCAAATTGGACAGATTATTGAAGAAATTGGCTTGATTATCCTACCAATTGGACAGATTCCTAAGGAAATTGGCAAGATTCCTTTTTCAACAGAAAAAATGCCTGCAAATCCATTGCAGGCACCTAAAACAGGATGGAGAACATGTTAGGCAGATTGTCTCTGATTTATAGCTCGTTTCGATGCATTTTTACCATGAACAAAATAATAGATAATCATACAGACAAGAGCTAAGATGGTCATGGCTACGTATAATCCACGGAACCCTAGAAGTGGAATCACAAAGCCTAATATAAATGGACCAACCCCAATCCCAAAGTCATAGAACGTAAAGTAAGTAGATGTTGCCAATCCCATGCGACTATGGTGAGGCACTTTTAGTAAAACTACTGCTTGCGAGCTTGATTGGAAGGTACCAAAGCCCATTCCAAATAGAGCACCTGCAATGAGTAGGACAATCCCTGTGTGAGCTTGGCTAACTAACAGCAAGCCGCAGGCAAAGAGAAAAATCGATGGATAAATGACTTTATTTTCACCATATTTGTCAAACCAACGACCTGTAAATGGACGTGACGCTAATAAGAAAACGGCATACATCACAAAGAAAAAGCTTGCCGCACTAACTAAATCAATTTCCTGAGCATAACTTGTTAAAAAAGATAAAACACTTGAATACGTGAATCCAGCGATTCCAACTAATATTGAAATAGGAATGGCCGTTTTTTCAAAGAAATCACTTAGCTTCATGCGTGATTTAGCTTCTGGCTGCTCTTCTTTCCCCTCTCTTTTCGGAACGTGTACTAACATCGATGCCAGTAAGGCAATAATGGAAAAGACAGTCGCAACAACAAAAATAAGCGAAGAATTAAAATGCTGCGTAATAAAGAGCCCAATGAAGGGACCAATGGCCATCGCCAAATTCATACTCATCGCAAAATACCCTGTTCCTTCTCCCCGACGTTCATTGGGGATAATCCCAGCTGATATCGTCCCAGTAGCTGTAGAAGCCACGCCAAAGGCCACACCATGAATGAGACGATTCAAAAATAACATGGGCAAACTATTTACTTGAAAATATAAAATACTCGCTATCAAAAATAAAATTAAGCGAGATTAATAACATTTTTTTCTGACCGATGCTATTAATCGTTTTACCCGCAAGCGGACGAATCAAAACGGCCCCAAGGACAAAGATACTCGAAGCGAGCCCTGCTAGGCTTTGTGAAGTGTGAAATTCGTCCATTGTATAAACCGTTAATGTAACCATTAATAAATAAAATGTTAAAAAGATAAAAAAGTTCGCAGACGATATCGTAATAAAATCCTTCGTCCATAATTTTGGTTTGTTGCTCTCCATAAAATAATCTCACTCCCCTTTTAAGTTTTTTCGTAGTTGCAGCAACGTGTGGTGTGTTCTTTCACGATCCTCTTCTGGAATATCCTTTAACAGATTCTTTTCAAATTGCTCGACAATTTTTCGACCCTCTACATACTTTTGAACACCTAAATCTGTTAGTTGAATCCTTCGCTCGCGCTTATCTTTTCCTCGGATTTGTTGAATTAATCCTAATTCCTCCAAGCGATTCACAGTCCGAGTAATTGTTGGTTTCTCCACATCAAGATAAGCACTAATTTCTACAAGAGTGGCCGTCCCTGACTTTTGTAAATAATAAACAACCGACCACTGAGCATGGTACATATTGATTTGTGATAGCTGTTCATTCAATTTTTTTGTATAGGCTCTAGATACCTGCAAATAGTGATGAAAAAATTCGTTGTAAACAGGCAAGGTGATAATCCTCCCAAAATATAGTTACCTAGGTAACTATATGCTATTTTTCTTAAAATGTCCACACCTTTTTCACAAATTAGGACACTTATCCACACCCTTCCCAACCTATATGCAAACAAAAAAAACCTGCAAACAAGTTGCAGGATTAAAAAGGGGGAATACTTTTGGAAATATTTCGTTACTAGTAAAAGTATGCCCGCCCCCCTCTTCTTTTATACATACTTTTTCATTTTTTGTGTAAAAAAATGCCCAAAAACAAATCTGCCAAAATCCAACATTAATGTAGAATCGATTTTAGGGTTGTGCCTTTTGCCCAGTCCAAAGTAGTTGCTACTATCTCTTTTTGAATGTCATCAATAATGGTAAAGTCAATCGCACTTCGATAAATCTCTTCCAATTCTTCATGGAGCTGTTTTGCTGATGCTAAATGAGCTGTTCCTTCATTCATTTTATTTCGGTAGCGATTGGAAATATCCTCTATTTGCTCGCTATAAATTTCATCAGTCCCTGGTAAAATAGCAACCTGATATAAATCAATAATTTCATCGCCTTCACGTGTTGGAAAATATTCATGAGGGGCTGTACTATCAAAAATGGTAATACCTAGTTCACGTAAAATAATCATATCCAAGCTATTCGGATCAAATCCACAATGATAGATTTCCACATCAAAGCCCCTGTTCTCAGCTGCGGAAGCTATTTTTTTTAAAAGAGTTGATTTTCCAGACCCTGGTCTTCCTTTTAGAAAATAGCGCTTTCTTATCCCTTCTGTTAAATTAGCAACGTGATCCACCGCTCCAACGGGTGTAGCCGCTCCTAAAAATCGATGGCGAACATCGGATTGTTTATTAAGAAAAATATCACCGAAAAATGTCCATTTTAATTTTTCCGTTAATGCATTTAATTTTCCAAAGTCCATGTTGGCAATATAGACTTCTTCCCATTCATCATGAACAGCTAACGCATTACCATACGCTTGATAGGCTTGATCATATGCTTCTTTTCTTTCATCCATTAAGCGAACAATATCTGCTTTTTCCATACTTAATTGTTGAGAATTCCAAGCTTCTCCTAAGTTTACGTATTCCTCAATCGCACCGGGAGCTTTGGGCTCCATCACATGTGGCTCGGTTCCATCCACAATCCCCATTCTTAATCCTCGAAAAATGATGCCATCAATGGAATCCGGATCAGATGAACAGTGAATATACTCCACATCCTGACCCTTTTCCTGCCAGTCACTTGCAATTTTTTTCATTAATGTCGATTTCCCTGTTCCCGGACCGCCTTTTAAAATAAAGATCTTTTCTAATCCGGCAAAGTTAGAATCATATAAGCTAAAATAGCCTCGGGCTGTATTTCCTCCAGCAAAATAATGAAGTGCTTTCCCTGTCACCTTGAACACACTCTCCTCTTTAAACAGATGTGTTTCTTCAAGGTAAGGTATGCAAAGAGAGAATGATAGGTGAATGCCTATTGTTAAAAACGAACGATTACGCTACCGTAAACGTGTCGTCCTTCATTTTTATTTTCTTTTCAGGTCTAGCAAAGATGGCGAAACCAATTCCAAAAGTACATAGCAGACCAGCCGTTAATAAGAGGGAATAACTGAACCCAAGCGATACGTTTGTTCCTGCTGATTGAACAAGTATACCCGTAAGAACAGGTCCTACCATACCTGCGATATTCATAAAAGATGTACTAAGACTCGACATTAGTCCTGATCGTTCAGGAAGCAACTGCATTAAAACCTGTGGACTAATTGCCATAATCGTAAATGAGAAACCTTTAGCTATAACAATAGCTATCGCTACCCATACAGGCGAATGAAAAATTGTTGCCGAAGCTAAAGCTAATCCTGCTATCACTAATGCCGTACCAGCAAAATATACACGAGAAATACGGAAGTTTTGATTTTTGCGAAATAAACGGTCAGAATACGTTGAAAGTCCGACAGATACAATAACAGCACCAACCCCAACTGCAGAGGCAGTATATCCCATTTGCATAGGTGTCATCTCTACAACTTTAGTCAGGTAACTAGGCATCCAAAGCGTAATCCACATGGTTACCCAAGATGCTGAAAAAGCCGCTAATAAGGTAAATAAACACGTAGGAGATCGCAAAATGACTAAAAATTCAGACCATTTAAATTTTTGTGGGACCGGTTTTACAACCTTTTCGTTCTTTTTCATTTTTAGACTACTTGTTTCCGGCAACATCATCCAGATTACGAGAAAAACAAGACTAAGTAATCCTAGAGAGGCAAATCCAATACGCCACCCAAAATTTTGAATAGCAGCTACTAAAAGAGGTGCTGCTGCTAAAGCACCTAGCATACCACCTGCATTTAAAATGGAAATTGCCATCCCGCGAGATTCCGGCTTAAACCATTTACTGATATGACTGATCGAAGTGGGAGCAAAAGGTCCTTCTCCTATCCCAAGCAAGATACGATATAACACTAATGTAGCGAGCCCTGTGATGGCAAATGCACCAAATTGTAAGATTGTCCAGCTTATTAACATTAAAGCGATAATCTTTTTGGTCCCCATTTTATCAGACCAGGCTGCCCCAAAAAGACCAGAGATAGAAAACAACCAGAAAAAACTACTTCCTATTAATCCCCATTCCGTATAGGTAAGATCAAACTCTTTCATAATCGAATCTGCGGCATATCCAATGATTGCTTTATCTGCAAAGTTGATAGCCATTGTAAAAAATAAAAATAGAAGTATAGTCCAACGCATCTCCTCATCACCCTCTCTTTTGTTTGCAAAGAATTAAACAATATCAACAAGACATTTCCAAATAAAGCGTTTTCAAATTAAAGGTAACTAAATGTCTATATAATAGGGGCCTTTACCGATGTCTATCATTTACTTAATAGAGAATTAGAAACGGCAAAGGCCCATATCGTATTTCACATTTTACTTTTTTACTTCACTGACGTTTTCACTGGAAGCTGAATCACATCTAAATCATTCGGAACATAAATTTTGCCACTGAATACGGCAGCAGCCTCAGCCAATGATTTCTCAGGATTCATTTTCGGTAAAAAGTGTGTTAAAACTAACTCTTTTACATTCGCTCTTTTCGCTGTTTCTGCTGATTGAGCTGGTGTACAATGTTCCTTTTGAAGGTTTTTCCATATTTTTTCAGCATTTGGCATCTTATCACCATCTATAGGTGTAAGCGCTGTATCATGGATTAATAGATCGGCACCTTGGGCAAGCTTTACAAGGTTATCTGTTGGTGGTGCTGTATCGCCTGAGAAAACAACGGAATATTCATCCTTTTCAAATCTGTAGGCAAAAGTAGGAACATTGTGATTCATCTCAGCACAATGAATGTCCATTGGCAAGTCCACATCCACTTTTCCTTCATTTTCTATTTCAATGACTTTTACATCGCGTACACCAGCTTCTGGTCTGCCCAATGACATACGATAGTCAATATCATCTTTAAGCATCTCTACTAACAAATCATGCATTTTTTTTGTTCCAACAGGTCCGACAACCGTCAGTTCACGTCTGCCTTCTAACCAACCGCTGATTAAAAAGTTTGCATACCCTAACATATGGTCTGCATGAAGATGAGTAAAAAACACGTGCTTTATGTCTTGCGGTGCAATATCCAACTTTACCAATTGCATTGTTGTTCCCTCTGCGCAATCTACTAATATCGGTACATCGCCTATTGTTAATAAATGAGCTGAAGCGATTCTTTCCTTCGTTAATCGTGGACTTCCTGTCCCAAGCATAATCACTGAATTATTCATTATTACTTCCCCCTTATATTTTGCCCAAAATGGACTAAACTAGTGAAATAAAAAAACTCATATTAACTATTTTGTTTATTACTGGTAATTATTCAACCTGTACTACTACAGTATATTAAACTTTCAGAAAAATCAACAATTTTGTGAACTTTTTTATTTTTATATTGTATACTGAACAATTTTATACATAAAAAGCTCATCCAAAACCACTGATTCTGAGTATATTTCAACCAAAATGGAATAAATTAGTGAAATAAAGATATAGAGAACGCTTACATCCCTACTTTTGTTTATTTCTGGAATTAATTATACTGTGTTATTACAGTATACGATGTTTTTTGGGAAAATCAACAATTTTGTGAATTTTTTTATTTAGTCATTAAAATATGAGTTAAAAAGCAAAATAGCTGCGCCTACTGAGGCAGCATTTTCTTTGAATACTCCCTGAGTAAATGTTATATATCTATCTTTCTGTATATTTTTTTTCGTATGCTCAATGACTCCAGTATAATAATCTTGGAACTCATAAATAAATGGACCATTTAAAATGACTACTTCTGGATTAAACATATTCACTAAATTAGAAAGACCAATTCCTAAATAGCGAGAAGATTGTAAAATAGTATCCGCTGTATGTTTGTCTCCCTGCATAAAATATTCCATCATCTCGTTAAGCGATGCTTTTTGAAAAAGCTCATCATTTATACTTCCTAGCAACGCATTTTCTTTTTTTAATTCATCAAGAATCCCTTTAAATGATGTATAAGCAACAATACAACCACGCTTACCACAAGAACAGATATTTCCATCGACCTCAATAATCATATGTCCATAGCTGTTTTCACTTGCATAGTGATTCTGCAGAATGACCCCATCCATGATGACACCGCAGTCTATGCCCCAACCACCACTGATGCAATAAAGAATATTCTTATACATGAAATCCGTAGCATGATACTCTGCAGTCACTGCCGCATTTGGGCTTTTTTCCAACAGTATTTTCACTGGGAATTTTTCCTGGATCATGTCAACAATACGAATATTCTCCCAGTTGGCCATAAGAAGCGACTCGGTCTTCAAAATTAGCCCCTCTTTCTTGTTTAGAGGGCTATTTGTAGCAAGTCCAATTCCCAAAAGCATGCTCTCATCAAAACGATGTATTTCCATGAATGTTCTAATCGTACTTTCGATTTTCATCATGACAAATTCAGGCGTATGAATAGAAGTCATCACAAACGACATTTGATCTAGCTGATTAAAGCGTAAATCTAACAGTACAATCTTTGTCTTCATTCGAGAAATATGAATGCCGATGATATAATTGCATTTCGGCTCGACATCGTACAATATAGGCGGACGTCCTACTGATGATTCACCAAATCCATTTTCCCTAATAAATTTATGTTTTAAAAGCTCATCAATCATTCGGACTAACGTTGTTTTTTTAATTTTCGTCTTCTCAATTAAATCTGTTTTTTTAATAGGTCCGTATTGATGAATCAATAAATATAGTTTTTTTAACTCCTGATTTTTCAGAGTAGTATTCTCAAGAAATTGTTTAAACATAAGCATCACCTACCCAAAAATATGTCCTTCAACTCTATCATAAAATAAAATAGAATGGTCTACATTATTGGATAAATTGTAAAAAATCATCCACCTCTAGCTTATTAAATCTTGTTTTTTTTCTGACCATCCATAGATTTCTCGTTATATGTACTCCCGAAATCACAACCTCTCGTAAGATTCCTTGCTCCAACTCCCTGGCCACAGTCAGCCTCGGTAAGATTGTGATTCCCAATCCTGCCTCTATCGTACTTTTTATAGCTTGTGTACTGCCAAGCTCCATATAGCTTTCTATTTTTTCTAAGACTCCGTACTCTCTTAACCTGTTTTCTACGATAAGTCGTGTTCCTGATGTTGATTCACGCCAAATCATTCTTTCATTTACCAATTCTTCAATATGGACTTCTTTTCTGTCTTTCCAAGGGTGGTCAGACGGACAAACAAGGATTAATTCATCCTCCGCAAACTTCTCTACGATAAAATCCGTTTTTCCAACCTCCCCTTCAACTAAGGCCAAATCAATAACATCTTTTGATAAATCCGCTAAAACAAGAGGCGTATTTTTAATCGTTAACGTTACTTTTACTTCAGGTCTTTGTTTTTTAAATCCCCCTAATAAGCTTGGCAATAAATATTCGCCAATCGTCAACGATGCACCCACTCTGAGGTTTGCATTGTAATCGTCTGTTAACTGCTGAATCACTTCCTTCGAATGATTGAAATCATTGACAATAGCCTTTGCAAAGGGATATAACGTCCTACCTATTTCGGTTACTACCATCTTCCCTTCAGAGCGGTCAAATAACAGGGCACCATAAAAGTTTTCTAACTGGTGAATTTGTCTTGTTACCGCAGGCTGAGATACGAAGCTTAGCCTCGCTGCCTGGCTTATACTCCCTTCATCCACGACTAAACAAAACATTTTTAAATTTTCTATATTCAAGAAAAACCCTCCCTTGACTTATTAAAAACCTTCAATACATATCATCTTAACATATTGCTAAATAAGGAAAAAATAGGATTCAACTCTTTGAGCAGCTGAATAAATATGCAGTATAGAAAATCAAGGGTAATACTACATTGCTTACATGCTATATATATCAAATCAACTTTCTTGAATATAACCGTTCGTTATACCCGATGTTTTTATTGCAATTTCATTCTTCTCATTCATTTGATAAGGTTATACACAAGAGAAACGTAAACTTTAGTAAACGTGAAAGAAGGTGGAACAATGAAAGAACAATGGAACATACTATTTCAACTATTTTGGACCTTTTTTAAAATCAGCCCAGTCACATTCGGAGGCGGATTTGCGATGATTCCTTTAATTGAAAAGGAAGTAGTAGAAAAGAGAAAATGGTTAAAAAGCGAAGAAATTACCGATGTGTTTGCATTAGCCCAATCTGTACCAGGAGCCGTTGCCATTAACTCCGCTACCTTTATCGGTCAGCGAATAGGTGGGATAAAGGGTTCAGTTGCAGCAATGATTGGCGTTTCATTCCCTACTTTTTTAATTGTTCTAACGCTGGGGATGTTATATTTTTTCATTCAAGATAATCCAAAGATAGAAGCTGCCTTCCTAGCAATTAGAGCCTCTATCGTGGCTATCATTGCTTATGCAGCAGTCAAAACAGCAAAAACGGCTATTATTGATAAATCAACATTTAGCATCATGATCGTTGGTATTCCTGTCCTTTTCTTCATTCATCCTATATTTGCAATCTTACTTGGCGCTTTAGCAGGAATTATTGCCAGCCTTATCAAAAGAAGATTAGGATATAAAGTGAAAGTAGATAAAGAGAAGGATAACTATAAAAATAATCCCGATTATTTCATGGGGGCGGGAATTTAAGAAAGGCAGGTGAAAAAAGATGATGATATTGTGGGAACTATTTATAACATTCTTTGTTATCGGCTTTGTATCGTTTGGAGGAGGCTATGCCATGATTCCCGTAATAGAGGCTGAAGTCTCCCAACACGGATGGATGACGACACAACAATTTACTGACGTCATTGCTATTGCCGGAATGTCCCCTGGTCCAATCGCCGCTAACAGTGCGATTCTTGTTGGATATTCAACAGCTGGAGTAGCAGGAGCCATCGCATCCACTCTCGGAATCCTACTTCCAGCAATCATCATCGTCATTGTTGTAGCCACCTTCTTTACAAAATTGCATCATTATCCAGTTGTACAATCCGTGTTTTATGGATTAAGACCCATTGTCACTAGTTTAATTATTTATGCTGCTATTCGTTTTGCTCTTTCAAACAATTTGATTAACTGGAATCATTTACAGCAGACACTGTCCCTTTTACTTGTCTTTGGATTATCATTAGTAGCGCTAATGAAATTCCGCTGGCATCCTGTTTATGTCATTATACTGTCTGGATTAGTCGGAATTGCTTTTTATTCTTAAATCTTTTCTGGTTCTTCGATGTTCTAATCGTTATAACGGTTAGAACAAAATAAAAACCCCACTTTAATTAAGTGAGGTACTATTCCTAATCATTTCGTTAACGGCTCCACTTTAGCATCCGTCGCTGCTACTAGGTTTGCTAGCGTAAGCTCAATTTGAATACCAATTTTTCCACCACTCACAATCATTGTATCAAGGCCTTCAGCACTGCTATCAATAAAAGTTGGATATAATTTTTTCATGCCAATCGGTGAACAGCCTCCACGAATATAGCCTGTCCATTTTAATAGATCCTTCACATGGAGCATTTCTATTTTCTTCTCACCGGCCACTTTGGCGGCTTTTTTCAAATCTAGTTCTTCCCCTACTGGAATCACAAAAACATAGATATTCTGTTGGACCGCTCCATGAGCCACAAGCGTTTTGAAAACCGACTCTGGCGCTCTACCAATTTTCTCGGCAACGGCTGTACCATGTATTTTACCATCTTCATTGTCATAGCTCATCATCTTGTATTCCATTTTCTTTGCATCTAACAGACGCATCGCATTTGTTTTACTAGCCATGCTGCAAAAATCTCCTTTACTATGAAAAATATATGACTTGGACGCTTCCTGTTCGATATATGCCCGATGCCTTCATTCTCCCCAAAAATAATCACCGCATTTTTTCTCCAACACTGTTTTCAAATGCTCAGGATAGGCCACTAAAAAGCAGGTTGATGGGCCAGAAGATTTTAACACATCCACCTTACTTGCAATTTCAGCGGGAATATCTCTCGAACACCATTGCTTCCATTCATACGCAATCCCTTTTGATCCGACCGGAAGCACCATAACATCATCTTGCTCCGTACACCATTTAAAAAGGGAAAGGGGAGCAACCCACTCAGACTGCTCCATCACTTCTTCCCCTACTAACGGTTTGCCAATCACTGCGATTTTCCGAGAACAATCTTGTATATCGCTATGAAAATTCTCCTTTTTTCCAATCACAAGCAGGCCAAGTGCTGACTGAACAAGCGGCATATTGCTTTCCGTACTTCCTGTAATCGGCAGTTGTAGCCCGATTTCATCCATTCCCCGTTGAATTCCTTGCACGAGTTCAGCCCATGCAGCATCGCCACAAAAATTATGAAGAACGACTGTCATCGGTGTCGCCCCTGCTGCGATACACTCCATCACCGTAACGCGAAATGAATAATAAGCGGTAATCTCATATGGGACTTTCACCACGTCCCCTTCCTTCATCCCAATTCCACCACTATTATCACACGCAATCACAAGTGATGACTCATTATCGAAAGGAACTGTTAAGGCATCCATCATTTTGCAAAGTTCTCTTTAAAGACCATTCTTTTCAATACAGGAATGAGTCTTGGAGCGAGTAACATCGCTACCACTACATTGATTGCGGTTGCGGCCGTAAGCGATGGAACCGTTCCCGCATAAAAGGCTGGACTGATGATAAATGCAAAGGGAATCGACAT
Organism: uncultured Bacillaceae bacterium; assembly: GCA_963790055.1. GTDB lineage: Bacteria > Bacillota > Bacilli > Bacillales > DSM-1321 > Peribacillus. The sequence goes on from CAWBND010000001.1 coordinate 95,221, forward strand.
AATAAACGCATTACTGATAAAGAAAACTAGATAAGCAATGGTTCGCACACCTGTCTTCCAAATGACACCGAATAACCAAACGAAAATAAACATTTCAATCATAATTAAAAAGTGAAAGGGACCTAATGGCATTCCAGCAATTAGTGCTGACACGATATGACCAAGCCCTGCGACAATTCCTCCAGCTACTGGACCTAACAGGGCAGCTGCCAGTAGCGCGGGAAAGCTGTCTAGCGCCATACTTCCAACAGGTGAGGGAATTTTAATAAACGCCCCCACTACAGATAACGCAATAAAAACAGCTAATGTACTTATTGTTCTAACATTCATTCTGACTCTCTCTCCTGTCTTTTTCCACCGTGAAATACGTTCGCACTACGCGCATATTCAACATCACTTACGCCTAAACGGAAATTAATGACGCGTGCTACGGCAAATAAATAATCAGATAACCGATTTACATATTGCAGAGATAACGGCGATACCGCTGCACCTGATTTGATAAGCGAAACGACTAACCGCTCAGCGCGACGAGTCACTGTGCGGGCGACATGGATTGTTGCGGCTGCTTTTGATCCTCCAGGCAAAATAAAGCGCTCTAGCTCAGGTGCTTCGACGATAAATGCATCAATCCGCTCCTCTAAATACGTAATCGCTTCATCTGTTAGTTTTTTAGGAGCCTTTTCCGAAATCGTAGCTAAATCACCACCACAATCAAAAAGCTCATGTTGAATTTTTTCAAGATCGGCTAATACATCTTGAAAAATAGTTGAATCTAATTGGGCAGCAGCCAGCCCAATATAGCTGTTTACTTCATCCACTGTACCATACGATTCTACGCGAATATCATCCTTATCTAAGCGGCCTCCGATTACACTCGTTTGACCTTTATCCCCTGTACGTGTATAAATTTTCATTATAAAATCCTCCTCTATTTTAATTGCTGCGACACTCCATACCAAATTACATCTACACGGCTTGAAGCAGCGACAATATCTTGAAAAACCCAGCCTGTTGCATCACGCCAAATTCGATGTTTCACTTCTATTGGAACAATTCCCTTCGTAATATCGGCTCCGATGAGGATACAACGACGATGCTCCTTCGCTGCTTCCCATATTCGCCACTGCTTAATAATCTCCTGCCATTTCATCCGAATCGCTGCAGCGTCAGCATCTTGTTCAGAAGCATCCCTCTCAATCCAAGCTTCGATGCCTTGTAATACAACCGTATTTTCATGAAAATACGGTGGAAGCTGTTCATCCTGATAAGCGGAAACCCACTGAATGGGTGTATCATCTACTTCATAGTGCCGTCTCACCCACTTAGCTTTTCCATTATAGGCACCGCCTGTAACGAAGTGCATCGCTCTCCCCTCCTCCATACGTCCGAACTGTCCCAAACCAATTGATAGCCTCCCGCATGTGGGATAGCCCAATCCCAAAATGACTGTTCTTCAGGTGCATAGCGAGCAAGCAGCTCCCGCATCACCCCGCCATGTGTGACAATTGCAATGTTTGTAAACTCTTCATTGAGCAGCTGCTTCCAGCCCAGTTCTACTCTTCTAGAAAAAACAGGATAGCTTTCTCCTGCTGGGACGGGTGCTTTCATCGGATTTTCTAACCACTTTTGATAATCCGGAACTTCTTTTAATTCCTCATACGTTTTGCCTTCAAAACTCCCCCAGTTCATTTCACGAAATGCAGCGTTTTTTTGAACAGGAACGTTTGGAAAAAGCAGCTTCGCCGTATCGATACAACGCTGTAAATCACTTGAAATGATCCTTTCATACTCTGAAAAATAGCCCTTTACCTGCTCCATGTCTATTTTTCCCCGCTTGCTTAAAGGAGAATCACTCCAGCCCAAGTATTCTTTTCGCTCATTCGCTTCTGTTAACCCGTGACGAAGTAGTGTAATAGCCACAGTATGAACCATACCCACAATTCCACTCCTTCCACTGATGCTCCTAGAACATCTCCTGTTATCCCACCGAACCAAGCAACAATTTTGCGTTTCAAAAATAACAAAAAGACAGCAGTAGCAGCGAGCAGGATAACAAGCAAGATTCCAAACTCAGTTCCTAGTACAAATGCTACTATTATACTGATTAGAATATACACCCAATATAGATGTAAGCTATTTTTTCGTGCCGCACTTTGAAAAAAAGCACCTAACCCCTCTTTTTTCGCAAGCGGCATTTTACATAATAAATAACCCATCACACATTTACTCAAGAATGGCAGAAGTATGATGAAAAAATAACTCCACACATGTAAGCGATCGATAATTTCATAGATCAATACAAAGCGCGCGCCAAGGAGCACAATGACGGAAATCACACCAAAGGCACCTGTACGCGAATCCTTCATAATCTCCAAACGTCGTGCTTGATCTTGATAGGAAAAAAAGGCATCACTGGCATCAATCCAGCCGTCCAGATGTAAGCCACCCGTTAGCACAATTGTGAGTAACCAAAGGATAAACGCAATAGCTAGCATGGAAAATGGCGTCCATTCCTCAAGAGCATACAACACTCCGCCTAGAATTAGACCAAGAAATATCCCGACTAACGGAAATGTTTGAATTGCTCGATGAATATACTTTTTGTCCATCGGCAGCTCTTTTTTAAACGGAATTGCCGTAAAAAATTGCAGATTGATGAGAAAACCGATTACTGCGCTCATATTCGTTGACCTCCTTTCTGCAGGAAGTACGTCTAGCAGTGACCAATACGCACTTGTAACGGAATCATGTCCAATTTTATTAAAAATCTGTCGAATTCACTGAAAATCTGTCCAATTGATACGATAATCTGTCAAATTACCATAACAATCGTGCCAATTCAAAATCCATTTCTTCACAACCGGCACGCCCCACTCCACCAAATAGGCAGCGTCTGCCCGCTCAACAATTGCTTGATGAAGCGTACCGAGCATCGCTCCATATGCTTTCAGAAATTCATCATGAAAAATGAGGTCTTGAATGACCTCATTGCTTACGATGATGAGACAGGCAGCCTGCTCACGAATCACTTCAATCCCATCCATGATTTTCATAAATATAGCTTGTAAAAAGGCGCGTTGGAATGGCTTCTCCGGCGTGAACGATTCATGTGTAAATAACTCGTTGTCAACAAGCGTTGTTAGACAATCGAGCAGGACAACTGAGTCTTCATTAATTCCCGTTGTGATTCGGTCAATATCCGTTGAAAACTCCCACGTTTTCCATGGAATCAAACTAGCCTCGCGATCTTGCTGATGTCGATCAACTCGCTTCGCCATCTCTTCATCAAATACTCGACTACAGGCTAAATAATGTAGGTTTCCACCATGAGCTTCTACCCATTCACGCGCTGTTCTCTCAGCAAAACGACTTTTGCCACTTCTCACGCCACCGGTTATAAAGTAGAGTGCAGATCGCGCCATTGTCGCAAAGCCTCCATTAACATCGTATTATCCTTTTCACTTTTCACAGCAAACCGAAGCCATCTGCCATCTAATCCAGGAAAGTTATACGTGTGACGCGGAATAATTCCTTTTTTCAATAAAAATGGAAGAAGCTCTACTGAATTCTCTGCACCACGATCTTTTACTAAATAAAAATTAATGGCACTGTTAGACACTTGGAACCCATTCTCGGAAAAAAAGGAAAATAATCTTTGCTTCTGCTTCCTTATATATGCTCTCGTTCGCTCCATATACTCCTCTTCACCGATACAAAGTTGACCTGCTGCGAGCGCAATAGCATTTACACTCCAATGCGGCTTGTACGTTTTCATTTGTTTAACAAGTGCCCCGCTCGCTAATAGATAGCCTAAACGCAAACCAGGAATAGCAAACATTTTCGTCAATGAACGTAAAATGACCACATGCTCATTGGTCCCTACTAAGGAAGCATACGTAAAAGCATCGTCTGTAAAGTCATAAAATGCCTCATCAATGATGACCATACAGCCCGCTTTCTCGCTTTCCTTTACAAGTTCTCGCACCACTTCTTCCGAAAAGGAAATACCTGTCGGATTATTAGGAGTACATAAAAAAACAGCATCATGTTGTCGGAGTAACGGACGTAGTGGTTCAAGTTCCAGCTCCCAGTTTGGCTCTTGTAACTCATAAAAGCTTACCTCACAGCCGGAAGCCAAACAGGCCTCTGCATACTCTGCAAACGCGGGCTGAATAATGAGAACCTTTTTACCTGCTAACATTCGGCCCACAAGCGTAATAATTTCCGCACCGCCGTTTCCAATTAACACACAGCTCTCGGGCAGCCCTTCTTTCACTGCTACTTTCTTTGTCAGCTGCGCTGCATGAGGGTCTGGATAGTGGATGATGCTACTATAAAAGCTAGACCAATTTTCTGCTAAACTAGCGGGCGGACCTAGCGGATTAATATTGGCACTAAAATCAATGAGCTCCACAGGCATTTCAATTCCAAGTGCCTCATATAAGTAATGTGGATTAGCTCCATGCGTTGGTAATGACAATGAACACGCCTCCTAACCAAATCAGCATCAAAAAGAGAAATGAAGCAAGATGCATGATATGAATGGTCTTTTTAATATGTATCGCTTTAAGCGGCACAAGCTTTTCACCCATTTTAGCACGGTGCGAAATGACTCCCTTATAAACATTTCGACCGCCAAGCTCCACACCTAACAAGGCGGCTACAGCAGCCTCTGTCCAACCACTATTCGGACTCGGATGACGTTTCGCATCCGTAAATAGAATATACCAGCGCTTTTTCCAATGATGATACCTAGAAGGATAGCCTAGTAGCATCAAGAAACCGGTGATGCGGCTTGGAATCCAGTTCACTACATCGTCTAACCTCGCTGAAGCCCAGCCAAATTCACTGTATTTTTCATTTCTATAGCCCACCATCGAATCACAAGTGTTAATGGCGCGATAGACCATCGCTAGTGGAGCTCCGCCAATAAAAGCCCAAAACAATGGCGCTGTTATGCCGTCACTTGTATTTTCAGCTACTGTTTCAACGGTACCCCGAACAATTTCACTTTCATCGAGCTTCTCTGTATCGCGGCCTACGATATACGAAAGCTTCAACCTCGCCTCTGTCATATTTCCTGCTACAAGCGGGGAAAAGACCTCCATCCCAGCCCCTCTTAGGCTTTTTTGTGCAATCGTTGTTGAAATCAAGATTGCTTCCGCAAGAACCCCAGCAATAACATGCAGCTCATACGCAATATACGTAAGACCAACCGTTATCCCAAATACAAGCAATAAGACCACTAGCACCATGATAATTCCGTTTCTTTTTTTATGAAGACCCGTATTTAATTTTCGATCTAATCGACCAATGAAGGTTCCCATCCATTTTACAGGATGTGGCCATTTTGGTGGATCTCCGATTAATAAATCTAAACCAAAAGCGAGCGTAATCGCATAAATATGGGTTAATATTGTCATGATTTCACCCGCTGACGATGCTTTTCGATTGCCTCCACTGTGCAATCATACACACCTCGGCTAATCAGTTTTCCAAGCGGTGTAATCGTACCTGCATATTGCAGTGTCACACCTCTTTGTGTGGCTGCGATTAAAATACTATCCGTTGATGTTCCTGTTGCCAGTGTATTCGTAACGGGATCTTTCACATCTAGTTCATGCAACGCTTTTACCTTGGCCTCGGTCGCTGTTACGATAGCATGAATAAACGCCTCTTCTGCCAAATGGCCATTGACGAATATCCACGTATTAATCGTACCTGGTCTCGGCTCACCTGAATGCTGATCCGCAAGTGAAGCGTCAACAGCGTTTCCTACTCCAGCCGTCACAACGATAAAAAGAGAAAAATCATCTTTCTGTAAAAAACGATAGGATACCGCTTCTAAATAGACGGCTGTCATCATCCCCACCGTTTCACTTGGTTCAAAGCCATGCTGTCTTAAATAATCCGTCATTTCTTCCACATGATTTTCACAATTGTACTGTAATGACACATGACGATTTACAAAGGTTTGATACCACCCTACTCCAGCTCCTGTCACTCCAGAAGACATCGTTCTTAGCGAGATCGGTGACTGTAATGTAATCCTTTCAGCTGAAACCTTGATATACTTCTCATTAATCACGATAGGCTCCATTTCTGTAGCATGCTGCTCGGGTACAATAAACATTTGTGGTCTTGGAATGGATGGGTGTGGGTGCTTCTCAATCGTCGTCCCATACACCTGTTGAATGCGCTCCTGCTTTAATACCTCATTCGGAATATCATTGGCTTTAATACGACCTTTTTCAAGAAGCATTAAGTGATTGCAATACAGACTCGCTAAATTTAAATCATGAAAAATTGAAATCACGGTCAGCTGCTGTTCAATCGCCATCTTTTTCAATAAATCTAATAGACCTTTTTGATAAGACAGATCGAGGTGATTCGTTGGCTCATCCAAAAACAAAATTTCCGGTTCTTGAGCTAACGCCTGAGCAAGCAAAACCCGTTGCCGTTCTCCACCTGAAAGCTCTTCAAAATGATACTCACTAAACTGGGCTACCCCTGTCTGTCCCATCACTTGTTGCACAATCGCTTCGTCTTCCTCTGACCAATTATGAAACCACCCTTTTTGATGAGCATAACGACCAAGTGCTACCGTTTCTTTTACTGTATAAGAAAAGGCAAGTGAAGAGTGCTGCGGCAAAACAGCTATAACCCTAGCAAGCTCCTTCGCCGAGTATTCTCTTATATCTTTCCCTTTTATTTTAATGGAACCGCCTTGGTAACCTAAGACCCCGCTCATCATGCTTAAAAGCGTTGTTTTTCCACTCCCATTTGGACCTAATATCCCGAAGAATTCACCTTTATTAACTTGAAAAGAGATAGAGTCCAACACTAGATTATTGTGATATCCACCAGATAATTCAGTCACTTCAAGCACTTTATCTTCTCCCTTCTCTTCTTCTTTTTTGCCATAAAATAAAAGCAAACGCTGGAGCGCCAATCAAAGAAGTAATAACCCCAATCGGTAATTCAGATGGTGCAATGATTGTTCGTGCCACCAAATCGGATAAAATTAAAAAACCGCTACCAATGAGTATAGATAACGGCAATAAATGTTTATGATCCGGTCCCCACATTTGCCGAATAAAATGAGGGATCACTAGTCCAACAAAGCCAATCGTTCCAGATACAGCAACAGCCGCTCCTGTTAAAGCTGAACCTGCTATTAAAATCGTCAACTTCCGCCGCTCCACATTCACACCTAGCTGCTTTGCACGATTTTCTCCAAACGTCATCGCATTTAACTCATCGGTATTCATCAGTAATATGACTGTACCTACGACAAAAAACGGGAGAATAATCCAGATGTAACTCCAGCCCCGCATTGCAACACTCCCCATAAGCCAGCCGATAACTTGACGCAATTCTTCGCCTGATAGGGCAATCATCAACGAAATAAACGCACTCAGGAATGCACTAAAAATAATCCCTGTCAAAATAATCGTTTCTACCTTCATGGAACGATCCATTTTTTGAGCAAAAGTCAGTACGCAAAAAATGGTCACGACCGCAAAAGTAATACTAAAAATCGGTAACGTAAAGCTACCAAGAAACGAAACCGACATGCCAAAAAAGATGGTTATGACAGCCCCTACCGATGCTCCAGAAGAAACCCCTAATGTATACGGGTCAGCAAGCGGATTTCGTAGCAAGCCCTGAAAGGCCGCTCCCGCAATCGCGAGAGAAGCCCCTACTAGTCCTGCTAACAATACTCGAGGCAAGCGAATACTCATCACAATATTCGTGAACATCGTATCGACTTGCCCTGAGATTGGTAAATGAAATAGCTCTGTACCGATAATATGCAGTAATGTTGTCAAAGGAACCGCTACCGAGCCTAGTGAAATACCTACAATCATCGCAAATAGTAAAAAACTAACTCGAAATGATGTAGGCTAATGGTTTATTATTTGTTAAAGATGTCCGGATAGACTGCTTTGGCAAGTTCCTCTACTCCTTCTATTAATCGTGGACCTGTACGATCGACTAAATCTGAATTTACATCATGCACTTGCTTGTTCTTAATCGCTGTTACATCTTCCCAACCACTACGTTTCAGTACTTGATCTAGCTGCATCTTCTATATAGTAGCCATAAGTCGTAATAATTACGTCAGGATTAGCAGCAACCATTGATTCTTCATCCACTTTTACCCAACCATCCAGCTCACCTGCAACATTTTCTGCTCCAATGATTTGAAGCATTTGATCCATAAATGTATTTTTACCTGCAGTATAAATCTCTGGTGCTGGAGCACTTCAATAAATACTTTTTTACGATCCTCATCTTTTATAGCTTTCGCTTTTTCTTGAATATCCTTAAGCTTAGCTTGCATGTCTTCTACAATTGTTGTTGCAGTCTCATTTTCACCTGTTGCTGTTCCCAATCATTTTAATCGAGTCATACACTTGATCAAAATTTTTCGTTTCATTTACGACAAGAACTGTAATACCCATTTCTTTTAACTGATCAATAGCTGAGCCCGCCCTCACGAATATTAGAAGCATGAGCTAAAACTAAATCAGGTTTTAACGAAATAATTTTTTCTGTATTCATTTCAAGGCCGCCGATTTTTTCAATCTCCTTCGTTTCCTCTGGATAATTATCATAATCAGACACACCGACAATTTTGTCACCTAAACCTAGCGCAAAAGCAATTTCCGTATTACTTGGAATAACCGAGACAATTTTCTTTGGCTCTTCCTCAATCGTTATCTTTTCACCCGATCCATCTGTAATCGTGACAGGAAAAGCCTGCGTTGTTGCTTGCTTAGTTTCCTTTGTATTTGAAGCACTTTCCTCTTTGGTTGTATTGCTACATCCGATCATAACGCCTACCGCAAGTAGCATCACAAATAATAAACTAACAATCTTTCTCATGGTGTTCTCCTCCAACTTTCTTTTTTCACGTAAAAAAACATCCCCTACACGGTAAGAGATGTTTGCATGGCGCGATGAATACACATATATATGTATGCCACACACTTCCCCATCCGCGTAGGTTCTAAGTGTACGAATATAGGCAGGTCTCCTGGCTCTTGGTTATCATTTTCAGCGCCTTCCCGTATGAACATACAGTGGCATTACACTGAAAACTCGCAATTACAGTGGCGGGACCGCGTTGGACTTTCACCAACTTCCCTATTAAGTCTTTTTTAAAAGACACCTTATCCGATTAACTATTTATTTTTTTACTATAGTAGATTATACACTAAAAGGGGGAAAGGATAGTTATTTTGTGAATTCGTGGGACAAAGGGACTTTGTCCCTGCTCACTTTATCAATTGATACACTTTTTCCATATCCACATGCTGCTTCACATGATGAGCTAGCAAATTATAAGCTTCTTCGCGCCGCTCGGCATCGGATTTTATCACTTCATGCACTTCCTCCATGCCCTTTTGTTTGCGAATTTGATTCACTAGCTCTCTCGTAAACTCACGATTATGGAAAATACCGTGAAAATATGTACCGATGACAGATTGATTATGTGAAACAGCTCCATCCTCGCGTCCATCCTCCAACCGTAAAAATGGACTTGCTTGCGAAGCATCGAGTTCGGTTCGGCCAAGATGAATTTCATAGCCTGAGAGTGTCATTTCACTAAAGCCTGCGCCTTTCACAAGTCGACCTTTCATCTGCACCGTTTTCTTGTCAGGCTGAAAAATGGTCTTCACTGGCAGCAAGGAAAGTCCTTCTGCACTTTCACCATTGCCTTCCACTGCATCAGGATCGATTAACTCGCAGCCCAGCATTTGAAAGCCACCGCATACACCAATGATTCTTGTTCCTTTTTGATGAAGCTCCTGAATCTTCTCCGCCAGTCCAACTTCCTTCAACCAAGCTAAATCCTCCATTGTATTTTTCGTCCCAGGGATGATTAATACATCTGGCTTACCCAATTCTGATAATGAGCGAACAAGGCGGACCCCTACATCGGGTTCATCAAAAAAAGGATCGACATCTGTAAAATTAGAAATACGCGGCAATTGAATCATCACCACATCGATCGCAAACTCCTGTGCTTTCGGTTTTTTAAAGCGCAAGGAGGATAATGCAAGCGAGTCTTCTGCTTCAATATTTACATCTATGTATGGAACAACACCGAGAACAGAGACCCCTGTTTCTCTTTCAATCCACTCTAAGCCATCATCTAGTAGCTCTCTTATACCACGGAATTTATTAATAATAATGCCTTTTACTCGTTTTCGTTCATCTTCTTCAAGCAGCGCTAACGTACCGACAATAGAAGCAAACACGCCACCCCTATCAATATCGGTCACTAAAATAACAGCCGCATCCGTGAGATGAGCCATTCTCATATTGACAATATCACGGTCTTTTAAATTAATCTCAACAGGACTTCCAGCCCCTTCAAGGACCATTACATCATATTCTTCTTGAAGTTTACGAACCGATTTTTCTACAAGTGGCATTGCTTTTTCCACAAATTGATTGCGATAACTGCTCCCATCCATATCTAAAAAATGCTTGCCGTGAACAATGACTTCTGAGACCATATCTTGCTTCGGCTTTAACAAAATAGGATTCATGTCTGTGGTTGCAACAATACGAGCCGCCTCTGCCTGAACCCCTTGTGCTCGCCCAATTTCGCCTCCATCCTCTGTCACATATGAATTTAACGCCATATTTTGCGACTTAAATGGAACAACGCGTAATCCATCATCTGAAAAAATGCGGCAAAGTGCGGTACAAATTACACTTTTTCCCACATCTGAAGACGTCCCTTGAATCATAATGGCTTTTGCGGTCATTCCATCTTCCCTCTTTCTTTAACTAATTTTATGATTTCGATGATCTGGATGTCTAAACTCTGCGCAAGCTCAGAGCAACAATCCCTTTTAAAACTCCAATCCTTTTACAGCCGGAATTCCGCTTTCATAATAATGCTTCGTTGCTTCAATTGTGGACACTAAATCAGCAAGCTCCATTAGTTCCTTTGCCGCACTTCTGCCCGTGACAACAAGATGCATATGCGACTGGACGATTTCGAATGGCCTCTATGACTTCCGTTAACGGCAGCACATCATCAATCGGAAAGGTTGAAATCGCTAATGCATTATTCAGTTCATCTAATACAAGCAAATCTGTTTCAGGATTGCCAAGCTCCTTCTTCGCTTTAGCCCATGCCTTTTTCAGTGCTTCCCGATGTTCTTCCGGCGTTTTAGTCCATGTAAACCCAATGCCTAGCTGCTCCATTTCGACTCCCAATTTCCGAAGAGCTAACGCTTCCCCATATGTACGTTCTGGCGATTTAATAAATTGTAAATATTTCACATTCATTCCCCGACCAATTGCCCGAAGAGTAACACCAAGTGAAGCCGTTGTCTTTCCTTTTCCTTCGCCTGTATAGATGAGAAATAACCCTTGACGTGCCATAGTAACCACTCCCTTTTCAAATAACTTAGAGCCAAATCGTTTTTTCCGTATACGAAGTTCTTTTAGTTGAAGGAACTTCTTTGTCCACCTTTGGATAGCCGAGAAAAATCGTCCCCACCACTTTTTGATTCTCTGGTGATCCGATAAAAGAGTGCATTCTTTCATCTCGAACAAGACCGACTCCTCTTGTACGCCAAACAAAACCAAGACCTAGTTCTTGCGACGCTAACCACATGGAATGAATCGCACAGCAAACCGCGAAGACATTATCTTCAGATGCCTCCGCATCATCAGGAATGAGATCTGCTGTCACAACAATTAACACCGGCGTAGACGTAACTACATCCAATGAACTTTCAACTAAATTTGGCTTCGTTGGGAAACGCTGCTGCAAGTACTCTGCAGCCAGTTTTTCATATCGCTGTTTTGCTTCGCCTTTAATAACGTAGAAATTCCAAGGCTCCCTTAACCGATCATTCGGTGCAGTTGTTGCAGCCTCAAGTAATTGTTCAATCTTCACATCTTCTACAGGGAGATTCTCGTAATTACGAATAGCACGACGTTCTTTTAATGCTTGAATGATAGACAATTTTCAGCCCTCCCTTCTTATTCCATGACCTTCTCGGATTCCAACATTTTTTCATACCATTTTATTTTTTCTCGTAGTTGAACGACCTCACCGACAAGTAACATCGCTGGGTTTTGAATATTCTCCTTTTCCGCTAAATCGGTAATTGTCTCAAGAGTTCCCGTAAATGTTCTTTGTTTTTCCGTTGTCCCCCATTCAATGATAGCAACAGGCGTTTTTGCATTTCTTCCGTGGGCAATAAGTTGTTTACAAATATAACCCAAGTTTCCAACACCCATATAAAAAGCAACCGTATCAATTCCTGTAGCAAGTGCTGGCCAATTAAGATGATCCTCTCCCTTATAATTACGACCGTGACCCGTTACAATAGCAAAACTAGAAGCATAATTACGATGCGTCACGGGAATTCCAGCATAAGCCGGCGCTGCAATACCTGCAGTTACTCCAGGAACAATTTCATAATGAATCCCCTGTTCCGCAAGCACTTCTGCTTCCTCCCCCACACGTCCAAATACATTTGGGTCGCCCCCTTTTAAGCGGGTCACTGTTTTTCCTTCCATCGCCTTATTCACTAAAAGTGTATGAATTTCATCTTGAATCAAATGATGCTTCCCTGGTGATTTTCCACAATAGATCAACTCTGCCGAATCCTTCGCATATTCTAATATCTTTGGATTCACGAGTCTGTCATAGGCAATCACATCTGACTTTTGAATGCATTCAAGTCCATAAATGGTTAATAGCTTAGGGTCACCTGGCCCTGCACCAACTAAATAGACTTTTCCTTGTTTCATGAATAATTCCCCCTTCTTCAAACATTCTTAGAAAAACACGACTTATCGCCCGTATGGCGAAAGTCTATGTCTTTTCTTATACTATCATCCACTTGATATGAATTCTGATAGTGTAAAAAAGTTGCTTTTCATTTAATATATGTAGCTTGCTCCACCACCTCTAAAAATATAGACTAAAGCAAACTCTGTCATTTTTCTATAAAATTCAGCATGATAGAATAATAGCTTGTCATGTTTATCGTTTATAACAGATACACGCCTCCATCCAGTGCTCAACAAGCTGCGGATTAGAAGCAAAGTGAAAATGTGTGTAGCCTGCCACCAGATTCCCTTGCAAATAACCTTCTGATTTCTTACCAAAACGACCTTTTGTTTCATAAGCATATGGTAAGCCTTCTGCCCCTTCGAATGTGGAGTAATGAAATTCATGACCTTTCGCTTGCTGATTCACATCAATTAGGAAGTTCCCTTGTGTTCCATAGATTTCACGATAGCCGAGGGCCGCCAAATTCTTTTGCATCTTCACTTTTCCTGGAATCAGACCAATCATTCGATGCTCAACACCTTCTGTACTTGCAATCGATTCTGTTAAATACATAAAGCCGCCACATTCCGCTAATGTTGGCATTCCACTCGTAATCGCAGCCCGAATCGAGGCTTTTGAAGTTTCATTATGTGCTAACTCAGCGGCAAACTCCTCTGGAAATCCACCGCCAATGTATAAACCATCTGCATGGGCTGGAACTTCCTCACCATTTAATGGAGAAAAATAAGCTAATTTTGCCCCATAGGCTTCTAATAGCTCGAAATTTTCTTGATAATAAAAATTAAATGCTGCATCCTTAGCAACCGCAATCGTGACGCCTTTGTCCTCACGTTGCATAAATAACCCGGACGGTTCATTTATGATTTCCGCCGTTTTTGCTAATTCATAAAGACGGTCGATATCAATTGTTTCTGAAATAAGCTTTGCCAACTTTTCAAAAAACGGATTCAACTCGCCTCGTTCAATCGCTGGAATTAATCCTAAATGACGACTGGGAATATCGATATCCTGCTCTTTTTTCATATAGCCAACTACTGGTACATTACACTCCTGCTCAATCGCTGCTTTTACTAGTTCAAAATGCCCGACACTGCCGACTTGGTTGGCAATCACTCCAACAATATTCGGACCGCTCGCTAATGTTTGAAACCCTTTGACAATAGCCGCCGCACTGCGCGCCATGCTAGCACAATTCACAATAAGCAGTACTGGGCTTTCGGTAATCATGCTAATTTCAGCGGTAGAGCCTGTATTTTCTAACGGACTTTTTCCATCAAAAAAGCCCATAACTCCTTCTATAATCGAAATATCCGCCCCTTCACTTGCCCGTGCTACGATTTCTCTTACCGTCTGGTGCTGGAACATCCAGCTATCCAAGTTTCTCGAAACTCGGCCAGTAACCGCTGTATGATACGAAGGATCAATATAATCCGGGCCGCATTTAAACCCTTGCACAGTATACCCCTTTTGTTGCAGTGCTGCCATAATCCCGATGGTGAAGGTCGTCTTCCCAACTCCACTCCCTGTTCCCGCAATGACTAATCTTCTCGTACTCATGCGAACCCCTCAATTCTTAAAATGTGAACTTTCAGTAATTAATTGTGAACTTTCGAGAATTTCTTCTAAATTTTCTATAATTATTCTGTTTTTTTATAGAATAAAAGATTATTTCCGCGAAATTATGGACTTCATTAACTATCAATCAGGAATGACACCAACAGAAATAGTGACATTTCCTGATTTTTTCTTAACGAGCTCTAGCTGCTGCGCTCCTGTATATAGTCTAACAGCAGGCTCACTCACCCCGTAAGCACCTGTATATTTATATACTGTATGGGATGGGGCCTCAATTGTCGCTGTATTTAATGTTACTGGCGGATAGTAAACAAACTCCCAGCCATATTTCGCAACGACTTCTAGCAGACCTACTTCATCTTTTTTCAAATCAATCGTACAAAGTGCTTTCACACTTTTGACGGAAATCTGAAGCTCCGCTAACGTATCAAGAATTACTGCTTCAATTTCTGCTGCTGATGTTCCACGATTACAGCCCATGCCAATTGCGACGGTCTTCGGACGAAAGACAATACCATTTTCCAAAATTGCTTCCTCTTCTTTGTCTAACAAACGATGAGTCACAATTAAAGCCGCTTTCGGTTTCGCTAAAAGGGCTTCTTGAATCGAAGGATACATCACAATATGTTCTGGAATTGGCGTATCATACAGCCACCAATCCCTTTCACCTGATTCCTGAATAATCGCCACATGCTCTTCGTTCACAACTGAAGCACTAACAGGGGTTAGTTTTTCCGCCGAATCCCACACCCAGCCAAAGCGTGAGCCAAATAAATCGACTGGAATCGTTTTTTGAACGTCAGAAGCTGTTGTAATAATTGCCCTGGCATCCAATGCTGCTGCAACTTCTCTTGTCAGTTCATTTGCACCACCCAGATGACCAGATAACACACTAATGACATTTTCGCCTCGATCATCAATGACGACTACGCCAGGATCTGTTTTCTTATCTTTTAAAATCGGTGCAATCATGCGAACAACGGCACCAAGCGAGATGATTAGAATAATCCCTTTATACTGCTGAAAAAGTGCAGGCAGCAGCATTCGCACGCTGCCTGCAAAAAGTTGAATACTTTTCCCTGCTTCATCGCCTTTTTCAAACTTACTCATATAATACAAATCAGAATTGGCAAACACTTTATGTAACCGACGAGATAGTTCCACACCGTGCTTTGTAATTGCGACAATCGCATACGAATTCTTCTGAACAATCGGAGCCGATACCCCTTCTTGTAATTCGATAATCATGGTTTCACACCTTTACGATATCCATGAGTAAAGCTGGCATCATACAGCTTCGAGCGGTATTCATCTTTATCATGAATATTCGGGTCTAAGGCCCAGCCTGCTAAAATCATCGCATGCTTGCGAATTCCATTTGTCCGCATATCTTCATCTAAATTCACTAATGTTGTGCGGACAATTTTTTGGTCCGGCCATGAGGCACGTTGAATAACAGCAACTGGTGTTTCATCTTTCCAACCAGCTGATTGCAGTTCTTTGACAATTTTCTTCGTTAATGTAGCACTTAAGAAAAGAGCAATTGTACAATGATGGCTTGCTAAATCTTTTAACTTCTCGAATTCTGGAACCGGCGTACGTCCTTCTGCTCTTGTTAAAATAAGCGTTTGCGTTAAATCTGGAATCGTTAGCTCGGCACCAATTGCCGCAGCAGAAGCAAATACCGAACTCACGCCTGGAATGACTTCATATCCGATTTTTTCTTTCTTCAAAAGCGCGATTTGCTCCATAATCGCCCCGTACATCGCAGGATCACCTGTATGAATTCGAGCGACCATTTTTCCTGCATTGACACGGTCTACCATCACATCGACGATTTCTTCTAAATGCATGCCAGCTGTTTTTAATACTTCTGCTTCCGGCTTTGCCTTAGCAATTAATTCATCATTTACTAATGAATCAGTATATAACACAACATCTGCTGTTTGAAGAATAGTTAACCCTTTTACCGTAATTAAATCCGGATCTCCCGGACCCGCTCCTACTATATAAATCTTCTTCATTTTCTCACCACCATTAATGTTAAGTATTCAAGCTCAGCGCCTTCTAACTCACTCACCTTCCAAATCACTTCTTCATCCGACGTCACCTTCGTCACAACAGAAGCTTTCTCTAAAAGGTCTAAGTCCTTTAGAACGGTAATCATTAAATCAATCACTTTCGCCACTTTAATAAATACAACCGCATCATGATCTTCCATTGCTTTTTTCATCGCTTCGTAGTCATCACGGGCGGGAACAATCGCCACATGATCATCACCATCAGCTAAAGCAATCCCTAGTCTTGAAGCGGAACCGTTAAAGGATGAAATGCCTGGTACCGTTTTAATCTCTACTTCAGGATGCAATTCCTGCATTAATTTCATCATATGAATAAACGTACTATATAAAAGCGGGTCCCCTTCCGTTACAAAAGCGACATCTTTTCCTTCCTTTAACTTTTCCCAAACCTTCTCGACTGTCCCGTTCCATTCACGATCTAAAATGGCTTGATCTTTCGTCATTGGAAAAACAAGTCCAAGCATCTCTTTTTCTTCGGGACGAATATACACTTCGACAATTCGATGCGCATAGCTTTTGCTGCCTTTTCGTTTTCGTGGATAGGCAATAACCGGTGACTCTTGAATGACGCGAAATGCTTTAACTGTAATTAATTCCGGATCTCCTGGACCAACGCCAAGACCATATAATGTGCCAAGATTACTCATTCATTTCTTCCTTTCGTTGTGCCGTAATAATATAAATTGGATTCAGCGGAACAAAACGATTCATGCCTAAAATTGGTTTGCTTCGGGAAATTTGTGCATGCATAATCGATGTTTGAAAGCCCGCTTGTGCAAAAGCTTCATTCGCTCGGTATAAATTTTCAATCGTCGCAGCATTGAGGACAATTCGTCCGTCTTCTTTCAAGCGCTGACAACATGTTTGGATTAAATCAACCATTTCGCCGCCCGTTCCGCCGATAAAAATCGCATCCGGATCCGGAAAGGTTTCAAGTCCTTGCGGTGCTTTTCCATGAATCGCCGTTAGATCGGTGCGAAACTTCCGTTGATTTTGAAAACAATTTTCTAAATCTGCTTCATTTTTTTCAATCGCAAAAACCTGTCCTTCTGGTGCTAGCTTTGCGGCTTCAATCGCCATTGAACCAGTACATGTTCCAACATCCCAAACAACGCTATCTTTCTTGAGCTTTAATGCATATAAGACTTAATACGCGAATTTCCTTTTTCGTAATAAGCCCTTTATCTGGCTTCCGTTGTGAAAACTCTTCATCTTCAATCCCTAGCGGCCAGCTTGGACCATCGGCTACTTTTTTCAAAATCACAACATTTAATGGAGAAAACTCGTGATTCACCATTTCTTCAAGTTCATACCAGCCTACTTTTTCGTTTTCCCCTTGCAGGTTTTCAGCAACAAATGCGCGATACTCCGTCATTCCGAACGAAAGCAGATATTCGGCAATACGATTCGGACTATTCTCTGCATCTGTCAGCAGCGCCACTTTTGCCTTGCCATCGATTCGCTGTGCTAATCCTTTCATACTTCGGCCATGAACACTTGATTACATAAGCATCTTGCCAAGCCTCACCCATTTTTGCAAAAGCAAGCTGGATAGAGCTTACATATGGATATACTTCGATCTTTATTTTGTTTGACAGATAGCCGCCAATTCCGTAATAGAGTGGATCGCCTGAAGCTAACACAACCGTTGGACGCGTTTCGTTTTGCAATCGTCTCGACAAGCGCTTTTAAGCCGCCCTTTACAACAACCTTCTCTCCTTGATAATTCGGGAAGAAAGTCTAACACTCTTTCACCACCAACAAGCACTTCACTTTCTTCAATCCATTGTGCATATTGTGGCAGTAAGCTTTCTTGCCCGTTATCCCCGATTCCAATTAATTTCATCGATTGAGTCAATTCCAACAGCCCTTCCTAATAATTGTCCTTTCAACGAATAAATCGCCGTTTCTATTTCGATTCCACCCTTTACTTCTTTTAATGACGAGTAGACAGCATGCTTCACAAAGCTTATGAAAAAATGCATCATGAGCCGCTTCAGCCATCAGATCTCCGACTTGTGAAGCCGTATTCGCATGTAGCAATTTCTGCTACCAAGCTCTTCACTAGCCCCAACACTCTCTTGCTATTTCAGCGAGAAAATCAAAGTTAACGGATGAACCTTTGGAATGAACCATCATCACGCCTTGGGCCACTTTTGAAAATTTCCCCATCATTCCAACAAGCGATACTTTTTTGATTCCTTGCTTTTTACATTGCTTTAAAGAAAAGCCTACAAAGTCACCCATTTCAATAAACGCTTCCTCTGGTAATTCAGGAAGCAACCCCATCGCATATTTCTCACTGCGGCCGCCTGTCGTTAAGACGAGATGCTCACAGCCACCCGCTTTGGCGACACTGATGGCCTGCACAATACTTGCCATATAGGCAGAACTAGAAAAAGGAACGACGGTGCCTCTTGTTCCTAAAATTGAAATGCCGCCGATAATTCCTAGTCGGCCATTTAAGGTTTTTTTCGCAATTTCTTCACCATCCGGCACAGAAATCACGACTTTCACACCTCTATTAATCTGAAATTCTTCTAACGTCTGCTGAACCGTCGTTACAATCATTTTACGCGGTACTGGATTAATGGCCGCTTCACCGACTGGAACAGGAAGACCCGGCTTCGTCACTCGACCAACACCGACTCCCCCGTCCAAGATAATGCCTGGCTGTATCCATCCAACTCACTGTCGAAACAATCAGTGCTTGATGAGTCGCATCTGGATCATCGCCCGCATCTTTAATCGTTTCGCAACTCACTGAATCTTTCTGCCCATTTCACATTTTTCGATCGTAAAAGTGGCATCACGCCCAACAGGTAAATGAATCGTTGCGCTTTCTTGTACTTCACCTGTAATTAAAGCGATTAAAGCCGCCTTCGTTGCAGCTGTAGAACAGGCTCCTGTTGTATAGCCATGCCGCATTTCAGATGGATCTTTCTTTGCTTTCTTTTCCATGATTATGCCTGATCAGCTAAGAGAGAAATCGCATTTAATGCCGCAACGGTAACCGTACTTCCACCTTTCCGACCAACATTTGTGATGAAAGGAACTTCGGTAATTTTCGCTAACTCTTCTTTTGATTCAGCAGCAGAAACAAAGCCAACAGGCATTCCAATAATTAAATCTGGCTTTGCAATTCCTTCTTTAATCAAACGAATTAGCTCTAATAAAGCTGTTGGTGCATTTCCGATTGCATAAATGCCGCCCTCATTTTCACGTACTGCTTTTTGCATCGAGATAATCGCACGTGTTGTATTTTGCTTTTTTGCTTCAATCGTTACATCTTCGTCTGCAATATAGCAATGCAAGTCTCCGCCATGCTTTTGGAAACGTTTCTTCCCTGTACCGCTTTCAATCATTTGCACGTCTGCAATGACATGTCTTCCTTTACGAATCGCTTCCACACCAGCACGAATGGCATCAGGATGAATGATGACACTTCTTCCTAATTCGAAGTCTGCTGATGCATGAATAATCCGGCGAACAATTTTCCATTCATCTTCTGAAAAATCATGTTCTCCCATTTCTTCAGCAATAATTGAAAAACTATAATCATAAATTTTGTCAGGATCAACTGTTAACGGTTTAAAATCTGTTTTAAAATCCATTTTTTTTTCCCCCTAATTTTTGCTTACTGTTATTCAAATTGTTAATCACATCTTCAAAGCTCGAATGCACATTTTGATAATTCACATTTGGACGAGCAATCATAATCGTTTCAATGCCACATTCCAAAGCAGCTTCTAGCTTCTCATCAACCGAACCGACTTTACCGCTTTCTTTCGTAATCATAAGCGTGACACCGTATTGGTTATATAATGCTTTATTTAACTCCTTTGAAAATGGACCTTGCATCGCCACGATATTTTTTTGCTCAACACCTAACTCCGCACATTTTTCCATATTGTCAATCCGCGGCAGCATTCTCGCAATCAATCTCGTATCCTCTAGACCTACTAATTCCTTTGCAAAAATCTCTAATGTCTTACTACCTGTCGTTAGCATGATCACGCCTCGCTTCTCTGCAGCAAGCTTAGCCGCCTTACATAATCGCTAACAACCGTTAATTTGTCATCATGGAATCGTTGACTTTCTCGTTCATAGCGAATGTAAGGAACATTCGCTTCTTTCGCTCCTTGAAGCGCATTTTTCGAAGCTTCTTCTGCAAATGGATGACTCGCATCCACGACCGCTTGAAATCCTTTTTCAGCAATTAATGCCGCCATATCCGCCGCTGTTAGTCGTCCGATTTGCGTATCAATTCCCGCCTCTTGCAAACTTTTCGCGGCTGATTCTGTCACGACTGTTGCTAGAACTGGAAAACCAGCTTGCTTCATTTCAATCGCTAATTCTCTTGCATCACTTGTGCCCGCCAAGAACAAAATCATTTGGACGCCTCCACATCGTGTACATGATCATGGTCGTGGTCGTGGTCATGATGATGATCATGATCGTGATGGTGATCATGATGGTGGTGGTGATGATGTGCGTCACCATGCTCCTCCACATATAAACGATAATTTGCTAAATCTTGAGCTCCTCTTGATTTTCCTTCTATCGCCTCTGCCACTCGCTCTTTTAAAATGGTTTGCAGCTTTGGATGATAGCCAAAATACTCAGCTAACACAAATTCATGATCCGGATACTGCTCCTGATAGCCCTCTAGCATCTTCGCCATACGTTCCATTAAAATGCCTGTAAACAAAAAGTATGGCAGCATGACTACTTTTTTCGCACCTAACTTCACACAGCGTTCAATTCCTTCATCAACAAGCGGTGTCGTGACACCCATGAAGGCACTTTCGACCCATTTCACATTCAACTTTTCCCAAAGCAAACGAGTAATTTTATAAAAATCACTATTCGCATCAGCATCACTGCCACCACGACCAATTAATAAAATGGCTGTATCAATATGTTCTGCCTTTGTATCAAAGCCAATTTCTTCTAGACGATCCGTTAAAATCTCTAATGCTGCTGGATGAACATCAATCGTTTGTCCATATGTAAATTTCACGTTTGGATACTTCGTCTTTCCGTCCTCGATTTCAGCTGGGATATGCAGCTTAGAATGACCCGCATGCAGCAAAATAATTGGAATCACATTAACCTCTGTAGCCCCTCTTTTCACACAATTATCAATCCCTTGTGAAATATTAGGCGATGCAAATTCCAGAAAACATGTTTCAATAATTAAGCTTTCATCCATTGTTGGAATCATCTTTTCAACAAAAATACTAACCTCTTGATTTCCAGCCTCTAATCGGCTTCCGTGTCCAACAAATAATACTGCTTTCATTCACGATTCCCCCTATTCATTAATCCTCACACGGTGCTGGCTCTATTTTGATTTTTGGTGCAATATCTTGATATTGAAAACCTTGAATCTGTTTCGCACGCTTGAAATATTTAAATAATCGTTCATTTGGATGAGCATTTTGTTTATATTCTTCAACAATATTCGTAATTAATTCAACAAGTTGGTCTGGTTCAATTCCTTCCGCAACGGGTTGACCTGGATGAGCTGTTCGTCCAACTGGCTTGGCTCCTACAAATAAATCAAATTTCCCTTTACGGAAGACGATTCCGATATCATCCATGACCGCACCATAACAAGCCATTCCACATCCGTTAAAACCAATATTCAGTTCCTTCGGCATCTCCATTCCACCAAGTACACGCTGTAATTCATCCGCATAAGGAATCGGTTCTGCTTTTTCACCATCACAGAAATCACATGCTTTTACCGTTAACAACATCCCCAATAGGAGACAGTAAAAAGCCTGCTGCTTGCAATTTTTCCGTTATCGCTTCTGGTTCAATCGTTGGAATTTTTAAAATAATTTTATGATTCGGCGTGTATTCCATCGTTCCTTTTTCACCAACAACTTCAGCAAGTGTAATCATTTGCTGTGGTGTAAATTGTTTATTCGCCACACCTGGACTAACCGCTAGTTCAAACATCGTCTTCTATTTTTTGCTGAACGAAGGTGAGTTGATTGCTGAACAGTACTTTGACCTGTCACTCTTGATAAAGCTTCCATCGCCATTTCTAAAGAAGTGCTCTTTTTTTCAGGTTCTTTTGTAAGCAACCCGACTGCCGACTTCTCCGTAAGAACCTTGTGTTCCTTGATCTAATGCCCATGGTTCTGCTTCTTTTTGCAAACGTTGATGCGGCTTTAAAGGCTGCTTTTCCACATTCAAGGTATACTTTCTTTGATAGCCTCTTGGTGTAATCATTTTATTGTCATATAAGAACGTTGATGAATTCCCAATGATGACAGTTGTAAGCATGCCAATATCATGATTCAACATGTCTGCTAAATTGGTAATCGTAATTTCCTGACGCTCACGATACGCACTTTTCACTAATCCTACTGGTGTTTCAGGTGAACGATACTTCAATAAGATCTTCTGTGCTTCGACAATCTGTCTTGTTCGTCGACCGCTGCGTGGATTGTATAGAGCAATCACAAAATCAGCCTGTGCCGCTGCTTCGACTCGTTTTGCAATCAGCTCCCACGGTGTTAAATGGTCACTAAGACTAATCGTACAGGAATCATGCATAACCGGTGCTCCAAGCAATGATGCACAAGAATTAATGGCTGAAATCCCCGGAACAATTTCCACTTCTACACCGGTTTCTTCCTTCCAGCCTTTTTCAATCAATACTTCATACACAAGGCCCGCCATTCCATACACACCAGAATCTCCACTTGAAATAACAGCCACTTTCTTGCCATTTTCCGCTTGTTTCACAGCTTCTTGAGCACGTGATACTTCTTCCGTCATCCCCGTACTGACCACTGTTTGTTCAGTTAATATGTCTTGAATAAGATCAACATACGTTTTATAGCCAATAATTAAATCACTTTCTCGAAGTGCTTCTACGGCTCTTGTTGTAATATGTTTAAAATCTCCTGGACCAAATCCAACAACAAATAATTTCCCTTTTTGTGCATCCAAACATCTCCTCTTACTTTTCTTTAGAAATCCCTACAGGAGCATCGCTGCTGGATTCGGCACCATTTCTCCATTCACAAATTGATAGACTTTATTCGATTCCAGACTAGGTTCATGTAAATCTCGAACCATTTGGCGACCCATTTCAGGTGAATCCACTCGATACCAAATTCCCTCTGGATAGGCAATCGCTACACAAGCATCTTGACATCTTCCATTACAACGAGTTCGTGTTGTATGAATTTGTTGATCCAACCCCAGTACACTAATTTCATCACGAACGGCTTGCGTCACCTCTTCGCCGCCCTTTCGCAGACAGCTACTACCATTGCATAAGCAGTAAATGAGTTTTAGTACCTTCTAAATTCCAAGTCGTCATATTTTTCCTCCCATAAGTTTGAAGGGAATAAAAAAAACCTCAACTCTCATCGAGTTAAGGTTTTAAGAAGCTAAATATATATGATAAAACAGCATAAATATGCCGTTCAACAAGCTGTAGCCTCAACCATTCCCTCCGAAAAGTATCACATTATATTTAAAAGCAGGTCTCCTGGCTTACGCTTCATTTTACTCTTGTCCCTTCCCAGTGTATTCACCAGTGGCTTTTGACAATTTCATCAGCGTTACAGTAGCGGGGGCTGCATCGGATTCTCACCGATTTCCCTATTATCCCTAGCATGACACTTAGGGCACTTTTAAAGAAATTATTTAATTTTTAACTAGAATCATATATAATAAAACTGTACTAATCATATACCATCTTAAATAATTTTAAATAGACAAATAATCCTTATGAATCTAATAATTAAAAAAATAATTTATCATTTCCTCAGCCTTTGTCACTTTTTCACTGTAATAATCATGTTTTTACGATTTTAACTTTCTATAAAAAATTTTTTTGTAGTAAGAAAACATTTTCTCATGATACACTAGTTTAGAAATCTTACAATTCTATAAACTTTACGGTGCTAAATTTTTTACATTTAGCTTAAAAGGGAAGTCGGTTAAAGTCCGACGCGGTCCCGCCACTGTAATGGGGAGCATAATTACGTTTAAAAGCCACTGTCTATCTAGATGGGAAGGTTGTAATAATGCAATGATCCAAAGCCAGGAGACCTGCCATAAAGTATGAAACTGTTTCAACCTACGAGGATAGGTGTGCGGACTAGCAAATTAGTATTTTATTAAATCACACTATTGCGACTATTCCATTACGCACTTCTTTCTTCTTGAAAGAAGTGCTTTTTGTTTTATCAAAAACACATTCGCGGGATTTTGAATAATTTTGCGGAATTACTCATAACAGATTTGAATTGGAGGATTATCAAGAAATCGACGGGATTCCGTTATGACCCAATATTATTCGAAAGGAGAAATTATGAAAAATTCTAGTTGGAAAGTCTTTTATTTTATCGTTTTATTACTTTTTATTCCTAAAAAAGCCTCTGCCATGCATATTATGGAGGGATTTTTACCCATCGAATGGGCCATCTTTTGGTGGGCAATCACGATTCCATTTCTTATTCTTGGATTCCGTTCGATTCGTAAAAGCGTCAACGAAAATCCTGAAACGAAAATGATGCTTGGTCTATCAGGAGCCTTTGCCTTTGTTTTATCTGCCTTAAAAATCCCTTCTGTTACGGGAAGCTTGCTCACATCCTACTGGAGTTGGCTTAGGAACTGTTTTATTTGGACCTTTTGCGATGACCGTTGTTGGCTTTATCGTCCTTTTATTTCAAGCTCTGCTACTTGCTCACGGTGGATTAACGACTCTTGGCGCCAATGCTTTTTCCATGGCTGTTGTCGGACCAATCCTCGGCTATCTGGTTTATAAAGGAGCAACAAAAATGGGCTGGTCCTTTTCTGTAGCTGTTTTCTTAGCTGCTTTTCTTGGTGATTTAGGTACTTATGTCATGACATCTATTCAGCTTGCCCTTGCTTTCCCTTCTGAAGTAGGTGGCTTTACCGCTTCTTTCACTAAATTTGCAGGCATCTTTGCGTTCACACAAATTCCATTAGCCATTAGTGAAGGTCTATTAACCGTTTTAGTCATGAATTTCTTGAAAAAATATAACGTATCAGAACTAAAAGCACTTCGCGTTTTATCAAAGGAGGCTCATTAATGATGAAAAAGAATGTACTGATCATTTTAGCTGTTATCCTACTGGCCATCCTCCCCTTGTTTATTCAAAAAGATGCTGAATTTGGCGGTGCAGACGGTGAAGCTAAAGAAGCCATTGGTGAAATTAATTCAAGCTACGAACCTTGGTTTTCAAGCATTTGGGAGCCGCCAAGCGGTGAAATAGAAAGCTTATTATTTGCGCTTCAAGCAGCGATTGGTGCTGGATTTATCGGCTATTTTATTGGCTATACGCGTGGAAAAAGTAAAAGAAGAAAAAAAGAAAACAAAACCGATGTTACTCATTGATAAATATGCCTATATCAATCGTCTAAAGCATATTCATCCAGTAGAGAAAATGACAATTGCTCTTTTTCTCTTACTGTTTACTTTACTTGTAAAAGACAGGCTTGTTTCACTCATCACTTTTACAGTGATGAGTGCTTTTACTATTTTTGCTGCAAAAATTCCATTTTCCTATTATCTAAAACTACTGTTACTACCTAGTTTTTTTCTTTTATCTGGAACATTGACCATCCTATTTTCTTTTGCAAGTATGGACACTATTTTACCTACTGTACTCTGGTCAAAGAGATTCGGAAATTGGCAGCTATTCATTTCAGCAAGCAATGTTGACACAGTGATTTCACTGATTCTTTGTCGTTCTTAGCAGTATAAGCTGTTTATACTTTTTAACATTAACAACACCGGTGCAGGCCATTCTTCAAGTTCTGCGCAAATTGAAAGTACCATCGTTACTGATTGAAATTACGGAAATTATGTATCGTTTTATCTTTGTTTTTTTAGAAACGTCTCTAAAAATCTATCAAGCTCAAAATTCTCGTCTTGGATATCGAACGGCTAGACTTTGGCTACATTCACTTAGCCTATTAATTTCTTCCTTGTTTATTACGGTATTTCAACGAGCAAAAGAGTTAACGATTGCAATGGATTCAAGAGGATATACGGAGGATATTTTATATGTAGACGAACATTACCAGTATTCCACAGTCAATTGGCTCATCATTTTTGGAATCATTGCTGGAATGGTGACCGTCTATATACAGTTTGGAGGAAGCTTCTAATGGATGAGATTTTTTTTGAAATCAACCAACTCACCCATCGCTATGCAGATGGTACAACTGCTTTACAAGATATTTCCCTCTCCATTAACAAAGGGAAAAAAATTGCCCTTCTTGGTAACAATGGAGCAGGAAAATCAACTTTTTTTCAGCATTTAAATGGAATCTTGAAACCTACATCTGGCACGATTCTTTTTGAAGGAAAAAAAATAAAGTATGACCGAAAATCATTGTTAGCTCTTCGAAAACAAGTAGGCATTGTCTTTCAAGATCCTGATTCACAACTTGTTTTCCGGCAATGTTAAACAAGATATCTCCTTTGGACCGATGAATTTGGGCTGGTCTAAAGAAAAAGTATTACAGCAGGTTGAATGGGCCATGGAAAAAACAGAGGTTACTGCTTTACAAGACAAACCGATTCATTTTTTAAGCCTAGGCCAGAAAAAAAGAGTCGCGATTGCCGGAGTTTTAGCAATGAATCCTGATGTTTTTATTTTAGATGAACCTTCAGCTGGATTAGATGCCTATTATTCTAAACAAATCATGCAGATTCTCCGTGGAAATCCATGAATCTATAAAACAATTATTCTTTCGACTCATGACGTTCACTTTGCTTATGAATGGGCCGATGAAATCATTGTCATGAGTGATGGCAAAATTCTTTATCACGGCGACCCTGTGACTGTTTTTCACAATCAAGAATTACTCAATCAAGCCCATTTAGAAAAACCATGGGTATTTGAAACAGCACAAGTTTTAATGAAAAAACAGCTTCTTAGTGATGAAGAAACAATGCCCCGTAGCAAGGAAGAGTTGTTTGCAAGGATAAAAAGAGGATGTTTAAGAAGTTATTACGACTTCTTAAACATCTCATACCTCACCAAAAATCAAACCTAAAAACTTTTAAAATTGCCCTTAATCCCCACCATAATAATCGAAACGGCAAAAATAATAATTCCGGAAAATAAAAAAGTCCATCCCACAAAAAATCGCTCCATGAATAAACACTCTCTTTTTCTTTCTTTTTGCGCTTACTTCGATGTTTTTCCCTTCGTTCTCGAAATGTCATCTCTATTCCCCCCTATATTATGTATTATAATTGTACATAAACTGAAAGTAGGCCAAATATTGAAATTTTTTCATATAAGAAATATAATAATTAAGTCGTAACTTTTATATGTCCCAGTAGCTCAGTAGGATAGAGCGACAGCCTCCTAAGCTGTAGGTCGTAGGTTCGATTCCTATCTGGGACGCTACTCTTACAAAGAACCCCCAATAATGTCACTAGGATAATGAACGCCTAGATACACTCGACTAATGCCTATCATAAAAATCATCATTGCACTGAAAAGAATCAATAGACTTCGTCCAACACGAGTAGGAATATGACGCCACAATAGTTGTACATTTAAATTCATAAAAACATTCACCTCAGATTTCCTAATCTACAGAAAAAGATGACAAACATAATCTCATTTAAATAAACTAAAATTAACAGGCTATCCAAAGTAAAATATGGATAGCCTGTTTCTAATTTTATCTTTATTTATCCAACTTCAGCTTCGCTAATGCATCAGCAAGAGCAGTATTGAGTGGTTCTTCTTTATTCTGCTTTTTCATATAATTCGCGACTTCATGCTTGGATACTTTTTGATTCTTATTTTGACCTCTTCTTTTTTGATACGAGGATAACTTCTCATGGAACCCACATTTACAAGTGAAGGTTTGCGCCTCCCCTTGACCACGCATTTCCATTTTTTTATGACATTGTGGACAACGCGCATTGGTTACACGTGAAACACCCTTGCGATATCCACACTCGCGGTCTTGGCAAACAAGCATTTTACCCTTTTTTGCCGTTGACCTCAAGCAGCAGCTTGCCGCACTCTGGACATTTACTACCCGTTAGATTATCATGCTTAAACTTTTTATCACTATTCTTAATCTCAACTACAATTTCCTTCGCATATATTCTCATTTCATCAATAAATGCTTTCTTTGGTAGTTTACCCTTGGCAATCGCTGTTAGCTTTTGCTCCCACTCTGCTGTTAATGCTGGAGAACGTAAATCTTCAGGTGCCAACTCGAGTAGTTGCTTACCTTTTGACGTCGCATGAAGTCCTTTTCCTCTTTTTTCAATTAAAAAGCCTTTAAATAACTTTTCAATAATATCCGCACGAGTGGCAACCGTTCCAATGCCACCTGTTTCACCGAGTGTCTTAATAAGCTCTTTACTTTCCCCAGCCATAAAGCGGGATGGATTTTCCATTGCTGATAATAGCGTTGCTTCGTTAAGTGGTTCAGGTGGTTTTGTCGCACCTTCTGTCATTTTAACGGAGGAAACCTTCAACTTCGTTCCTTCTTGTAAAGCAGGAAGTAGTTGCTCAGCGAGATCATCCTTCGCCTCTTCCTCTTCAAAGTGATGGTCATAGACTTCCTTCCAGCCTGATTTTACTACCACTTTGCCTTTCGCAATGAAAGTTTCACCTGCAATTTTTGCTGTAATCGTTGTCTGTTCATATTCGAATGGGGGCAAAAGCACGGCAAGGAAACGTTTGACAACAAGATCATAAATTTTCGATTCTTTATCGCTTAGTTTTCCTGGCAATGGTGTTTGCTCCGTTGGAATAATTGCATGGTGATCAGATACTTTACTGTTATCAACAAAGGATTTATTTGCTTTAATTGGCTGACGTAAAATTTTTGCTGCAAATGGAGCATAAGGCTTAATACTCACAGCCTGCAACCTTTCTTTTAACGTATCGACAATATCTGTTGACAAAAAGCGTGAATCTGTTCTTGGGTACGTCAGCACTTTATCACTTTCATATAAGCTTTGCATGATGGATAGCGTTTCTTTCGCTGAATAACCGAACTTTTTATTAGCATCTCTTTGTAATTCGGTTAAGTCATATAGCTGAGGCGCAAAGTTCTTTTTATGTGCTTTTTTAACCTCTACGATTTCCGCCTGTTCATTCCTTAAACTAGCCAATATTTTTTCCGCTTTATTTTTATCAAAAGTCCGGAAATCATTTGTCTTTCCATCCTGCAGACGAGCTTTAATGTAGGCTCAGCCATAGCGGTTATACCGTAGAAAGTCTTCGGCTGAAACTTCTTAATTTCCTCTTCACGCGCGGCAATCATCGCCAAAGTCGGCGTTTGTACACGACCACAAGATAATTGAGCATTATGCCTTGTCGTTAAGGCACGTGTTGCATTCATTCCAACAAGCCAGTCCGCTTCTGCACGAGCAACCGCTGAAGCATAAAGATTTTCATACTCTTTTCCATTGCTCAGCTCTACTAAAGCCTTCTTTAATCGCCTTGTCTGTGACAGAGGAAATCCAAAGCCGTTTAATTGGTTTCTTTACATGTGTTTTTTCCAAAATCCAACGAGCCACAAGCTCTACCTCACGTCCAGCGTCTGTAGCGATGACAATTTCATGGACATCTTTGCGATTTAATTGTGCTTTAACTGCTTGAAATTGCTTTCCCGTTTGCTTAATAACGACCAACTTAAGCGGCTGTGGCAGCATAGGCAAATCTTCAAGACGCCATGATTTATATTTTTCATCATAGGCCTCTGGATCAGCATGTGTCACTAAATGCCCTAGCGCCCACGTAACAATATACTTATCTCCCTCAAAATAACCATTTCCTTTTTTCCCACACTTCAATACTTTTGCTATATCTCTACCGACCGATGGTTTTTCGGCCAATACTACTGTCTTACTCATCGAAACATCCTCTCCATTTGAAACTACTTTCGTTATTATCTCACAAAATCAAATGGAGAGCGAAATTGGATTCCTATGCTCTACAATATAAGCCTTTTTATCTTTTAAATAACTTTTTCCAAAATCCTTTTTCCTTCTCAGTTTGAATACTAGTCACTACTTCTTCAATCGCTTTTTGAGTTACTAATAAACCTTCATTTAAAAAATCGACTTTTTTAGCTTCTCTTTCGCTTCATTTTTCATTATTTCTCTCAGTTGATGAATCTCGTGAATAAGTTGCTGATTTTGGTCTTTAATTTTATTAAACTGCATTCTAGTTTGTTCATTTTGTTGAACTAAAAAGCTGATTAACTTTTTCATATCAGTAAGCTCGTGATTAATAGATACTAGTGATGTACTTTTGTCATCTTCTATCGTAATTGTGATAGGAAAACCACTTTCCTCTAATCTTACATTTACTTCTTCCTTCTTTAAGCCTTCAGAATAACATTGTCTAATGATTTTCAATTTCTCAATGTAGAAACATGAATCCTATAACGATTATGTTCCTTTCTGAAATTTAAATATTCTTCATGTTCTTGTAGGTACCGTTTTAAACTATTTTCCGGAATCTCGGGAAGTGCCTCTTTCAGCTCTTTTATTGTTAAAAACTGATTTATCACTATGTTCAGCACCTTTCTGAGTTTATCAACCACCTAACCACCAACATACCAACCACACTTATATATTCTATTAAATTAGGAAATTCCCCTCCTTACCGCGTCGTATTTTGTATAATTTTACCATTTAACAACAAAAAAATAACCCCTAATTGGGATTATTTAAATAGTGACTCACTAAATATAACTCGAAGTAAGTTCATGAAGATTATGCTTGTTGCAATGCAAATCCCCTATAAAGTGTCTTTTTTTGATTAATTATTGATATACTTCTCAAATACAGCTCCAAAATCCTTCGAATGATATTTACTTTGAATAGAAGTAGACCAAGTAAAGCCAAAGTCCGTTAACTCCTTATAGGTTTCGGATAATTTATTGTCATCTGTTCTTGAATTTTGCAGAATGCTTACCGCTTTATCTAAGCTTTGGATTCCCATATCGATATACTTGTTATTCTCATACGTGATTTCCTCAATGCGAAGAAGGGATTTATATAAATCCTTTAGCTGTTCAATTTGATCCTTTCGAACATC
>CAWBND010000002.1:0-5819 GCA_963790055.1 uncultured Bacillaceae bacterium
GTATGTGGATAGCTCTAATCAGCTTACATGATACGAGTCTTCACTATTATACAATAAATTCTGAATATTTCATACAAACTATTGTACAATATTTATATGAAAATGAATCAGATATCGTTTCACTCCTACCAATTCATTACACATCTTATTTCATCCTTAGGCAGATCCACATTTCAATTTTCCTTGAAATACTAATTACCTTCACCTATTTTTGCTAGATTAGATTCATTCTGTTGTTTTTTCTCATCTTCTACTGTAATCATTTCTAGGTCACTGTTTGCTGTCATGCAGCAGGCAAGAGCGTAGCTATTCGCTAATTCTTCATCCGATAAAGCATCTTGTGAACGAACTAATTCTTGATCGTAGTCACCGTTTAGCACTTTCACCTTGCACATCCCACATCCACCTCGAATACATCCGGTTGGAATTGGAATAAACTGGTCACGAGCTGCTCTTAATGGTGTCACATTTGGTGCACAAGCATATTCAAATTGCTGCCCTCTTGCTTTCAGAGTTATGTTATACATTCAATCTCTCCTCTCTTTTGCTTTTCCTTTGTCTATCTTCAACACTTCCATTTTTCTACTTAAGTTAAGGCAACATTGAAGGATTCAGTTAATTCTCTAGCATGGTAGAAAATACCTTGACCAATTTTCGAAGCATCCCATGTAATCGTTGGCATATCTGGGAATGCCATATATCCGCCTGCAAACGCTTCATTACGATTTCCGGATGGGTCCCAGAAATAAACCGTTTGTCCTCTTGTAATTCCGTGGCGTGTAGGAGTTATCTCAATTGGCACTTCATGCATGGATAGTAAATCAGCTGCTTTAAAAACATCATGAAGTGAATCGACATGGAAACCGGCATGATGAAGTTTTGCATCAGGTCCTTTTACAAACGCAATATCATGGGCTTTATTTGACGAAAATAAGAAACTACCAACTAATTCTTCATTTTCTTCAACGACAACTCTCTCACTCTGAGTAAAGTTTAGGGCTTCAACAAAGAATCTTGTGACCGTTTTCAAATCATCACCTGTTAATAAGATATGATCCAAGCGGTGCGGTGCAATTCCTTTTGTACCTAACGGCCATGGATGAGGATTTCGAGTGCCTACTGCTGTTCCTAATAGATCGATTTCATAATACAGTTCACAAGCATGTCCTGTTGGTAAAATGAAGCGTACTGCTTCACCTTCAGCTAGTCTCGTTCCCTTTGATACACGAGAAGTAGCACATCCGAATTCTTCTACTTTCCTTTCGAAATAAGCTAAATCATCTGCATTTTCCACTTTAAATGCCATATGAGCAAGACCAGCTGTATTTGATTTTGTAATAATCACACTATGGTGATCATATTCATCCCATGCTTTGAAGAAAACACTGTTTCCTACACGTCCTGTTTCTTCTAAACCAATCACATTTGTATAATAGTCAACAGAAGTTTCTAAGTCTAATACTTTTAATTCTACTCTTCCCATTCTTAGTACTCTTGCCATCTTAATTCCCCCTAAAGTTTTTTCATTTTTTATAAAGCTATACTTAGTTGTTATTTTGTTTTTCGTTTTTTTATCTAATTTGTAAGCGTATTCTTAGTTTAAAATATTCTGAATAGTATGTATACAATTGATTCCGCCTATCTTTTTTACTTTTTTCACACGAATCGTACTAATTTTTTGAATACCTAAAAAAACAGAAAGAAAAAAGGACAGTAGTGAAGCGCACTGTCCTTTTTTCTTTCTTGCCTATATTCTACCAAGTTTAATTGTGATCCTACTGTACAGACCCTTTCCATTCAAGCATGCCGCCGACCATATTTCTTACTTTATACCCCTGATCCTGTAAGTAATGACAGACGTTCGAACTTCTAGCGCCAGAACGGCAAATAATAATGTATTCCTTTTCGCGTTCCAATTCATTCATACAATTAGGAATTTCCATCATCTTAATATGTTTGGCACCAGGAATCATTCCCGCTGCTACTTCTTCATCTTCTCTAACATCAACTAACTCTAGTTTTTCCCCTGCTTCTAGCTTTTTTTGTAATTCATCTGTTGTAATAGTTGGTAAATCTGCCACGTTCATTTCCCCTTTGTTGTTATGTGATGAAAAGCTACATTCCCAGTATAAAAGAAATGCAGCTTCAATTCATCATTTTTGTTTTAGTTCGCTACGATATTAACAAGCTTACCAGGTACAGCGATGACTTTTCGAATCGTTTTGCCATCGATTTGTTCCTTGATTTTGTCATCATCCATTGCTATTTGCTCTAGTGCATCTTTATTCGTATTGATTGGTACAAGTAATTTATGTTTTACTTTCCCATTGATTTGAATAACAATTTCTACTTCGTCATCTTTTAATTTAGCTTCGTCATATGCAGGCCATCCTTCATAGGCAATCGTGCCGCTAGACCCCAGTTTTTCCCAAAGTTCTTCTGCAATATGCGGAGCAATTGGTGAAATAAGTTTCACAAACCCTTCTACATAACTAATTGGTAACACGTCTGCTTTATACGCTTCATTGATGAATACCATCAATTGAGAAATAGCTGTATTAAAGTGTAGTGCTTCATAGTCTTCTGTCACCTTTTTAACAGTTTGATGATAAACCTTCTCTAAACCACTTTCTTGTTCCAGATTTTCTTTAATCTTTGGATTTAAATTTCCATTTTCATCGATTAATAGACGCCAAATCCGGTCTAAGAAACGTCTTGAACCATCAACCCCATTTGCAGACCAAGCAATCGACCCATCAAGTGGACCCATGAACATTTCATATAAACGTAATGTATCTGCACCGTGACTTTCAACAATTTCATCAGGGTTAACTACATTGCCTTTTGATTTACTCATTTTTTCATTATTTTCGCCAAGGATCATTCCTTGGTTAAATAGCTTTTGGAATGGTTCTTTCGTTGGCACCACACCAATATCATAAAGGAATTTATGCCAGAAACGAGCATACAATAAGTGAAGAACAGCATGTTCAGCCCCACCAATATAAATATCTACTGGCAACCATTCTTTTAACTTTTCTGGATCGGCTAGTGCCTGATCATTATGTGCATCAATAAATCGTAAGTAATACCAGCAGCTACCCGCCCATTGTGGCATTGTATTTGTTTCACGGCGACCTTTTTTACCTGTTGCAGGATCGACTACATTCACCCACTCTTCAATATTGGCAAGTGGTGATTCCCCTGTTCCAGATGGCTTGATTTCGTTTGTCACTGGAAGTACAAGCGGTAATTCCTCATCTGGTACAGCCGTCATTGTTCCATCTTCCCAATGAATTAATGGAATCGGCTCTCCCCAATAACGTTGGCGACTGAATAACCAATCACGAAGTCGGTACGTAACTTTTTTCGTTCCAACTCCTTTTTCTTCTAACCAAAGAATCATTTTACCAATAGCATCTTCTTTATTTAGATCATTTAAAAAGTCGGAATTTACATGTAGACCGTCACCAGTATAAGCTTCTTTTGTGACATCTCCACCTGCAACAACCTCGATAATTTCAAGATTAAATTTCGTAGCAAACTCATAGTCCCTTTCGTCATGAGCTGGAACGGCCATAATCGCACCTGTACCATAGGTTGCCAATACATAATCCGCAATCCAGATCGGAACTTTTACACCATTAACAGGATTGATGGCATACGCCCCTGTAAATACACCTGTTTTATCTTTTGCAAGATCGGTTCTTTCTAAATCACTTTTACTTGTAACCTCTTCTAGATACTTCTCAACCGCTTGCTTTTGCTCTGGTGTGGTAATTTTTTGCACTAATTTATGTTCTGGAGCAAGAACCGTATAAGTTGCACCAAATAATGTATCAGGGCGAGTCGTGAAAACGGTAAAATGTTCATCATGTCCATCAATTTGGAAGTTTACTTCAGCACCTTCTGAACGTCCAATCCAATTTCGTTGCATATCTTTAATGCTTTCTGGCCAATCTAACTCTTCAAGGTCTTCCAGTAAACGATCCGCATAGGCTGTAATTTTTAGATTCCATTGTTTCATTGGTTTTCTAACAACAGGGTGACCGCCACGTTCACTTTTACCATCAATCACTTCTTCGTTTGCAAGCACAGTACCTAATGCAGGACACCAGTTGACCGGAACTTCATCAATATAAGCTAAGCCATTTTCATAAAGCTTTAGGAAAATCCATTGTGTCCATTTATAATACTGTGGATCCGTTGTACTTATTTCACGATCCCAATCATAAGAAAATCCTAATGATTTAATTTGGCGGCGGAAGTTATCGATATTATGCTTAGTAAATTCTGCTGGATCATTTCCCGTATCCAATGCATATTGTTCTGCTGGAAGTCCGAATGCATCCCAACCCATTGGATGAAGAACATTATACCCTTGCATTCTTTTCATTCTTGAAAGTATATCTGTTGCCGTATAGCCTTCAGGGTGACCAACATGCAGTCCAGCTCCTGATGGATATGGGAACATATCTAAAGCGTAGAACTTACGCTTTCCTTTATCTTCACTTGTTTTAAATGTTTTATTGTCTTCCCAATATTTCTGCCATTTTTTTTCAATCGTATGATGATCGAAACTCATCTTTTGTTCCTCCTACTAAATAAATGTTTTGAGAATTTTACGGTAGCTTTATTAATGATGCATATAAGCTAAAGAAATATAAAAAATCCCCTCATCCCAAAAATTGGGACGAGAGGATTATGTATTCTCCCGCGGTACCACCCACATTAGTGAACAAGTCACTCGCTTAAAACTCCTTAACGCGGACATACGACAGATATTACTCAACCGTTTCATATCTGCAACTCAATAGGCGAGTTCGTAATGATCCAGACTGACTTCCACCAACCGTCAGCTCTCTATAACAGGTTTTAAACATCACTACTATTCCTTTTCATAGTCATTGTAACTATTCAATTTTGATAATGCTATTGTATATAATTTCCCAAGAATATGCAAGTTAGGAAAACTCCATTTTAATATATGTAATCATCATTTATTTGTTAAATACTCTTTTGAAAAAAGAGCTGCAAACTTAATACGTATGTACAAAATAGCTTTTTCTACGTTAAAATCGGCTTTTAGATTTTAACAACAAACTTTACGTAAACAACCTTGTTAAATTTAGACCTCATCGATTAGTATGGACAGTTATTACAGTTATCATACTTTACGAATAAAGAGCTGACTCCAAAGAATCAGCTCACACCTTTATTCAGGATGAATTTTAGATTTAGTGGGTTGTTCGCTTTTCTCATATTTCTTTTTCGCTTGTTTAATGAGATCAAAATCAGATCCAAGCTCAAGATCCTGATTGTTCACACCATTACGTGTTTTTTGTTCTGGATTCTGTTGTTTTGAACGCTTTTTCATCTATGCTATCCTCCTAGCGATTAAGAAGAATCATGTTATTTTGTACTTGCTGGATTTGAAGTCGCATGCGATGCAATTCTTCTCTTTGCTGACCATTAGCACTGTGTGCCATTGTCGCAATATCATTATAAGCGCTTTCTAACTGTTGTAAGGCTTGAATATAGTTGTCATCATTATATTGCTCTTGAAGGCTACTTTCTTGATATTGTTCGTTCGCAAATCTAAGTACATCCTCACACTGTTGCTTAAGCTCATTCATGGAATCTCGAGTTGCCATCAAACCCCTCCTAGAAAGATTCATCAATGAAGCTCCAATGAAAGCTTCACCATTTTATTTTGCTCCAATCTTTTTTTCTTACCCAAAAAGACACTACCATTTGTAGGCAACAATGATCGAGGCAATTGGATGAAACCCCGAGATATGTTAAAATAATACTTTGTT
>CAWBND010000003.1:0-5764 GCA_963790055.1 uncultured Bacillaceae bacterium
GCATGTGTAAAATCTGTAATCATCTTTCATTGATCTGATTCCACATCATTATACAATAAATTCTGAATATTTAACATAAATTATTGTACAATATTTTTATGATAATGAATTAGATTTTCGTTTTACACTCCTTATTTCCTTAGACGGCTCACATTTAAGACTTCCTTGAAGTACTATTTATCTTCACCTATTACTACTAGATTAGATTCATTCTGTTGTTTTTTCTCATCTTCTATTGTAATAAGTTCTAGGTCACTCTTTGCTGTCATGCAGCAGGCAAGAGCGTAGCTATTCGCTAGTTCTTCATCTGATAAAGCATCTTGTGAACGAACTAATTCTTGATCGTAGTCACCGTTTAGCACTTTCACCTTGCACATCCCACATCCACCTCGAATACATCCGGTTGGAATTGGAATAAACTGGTCACGTGCCGCTCGGAGTGGTGTAACATTTGGTGCACAAGCATATTCAAATTGCTGACCTCTTGCTTTAAGAGTTACATTATACATTCTATCTCTCCTCTCTTATGCTTTCTCTTGTCTAACTCAGGAAGCTTCAACTTTTCTACTTAAGTTAAGGCAACGTTGAAAGACTCAGTTAATTCTCTAGCATGGTAGAAGATACCTTGACCAATTTTCGAAGCATCCCATGTAATCGTTGGCATATCAGGGAATGCCATATATCCGCCTGCAAAGGCTTCATTACGATTTCCGGATGGATCCCAGAAATAAACCGTTTGTCCTCTTGTAATTCCGTGACGTGTAGGAGTGATCTCAATTGGCACTTCATGCATCGATAATAAATCAGCTGCTTTAAAAACATCATGAAGAGAATCTACATGGAAACCGGCATGATGAAGTTTTGCATCAGGTCCTTTTACAAACGCAATATCATGGGCTTTATTTGACGAAAATAAGAAACTACCAACTAATTCTTCATTTTCTTCAACAACCACTCTCTCACTTTGAGTAAAGTTTAATGCTTCAACAAAGAATCTTGTGACCGTTTTCAAATCATCACCTGTTAATAAGATGTGATCCAAGCGGTGTGGTGCTATTCCTTTTGTATGTAACGGCCACGGATGAGGATTTCGTGTGCCTACCGCTGTTCCTAATAGATCGATTTCATAATACAATTCACAAGCATGTCCTGTTGGTAAAATGAAACGCACTGCTTCACCTTCTGCTAATCTCGTTCCCTTTGATACACGAGAAGTAGCACATCCAAATTCTTCTACTTTCCTTTCGAAATAAGCTAAATCATCGGCATTTTCCACTTTAAATGCCAGATGAGCAAGTCCTGCTGTATTTGATTTTGTGATAATCACACTATGGTGATCATATTCATCCCATGCTTTAAAGAAAACACTGTTTCCTACTCGTCCTGTTTCTTCTAAACCAATCACGTTTGTATAATAGTCAACAGATTTTTCTAAGTCTAATACTCTTAATTCTACTCTTCCCATTCTTAGTACTCTTGCCATCTTAATTCCCCCTAAAGTTTCTTCATTTTTTATCAATCTATACTTAGTTGTTATTTTGTTTTTCATTTTTTTATCTATTTTGTAAGCGTATTCTTAGTTTAAAATATTCAGAATACTATGTATACAGTTGATTCTGCCTATCTTTTTTACTTTTTTAACACGAATCATACTAATTTTTTGAATACTTGAAAAAGTACACAAAAAAAGGACAGTAGCGACACTGTCCTTTTTATCCTTCTTGCCTATATTCTATCAAGTTTAATTGTGATCCTATTGTACTGACCCTTTCCATTCAAGCATGCCGCCATCCATATTTCTTACTTTGTACCCCTGTTCCTGTAAGAAATGGCAGACGTTCGTGCTTCTAGCGCCAGAACGGCAAATAATAATGTATTCCGTTTCGCGTTCCAATTCATTCATACGATTAGGAATTTCCATCATCTTAATATGTTTGGAACCAGGAATCATTCCCGCTGCTACTTCTTCATCTTCTCTAACATCAACTAACTCTAGTTTTTCCCCTGCTTCTAGCTTCTTTTGTAATTCATCTGTTGTAATCGTTGGTAAATCTGCCACGTTCCATTTCCCCTTTGTTGTTATGTGATGAAAAGCTACATTCCTAGTATAAAAGAAATGCAGCTTCAATTCACCTATTCTGTTTTAGTTCGCTACGATATTAACGAGCTTACCAGGTACAGCGATGACTTTTCGAATTGTTTTGCCATCGATTTGTGCCTTTATTTTGTCATCATCCATTGCTATTTGCTCTAGTGCATCTTTGTTGGTATTGATTGGTACAAGTAATTTATGTTTTACTTTCCCATTAATTTGAATAACAATTTCAACTTCGTCATCTTTTAATTTCGCTTCGTCATAGGCAGGCCATCCTTCATAGGCAATCGTGCCGCTAGACCCGAGTTTTTCCCAAAGTTCTTCCGCAATATGTGGAGCGATTGGTGAAATAAGTTTCACAAAGCCTTCTACATAACTAATTGGTAACACGTCTGCTTTATAGGCTTCATTGATGAATACCATCAATTGAGAAATAGCTGTATTAAAGTGTAGTGCTTCATAGTCTTCTGTCACCTTTTTCACGGTTTGGTGGTAAACTTTCTCTAAACCACTTTCTTGTTCCAAGTTTTCTTTAATCTTTGAATTTAAATTTCCATTATCATCGATTAATAGACGCCAAATCCGGTCTAAGAAACGTCTTGAACCATCAACTCCATTTGCAGACCAAGCAATCGATCCATCAAGTGGACCCATGAACATTTCATATAAACGTAATGTATCTGCACCATGACTTTCAACAATTTCATCAGGGTTAACCACATTACCTTTTGATTTACTCATTTTTTCATTATTTTCCCCAAGAATCATTCCTTGGTTAAATAGTTTTTGGAATGGTTCTTTCGTTGGCACCACACCAATATCATAAAGGAATTTATGCCAGAAACGAGCATATAATAAGTGAAGAACAGCATGTTCAGCCCCACCAATATAAATATCTACTGGCAACCACTCTTTTAACTTTTCTGGATCTGCTAGAGCCTGATCATTATGTGCGTCAATAAATCGTAAGTAATACCAGCAGCTACCCGCCCATTGCGGCATCGTATTTGTTTCCCGACGGCCTTTTTTACCTGTTGCAGGATCGACAACATTCACCCAATCTTCAATATTCGCAAGTGGTGATTCACCTGTTCCAGATGGCTTGATTTCCTTTGTAACTGGTAGTACGAGCGGTAATTCCTCTTCTGGTACAGCAGTCATTGTCCCATCTTCCCAATGAATCAGTGGAATCGGCTCACCCCAATAACGTTGACGACTAAATAACCAGTCACGAAGTCGGTACGTTACTTTTTTCGTTCCAACCCCTTTTTCTTCTAACCATTGAATCATTTTACTAATACTGTCTTCTTTGTTTAAATCATTTAAAAAGTCGGAGTTTACATGAAGACCATCACCGGTATAAGCTTCTTTAGTGACGTCCCCACCTGCAACGACCTCGATAATTTCAAGATTAAATTTCGTAGCAAACTCATAGTCCCTTTCGTCATGAGCTGGAACGGCCATAATCGCACCTGTACCATAGGTTGCCAATACATAATCCGCAATCCAGATTGGAACTTTTACACCATTAACAGGATTGATGGCATACGCCCCTGTAAATACACCTGTTTTATCTTTTGCAAGATCGGTTCTTTCTAAATCACTTTTACTTGTAACCTCTTCTAGATACTTCTCAACCGCTTGCTTTTGCTCGGGTGTGGTAATTTTTTGCACTAATTTATGTTCTGGAGCAAGAACCGTATAGGTTGCACCAAATAATGTATCAGGGCGAGTCGTGAAAACGGTAAAATGTTCGTCATGTCCATCAACTTGGAAGTTTACTTCAGCGCCTTCTGAACGTCCAATCCAATTTCGTTGCATATCTTTAATGCTTTCTGGCCAATCTAACTCTTCAAGGTCTTGAAGTAAACGATCCGCATAGGCTGTAATTTTTAAATTCCATTGTTTCATTGGCTTTCTAATAACAGGGTGACCGCCACGTTCACTTTTACCATCAATAACTTCTTCGTTTGCAAGCACAGTACCTAATGCAGGACACCAGTTGACCGGAACTTCATCAATATAAGCTAAGCCTTTTTCATAAAGCTTTAGAAAAATCCATTGTGTCCATTTATAATATTGTGGATCTGTTGTACTTACTTCACGATCCCAATCATAAGAAAATCCTAATGATTTAATTTGACGGCGGAAGTTATCGATATTATGCTTAGTAAATTCTGCTGGATCATTTCCCGTATCCAATGCATATTGTTCTGCAGGAAGTCCGAATGCATCCCAGCCCATCGGATGAAGAACATTATACCCTTGCATTCTTTTCATTCTTGAAAGTATATCTGTTGCCGTATAGCCTTCAGGGTGACCAACATGCAGTCCAGCTCCTGATGGATAGGGGAACATATCTAAAGCGTAGAACTTACGCTTTCCTTTATCTTCACTTGTTTTAAATGTTTTATTGTCTTCCCAATATTTCTGCCATTTTTTTTCAATCGTATGATGATCGAAACTCATCTTATGTTCCTCCTACTAATTAAAGTTAACAACTATATAAGTTAAAGAAATATAAAAAACCCCCTCATCCCAAAAATTGGGACGAGAGGATTATGTATTCTCCCGCGGTACCACCCACATTAGTGAACAAGTCACTCGCTTAAAACTCCTTAACGCGGACATACGACAGACATTACTCAAGCGTTTCATATCTGCAACTCAATAGGCGAGTTCGTAATGATCCAGACTGACTTCCACCAACCGTCAGCTCTCTATAACAGGTTTTAAACATCACTACTATTCCTTTTCATAGTCATTGTAACTATTCAATTTTGATAATGCTATTGTATATAATTTCCCAAGAATATGCAAGTTAGGAAAACTCCGTTTTAATATATGTAGTCATCCAGAATTTGTTAAGCCTAGACCTCATCGATTAGTATGGACAGTTATTACAGTTATCATACTTTACGAATAAAGAGCTGACTCCAAAGAATCAGCTCACACCTTTATTCAGGATGAATTTTAGATTTAGTAGGTTGTTGGCTTTTTTCATATTTCTTTTTCGCTTGTTTAATGAGATCAAAATCAG
Source organism: uncultured Bacillaceae bacterium (assembly GCA_963790055.1). GTDB lineage: Bacteria > Bacillota > Bacilli > Bacillales > DSM-1321 > Peribacillus. The sequence continues at coordinate 5,136 of CAWBND010000003.1, forward strand.
ATCCAAGCTCAAGATCCCCATTGTTCACACCATTACGTGTTTTTTGTTCTGGGTTCTGTTGTTTTGAACGATTTTTCATCTATGCTCTCCTCCTAACGATTAAGAAGAATCATGTTATTTTGTACTTGCTGGATTTGAAGTCGCATGCGATGCAATTCTTCTCTTTGCTGACCATTAGCACTGTGTGCCATTGTCGCAATATCATTATAAGCGCTTTCTAACTGTTGCAATGCTTGAATATAGTTGTCATCATTGTATTGCTCTTGAAGGCTGCTTTCTTGATATTGTTCGTTTGCAAATCTAAGTACATCCTCACATTGCTGCTTAAGCTCATTCATGGAATCTCGAGTTGCCATCAAACCCCTCCTAGAAAGATTCATCAATGAAGCTCCATTGAAAGCTTCACCATCTTATTTTGCTCCAATCTTTTTTTCTTACGCAAAAAGCCACTTCCATTTGTAGACAACAATTATAGAGACAATTGGATGAAGCCCCGACATATGTTAAAATAAAATCTTATTTAAGGATGAAAAGAGGTAATAGGGATGAATCAAGAAAATCCTTTTCCATATGCGTTTGATCATAAACGTTATCATACATTGAATTATCATTTACAACAGAGTTTTGGT
>CAWBND010000004.1:0-22723 GCA_963790055.1 uncultured Bacillaceae bacterium
AGTTGAAGAAGCTCCCAAGAATTGAATAAATACTGCATATTAAAAAAGCCGACTCAAAACGAGGTCGGCTCTTTATTTTTAGCAGCATCCGCCGCCGTAACCACCAACAAAACTAGCTCCAATAATGATTAATAGGATAAATAATACGATTATTAAAGCAAATCCTCCACCAAAACCACCAGTACCAACAACACCAGACATACAATCACTCCTTATTATTTTTATAAGGAGGCATTAAAACATGGGATAGTTCAGCTTATGCGCTAGATAGGTTAATGTGACAATTGATTGCTTTATATGAGTCTAGTTCACATAAGCGTAATTTCCGGAAGTTGCAAAAAGGCCAATCCCTTGATAGATAAGGGATTGGCCTTTTGTCGTTTTTACTCGTTTATGCAGGATTTTATACAACGTTGATGGATCAACGTTTTTGGCTTCTGAAGAAGCCTGGTGGCTGCATAAATATGGGCGGTTTTATGCAATTCTTGTTCAATTAAAGCGCCCGATTGCGATATATTGAAAAATGCTTATGAGCTACAATAATAACTCTACTTGTTTATAATACTTCTCTAGCTGCTTCTAATGCTGCTTCATAATTCGGGTGGTCTGTTGATTCATTTACATACTCAGCATAAGTTACTTTTTCGTTTGTATCAACAACAAAAATAGCACGTGCTAATAAGCGAAGTTCTTGGATAGCAACACCATATGCTTCACCGAATGAAAGATCACGATGATCTGATAATGTTTGTACATTCTCAATACCATTTGCTGCACACCAACTTTTCTGTGCAAACGGTAAATCAGCGCTAATAGTAAGAACCTGTACATTACCTAATTTAGAAGCTTCTTCGTTAAAACGACGCGTTTGTGCATCACAAACAGGAGTATCAATAGATGGTATAACAGAAATTAAACGAACTTTCCCTTTTGACTCAGCGAGTGTAACAGGTGATAAGTCATTCGCTAGTACTGTAAACTCAGGAGCTTTATCTCCAACCTTTACGTCGTTTCCTAATTGTGTTACTGGATTCCCTTTCCACGTAAAATTAACCATTTTTAATTCCTCCCTAAAAAATATGTACAGTGCAAATATAGCTCAACTATTTGGAATCATCAAATTATTCCGTGTATTATTTTAAGTTTTTTGTCATTGTTGTCAAAATGACTGTTTCATTATCGAAAAAACTGCCAAGTTGAATAGCTTAGAGATTCGATTTACCTTCTATTAATACTTTCTCCTATTTAAGAATATGGCCCGATTGTTTAATAAAGGAAATTTTCCCCCCGTTCCAACACTAAAATTACTAGAATCGCTATCAAAATCATAAAGAACCTAACCATTGGAAGTTCTTCAATAATTTCATGTGAATTACATAAAAAAAGAGAGAGTTCCCAAAAAGCATGCTTGAGAATCGCTCTACAACGAAATGAAATACTATAAAACCTACAATTACTCATTCGATTCAAAATTCAGAAGGTCCTAATCTTCAGCAATCATTCCCTCTCGAGGAAGAACGCTTAGGATCAAGTAGTTCGTATTCATTACTTTTTTAGACTAGTTCCTTCTATATATATTAGTCAATTTAAAATCCTTTTCATGTTCTTTAACTAGCTTATAAAAAGTGGTCTTTTTAATATCTAATTCTTCCATAGCCTTTACAGCAGTTATCTCTTCTGATTTCCAGCGATCATAAACTTCTTTGAATTCTTCCGTTACCTGAACTTTTGGACGGCCAAAGGCTACTCCATTTTTCAAAGCTAGATCAATCCCCTCACGCTGCCTTTTTCGAATCCGTTCCCGTTCTTCTTCTGCCATCCAAGAAAGAATCTGCAAAACAAGATCCGCAATGAAAGTTCCTAAACCTATCCTTAAATTGAGTCGTGTCGAGCAAAGGCATATCTAGCACCACGATATCGGCCTGGATGTTCTTCGTGATGTCATTCCATTCCTGTAAAATCTCTTTCTTGTTCCGTCCAAAGCGATCCAAGGAATGGATATATAGAACATCTCCTTTTCTAAACATTCGTTTAAGCAACTGATATTGAGTTCGATTAAAGTCCTTTCCACTTTGTTTGTCCATGAAAATGTCTCGTTCGCCTATCCCTTTTTCTTTCATGGCCTCAAATTGCCGTCCCTCATTTTGATCTTTGCTGCTAACTCGTATGTATCCAAACTTTCGAACGTCCATTTAAATCTCCTTCATTTTGGTTCTTTTTCTCTTATTCTATCAAAAAACGTTCGTAAAAATATATATAATTCAACGAACGTTCGGAAATTAATTTTAAAGTTTTACGAACGCTAATATTGACCGTTTTCGAACAAAAAACATCCGTTCGGAAAAGTGTACTTTTACGAACGGCATTGCAAATCATTTTTATTTCCAACTATAAATACCATATTCTCTATAGTCCAATTTACTAGTCCATCTTAATCCAGACAGCTCAGGGAGAAGGTCTTTATGATGTCCCCAATTCAGATTATGTAGGAAGTGAAGATATGCTTCTTGAATTATAAGCAGGTTTGTGAACATAAATTAGAAAACATTTGTTGGATTTTGTGGACCAGGTAATCTTCCAACGTAAATTTTAGTATTGTTTGAATCGTTAGTATTAAGCCAATCCTCTTGTGACATTCTCTTCCCCAGTATTTGGTAGTTAGCTTTACCAATGTACAACAAAACGCCGTTACTATAAAATGGGTGTTAAGAGTATATTTGATAGATACCATAATCGGTTTCTTCATTCAAATTCAATAGGAAGGACTGTCAATTTATATGACCCTTCCCATTGAATTTGAATTAAATGTATTTTAGCAATTTCCATTAATAACTACATCTTTCGCAATCTCAATAAATCAATTTTATCAAGACTTTAAAAATATAGTCGGAAACCATTCTTTTAATTGAACAATTCTTAATCATGTTACATAGAAAGGCCCTTAAATTTATAGAATTTAAGGGCCTTTTGATTGCTGATATTCAGTATTATGTATGCAAAAGGCGCTTCTGTGGAAACACCTTTTGCATACAATACTTTTATAGTTTCATACTCAATTTTTATCTTCCATTTTTATATCAGAAGCTTATTATCTACTCTTCTTGTTTACTCATACAACGCTCACATTCATATAAATAGGATTCATGTTGCTCTCTAATTTCAGATCCACATTCACGACATTCTTTTTCCGGTAAGTGACGGTAAAATTCTAGAGTTTCCATTTTTACAACCCCCATTTATTATTTTATTAACCTCATTGTACTATAACAGTTTTATCAAATCAATACTGTTATATAATTATTTTTTCTAACCAAAACAAAGACATTAAAAATAGGAATATTGTTGATGAAAGAGATGACGAGTATATTGAATTATAATTAGGCAAATTTCAAAACTTAGTTACGAATGGAAAATTACCATATGTCTTAGAAAAGTTTGTTCCTTCCTTATGTTTTGGGGTGTGAGGCTGGTATGGGGTTTGCAAAGCTAGCCAATAAAGCGTTACGAAACAAAGTTTAAAAAGGGCATTATGATCGGAGGTTCGGTGTTTTTGGCGGTACAATGGACAAGGCAAGCCGATTTTCAAGACTCTTCGTTTTGGGTCTGCTCGGTTTGGCGACAGATAAATCCCGCCAAAATTCCCCCAAAATACTACCCGGACCTTGCTTGGAGAAAAACCCTCTTCTTATAGGAATCCAAGTTTATATGTTTGTGAAAATTTACCTTTTTAATCCTTCCTTAAATACTCTTAACAACTTTTTTTGATAAAAACCTTACAATTGCTCCTTCGAATACACCTAGCGACGAGCTCTGGAGCCTCCAACCGGAAGCCAATGCTGGAGGTGGTTGGCAAAAAGGACCGACGCGGACTACTTTAAAAGCTTAATTGAATTCTCCAAGTAGAGAATATTAGAAGAAATAAACGTTTCCTCTTTGAAAGGTTTATTTCTTCCCTGTAGTTGCTTCAATGAAGCGATGCGAAGGCCCTACTTCTTGAATTGACTTCGGCATGGTTGCATGCTGAGTGGACTTACAAAATTGCTTCTTCGAATAGAATGTGAGGCTTTGGAGACCGTGCCGGATGCGAATGCAGGAGGCCGATGTCGGAGAAGACACGCATGGACTTCTGTGTAATATGCTTCCTGGGATTGCTAAGGGAACCTTTTTATAACTGCTGAAAATGGGATTAAGAGAAATCAACGTTTCTTCAAAAGAAGAAACGTTGATTCCCTCCTTGTGGTTGCTTCAGTATAGCCATGCGAAGGTTCTACTTCTTGAATTGACTTCGGCATGGCTGCCTCTGAGTATGCTTGCAAAATTGCTTCCTCGAATAGAGTGCGAGGCTTTAGAGACCGTGCCGGATGCGAATGCAGGAGGCTGTTGTCGCAGAAGACGCGCACGGACTTCTACGACAGGACTTCTTTTGATCTGGCTTATATCTCTGTTTGAATTACTACCATAAAGCTTTAGGACTCCTTTTTATGTAATTCATAGCCTCATTCTTTGAAGTCAGTTCAGACTTTCCACCATCTTTTTAATAGTCTCGTAATCCCTTTAAATTGTGGATTACGAGACTTATTTTTGCTATGAATTCCAAAGTGCTTAGTTGAATTATCCGAACAAAAGAAGATTCAAAGAAATAAACGTTTATTCTTATAAAGATTGATTCTCCTCCTTCATAAATGCTTCAATGAAGAATATATTCGATGAATTTAACGAAATAAAAACCTAATCCCAGTTGGATTAGGTTTTTTACGCGCCTTAGAGGATTCGAACCTCTGACCCACAGCTTAGAAGGCTGTTGCTCTATCCTGCTGAGCTAAAGGCGCATGATATTGATATGGCGGAGAAGGAGGGATTTGAACCCTCGCGCCGCTTACACGACCTACACCCTTAGCAGGGGCGCCTCTTCAGCCTCTTGAGTACTTCCCCATAAAATAAAAATGGCTCCGCAGGTAGGACTCGAACCTACGACCGATCGGTTAACAGCCGATAGCTCTACCACTGAGCTACTGCGGAATAAAAGATATAAAACACAATATGGTGGGCCTAAATGGACTCGAACCATCGACCTCACGCTTATCAGGCGTGCGCTCTAACCAGCTGAGCTATAGGCCCATATTTGGAGCGGGTGAAGGGAATCGAACCCTCATCATCAGCTTGGAAGGCTGAGGTTTTACCACTAAACTACACCCGCAAGAATAATAAAAATGGCTGGGCTAGCTGGATTTGAACCAACGCATGTCGCAGTCAAAGTGCGATGCCTTACCGCTTGGCTATAGCCCATTAATTTATTTTTAAAATAAATGGGGCGACTGATGGGAATCGAACCCACGAATGCCTGAACCACAATCAGGTGCGTTAACCACTTCGCCACAATCGCCATTACTATATGGTGGAGGGGGGCAGATTCGAACTGCCGAACCCGAAGGAGCGGATTTACAGTCCGCCGCGTTTAGCCACTTCGCTACCCCTCCATGTATTTTTGAATATTTGGATAATTAAAGTTAAATGGTGGCTCAGGACGGAATCGAACCGCCGACACATGGATTTTCAGTCCATTGCTCTACCGACTGAGCTACCGAGCCACACACAATTTATATCTATATCAACAGTAGCAATCTACTGGGATAAATATGGCGGTCCGGACGGGACTCGAACCCGCGACCTCCTGCGTGACAGGCAGGCATTCTAACCAACTGAACTACCGGACCATTTTGGTTGCGGGGACAGGATTTGAACCTGCGACCTTCGGGTTATGAGCCCGACGAGCTACCGAACTGCTCCACCCCGCGATAATAAGAGAAACTAAGTATAAATATGGAGGAGGAAGGGGGATTCGAACCCCCGCGGGTTTTGACACCCCTGTCGGTTTTCAAGACCGATCCCTTCAGCCGGACTTGGGTATTCCTCCGTATAAATGGACCCTGTAGGACTCGAACCTACGACCGGACGGTTATGAGCCGTCTGCTCTAACCAACTGAGCTAAGGGTCCACTAAAATTACTTTTTACTTACTTTCTTTAATCAGTAATAGCGGCGGAGGGAGTCGAACCCACGACCTTTCGGGTATGAACCGAATGCTCTAGCCAGCTGAGCTACACCGCCATAATAATAGATAAATTAATTCTAATAAGTGGAGCCTAGCGGGATCGAACCGCTGACCTCCTGCGTGCAAGGCAGGCGCTCTCCCAGCTGAGCTAAGGCCCCAAGAAGTTTTGTTTAGGAATGGTCGGGAAGACAGGATTCGAACCTGCGACCCCTTGGTCCCAAACCAAGTGCTCTACCAAGCTGAGCTACTTCCCGTCATATGGCGCGCCCGAGAGGAGTCGAACCCCTAACCTTTTGATCCGTAGTCAAACGCTCTATCCAATTGAGCTACGGGCGCATGTTTAGTTTCTAGCTACGCTTTTCTGAAAATGGTGCCGAGGACCGGAATCGAACCGGTACGGTAGTCACCTACCGCAGGATTTTAAGTCCTGTGCGTCTGCCAGTTCCGCCACCCCGGCACTTACTAAGAGCGGAAGACGGGATTCGAACCCGCGACCCCCACCTTGGCAAGGTGGTGTTCTACCACTGAACTACTTCCGCAATATGAAAATGGTGCGGGTGAAGGGACTTGAACCCCCACGTCACAAGGACACTAGATCCTAAGTCTAGCGCGTCTGCCAATTCCGCCACACCCGCACGGTGTGTATAAATGGTGAGCCATGAAGGACTCGAACCTTCGACCCTCTGATTAAAAGTCAGATGCTCTACCAACTGAGCTAATGGCTCATATTATAATGAGTATTACTATAATAAAGTAAGTGGTGCCGGCGAGAGGACTTGAACCCCCAACCTACTGATTACAAGTCAGTTGCTCTACCAATTGAGCTACACCGGCATATAAATGGTGGAGGATGACGGGATCGAACCGCCGACCCTCTGCTTGTAAGGCAGATGCTCTCCCAGCTGAGCTAATCCTCCATATGGTGACCCGTACGGGATTCGAACCCGTGTTACCGCCGTGAAAGGGCGGTGTCTTAACCGCTTGACCAACGGGCCAACTAATAAAATTCAAAAAAATAAAAACCCCTAATTGGGGTTTTTGCCTGGCAATGTCCTACTCTCACAGGGGGAAACCCCCAACTACCATCGGCGCTGAAGAGCTTAACTTCCGTGTTCGGCATGGGAACGGGTGTGACCTCTTCGCCATCATCACCAGACATATTTATTAGAAGGTTATTCCTTCAAAACTAGATAACGATTCACAATTCAATTCACTTTCATTTAACGCATTTATTAGGTTAAGTCCTCGATCGATTAGTATCAGTCAGCTCCACACGTCACCGCGCTTCCACCTCTGACCTATCAACCTGATCATCTTTCAGGGATCTTACTAGCTTACGCTATGGGAAATCTCATCTCGAGGGGGGCTTCATGCTTAGATGCTTTCAGCACTTATCCCTTCCGCACATAGCTACCCAGCTATGCCTTTGGCAAGACAACTGGTACACCAGCGGTGCGTCCATCCCGGTCCTCTCGTACTAAGGACAGCTCCTCTCAAATTTCCTACGCCCACGACGGATAGGGACCGAACTGTCTCACGACGTTCTGAACCCAGCTCGCGTACCGCTTTAATGGGCGAACAGCCCAACCCTTGGGACCGACTACAGCCCCAGGATGCGATGAGCCGACATCGAGGTGCCAAACCTCCCCGTCGATGTGGACTCTTGGGGGAGATAAGCCTGTTATCCCCGGGGTAGCTTTTATCCGTTGAGCGATGGCCCTTCCATGCGGAACCACCGGATCACTAAGCCCGACTTTCGTCCCTGCTCGACTTGTAGGTCTCGCAGTCAAGCTCCCTTGTGCCTTTACACTCTGCGAATGATTTCCAACCATTCTGAGGGAACCTTTGGGCGCCTCCGTTACATTTTAGGAGGCGACCGCCCCAGTCAAACTGCCCACCTGACACTGTCTCCCAGCCCGATAAGGGCTGTGGGTTAGAATTTCAATACAACCAGGGTAGTATCCCACCGACGCCTCCACCGAAGCTAGCGCTCCGGCTTCAAAGGCTCCTACCTATCCTGTACAAGCTGTACCAAAATTCAATATCAGGCTACAGTAAAGCTCCACGGGGTCTTTCCGTCCTGTCGCGGGTAACCTGCATCTTCACAGGTACTATAATTTCACCGAGTCTCTCGTTGAGACAGTGCCCAGATCGTTACGCCTTTCGTGCGGGTCGGAACTTACCCGACAAGGAATTTCGCTACCTTAGGACCGTTATAGTTACGGCCGCCGTTTACTGGGGCTTCAATTCAAAGCTTCGCCTTGCGGCTAACCTCTCCTCTTAACCTTCCAGCACCGGGCAGGCGTCAGCCCCTATACTTCGCCTTGCGGCTTCGCAGAGACCTGTGTTTTTGCTAAACAGTCGCCTGGGCCTATTCACTGCGGCTTTTCCGGGCTATTCACCCTAAAAAGCACCCCTTCTCCCGAAGTTACGGGGTCATTTTGCCGAGTTCCTTAACGAGAGTTCTCTCGCTCACCTTAGGATTCTCTCCTCGCCTACCTGTGTCGGTTTGCGGTACGGGCACCTCTCACCTCGCTAGAGGCTTTTCTTGGCAGTGTGGAATCAGGAACTTCGGTACTATAATTCCCTCGCCATCACAGCTCAGCCTTATGCGACAACGGGATTTTCCTCGTTGTCAGCCTAACTGCTTGGACGCGCTAATCCAACAGCGCGCTTACCCTATCCTTCTGCGTCCCCCCATTACTCAAATGGTGAGGAGGTGGTACAGGAATTTCTACCTGTTGTCCATCGCCTACGCCTTTCGGCCTCGGCTTAGGTCCCGACTTACCCTGAGCGGACGAGCCTTCCTCAGGAAACCTTGGGCATTCGGTGGAGGGGATTCTCACCCCTCTTTCGCTACTCATACCGGCATTCTCACTTCTAAGCGCTCCACTAGTCCTTACGGTCTAGCTTCACAGCCCTTAGAACGCTCTCCTACCACTGTTCGTAAGAACAGTCCACAGCTTCGGTGATACGTTTAGCCCCGGTACATTTTCGGCGCAGAGTCACTCGACCAGTGAGCTATTACGCACTCTTTAAATGATGGCTGCTTCTAAGCCAACATCCTGGTTGTCTAAGCAACTCCACATCCTTTTCCACTTAACGTATACTTTGGGACCTTAGCTGGTGGTCTGGGCTGTTTCCCTCTTGACTACGGATCTTATCACTCGCAGTCTGACTCCTGAATATAAGTTTTTGGCATTCGGAGTTTGACTGAATTCGGTAACCCGTTGGGGGCCCCTAGTCCAATCAGTGCTCTACCTCCAAAACTCTAAATTCAAGGCTAGCCCTAAAGCTATTTCGGAGAGAACCAGCTATCTCCAAGTTCGATTGGAATTTCTCCGCTACCCACACCTCATCCCCGCACTTTTCAACGTACGTGGGTTCGGGCCTCCATTCAGTGTTACCTGAACTTCACCCTGGACATGGGTAGATCACTTGGTTTCGGGTCTACGACCACGTACTCTATCGCCCTATTCAGACTCGCTTTCGCTGCGGCTCCGTCTTATCAACTTAACCTTGCACGGGATCGTAACTCGCCGGTTCATTCTACAAAAGGCACGCCATTACCCATTAACGGGCTTTGACTACTTGTAGGCACACGGTTTCAGGATCTATTTCACTCCCCTTCCGGGGTGCTTTTCACCTTTCCCTCACGGTACTGGTTCACTATCGGTCACTAGGGAGTATTTAGCCTTGGGAGATGGTCCTCCCTGCTTCCGACGGGATTTCTCGTGTCCCGCCGTACTCAGGATCCACTCTGGAGGGAACGAAGTTTCAACTACAGGGTTGTTACCTTCTTTGACGGGCCTTTCCAGACCTCTTCATTTACTTCGTTCCTTTGTAACTCCGTATAGAGTGTCCTACAACCCCAAGAGGCAAGCCTCTTGGTTTGGGCTAATTCCGTTTCGCTCGCCGCTACTTAGGAAATCGCATTTGCTTTCTCTTCCTCCGGGTACTTAGATGTTTCAGTTCCCCGGGTCTGCCTTTATTACCCTATGTATTCAGGTAACAATACTACTCCATTACGAGCAGTGGGTTTCCCCATTCGGAAATCTCCGGATCAAAGCTTACTTACAGCTCCCCGAAGCATATCGGTGTTAGTACCGTCCTTCATCGGCTCCTAGTGCCAAGGCATCCACCGTGCGCCCTTAACAACTTAACCTTTGACATTAAAAATGTCATTTAAATCAATTATTAAGAAAATCACTAAACTAAGCGTTTAAACTCAGTGAATTACTTGAATTGTTATCGTTATCTAGTTTTCAAGGAACAACTTTTGAGAGATAATTCTCTCAAAACTAAACAAAAACAGAAACGTCATTTTTTGAAGTATCTTGTACTTCATTTTTCCTTAGAAAGGAGGTGATCCAGCCGCACCTTCCGATACGGCTACCTTGTTACGACTTCACCCCAATCATCTGTCCCACCTTAGACGGCTGGCTCCTTACGGTTACCCCACCGGCTTCGGGTGTTACAAACTCTCGTGGTGTGACGGGCGGTGTGTACAAGGCCCGGGAACGTATTCACCGTGGCATGCTGATCCACGATTACTAGCGATTCCAGCTTCATGCAGGCGAGTTGCAGCCTGCAATCCGAACTGAGAATGGTTTTATGGGATTGGCTTGACTTCGCAGTCTCGCAGCCCTTTGTACCATCCATTGTAGCACGTGTGTAGCCCAGGTCATAAGGGGCATGATGATTTGACGTCATCCCCACCTTCCTCCGGTTTGTCACCGGCAGTCACCTTAGAGTGCCCAACTAAATGCTGGCAACTAAGATCAAGGGTTGCGCTCGTTGCGGGACTTAACCCAACATCTCACGACACGAGCTGACGACAACCATGCACCACCTGTCACCACTGTCCCCGAAGGGAAAGGTATATCTCTATACCGGGCAGTGGGATGTCAAGACCTGGTAAGGTTCTTCGCGTTGCTTCGAATTAAACCACATGCTCCACCGCTTGTGCGGGCCCCCGTCAATTCCTTTGAGTTTCAGTCTTGCGACCGTACTCCCCAGGCGGAGTGCTTAATGCGTTAGCTGCAGCACTAAAGGGCGGAAACCCTCTAACACTTAGCACTCATCGTTTACGGCGTGGACTACCAGGGTATCTAATCCTGTTCGCTCCCCACGCTTTCGCGCCTCAGTGTCAGTTACAGACCAGAAAGTCGCCTTCGCCACTGGTGTTCCTCCAAATCTCTACGCATTTCACCGCTACACTTGGAATTCCACTTTCCTCTTCTGCACTCAAGTTCCCCAGTTTCCAATGACCCTCCACGGTTGAGCCGTGGGCTTTCACATCAGACTTAAGAAACCACCTGCGCGCGCTTTACGCCCAATAATTCCGGACAACGCTTGCCACCTACGTATTACCGCGGCTGCTGGCACGTAGTTAGCCGTGGCTTTCTGGTTAGGTACCGTCAAGGTACCAGCAGTTACTCTGGTACTTGTTCTTCCCTAACAACAGAACTTTACGACCCGAAGGCCTTCATCGTTCACGCGGCGTTGCTCCGTCAGACTTTCGTCCATTGCGGAAGATTCCCTACTGCTGCCTCCCGTAGGAGTCTGGGCCGTGTCTCAGTCCCAGTGTGGCCGATCACCCTCTCAGGTCGGCTACGCATCGTTGCCTTGGTGAGCCGTTACCTCACCAACTAGCTAATGCGCCGCGGGTCCATCTGTAAGTGATAGCCGAAACCATCTTTCAATTTTGAACCATGCGGTTCAAAATGTTATCCGGTATTAGCTCCGGTTTCCCGGAGTTATCCCAATCTTACAGGCAGGTTACCCACGTGTTACTCACCCGTCCGCCGCTAATCTCAGGGAGCAAGCTCCCATCGATTCGCTCGACTTGCATGTATTAGGCACGCCGCCAGCGTTCGTCCTGAGCCAGGATCAAACTCTCCAATAAAGTAGTTTGACTTGCTCATATAAATGTCGTCTTATAAAAAGACTTAAAAATTAACGTTGACGTTTCTGCTTTGTTTAGTTTTCAAAGAACTATGTTTTATAAGACAGGATATTAATATATCATTTCGTCTTATTGTTGTCAATAACTTATTTCGAATTATTTTTTCGAGATAAGATGACAGGAGATAACTATATCAAGTTATAATATTTTTGTCAACACCTTGTGAGATCTTCTTTCGCATCTCTCGGTGAAGAATTACTATATTACTATCATTATCCAAAGAAGTCAACAACTATAGGGAAAAAAATTATGTTATTTATCATTCATATAGTAGTTTGTCAGATAAATAGCTTATCTAGCCACTCAATTGGCTCTAACCATAGAAAATTATCATCGCAAAACTTGTGATTAGACTAAATACAGACTTTATACACGTGTCATTAAAACAAGAAGAACCTCACACAAGGATATTAATCTTTCCCTTACCCCAAAACTACTATATATAATTACCAGCTCTTTCAATCGACTTTCGTACAGACACATAGGATCATGATCTTGTATTTTTGAAATTATTAGCTTTATTAAATAATATTGTCAATTTTCTAATCACACTAACAAGGTGTTTATCTCTTAATAGCTCTTATCTAATATTTTGATTTCTACTCTTATTGAAGTAATAAGGAATTTAGTCGATGAATACTACCGATTAGAGCACCCCTACCTCTTTACAAAAGGAACATACACTCCCTTACAATATCCCTAATAAACTTTAATTCCTGCCGATTACTCTTGTCCAATAGTGAATTAACCAGAGATAAGAGTGACTCAAACACATTGAAAGAGGGGATTGTATGACAATTCATGATTGAGGCGCCATCAAGTGGACCACGATGATGTTACCGGAGAATGTCGGGATAATCAGAAAATATTATTAAGACGATGAAAGATAACCACGCCACAACTCGACGCTGATCAAATTGAAGAGTTTGAGAGGTTACTACAAGAGAGTTTTCATGAGAAGACATTGCTTGGAGTGAAAACATGGAAAGTTGGATACCTCTCAAGGCGGGTGGGATCTGTGACGAAGTTTGATCCACTCAAGAAGAAGATACAGATAACTTATTTCAAATTAGTTAACCCCTTATAAATCCAACTTCAACACCACCTCATCCATCTGCTCCTGGGTTATCCCAATATATCGCAAGGTTTCAGTTTGACTAGAATGATTCAGGAGTTTTTGGATCATGGCCAAGTCAATCCCTTGTTTATAAGCAAAATAACCGAATGTTTTCCGTAAAGAGTGCGTTCCGATTCGCTCTGTGATTCCTACAGATCGAGCCGCATTATTTAGGATGTCGTAAGCATGTTGTCTACTTATTGCTTTTCCTCCTTTTTGACTGCGAAATAACGGGTCATCATAGCTAGCAATTGAGCGTTCACTATCTAAATAGCGTTCTATTAATCTGGAAGTTTTTTTACTAAGGGCAATCGTTCGCTTCTTTTTAGTCTTATGTTCTCGTAGCTCCAGCCGATCAACAACTCCTTTATCAGTTAATACATCAGCAACGTTCAACGCTAAAATATCACTAATTCGAAGCCCCGTATTGATCCCAAGCACAAATAAAAGCTCATTTCTAAGCGAGGTTGCACGTAAAATTTTCTTCATTGCTTCAATTTTTTCTTTATCCTTAATAGGTTGAACCGTTTGCATAAATATGACACCTCCTTAACTAGATAACGAATAAGTCAGATTTCGCTTAAAATGACCCTCTACTACAAAATACTTAAAAACCTATACTAGAGTAGCGCTTGAAACAAAATTAAAAATCTTACATAACTTGGTTGTGTAAGATTTTTTAGGTCCTTAAAAAAACTCCACCATATTGGCAGAGCGATCAAGATTCTTTAACATAAACAAGCCAACCGTATTCTTCTTTCAACATTTTTGCATTTTTTTCTGCCTCTGCTTTATTTTTGAATGTACTGGTCATGAGATAGTACTTTTTCTCGGGTTGTTGGTTACTTTTCCCTTGCAATCCAGCTGCCTTAGCTAGCCCAGCAGCATGTGCCATGGCTACCTTATTAAGGAAATCCTCTGATTTTAAAAGTTTGGCTTCATTTGGATTCGAAATAAACAATGTTTCTGTTAAAAGAGCTGGCATAACCGTTTCACGTACAACAGCGAAATCCTTTTGCTTCATACCACGGTCTGTAATGTTGTATGGTTTCAAGACCTTCATCACTTCCCTATGAACGTCTTTCTGCAATTCCAAAGTCTTTTCTTTTGTTCCTGGATAACGATACGTTTCAAACCCTTTAGAAGTAGTTCCAAAACTATTAATATGAAATGAACAAAATAAGTCTGCCTTAGCCCTATTTGCGATATTCGCACGTTCCGAGAGTGTAAGAAAAACATCCTTGTCTCTTGTGTAATTAACATCGCAATTGTAATTAGACTTTAGATAAGAACCTACCTTAAGCGCCAGCTCCAAGGTAATATCTTTTTCCAATAGTCCGTTTGCGTTTGCACCCGGATCCTTCCCTCCATGTCCTGCATCTAAAACAATAAGCATCATTTTCATCCCTCCTCATAAACTTGAATACTATTCATCACGTATATCTATTTATTTAATGACACTGTCAGATCATTAATGGATTGTGAGAGTTGATCTATCTTTGTTTCCATCCGATTTAATAGATAAAACGTAACCATAATCGGAAAGCCAACTTCACTGATCATAGACATCCAATCCATAATTCCCACTCCCTTCTAAACTAATACAAAACGGAAGGCTAGGTACCTTCCGTTCTGATGTTATACAAATTCAATATCTTGAGTAGTACGATCAATCATTCTGGCACTTTTCGCACTAACGAGCTTACCATCATTCGAAAAAAATACATCTGCTAGAATAATTTGGTCCATTGCAGCCTTAATTTCTGTTGGAGTAAGAGACTCCTTTGGGTTTCTAACAGAAACCTTTGCTGATCCAAATTCTGCATTAAAGTTCAATTCTAAGGTTTTAGCCATCTTAGATTACCCTCCTTTCCATTTCCTTTATTAGTAATCTTTTAATTTAAAAGATTACTATCAACTGTAGTAAATTCGTAAACCGTCCCGTTAAACAAAGTTGAAAGCGCTGTGGCAGCTTCGATTAAAGCATCAGGTGTCACAACTGACTTAAGGTTTGAATATGTGTAACGTTTAACAATCTCTTTCCCGTCTTCATCAATACCTTCAGAAAAAGCTAGTACAAGTTTTTTCTCTAACAAGGTCTCCATCGCCATAATATCCCCTCCTTTCTTATTTCCACTATATCTATTTCTTTGAAGCTCTCTCAAATGAGCTTTCAATGTGAAATATTATAAAATGTAAGTAATTTATACATTTTAATGATCAACATTCCCCTTAACAAACACGGTAGGGTTCAAAACAGCATAAAAAAAACAGCAGGATTTATCCTGCTGAAAAGACCCAATTCTTCCTATGTGGCTCATGAATTTGACCGTAACATAACTCTATACATCTAGCATTCTTTAATTGTTCAAAACAAAACTTCTCGGAATGCAGCACACTAATTTCATGTCCCGATAACTGAATCAATGTCTTATGCTGTGATTCTTTACAAAAATGCACAATCTCCCTCGCTATAAACCAACCAATCCGTGTTTGTCGGCCAATTGGTTCCCTTACATTATACGGAACCAGCGTCATCCCATAAGACAGTACAATTGGAACTAACTGCTTCTTTCCAACTAATTTACCATATCGGTTTCGATTAACAGAAACACTTGTACCGAAATAAGAAAGCAACTTAGCAAGAAACGATTCACACTTCATATCAAGAAGCTCGACTGATCCATCTTTATAATATAACTTTACAGAGTCACCCTTATTTTTAATATTCATAGGTACAAACGCTTGTCCTGAAGACAAAAACGTTTCAACTTTATTCAAATCCATAAACTCATTCCTTTCCGCATGGGTTTTCAATCTGAAAACTAAGTTCCTTACGAAAAAAATAAATGATTTTCATTAAATAGACTAGATTTCTTTTACTTTATAAAAATAGAAAAAGGATGTAATTTTGATGAAAAACATAAAAAGGTCCATACTTTTAACGATTATTAGATTAATAATCAATAATCGCTAAGATAGTATACAAATTTAGGGAGACATAGGAATAACGTTAAGGTTGAAGGAAGGAAAAACAACTCTTATAAGTATAATCATATATTCCTAGAAGGAAAAAACCAAAGTCGGAAAATTTGCTTTTCAAGTTGATTTTCGGCTTGAAAGTTTGTTTTTCTCTATAAGAAAATCTCAAAAATCGTTAAATTAAGGAGTCATTTTATATCTTTCTATCCCTTTTATAATATTTTATTTTTCACTTAAATATCCGCAGTAAAAAGCATAACTATATTTGAATCTAGTCATTTGATGGTATGTACCTTTGAATCAACTAAACTTGCAAAAATCGATGTGGAATTTTTTGACAAGTAGGAGTTTTTCATTTAATGTCGAATAAAAGAAAGAAGAAAACAACGTTGGAAGAATGGAAGGTGAAGCGATATAATAAATCTTCAACTTTAAAAGTAAGAGATTGGTTGTATAAAGAAGCAAAAACATTTGGAAATCATAAGTATCAGTTAGCTTACGAATATTAAAGGGGGTGGTATGGATGTCTTGTAAAGTAATCACTTTCGGCATCCAGAAAAGGCGGATGCGGTAAAAGTACGACAACAGGTATTGTAGGGCACTTGCTAAAAGAAGATGGATACCGCGTTTTAGCCATAGATATGGATTCTCAAGGCAACTTAACAGAGCTTTTATCAGAACAGCCGTCAAATGAATTCATGGGGAAATCAGTTTTAGAAGCGATCCAGCAAAATAATATTAAACAATACATCGTACCAATCAGTGAAAACCTTGATCTACTTCCTGCAAATAATTTCTTGGCCACATTACCTCGTTGGATTTATACTGGAAAAACATATCAAGGGGAAACTATACAATTCAGAGGAAACCCTAGTTTAATATTAGATAGTGCCTTGGATCAGGTTCGAGATGAATATGATTTTATAGTAATCGATACACCTCCATCATTGAGCGAGCAAACAACCAATTCGTTATGTGCAAGTGAATATGTCGTTGTATTATTTGAGAGCTCAAACTGGTGTTATTCTGCGATTCCCAACTTCATGGACTCTGTCATTAGTGCAAATGAATTTGGAAAACGTGACACAAAGGTAATTGGGATACTACGAACATTGAATGATGTAAGACGAAACGATGCAAAAGCATTTAACGAAATGATTGAAGAAGATTATCCAAACGAAGTATTCAAAACAGTACTTACAAGAAAAGCACCTATCGGAAGATTATCTCTATACGGATTCAATGAGAACGCTGAATTAAAACAAGCACTAGAACCATACAGAAGTTTCTATAAG
The DNA here is from genome assembly GCA_963790055.1 of uncultured Bacillaceae bacterium. Lineage (GTDB taxonomy): Bacteria > Bacillota > Bacilli > Bacillales > DSM-1321 > Peribacillus. The sequence continues at coordinate 17,414 of CAWBND010000004.1, forward strand.
GAGTTGATTGAGCGTGTCAAAGGTTAATGACATCAAGAACATGAAACGACAACAAAAGGTCATCACCCCTACACAAGCATTAGCTGAAACAGTAGGAGAGGAAAACAACGTTGATTCAAAAGAAGAAATCAACGAAACAAGAAAGGAAGAAAAGAGAGTGGAAAGAAAACGCGTATCCTTTGACTTACGTACAGATTTACATAAAAAACTGAAAATGCAGGCTCTTGTTCAGGAGAAAAATATTTATATCTTGATTGAAGAGGCTTTGGAGAAGTATTTGAAGGAGAGTAAGTAATAATGAAGCAATAAACACTTCAATCGAAGAGTTTATTGCTTTTCTATTAATAGAGGAGAATACTAAATTAAAAATGTAGAAATCAACCTTTCTTAGAAGAAACGTTGATTTCTTTTTTATTTTTCATTTTGTGTTTGTGTAGATTCTTGTCTCCTGCCAATTCACAGTTTTAAAGTAAAGACCGTGTCTGTCTCCTTCGCCAACCATCTCCAACTTTCGCTTCCGGTTGAAGGCTCCAGAGCCACCACTGGGTTCATTCGAAGAAGCAACCTTGCAAGCATACTCAGTATGCAGCCATGCCGAGATCAATTCAAGAACTAAAAGCTACGCATCGCTACATTGAAGTAATTACATGGAAGAAATCAACCATTCTTCCAAGAAACGTTGATTTCCTCCTTTATTCTCTACTTTGTATTCTCCTAGAAGTTTGTCCCCACCCAATTCATAGTTTAAGCGCAAAGACCCTGAACAAAGTTTCTGCGCACCGGTGCTTCCGTTTCCTTTTAGTTCGGGTCCCCGGGGCTCATGTAATTAGAGGTCGCTACTAGAATTGCACCTACTCGCTCGTACCTCGCTCAAACAATGGCGCCTTCTGGCTGAAGCAAGCCTATCACATGGCCCACCCAAACCAAAAGACTACGGTCACCAGTGAATAACAGCTTGTCTACACCTATCAATCTTAAAACGTAGTTAATATCTCGAATTTTATTAAAATTTTGAAATAAAATGTGGAATTTTGAAGGATAAGAACGAATTATACCGAAAGTAATAGGTATATTAACTCGATTTTCACCATTTTCTTATATTTATAATATTTTTTGTATCTAATTACTTATTTATTTCCTTTATATTTCAAGACTACAGAACTACTAATTTTATAGAAATAAGCTTAATCGCGTAAAAGATAAAAAAACTCCTATTGAGTTTGGCTACTCTAGGAGTTTTCAGAATAGAAGGATTCGCATTCCTCTATATGATATACAAGCTGTATTTTATCATATAATTTTGCGATTATCCTTTTCTTACTTGGGAGGATTTTTTATGCAAAATCTAAATATAGTAGAGAACTCTTCGCTTGATGAAGCAAAACGCCATGTACTGTTTCATCATAATAAAGCGTCAGGCTGGATTACACTCGCTAAAAAGGAAAGCGATGGAACTTGGAAGCAATATCACTACCAGCCTGAGCAAGTGGCTTCAGAGTTGTCTATTTGGCTAGGTGAGAATGTTTATTTTAGCCAAAATACATTTTATAAGCCACAGAGAAGAATTGAGAATATTAAGCAATTGAGGGCTTTATATGTTGATATCGATTGTCATAATTTAAACTATGATCCTCATTGGGTCGTAGAAAAACTTAATTTAGAGGTATTTCAGGATTCTGTTCCTGTCCCCAATCTAATTATATATTCTGGCCGCGGACTTGTATGTATATGGCTCATAGAACCCGTCCCCTACCAAGCCTTACCTTTATGGAAGGCAGTTCAAAACTATTTCTACGAACAGTTAGAATATGTTGGGGCCGATAAAAAATCAATCGATTCAACTAGAGTATTTAGAGTATCAGGAAGTATAAATTCTAAGAATGGAAAAGAAGTGGTAATTGATTATAGGCATGATTATCGGTACATATTAAGAGATTTACAAGCTGAATACTTACCTGAATTAATCCAAAAGCAACCTAAGAAAACAGGGCGTAAATCAAAAATTATTCGTTTACATAATGTACAGAACCTTCATTATGCTAGATTGTTAGATTTAGTTAAACTAGCTGAGCTGCGTAATTATGATCTAAAAGGGTATCGAGAGTTAATCTGCTTCTTATATAGATATTGGGGCTGTTGCTTATCAGATGATTTAGAAGACTCTTTACAGCAAATGCTAGAGTTTAACAGGGAGTTCAAAGAACCTTTACCAGAGATTGAGGTAATAAAGGCCACACGAAGCGCTGAAACAGCTTGGAGAGCCAAGAGCGATGCAAAAGCCAATGAAGAGGCTATGGTGAAAGGATACCCTGGTGCAGGATATAATTTAAAGAATGCTACGATTATTAATTGGCTCGATATAACGACAGAAGAACAAATACATCTACGAACAATTATTGATGCAAACGAAAAGCGCAGACGAAAGCGTGAGCGTGATAAATTTACCTTTCGAGAAAAGAATGGATCTGTAAGCAGAGAAGAATATTTGGATCAACAAAAGGAAAAAAGAGAAGACAAGCTAGGGCAACTTCAAAAAGCTATGAAACAATACCCCAAAGCATCTAATGTAAAACTAGCTGAATTGTTAGCAATCAGTGAGGGATATATACGTAAACTTAAGAAGAATTTATAATTTTACGTACTAGTTCTCGCCTTTATATTTCCTTTGCTTATCTCCGAACAAATTACAGATCGTTAAGGTCTAATCTTGCCCCTAGAGGGGGGAGTCTCAAACTTTATTTAATTGCTTACCAAAACTTCCTAAAACATCATCTAAGCTTTTATTTTCAAGTGATGGATAGGAATCAAATTGTTCTGTATTCTCTACTGTGGAGTCTTCGAGCCAACTTGGAACCATTTCTTTTCTGATTACTTTCTTAGCAGCAGTTTCTACACTAACTTGATGATGGCTTGTCCCATTCTCAACACATTTCACTTTTTCATTGAGTATATATGTGATAAAAGCAATATGATTTTTAATGTTATCCACTTGGAAGGATTGTTGAGTTAGCTTATTTATTTCTACAAATTTGTTAACGTCCCATACTTTATCAGCTAGTCCTACCCATCTTTCTACAACTTCTTTTGCTAGTGTATAGTCATGTTTTTTGAATGTTAGATCGAGTTGAACGTAGAGAGATTCAAACCAATCGTCCTTTTGCTTAATTATTTCATCTTCATGAGTAAGTATGTTGTTTTTAGAGTGAATCATAAAACGAATAGAAACGACTCTTTTCCCCTTCTTGATTTCTTCATAGTCAAAGGAGATATCTGTTTTTTCCTCAATTTCGTTTTGTGCCGTTGTTAAAACTCTTTTTTTGAAATTATGGTATTCACGATACGTATCAGTAGCTCCGACCATTTTTCTCAATTCTTTTAAAGGGATTTCTATTTCTTTTATCGTTTGCCACTTTTTCAAAATCTCATAAATCCTTATTGAATAACCACTTTTTAACTCCATTACATTTTTTAGCTTATAAGAGGTAAATTCCCTTTTTAATTGTAAAAGATAAGGTTTAAGGCGTGGATCGAAAGACAAATTAACACTACCATCATTTTCATTGTATTCCACATAGGATAACCAACTCATTTGTTTGAGCTTCTTCTCCTCTTTTATTTCTACTACTTTCCCAATCAAGTTTTTTGTAATCTTTTTCATTTCAGAGTACTTCGGATTACCTTTATACCCCAGCAATTCATAGAATTGTTTAATTGGGAGTGTGTAAGTTTTAAAGTCATCGTCATCTTTTCGAATTTTACTTACTAAGAATAAAACAATCTTTTGTTCCGTAATCGTTAACTTGTAATTAGCTTCAATTAGAATGTTGGATTTAGTTACAACATTATTATTAGCCTGCACCTCATGATGCTCCAATTCATTACACCTTCTTTTAACCGTACATTTTTGGTTTGTAAACATGTTTATCCCTTTTTTATTTTACTAGGTAACCGACAATTTAAAAAGTACAAATTTATTTCCATGTACGCTTTGGAACCAATTTTGTACGGGTGAAACCAAAAAAGTACGCTTTGAAACCAATTTTGTACGGTTTAAGAAACCAAAAAAGTACGCTTTGAAACCAAAAAAGTACGCTTTGAAACCAAAAAAGTACGCTTTGGAACCAATTTTGTACGGTTTAACCCTCTAAAACCCTTATATACCAACGGTTTTAGACTCCCTAAAACAATAAAACAATTAAAACAATTAAAACAATATATATAAAACAACAAAAGAAAAGATTGTTTGATTTTATAAAATAATTATTAAGAAATTCTCTAAGGATAAACCAAATAAGTACGTTATAAAAATTAATTATTACCACAATTCAAAATAAATAATATCTAGCTTAAATAGAACCGATAGCAGAAATAAGGAATAGTGGAAATGCTTTGTTTATTTGTATAAAATGTTTCCTTTTTATGCAAATGACAGGTTTCTTCAGAAGCTGAAAACAATTATCTATCAACGATGTATAAAATTCTGCATAAACGATAAAAATACAAAACGACCAATCCTAGATATATCAAGGAATTGTTCGTTTTGTTTACTTCTAATAGTTGCCATTATATTAACTAGATTTGTAGAGATTATACATCGTTACCATAATCAGAATTATAATTAGTCTCTAGCGTATATACCTCTCAGCAATAATGAAAAATAAGTAGTGCTTAACTAATTATCCTCAAGGCTCATTGTTATAATTTTAATTCCGTATATTACCAATAGTTTGTCCACACTTTTTTACCTTCTTTCGCATTTTTTAGTATTAAAAGGAGGTGAAAAGAATGAGTCTGGAAGATATTATTTCGATTAGAGCACAGTGTATAGTAAGATTTAGAAACAGATTCTTCCTTCTGGTAGAAAGTGAATTAAAAGTTGAAAATGTAGCAATAGAGGAGTTTGTTTTTATTCGACTATCTGAGCGAGAGGCCAGAACATTGTTAGCATCAGGTGTTCAACGTTTTGAAATTGTTAATCATAGACCTGGTGATGATTTAGAAGTAGAATTCATTTGTGTCTTAATCGTGGATGGAGAAGCATTTGCGGTTTTTGATGTAGAAAATAATGTTGACGAAGCTGGACTTGTTAGAATTTCAATGAAAGAAGCCCAGGGTTTAATCCGTAAAGGCACAAGGCAATGTACAGTGATTAATAGATAAATAGTATTGATAACAACTAACAATCAGAATGATGAGTACTATTATTCTATTAATTAATTGTTTAAGTGTTAACGGACTAAAAAATGCATACAAAAAACTCAAAAAGAAACTTCAACTGGAAGATCCTTTTTCATTACCGATAACATCGCT
>CAWBND010000005.1:0-8707 GCA_963790055.1 uncultured Bacillaceae bacterium
ATTTAATTGAGCAACACCTTTAAAGAAAACTGGATATTTAATTAAAAAAAGCTGCCAATAAAGGCAGTTTTTTATTTACTCGCTCTTTCGTTCATTTTTTTGTCTTTTATGCAATGTATGCTTTGTTCCCCATTCATGCATTGCGTGTAAGATCGGTTCCAAGCTCCTGCCGTATTCAGTAATCGAATATTCCACTTTAGGAGGAACCTGTGGATAGACAACACGCTGAATAATATCCTCGTTTTCCAACTCGCGTAATTGATTAGTCAGCATTTTTTGCGTGATTCCCGGCATTCTTCGTTTTAATTCACTGAATCTTTGAGTACCGTTCTTCAATAAATGCAATAAGATAATTGGTTTCCATTTCCCGACTAATATGCTTAAAGAATCTTCTACACGACATAATTCTGGTTCTAGATTCATCCTAATTACCCCTTTAGTATCTTTTTGTATACTATACCACTTTTAAGTGCGTACTTTTTAAAATGATTATTATGAGTAATAATAACATCATTCAAAGGAAATCTAAAAACATTTTAGATAAAGAGAATTAAAGGGGAGGACAATATTCACTGGATGCTATTTTATTTTAAGGGAAGATAATTATATGAATGAAAGAGGGTTGCCTTATGAGCCAGACAAATCAAGAGAAGTTTGAATTTGGTATCTATACTTTTGGAGAAATAATTCCAGATCCCATTACTGGAAAAATGATTTCTGCGGAAGAGCGTATTCAAAATATCATCGAGACAGCGAAGCTGGCTGATGAAGTAGGATTGGATATTTTTGGTTTAGGGGAACATCATCGTTTGGATTTTGCGGTTTCAGCTACACCTGTTGTATTAGCAGCGATTGCACAAGCAACGAAAAATATTCGACTAGCCAGCGCTACAACCGTATTAGGTACAGCAGATCCTGTAAGAGTATTTGAAGACTTTTCGACAGTAGATTTAATTTCAGGGGGGCGTGCTGAAATCATAGCAGGTAGAGGAGCATTTATCGAATCGTTCCCTCTTTTTGGCTATGACTTGGATGATTATCACGAGCTTTTTGAAGAGAAATTACAACTGTTACAAGAATTAAATAACAATGAACGTGTTACATGGAAAGGGAAATTTCGTTCGCCATTAAATAATAGCGAAATTGCACCTAGACCGAAACAAAATAAGATTCCTATTTGGAGAGGAGTAGGAGGAACCCCTGCAAGTGCAGTTCGGACTGGGCAGGCTGGGTTTGGAATGGCACTCTCTATTTTAGGAGGTAATCCTCTTTATGTAAAACCTTTAGTAGATGCCTATCGTCAAGCTGGGATTTCGGCAGGACACGCAGAAGAGGATCTAAAAATTGCGATCACAAGCCATGGCTATATTGGCAAGACTGCAGAACAAGCTGTTAATGAATTTCATCCATATTATTCAAATTATATTAGAACGATGATGGGAAGAAATATTCCTAAAGAGCAAGTGGCAGCAGCTGTTTCTAAAAACAATGCACTTGCTGTTGGAGGTCCTGAAGAAATCGTTGAAAAGATTCTTTATCAGCACGAATTATTTGGTCATGATCGCTTTATTATGCAGCTTGATATTTGTCAGCCGTTCTCCCAAGTTGCAAGTGCGATTGAATTATTAGCTACTAAAGTAATGCCACTAGTAAGACGAGAAATAAAAAACAAATAAATTAAAAAGTTAATATTCCAGAATAGGGCGCTTTAATGAAGTAATGAAAAAGCCCAATTTCTTATTAATTTACGGTGAAGTTGGGCTTTTTAGTATTGGTTTGAAATTTATAATAACATCCTAAAGGAGAGTATGAAATTTTTATGAAAAAAAAATATATTCTAATGATAATAGCTTTATTTATTGCATCATTGAACTTGCGTCCGGCAATTAACTCGATCGCACCATTGCTCGAAACGATTAGAGACCAGCTTAGGAATGAACGCCTCCGTAGCGAGTTTGCTGACCTCGATTCCTGTTCTTTGCATGGGACTCTTCGCTCCTGTAGCCGTAAAGTTCAGCGGAAAATGGGGTATTGAGCGGGTATTGGGATGGTCGCTGCTTGTCATCGGAGTCGGTACTATTCTTAGGTTCTTCACGAATTCGGTCTCATTTTTGCTTATTACCGCTTTTATCGCGGGTATAGGGATTGCATTTGCAGGACCGCTTCTTCCCGGATTTATTAAGCGCCACTTTCCTAAGCATGTGCCCTCGATGATTGCGATATACACGGTTGCGCTTACTCTGGGAGCAGCACTAAGCTCGAGCTTGATCGTGCCGATGCAGAATAGTATGAACTCTTGGCAGAGCGCGCTCGGGATATGGGCGGTAATCGCATTCGTCGCAGTGCTGTTATGGTGGTTGTTCGTTATGCGGCATATTAGACCGCAAGATCATCCCACTTCAACCGGCACGAAGACGAGAATGCCATGGACAAATAAGAAAGCGTGGCTACTTACACTGACGTTCGGCTTGATGGCCATGCTATTCTATTCATTCACAGCTTGGTTGCCACAGATTATTCAAGGGATGGGCTATAGTAAGTCCTACGCTGCAAGCGCGCTTACGATTTTCGTCGTTGTTCAGATTCCGGTAAGCCTTGTTCTGCCGATCTTGCTTCGCAAATTCCCTTCCCGTCGCCTTTGGCTAACGGTTGCAGCGCTGTTGGAACTCGTCGGGCTTGTGATGCTTGCGTCCTCCATTGAACCGTGGGTTGCCACGATCTTTATTGGTGTAGGCGCCGGCGCATTGTTTTCTCTCAATCTACTACTGCCTTTGGACGCTACCGACAATCCGCAGGAGGCGGCTGCTTGGTCGGCCATGACTCAATCAGCCGGCTATGTGATCGGGGCAACCGGCCCCCTTATTCTTGGCTGGATTCACGATGCGACGGATAGCTTCTCAACAGCAATAGCGGGGCTGATTGTAATTAACGTAGTGATGATGGTCGTGCAGACTGCCGCCACTACCATAAAAAGAAAACAACAATCGGGAGAAATTAATCGCAATCATAAAATATCATAAGCCAACCTTATGGGACACAAATTTAGTGTTTTACGAAAAATCAGGTTTTTTCTACTACAAGAAATTAAAACAGCATGTGTTTATAGATGGTCAGTTGATTAATAAACAACTATCAGAAAAGGATTATGTAATAAAAGAACAGCCTTTACGAATGGCGATCATAGATAGCAAGGAATATCTTATTAAGTAGTTTCTTTCTTTTTGTTCGTTGAAAATAATGTTTTAGATTGGGGTTGCTGATCTCACGCGGTTTTTAGAATTACAAAATCGGCAGCCTAGGGAAAATAAAGTCCTAGACTGCCGCTGTTTTATTGAACTATTGTTTTCCGTTTAACAATACGACCTAATTAAAGGTAAGTTGTTATTCCACAATCGGGCGCTATTAGTTGGTGCGAAATGTTCCTGACTCAAATGAAATGTGGTCACACAATTTCGGTAAAGGTCAGGCAGTTTTAGATTTCTAAAACTGAAGGGTTATGTCGAGGAGTCGAATGAGGAGGTAACGCTCTGAAAGGCTCCCCCTGCGTCGAATAGCACGTTGTTTAGTAAGAAAAAGCGTGTTATAAGCTCGGCTAATAGGCGTGAGAATTTACCGTAACAGTTCGGCTGACGAAAGCCTACCCGATGGGGTGGTGTAAATCATGGTGCTTGGGTTGAACAGATATGGTGAGAATGCAATGAAATACAATAAGAAACTATATTGCTGACGAACTTCTGAATGTACGGGTCTAGACGCGCGTTATATAGAAATGTATTTACTACTAAATGTAGGGTTAGCTGTGGATGAGTAAGAATCAACTATATAAAAATCCATCTTGTGTTACAGGCACATGCAATGCTAACAGGCTCATAGGAAGCACCTAAGTTTGTTCCATAATAGATATAACTCAACGTTGTAAGCTGATAACGTGGAGAGCTTACTCTCGGTGAAGCGTTGGAAAGGAAAATATTCGTGAGAATAGCGACTGTATAACTTTTCTTCATATCAGTGAAAGTGGTGGCACAGTACCGTTGAAGCGTGTAATGAACGTGGAGGGATAGCCACTAGACTAATAAAAGATTCATTCACCATGCAAGGCAGTTCTTCAACGATTAATAAGGTTCTTGTAAGACTAATAGAGGTTCAGCTCCAAAAGGAGCCACCGACTTGTTAAAACGAAAGAAACTGAGGCACAACGAGTATTATGATATGCAATATCATTTTGATTCTTTATATGCTCGAAGTGCTAATGGTCAAAATTTTTATGGATTACTCGATTTAATGCAATCCGATGAAAATATTCGATTAGCTTATCGCAATATTAAACGAAATACCGGCAGTAAAACGGCTGGATATGATGGATTAACGATTGAAGATATAAAGCAATTATCTGTATCAGAAGTTGTATCGACGATACAACGAATGTTTGAACACTATACACCCCAAGCTGTTCGGCGGGTCTTTATTCCGAAGGCAAATGGAAAAACACGTCCTTTAGGAATTCCGACGATTTGGGATAGGTTGTTCCAACAGTGTATCTTACAAGTGCTTGAGCCGATTTGTGAAGCGAGGTTTTATAAACATAGCTATGGTTTTAGACCAAATCGCAGTACACATCATGCGAAAGCTAGGTTTGAAACGCTTATCAATCGAGCGTGCTTATATCATTGTGTAGATGTTGACATAAAAGGATTTTTCGACAATGTGGACCATGCCAAATTATTAAAACAAATGTGGTCATTAGGCATTCGAGATAAAGCACTGCTTTCCATTATTTCGCGTCTTTTAAAAGCTGAAATTATTGGAGAAGGCTTCCCAACGAAAGGTACACCACAAGGTGGTATTTTATCACCACTATTATCTAACATTGTATTAAATGAACTAGATTGGTGGGTTAGTAATCAATGGGAAAGTTTTGAAACACAGAAAGCCATATAAATCGCATATTGGCAGATATAATGCATTGAAACAATCGAATTTGAAACATTGCTATATTGTGAGATATGCAGATGACTTTAAAATTCTTTGTCGTACTCGTTCACAAGCGATAAAAATGTATTATGCAGTAAAGGATTTTCTTCAGAACAAGGTTACACCTTGAAATTAGTGAAGAAAAATCGAAAGTGGTCAATCTAAAGAAAAACTCATCAGAGTTTTTAGGTTTTCGTCTTAAAGCACATCCGAAGAGGACAAGTAAAAGAACACTTTATGTCGCTCGCTCACATATGACAAAGAAGGCACTTGGAAATGCACAAATAAAGCTAAAACAAGCAGTAAAGGCGATTCAGAAACATCAATCACCCGAAAATGTTTGGCGATTCAATATGGTCATAATGGGTATACAGAATTATTACTCCGCAGCGTCACACATCACAAAAGATTTAAATGAGCTGAACAATCGTCTTAATAAAGCATTATATAATCGTTTAAAAGAAATGAGAAAAGAAGCAACGTTTCAGGACTTCACAAAATCCTTACAGAAACGGTATAAGGGATATGAATGTAAGCTCTATAAAATAAAAGAAATGGTACTTGTTCCAATCCATGCCCAACGCTGTAAGGTGAATCTAAACTTCTCTCAAACAATCTGTAACTATACTACCGCAGGTAGAAATAAAATTCATCAAAACTTGCGAGCGATTAATAAACAAACACTCGCCTATGTGATGAAACAATTTATTCCAAGCCGTTCCATCGAATACAACGATAATCGGATTAGCCGGTTTATCGCACAATACGGGAAATGTGCTGTTACAGGAATTGAATTAGGACTGAACGATTGGCATTGTCATCATAAAACACCGTACCATCTCACAAAAGATGATTCATACGGGAATTTAATGATATTGCACGAATCTGTTCATCGCCTCATTCATATGAGAAATCAAGAGAAAATACAAGTGCTTTTAAACTCACTCAAGTTAAATGAAAAGCAACTTAAAGAGGTCAATAAATTGCGTAAGCAATGTCTGAACGAAGCAATCTGATTCTACATTTCATCTTGCATACACATAAAAATATCGAATGAGTTGGATTAGTTGGAACGCCGTATGCGGGGAAACTCGCCCGTACGGTGTGAAGTGGGGGAAAAGCTGGCGATAACGTCAAAAGCTTACCTATCACTATAGGAAGAATAAATAAAAAAAGTCGATTCCTTGAGATAAAATCGACTTTTTTAATGAACAGAAACTTCCTTAATGTTGTAAATCCACGCTTTCCTGACGCTATACCCCCATAAGCATTGTTTTACATTGAATTTAAAATGGTTCCACAAAGCTGTGGGTCCCTCTTTTTACATATCCCAGAAGTCACTCATTTTTGCATTTGGGTCTATCTTTCTAAGAGCTGTTAATATTTTTTTCATAACGTCTTGGCGCGGAATATAATCTTTTTCATTACAAGCTTTGGAAACTGTATTTCTACTTACATTTGCAGCTTTGGCTAAATCCTGTTGATCCAATCCCTTTTTATCCATCCATCTCCCAAGGTTACTCCTTTGCTTACCAATGCCCCACATTCTTTTTTCTCCTTTCAAAATAATCATTATCAGCAGTCTTGTCCACTATGCACAAAAATATAAGCATGATGCTCAAATTTTTGTGCATAGTGGACAAGCAGTATTTAATACCCTTTATTAAAGGTGTCAACAGACGTCTATAAATTAGGGAGGTTTAACAAATGGCCAGAGAAAGACATGAAGAAGAGGAAGAATTTGAAGTCGAAAGTGAGTCGGGGCTTGATTGGGTTATGGCTGCGTTAGTGGTTATTGTGGTAGTTGGATTTTTCACGATTTAAAGGAGGGCTATATGTATCGACCTACTGTACGTTATGACGATGTTTTCAAAGAATATATAGACAGTCTTTTCCATGCCACTCATTTAGACAGAAATCAAATCATCAGAGCAGCGCTCTTTCAGCTGCTTATTCAAAAGAGTTCCAAGAGTTGATGACTGAACAACAAAAAGAAAGACGTCCCTCTTCCCTCCCCCGTTATGGAACAGTAACCAGCACCGTTACTGGATGGAAAGAACACCCAAAAAAGAAAAAGAGGGAGGTAAGGACGTCCATGATATCTGCAGAGGAACGAAAAAGGTTAATAAAAATACTGGAGATATTGAACGAAGAAGAAACCGTACAGAAGAAAATAGATGTGTCAGACAGATTAAGGGACGAACAAGGAATTCCTTCCGAACCAATCAGAATCAGAAATCAAGGAGGAATTACCTTTACGATCAATTAAATTGGTTAAAGTGAAAGGGACATATGGGACATTCAAAGTAAAAGAAAAGTGGTTAGGTGATGAAGAGAAAGGGAGATTAATGGCTTTAGGGGTAATCATCATATTAGCTATTGTTTTTTGGTGAACTCAATACAAAATATTTATTTTGTATTGAGTTTTAAAAAGTATTGTTATATCAACAAACAGTGTAGGAAGCGGTTAGACTTAGTTTACATAATACAAAAATAGTGAGCTTTTTCATGTTTAAAAGAACGAATTTCGTCCTTTAGGAATTTTCGAATCGGAAACTATCCAAAAAAACAGCCCGAAAGCATAAAAAGAAGGGGTTAGAGATATACTCTAAGTCCCTTCTATAGCCAGGATATTTAGTCTATCAACTGTGAATCATCTTCGTTTATATCTATATTTAATCTATTTTCAACTGCCTTAAGTCTTTGGTTAAGTCTATTAAGTCTTTCATTTTGTCGTGCATTAACTTGATTTAAACGACTAACTTCCTGATTTAAACGATCAATTTGGCGTTGTAAAAAATCAAATTCTCGTTCTAAAAGAGCAAATTGACGTTCTAATTGATTAACTCGGCGTTCTAAAGGTCCATCTGGGTGAGGTATACCGTTTAACATTAAATTAACAACCTCCTTTTCAAAAGAATTTAATCTATTTATTTTATGAAAGCTTGTCCAATAGAGAAACGGCAGTTTCAACAAGTAAAAAAGGTACCCACAAAATGAGGGTACCTTTACTCTTTACTAAACCATTTCAGTATGCCTTTTCGTGGTTTCTTTTCCTCGACTTGTCTAGCTTCCCGGGCTACAGTTTGCACCTCGAGGAGCAGCTGTTTTGTTTCTTGTGATTCCGTTCGTGATTCTTTAATTGCTTCGAGCAGTAACTCGTCACGTTTGGTTAGTTTCTCGTCTTGTTTAGCTAGTTTCTCATCAATGTATTTTTGCTGTTGATCCATACGAGTTACTAAGTCTTTAATGAGGTTAGTTTGCTTGGTAATTACCTCACTTTGGTTGGTAACTAGCTCTTTCAGTTCTTGTATGTCCTCATCATAAGAACGTTCAAAATAACGCTGTTCTTCTTCATTTTCTTGGAGAACACTAGGCGTTCTCGATTCGGACGCTTTTGTCTTATACTTTGCTGCAATAACCTTTGCAGCGTTATCTAATGAAAAATTCTCCCCTTGAACAAGCTTCTGAAAGTACTTGAGAGCAACTAAATCACGCTCTACAAATAATCGCCTTTGATTATCTGTTCTCGCAAATAGATACCCGTTCTCTTCAAGAGCAAGACACCATTTTCTAAGAGTACTGGATCCAATATCAAGAGTTAGACTGATTTCCTTAGTTGTATATGCTTTTTCTATTGTTTCATCCATTCAATTCGCCTCCCAGTAGCGTTCTTTTATACGTTCTATGTAAAAAATAAAAGTCCTTTTAAATATACACGATTTTATGAAAAAAA
>CAWBND010000006.1:0-68259 GCA_963790055.1 uncultured Bacillaceae bacterium
CACACTGCTAATGATGATGGAGGTTTCTAATTTTTTTAATAAAGGATTCAATTGATTCTTTATATCAGCTAGTACTTCAGGGGCTATGGTGTCTTTATTCATGTTTACCTCCTCGTTATTGGAGGTAATGTCTGGATTGCCACTAGCTTCCTTTCCAATGAATCGTGATATTTTACCAAGTAACTGGGTAATATTTACGGGCTTCATTACATAATCATCAAACGTACTACTCTCAGGCACGTTTTGTGAAGTGGATGCACTTAAAGCGATGATTGGAATATGGGAGGTTTCAGGGTTCTCTCTAAGTTGAGTAGAAGCTTCAACCCCATCCATGACTGGCATAATCAAGTCTATAATCATCAAATCTGGCTTTTCCAACTCGCAAACTTTAAGAGCTTCATATCCATTTTCAGCTAGAAGAACGCGAATTCCAACTTTTGAAAGTAATTCTTTTAATAAAAAGCGGTTCGTCTCAATATCATCCACAACAAGTATGGTTGTATTTGCGAACTTGTATTTCCAAAAGTAAGAGCTGTCCGTCTCTTCTGGTAGCGATTCAATGTCCACGATCTGGACATTCGCAAATTCAATATGAAAAATGCTGCCTTTGCCGACTTCGCTTTCAATAGAGATTTTTCCGTTCATCCTTTCTACTAATTTTTTGGTAATGGAAAGTCCTAGACCGGTGCCGCCATATTTTTTTATACTTTGTCCTGATATTTGGGTAAAAGCCTCGAATATTTTTTCTTTTTCCATTTCAGGAATTCCAATGCCTGTATCTTCAACAGAAAGGTGAAGATCGACACTGCTCATGTCGCTCGTGTTCGAAGGTATTGCTTTTATGGATAGCTTCACATAGCCTTTCTCAGTAAACTTAACGGCATTCCCAACTAAATTCAATAAGATTTGCCGAATTCTTACTTCGTCAAACAGGATGAGTTCAGGAATGTCATTCGGGATATCTACGAAAAATTCAATCTCTTTACTGTGAACCTTTTGCATGAAAATCGTTTCAATTTCTTTAAAAATAGCATGAAGTTTTATCGGTTTATAATGTAGTTCAATTTTTCCGGCTTCAATCTTAGAAAGGTCGAGAATATCGTTGATAATAAGTAGCAAACTATTTCCAGCACTATTAATGGTTTTAATATAGTTTTGCTGTTTTTCATCTTTAATCGTATTTTGTAGAAGTTCACTAAAACCAATGACCGCATTTAACGGTGTACGAATTTCATGACTCATATTCGCTAGAAATTCACTTTTGGCTTCATTGGCTTTGTCTGCTTCTATTTTTGCATATTTCAACTTAATATTTGCTTTTTCGATTTCGGTGGTTCTCTCTTTTACTTTTTCTTCTAGATGATTAATGTGTTTATATAATTCTTCTGCCATGTTATTAAAAACACGGGACAGCTTCCCAATTTCATCATTCTTATAGATTTTGGCCCTCTGCAGCAGTTCTCCTTTTGAAAACTTTTCTGCTGCATCTATTAAATTATTAATCGGCTTTAGAATAACATCTGTCATTTTTTTATAGATGACCATCGATAAAAGCAGGGCAATAAGGGATAATACAATAGCTGTTTGAATGTTTTTATTGATTTCAGCTGTAAACTGTTTATCGGAAATCGCGGTAATGATGAGCCAATCTACTCCGTCTTGTTTATATTCTGTTAGTTTAATATGAAGGTTCCCATCTTCTGTTTTTTTGATCACTTTATTTTCTGCTGTTTTTTTATAATTTTCATAGGCTTCTAGGATGGATTTGTTTTCAATGGTGTCGATCGATATTCTTTTATAGGTACCATCGGAAAGCGGTTGAAAGGATTGATTATCAAGTGAATTTGCCACCAATTCACCGGAGTTTCTTTCAACAACATAAGCCGTTGCCATCCGATCTGCTACGACCTCCTTCAAATAGTCGTTTAGACTTGAAAGAGTAATACGTGTACCTAATACGCCTTGAAGATTCCCTTCTTTATTATAAATTGGATAGGTAGAGGTAAGGACTAAGTCATCTTTTACAAAATGCTTGTATAGGGGAGAAAAAATCGGTTTACCGGCCTCTTTTGTTAAGCTATACCATGGCTCTTGTACGGGGATCAAACTTGCCGTAGTCCTCCACAAATTTTCCTTCCGTCATATCCTCCGTTACCGAATAATAAAAAGAGTGTCCATTCGTTTCAGCATTACTTCTATAGATTTCGATGTCATTGTTTCCATTTCTGCGAGCTCCGTAATAATCGCCATTTTCTAACCCATAACTAATGCTATAGATATTCTCGTTGCTGGATTTGATGATGCTTGCAAAGAAAGCATCTCGTTCAGTCTTATTATTCATATCGACAATCCCATTTTCGATGATATTGTGATTGATTGCATTCATCTCATATGGAAGGTGAATCAGTTCTTCGATTTCTTTGAGAATATCTTTATTTGTAGCATTTTCTATTTTTAATATAATACTGTCTGAAGATGTTTTCCAGCTAGAAAAGATGATATAGCCTATTGTAATGAGAGTACTCACCATTAGGACGATAAACGAAATGCTAATAATCCCCCTAATTGAACTTGTTTTTTTATCCATTCATGTATTTCTCCATTCCGGTACCTCTTGCATTCGTTCTCATTCGATACACTATTCTAATAATTATGTCTAAAATAATACTTTCTTGCAATACTATTTATCTAGATAAGTAACTTTTTTATAGTTAGAAGATTAATTACCCCGAAATTTTAAAAATAATGACACTACATATTATGAAACTAATCCCTCTTGTATTGCGTATTTATCGTTAGAAGGAGTGATGTTAAATGAGCAGGTACGAAGAACAGGCATATGAGGAAATCCGAGCGTGGAAGCGAAAAATGGTAAAAAGGCCAAAAATGGTTCAGCGTTTAACGAAACAGGCACAATTAAAAATAAATGAAAAGATTCCTAATAAAGTGCATGAGATGATAACGGCTGCAATTAAAAATTTCGTGAATATGACATTAAAAGGCTCCCAATTAACAACGCGAAATAATCAGGCAGTGGATACATCACTTGAGGATCGAGATAAGCTGCTTGCTGATAAATTATCCACTTACCGAAAAACTGCGGTGATTGAAGGAGCAGGAACAGGAGCAGCAGGGTTACTCGTAGGACTGGCAGATTTTCCGCTTCTGTTATCCATTAAAATGAAATTTTTATTTGAAGCTGCCAATGTTTATGGTTTTGATACAAATGAGTATGAAGAACGTGTTTTTATACTCCAGGTATTCCAGCTTGCTTTTTCAAGCGCGGAAAAAAGGCAGGAAACAATGGAAATCATTGAGAATTGGGAAGAAAGAAAAGCCGCTTTGCTTGAGCTTGATTGGAGAGAATTTCAACAGGAATATCGCGATCATATTGACTTTGTGAAAATGCTTCAGCTTGTGCCAGGCATTGGAGCAATAATTGGTGCTTACGCAAACTATAATCTTCTTGACCAGCTGGGAGAAACAGCAAAAAATTGCTACCGCATGCGTTGGTTAAACGAAGCCGCTAAGCGTGCATAAGAGATTTATTTCGACTCTGTTAAATAAAAAAATAGAATTGATTCGACTTTTGAATCAATTCTCATCCTTGAAATTCTAAATGGCATTGTTCGTCAGACGAAATTACAAAACTACATCAATATAGTTTCCATCCCCCTTTACAATTGGAAGTCCTTGTTTCTTTAATTCCCTCCATATTTTTCGATCAAGTATAAATGGTCCACTTTTTTGAAATAAATGTACTTCCTGCTCAGGAATTGTTACATGATAGTATTGTTCTTCATTCGTTACAAACATTTCATAGTTTACAAGTTGCATAACAATTACTTCATACCTGTCGTCCCATTCTTTCAGTTGGCGTTCTATTATTCCTACAACATGTTTTAAGAATTCTTCTCCACTTTTATGTCGAGCTATATAAGTTCTTGCTAGGCCGTTTATATTCATTATTACATCTCTCCCTTATTTTTTAATATATTTTTCAAGAAAAGAAGCGATAAAAAGGCTCTTTATCGCAATTGAATGCAACAAAGAGCCTTCGCCGTTCGTTATCATTCAAAGCTATGCTTTGCTGGTCGAAGCACCTTACCGCTTGGCAGGTTGCTGTGAAGTCTATGAGCCAGTTCTCTCGTTCACTCGTGATAACCTTATGAAGGTATTATAATTTTAACATTTTCTTCCAAAAATATGCAACATTTTTCTTCTCTTAACAAAACTACCAAAGCGTTGACACCTTTTTCCTCTATATTCTAATAATCTAAGACTTTTATATGTGGCTTAATGAATCATACACTCCTCTTCCAATTATCATTTTTAAAAAGAACCTAATCTATGCGATTAGGTTCTAGTAAATTACTTTATTCGAACAACAAGAAGACTCTCCGTTACAGATTACTTAACTTACTTAAAAAGTCATTTAGCTCCTCTTCTTTCTTAAATTTAAAAGCGTAGCCAAAATTAGTTGGTGTTTTTCCATTTTTTATGCCCTTAGGGAAACGTCGTAATGCCGTACTATGGCTTGGTTCATCGGAAATTTCAAAATTTTTCTTAGCCGTATCTGGATGTAGCACAATGGTTAGTAGCTTATTAGGAAGTAGGTATATGATCTCTTTATTAATCGTATGTTCAAATTCTGCAGCTTTTTTCGTTTTATTCGTTAACACAAAACCATTTTCGGTAAATATTCGATGAATATCTTCACTTATAGTCATTGTTTTAACGCCAGCGTTCGGCGTTTCATTTGTCACCTCATTTTGCCCCCTTTCTTTTTCCACTCTGATATCATCAAGTTGCTGCTTAACCTCTGCCCACATTTCATCGAGTTTTTTATCTAAATAAGGTTTAATTACGTCATCCATGTCCTCCACTTTCAATGCATTTGCTTCTGAAGCAACAGGGAGTTTATATACCGGGGCCTCAAAATTATAGGTTACGTATACCTGCATATACCAAACGCTGATTTCAAAGAGAAACTTATGAGCCTGTAGCGCGTCGGCAACTTCCACTTCCGTCACATTATGTGCCGCTTTATTCCCTTTTTTTCGAATCCATTCCAACTTCATATAAATCTCTTCCTCAATCGCATTCTGACGATATAATTTATGTATTTTCTCAGCATGCTTAAGTGGATAGACAACCTCCAACTCTTCTTCTTTGCTCATTAACTTCACAAGGTGCTCACTATATAAACGGGCCTGCATCAATGACGCATGGGGCTCACTAAACATTTTATCTTCTATACGTTGAGCAAGGTCTGCTAAATCGGTAGAGAATTGCTGAACAAACTCAAATAAAAACGCCATCTTTCCCACTCCTATGTCTCAATATCAATTCGAACTAAAAATTTCCTCTATTATACTTGAATTTCCCGATTACATACAAAAAAATTTCAGCAGGACATTCACGATTTCACAAAAAATAAGCAAAAGGTGGCCCCAGAAATTTTCTGAGACCACCAATCTTATTTTATCCATGTCACTTTAGCTATGCACTCCACATGTGTCAGGTACTGATCACCTACTTCAACTTACAGAAAAAGGATTACATTGAAAATTACTCTTCCAATTACACACAAGTAAACGATTGAATTTGTCGCAAACTTACCCCGAAATAAACCCACATAAAACCATTCCAACGATATCCTGAGACAGATGTTCGACCAACAAATGTTGGATAGTACCAAAATTGCTGACGATTTGTTAGCCACACATACGTATATCTGAATAAACATCCTCTAATACTGCCTGGATCAACTGCAAATGCTCCTGCTTGTTGTGATTGAGTGGGAACATAAGATGGTGGTGGGGCGGTAGGCGGTCCGGCTTCTGGTCCTTGACCCGGTGGTGCAATTGAAGGTTGAGAGCCAGGTAGTCCTGGTGGCGGTCCCATAGGTCCTCCTTGAGAAGGAACCCATTGGTCATATTGACTGTCATAAAGGTCTTCATGGTAGAAATTCTCCGGTAAAAATGGAGTTGAATGGTAATATGCTTCCTGCCTATATGGATTGTTATACCATATATGTTCATGACTTAGATACATAGGATGCGCTCCTTTTCATTTTAGAATCACATCATTATATTCATTAGTCATTTGTCTATCAACTTGTACTTCAAAAAGTTTGTATTAATTTTTTATGTAAAAAAAGCAAATAAAATGTGGTCCCAGAAATTTTCTGAGACCACTAAATCTATCTTATCAACGTTATTTTAGCTGCGCACTCCACGTGGCTTGTACGAGTCGTCTTTGATGAACAAAAGTTACACCGTCGATTTCAAATCATGCCATTATCTTACATCATCAAGAGATTTCGCCACTGTGTGAGCAATTGGTTTCCATTCAACGTCCTTAAACAGGGCTACAACAGCAATAGGTATATAGGTAAACATAAAAAGCGGAAAAGTGATTGTATAAGCGATTTTTTTCCAGCTAGAACAATGAATTTTTTTCCACTCCGTCAAGGTTGTAATGAAACCAAGAATAAACAGTATCCCATAATACCAGACAACAGATTTTAACATCGCCATAGTGGTTACATGAATCATTTCTTTTCCACCAAATAATTCAAAAATACCAGCTAAGTAGAAGAATCCATTCACCACAATGCTGATACTAGAAATAAGCATGGCTGGCATAATCGTCATGGTCATATCGTAACATGAAAACCTGTTACGCTTTCTTCGAAAAATACTACTAACCAAATCTCTTCCGTATTTAGCAAACACCTGGTAAAATCCCTTCGCCCAACGTAATCGCTGATGCCAGGACTGGCCGAAGGTGACTGGTTGCTCGTCATAGAATATGGCGTTTCTGCAGTATCCGATCTTTTCGCCTTTAATAATCTGAGAAACGGAAAACTCAATGTCTTCTGTAAGAAGATGGTGAGTCCAACCTCCATTTTCTTTGATCAAATCAGCATGTACTAGAAATCCTGTTCCAGAAATGGCACAACTAGTGTGAAGAAACATTCTTGGAAGGTTAAGATATTCAGCTTCATGCAGGAACCAGAGTGCATAACCTGCAGAAATCCAATTCTGGTCATAGTTCTTGGAGTTTCTATAACTAGTGATTACTCTGTAGCCCTGATTAAAGGTCTTGTTCATCTCCACTATATAATTCTCATCAAGAAGATTGTCAGCATCAAATACAAAATATCCTTCATACTTTCTGGATGAATATTCCTTTTCGATGATATGTATCATATAGTCGAGGGCATAGCCCTTTCCAATCTGATTTTTATTGAAGCGCTCCCTGACAATAGCCCCAGCTTGCTCTGCAACTCGGGCTGTATTGTCCGAACAGTTGTCTGCTACAACGAAAATATCAATCAATTCCTTGGGATACTTCTGGTTTTTTATACTTTTGATCAGTTGTTCGATAACGAGTTCTTCATTTCGAGCTGCGATGATCACTGCGTATCTATAGGGATGAACAGTCTGCATCCCAGGATTTTTGGTCTTTTTGACCTTAAATGAAACAAACATGTATACCATCTGATACGAATACATCAATGCAAATAATAGGAACATAAGAAAATTAAAATTAGTAATAAAAGTTGATATATGCGAGTCCAAGCTGATACCTCCACGATGTTATCATTTGATTTTTAACACTCTTCGGCTGATTTCCCAATAACCTACATGATCATGGAAGCTATGAAGCATAAAGGATCTAAACGTCAAAGTCGTGTAGCTGGGTCTAGCGGATTTCAAAGAAAATTATAAAGTTTCGTAAAGTAAATTCTGACCTTCCTGTTTACGCGAGTTTTATGCACCAGTCAAAAGGCATCGAGCATCACTTATCACCCCTTAAAAATCAAGTATATAACACAAATACAAATTATGGATTACAACAATGTTAAGTCTAAGTAAAATTTTAAACATTCAAAAAATATAAAAAATCTGCTTTCCCTCAAATGACTATTTTATTAATTGAAAAGGTAAAGCCTGAACATCCTGGCTACTCGAACCGATGTACGCAACAAATGCACCCGGATCACTTTTATATTGTAAATCTGAATGATGATAGCGCAACTGCTCCTCTGTAATGGCGAAAGAGATTGTTCTTGTTTCTCCAGGGTGCAACATCACCTTTTCGAAGCCTTTCAATTCTTTCAATGGACGAACGACTTCCCCGACTACATCTTGAATATAGAGTTGAACAATTTCCTCTCCTGATACATCCCCGTCATTTGTTACATCAACAGAGATGGTTAAAGGAGTTTCAGCCGTCATTATTCCATAGGATAGCTTTGCATTTTTATATGAAAAAGTTGTGTAGCTTAAGCCAAATCCAAATAGAAATAAAGGTTCATTTGGAATATCCAAGTACTTAGAAACATACTTCTCCTCTGCATTGAGCGCGTTTTTAGGACGGCCTGTGTGAAAGTGATTGTAGTAAACAGGGATCTGACCAACGGAATATGGAAAAGACATACTTAATTTGGCAGATGGATTCTTATCACCGAACAAGAGATCAGCAATCGCTGCTCCACCCTCAATTCCTGGAAACCAAGCTTCAAGAATGGCATCTACTTCATCACAGACACCGTGAAGGTCCAGTGGACGTCCATTAAAAAGAACCGCTATCATGGACTTATTCGCCTTCTTTAATTTTTTAATTAAATCAAGTTGAACCTGTGGCAAGCAGATATCCGCTCTGCTTGCCGCTTCCCCGCTCATCTCGGAGTTTTCCCCGAGTGCAAGCACAATGACATCGGCTTCTTCAGCTGTCTTCAGGGCTGTATTTTGCTGTTCGATTGTTCCAGCTTCAATTCCGCAACCCTCCGCATAAAGAAGAGAATGGGCCCCCACTTTTTCTATAAGTCCATCATATAACGGCACAGCCTCTTCTTTTGAACCCAGCCAAGACCAAGGTCCCAAGATATCATGGTTCTTCGCAAACGGACCAATAACGGCAATCTTCAGGTCCTTTTGAAGCGGGAGGATATGATTTTTATTTTGTAAAAGGACGATCGATTTAGTCGCTATCTCCCGAGATATTTCACGATGATGTTTGCTCATAATGATTTTTTTCTCTAACTCTTCATCTGCACCACGATAAGGATTTTCAAATAAACCCAGTTTGAATTTTAGTCTTAAAATTCGGAGTACGGCTTCATCGATCAGTGCTTCATCAACCACTCTCATAGATACTAACCAGGCTAGATACTTGACATAAGCTGCGGTCATCATCTCGATATCAACACCGGCTGTAATGGCTTTATAGGCAGCTTCAGCCTCATCAGCTGCTACTCCGTGTGGAATAAGCTCCTTCACAGATCCCCAATCAGAAATCACGACTCCGTCAAAACCCCATTCATCCCGAAGTAACCCGCGCAAAAGCTTTCGGTTCCCAGTGACAGGAATACCGTTAACCGTGTTAAACGAAGCCATGACCATTTCAGCACCTTCATCAATAGCAGCCTTATATGCAGGTAAGTAATACTCCCGCAGCTGTCGTTCTGACATATCAACTGTATTATAATCACGTCCTCCTTCAGAAGCTCCATAGGCGGCAAAGTGCTTTACGCAGGCTGCCAACCGGTACAGATCTTTCTCGAGCTCTGGACCTTGGAATCCACGGACAAAAGCTTTCGCAAATTGGCTATTTAAATAAGGATCCTCTCCAGTTGACTCCATCACCCTTCCCCAACGCGGATCTCGGACTAAATCAACCATCGGTGCGAACGTAACATGGATACCGGATACGGATGCTTCCAAGGCAGCAATCTGGGCACTCTTTTCAGCAAGATCCAAATCCCATGAACATCCTATTGCCAAAGGAATAGGAAAAATGGTCTTAAAACCATGAACAATATCAGCCATAAATAATAATGGAATACCGAGCCGATTGTTCTTAAGATGTGTTTCCTGAATATTTATAATCTCCTTAGCACCTGAAGCACCAATGACAGAACCGCTGTTTTGAACGATTTTTTCACTAATACCTAATTCAGTCATTGGACCCGTCATGTTACTTTTATCGTTTGAACCTTCATAGAAACCGGAAACTAATTGAATTAATTGAGCGATTTTTTCATCCAATGTCATCTGTTTAAGCAAACATTTAAGCTTTTCTTCACTCATTCTCTTTCCAATGTACGTTTCAAGAAAGTCAGCCACCTGAGAGTAAGCATATATCTGACTTTCCAATTTTACTAACTTATGCCCCTCCTCTTTGATTCGGATATACGTAACAGGATGATTTCGCTTCTTCAGTTTATTCACAATCTGCTCTGATTCTTTAATTGGAACACGCGGGTCATTAACTCCATGAATCACCATAAGGGGAGATGTGATGTTATCCGCATGATTCAGAGGATCAATTCGTTCAAAAAATTCCCCATCTTTTTCAATCGTTCCATATTCATCCTCTCTAAGCTTCTTCCGCCAAGGACTTGTTGTTTTTAGGAACGTTCGTAGACTTGATATTCCTACGATATCGACGGCAGCCGCCCACAAATGAGGATAGTGACTAATAGCCAAAAGAACCATAAATCCACCATAGCTGCCTCCCATAACCGCTATCTTACTACCATCAACATTCATATCTTCTTTAAGCCATTCCACTAAAGAAATAAGATCTTTCACAGCATCCATGCGTTTACGAACATCATCTAAATGGGTATACGTTTTTCCGTAGCCTGTACTGCCGCGAACATTGGGAGTTACCACTGCATAGCCGAGATGTAGAAAATATTGCAAAAGAGGGTTGTAAGTAGCACGACTTTGACTTTCCGGTCCACCATGAATATATACGACAACAGGATGTTTCTCAGCCGCAGATGTCGGTTTATAGTAAAAAGCAGGTATTTGAAGATTGTCAAAAGAACGAAAGAATATTTGTGTAGGCTCCATTAATTTTCCCTCAAGCACGGGGAGGCGAGAAGTATATGTAAGCTGTTCTGCCTTAAGGGTTTCAAGATCAAGCTCCCATATAGCAGATGGATGTGCAGGTCCGTTCAATATATAGAGAAGCTTTTGATTCTTTGGTGAAAATTTGAGATTTGTGATTACTCCCATTGGCGTGTCCCATGTATAAAAAGTACTTATATCTAAGTCTAGTAAATACCCTTTGGATATTCCCCCCTCATTGATAGTAAAAGCTAATTGATTTTTTTCCTTATTCATGACTAGGCCTTCAAAATCCCAATTTCCCTGCTCCAGCGAAGTGAATTGTTTAGTGGGTAAATGTATGCATGCAAGCCCAAAGAATTCACAGTCTTTATTTGATAATAGATAAAGATGATCTCCGTACTTATTAAAATGGACATCCTTAAAGCTTGCTTCTCCTGAATGCTCTGTTATCCAGTTCATGCCTCCAGTTACTAGTGAAAATACACCTAAATCATGATCAAGGGGAGTGTTTGTTCTTCTAACCAATAATGAATTCCCGTCAGGAAACCATTGCACAACGGAAAATATCCCATCTTGGGCAAAAACAAGGCAGACTTCCAGGGTCTCAAGATTCTGGATATAAATATCAAAAAATGCTTGATTTCGTCGATTGCTAGACCAAGCAATCCATTTCCCATCTGGAGAGCTTCCACCATACACATGAACATGTTCTGGAGAGTTTGTCAAAGCGATTAACTCTCCATCCTCCTTTAATAAGTACAATTGTTCCCTCTCGTCTCCAGAAACATCCATCCCAATAATCAGATCACATGTACCAGAAACAT
The DNA here is from genome assembly GCA_963790055.1 of uncultured Bacillaceae bacterium. Lineage (GTDB taxonomy): Bacteria > Bacillota > Bacilli > Bacillales > DSM-1321 > Peribacillus. The sequence goes on from CAWBND010000006.1 coordinate 11,699, forward strand.
ATTTTATGAAGGTGATTCCTTCTTTTGTAAAAGAAGATTGAGCTAGCCGCCTATCTTCTCGATAGTACTCCCATACCTGTGGTAATCCCGTATAATCAGAAATAAAGCTAATCTTCTTGCCATTCGGTTCATATTCAAGATTTGTCACCGTACGAACATGCACATAAGGATCTAGACTCATTTCAGCCATTTTATTACCACCTATCAAAATAGCATTCTTTTTAAGTTTTGCTTCTTTGGAAAAGTTGTTATTAAGCAAAACATAAATACCCCTTCATTATATTTAAACAGAATGAGTATCATGCTTTATTTTGGAACAGGAATAGGTTTTTCAACTTCTTTTAATTCAAGAATATCAGGTGGACCATATTTGTTATAAACGATAGCTCTTATAAATATCCCCCCTAATTTACTTTGATAAAAAAGAAGAACCTTCAAAAGCAGTTGAAGGTCCTTCTTTTGTCATCTTATAAGAGTTTCCGGCACTCACCATTTTCCTTCTATCTATTTTGAACGCGACAGCGCCTTCCCTTGAATGAATGTATTCATCATATCTAAAGCTTCAATGGCCTCTGCTTGATCAACAAAAAATTGCAGAAAACCATGAATGATTCCCCCGAATCTTTTTGCCGTAATAGGAATACCGGCATCACGAAGCCTCTGACCATATGCTTCTCCTTCATCACGTAGCACATCGTACTCGGCTGTGAACAAAAGGGCTGGAGGTAAATCACTGACTTCAACAGCTTGAATAGGTGACGCATACGGATGATGACGATCTTCTTCTTCTTTTTCTATATACAAATCCCAAAAAAGTCCCATATGAGTATTCGTAACTCCAAATCCTTCAGCGTTTTCCGAATAGGATGGATAGATTGAAGGAACATCCGATGAATGGAAATCAATTACTGGATACATTAATATTTGTTTGGCAATCTTTGGTGTTTTTCGATCCCGCGCCATTAGAGTAACCGCTGCTGTTAAAGTTCCACCTGCACTATCCCCTCCGACAATGAGATTATTGGGATCTCCATTTAACTCTTCTGTATGTTCAGCTACCCATTTGGTAGCCTCATAACAATCTTCAGGTGCAGCAGGGAATGGATGTTCAGGTGCTAGTCTATAATCTACAGAAATCACTTTGGCACCAGTCTTAAGAGCTAAAATACGACACAACACATCATACTCTTCTACATCTCCGACAACAAATCCTCCGCCATGAAAAAAGACGAATAAAGGAAACGGCCCTTCACCAGCAGGTGTATAAATTCGAATAGGAATAGAATGGCCATCAGGTCCTAATACAGTACGATTTTCAATAGCTTGGACTTTTGGTCTGTCTTCCTCTGAAGGGAGGAACTCTAATGCCATGCCTCGATAGTTTATAAGGTCCTCTACAGTTGTTAAATTAGCTAATGGGGATGCTTCTAAGAATTTTTTCACATAAGGTTTTAATAGCATAAAAAAACTCCTCTCAAACAACTAAAATTTTTTGTAATAACTTCTATTAAATCATAGATGAGGAGAAGCCCTTGGTGTATAAATGGGATAATTTATAATTTAATTCATATATTTCCATATAAAATATTATCTAAAAATTCTGTGACTGTCAATTTTACATTCTATTTTTAAATAACCCACTTTAATTATTAATTTTATCGTTCTTTGTCCATTAATGACCAAAGACTCATCATTTTTCAGAATGTTCAGGGTAAAATGGAAAAGATTACGAATAAGCTAGATTAAACAGTGTGGTTGTTCTGAAACAGAGAATCTTGGCATTAACTTTGTCTTCTTCAATTTTCTTTGAATGGAATTCACTTGGAGGAGAGAATCACGCTCATGCCAGCGAAAGTGAATCGTTAATTCCTGGTGCTCCTTCTATCCACCAAACCTATTTTGATGGACAAGAGCAAAATTGGCTGACAACGGCCAATCCGGAGCAATTTAAACAAGCGACTCTTTTTGGAAACAGCATTCAGGGCAAGCAATTTATGGAACTAGGGCGGAGAAAGAAAAAGGGTTCTATTAACACCCATACTTTCTTCTTTATTCCACCAAAATAATAAATTTTCTCCCTCTATAGATTTAAACTTCAAAAACTTATCATGGTATCGTTTCATTTCACGTTAAAATCATAATCCATTAGGAGGAATGAGAATGCGTCATTATGTGTCTACTAGTCAGGAAGGAATTAATCGAGACTCATTGCCATTTAAACTATATGAAAAGGCTAAAAAATTTGGAATTTGGAACCCTAACGATATTGATTTTAGTCAAGATAAAGCTGATTGGGAATCATTAAATGTAGACCAACAAGATGCACTTCTTCAACTCATTTCTTTTTTTTACAGTGGTGAAGAAGCTGTCACGCATGATATTCTTCCACTTATTTATGCGATTTCAAAAACTGGACAATTTGAGGAAGAAATGTATTTAACCACATTTTTATTTGAGGAAGCGAAACATGCAGACTTTTTTAATCTTGTGTTACAAAACCTTGGCATTAAGCAAGAACTAAATTCTTTTCTTTCACCTGCTTATCGAAAGGTATTCGATGAGATATTGCCAGGAACGATGGACCGTCTATTACATGATCAATCTCCTGAAGCCATTGCCGATGCCTCCGTTGTTTATAATATGTTTGCAGAAGGAGTACTGGCTGAAACGGGGTATTGGGATTTTTACGAGAGTTTGGCTAAAATAAACAAAATGCCTGGTCTCCTCGAAGGGCTTAGCTATATTAAAAGAGACGAGTCAAGGCACATCGGATTTGGAACCTTCCTCTTACAACGTCTGATTTCTGAGAATGATCATTTATTAGATTATATTTTAAATAAGCTTCACAGTTTAATGCCAATTGCCATCGAATTGAGTGAAACGATGCGATTTGAAGAAGTGAGTCCATTTGGTATAAAAAAGTCAGATAGTCAAGCTTTTATGGTCAAACAATTGAATGCAAGAGTAGAAGTGTTAAAGCGAGCTCAAGGTAAAACCTTAGAGGAAATTTACCGTACGGAGATTATTTTTGATTAATGTGATTGAGTACCGAAAATTCGGTTCTGGTGCAAAGATTGCATTTATTTGAAAGAGGTATATGGATTCCTAATGGAATCTGTTCTTATACAGCCATTCTAAATAGTTGATGAATGAACTTCACCTGATTTTGGACAGACTTGTCCTATAAAGCAAGTTGTCCTTTTTTAGAGTAATAGTATTAGTATGTCAAAGTTTAGGAGAATACTTACAAATATTTTGAGGTTTTTGCACCAGAACCCTCAATACTATCTACCATAAATACTGAGCTTGAATAAAAAAAGAGAGCTTTATCGGCTCTCTACCAGTTCAACCATTATTTCACTTCAGGCTCATCTAATACCATTTCATTTTGTTCAAATCCTTGATTGGCTTCTTCAACTGTTAATGAACTCTTGATAAATTCTTCAAGTTCACCTATTTTCTTGCCACCAGCTTGGTATGAGTATCCAGCTAATTTGCCTTTTGATTTATTTATGACAATATCAAGATCATGAAACACATATTTCATATATAAGATAGCTTGTTTCATTCCGTCTGTCGGCGGGGTCCAATATTTCTTTTATTTTTCTTTACGCACATGTAGTGAACAGCACTCCACATGTGTCGAAACGTTATAACGAATATATCATGACTGTCTAACCACTTATTCCCCACTAGAATTCGACATATCCGCCTCAATCCTACTCATGAACTCCTCTGCAGCGCTGTATCCTTGCTGTCTTAAATACCAGTTATTTGCAGCTGCTTCAATTAACCCTGCCACATCACGTCCAGGCTGGAGTTGAATTTCAATGGAAGGAATTTTAACGCCCATATATTCTGTATATTGAGATTCATGCTCTAATTCATTATTTAAATCATCTTTCTCCCATTTCGTTAAATTAATATCGAGCGTGATTCTTGTTTCATCTTGAAAAGCCTGTCGCCCGTATGAGCGGACCACATTCAACAATCCGATACTACGAAGAGCTAGAAACTCCTTTGTCTTTTCATCATGAGTACCCAAAAGGGTTTGTGGACTAAGCTTCTTTAGAACGACGACATCATCAGCCACTAGCCGGTGTCCCCGACCAATCAATGTGTGTGCTGTTTCACTTTTCCCTACTCCTGAATGGCCACGAAGTAAGATCCCAATGCCAAACACGTTCATACATACTCCATGCACGGTCATTTCTGGTGCTAACTCCTTGACCATATATGCATCCAGCTTTGTAATAAATTCTGAAGTCGTCTCAGGCTTGTTTGTGATTAACAAGGGGATTTCCTCTCTTATACAATGATGCTTTAAATATGTTAGTCCTTCTTCACCAGCTGTTACGATAAAACATGGTGGGTGATAATGGACAATATTTCCGATTCGGATTTGACGTTCCTCTTTACTTAACTTATGCAAATAGTTAATTTCTTTTCTTCCTAAAATTTGAACTCGTTCTTTCGGAAAAAAATCAAAATGGCCTACAAATTCCAGACCTGGACGATGCACCCGTGGTTGCGTAATCGTTTTCTGTAGTTGATTTTCACCGATTAATACTTTCAATGAAAACTTTTGAACCAAGTTTTCAATCGTTATTTGTTTCACTATCATCCATCCCCACTGTCCTAATAACCTTCTACGCTTTCATTATACTTGAAAAATATGAAAACGTCATCATTTTACAAATTTCTCATAATTGGAAAGCTTGTACAGGATGAGAATGAGATAATACCACAAAAAAATGGTCAGCCAGGAGTAAACTGGATGACCTTATGATACGAAGACGATACTATGCAGAAATTCTATAACGTTAGCGTATTTTTGCTAATTGCGTATATACATCTGATAGATTAGAGAAACCTAGTTCTTGAGTTAAACGGACACCCTCTGCCCATAGCTTTGCTGTTCCGATTGCATCGTATAAGGCATGATGTCTTTGTTGTATAGAAATTCCAAAATGGCTGCAGCAATCATCCAACGTCCTTAACTCTTTTTCAGGCTCCACGATTTGCGTTAAAAAAGATGTATCTATAATACGATGCTGAAAATTCGTCTTTAACATCGACCAAGTGGCATGCTGCATAAAGCTTTTTTCATGATGGGCATGGTGAGCAACTAGAGGACGACTTTCAATGAATTGATAGAATTCCTTAAGGACGTACTTCAAAGGAGGAGCTTTCGCAAGTTGTTCTTCACAAATACCCGTTAAATCTTTAATTTCCACTGAAAGCGGTTCGTTACAATTCACTAAGGAATAGTATGTTTCATCCTCTATGATTCTATCACCTATCAATTTCACCCCACCAATGGATAAAATTTTATCACCATTTTGTGGATAAAAGCCTGTCGTTTCTAAATCAAACACCGTCACCTGTAATTCTGAGAACGGTACCTTAAGAACATCTTGGGCTTTTGCATCTCTTTGCATCTGTCTAAGAAACGCTATGCTTGCAGGATCGGTTTGATGTGCCATAGATGTGTACATACTCGGACTTAGCCTTCCAGATAACTGTTTAACAAAGCGTAACATATTATTCATAATCATAATGGACACCCTTTATGAATAATATGTTTTGTCTCAGCAAACAGCTTATAACCCTTTTTCATAATTCGCTTAAGCTCTTGCTTTTCTGATTTCATTAAAGAATCAACCTGTAAGAGATGAACATCCTCATAACTTGTGGAATGCTTTTTAAAATAAAGACGTAACGTTAAGAGCTTTTCAAAAGAATATTGATATTGTTTTATATAATCATAGCTATTAGGTAATTGTTGAAAACGGGTTAATGTAGATGGAGATGAGATTTCCTCTTTTAACGAAAGTAACCGCAAAGAATTTACATACGGAAAAAAGACGACTTCCTTCATATTAATACAACCTGTTTCTTTCCCAAAGGAATCCGGTAAAAATTGTCCAAGAATACCAAGCCCCTTCTTCATATGACTTATATTTTCTAACAAACGAATATATAAATAGGGTTCTTTCTTTAAATGCTGAAAGGCAAGTTCTTTTAATCTTCCTAAAAAGGAATCTTCCCCTATGAGAACACGAGAATCAAAGAAAGTGGAAAAATAACGAAGAGATTCCCAGCTTGCCTCATTCAGCCAATCGCTAATCTGCCTCTCCCACGCCTCTATGGAGTGGCACCATTTCGGGTTTGACGACATGACCTTTCCATCACAGTATTCATATCCCACCACATGTAACCCATTCGAAATTTCTATTCCTAAATGTAAAAAATAAGATTGGACATCCTCACTACCTGCAAAAATAATTCCGTGATCCTGATCGCTCCAAATCGATTGTTCGGACCTTCCACCACTACCCATGATAAAGACAACAAAGTGAGCTGGGGCTGGCCCAAACTCACTTTCTACTTTCTCGATTGCTTTGTGAACAGTTGTCTTCATTAACCGATCATGAAATCCATTAAGAGCAATTGGATCCTCACAAACTTCATGAATATGCTCATCTCTCCACTGTCTTATTTCAAGATAGCGATTTTGCTGTTCTTCCATCTCACCATTTTCCCAATGGTTCACAACAACCATTTTATACACCTGCTTTTTCTTTATGCTCAGGCATGCTTTCTGGGTAACCATAGCTTCCATGTTCACTTACATCCAGTCCAATGATTTCTTCCTCTTCTGTGACACGAATACCGCCCATTACTTTATCCATTACTTTTAGAATAATGAATGAAATGATGAATGCGTATAGACCTGACGCTGCTACACCTAGTGCTTGAACACCTAATTGTGAGAAACCGCCGCCGTAGAATAAACCTGCTTGCCCCCAGTCAATATCTGTTGATAGTGCAGGTACTGCGAATAACCCATTAGAAAGCGTACCCCAAACACCAACTGTACCATGAACGGATAAGACAAAGATTGGATCATCGATTCTTGCTTTATCAAAAAATTTCATACTATAGAAAACCATAAGTCCACCTACAAGACCAATCACAACAGCTGCCCAAGGTTCAACAAATCCACAAGATGCAGTAATGGCAACAAGACCTGCTAATGCACCATTTAATGTTGTTGGAACATCTGCTTTACCTGTTACGACCCAAGCGATAAACATGGCCGCCACTGCACCTGCACCAGCCGCTAGTTGTGTATTTAAGGCCACAAATCCAAAGAATCCATCCTTAACTCCGAATGTACTACCCGCATTAAATCCAAACCAGCCTACCCAAAGAATAAGAACACCTAATGCCGTAAATACTTGGTTATGACCGGCAATATTATTCGATGAACCATCTTTATTGTATTTACCAATCCGCGGCTTTAAGATCATTGTAGCAGCTAACGCGGCCATAGCACCCGTTAAATGAACAACGGTAGAACCGGCAAAGTCTTGTTTACCATGTTGGGCTAACCAACCGCCACCCCAAATCCAGTGAGCAACGACTGGATACACGAATGCCGAGAATAACACTGCAAAAATCACATAAGCAGATAATTTAGCACGTTCCGCAAAACCGCCAAATGCAATTGTTAGAGAAACTAAAGCGAACATCACTTGGAACATAAAATTTACAGCGGGAGTCAACCCTTCCTCAACCGTTGAAACATCACCATAAAAGAAATTAGATAATCCTATAAACGCGTTTCCTTCTCCGTAAATAAAGCCATATCCAACAGCCCAAAAAACTAATGTTCCAATTCCAGCAGTAAAGATTGTTTTACCAGCGATGTGACCAGCGTTCTTCATTCTCGTTGATCCTGCTTCAAGTAAAATGAATCCACCTAACATAAATAAAACCAAAATTGCGCCAATCATGACCCACAGATTATCCATTAAAACTGTAGCATCCATTGAACCTCATCTCCTTCACTGTTAATTTTGTAATCTAATGTCGTTATACATGTTAGGAAAAGTAACACCAATTCTAATGTTAGGTTTCCTTACATCGATTATATGACATATATATTCCTAATGTGAAACATAAATGTATCTTTATTCCAATTTTTTTCCCTATAAAGAATAAAACCAGGAAAACCTTAGTTAGTTCTTGCTTTTACATGTTATATAACTTATACATTACCTTTACAATTTCAATTACTTTTTTAGAAGTTATGCATAAACAAGGCTGACTCCAAAAGTTCGTTCATAACGACTTTTTGGAGTCAGCCTTACATTTTCCTTAGTTTGTTATATTTTTACACAACGATAATCGGGGGCTTCATTAAAAAACGACAAACTTGTTTATATATGCCTATTAATTTACAGTAATAGCTAATTCCTATATAATGACTCTGGTGCAGTAAAAAAGAATCAGTCTATTCCTACTATATCCACAACAATCAATAGCGTTATTTTCAAATGGGGGCCTGTCTAATGATGAAAAAAAGCTTGAAAGTTAAATTTTTACTAACTTTTTCCGTATTACTTCTGGTCACATGCCTTGTTATGAGTATACTTCTTTATCAATCTTCCATGACTTTAGTACAAGATTCTGTCGGCAAACAGGCTGCGAGTACTGTAGAAAATGCAGCAAAAATCATTGATATGGAGCAGTATAAAAACATAACGATTGACTCAGACGAAACGACCTATTATAGCAAACTACGGGAAGATCTCAACCGAATACGAGAAATGAACAATATGGAATACTTATTTACGATGTCACGTGAAAAGAATGACAACGGGTATGATTATTATTATATGGTGGATGGTATGCCACTGGGTTCTGATGATGCATCAGAGTTAGGGGAAAAAGAAGAGAATGCTGATTCCTATCTGGCTATGAGACGAGCCTTTGAAACTGGAAAAGTAGAATTTGAAATGACAAATGACGAAGAATACGGTGCGTTAATATCGGTATTCGCTCCCATTAAAAGTGAAACAGGTGAAATACTAGGAATCATCGGCGCAGATATAGATGCCACTCAGGTTTATGAAGAAATGGGTGCCAATAAATTCAAAACCGGCATCATTACCCTTCTCATTTTAATCATCGGATTAGGATATATTTATTTTTTCACCAATTATTTAACAAAACCTTTGCGGAGATTAACCAAACAAGTAGAGCAAGTTGGAGAAGGGAACTTATCTGTTGTCATCGAAACCGATCGACAAGATGAAATTGGGACATTGACAAAAGCGTTCAGCAAAATGGTCCAGGATTTAAGGAATGTGATTGATGGCATCCATTCCAATTCTGTGCAGTTAATGCAGACGTCGGATCAATTATTCCATAATAGCCAAAAAGCAAGTGAAGTAAGCCTACATATTTCAACTTCCATCAACGAAGTATCAAAAGGTGCGGATACACAATATCAATATTCCGAAGAAAGCGCCGCTACTTTAGAACAAATCTCGCAAGGCATTGGACAAGTAGCAACGACATCAGCAAATGTTTCTGATTTATCATCCATTAGCTTGCAAAATGCCGATCAAGGAAATCGGAGTATCGAAAATGTCATTAACCAAATGAATGTCATCAATCAATCTGTACAATTATCTGTAAACGCTATTAAAACGTTAGAAGAACAAGCAAATGAAATTTCATCCATTATCAATATGATACGTGCTATCTCCTCCCAAACTAATCTGTTAGCATTAAATGCAGCAATTGAAGCAGCTAGAGCAGGGGACCATGGAAAAGGATTTGCTGTTGTTGCTGAAGAAGTTCGGAAACTTGCAGAACAGTCGGAGCAATCGACGAATAGCATTTCTCACTTAATCATAACGATGAACGAAGATACAAGTCGAAGTGTTGAAGCTATGAACCTTGTAACAGAAAATATGAAAGATGGGATAAAAATAGTTGAGGAAGCCGGAAACTCATTTGAAAACATCGTAGATTCCATTCAAACGGTGTCTGCACAAATAAAAGAAGTATCCACGACTTTAGAGGAGATGTCTGCTTCCTCAGAAGAATTAGTAGCAACAGTTGAAGAAACAACAACGTTTGCTAACCAAGCAGCAGATCATACAAAAAAGGTCGCCCAACTCACAGTTGAACAAGAAGCCTATATTGATGATATGTCAGACTCCATTACTAGTTTAACAAAAATGGCAAAAGACTTAGATGAATCTATTAAGAAGTTTGTGCTGTAATATAGCCCAATCAAAAAAATCCCGAAGAATAAGCTCTCTAAAATAGAGCTCATTCTTCGGGATTTACCATTTCATTGTTTAAAAGGAACCAACCTCATCAAAAATCGGTGTCTCTCCTTTAACGAATGTTTATATATGTCATTAATAGCCTCTTTATATAACTCTCTTTTTTCTTCTTTCGATAACGGACTGTTTTTAATCGTCATCCTTGCTTCATACAAAAACTCTAAATATTCTTCGTATGAATCATCATATTGTTCTTCTAAATCATCACGGATTTTTTTAGCTAACATTGGGCTTGCTCCACCTGTTGCTACACTGATTAATAATCTGCCACGATGGAGCGATGCTGGAATGTGAAAATTACCTTGTTCTGAATTCGTAATCACATTTACAAGCTTCGTATCTTTTGTATGTTCATAGATTCTTTGATTTACTTCTGCAGAATCAGTAGCGGCAATGATAAGAAAGGCACCCTGAAGATCTTCGTAGTTGACTTCCTTTTTGCGAACATCAATTTTCCCGTCCCTATACAACTCCTCAATCTGGGGTATAATGACTGGACTAATAACGGTAACCAATGCTCTTGCTTGAAGAAGTGGACCTATTTTAAAGAACGCAATCCTTCCACCACCGACCACCACACATCGTTTATCTTCTATTTTAAGAGTAACAGGGTACATAAACACCTTGCTCCTTTCCTTAGTTGATTAACTCAACATTAGGTTTAGCGTAGTTTAACAGTTCTTTATTTACTAAGCGATCATACAAAATAACATCCGCTTGCTCAATACATCTTAATCCTTTTACGGTGATTAGTTTGGGGTCCCCTGGTCCTGCACCGACTAAATACACTTTTCCCATCATAATTTTTCACCTCTTTTCTTCTTAACTCACTCTTGTTGTATGCTCGCTTTCACTTTTGATAAGAGCTTTTTTCTCTTCTCTTCGATGCGTTACATATAAGGCAAGACCGGTAAATAGTAATCCACCAAAAAGATTCCCAAGCAGCACTGGAATTTGATTCCATAACCACCAATCCGCTACTGTAATATCTGCACCAAGCATCATTCCTGCAGGGATGACAAACATATTTACCACCGCATGTTCAAACCCTTGTGCAAAAAACATTAAAATCGGCAGCCACATCGCAACAATCTTCCCTAATGTGGATATTGAGGTCATCGCCATAACAGCACCCAGAGCGACCATCCAGTTACAAAGAATACCTTTTACAAAAGCAATAAATAATCCACTAGTACCTAATGCCGAATAGGCTAACGTTTTTGCTTCTGCCACATTGACAAGCTTTTGAGCAACCGCATGATCAGATACGGATATGTTCCCTAAATGGGTAGCGGCAATCACATACAATGCTGCATAAAAAGAAGCACCGATTACATGACCCAGAATAACCCAGAACCAGTTCGACAACATTTCCTGCCATGTTGCCTTCTTCGCTAAAACGGCTAACGGTACGAGAGCAAAATTACCTGTAACAAGTTCTAAACCAAGAAGAATAATGATGACAAAACCAGCAGGGAAAACAAGCGCACCTAAAATCCCCATTTGTGATTGTGTTTCAGCCGTAAATGCTAAGGTAGTACCAAAGCCAAGAAGAGCTCCAGCTAATCCGCCTCTAATTAATAAATCCCAAATCGAGAGTTTCACTTTTGCAGCGCCTGCCCCGACCATATTTTCTACAACTTGTTCCGGATTCACGTATGACATCGGACTCCCCCTCCTACTTTATGTTTTATCCTAATTTTCATATATAAGACTTTAGTACTTTTCGCCCGTTTTCATTGTACCATCTTTAACATTTCTTCTATACACCGAATCCCTGCCATACCATTCCCGATTAGCACTATTTTTTGTCCCCCCATCATAAATATCTGCCTTTTCTAGATTCGTATTAGAAGATGCGTTATACTGTTTTTAAGCTGTTCATGAAATACGTGAGAGAATCAAATTTTTCTCCATACTCAGTACGTCACGTTATAAAAACAGCGTATTTTAGTTATCGGTAGGAGTTGACACATTTGAAAAAATTAACAGGTAAACGTATCGCCCTTGTTGCCTCACGTAAAACAGAGGAGCAAAGTACCATTGTGAAAAATCTGGGCGGTATTCCACTGCTCCGCCCTGCACAAGGAACCGTTTTTCTAAATGATTCTAATGTAAAATCAGAGATTACGAGGATCTTAGAAGGACATTTTGATTGGTTAATTGTCACTACAGGGGTTGGGACGGAACGGCTCGTGAAGATCGCACGGGAAATGGGGCAGGAAGAGGCATTTCTTACATCTTTAAAAGGGATGAAAATTGCGGCTCGTGGTTATAAAACCGTAAATATGCTTAGAAAACTCGACCTAACACCAGTCGTTCGTGATGATGATGGTAGTACGGCCGGTTTAGTAAGGGAATTGTCTCCTTATAATTTTAAAGGATTGCGCGTGGCGCTTCAGCTTCATGGTGATCCTGCACCAAAGCTAGTTCAATGGTTACAGCAGCAGGAAGCTGATTTTCACGAAATCCTTCCATATCAACATATTCCACCTGAGTCGGAAGTTCTAGAACAGCTTATTACAGAAATACTAGAAGGACAAATCGATGCCGTAAGTTTTACAAGTACTCCTCAAGTTCGTTTTTTATTTTCCTATGCGGAAGAAATAGGTGTCAAGGATAAAGTGCTAGATGCTTTTTCAAAAGATGCAGTAGCCTTGTCGGTAGGAAAAGTAACTGGGCAAGCTTTACGAGAGGAAGGCGTGGAGCGAATTGTCATGCCTCAGGATGAACGAATGGGTAGCGCGCTGATGGCGTTAGCCCAGTATTATGACGACAAAGAAGATAAAATACAAGAAACTAGATGATCCAAAAAATCTCCATTTTCAGGCATATACTTGCTTTGAGTACATGCCTGAAGATGAAAATGATGGGCTTGTCCCTTTTTCCGAACGGTCATTTCCCCGATACAAATCACCTAACGTTCTATGAATACTTCGCCTTTTCTTCATGACTCAATCATTTCATCTCTTTTTCACTAACACTTCCAAAATAATCCTACATTACTTTCAGACAGGTATATAGTATTATAGAATGAGACAGAATTGTGAACTTTAGAAAGGGGGTACTACATGATGGAACAATTACATGCGATTTTTGATTTATTGACCTCCCTCGCTTATTTCTCGATTCCTATTTCTTTATTAGTCTTTTTGAAAAAAAGGAAGCTCCAAGAGTTTACGTGGGTGTTTATATGTTTTATTCTATTTATCATGCTATGTGGAATTACACACTTAATGCATATCATAGAATATCTTTTTCCAACCCATTTTATCCATACAATCAATGGAATAGCGAAGGCTTTAACCGCTGCAATATCTGTATTTACAGCCATATTGCTTTGGTTGATTATTCCTAAAGCTTTGCTCATACCAAGTCCTTCCCAATTGGAGGGAGCAAATCAAATCTTACATAAACGTACGGAAGAAGTTTCTCAAGTAAACCAATTATTAAAGCAAGAGATTAGGGAACATAAGAATACGACGAATAAAATGCTAGATTTGATTGCGATTGTACAGTCCTCTAATGATGCCATTATTGGCGTTACATTGGATGGAAAGATTTCCAGTTGGAATTTAGGCGCATCTGAAATTTTTGGATATGCTAGTGAAGAAATTGTCGGGGAATCCTATTTCAAACTCGTTCACTCTGATCAAATAAAGGAAATGAAACTAGTCTTTATGGACGTTAAAGAGGGACGAAGAGTATCACATCGTGAAATAAAACATCTCCTCAAGAATGGCACTGTCATTGAGGGCTCACTTACGATATCCTCTATCAGATGTACAGAAGATGAACGAGAAATTATTGGAACATCTATCATCCTTCGTGATATCACAGAAACGAAGCAACTCCAAGATGAGATGAAGAAGCTTGGTGAATTAAAGACAGTAAGTCAAATGGCAGCTAGTATATCCCATGAGGTCAGAAATCCGCTTACTGTAGTAAAGGGATTTAATCAATTACTAAGAAATCCTGATCTTACAGAGGAACAAAAGAACCTATATATCCAGTTAAGTTTAGAAGAATTGAATCGAGCAGAAAGTATTATCACGGATTATCTCACATTTGCCAAACCCTCCGTTGAATATTTAGAAAAATTAGAATTAAGTAAAGAGCTTGACTACATTGTACACGTATTAAATCCATATGCCACCATGAGAAATACCGTCATTCAAGTAGAAAAAGAAGATGGTCCTCTTCATATTTTTGGAGAAAGCAGAGAACTTCGTCAATCCCTCTTAAATATTATGAAAAATGGCATTGAGTCGATGGAACTAGGTGGAACATTAGCCATTCAAGTACAGAAAGTAAAAGAACACGCTGTCATCACTATTAAAGATACAGGAAAAGGTATGTCTAGCGAACAAATTGAAAAGTTAGGCACACCGTATTATTCAACTAAGGATAAAGGTACAGGACTCGGAACGATGGTTGCATTTAGTATTATTAAAGCAATGAAAGGCGAAATTAAAGTTGATAGTAAAATCGGAAAAGGCACCTGTTTTTTCATCTCTATTCCTTTAGTTGACCGCTCTCACACCTAAGGTTCAAAAAATTAGACGAGAGACTAGTTCTCTCGTCTAATGTCTTATAATAAGTCATGAGCTAATGGTGAAAATTTTGCATTAAAAAAACGGAGAGTCGGTGGTTCATACTCCATCCTTAACCCGCTGATGTTCTGTCTCTTTTGATAAAGAGATATAACTGAATCAGCTACGACATCCATATGGTTATTCGTATACACTCGACGTGGAATGGTTAATCGAACAAGCTCTAATGTAGGTTTATTATGCTCACCTGTTTCCTTATTTCGCCCTGCCGAGACAATTCCCCGCTCCATCGCCCTGACTCCTGAATCTAAATAGAGAGCCGCTGCTAGTGCTTGAGCAGGAAATTCTTCTTGTTTGACATGAGGCAGGAATTGTTTTGCATCGAGATACACCGCATGGCCTCCAATTGGTTTGACAATCGGAACACCTGCATCAATGAGCTGCTGACCTAAATAATGAACTTGGTGAATGCGATGGCGAATATAATGGTCGTCTACAGATTCGTAAATTCCTTGAGCCATCGCTTCCATATCACGACCTGCCATCCCGCCATATGAGGGCATCCCTTCATACACGACAACCAATTCACGGGACCTAGCATACAGATCCTCATCATTCATCGCTAAAAAGCCGCCGATATTTACCAAGCAATCCTTCTTCCCGCTCATCGTACAGCCATCGGAATAGGATAACATCTCTTTTAAAATATCCCTTATCCTTTTATTTCTGTACCCGTCTTCTCTCTCCTGAATAAAAAAAGCATTTTCCACGCATCGTGTTGCATCGAACATGACGTCAATCCCATGCTTTTTACAAAGTTCATATACACACCGCATATTCTGCATACTAACAGGCTGACCACCCGCCATATTAACCGTGACCGCAAGACATACATATGGAATGCGTTCCGCCCCAACTTCATATATCACTTTTTGCAATTTATAAAGGTCTATATTTCCTTTGAATGGAAGTTCTAGTGTTGAATCATGAGCCTCATCGATAATGATATCTACAAAGGTCGCTCCATTTAACTCCTGATGAGTTCTCGTTGTCGTAAAATACATATTTCCAGGGACAACATCCTCTTGCTTAATCTTTAATTGAGATAGAATATTTTCTGCCCCACGTCCTTGATGAGTAGGTAAGACGTATTTATATCCATATATGTCACGCACCGCTTTCTCTAGTCTTTTCCAGCTCTTACTCCCGGCATAAGCTTCGTTCCCTATCATTAATGCTCCCCACTGACGATCACTCATGGCCCCGGTTCCACTATCTGTTAATAAATCAATATACACTTCACTTGAATCAATAAGAAAGGTGTTATAGCCCGCTCGTTTTAAAGCTTCTTTTCGTTCGTCATAGGATAGCATAGCTAGAGGTTCTACTGCTTTAATTTTATATGGCTCTGCTGTTCTTCTCTCCATAAGAATCCCCTCCATACTTTTTCACTTATAAGCTTTGCGAAGCTGGTCTCACCATCAGGTCTCATAAATGCGTATCCGCTAAAATACTTTATGTACTATTCTATTTTTTCTAGAATCCAAATATCCCTGAAATTTACCTAATAACAAGCCATACTCAATACTGTTCGTCAAAAACACCACCATTTCACATGTATGTAGTCTAGTTCTACAAAATGATTGGTACTTCCTGTTTTTTAAATTATCTGGAAATCGTTCAAAAACAACAGACAAAATCGTCATCATTTAGTAGAATTGAATTTGTTGCTGAATCGCCAAGAAAGGAGCACACATGAAATTCAAACTTAATATACTAGCATTTATCATTTTCAGTTTATTTTTACTTGTTGCTTGTTCCAATAACAAATATCAGGATGCGATGGACAAAGGAATACAGAGTCTGATAGAAAAAGATTATCATCAGGCAGCTATCCATTTTGAACTAGCCTTAAAAGAAAATGAAGGGGACAAAGATGCCTCCTCCTACTTTGATCAGGCTACTCAAATGAAGAATGCGATTAGTGCCTACGAACAAAAACAATATGATTCTGCACTTGATTCGCTTAATGCCGTCATTAGTTATAGAAATGGATTAAAGACCTTGCAGTCAGAGGCGAAACCCCTAAAAGAGCGTATACTTTCAGATAAGAATATCACTACTTCTTTTCAAGACAATCTTAAGTTAGTGAAAAGTCTTATCGCAAAAGAAAGCTACAATATAGCAGAAGAGAAAATAAAGCTTTTACAACAAGATATCGATTCACATAAAATCCTAGCAGACTATGCATCTGAAGTAACTAAACTAGCAGAACAAGTAAATACTGCTTTACATGAAAGTAAACAAGTAAAGCAAAATGTAGTAAGTAAAAATGAAAATGACTTAACAAGCCAAGAACTCCAACAACAAACGAAAGCAGAACCATTCACCTATCGTTCCTATGTGAATAATCGTTTTGGATTTTCTATGCAATATCCAGATGGTTTAACAATGGATTCACCGCCAACCAATGGCGATGGAGCAAGATTCTATAATGCGGAGTTTGAAGTGACTGCTTATGGTGGTCATACGAATATTGTGAACAATGGGGAAACCATCCAAACCTATTACCAGGAAGCTATCAATAGCATCTCTGGACCCATTGCCTATCAAAAATTGACCGACGATTGGTATGTCATCTCTTATGAAGAAAATGGACAAATTTTCTATAATAAATTCTTCTTTGGTCAGGAAATTTTCAATGCGTTTTCTATTTCCTATCCTGCAAGCACACAAGAAAAATATGGTCCAGTTACAACTCATATTGCTAAAACCTTTCATTCATCTGCCCATTGAGTCAGCAATAAATAAACCAATAAAGATATGGTAATGACAGGTGTTCTACGATTAAAAATTTATGTCAAAATTAAAGAACAAGGTAAACAAAAAAGCGACACCTTAAAAATGGTCGTCGCTTTTTTCATTTTAGCTCAATAGGGGAATGTTTTTACATCATTCTTTTATTAATCGTCTCATCATAAATCTATCGTTGTTTTCTAGGACCTATTAATAATTTGATTGCTGTTCTATGTTCGTTATTGATTAAAACATCTGTAAATGCTGGAACAAAAACTAGATTAATACCACTAGGAGCTACGAATCCTCTTGCAATTGCAATAGCTTTAATCGCTTGATTTAAAGCACCAGCTCCAATTGCTTGAATTTCTGTATTTCCTTTTTCTCTTAATACGCCTGCAATGGCACCTGCAACTGAATTTGGATTTGATTTTGATGATACTTTTAATACACCATCCATATAAATTTTTCCCCCTGTTATTTAATCGCTTGATACGATCACTGGAAAGAATGTAATTAACGTACCTTTAATAATATTCAAATTCAAATTAAACAGAACTATTGAACTCATTCCTTTGATACTTTTTTGTTATCCTATCCCTATCGTGTTAAAAAAGTTTTAAACTCCAAATTTTTTCCTATATCCACACTTCCTGCACATTTCTTCAACCGCCTCTCTTCTGGAAAATCCGTCGAAGAGGTTATTGGCTCTTTCTCCCTCTACAATTTCAGAGAAGGAAGTGCTATTGATATTACCTAAATTAATGACGCCTTCTCCGTCAAGACAACAAGGGACAACCGTTCCGTCGACAAGAATGGCTGCTTGACTACGAAGTGCGTGACAAAATCCTTTCCCCTCATCCTCCGGTGCCTGTAAACTTGGCCATTGGAATTCATGGTCCTGATTCAGATAGATTCGATTTGCCACTTTCACTCCGCTACCTGGTACTACTTTTTCTTCAATCTTGTAATCTAGGTTAAACTCCTTCTCCAAGATTTCTAACGTTTCCCGATTTCTCCGCTTTTCAGCATTCGTTGCATGATCTTGCTGTAAATTCCATAATCGAAACGAGATAATGACATTCTGTTCTGCCGCTTCACGAGCAAACGAAAGGATATTAGCTACGTATTCTTCTCGATTCGTAGACCCTTCATGTCCATCAAAGCTATGAAGCGAGAAGTTCATTTGGCGTAGCGCCGGTTTGCCCAATAATTTCTCTCTGTTCTTTTTAATCAGTGTCCCATTGGTCGTTATATTCACCTTAAATCCCTTGGCATGACTGGCATCTAGCAATTCATCAATTCGTGGATGAAGAAGCGGCTCACCCTTGACATGAAGATAAATATATTTCGTATGCGGTTTAATCTGATCTAATATGTTATTAAATGCATCTAGCTTAATAAGATTCGCCTTGCGACTTGTTGGCGGACAAAAGCTACAAGCAAGATTACATACACTCGTAATTTCAACATACACTTTTTTAAAGGTTTTCAAGATTCGCTCACCATTCCCGTTCTGTTTTTTTACATGATTCTTCTCATTTTAACAGAAGTTCATGATTTATTGAGGTTTTATTATGATTACACTACTGCTTCTTTTTCCCAATATTTTCTTCATTGTCAACCTATCCCTACAATGTTTTACTCATATTGTACCAAAGGACTCCGCCATGTTCAGAGCTTGAAACCCCACAGTTACGGTAGCCATGGTTTTCATAAAAGTGAATCAAGTCCTCTTTACAAGTGAGTGTAATCGTTTCACGCTTGTTTGCTCTTGCTTCTTTTTCAAGCTGTACCAGTAGCGCTGATGCCACGCCTCGTTTTCGATAATAAGGCGATACCGCTAATCCTAAAATACTTTGATGACCACCAGATACTGGATTTTCCTTTATATCACTAAATAAGTCATCCGTAATGAATGCTGATTCGATAACAGGGCCATTGACTAATCCCACGATTGCCTTCTCTTCTTCAGCTACAAAAAAACTATCCGGAATAAGCTGAATTCGCTGTTGGAATGCTTCTTTCGTTGCAGCCTCTTCTTTTGTAAAGCAAAGATTTTCAATTGCTACGAGATGGGGCAAGTCTTCCATTTTCACATTGCGTATATGTAACATTTTCTATATTCCTCCAAAATTAAGCCTATACGTATATTATATGGGATGAAAAATCATTCCTACAAGAATTTAGAGCAAAATTCAGTATGTAAAAATTGGTTGTGTTGTACATATTTTTTGCATTCTGCGACATCATTTGAAAATATCCATACATACGATGTCCTTTTTAGAGTTGTTTTTATATATTCTGGCGAGGTTTTTCTTAAAATACAAAAAATTGAAAATTCCTTCATTAAAACTTCTATACTATTTATTTTTGCTGGGTATACGCAACATGTATTCTAACGATGTTTATATTCAAATATAAATATTAGTCGAACTACGATTTCTATTAGAATTCGCAAGATTAATTGGCAAATTTGCAAGGATCCTATTAAAACAAACAACAAAGACCAGCTCATGAACTGGTCCTTGTTGTCATTATTCATCTACAATCACTTGATTTAGCAACTGTTCTGCAAACACAATTGATTCTACTCTTGCCGCAACTTAAATAGGCTCAATCGTAAACAGATTGAGCCCGCTTGTAACAATTCACTATACCATTTTTTCAACAAATACTCCATGAAAAACTATTTTCCCATTAATGCCACAAATTCATCTACTAAATCGCTAAAAATCTTTAGTGCGTTTGCAATTGGTTCTGGTTTTGTTAAGTCAACACCCGCTCTTTTTAATAATTCAAGTGGTTTTTCAGAGCTACCACTTTTTAAAAAGGTTAAGTAGTTCTCAAGTGCTTCTTTGTCACCAGATAAAATTTGATCAGCAATAATAATCGCAGATGTATAACCTGTTGCGTATTTATAGACATAAAAAGGACGATAAAAATGTGGAATTCGTGACCATCCATATTTTACTTCATCATCAAAGACTAGAGTTTCACCGTTATAGGTCCGGAAAATCGTTTCATACACGGTATTAAATACGTCTGCATTTAACGGTTCATCTTTTTCTGCCTTTTCATGGACAATTTTTTCAAATTCAGCAAACATAACTTGCGTAAAAAACGTGCCCTTAAAGCTGTCAATAAAATGATTTAGTAAAAACTTCTTCTTGTCGGGTTCCTTTGTTGTCTGTAATAAATGGCGAATGAGCAAGATTTCATTGACCGTTGAAGCAACTTCCGCCACAAAAATTGAATAGCCTGCTGAAATACGGGGCTGATACTTGGAACTAAAATAGGAATGCATACCATGCCCACATTCATGCGCTAATGTGAATACGCTATCCAAATCATCACGATGGTTCAGTAAGATGAATGGGTGAACCTCGTATAAGCCAATATTATAGGCACCAGATCGTTTTCCTGGCGTTTCTCTGACATCAATATAACGATGTTCTTTAAAGCTTGCTAAAATTTCAACATATTCTTCTCCTAGCGGCTTTAGTGCTTCGAGCATGAGCACAAATCCTTGCTCATAGGATATTTCTTCTTTTGCTTCCTTCACAAGTGGCACACTTAAATCATACGCACGTAATTCATCTACTCCCAGTAATTGCTTGCGAAGCTCTAAATACTTATACATTGGTGCTACATTGTTCTTTGTTGATGTAATTAAATTATCATAAACTTCTTTTGGTACTTCATCGCCAAAAAGCGATTTTTCTAATGCTGACGAATAGTCTCGCACCTTGGACATATTCACATTATTTCGAATGGCCGCTGCAAGCGTCGAGCCAATTGTATTTTTCAGCTGTACATACGGTTGGTAGTAAGCTTTGTAGGCCTCTTTTCGTGTATCACGATTTTCATCCTCAATCAGCTTAGAATACATTCCGCGTGTAAGCTCAACCTTTTCTCCTTTCTCCGAAGTGACTTCGCCAAATTTAATATCCGCATTATTAATCATGCCAAACGTTTTTTGGGGCGCAGAAAATGCTTCTCCTACTTTTGAAAGCACCTCCTCTTGTTCTTTCGTTAATACATAGGCTTTATAGCGATATGAATCGAATAAATCATCCTCAAAATAAGCTAATCCCTTTACTTCTGCTATGTATCCTTTTAATGTATTTTCTTCCAAACTTAATAGAAACGGCATAAAAAATGATGTGGCTTGACTTATTTTTCGACCTAATTGGCTCGCGCGATCCTGTAAGCTTTGAAACTCGCTATTCCTTGTATCTAAATCCGCTTGCAGCATGGCATACACATACAGTTTATTGTACATGCTCCCTACTTGTTCATTTAAATGAAGAAACTCATATAAATCATTCGCACTTCCAATTCCACCGTCAAATTGTTTCAGCTGATTAATTCCGTTTGAAACCTGCTGAAAATCTTGTTCCCACTTTTCCATGGATTCATAAATATCTATTAAATTCCACTTTTCTTCTTCTTTCACTTCTTCACGTGTCTTAAATGTTTGCATCTGCTCACTTCCTCTCGGCTTCTTCTATTTATAGTATATGCGAACAACAAAAAAATAACATGAGATATGCACTTTCCACTTATGTATAAAAAGGTTAAACAAGATCGTTGATACAATAAGGCAACAACAACGAACCAGTATGATTCCACATCATACTGGTTCATGAACACGTATTAATTTACTTTCGTAACCCATCCTAATGGATCAGCTAGTTTTCCACTTTGAATGCCTGTTAATGTATCATATAACTTATGAGATAATTCGCCTGTCTCACCATTATTCACGATGATTTGTTCATCATTCCAGAAAAACTCACCGATTGGAGAAATAACGGCTGCCGTTCCTGTTCCAAATGCTTCTTCTAATTTTCCTGCTTTATATGCATCGTAAATTTCTTGCATCGAAATACGACGTTCTGATACAGGAACATTCCAATGCTTTAATAAGTCGATAATAGAAGCTCTTGTTATCCCTTGAAGAATACTGCCGTTCAATGCGGGAGTCACAACTTCCCCATCAATTTTAAAGAATACATTCATGCTGCCTACTTCTTCAATGTATTTCTTCTCTACACCATCTAGCCAAAGAACTTGTGAGTACCCTTGTTTTTCAGAAATCTCTTGTGCTTTTAAACTAGACGCATAGTTCCCAGCTGTTTTTGCTTCTCCTGTACCACCGCGAACAGCACGCGTAAATTCTGCTTCAACAGCGATTTTAACAGGATGAATTCCCTCTTTATAATAGGTTCCTACAGGGGACATAATGATGATAAATTGATATCGGTCTGCGACATGTACACCAAGGTAAGGTTCAGTTGCAATAATAAACGGACGAATATAAAGCGAAGTACCCTCTGCTTTTGGAATCCAATCTCGATCTACACGAATTAATTCTTTCAATGCAGTCAGTGCAAAGTCTTCATCAATTTCTGGAATGCATAAACGAGCATTTGATCTATTTAAGCGCTCAAAATTCTTTTCTGGACGGAATAAAATGACTTCATCTTGATCAGTTGCATAAGCTTTTAACCCTTCAAAAACCGTTTGCCCATAATGAAAAACCATCGCTGAAGGCTCTAATGTGAGCGGTTGATAAGGAACGATTCTTGGATTATACCAGCCTTGTCCTTGCAGATAATCCATGATAAACATATGATCGGTAAAAACTTTCCCGAATTCAAGCTGATCTGCTTGTGGTTTTTCCTTCTTTGTTTTGCTAAGTGTGATTTCAAAATCATGTTCGTTCATTACCAAAACCCCTTGCTAAATATAATTTTCTTTTATATTAGTTATCCTAAATATTTTACCCCTTTCATGAATCAAAGTTCAACCCCCTGATAACAAAATTTTCGGAACTTTTCTAAATATTTTTGTAATATTATAAATATAAACTTTCCCATTTTAACCGCCTTCAAACTATTTCTATCTATTACTCTAACAATATTTGTTAATAATGGTTCTTATTTTGCTCACTATTCAAACTATATAGTGAAAGATTTCACAAAATGGTAAGAAAATAAGCCTCTTTTGTAAGAGCTATGGTGGGATAATGATTAAGAGAAATCGCATGCATGAAAAACCGATACATATCCATCGATAGTTAGATTAGGATTCTATTAAAAATATCTGAGGTGAACTTTATGAGTTATTACACTCCAAATGAAATGGCAAATATTGCTGTAAAAACAGGAGTTAAAAAAGCAACAACACCACTACTTAACGTATTATTCCTAGGATTTCTAGGAGGCGCATTTATATCATTAGGTTATTTATTCTATATTCGCGTTGTTGCTGGGCTACCGCATGAATGGGGAACACTTAGTTCATTAATTGGCGCTGCCGTTTTCCCGTTAGGATTAATTCTAGTCGTAGTGGCTGGTGGTGAGTTATTAACAAGTACGATGATGGCAACGTCTATTGCTGCTTTTGCTAAAAAAATTACCTTTAAACAACTAGCAGTAAATTGGATTTTAGTTACGATTTCAAATTTTATAGGTGCTCTATTTGTAGCGTACTTTTTTGGTCATCTGCTTGGTTTTACCGAAACAGGCGTATTCCTTGAAAAAACAATTGCCGTAGCGACAGCTAAAATAGACGATACATTTTGGATGGCCTTTATATCAGGAATAGGCTGTAACTGGCTCGTTTCTTTAGGCGTTTGGGTTTCCTATAGCGCCGAAGATACTACTGGAAAAATCATCGGTCTGTTATTCCCTATTACCGCATTCGTTGCGATTGGATTTCAACACGTTGTGGCCAATATGTTTGTCATTCCAGCAGCTATTTTTGCAGGGGCTTTTACTTGGGGAGATTATTTCACCAATTTCGTTCCTGTTTTCTTAGGAAATGGATTTGGTGGTGCTATCCTTGTAGCAGGCATGTACTATGTTGCCTATCTACGTACGGATTCAAAAAAGGCTCATGTTACTTATCTACACACGAGTTCAAGAAAAGCTAAATAAGTCCTCAATAAATCAGTCCAAATGAAAGAGGTTGACTAAAAGGGTCAGCCTCTTTCATTTGGACTACATAACCAAAAGCATATGTACACGTCCCGTTATTTCTTACTTCATAAACCCAAACAATCGTCCCCATAAGTTGCTTTTCTTTTCTGGCTTTTCTTCCTGTTTCATTTTCTTTTCAATATATATATCTTCCTTATTGATTGCCGTTTCTTCTGCAAGGACAAGTCCAAGATCTGTGTTATAGTCTTTATTAAGTACAATCTTATAACGAATTTTATAACGATTAGCTAACTCTACGTACTTTGATAAATGTGTATAATTCATATTGCCATTAAGAAATAAAAACGCCTTTGGATGATCCTTAATCATTTGAGTAATTTCCGGATATACTTCCTCTTCCAACACTTGTGATTGGTATAATACAGCAATAACACGTTCTCTTAACGTTCCGAGATATTTCTTTCGTTCCTCAGGTTTAATTTCCTTTGTTCCGTAAATCCCCTGCTGTAAATAATCATCCACCTCATGTTTTATCACGATATCCCCCCCCCAAGATGTATAATGTACTATATGTTTATTGTTTCCAAATGTGATTTTATCATGCTCATTTCAAAAAAGCTAACCCTCTAGTGGCAATAAAAAAAAGCATGCTTTTTATCATGCTTTTTTTTTACCAATCATTGGTTCTTTCAAGTAATTGATCAATATCATATATGTGCATTCCATGTACAATCGTATCAACCTCTAAATCTTCTGTTACCAACAACAATTGATCTATATCGATTATTGCCAATATAAGCCCCTCCCTTTTTCTATACAATACGTTGATTAAAAAAAGTTTTTGAGGGTATTAGAGTAATCCACTAAGATTTTTATTTATTGCTCAATTGTAATGAATCTTTTTCTCCATACTGTTTAAGAAACAACTTACGAATTGTTTTTTCTAATCGATAAAATGTTCCACTACAAATATAAACATCAGGTAGATTGTGAAAGATTGACTTTTTACCAATATGATAATGATCTTTCTCAGGAGAATAAACCAATATTTTCTTTTTTAATGCTAAGGCATATCCAATATTAAATAAATTTCCCTTCCCTGCTGTAAGAAAAACAAGAATAAAATCTGCAGCCTTAATGGCGGCTTCTTTCGAACTATCCGTATGTACATTCATATTCTTCTCAGTCAATTGGCTCAGCACATTTCGTTCATTAATACAATGGATTCCTTTAGTTCTTAGCTTTTTTATAAGCGAGCGAACTTGTTTATTATTTATATCATCCGTTGCCATATAGTATTTCACAAGCTACCTCCAAAAGTCTGATTACTTGTTACTTATACTATACATGTTCTTTATTAAGAACACAATATTTTTTTACATTTTTTTGTATTTTTAGATTACTATTTTAAAGCATCCTCAAAAGGAGCATAAAACTGATTTTTAGGTGCCAACATATCTGTTTCTGATTCACGCGATTCTCCTTCTATCACATATATGCCAGATGGGAAAAAATCGAAATAACCACTTTCTATATGAAGATTTATAAAATACTCTTGTAAATCATCCATGAATTGGACGTATTGGTCTCGATTCAACACTTCACCATATTCATCTAATTGAAAATTACTATTTATCGCCTCTTGAAGTTGTTCATGATGGGACGCTGCAATATATACATCCACATCTCCGCATTCCATGCAAAGCAGAACCCCCTCTTTCCTTACTTCTTTATATGCATTTCTAATAAGTTCTTTTAAGATCGCATCTATTTGTTCCGCATTTTGTATTCCAATGTTCTTATGTAACATTACTACCACTCCTAAAAAAAGTACTAATTATATCTTAATCTTTTTCTAATGAAAAAGTCTTTTTCGTTGTTTCTAAATTATTTAAGTGATGATTGCCGGGGAAATATTTACATTTTTTTGAAAATTCACTCGTTTTTTTGTTTTTTGACTATATAATTTTATATATCTTCTTTTGTCCCGCCCTACGCCATTCATTACTTATTAAGGAGTGATTCAATTGGATAGTAAATTCATGGAATTGGCCGTTCAACTAGCGAATGATAATGTACGTTCAAAAGGCGGAGGACCCTTTGCTGCTGTTATTGTAAAGGATGGAATTATTGTCGGCAAAGGCTGCAATAATGTAACTACTACAAACGATCCTACAGCACACGCTGAAATTCAAGCGATTCGTGATGCCTGCAAAAATTTAAGTTCCTTCCAATTGGACGAATGTGAAGTATACACAAGCTGTGAACCTTGTCCGATGTGTATTGGTGCCTTATACTGGGCACGCCCTAAAGCGATTTACTATGCATCTACAAAGGAAGATGCGGCTGGAATTGGTTTTGATGATTATTTCATTTATCAAGAATTAGAAAAGCCTATTCATGAACGTAGCCTCAAAATGGTTAGACTTCCTTCCTCAAATTACGATGTACCATTTAGAACCTGGGAAACCTCTTCTAATAAAGTAGAATATTAATAATACTTCTCACACCCTTCTGTAAATTGCCTTGAATCC
This sequence comes from uncultured Bacillaceae bacterium, assembly GCA_963790055.1. GTDB lineage: Bacteria > Bacillota > Bacilli > Bacillales > DSM-1321 > Peribacillus. Next base: position 38,683 of record CAWBND010000006.1, read on the forward strand.
TTTCAGAGATAAGATGTATGATAAAGTGAAACTCCCATCAGTGGGACCTCTTCTTGATTCCTACTGATGGTTATAAAAATAGGAGGAAGCAAAATGACACATCATAACAAGTATATAGGCTATATTGGTACTTATACAAAAGGAACGAGCAAAGGTATTTATTCCTTTCAACTTGATCCTCAATCAAGCACGATTAGTGAACCAACTTTAGTTGCTGAACTAGTGGACCCAAGCTATTTAGCCATTAGCAAAGATCAAAAGCATTTATATTCGATTTACAAGGCTGATGGAAAAGGAGCTGTCGCTAACTTTACGATTCATCAACATACGGGTGAACTTTCGCTAATTGGGAAATCGGTTTCACCAAATGATTCATATTGCCACATTAGCATTGACAATGATGCAAAGTCTCTAGTAACCACTAGTTATGGAGGAGGCTTCGTCGAATCTTTTTCTATTTTAGAGAATGAATCTGTGAGCCCAGTCCAATCTACTGTGCACCATACAGGAAAAGGACCCAATCCCGATCGTCAGGAAAAAGCACATGCGCATTTCGCAACATTTAGTCCAGATGAAAAATTTATTGCCGTTGTTGATTTAGGAATCGACCAAATCATTACATATCGTCTCGAAAATCATCGTCTCCAAAAAGTACACAATCTTCAAGTTACTCCAGGCAGTGGACCTAGACATCTGATTTTCCATCCACATCAACCATTTGCCTATGTCATAGCTGAGTTACATCCCGAAGTGATTGTGCTTCAATACCATAAAGATTTAGGCGGCTTTGAAATGTTGCAAACGATTCGCACTGTCCCAGAGGATTTTGTCGCTAATAACCAAGGCAGTGCCATCCATATTTCATCAGATGGTCGTTATGTTTATGCGGGAAATCGTGGACATGACAGCATTGCTGTTTTTGCCGTTGATGAACGTACAGGAAAACTCAGCTTAGTACAAATTATTAGCACAGAAGGTCATTGGCCCCGCGACTTCTCACTTGATCCAACCGAAAACTTTTTAGTTGCATCCAACGAAGAAAGCGGCAATTTAACCTTATATAAACGGAATCAGCAATCAGGAGAACTCACACTCCTACAGGCTGGGATACAGGTCCCTTATCCAATTTGCATAAAATTCCTTGAAATGTAATCAGAAAAGCGGAGCCTATACGAACATTTTCCGGCTCCGCATTAGAAAATCAATTATTTTGTTTGTCGTTAATCATTTGAGGGGGATTATCTCCTATTTCATTCTGAACGGCAAAATATTTCAATGAAATGCGCCAGCATTTTGGCAGTAAGTCCCCAAATAACGCGATTTTCATAACGATAAAAATATTCTTCCATTTTCCTCGACTGCCACTGATAATCCTTTCCGCCAACAATTAAATCAATTGGAAATTGTTCCTCAGGTTCCACCGAGTAGTTAATATAATATATTTCTGGTTGATGATCTATAAAAAATGATAAAGGAACTGTAAAAACTGACTCTACCTCAGACTTGTTTATTTCTATTTCATCAATATTATCAATAAAACCAGCAAACAGAAAAATAATCGTTTTGAACGGTGTAACAATATAGTCTAATGAATAAAGCTTACCAATATCCTCTCGCTTTAGCCCCAATTCTTCCATTGTTTCTCGTATCGCGGTATATTCTTCATTTACATCCTCTCGGTCAACCCTGCCTCCTGGAAAACAGATATCACCCGGTTGCCGCTTTAGAGTATGCGCCCGCTCTTCAAACAGAATGTAAATGCCATCCTCTTTTTTTACTAGTGGTAAAAGAACCGCAAATTTGGCAAATGATTCACCGCCTAGTATCGTTGGTGTATGCATTGCTAGTTTCTTTGTCATTTCTTTAACATCCATCTACTTCACCTCATGTTTCTTTTCTTCATTTTAAACAGCTTTAGAGGGGAAGTCTAAACAAAACTAATTAAATCGTGGAAAAATATTTCCATAGTTTTATATAAACAATGACAGCAGATAGAATATCTATGAAAAGATATTAGAAAAACACGACTTATCGCCCCAATGGCGAAAGTCGATGTACCTAAAGGCCCTCGCATCTTTACTTTAACCCTTTAAAGAAGTTAAACTTTCTTAAAGTATAAAAAAACAGCCACTAATATCATTAGTAAGCTTGTTTATCTTGTTTTACCTAACCATCAGGGGAAAACCACCACTGATGGAAGTTTCACTTTAGAGAAACGGATTTTTCCATTCCATCAGTACCCCGTAATTATGGGATTCTTCATCTTCTAAATAATTTTCAACAACAGCAATTGGACTTCTACCACATTTGAGTAAAAAACTAATAACTGGATCATTTTGTTCACCTATCAGAACTTTTTGAACATATTCCTCCGCTATCATGATCTCCGCTACCTGATGATATCCTGGAATCCTTCCTCCACCAAGTAATCGGTCCAATTTTTTCTCAATCACAAGCCCATACAAGGCTTGCATCATCCACTTGCCTAGTCCGAATTTCCGATATTTTGGACGGATACTAATATCAACGACATACAAGGTATTTCCGTTCTGTTGATGATTACGGATATAACCATCATCCGTCGCTTCTGCCCATGAATGCTGCGGCTTAGCAGGATCAAAATCGACGCAAAGACTAGTGATTGATCCTGCTAGTTCGCCGTTCACCTCTACACAAATTGTCCCTTCTGGAAATAAAGATACATGATTAGCCAATTGCTCCCGATTCCACCATAACTCTTCTGGAAATGGCGGAGGAAAACATTCTGATTGAATTTTAATGAGTTCTTCAAAGTCTCCTTCATTATAATTTCGAAGGACAGCCGGTAACGGTTGGTTTTGATCAAAAACAAAAAACTCACTAAAGTAGGCCATATTTATTGCTCCTTTTCCCAATCCACATATAAATCTGTCCGACGATCTCGCCACGTTGTTACCGAACCTTTTTCACGTACCTGATATAACAAATCTAAATCGAGATCTGCCGTAATAATCATGTCATGATTAAGCTCCCCTTCTGCCATAATCCCTTTTGGTGGAAACGGAACGTCATTCGGTGTAATAACAGCCGCCTGACCAAAATTCGCCCGCATAAAGTCAACAGTAGGTAAGGCACCAATCGTTCCTGTTGTCACAACATATACTTGATTTTCAATCGCACGTGCATGAGCTGTGTAACGAACACGATGAAAACCATGACGGTCATCCGTACATGATGGGCAAAAAATGACATCCGCTCCCTTCGCTTTCGCCATACGTACAACTTCCGGAAACTCAATATCGTAGCAGGTTAAAATGGCAATTCGTCCTTTATCTGTATCAAACACTTGCAAGCCTTCACCCCGACGCATATTCCACTCATGCACTTCTGTTGGCGTAATGTGAAGCTTAGCTTGCTCGGCAATTCGACCATCTGGATAAAATAAATGAGCGACATTATAAAGATGTCCCTCGCGCTCAACAACGTGGGTCCCGCCAATAATATGCATACCTGTATCGATGGCAAGTTTACTAAATAATGCACGATATTGTTCTGTAAAACGTGGAAGTTCCTCAATCGTTAAGCTCTGACCTTTTTCGTTACTAATGGATAATAGCTGAGTAGTAAAAAACTCTGGGAATAATACAAATTCTGCTTCAAACTCCTGTGCCGTTTTTATATAATGCTCACATTGCTTTGCAAATTCCTCAAATGAGTGAATCGTATGTAAATGATACTGTACGGCAGATACGCGAATCTTCATCTCACTCCTCCCCATTCTTCTTTACTGTTTTCATTTTAGAAGGATTGTTTATTTTATATAAGATTTCCTTGTTAAACTTTTTCTCTACAATCTTGCCATCAAACGATAGCACGTCCCCTTCCGCTAATTCAGCCTTCTTTAAGGTCTTACTATAGCCACACCATGCATCTCCTACTTCTAATTCATTTTCTCCTTCCACTTTCACGAGTTCAAGTAAAATGACTTCATCCTCTTCTCCTGTAAAGTGATTCATTTTGGAAGTAAACTCTTTCACCTTTGCGGTAAAATGAACTTTGTCATCAGGTAGCGCCAGTTTCAGTTTCGCAGGTTCTTTTTTCGATTTTGCTTTTTCTTTATTCACCGTCGCTGCTTGTCTAGATTCTGTTGTGGCTTGTTTTCCTGTGTTAGTACCTTCTTCTTCAATCACTGCATGTTCTCCCGTTAATGACTCTTTACCAAAACTAGAACTTTGCATTTCTTTTAAATAAGCTGGATGAATGCAGCTAAGATTTCCATCTTCAAATTGAACTACAATTGTCTGCATCCCGTTGCCATATTCCTCATAGCCAATAAGTTTCACTTTGACTTGCTGACCATTTGTTTTATATAACAGCTCTTTTTTAACCGACCGTTCCGTAAAGAGCTTCCATTCGACTCCTTTAGCAACATATTCCTCGTCATTCTCAAACGTAACAAATCCACCCTTAGGAGGAACAAAGTGTATATAATTGGATAAACTCGTTTCCACAAAACCACTCCTCGTTATTAATTCTGATATTGCTCTATTTTAACAAAGTAGCCACTTGTTGCAAAATAGAAAAGCTCCGTAGACCTGTTTAGCCACGTATGGGCTGGGTACCTGGAGCTAGATAAATAAAAAACAGCAGCCGAATCTTATCCGACTGCTGCTCTAATTCTTATAAAATAGGAGATAATAACCGCGATAATGATTCCTTAATTTTTATTTTTCTCGAACGTTTGCCATAAATTTCAAGTGTTAATTCTCTTGATACTTCGATATCTTTATAAAAATTATCTGATAATGACTTAGCTATTCCTTCGTCATAAATAAAGGCGTTCACTTCAAAGTTTAATTTAAAGCTTCTCACATCAATATTTGCTGTACCAATGGAAGATACTTCTTCATCAACGACAATCGTTTTGGCATGAATAAAGCCATTATCATAAATATATACCTGTGCACCAGCTTTTAATAACTCCCCTGCATAAAAAGTAGTGGCCCAATAAACAAAAATATGATCAGGCTTATTCGGAATCATAAGCTTTACACTAATACCTGATAAACTGGCTATTCTCAGTGCATCAAATAAACTAGCATCTGGTATAAAATACGGAGTCTGAATAAGAATCGACTTTTTGGCGGATGAAATTAATTTAATATACCCATTTTTAATTTGTTCCCATTCTGAATCCGGACCGCTCGTCACAATTTGCAACCCAATGGAACCATTTGATTTGAGCTCAGGAAAATAATTTCGCTGATACACGATATCGTGATGCTTTGAGGCTTGGTTCCAATCAAGAATAAAGCGAGTTTGCGTTGCATAAACGGCCGACCCTTCGATACGCAAATGCGTGTCACGCCAATAGCCGAATTTTGGGTCTAACCCCAAATATTCATCGCCTACATTAAATCCTCCAACATAGCCAATTTCCCCATCAATAATGACAAGTTTGCGGTGATTCCGAAAATTAAGACGCGGATTAAGGTACTTTAATTTTGAAGGAAAAAATACCTCAACACGGCCCCCTGCTTTTTCAAACTCTTTAAAAAACCTCTTATTTAATGTTCTGGATCCTAATTCATCATATAAAACACGTACTTTAACCCCTTCTTTTACCTTTTTTGTCAAAGCGTGAATGAATCGTTTTCCTAAATCATCATCTTTAATAATATAATACTGAATATGTATATGATTTTTTGCTTGCTCAATATCTTTGAATAATTGCTGAAACTTTGCTTTGCCATCCGTAAATATGGAAACTTCATTATCCTCTGTCAAGACAGCATCATTTGTACAAAGATGCATATAGATTAAATCTCGATTATCTCTAGTTGAATTATTCCGAAAATGAAAATTATTACTCGTCAATTCAGTTAATTGTTTGTTCAAAATTTCTTCAATGCCTATTTTGTTCTTGTCTTCCCATTGAAATAAATGCTTACTTCGCAAATTCCGCCCAAGGAAGAGATACAATATAAAGCCAACTACAGGGAAAAAGAATAATACTAATAGCCAAGCCCATGTTGTACTAGGCTCTCTTCGTTCAATAAAAATAACAATTACTGCAAGTAACATATTTAAAATTAAAATAACAGCAAGTAAAATTGAAGTAATGTGCATTGTTACATCCTCACAATAAAGTTTTATCTTCTCTATTAAGGATAACATTCATTCGTTATGAAAGAAAATGAAAAGTCTAAAGCTCGTTCGTATGTAACTCGCTACGGACGCTCTAATTCAAAGGTTTGGCCTAGTTTGCTGTAAGTATTGCCAGCAAGACGTGCGATTGGCTGTAACCCTTGGGCGTCTATTCTTCCTTTATGATAGAGAGATGGTTCAATGTGATAACAAACAATTTTACCTATTAAAAGGTCGCATGCCACTTCGCCCTGTGAACCACCTAATTGTACAGCTTGTTCAAGCTTACATTCAAAACGAATTTTCGCTTCTTTTACAGCTGGAACGGAAATTTGTTCACTCTCCACTAACGTAAAGTTTGTTCTTGTTAGTTCACTCTCATTCATAGCAAGTTCTGCTGCTGTTTCATTCACATCACTCAAAATAAGCTGATCCACAATATGAACAACGAACTCTTTTCCATTTGTTGCATTTCTTGCAGTGTCTTTCATTATGCCATTTCTTCGTTGAACGGATACTGAAATCATCGGTGGATTTGAACTAACAATATTAAAAAAACTGAATGGCGCCGCATTCACCACACCGTCTTCCGATTTTGTAATCACGAAAGCAATAGGTCTTGGAATAATACTACCAATTAAAAATTTATAATTTTCCGTTTCACTCAAGCTTTCAGGATGAATAGAAATCATGACAAGCCTCCTTCTCTTATAACGTAGCCACATGTTTTAAAATCAATTAGTAGCTTACTGCTGCTTCAGATCAAATTAACCGTTATCTATAGTCTTCCCTGTAGAGTACACTTGACTACGTTTAAGTTTAGACGATGACAATCCTTAAACTCAAGGTTTTCTTTTCCAATGTAGTATAATAATTAGCAGTCTATAAAGGGGGTAAACAGATGACAAAGCATCATTTTTCTTTACACGCCAATTGGCCAGAGGGAAGAAACGGTACAGGTACCATACACTCAGGAAACTTGCAAACAACCATAAGTATACCATCCGAAATGGACGGCCCTGGTATCGGTACAAACCCTGATGAAATGTTATTAGGAGCAGCAGCTACTTGCTATATCATTACGTTAGCGGCGATGTTAGAACGCAGTGGCATCAAAAAAGAATCGTTACATATGAATTCAGAAGCAATTGTTGATGTAACAAAAGGCATATTTACTTATGAGAAGATTATTCATCGCCCTACCATTGTTTTAGCTTCAGATGTTTCTGATCGTCAACTGCAAACAACAAAAAAATTAGCTCAAAAAGCAGAAGACTCTTGTATGATCTCCCGTGCTCTAAAAGGGAATGTTGAAATTGAATTAGAAATTTCTATTACAAAGGCTCCGTAAAGAAGACCAGGTCATTTACTCGACCTGGTCTTCTTTCAAGACAATTTCACTTTTCTCAGTGGAGGCCACTCAACTTTTCATCCACTTGCTGGCAGACCTCGTCAGCTGTTAACCCGTGTGCAGCAATAACCGAACCTTGTGTGGATGCATTTTGGATACCTAGTACATCCTTATCCAACCCCGTAATTACACAGCAATCTAGCCCCTGTGCGTCTGACTCTTGTTTCAGTTCTACAATGTCATACCCTTTTGCGCGCAAAGCGGCCTGTACATTCGTTAATGATTGCTCAACACCAATTCTTGACATACTAACACCGTTGCCAAAAACTTATAAAAATCTATAAGCCTTGTTTGCTTCTTGCTTCTACCTGTCCGATTTTGCCAGAGCTACTTTCGTTTGCTGTGACAGTCCACAAGCGTAAATTCGGATACAACGAATCCTACATAGTTGAGTTTTCTTGTAAGATGAAAGTTCTCAACTCTTTATCTGACTTGGTTTTCGTCGATTTTTATTCCTATACACCCTCACGATTCTACTCGATGACTACACCACTTTCGCAATGTATGGGATTCATAATAGGCATACTCATTTTACCAAATTTACAGATAACAAACAAGTGAATTGACTAACGGAGTTCACCTCCTTATAATAGTTTATAGATATTTCTTAACTGTTTTTCCCCTCCTCAATGCTAATTTACCCAATTCCACCATTTTCTATTTATGCAAATACTGAAAAAGCCAACTCCCATTATAAAGAGTTGGCTTACAAATCATTAAAAATATTTCTTTTTCCAGAAAATAAAGGCTACCGTACCTGCTAACCCTAAAGCAATTAGCATCGTAAATATAAATGCGTATGGGTTATTTGCAAATGGCAAAGCTACATTCATCCCAAAAAAGCTCGCTACCATAGTTGGAAGTGTTAAAATAATGGTTACTGATGTTAAAAATTTCATAGCATTATTTACATTATTAGAAATAATAGAAGCGAATGCATCCATCATTCCGCTCAAAATAGACGTATACACTTCTGCCATCTCAATCGCCTGTGTATTTTCAATAATAACATCTTCCAATAAGTCCTTATCTTCTTCATACATCTTTAAATAATTAAAACGAAGAATTTTATCTAACACTACTTTATTTGATTTTAAAGAAGTCGTGAAATACACTAAACTTTTTTCCAAAGATAAAAACGTGTACAGCTCTTTATTTTTCATGGACTGATGCAGTTCTCGTTCAGATTCATTTGTAATTTTATTGATTTGTTTTAAATATCGCAAATAATACATTGAAATCTCAAATAATATTTGCAAAGCAAATCTTGTTTTTTTAAAGGTATAAAATTCTTTGATTTTATTATTTTTGAAGCTTGTAAGAATGGGTGTGTCTTTTAATGAAATCGTAAGAAAACAATCTGGAGCATTAATCATTCCAATTGGTATCGTTTCATAAATTGGAAAGCCAGCATCATCATGCGCGATATATGGATAATCGACAATAATAAGTAAGTGGCCATCTTCCCGCTCAATCCTTGGGCGTTCTTCATCATCCAATGGATCTTTCAAAAAATTTACTGGTATATTTAATTTCATGCAGATTTCTGAAATCTCAGATTCTGTTGGTGCTACAATATTAATCCAAGAACCTTTAACTATTCCATCAACCTTTTTTAATTCCCGTTCTTCATTTGTTTTATACATTTCAATCATGAATTAGCCTCCTCTTCTATAAAGAGAAAGCCTATTTATCCGTTCAAGAAGATGCCCTGTTAAATACACGAAATCTATGTACTCGGATTAGATAAGCTTTCTCGGATCTACTGGGTTCAGGATCATAACTTCCACTCATCTTATCATCTCCTTTTCATTGACTATTCTTTATCTTAATCCTAATAATTTTAAATCACAACAGCAATTTTAAAAATATACATAAAAAATACAATTCCCTTACATATCATGTTTATACTTTATATCTTGCTGAAAACTTGACTTTTTTCGAAAACTAACATACAAAGGCTCTGTTAGCATGCTAACAGAGCCTTTTATACTTAATGCTGGATTTGATTTTGATCATGATCTTCTGAAATAGCGCTTAAAGCAATGCCTGCTTTGGAATCTGTTTCACGTCGAACAGCTAAATCCCCAAGCGAAACAATCCCTACAAGTCGATTATTTTCCACTATTGGGATTCTTCGTATTTGTTCACTTGCCATTAACTCTTCAATGTCATCAATTGACATATCTGGCGACCCCGTCACTAAATGTGTTGATATCACATCCGTAATTTTAGTAGAGTTTGGTCTTTTTTCAGCTACACACCGAATAACAATATCCCGGTCGGTAATAACACCGATTAGTGATTGATTAGAATCCAATACTGGAATCATCCCCACATCATCTTGCTTCATTTTTAAAGCAGCCTCATAAATATTATCCTGCTCCGTACAGCAATCTACATTTTTAGTCATAATGTCTCGAACACTTGTCATAAAAATTCCTCCTCTATTGTTCATCCACGATTATTATGACCACTTGAACTTTTTATATTCTGTTGCCTGTCTTTACCTTATAAAAAATGTAAGACAGAAGGTACAATCCTTCTGTCTTACTTATAACATTTACATTATTTTAATAAACAAAATTTTATGCAATATCAGCTGGAAGTAAAATATTAAAAGTTGTCCCTTTATTCACTTCACTTTCAACAACAATACGCCCTTTATGTCCTTCAATAATTTTAAAACTAACCATTAATCCTAAACCGTTTCCCGTTTTCTTTGTTGTATAGAAAGGTTCACCTAACTTTTTTAAGCGTTCAGGTGGAATACCGACACCAGTATCTTCGATAGAAATTTGTACTTCACCTTCTTTTAATTCGATGCTTACCATGATCTTTCCACCACTTGGCATAGCTTCCATACCATTTTTCACAAAATTCAAGAATACTTGTTTCAAACGGTTTTCATCACAACGCACAAGAATCGAGTCGTGAGCACTCTCAAAATAAAAAGTGACATTTTTTTTTCGTGCATCAAACTCCATAAGCGATAATACATTTCGAATAATCGGAATAATATTTTTCGTTTCTAATTGAACAGACTGTGGCTTGGCTAAAACCAAAAATTCCTCAACAATTTGATTTACCCGATCAATTTCATCTAGAATGATTTCAAAAAATTCGATACGATTTGAATCTTTTTCTTCCGAATGTAAAAATTCTGTATATCCCTTCATCGATGTAAGTGGATTACGAATCTCATGAGCTACACCTGCTGCTAACTGACCTACAGCGGCTAATTTATCTTGTTGATGCAGCATTTCTTCCGCTTTCTTACGGCTAGTTATATCTGTTCGAATCGAAATATATTGATAGGGTTTTCCGTTTTTCATAAATGGAACAATCGTTGTCGCTACCCAATACAATTCTCCCAATTTATCGCGATTACAGATTTCCCCGCTCCACGTTTTACCTTCCTTAATCGTTTTCCAAAGATCACCGAAAAATTCCTTTGAATGATACCCTGAATTAATGATGGAGTGATTTTGTCCAAGTAATTCCTCTTTGCTATACTTTGAAATCTCAATAAATTTATCATTTGCATAAGTAATAATCCCTCGTGGGTCAGTTATAGCCACAATCGATGACTGATCTAATGCAAATCGGATATCTCTTACATAATTATCACTGTTAGCTAGTTTTCGGCTAATGATGATACTTGAAATAAGTAAACCGAATACAAGCAAAATAGAAACAAAAAACAGCAAATACGCTAGAAAGGACGTATTTTTTACAAGTACATACTGATTACCTACTGCAGAATCAACGGGAAAAGTCCATCGCAATAAATATTGTCCTTGAATAATCGCCCCTGTCATCATAAAAGTGCTTACAATTTTTAAAAAGTGGGCATTTCCTTTATGGAACCGACTTGGATAAAATAAAATAATAAGCGTCAAAATAAACATGCAAAGAATCATAACAAAAGACACAAAAATAAGAGATGAATTAACATTCCATTCATCGTGCACAGGATACAAACTAATTATATAGTTAGCAAACAATGCTATTGTTAGCCAAACACTAGCATACAATATATGAAAGAAATTCAGCACGTTTTTCATTAAATTAAAGAAAGCGATTGCTATACAGGCTATATCTATCGCCAAAGTCAAAATAATAGTAGAAAAGTCTAGTAAATCAATACGATACCCCACAAATACTACACTATTAATAAAGTTCAAAATCCAAAAAGCAATTCCTAACACACAACTACTTCCGACAAATAAAAATCGTTTTCGTTGATTGGTCTTTGCCCGCATTCTCATAAACAGATAAATTGCTGCATAAGAAGCAATGAACGTTACAATAATTGAAATGAATAATACAACTTTATTAGATGAAAACATACTGACTTCCACTTTTTCTAATCACCCCTCTATTTCCCCTTTCTTTTATTGTACTGAAAAAGACTCAGACATCAAAAACAAATATTACCTATTATGTATATTTCTCTCCACCATCCGCATTCTTTACACTTTTATTTACAAAATGATAAGTCTTTCCAAAAAAAGTAAGGATTCAATAGGAATTTCTTTATTTACCAACATCTCTATGTTTATAATAAACAATAAAATACTAAAAAGGGGAGACTCAGTTACATGACAGATATTACCTATCAGGATACGGCGGAAATAATCCAAAAAAAGTCGCAACATAAACGTCTAACATGGCGTCAAATTTTTCAACGAGCACTCTTAATCACGGTAGGTGCTGTATTAATGAGTGTCGGTCTAGAAATCTTTTTAGTTCCAAATAATGTAATCGATGGGGGTATTACCGGAATTTCGATTATGTTATCTTATCTTACCGGCTGGAAGCTTGGGATTTTCATCTTTGTTTTGAACCTTCCTTTCTTTTTCATCGGCTATAAGCAGATTGGTAAAACCTTCGCTATTTCCACTCTTTATGGAATCGTCATTCTTTCCATATCTACAACATTACTTCATCCTGTACCTGCTTTTACGCAAGACATTCTACTCGCTTCCCTTTTTGGCGGAATGGTTCTTGGAATCGGTATTGGGATCGTCATTCGATACGGCGGTTCTTTAGATGGCACAGAGATCCTAGCGATTTTAGCAAGTAAGAAGATGCCTTTTTCAGTAGGCGAAATCGTGATGTTCTTCAACATCTTTATTTTAGGAAGTGCAGGTTTTGTATTCTCTTGGGATCGCGCGATGTATTCCATTTTAGCTTATTTTGTAGCTTACAAAACAATGGACGTCGTGATTGCTGGCTTAGATGAATCTAAATTTGTATGGATCATTAGTGATGAATTTCAAGAAATTGGAGATGCTATTCTACATAGACTAGGTCGCGGAGTCACCTACCTTTCAGGTGAAGGAGCATATTCTGGAGAAGATAAAAAAGTCATCTTTTGTGTCATCAACCGTCTAGAAGAAGCGAAATTAAAGGATATTGTCAAAGAATATGATACTTCTGCTTTTCTAGCCGTTGGTGACATCGCAGAAGTACGTGGTGGTCGATTTAAGAAAAAAGATATTCATTAGATGAAAAGCGGAACCGGCTCGGTCAGCTCGTGAAGAAAATAGGAAAAGACCCGGAAGGCGCTTTTTGCCTTTCGAGGGCTTTTATCTTTTTCCGTGCTGAGCTAGCCGGTGGAGCTAGACATGAAGAAAAGCGGAAGACACCCGTTCAGCAAAAAAGCACAAGTGCATGGGCACTTGTGCTTTTTATTAGCTCAAGAAGAATGTTTTGGATTATTAATGGCTGGCAGCATTCTTGATCCTGCCTTCATTTCACTGCCGCATAACGGACAAATATGTTCATCGTTGCTTGTAAAATTATCACGAATCCAACCTTTGCAATCATCGGACATGCATTCCCATACTTTTGTTTCCTCAGGAATGACTTCTTCCATATTATTTCGTCTATACATTCATCTCACTGCTACTAAAAACATAATCAAATGTAATCATCTGACTATGCCAGACGGTTTCCTGCTTCAACGTGTCCCGTCTCGCCAATTGCTCGCTACTACGGTTGGTATAACACTCCACAGGCGTAAATTCCGATGTAGCCCACCGTACACATATACAGATTAGTTAAGTTAATGTGTATATCTTCGTCCGTTAGTAGACTCTCCTTTCGTTAGATTTTTCAATTCCGCTTGATTTTCGCATTTAGGCACAATGTAGGCGACCATCACGGTTCTATCCGATGCAACCGTCACTTTCGCAACGTCTTGGCACATTCACAACCTACACCTCTGAAACGTTTGAATAGACTTAATGCAATTTTTTATCCTTTCACTTTTTACACCAGTGAAAAAGTAAAGTATAAAAAATCCTTTTCATTTGAGCGAAACGTAATCATTACGAACCGATATAGTGAAAAAAATCTACATCTATTATAACATATCTACATCCAACTATTACAGAAATACGTTTGGAGTAATTTTTTAACCTACACCTAAAACAACGAAAGCCCTACCTCTCTTTCATCCATACGGTTCCTAGACCGCGCCTGTAAGAATCAGGTTAAAAAACAGGAAGCACATGTTTATTAAAACTAATCTTTCCTACTGTAACTCTAAATGAAAATTAAAATTAAAGAAAAGGGTACGAAGAAATTTATGAAGATTATTTGTGGAGAAATAAAAATCTTTCTTAGTGCTTATGCATGGATAAGCCGCGCTCTTAATAAAAATGTTACTTTATAAAAAATCACTCTTCAATGAATCCTTTAAAACCATTCAGATACTATCTTATCATATAATTTACAATATGTAAATATTTTTCAAAACTATACCATCTAGCTCTGCTGATTTTTTGTTTATTCGTGTAAATTCATAATTTCACATAAATAAACAAAAAATTGAATATATAACATAGGTTTTATAAAAAAATAAAGAGGTGATGGACTCACCTCTCATTTGAAAGAATTAAATTCAGTTTGAATTTTAGGAAGCTCCCGCATCTCCTCAATTAATTGCTCCCCACAAATAGGACATAGATAATTGGCAGAAGCAAAGTCTTTCCGCATCCATCCATTACACGTATCTGACTCACAAGCGTACACAACTGTGTTTTCTATAATTATTTCTGGTTCCTCTGAATTTCTTTTAGCAAAATACATGAGTAGCCTCCTTATGTCAGTTTTCTATAGTATACGCAGTAACTTCATAACTTATTTATCATTTTAGAATATAATTAATTCCCCATTGCAGCCTTTACAAGAGCTGCTTTTATCATAAAATATGAAATGTGCTCAGGAAGGGCCTCTTTTAACGGCTTTAACTTATCTGCACTTAAGCGATTAGCTATATCTATAATTAAGCGATAATCATTTGGAGTAAAAATATCACTCCAATTCATTTCTAATCGTTCTTGGGCACATTTGATTAAGTGACCCTCAACCGTTACAACAGATAGCTCTCGTATTGTTGCTATTTCCTTGACGCTCATCCCTTCTCGATAATACTTATAACTTTCTAGATGCGTAGGTATACTACTTTTGCTCTTTTTTTCTTCTATTTGAGCTGATGAATGTTCGACCTCTGGATGTTGGGTAAGATAGGATTCTATTACTTTCATAAATGCCTGTCCATATCGTTCGAACTTTTGATTTCCTACCCCCTTTATTCTAAGAAATTGTTCATCAGTAGTTGGTAAGTGTGCAGCCATTTCCCTTAATGTCACATCGGAAAAAATAATAAACGGAGCCACATTTTCCGAACTTGCTAGCTCTTTTCGAAGCTGACGTAAGCTCTCGAATAACTCTTGATCACCAGTCGTCGTAGTAATTACTTTTCTTTCCTTACGATACACTTTGGTCTTGCTCATGAGTACTTCTTTTCCACTATTCGTCACTTTAAGAACTGGATACTGTCCGCCCGTCATTTCAATATATTGTCTTGCTGTGAGAAAATCGATAAAGTCTGCTACATCCTTTGCCGACTGATTTTTCATAATGCCATATGTGGATAACTTTCGAAAACCAAATTCGTCCATTTTTCGATTTTGTGAGCCCGTTAGTACTTGGCTTATCAACGTTTTTCCAAATCGTTCACCCATGCGGATCATACACGAAAGAACCATCTGTGCCTCCATTGTCACATCGACGGATTCTCGCTTATCTGTACAATTTTCACAATGTCCGCAATCCTCAATTTGCTCTTCACCAAAGTACTGTAAAATAAACGCTTGTAAACAGCCTTCCGTAAAACTATAATCCTTCATTTTATTTAATTTCTTTATTTCTTCGTCTCTTCGTTCAGGTTCTGGATGAGATTGCTCAATGAGAAAACGTTGTACTTGTAAATCCTGTGGCGAGTACAAAAGAATACACTCACTTTCAAGTCCATCCCGCCCCGCACGTCCTGCTTCCTGGTAATAACTCTCCATATTTTTCGGCGTTTGATAATGAATAACATAGCGAACATTTGATTTATCAATCCCCATTCCAAATGCACTCGTTGCCACCATCACAGGAAGCTCATCACGTATAAATTGTTCCTGCATAAATGTCCGCTCCTGTTCACTCATTCCCGCGTGATAACGTCCAACTCCAATGCCCGCTTTCATTAGTCTTGTATAGAGAGTGTCTACATCCTTTCTTGTGGCTGCATAAATGATGCCAGATTCTTGCTTATTGTTTTCGACATACCTCATCAGAAATTGATCACGATTTTCCTCTTTCACAACCGAGAAAAATAAATTATCTCTTGCAAAGCCTGTTGAAATCGTTGTATTTTCATCAATTTCTAATGTCGCACAAATATCCGCTGTAACGATAGGTGTAGCCGTTGCTGTTAAGGCAAGGACAATCGGCTTTGATGGCAACTCATTCAAGAGTGTTTTAATCTTTAAATAGCTTGGACGAAAGTCATGCCCCCACTGTGAAATACAATGTGCTTCATCAATGGCCACTAAAGCAAGATCTATGTATTGCCATTCCTCGTGAAAAGCCGGATGGTCCAAACGTTCAGGTGCGACATATACCAATTTGTATTTCCCTTGTTTAATTTCCCTCATACGTTGTCTTGCTTCATTCGCAGAAATCGAGCTGTTCAAAAATGTCGCATCGATTCCGTTTTGTACAAGTGCATCTACTTGATCCTTCATCAAGGAGATAAGTGGTGAAATAACAAGTGTTATTCCAGGTAACAGAAGTGCCGGGATTTGATAACAAAGTGACTTCCCGCCGCCTGTCGGCATAATTCCCGCTGTATTTTTACCTGCAAGCACCCGTTCAATAATAGCCTTCTGCCCGCCTCGGAATGTTTCATATCCAAAATATTGTTGTAAATACTCATGCGCTTTGTTTATCAAGGAAAAAATCCTCCCTTTCTATTTATACCTTTATTTTACCGTTTTTTTTTGCAACATGAACTCCTAGAATCTCAGATTTATTCCAACTTAGTCATAATCAAATGCAAATTGCATAGTGTTGTAAAGGCAGTTTTTTTAGGAGGTTAAGATATGAACCAAGAAGAACGAAATTTCACTCCAATTAAAGCATGGACTCCTTTTCATAGTCCATTTGATCCGTGTCCACCAATTGGGCAAAAGTTTTATCGTACACCCATTAATATTTATATGAACTTTCAACCGCCTAATCTTGAACAATTCACTCCTCAAGAAGCATTAAAGGCTGGAACCCTTTGGAAGGTTTTTTATGATCATTATGACAATCCATTTCGAGAAAGGGAGTCTTAAATGGACAGAAACATAGATGCAGAATACTATCAACTTCTTGAGCAAATTCAAGCAGCGGATTTTGTTCTTGTGGAGCTAACCCTTTACTTAGATACCCATCCATCAGATGCGCATGCTTTACAGCAATTTAATCAGTACTCCGAATACAGTAATCAGCTCAAAGCGATGTTCGAGTCCAAGTATGGTCCATTATTACAATACGGAAATAGTCCTGCGGGTAGCACATGGGACTGGGGATGTGGTCCCTGGCCTTGGCAGGTTTAAGGAGGGAGATTCATGTGGGTCTATGAGAAAAAACTTCAATATCCGGTAAAAGTAAGCACCTGTAATCCAAGACTAGCGAAGTTTCTGATTGAACAATATGGCGGAGCAGATGGTGAGCTTGCCGCCGCCCTAAGATATTTAAATCAAAGGTATACGATTCCCGACAAAGTCATTGGACTGCTGACGGACATCGGCACAGAAGAATTTGCTCATTTAGAAATGATCGCTACGATGGTATACAAACTAACAAAAGACGCAACACCACAGCAAATGAGAGAAGCTGGACTCGGTGAACACTATGCGAATCATGACGGTGCTCTTTTTTATAACAACGCAGCTGGAAATCCCTGGACAGCAACCTATATCCAAGCAAAAGGAGATCCAATTGCCGATTTATATGAAGACATCGCCGCTGAAGAGAAAGCAAGAGCAACTTATCAATGGTTAATCGACATTTCAGATGATCCCGATATTAACGATTCCTTGCGTTTTTTACGTGAAAGAGAAATTATTCACTCGATGCGCTTCCGTGAAGCAGTTGAAATTTTAAAAGAGGAACAAAATAAGAAAAATTTTTTTTAAAAGCTAGACATACAGCCATTGCTTCATCAAGAACTCTGCACTGGCTGTATGTCTATTTGTGATGTTACTTTCGTTCCGACGAATAGGTCCATCCGTCCTCTTGATAAATCTTTCCTTCTTTCATTAATTTACCCAGTGCTCGCTTGAATGCTCCTTTACTCAAGCCAAAATGAAACTGAATATCTTCTGGTAACGTTTTATCTCCATATGGCATCGCTCCGCCACGATTCATTAAATAGTTATAAATAACATCAGCATCTTCTACCATTTTGTCTTGTTTAAAAGGCAGTAACGACACGTTTAACGATCCATCTTCTTTTCGATCAATGACCCGTCCTTCGACAAACTCACCTAATCTCGGCTCTTGCTTACGTTCGCTTTCGTGAACAAAACAGCGGTAGCCCTCTTCTGAAACAAAAAATGAACCAACCATCAACAAACGGTATACGTTTCCTTTCACCGTTGTGTTTCGGACACCTTTTAAAGGAGCTTCTACTGTAATAGTTTGAATGACATCTTCGGTTGCTAGTTTAGCAAATAATCGTTCCTGACGATCTATTTTCAAAGAAACATACAAACGATCACCTACATTTGGCCATAAATGCTGTAAATTCGGTAGGTCATCTAATGAAACTAAAATATCTTTCGACAAACCAATATGTACAAAAACGCCTAATTCCCTTCTAACATTGACCACTTCTGCCCAACCATATGTACCAACTTGAATATCTGGGATTTTCATAGTTGACGTTAAACGTCCTTGCTTATCTAGATAGATAAACACCGTAACTTCCTGACCAATTTCTAACTCTGCTCCTTCTGCTATTTCACTATTGTGAAGCAGCACATCATCTGTACCATCTGTTAAAAAATAGCCAAATTCTGTTTCACGATCTACTTCTAATTCAACGGCCTTTCCGACCTGTATGCTTTCCATGAATTGAATTCCTCCTGTATTCTCCATTATGTATGTATGCTCAACTATATCTTGTACAGCATACTTGAATCTATCACGATTTACAAAGCCTGTATATAACAATCATCTACTTTTCTTATCAATTATTACTTGCTCTAGACCATGTTTTTCGAAATATTGATGATATTCCTCTTCAAGTTCAAGTAAACGTTGAAAAGCAGCATCCTCTTCTAAAGGTTGCCGGGTCATTTCAGCTTTAAAATCACGTCTAGCTAAATAATAAGCGAGTTTATCCCAAAACACCATGTCTTCATACGCATCAATGGCTCCATGAAGTTCCCGCTCACGTTCAATCGTTATATCATACACTCCATATTGTCCATCATATTCAACGCCCTCCACATCAAACTCTTTCGCAAATGACATTACATACTGTTCCATGTCAGAAAATGCATGTTGATCACTAGTATCTTCATTAGAAGAAGTGACCCAAAATCCTAATTGAACCATTTTTAAAAGCGTTTCATATTGTTCTTTAGTAAAATTAATATTCATATAAAACTCCTTTTCCCCTACATATTATCTTAATGGTAGAATTAGTGTATCATTTATCTATTAGTAAAGAAAATAGTACGAACCTCTGTTTCAGATTATGGTATAAGACAATGAGAATAATGAATTGGCTCTTTATGATTTACTTCGTTCAATCATGTAGTTCATCTATCATTACGAATGAAAGCGTGTGATTTTAATGAAAATAAGACGAGCCACATTAGGAGATGTAACAGGTATCGCTAATGTACATGTGCAAACGTGGCGATCAACCTATAAAGGAATTATTCCGGATGAATATCTTGATTCATTGACGATTGAAAACCGAACGAAAAGCTGGCAAAGACATTTACGCACATTGCATATTGCCATTTTTGTTGCCGAAAATGAAGCTGGGGAAATTATTGGCTTTGCTGCTGGCGGCCCTGAACAAACAAGAAACTTCCATTATCACGCAGAACTGTACACCGTTTACATTTTAGACGAGTATCAACAGCAAAATATTGGAAAACGGTTATTTAAGGCCGTTGTGGAATTTTTAGAAGAAAAACATTATCAAAACCTGCTAATCTGGGCATTAGAGAAAAATGTAAATCGCAGATTCTATGAATCATTAGGTGGTCAACTAGTGGCTTCTAAGTCTATTTCGATTTTTGGTAAAGAGTTACTAGAAGTCGGATATGCCTGGGAAAACATTCATGATTTACTTACACAACTAGCGCAACAAACCTTTAACTTTTCATCGAAATAAGGTACAATTTAGCAAGGTATAGTTTAAAAAATACATAGATGTAAACTGTGCTTCTGGCAATTCAATGTTAAATATGGGTGAAAAAACACCACAAACGTTGATATTATAGTCTTTTTGGAGGAATGTAAATACATGATTACTGTAACGAATGTTGGTTTACGATATGGTGACCGTAAACTATTTGAAGAAGTTAATATAAAGTTCACTCCCGGTAACTGTTATGGGTTAATCGGTGCAAATGGTGCAGGGAAATCGACCTTTTTAAAAATACTTTCTGGAGAAATCGAACCTCAATCTGGTGACGTTAGCATGGGACCTGGCGAACGTCTTGCCGTATTAAAACAAGATCATTTCGCGTACGAAGAAGAAGAAGTATTGAAAGTTGTTATCATGGGACATGAAAGACTGTATCAAGTGATGCAAGAAAAAGACGCGATTTATATGAAAGAAGATTTTACAGACGAAGATGGTATGAAAGCCGCTGAACTAGAAGGCGAATTTGCAGATATGAATGGTTGGGAAGCTGAATCTGAAGCCGCCATTCTATTAAATGGTTTAGGAATTGGTGAAGACCTTCATTCGAAGAAAATGGCTGAATTAACAGGTGGAGACAAAGTAAAGGTATTACTTGCTCAAGCCCTATTTGGTAAGCCAGATGTTCTATTACTGGATGAGCCTACCAACCACCTTGATTTACAAGCCATTCAATGGTTAGAGGAGTTTTTAATTAACTTTGACAATACGGTTATTGTTGTATCACATGACCGCCACTTCTTAAATAAAGTTTGTACGCATACTGCTGATCTTGATTTCGGTAAAATTAAAATCTTTGTTGGGAACTATGATTTCTGGTATGAATCAAGTCAGTTAGCTCTAAAAATGACGCAAGATGTTAACAAGAAAAAAGAAGAAAAAATTAAAGAATTACAAAGCTTTATTGCTCGATTTAGTGCAAATGCATCTAAATCAAGTCAAGCGACATCTCGTAAGAAATTATTAGATAAAATCACGTTAGATGATATTCAACCTTCTTCTCGTCGCTATCCTTATGTAGCATTTACACCGGATCGTGAAATTGGGAATGATTTATTACGTGTTGAAGGTCTTACAAAAACCATTGACGGCGTAAAAGTTTTAGATAATGTAAGTTTTATCATGAATAAAGATGACAAAATTGTGCTAGTTGGCTCAGATGAAATTGCGAAAACGACTTTATTCAAAATTTTAGCTGGTGAATTGGAAGCAGACAGTGGTTCATTCAAATGGGGTGTCACTACGTCTCAAGCTTACTTCCCAAAAGATAATGCTGAGTACTTTGAGGGAGTAGATTTAACATTAGTTGATTGGTTACGTCAGTACTCACCAAATGACCAAACAGAGAACTTCTTACGTGGTTTCCTAGGCAGAATGTTATTTTCCGGAGAAGAGGTTCATAAGAAAGCAAGTGTCCTTTCTGGAGGCGAAAAAGTTCGCTGTATGCTATCAAAAATGATGCTTAGCGGCTCAAATGTATTGTTACTAGATGAGCCAACGAACCACCTTGACTTAGAATCTATCACTGCGTTAAATAATGGATTGATTGCTTTTAAAGGTTCTATGATTTTCTCATCTCATGACCATCAATTCATTCAAACCGTTGCCAATCGAATCATTGAAATTACACCAAAAGGTTTAATTGATAAACAAGTATCTTACGATGAATATTTAGGCGATAAAGAATTACAAGCACAGATTGCCCAAATGTATAAATAAATATATCATGAACAAAGCACAGCGATTGAGAGCTGTGCTTTGTTCATTCATAGTATAAACGTTATGATTTACTCAAATCTTTAATGAGTGCTCCTGATTGTTTACTCTTTTACTTTTCATCAATAATAACCACCATAATATGGATAACCATAGCCATATCCATATCCTCCATATCCTCCATATCCTCCAAATGCTCCACCAAGTAATGCGCCTGCCGCCAACCCGCCTAGAAACGGTACACCAAAACCGAAGCCAAATGGTCTTCCAAAACCAAAAGGTCTACGTCCAAAGCCCCAAGGATATCTCTCATCATATTCATTTATAACATAAGGAACTTGTTGCCAATCATTGTTCATTATCTTTTCCTCCTCAAGTTTTATAATCCTTTCTTTCCCTTTATGCCTATGCACTGTTCACCTAGTTTGTTTAGGCTAATAGCTTAAGGAGGAAGAATAATTAGAAAAGTGGAAGATACCCATATAGCGACGTAGGACTGGACATTTGTACTCATTGAGCATTATATATATCTTTTAACATAAAAAAACAGGTTTCGTCGAAAACCTGTTTTTAAAGCGGAATCACATAAAGTAACACAGCAAAAAAGTGAGCTACCGATCCAGCTAATACAAATATATGCCAAACTGCGTGATGGAAGGGAAAAGCACGCCATACATAGAATATCGCTCCAAATGTATACAGCAATCCTCCCGCAACGAGTAATTGAACGCCACCAATAGGTAATGTAGCTGTCAAAAGCTTCCAGGCAATCACAATTAGCCAGCCCATTGCAATATACAAAATGGTTGACATATAAAGAAATCTTTTTACAAAAAAAGCTTTAAAGACAACACCAACGACTGCTACGCCCCATACAATCCCTAACAACGTCCAACCCATTGCTCCTTTCACTACGAGCAGCATAATCGGCGTATACGTACCAGCGATAAAGATATAAATCGCTGAATGATCAAAAATTTCAAAAAGATCTTTCACTTTCCCCTCAGGGAAACTATGAACCAAAGTGGACGATGCATATAAAAGTAACATGGATACACCGTAAATAGTTGCCGATACAACATCCCATGCAGATCCTTGTTGTGCGGCATATATAATTAAAAACACAAGTGCAGCAATACTTAATAATGCTCCGATTCCGTGAGTGATTGCATTGACAATCTCTTCTTTACGAGTATAAACATGTGTATTAGCCAAACAAACAGCCTCCTTCTTCCAAATAGGATGGATCCTATTGTCTTTAGTATACCATATGAAAAATGAGGTACACTTTAATCTAAGAGATCTTAGCAAATTAGACAAAAAAACCTCTGTCAGTGGACAGAGGTTCCTTCTCAAATCAATCAGCCTTGAAGAAGAAGTTGTTCTGGATCTTCAAGCATATTCTTAACAGCTACTAGGAAACCAACCGCTTCTTTACCATCAACGATACGGTGATCATAAGATAATGCAAGATACATCATTGGTCTGTTTTCAATTTTATCTCCAACTGCAATTGGACGTGTTTTGATTGAGTGCATTCCAAGAATACCTACTTGTGGTGCATTCAAAATTGGTGTTGATAATAGTGAACCGAATGTTCCACCATTTGTAATTGTAAATGTACCACCTGATAAATCTGAAAGACCCAATTTGTTATTACGTGCTTTAACCGCTAAATCAGAAATATCTTTTTCGATTTCTCCAAAGCTTTTACGATCTGCATCACGTACAACTGGTACAACAAGACCTTCCTCAGTAGATACGGCTACACCGATATCATAGAAGTTCTTTTTAAGGATATGATCACCTTTAATTTCTGCATTTAATAAAGGATATTGTTTTAATGCTCCGATAACAGCTTTTGTAAAGAATGACATGAAGCCAAGTTTTACGTCATTTTGTTTAACAAAAGCATCTTTGTGACGGCTACGTAACTCCATTACCGCACTTAAGTCTACTTCATTGAAAGTTGTAAGCATAGCTGCTTCAGCTTGTACTTGTACTAAGCGCTTAGCGATTGTTTGACGACGACGTGTCATTTTAATTACTTCAATACGATCATCTTCAACTTCAACTGAAGATGCTTTTTTCGGTGCTGCTTGTTGAGCTGGAGCTGCTTGAACTGGTGCTTTACTTGCAGCTTCTACATCTTGTACACGCACGCGTCCTAGTGGATCAACCGCTGGTACAGTTGTTAAATCAATACCTTTTTCACGAGCTAATTTTCTTGCAGCAGGTGAAGCAATAACAGGTTGACCAGCTGCTGTTGTTTCTGTGACTGGTGCTTGTGGTGCCGCTTGAACTGGAGCTGGAGCTACTTGTGGTGCTTCTACTTCTGCTACAGCAGGAGCTACTTCTGCTTGAGAAGCTGCAACTGCAGCAGATCCGCTTTCATCAACAACAGCAATTGCTTGCCCAACTAATACGGTATCCCCTTCTTCAGCCAATTGCTCTGCAAGTGTTCCTGCACAGTCTGAAACAATTTCAACATTTACTTTATCTGTTTCTAGCTCGAGTAAATAATCCCCTTTTTCTACTCGATCACCAGGTTGTTTTAACCATTGTGCTATGGATCCTTCTGTAATTGATTCTGCTAATTCTGGTACTAAAACTTGTGCCATCTTATTTTTCCCCCTCTAGATTGCGCGTGATTGCTGTTGTAATAATACGGTTTTGTTCGATTTTATGTGCAATTGCATCTCCCTCTGAAGGACTAGATCTGCGTTTTCTTCCAACATAAGATACAGAAAGTCCATTCGGTACAAGTGCATTTAATCTTGGTTCGATGAATGACCATGCTCCCATATTTTTAGGTTCTTCTTGAGCCCAAATGAATTCTTTAACGTTTGTATATTTTTTCAACGCTTCTTGAAGTCGTTGGAATGGTAATGGATAAAGCTGTTCAATACTAATAATTTGAATCCATTCATTATTTGGTTCAGAAGCAACTTTCTCACGTAATTCAACAGCTAATTTCCCTGTAGCAAATACAATACGTTCTACTGCTTTTGGCTTTTGACCTAATGTTTTTGTTTCAATAAATGTTTCGAAGCGCTCATTGCTGAATTCTTCAGATGCAGATGCCATCACTTGATTACGTAGCATACTCTTTGGACTCATCAGAACAAGTGGACGAATTTCGTCTTTTTTTAACATCTTCGCTTGTCTTCTAAGAATATGGAAGTATTGCGCTGCCGAACTTAAATTGGCAACTGTCCAGTTATTCTCAGCAGCTAATTGAAGGAAACGTTCCAAACGAGCACTTGAATGCTCTGGTCCTTGACCTTCAAAACCATGCGGTAACAACATCACAAGACCTGATTTTTGTCCCCATTTTGCACGACCAGCTGCGATAAATTGATCGAACATAACTTGAGCCGTATTAGCAAAGTCACCAAATTGACCTTCCCATAAAACTAACGTTTCTGGTGCAAATACATTATATCCATATTCAAATCCAAGTACCGCGGTTTCAGTAAGTGGACTATTATGCACCGCAAACGATGCATTAGCAGACTCAATTGTGTGTAATGGCGAATATGTTTTACCATCCATGCTGTCATGAAGAACGATGTTTCGTTGTGCAAATGTTCCACGCTCAGAATCTTGCCCAGTAAGACGAATTGGCGTACCATCTTTTAGAATTGTTGCAAAAGCTAAAGTTTCAGCATGTGCCCAGTCAATTTTACCATTTTCTCCAAATGAATCTAAACGACGTTCTAAAATTTTTGCCAACTTTTTATTCGGTGTAAATCCTTCTGGCCATTTTACGAGCTG
Source organism: uncultured Bacillaceae bacterium (assembly GCA_963790055.1). Taxonomy (GTDB): domain Bacteria; phylum Bacillota; class Bacilli; order Bacillales; family DSM-1321; genus Peribacillus. The sequence continues at coordinate 64,494 of CAWBND010000006.1, forward strand.
CTCATTGATTTCCATTAGTTCTTCAACTTTGACACCTGTTTGAACTTTTGGATAACCGTAAATAATATTTTCAGGTGGGTCCAATTCAAACTCTTCTTCTGGTTTATTACCTGAAACATGATTATACGCTTCAACAAGTTTAGCATTTACTTGTTCATTTAAAGCACTTACTTCCTCAGCTGTAATAACTCCACCTTCAAGAAGTTGCTTTGCATAAATTTCTTTTGGCGTTGGATGCTTTTGAACTAACGCATATGTTTGAGGCTGAGTTACTAACGGCTCATCCATTTCATTATGTCCAAATCGACGATAGCCAATTAAGTCAATCAAGAAATCTTTATTGTATTTTTGACGATAGCGAACAGCAAGTAAAACAGCTTCTAAACAAGCTTCTGGATCGTCTGCATTTACATGGACAATTGGAACTTCAAAACCTTTAGCTAAGTCACTTGAATATCTAGTTGAACGTGAATCTTCACTTTCAGTTGTAAAACCAATTTTATTATTAGCAATAATATGAATGGCTCCACCTATTTTATAGCCTTTCAGTCCACTTAAGTTAAATGTTTCTGGGACAATTCCTTCTCCAGGAAATGCTGCATCACCATGAATTAGGATAGCAAGTGACTTAGAAATATCTTGCTTTGGATACCCTTTTTGTGTGCGATCTTCCTGAGCTGCACGAGAATATCCTTCTACAATCGGTGCAACTACTTCTAAGTGGCTTGGGTTGTTCGCAAGCGTAAGTCTTACTTTCTTTGTATTATCACTAGTAATTTGGCGATTTAAACCTAAGTGATATTTTACATCTCCTGTCCATCCAAACGTTACTCCAATTGAACCCTCTGAAGGAACTAAATCTTTATTTGGTGAATGTTGGAATTCAGAGAAAATCATTTCGTAAGGTTTCCCTAATACATGTGCTAGTACATTTAAACGACCACGGTGGGCCATTGCAATATTCACATTAGTCGTTCCATCTTGTACTGTTTCAGCAATAATTTTATCTAAAATAGGAACTAGTGTGTCTACTCCTTCAATAGAGAAACGTTTTTGCCCTACGAATGTACGATGAAGGAACTTTTCAAAGCCTTCAACTTCTATTAAACGTTTTAAGAGTGTGCTTCTCTTCTCTTTTGTTAACGTTGCAAAAATTTCACGTGATTCAACCATATTTCTAAGCCATTGTTTTTCTTCAATATCATTTACGTGTTGAAACTCAAAAGCTAGTGTTGTTGTATATAACTTTTTCAAATATTCAACAGCCTCATATCCATCTTTTACACTTGCAGGTGATTTCGGACAGATATAGTCTGCAGGAATTTTTCTTAAATCTGCTTCTGTTAATCCATACGTTTCAATTTCAATTAACTTTGTATCCAAAGGAGTATCTTTTAATGGATAAATATCCGCAGCTAGATGCCCATATGCACGAATATTTTCCGCTAATTTTACAGCCGACATAATTTTGTCCATTGACAAAACTTCCCCTGCTGGCTGTGTTGCTGCATTTGCAATTACGGCTCCAATTGTTGCCTCAAGTGAAGGAGGACCTGAAATTTCGAAAAAGCCTCTTAATTCCGGATCTACTTCTTCTGGATTTGTTTGAAATAAATCATACTGGCCGATGACGTACCCAAGGTTTGGACCAGAAAAAGCTTTCCATGGGTCGTATGCCTTAGCATCCTTGATGGTCATTTTGTAAACCCCCAAATTTCTCCATTTTTTTGTGTTTTATCCATCCCCGAATTTCTTTATCGTTGGAATTTTCCTTTTTACAACAAAACTTATTGTCATTCTATTAAAATGTTAAGGATAAAACGTTTTCACAATGTTATATTAACACGTTTTTTGTAAAATTTCCAAACGTTATATTAACGAAATATCGTCATTTTATTCTATAAATCTGCTTAATTCAACATATTTCGCCTTAAACAAGCCTTTTTACTTATTTACGTCACTTTTTCACAATAAAAAATTTTTTTATTGTGAAATTCTACTTTTCTTATACATTAGGAAAACTCTAAAGCTGATAAACTGACATTTCCAAATTGAAAACTTCGATGCAACATTTTCGCAGTTCTATCTCGATCTCCCGCCCCCATTGCTATAACAAGCGGAATAAGTTCCTCTATATGCGGCACAGCATCAAAAGCATAGGGAGCTGCCTCTTGAAACCGAAAAAGACCATCTAAATCCCAGTTCAATATTTTTTCCTCCATCCACTCAATAAAATGAATCGCCCATCCTTCGACAATACTCATGTGGTATTGTATATAATCTAAATTATGTACCATACCACCGCTTCCAATTATTAGAACATTTTCCTCTCTTAATGGAATAAGAGATTTTCCAATTTCATATTGTCTTTTAAAAGATAGATTCGGATTAATCGATAATGAAACAACCGGAATATCTGCATTTGGATACATAATTTTTAGAGGAACCCAACTTGCATAATCCAACGGCCTATTTTCCTCGAATTCAGCAAATATTCCCACTTGAGATAACAAGGTGAGAATACGATCAGATAGCTCGAAATCACCAGCAGCTGGATATGTCATCATATACGTCTCTTTCGGACAGCAAGTAAAATTGTAACTTACTTTATGCCTTTTAATAGCAGACACAGCTTGTTCACTTCTGCTCCAAAGACTTGAAACCATAACAATTGCACTTGGCTTTTTATGCTGAGCAACATATTCCTTTAAAAATTCCGTATAGCTATTTTCTTTAATTGTAAGCCATGGAGTCCCATGCGATAAAAATAATGAAGGTTGCATACTAACTTATGGTCCTTTCTCAAGGGTCGCAAAATTATTTTCCCATCCATCTCCTTAACTAAAACGTTTTCATTTTAATTAAATTGTATTTTTGGCGTATTTTCATCAATGATTTCAAAGGTGAACCCATCTTTCTTTAATCCCTCGATAATAGTTGGTAACGCCCTAACAGTATTTTTCATAGAGTTAATATCATGAAGTAAAACAATTGCCTGTTTATGCTCTTTAGACATGTTAAGCACATTACTCGTAATTTCTTGGGTACTTGTAAAAGGACTGTCTCCATCTTTTGAATCAACATTCCAGTCCACATATACATAACCCGATTTCTTTAATTCCCGCAAGATCTCTTGAATGATAGGTTTTGTTGCTGCTTGATTAAACAGCTTATTCCCAGACCCCCCCGGAAGTCGAATGAAGTGACTTTTTACATCGTATTCCTGCTCTAATAACAATTCTAATCTTTTTAAATCTTTAAAGAAATCATTTTTTGAACGATAAATGAAATTATAATCATGTGAGTATGAATGAAGTGCAATGGAATGACCTCTTTTAATTATTTCACGATACCCTTTACTTGCATAGGGTTCCTCATTTGCCATAACAAAAAAAGTAGCTTTTACTTGAAAGCGATCTAAAATATCCAGTATTTTAATTGTATTAATAGACGGTCCATCATCAAAAGTCAAATATACTTTCTTGTCATTCTCTTTTGCTTTGACAAATGGCATCACTTCTTTTGGCATCACGTTTGTTGCGACGGCTACACCCTCAGCTTGAAAAACAATGATAAACATTATACAAACGGTATATATCATTACATCACGCATATGCAACTTCATGTAAGTTCTTCCTTTCTACAATAAGAAAATAGAATTTCCCGGGCCTTTACCCCTCTTACATAAAATGCACCATTTCTTTCGTTTCATACGAATTAAAGCAGCGGATTTTATACCGCTGCTTTATCAAATTTAACTTTCTAC
>CAWBND010000007.1:0-344159 GCA_963790055.1 uncultured Bacillaceae bacterium
TTGAATGGTACTTTCAATGCCTTCCTTGGCTTTAGCGAAGCCACCAATCAGATAAGCCAGTAAATAGATGATGACCGCACTTGTTCCAACTTCATTCTTATCAAGAATCCATCCGATAATTATAAGAACACCACTAAGAAGTGCGGCGATTAATTCAAGATGTGGCTTTACTTTTTCTAACCAAGATGTTTCAATGGGGGCTGGTTGATGTAATGATTTAGCATCTGTAGTCATTGTATTCCTCCTCATTTTAGATGATATATTTTCTCAATTAGATAATATTTAAATGAGAATGTTGATCATCTGTACTTTTTTGTCTAATAAATAATAATCGTTATCATTTATGCTATAAAATCAGCAATAATAGGCACTGTTGAATGTGATGTTATATTTATAATAGCATATTTTTTAAAAAAGTAAATAATAATAATTCTAATTAAGAATCATAATCAATTAAAATAATTCTAATTAATAATCATAATCAATTACTCTTAAAAACAATTTGTTCATACTTGAAATTCTTCATAAAAAAACGTGTTCAATCTTATTGTAAAGATTGAACACGTTTTTTTATTAAATAGAGTTGGTTTTGAACGTCATCTTTGTTTTCTTTGAAAAAAACAAAAGAGATAAAAATAATGAATAAAAGAATACTAATACCGTAGAAGAAACTGCCACCTTTGAAATATTGAATGACTAAGCCGCCTAGAAAAGGACCAATAATGCTACCGATGCTATAAAAGATGCCGCATAAAAGATTACCGGTTGGTAATAAGGCGGAGGGGAGAAGATCCGCCATATAGCTAATACCGAGTGAAAACGTCGAACCGACTAGCATACCTGCTAGTAAGAAACAAAGAAATAATCCAATCGCAGACTGACTGAATAAACCAGCTATGATAAAAGTAATCGTACCAAAGAATAAGACAACTAATAGTAATTTTCGCCGTCCATATTTATCACTAAGCATTCCAAGGGGGATTTGGGTAATTAAACTTCCTCCTGCAAAAGCAGGAATAATGATGGATACAGCTGTTAAATCGAGCCCTGTTCGTAAGGCGTAAACGGGAAAATTTCCATTTAAGGATGTCTCAAGAATGCCATATCCTAATGGGGGTAAAAAGGCGACCCAAGCGTAGCGAGTTGCTTTTGCAAAACGCTTAAGCGTCTCTGTAAAAGAATCAACAGTACTTGACCTTCCATGCTCAGGAACAGCATTTTTTAAAAAGAAAACCATACTCCATGTGGCTAAGCTTAATAAGGAAGAGATGATAAAAGGGAGAACCTCATTTATTTCTAATAATTTTGTCATAAAAGGACCAATCATAAAACCGAGACTGAAGAATAGTCCATAAACGGAAATATTCCGTCCGCGTTTTGCTATCGGAGACATATCAGTAATCCATGTTTGGGTCGCAAAGTGAAGCATGTGATCTCCTATACCAATAATCAGTCGTAACAAAAACCAAAACCAGAACGATTTCCAGACAGGAAATAGTGCTAGTGAAATAATAACGGAAATTCCACCGACTAAAATCATTGGTTTATAGCCAAACTTTCTAAGAGGAGCCTCCATTAATGGAGAAGCAAGTAGGACCCCTAGATAGATTCCAGTTGCATGAAGTCCATTTAATGAAGAACTAATCCCGTCCTGTTCAAAAATAATGGCGATGGTAGGTAATAGCATTCCTTGTGAAAATCCTGAAATACCTACAAGAGAAGCTAAAATAATCATAAGTTGTTTTGGGTTCATGTTGTATACTCCTAAGGTAATATCCTTATTGATGGTACAGCTATTTAGTATGAATAATCAAGGGATTGTACCTGTGCTATAGGTTGAATAAGTAAAAAAATTTATTAAGCTTGTCGTCCGCTATTGAATTAGAAAATTGTATAGTGATAAGGTAGTTAGGGAAAATAAAGGAAATACGGTAAAAGTTTATAGGGAAGTTGGTGTTATATTGAATAAAGTTTTTTTAATTCTTGTTGCAATTGGAGTTCCGCTGTCTGTAATTGGGAGTCTGCTTCATTGGCCTAGTGTCATTATGTTTATTGTGTATTGCTTAACGATTATTGCTCTGGCAGGCTTTATGGGACGAGCAACAGAAAGTCTAGCGATTGTACTAGGTCCTCGAATTGGTGGATTATTGAATGCTACCTTCGGAAATGCAGTCGAACTGATTATTTCTATTTTTTCATTAAAGGCAGGGTTAATTGGTGTGGTATTAGCCTCTTTAACAGGATCTGTCTTAGGAAACTTATTGTTAGTGGGCGGATTATCCTTTTTTATTGGGGGATTAAGATTTAAACGGCAAAAGTTTAATGTATATGATGCAAGACATAATGCGGGATTACTCATTTTTGCCGTCATTGTTGCCTTTGTCATTCCGGAAATTTTTACTCAAAAGATGAATGAGTGGAGACCATGTCGTTAAGTATTGGAATTTCTATTATTTTAATTGTGTTATATTTAGCAGCCTTATTCTTTAAGTTAGTTACACATCGCGGGGTTTATCAGCATACAGAAAAAGGAATAGCTCAAGGAGAACAACATGAGGAGGAAGAAGCGGAATGGAGCAAAAAGAAGGCGATAGGCATTTTATTAGCTGCGACAGTTGCTGTTGCTTACGTATCAGAAAAACTTGTTCATACTTTTAGTGAAGTCGGTGAAACCTTCGGATGGTCAGAATTATTTATCGGGGTTATTATCGTAGCCATCGTTGGAAATGCCGCAGAACATGCGTCAGCCGTTATGATGGCTTATAAAAATAAAATGGATATCGCTGTGGAGATTGCGGTCGGTTCGACCTTACAAGTGGCGATGTTTGTTGCACCGCTACTAGTGTTAGTTTCATTATTATTTCCAACAGCTATGCCGCTTGTTTTTACGTTGCCAGAGTTGATTTCGATGGTTACAGCGGTATTTTTAATTGTTATTATTTCGAATGATGGAGAAACGAACTGGTTTGAAGGGCTAACGCTCATTGCAGCTTACGTTATTATGGGGATTGGATTTTACTTACTTTAGAAAAATGGTTCTGCTTATTTTTTCAATAGCAGAGCCATTTTTAATTTGTGGAACATTTATATTTAATGTTTAAGCAAGTTGTTTCATGTATAGAATATGAACGCCTTACAAAACCTATAAGTAATTGCTAATTTCTTCAAAAGGAGTTCGACACGAATGAAACGATTTGTAATCATTATGGTTCTGATGATGTTTTCTTTGCTCCAGGCGGATGGTAGCTATGCGATGCAAATAGCTGCTGGAGAAACGTCAAAGAAGCTTAAAATTCCGCCAACTGTTTTAAACATTGCGAAGGAAAATACGTATCCAAATCCGACTCAGGATTTTCCAATGCTGCAGCCAAGTGAACTTTCTCAACAATTTATTGCTTCATCGGATATTAAAATTGAAAATCCAGAACTCATTCATATGTTGAATGAATCAGCAATTTCAAAAGCTCCGCTTGCATTTGGATACAGGGCGACCATTTATCTAGGGCATTGGGCTTTAAATTATGAGTCTTCTGAAACAGCTCCAAATTGGGAATATCAAAAAATCAATACGAATTATTATGATAATCGCGGCGGAAAATTTCCATATAGTATCCGTTATGTCCAAGAAGCTCAAAAAATAGTGAGCGGTGGATTAACAGCGAAAATTCCTAAGGCTGAGGATGTTCAAAAGATGATGCTATTAAAAGCAACGGAAAAAACAAATTTTCCACTTGCTTTTGAAACGATTGTTGGAGCTGGAACGAAAAAGGATCAAGTATACAATGTTGCTTCTAAACGACTTGGTTATTTATTTAGCTATGCTTCTGCCGTCAATGAAAAAGGAAAGGTCACATACGGAGAAGTATATTTGAACTTAAAAGGAAATAAACGCACGATTACGATAAAAAATATCACTTCACAAGGCATTGGTGCTTGGATACCAATTCAAGACCATGTTTCCTTTAGTTTTACCGCTTCACAGTTACCAAGGTAAATACAGATCATCGTGCAAAAAGCGGGGCTTTTGCAGCCCCGCTTTTAGTTTTTATGAGCGGAAAGAAACAACTTTTTCCTAAATTCTTGTTATTTGTTTTTGGAAGTCCATTTGCGGATAATACGCATTTTTTACAAGAACATTCGGACCAAGACATTTTACAGCCGGACAGTGGCAGTTTAATTCATTAGCCAGCTTTGATTTCATCCATGTGTCATAGGATTTGTCTAGTGGTTGATCAATGATATTGCCAAGTGAGGGTGCATCACCAAAATCGGTAACAATTACTTCTCCGGTAAAAATATTGACGTTCAAGCGTGAGCGACCATCAGGATCATTTCGAACTGTTACATTTTTGGAAGCATACAAACGTTTTAATAATGCCAAATCTTCATCGTTATCGCTGCATGGATAAAATGGAAGGGTACCGAAAAGCATCCATACATTTTCATCTCGAATATCAAGTAGATGATGAATCGCCTCACGCATGTTATCCAGTGATAAAGTTTCAAGTGCAGAAGCGAAATCGCTTGGGTACATCGGATGTATTTCATGACGTTGACATCCCATTTCTTCGACAATCTGTTTGTGAATATGCTCAAGATGTGGCAAGGTTCGTTTATTAAGCATCGTTTCAGCAGAAACTAGAACACCAGCTTTGGTAAGGGCACGGGAATTTTCAATCATTTTATCAAATAGTTATTGCCGCTGTTCTCGAGATGGTTTTCGGTCCATCATGGCAAAACCGATATCAATGAATTCATCGATTGTTCCCCAGTTATGGGAAATATGTAGAACATCCAAATAAGGAATGATTTCCTCGTACCGTTCCAAGTCAAGGGTCAAATTAGAATTGATTTGTGTACGCACGCCACGACTTCGTGCATATTTTAATAGAGGTAAAACATAATTTTTCACTGATTTTTTTGATAGCATTGGTTCTCCGCCAGTAATACTGAACGAGCGAAGCGAAGGAATCTCATCGAGGCGCTGAATAAGTAATTCTAAAGGAAGAGCATTCGGATCTTTGGGTTGAAGTGTGTAACCGACAGCACAATGTTCACAACGCATATTGCAAAGAGTTGTGGTTGTGAATTCGACATTGGTAAGCGTCAGTTTTCCATATTGTTCAACGTCCATATATGCTTCCCAAGGATCATACTTGGGTGTAATTGGTGTTAAAAGATCTTGCTTTATTATGACATAGTTTAAAACTCCTTACGTAATAATGCACTAACCCATTATGAACAATGGGCACAAAAATTGTCAATGATGGCGGAGAGCTGCATTTTAGCTTGCCATTGCACTTTCTAGGAGATTTCGTTACGATGGAAGAAGAACGGAAGGAGAGTGCCTCATGGGAAAATCCATTACAGGTAAAAATGAACAATTAACATACTTAAAAGAACGTTTCACGATGTTCATGGAAGTTCTTGATCATATTGAACCGGAAAATACGGAATTAGAAGATATTGACCGCTTAATCGGCATGATTGATGATTTGGAAGACAAAGTAGAACAATTTAAAACGCGTGAAGAAGGTAATATCTGTACGATAGTATGATTTTTAAATTAATATTCAAAAGGGATGACGATTTCTTATCCCTTTTTGATGATTTCATAAGAAAAATAATTACTTGTTTTCGAAAGATTATGCGTTAGATGTATAATAAAACGGGTTTGATCATTTACTTTTTATAGGTCTTGGTAGATAAATGAGGAAACTGATTAAATCTAGGGGAAATAAGAGGGGGAAGAGAAATTTGGATATTCAAAAATTCCAAGAAAGTATGTACAGTCTTATCGTTGAAACTTCAACGAATCTTCCAAAGGATGTTCGTCGTGCGGTTAAAAATGCGAAGACAACGTGAAAATGCAGGTACACGTTCTGCTTGAGCTTGGCAACAATCACGAATAATATTACAATGGCTGACGACAATGTATCACCGATTTGTCAGGATACAGGTCTGCCGACTTTTAAAATTAAAACTCCAGTTGGCGTGAACCAACTTGAAATAAAAGAAGCAATCCGAAATGCAATTATTTTAGCAACAAAAGGCGGAAAGCTTCGTCCAAACGCAGTTGACTCTTTATCTGGTGAAAATAGCGGGGATAACCTTGGGGAAGGTCTTCCTGTCATGAAATTCGATCAATGGGAAAAAGATTATATTGATGTTCGTCTTATTCTTAAAGGCGGCGGCTGTGAAAATAAAAACATTCAATACAGTCTTCCCATGGAACTTGAAGGACTTGGTAAAGCAGGCCGTGATTTGGACGGAATCCGTAAATGTATTCTTACATTCTGTCTACCAAGCACAAGGACAAGGCTGTAGCGCTGGATTCATCGGCGTTGGTATCGGGGGAGACCGTTCATCCGGATATGATTTGGCTAAAGCACAACTTTTCCGCAGTAATGAAGATGTGAATCCGAATGAAGATCTTCGTAAACTAGAAGATTACATCATGGAGACTGCAAATGAATTGGGAATCGGCACGATGGGCTTTGGCGGCGAAACTACATTGCTTGGCTGTAAAATTGGTGTCATGCACCGTATTCCGGCAAGCTTTTTCGTATCTGTTGCTTACAACTGTTGGGCATTCCGTCGCTTAGGAGTGAAAGTAAACCCAGAAACAGGCGAAATCAATGAATGGTTATATCAAGAAGGCGAGAAAATTGACTTTGCTCGTGAAGCAAGAAAAAGCAGCGAAAAAGAAACAGCAGCAGCTGCAGAAGGACCACGTGAAATTATTCTTCAAGCACCAATCACGGAAGAACAAATCCGTGAGTTAAAAGTTGGTGACGTTGTTCATATTAACGGCAGAATGTATACAGGCCGTGACGCGATTCATAAGCACTTATCTGAAAATCCTGCACCAATTGATCTAGATGGACAAATCATCTATCACTGTGGACCAGTTATGCTGAAGGATGAAGAAGGAAAATGGCATGTGAAAGCAGCTGGTCCAACAACAAGTATTCGTGAAGAACCATACCAAGGCGATATCATGAAACGATTCGGCATCCGTGCTGTTATCGGTAAAGGCGGAATGGGACCAAAAACATTAGAAGCACTAAGGAACATGGTGGCGTTTATTTAAACGCAATCGGCGGAGCAGCTCAATATTATGCAGACTGCATCAAATCCGTCGAAGGTGTGAACTTCACTGAATTTGGTATTCCTGAAGCAATGTGGCACTTGAATGTTGAAGGCTTTACAGCAGTTGTTACCATGGATTCACATGGAAACAGCCTACATAAAGACGTTCAGCAATCTTCATTGGAAAAATTGGCACAATTCAAAGAACCAGTATTTAAATAAGATGTATGGTAAAAGACGCTCGACCAATCGGTTGAGCGTCTTTTGGATCGTTACTCTTTTATTTTCGGCAATGGATCAATCCTGTTCTGTAGTCGCCCTAAATTGCAATCCGCTTTCCGCATTTCTAATGCAAGATTTTCGGGTTATTTCCAAGACTTTCGATGAATTTGCAAGATTATCTACACGATTTCGCAAGATTCTTTGACATGGACGGCTTCAAACGTTAACTGGCTTTAGGGAAACTGAACTATTTTGCGATAAAAAATACTTTTTTAATTCCAAATATTCCTTACATAAGAGCATATATTGTTAAAGAAAGGAGGGAATGACATGCAAAATTCTTTTTGGTTATACTTTCTTGCTATGTTAGCCGGTTTTGCTTTAATCCTACTTCCATCTCTGTGGCAAGCCGTTTTCGCCGGACTTCAATCAACTTTTGCTGTTGTAGGAACTGTCATTGTTCTATTCTTCGCACTTGTTCTTATCTGGAAAGCATTGCACTCATTATTTAAATAATATTTTTATATTCACTGATGAACCACCCTGTTTTAAAAAGGGTGGTTTTTTTCCGCTTATGTATACATTTTTTAGTTTAAAGCCAAAACATAGGATATTTTCAATCACTACGCAAATTATTAATTGATTCTTTTGCCTTATGGAAAAATCGCTAAATTAATTCGACCGTCATTGACAAAAATCATGGTAATTTCTACATATTGTATATAAATTCCTCCATTTCAAACACTAAAAAAAAGGAAAGTGGGGGATAATACCAATGAGGAAAATGACTATATATTGTTATGCATTTATATGATTTATTCCGTAACTGCAGCCCATGCTATGCGGAGTGCATATAATTGGGGATTGACGAAGGGAAAGAATGGCAATCCAGCACAAGCGGGTAAAAAGTTTGATGAAATGCTACCGAAATATGAGGCACTTTATCTAGGAGACACGTCAAAAAAGGACATTTATTTAACCTTTGATAATGGATATGAAAATGGTTATACTGCTCAAATTCTTGATGTACTGAAAAAACATCAAGTTCCTGCTACTTTTTTCGTTACAGGACATTATTTAAAAACGGCACCTGAACTAGTCCAAAGAATGGTCAAGGAAGGGCATATCGTCGGCAATCATTCTTGGACTCATCCTGATATGACGGTTCTAACTGATGAAGCGATTAAATCCGAGTTACAAAAGGTGAAAGATGAAACCGAACGCTTAACGGGACAGAAAACAATGAATTATTTACGCCCGCCACGAGGCATTTTCAATGAAAGAACGATGAAGATTGCGAAAGATGAAGGCTATTATCATATTTTTTGGTCGCTTGCCTATAAAGATTGGGTCGTTAATGAACAAAAGGGAGCAGCCTATGCACATGGTGAAGTACTAAAGCAAATTCATCCGGGGGCGATTTTGCTAATTCACACCGTTTCAAAAGACAATGCCGATGCCATGGATTCGATTATTACTGATTTGAAAAAACAAGGATATGTATTTAAAAGCCTGGATGATTTAATGATTGAAAAACAATTACCTAATCGAATGCTTTATTAAAAAAGTGGAGCCATAAGTTGGTTCCACTTTTTTTGTACTATCAGAATTTATATATTATTGGACGATAGTATAAGTCGTGTCTTTCTAATGAGAAATATGACCGAAAACATGCTATAATACGTGGAAAACTGCAAAAGGATGGATCGCTATGTGGACTGAAACAATACAGGTTCAAGGACCATATAATTTCGATCTTGTTCTCGAACGATTATCGTTAGACCCACTTCAAGTAGTTGATTTTACGAACAGAAATTGGTAAAAGTTCCACTTTATATAGATAAAGAACCAAGTGTGATTCATGTACAAGCAATGGTGATGAATCTACTTTTATCAATCAAAGGGGAATCAGAGGAGTACAAGACAAAAGCAGTAGAACGGATCAAAAAGATTTTTCATTGGCATCAGCCATTAGCAGACGTTGCCAGCTCATTTTCAGCAAACTGATTTACGGGCATTATTCGAAGAGCATCACGGTACGCCTATCGTACTTGATTTCGATTATTACAGCTGCCTCGTCAGATGCATTATTCATCAGCAATTGAATTTAGCATTTGCGCATAAACTAACAGAACGCTATCGTACAAACCTTTGGGGAAAAAATAGATGACGTTTGGTTTTTTCCAACACCCGAAGCGAGCGGCTCAGTTAACGGTTGCACGAGTTAAGAGACCTTCAGTTCAGTGACTCGAAAAGCAGAGTATCTAATTGGATTATCCGAGCAGGTTTCCTCAGGTCAGCTTCAGCTAGAACAATTAGCTCTGCTATCTGACCAAGAGATTATGGATAGACTGATTAAAGTTCGCGGAATTGGCAGATGGACGGTGGAAAACTTTCTGCTGTTTGGTTTAGGACGACCAAACCTATTCCCAAAAGCAGATATCGGCATCCAAAATGCCATTAAGAAACTATATAACCTAGAGCAAAAACCAACACAGGAAGAAATGGAGACATACAGTGCAAACTGGTCGCCATATTTAAGCTATGCTTCCCTCTACCTCTGGAGAAGCATTGAAAAACGGAGTGAAAAGAAATGACAAATGATCAATTAGAAGTAAACCAGACGTTTCCATTAACGATAAAACGACTCGGCATTAACGGGGAAGGAGTCGGCTATTTTAAAAAGAAAGTTGTCTTTGTACCGGGTGCCTTGCCAGGCGAAGAAATTGTGGCCACCGCAACAAAGGTTCAGCCAAAATTTTCAGAAGCAAAAATTAAAACGATTCGTAAAGCATCGCCGCATCGTATCGCACCACCATGCCCCATTTATGCAGAATGTGGTGGCTGTCAGCTGCAGCATTTAAGCTACGACCAACAGCTTGTGGAAAAACGTGATATCGTCATTCAAGCGATGGAACGCTATACAAAAAATGCTGTTTCTTCATTAAATATTAAAGAAACAATTGGCATGGAAGACCCATGGAACTATCGTAATAAAAGCCAATACCAAGTCGGTTTGAAGAATGGGCAATTAATTGCGGGCTTATATGGAGTAAACTCCCATTCGTTAATTGATATTCCAAACTGCCTTGTCCAGCATGGGGCAACGAATAAAGTAACACGTACCGTTAAGAAGATTTTAAAAAATTTAAATATCTCGATTTATAATGAACGAAAGAATAAAGGAGTTATTCGGACGGTCATCACACGAGTCGGTTTTGAAACAGGAGAGGTCCAAGTTGTCCTCGTAACGGGAACAGAAGACATTCCGCAAAAGGACAAGTTGATTAAACAAATTCGTGATCAGTTGCCTGAAGTAAAATCAATCGTTCAAAACATCAACAACCAAAAAACATCACTTATTTTTGGTGACAAAACGATTCACTTAGCTGGTGAAAAGGTGATTAATGAAACCCTTGGGTGATTTATCCTATGAACTATCAGCACGTACATTTTTCCAGTTAAACCCGATTCAAACCGTAAAGCTATATGATGAAGTAAAAAAAGCAGCGGCATTAACAGGAAAGGAAAATGTAGTTGATGCTTACTGTGGCGTTGGTACCATTGGACTTTGGCTATCAGAAGGAGCAAAAGAAGTACGCGGTATGGACGTCATCAAAGAATCGATTGAAGATGCGAAGAAAAATGCGAAACGTCACAATCGTACTAATGTTCGCTATGAGGTAGGGAAAGCCGAAAACATCCTTCCACGCTGGATCAAAGAAGGCTGGAAACCAGATGTCCTAATCGTAGATCCTCCAAGAACCGGATGTGATCAGGCGTTATTAAATACTATGTTAAAAGTGAAACCGAAGAAAATTGTGTATGTGTCATGTAATCCATCGACATTGGCGAAGGATATACATGAATTAAGCAAGCTGTATAAAGTGGAGTATATGCAGCCGGTTGATATGTTTCCGCAGACGAGTCATGTAGAGGTAGTATCGCAGATAGTTTTAAAAGAAGAAGCAGGTTCCCGATAAGGGAATAACCTGCTTCTATTCAAATTCTGGGGCATTGAAGCGATAATGGATAATGGGTACTCATCTGTTTTACATCAATTCGATTAATTAGGCCATGGAACGTCTCCGGTGTTAAATCATACAAATTTAAGAAATTGAAGAAGCTTTTTTTAGATTGTCGATGTCATCGACAACATTTTTTCAAGCAAGGATAACATTTCATTCTTCTTTGGTCTAACAGTTGATTGAGTTCAGTACGTTAAGATTAGTTTAATCGTGGAATCATTCCACTTATCACCGGTAATCAAGTGGTTATTTATAGGGGCTTTCCAGAAGTTTCGCGACTTTTTGGAGGCCTTTATTTCATAGCTATTTCAAGGAAGTACAGAGAATAAAACTTAATTTTACCTCACAATAAAATGTATTGTCAATAAGAAATTTGTAATATTTTCAAAAAAATGTTATAATAGTCTTACAATTGTTTTTTCAATCGTATTCCGAATTCCGCTGTATTTTTTTGCAGATAGAATTATGGATACGTTTTTTTAATATCCTTTTTTAAACCGAAGAAAAATTCAAACAGTTGTGTGAGCTTTAAAGGAAGTTAGTTGAATAAAATTATCAATTTACTATCTAATAGTAACCGAGTTTTTATTCTACAAGGAGGACTAGAATAATGAATCTAATCAATAAGAAAGTTACACACAAGCGTTTTGGCATGGGTAGTATAGTTAAACATAATGATTCTAGTATTGAAATACATTTCGCATCGGAAAATAAAAAGTTTGTTTTCCCCGATGTATTTGGAAAGCACCTAAAACTACATGATAAAAGTGTTGCTAATTCACTTGAAAAAATTATACAAAAAAAGGAAATGGAACGAAAGGAGGAAGAATGGAAGAAGGAAGAGGAAAAAAAACTACAACAAAAAAACCAGGAACTTCGCTTGGAACATGAAAAACTTATGAAAAATCATAAACTTCATCCCGAATCACAAATGGTTTTTTGGTGTGACACAGAAGAACAGAATAGTTCTTTTTCAGAGTGGAAGGTTTTTTCAGGCGTAATAAAAAGTGGTAATAACAAGGGGAAGCCAAACAAACCCATCCGCTTGCACCAAAATAGCGCTGTCCTGTTAACAGCAATAGATTCCAGCATGCCTGAAAAAGACAGACGTATCTTAGGTGTCTATATGGTGAATGAAGATTTTATCGGTAAGCTTTGTGAAGATGGATATATTCCTGCTCATTCAAAATACAGACTCCAACTTACAGAACAGGAATCGGATCAGATGCTTTTCTGGAAATATTATGTAAATGAAAAATCCCCCCACAAAATGACATGGAATACAGGTAAATACCGTTATTTTGATAATTCATGGATGGCTCAAATTTTGCTTGATATAGTTTCGTTGAAAAGTGACCCAAAGGAACGAGAGCTGGCACAACAATTTTTTGAACATTTTTGTAAAATGAATCAGATAACAGATCAAGAGTTACCAAAGCCTAATGGCGCATTAATGCGTATTTAGACGTTAGCCCAAAGATAATAAGAATGACAGGGGACTGACACATTTTTCCCACCCATCACTAATGGCGAACAGTGCCTGGCTATTGTGAAGCGGTCGCGTGGTTGGAGTTGGTATAATAGAAAAGCAGATGATATAGAAAAAATCTATATCATCTGCTTTTTTGTTTATAAAAATACCATTCAGGACCGATTTTCGTTAAAATAAACATTGCCGATTTTCACAATAGTTTTTCACAAATTATAAATGTCCAAATGTACTTGTGTTTGATAATAAGTTATTAAGCATGATATAAGTGTAAAAGAAGTGGAACATTTGGCTTTATATTTTTTGACCGAGAGTTTGAAGTTGTATCCATAGTGAGAGGATTTGAGTTTGAAATGATAGATAATTTTTGGCGTGATTTACCACGACCATTTTTTGTACTTGCACCAATGGAAGATGTGACAGATGTTGTTTTTCGTCACGTAGTAAGTGAAGCCGGTCGACCGGATGTATTTTTCACAGAGTTTACAAACTCGGATAGCTATTGTCATCCAGAGGGCATGAAAAGTGTGCGTGGCCGTTTGACTTTTACAGAAGATGAACAGCCAATGGTGGCACATATTTGGGGGGATAATCCCGAATATTTCCGTCAAATGAGTATTGGCATGGCAGAGCTAGGATTTAAAGGCATCGATATTAATATGGGCTGCCCTGTACCGAATGTGGCATCGAGAGGGAAAGGTAGTGGCCTTATTCTGCGTCCAGACGTTGCGGCAGAACTTATTCAAGCAGCAAAAGCGGGCGGACTGCCTGTCAGCGTGAAAACACGACTTGGCTATAAGGATGTAAATGAGTGGGAGGAGTGGCTAACGCATATTTTAAAACAGGATATTGCGAACCTTTCTATTCATTTACGTACAAGAAAGGAAATGAGCCAAGTAGATGCGCATTGGGAGCTAATTCCGGAAATCAAAAAATTACGTGACCGTATCGCACCAAATACGCTACTAACAATCAATGGAGACATTCCTGACCGTCAAACTGGGCTGCAGCTTGCTGAACAATATGGTATTGATGGCGTTATGATCGGGCGAGGTATTTTTAAAAATCCTTTTGCTTTTGAAAAAGAGCCAAAAGAGCATAGCAGTAAAGAATACCTTGATCTTTTAAGACTGCAGCTTGATCTTCAAGATCAATATGCGGAAGCACTGCCACGTTCAATCACAGGGCTTCATCGCTTTTTCAAAATTTATGTCAAAGGATTCCGTGGAGCTGGTGAATTAAGAAATCAATTGATGAACACGAAATCAACAGATGAAGTGCGTGCATTGCTTGATAACTTTGGAAAAGAATGTTGATGGGACGGGGACAGGAACCTTGTGCCAAAATATAGGACAAGGTTCTGAACTGCACCCCAATTGTTAGACACCACTAACAATTGGAGGTGTAGTTTGTACCGTGAGTACTTGGAAACATTTATTTGAAACACAAGGGATAGACGCTCTTCAACCAAAGAAAAAGGGGCGTCCATCCATGAAAAAAGCATCGAAGAAAAATCAACCAATAGAAGGATTAGAAGAAGCGTTACGAGCTGAAATAGAGCGTTTACGTATGGAGAATGCCTATTTAAAAAAGTTGAATGCCTTAGTTCAAGAAAAGGAAAAATTACAGAACAAGACAAAGCACAAGTAATTTATGAATTAAGGCATGAATGGAAAGTCATTGACTTAGTAAAAGTCGCGAGTATTCCGCGTAGTACGTATTATTACTGGGTAAAACAAATGAATCGGCCAGATAAATATAGCGAAGTAAAAGAAGCCATTCAACAGATTTTTGATGAACATCAAGGTCGTTATGGCTATCGTCGCATCACATTGGAAGTACGTAATCGGGGCATCGTTCTCCATCATAAAACAGTCCGTCGCTTAATGAATCAAATGGGCTTAAAATGTCTAGTTCATATGAAAAAGTATCGATCATATCGTGGAAGAATAGGCAGAATTAAAAGGCATGAGCCCGGTTCAATACCGAACTCATGCCCAAGGAGCTGCCTAATATTTGTGTCTAACTTTTTGGGTTCATTTCATTCCTGTCCCTCTTTCCCTCAGTTACTCTTCTGTCACACGATTTTTAAAAGCTTCTTGCGGAATAATATTTTCAATAGGTTTACCGTACTGGATATTGTTTTTCCCTTCGCTTGCGCTATTGTCAGGGAAGTTTCCAGGATGTCCTTTTTCTTTATGATTAAAATGTTTACCTCGACTCATAATGTTTCTCTCCTTTCAATTCTCCTTCCCTAGTTTTTCTCTAAAAGCGTTTTTCATGCATATTCAAGCCTCATATTAGGCGATCTTAAATTTACACGTTTTGTCTTTGAAAATAACTCGTAGATGACATTTGTCACAACCTGTACATGACACCTACTACTAACAAGTTCAATTCTCTTGCTTTATAATTTGAAATAACGATAGAAACAAGGAAGGAAATTTAAATAAAAATGACCTTACAAAATACGAAAACTTTGAGAAAACAAGTTGCGCCATTTGAAAAATCAACGACAAAGGAAAGTGTATGGCAGATTATCAACACAGTCGTGCCATTTATTACATTATGGTACCTTGCCTATATAAGTCTGTCCGTTTCTTATTGGTTAGCCTTAGTTCCCATTGTGATCGCTGCAGGATTTTTGGTAAGAATTTTCATTATATTTCATGATTGTACCCATCATTCATTTTTTAAAAACCGCCGTGCCAATCGAATCGTTGGAACAGCCATGGGTGTTTTAACTTTATTCCCTTTTGATCGATGGGGGCATGAGCATTCTATTCATCACGCGACAAGTGGTAATTTGGATAAACGCGGCACAGGGGATATTTGGACGCTTACAGTAGATGAATATGTAGAAGCATCACTTAGACTTCGTTTTGCCTACCGTTTTTACCGTAATCCATTGGTTATGTTCGGATTAGGACCCATTTTTGAATTCGCTCTAAAAAATAGATTTAATCGTAAAGGTGCCAAAAGGAAGGAACGTATGAATACGTATTTAACGAATGTTCTAATCGTTGCTTTAATTGGATTGCTTTCTTGGGCAGTCGGATGGCATTCATTTCTTCTAGTACAAGGATCTGTTTTCTTACTATCAGGTTCAGTAGGCATTTGGCTGTTTTATGTACAGCATACTTTTGAAGATTCTTACTTTGAAGAAGATAAAGATTGGGAATACGTAAAAGCAGCTGTGGAAGGAAGTTCCTTCTATAAGCTTCCAAAATCCATTCAATTCTTAACTGGAAATATTGGGTTTCATCATGTTCACCATTTAAGCCCTAGGGTTCCTAACTATAAATTAGAAGAGGCACACAAACATACACCTCCATTACAAAACGTACCAACTATTTCCCTTGCTACAAGTTTGAAGTCGCTCCGTTTTCGTCTATGGGATGAGAAAAACAAGAGTTTCGTGAGTTTTAAAGATGTCAAAGTTTTAGCTAAAAAAAGAGTTACGGTTAGAGTAAAACCTGAACTGTAATACACTTTCTATAACTAGCTCCCCTTTATTTAGGGGAGTTTCTGTTTGAAACAAAGGGGAGAACGTAAATGATTCGAATTGTTATAGCTGAGGACCAGGAGATGCTGTTAGGGGTAATGGGTTCTCTTCTTAATTTGGAAGAGGATATGGAAGTGGTTGGTCAGGCAAGGAATGGGGAAGAGGCCCTTACTCTTGTACACCGACTACAGCCTGATGTTTGTATCATGGATATAGAGATGCCTGAAATGAGCGGACTTGAGGCAGCAGATGCTTTAATGTCAGCAGGATGCAAGGTCATCATGTTAACGACCTTTGCAAGGACTGGTTATTTTGAACGTGCACTAAAAGCGGGGGTAAGAGGTTATTTATTGAAGGACAGCCCAAGCAAGGAGTTAGTCAGCTCGATTCGCAGCATTATGAATGGAAAGCAAATTTACTCTCCCGAACTAATCGAAGGTAATTTCAGCGATAACGAACGAGGAATAGAAGTGCGAGAACTGTTGGTTGATGGTCAAATCACAAATGAAATTTCTAAACAATCTAGTAACAAGATTGGTACTGTCAGAAATTATTTTTCAACAATTCTTGATAAAATTAAGTTACTAACTGGATAGAAATTGTTTGAAGTTCACCAAAAAATAAACCATATCTCAGGAACTTACTTGAGAGATAGACACCTATGTTGCAATGAAATAAAAACCTTTTTTGAACTCTTTTTCTATAGTGAGAAGGAGTTTTTATTTTGACCAAAAATAATGCAAGGCTTCAAGCTTTGAAGTATTATTGAATTCCAAATTCCGTATATTTCCTGGTGCCTTATCTGATCTTAGCTCTTTTAAAATTTCTGATTAATTAAGAATTTTTGATAGAAAATAATAGGAAACAGAATGGGAGGTAGATTTATGATGGAAAATAACAAAAATGATCATGATACATTTACAGTGGCAGGAACAAACATCGATGCTGTAAAAAGACAAAATGAGAGTTCAGGCATGTCCTATAATGAAGTAAAAGAATTGCTAGCTCAAACCACGGGCGGACATGGTACAGGAATCTATAGTGACACAAATGTTGAGGAAGTCAAAAGGAAAAATCAAAAATCTATGGGAAAAAAGTAAAGCATTCCACAAGGCAGACTTTGCTGGAATTTAGAAAATAAACGAAAAGTTCAGTTTAGTACGATTTTAAAAATGGTAAAATAGATATGCTAGTTTTTACTGACATGAATTGATTAGATTCTGCGTAAGAAATCATGATATCATATAACTAGACTTAATAAGAGTAGGAGCTAATACAATGATTAGAATTGTGGCTAAAGGCAAACTAAAACCAGAGGTAAAGGTAGAGGAATATGTAACATTGGCTAAAGAACTTGCTGTTGAAACCAATAAAGAAAAAGGTTGCATATCGTATGTTCTTCATGAAGATATCAATGATTCATCGATCGTTACTATGATTGAAGAATGGGTGGACGAAGAGGCGATAGAACAACACAATAATAGTGAACATGTGTTGAAAATCGTTCCAGAGTTAAGGAAACTAAGAGAAAGTGTAGAAATAAACCTTTATAGAGAAATTAAATGAGAGTGCCTGACCCCCAGTGCGGTAATGCTTTACTACGCTGGGGGTCAGGCACTTTTATCAAGAAATCGTTTCTTCTTTTACATGTAGTAATTGTAGTGCTTGTTGTAAGGCTGTTGTTTCCTCATCATTTAGAGGAACCATTGGTAAGCGAACACCACCGACAGGAATTCCATTTAGATTTAATGCTGCTTTTACTGGTGATGGATTTGGTGCAGCGAATAGTGCTTTTATAACTGGGAGTAGAGCTGCGGTGAGCTTGAGCAGCTTCTTGTAGTTTCCCGTTTTTAAAGTTCTCAATCATTGCTTGCATTTCATTCCCAATAATATGGGAAGCAACTGAGATCACTCCTATGCCACCAATCGATAACACCGGTAAGGTTAACCCATCATCACCACTGTACAATGAAAAGTCTTCAGGTGTTTGGCTTATGATTTGAGTCATGGCGTCTAAATCGCCGCTTGCCTCTTTAACGGCGACGATATTTGGAATCTGTGCAAGGCGAACAACGGTTTCAACAGACAGATTGACAACGCTTCGCCCTGGGATATTATACAGCATGACCGGTAATGACGTTGACTCGGCAATCGCTTTAAAGTGTTGATATAATCCTTCTTGAGATGGCTTGTTATAGTATGGAACAACAAGCATAATTCCGTCTACTCCTGTTTTTTCTGCAAGATTCGTTAAGCTAATGGAGGCTCTCGTGTTATTAGAGCCAGTACCAGCAATGACAGGAACTCTTCCATCCACAACTTCTACTACAAATGTAAATAATTCAACTTTCTCTTCTGTTGTTAATGTAGGAGATTCTCCAGTTGTACCAGCCACCACTATACCGTCCGTACCATTAGCAATTAAATGATTTACTAAATTCCTTGTAGCGTTATAATCAATCTCACCATTTTGATCAAATGGAGTCACCATGGCAGTTAAAATTTGTCCGAAATTCATTACTTCTCCACATCCTTTATTCTTTATCATTTTTATAAAATAGAGGGAGAAGGGCAGTTAGTAAGTTTGCGCAAAAAAGCAGCAACGAGGCCTCGCTGCTGCAGTAGAAACAATATGTAGTAAAATTATTTCTGTGCGTAAGATAGCCCTCCATATAGCTTCCTATATGACAATTCTGTATTTATTCAATAGCAGAACCAGCTTCAAGAAATATGAGATTCTTTCCGCTTCGGCAAATTCCCCTTTTCACAATTTTCATTGAACCCCATCATCCTCCCATTGTGTACTTATGGTCTTTGCGCCTCTATCCTTACTTCAAAAAATATTGAAATAAGTAAATATTCTATTAGTTTAAATGATATCAGTTTTTTTGTTCTATTGCAATGAAAACTTAGGATCTGTCTCTATTGCCTAAATATCTTCTTGATGAGGTATTCACAATTACTACTTGAATGTCTTTAATGCTTATGGTGAATAAGGAAACAGTAAAAGAAAATCATCTGAAAGGAACTAAAGTGACTTCTTTTTAAAAACTCAGTGATACATCCATTAAATATAGCTGTTAAGTGAGAAATCCTAGCCTCTTTGCCTCATATGTTAACTCATCCCGAAACTTCGGATGGGCAATATTGATTAATGCTCTTGTTCGTTGTGCGATGCTTTTTCCGCGCAACTCGACTACGCCATATTCAGTTACGATGCGGTCTACATCATTTTTGGAAGTTGAAACAACAGACCCGGGAGTCAGATGAGGGCGGATTTTTGAGATAGCCCCATTCTTTGCTGTGGAGTGAAGGCAAATAAAACCTTTTCCCTTTTTAGCGAGGCTTGCTCCTTGAGCAAAGTCAGCTTGTCCTCCCGTCGAACTATAATAGTTCCCACCGATTGTTTCCGATGCACATTGTCCAAAAAAATCAACTTCTGTTGTGGCATTAATGGAAATCATGTGGTCTTCTTTTGCAATTTCCCGCGGATCATTAACGACCTCGACAGGAAGAAATTCAACGACTGGATTTTCGTGGAGAAAATTGTATAGTTGCTGTGTACCTAACGCAAAGGTTGTCACTATTTTTCCGGGATATGTCTTTTTTTCGATTCCGTTCACTACTCCCGTTTCCACTAGGTTGATCACTCCATCAGACAGAAGCTCTGTGTGTATCCCAAGATTTTTATGTGAGGCCAATAAACTAATGACAGCATTGGGAATGGCACCAATGCCAGTTTGAATCGTTGAGCCGTCTTCAATTTGCTCTGTGATGAGCAATCCGATACGCCGATCTGTAGCGGTGACATGAGGAATCGGTATTTCATGCAATGGATAATCAACTGTAATATAACCTTCTATTTGACTTATATGAATCTGATTTGATCCAAATGTACGGGGCATCTGCTTATTAACTTCTAGGAAAAAAGGAACTTTTCCTATAAAAGAAGAAACATAGTCTGCTTGAGTGCCTAAAGAGAAGTACCCATGTGCATCTATCTCAGATGCAGCAGCTAATACAAGAGAAGTTTTCGTTGATTCGTGCAAAATACGAGGAACCTGATGAAAATGATTGGGAACAAGTTCGCATTGTCCCTGTAAAAAGGCTTTTCGGGAAGGACCGCTTAGAAAATAGGAAACATAGGAAAGTGATGGTTTCTTTCTCCCTGAAATATATGCCCTTTCCTTTATCGCGTGCATTTGATGAATTCTTATATTCAGAAATTTCGCAGCATTTTCTTCTATTATATCTATTAAAAGGTGCGGTTCCCCATTTGCAATTGGAACAATTAGATCATCCCCATCGTGAATAAAAGCTAAAATATCTTCAGGCTGTTTTTTTTTCACCCTTATCCACTGTTGAAACCGGTTCTCCATCTTAATCCCCCTTTGCCATTTTTAAATATTTCTTCATGACCAACGCTTCACCATCTAGCACCATCTCGTTACGCTGATTCCATACTTGTGTTTTTAATTTAATTAAATTCTTGTCAGCCTGTTTTTCTATTACTTCTACAGTTGCTTTTATCGTATCACCAACTTTGACAGGCGCTGTAAATGTAAAACTTTGGGACAAGTAGATCGAGTTTGGTCCAGGAAGCCTCATTCCAAGAACAGTCGAAATAAAGCTACCTGTTAAAAGACCATGGGCAATTCTGTCCTTGAAAATGGTTGTATCAGCAAACTCTTTATTTATGTGCATGGGGTTAAAATCACCTGTAATTCCTGCAAACTGATAAATATCAAATTCAGAAATGGTTTTAGAAAAAGACGCAGTATCCCCGATTTGAATATCTTCATATGTCAACTCTTTTTGCATATACGTACATCCCCTTTTCCCCGTCATTAATGGGTTACCCTTTAACACCGTAGCCAACATATAGAGTCAACTTTTTTATAGAGGGTATCGTCTTTTTGTATTTGGTTGGAAAAATACCGGTTTTTTGTTAACTTTTATTTCCTTATTGGATTATATAAGAAAATTCAATAAAAAATGTTTGGCTTTTTAATAAAAACTATTTAGTTTACGGGCTCATGAAGGGGGAGAAGATATGCAACAAAATAAAAAGAAGAAAAGGAGAGTAAAGTTGATGCTCCTAAAGTGATAATCTATCGAGCTATTACAGTGAACAACCGGTTAACGTGAACTACTCCCATCCAGAATAGGATGGGAGTAGTTCACGTTTTACTTTTAATCATACAGTTCCCATGCGGTTTTTAATGAGTCCACAATAAAATCAGCAACAGATTCTACATCAAGGTTATCAGTTTTAACCTTTGAATTGTGCACCGAATAGATTTTTTGTCTGTCGTAAAAAAGTTCTTTAATCTCATCTAAAGATTTGCCTTGTAAAACTGGGCGACTATCAATAATCAAACTTATTCTTTCTTTCCAAGATTCCCAAGATAAATCAAGAAAAAATACAATACAATTGGATAAGCAAATCTGTTGAACTTCTTCTTGTAAAAATGCGCCGCCACCAACTGAAATAATTTTTAATCTTTGCTTAGAAAAGTCATTGATTAGGCTTTTTTCTTTTTCTCTAAATTCTTTTTCACCAAAGGTTTTAAAGATTTCTGAAGTGGGCATATTATATTCTTTTTCAATTTCTTTGTCTATATCGATGAAATCTCTGTATAGTTTTTGGGCAACCAGTTTACCGATTGTAGTTTTCCCTACTCCCATAAACCCTATAAAAACGATACTTTTTTCTTTAAGAGACATGTTATTGCTTGTCATTTAATTGGCCTCTTTCGTTGTTAGTGATTTTTTTGAAAAACATTTACGAAATAATTCTAATGTTCCGAAAATCCCATTTAAAATTATAGTATAAACTTCAGATTTTGTAAAAAGAGATTATAGTGTAACCCATTACTACATAATGATGGCTTAAAAAGAAAAGGAAGTCGTTAGCCAAATTGTGTCGAGTTTCAAAGTCATGTTATGGAAATATGTAGTTGAAAATTATAGTGGACAAAAATTAATAATAAATGTTAGAATATTTTTAACATAATAAACCTATGAGCAAGAGTAGTAGGAATCATGATTTGTATTTAGAGAGCCGCTAGCTGGTGAAAATGCGGTTACAAAGAACATTCTGAATGGACTTGTGAGGGAAGCCTGAAATCTTAAGAAAGTAGGCGCTTACGGGGTCCTGCCCGTTATCAGTGGGATATATATGTTAGTATATATAATGAGTGGGCGTTTTAACGCCAATTTGGGTGGTACCGCAGAAGTTTCAAAGCTTTTGTCCCTTTCTTTTAGGGATAAAGGCTTTTTTTATTTATTTTTTTATAAAAGGAGATTGAGGAACATGTCAAATGGTAGATTTGGAATACATGGCGGTCAATATATTCCTGAAACGCTGATGAATGCCGTTAATGAGCTTGAAGAGGCTTATAATCACTTTAAAAATGATCCAGAATTTGTTGCAGAACTAGATGGACTATTAAAGAAATATGCAGGACGACCATCATTGTTTTATTACGCAGAAAAGATGACGCAAGATTTGGGTGGAGCTAAGATTTATCTAAAACGTGAAGATCTAAATCATACAGGCTCTCATAAAATTAATAATGTGCTTGGACAGGTATTGCTGGCAAAACGTATGGGGAAAACGCGTGTCATTGCTGAAACGGGTGCTGGGCAACATGGTGTAGCTACAGCAACAGCCGCTGCTCTTATGGGATTGGAATGTGAAATTTTCATGGGGAAGGAAGATACGGACCGTCAGGCATTGAATGTGTTTCGAATGGAGCTTTTAGGTGCAAAAGTACACGCGGTAACGAGCGGTACGCAAACATTAAAAGACGCTGTAAATGAAACGATGCGTGAATGGACACAGCGTGTACAAGATACACATTATGTGCTTGGTTCAGTAATGGGGCCACACCCATTCCCAACTATTGTTCGTGATTTTCAAAGTGTGATTGGACGTGAAATGAAGCAGCAGATGTTAGAAACAGAAGGAAGACTTCCGGATGCGGTACTTGCTTGCGTTGGTGGAGGAAGTAATGCAATTGGATCATTTTATGAATTTATTGGAGATGAAGATGTTCGTTTAATTGGCTGTGAAGCAGCTGGCCACGGTGTTAATACAGAAAAGACGGCTGCAACAATGGCAACAGGAACATTAGGTATTTTCCATGGTATGAAGTCTTATTTCTGCCAGGATGAGTATGGACAGATTGCTCCAGTTTATTCCATTTCGGCAGGACTTGACTATCCGGGCGTTGGTCCTGAGCATGCGAATCTGCGCGATATAGGTCGAGCGGAATATGTACCAGTTACCGATGATGAAGCGGTCGAGGCGTTTGAATATCTCTCACGTATTGAGGGGATTATTCCAGCAATTGAAAGCTCACATGCCGTTGCCTATGCGAAAAAATTGGCTCCTACTATGAGCCCAGATCAAATTATTGTTATTTGTCTTTCTGGTCGAGGAGATAAAGATGTTGCGGCAATCGCACGTTACAAGGGGGTACAAATTTATGAATAAAGTACAACAAGCATTTGCTAACGGCAAGGCATTCATTCCATTTATAACAGCTGGGGACCCATCGATTGAAATTACGGAGCAATTGGTGCTTGGGATGGCAGAGGCTGGTGCGGATTTAATCGAGATAGGGATTCCTTTTTCAGACCCCGTTGCAGAAGGACCTGTCATTCAAGAGGCAGATAATCGTGCACTTGCTACTGGCATAACAACGGATGATATATTTGAGATGATGCGCCGCATTCGTACGTCATGTAATGTACCGATTGCCTTTATGACGTATATTAATCCGATCTTTACGTATGGTACGGAGCGTTTTATGGAAAATTGTCAAGAAGTTGGCGTTGATGCGGTCATTGTTCCTGATGTGCCATTTGAAGAAAAGGATGAGTTGCTACCTTTTTGCTCCAAGTATGATGTTACGCTAATCTCGATGATTGCCCCGACATCAAAAGATCGCATTCGTATGATTGCTAATGAAGCGGAAGGATTTATCTATTGCGTATCATCTATGGGTGTGACTGGGGTGCGCAAGGAGATTGGCAGTGGTGTAGAAGAAATGATTAAGCTAGTGAAAGAAGTCAAGGATATTCCTTGTGCGATTGGCTTTGGTATTTCTACACCCCAACAAGCGGAGAAAATGGCTCAGTTTTCTGATGGTGTCATTGTCGGAAGTGCAATCGTAAAAATTGTTGCACAATACGGAGTAGACTGTGTGCCACATGTCGTAGACTATGTTCGCAGTATGAAAAAAAGCATCTCACATGTGTCAAAGTAACGTAAATGAACGATGAAAAAGGGAACGGATATAAGCACCGTTCCCTAATTTTGTTAGCAAGAAGTAGTATAGTTGTTCATTTTCTTAGTTATCTTGCATTTATACATATAATTATTTATGGATAATGAAATAAAGTTGTCACAACTTGTCTATCCTCACGCTTAAAGTTCGGAAGGTAGGTTCATTTTATATGGAAAAAACAATTGTACTTCAACATGGTATTGTTCATAGTGAAGAAAAAATATATCCAGGTGGTTTTATCTCATTTCAGGGTGGAAAAATTCAAACTGTCGGACAGGAAATGGTAAGCGGAGCATCCCAGCAAGAAGTGATTCAATTGCCCCATTCCTATCATGTGATTCCGGGGATGATCGATGTGCATATCCATGGAGCAGCTGGAGCGGATACGATGGATGCAACGTACAGTTCATTAAAAAGAATTGCGAATGTACTACCTCGGGAAGGAGTCACTAGCTTTTTAGCAACAACCATGACTCAAAAGCGAGATAAAATTGAAAATGCGCTACGTAATGCGGCTCGATATATGCAAAGCGAGCAACCTGATGGTCATGCTGAATTAGTTGGTGTTCATCTGGAAGGTCCCTTTATATCTGAAAAAAGAGCAGGTGCACAACCTATTGAATCGATTATGAAACCAGATTTGCAAATGTTTCTGCGATGGCAGGAGATAGCTTTAGGTTCCATTAAGTTGGTCACCATTGCTCCAGAATTAGAAGGGAGTCTTGAAGTGATTCACTATCTTAGTCAGCATGGTGTAATTGCTTCAATTGGACATTCCGATGCAACATATGAGGAGGTAGTTAAGGGGATTGAAGCTGGAGCAAGCCATGCTACGCACCTTTTTAACGGGATGCGAGGACTCCATCATCGTGAACCGGGAGTGGTAGGAGCGGCATTACTTCATGACGAAGTAAGCACTGAATTAATTGTAGATGGCATCCATGTTCGACCGGAGCTCATAAAATTAGCTTATCGGCAGAAGGGAAGGGAAAAGATTGTATTAATTACTGACGCCATGAGAGCTAAATGTCTTCGCGCTGGACTTTATGACCTTGGGGGACAAAAGGTTACTGTTCAAAATGGAAGAGCGACACTACAGGATGGAACGTTGGCAGGAAGTGTTCTTAAGATGATGGATGCAGTGAGAAATACGATGAAGTTCACTAGTTGTTCTATTGAAGATGTGCTGTATATGACCTCCGTCAATCCAGCAAAACAGTTACATATGTTTGATCGAAAAGGAAGCCTTGTGCGGGGGAAAGATGCCGATATTGTTGTTTTGGATGAAAAGTTAGAAGTTTTCATGACATTTTGTCGCGGTCAATTAGCGTATTGTCGGAATTAATGGTGATTCATTTTGTGTGTCTACTGTTTACTCTTCATCAATCGGAATAGTAAGATTGTGCAGGTGTTTTTCGAGGTCTGCGTTGAATCTCTCTTTTTGTTCGTCGCTCCAGTCGAGCTTTTCGCTCATTACGTTCATCACTGGTATTTTCCATTTCTTTCCCCATTCAGGATCAAAAAGCAGCGCTTCTGTGCGACGTAAGAAAAAGTCAATAGGTGTATAGGCAAATTCATCTGTTATGGCATATAGAACTTGGGCATATATGTCAACAGGCAGTCCATAAGATGCGGCTTCTTTCTTATTGTTTGTAATAAGTTCGTAGATTTTATCAATGTTTGATCCATATTTATGAACAAGTGAATCGGCTTGTTCTTTATGTAAGCCCATAGCTATTCCTATGTTTATTTTATTATTGATGAAGGCTTGAAAATTTTGCGACCCCCCAACATGTCCCCCAGAAATGGGCATATGTTTTGTTTGGCAGGGAGAAAAAGTCTTCCCTTGTTCTTTTTGGAGTTTTTTTGCTAGTACATTCACAATTTTTTCTGCCATTTTTCTATAGCCTGTTAGCTTTCCTCCAGCAATCGTTACTAATCCTGATTGTGATTCCCAAATTTCATCCTTTCTTGAAATTTCAGATTCGCCTTTATCAGCTTCGTGAATCAATGGTCGAATTCCCGCCCAGCTCGATATAATGTCACTTTGTGTAAGCTGTAACTCAGGAAAGATAAAGGCAATGGCTTCAAGCAAATAATCCCGTTCGCTTGTTTCCATTCTAGGATGAGTCAAGTCCCCATTATAAGCAGTATCTGTCGTACCAACATATGTTTTTTCATCCCTTGGAATGATTAAGACCATCCGACCATCCGGAGTATCAAAATAAACAGCCTGTTTCAAAGGAAATACACTTTGCTCAAAAACTAAATGAATGCCTTTCGTTAAATGTAATTTCTTATCATGTAAGGAATGATCCTTTTCTCTTACTATATCTACCCATGGACCAGCAGCATTTATGATTTTTTTTGCCCGTATTGTATATTCTTGCCCATTTATTTGGTCAACTGCGTGAACGCCGGTGACTTTTCCATCCTGATAGATGAAATCATGTGCCTTTGTATAATTAAGAACCGTTGCACCTTGACATACTGCTTCTTTCAGGACTTCTATTGTTAGTCTGGCATCATCTGATCGATATTCGACAAAACGGCCTCCACCTAATAATCCATCTTTTTTGAACTTTGGTTCTATTTGTAAAATTTCATCTTTATTTAACATGCTTTTTCTTTCTGACTTTTTTACACCCGCTAGAAAATCATAAAGAGCTAATCCGATTGAAGTCATGAAAATCCCAAAAGGGCTATCTTTGAATATCGGCATAATCATCCATTCGGGAGTTGTAACATGTGGACCATTTTCATAAACAATAGCTCGCTCTCTTCCTACTTCTGACACTACTTTCACTTCGAAATTTTTTAAATAGCGAAGACCCCCATGAATTAACTTCGAGGAACGACTCGACGTTCCGGCAGCAAAATCTTGCATTTCAACAAGTGCTGTTTTCATTCCACGACTTGATGCATCTAGTACAATACCTGCTCCTGTAATTCCTCCTCCAATGACTAATACATCAAATTCTTCACCCTGCATGTTCCTGATCATTTCATCTCGTTTTAAACTAGAAACACTCATTATATGTACCTCCATAATTGAACATGTGGTCAAGCGTAGATCTATGTAGCGTTGATCTTGATAATTAAGGAGATGGATGGATTGTACGTGTAAGGTACGTTTTTTATTTGGTATAACGATTTGCATAGCTAGAAGCTACGAAAGCATTTGGTTTTATTTTTGGCTCCACGCCCATCGCTTCCATTCTAGTTACCATTTCGTTTACAAAAGCACTTGTTTTGTTCTTTTTTCCAGCACCGATATCAATATGACCCTCCATTGTAAATGTGGCTCCTTGATAAAGGTAGGGAAGGACGATATCGATTAATTGGTTTTTTCTTTCTTCATTAAATAAGGAAACAATTTCTTCAGATAAAGATAATTCAAAGGAAATTCGCTCATGTAGATGCAACATTCTTCTTGGAATAATAACTTTTCTTATACATGCCCATACACCTTTTCCTTTATTTAATATGACAATTCCAGTGATAAAGACGGTCTGCCTGTGATGAACTTGAGAATCCGTTCCAATCATTAATCGATAGTTGCCATAGGGCTGCAATCTCATGAACTTGATAATATGGTTAAAAACTTGGTCAAATGACATGTTATTTTCTTGAAGATTTTGAAACCGGTAATGATTTTTTACATTGTTTTTCATAGGGTCACATCTTTCATTATTGATTGATGAATGTAGATACTTGTTGTTTACCAATAAGGCAATGCTACAAAGCTATATATATTCAAGGGAACTATGGAGTTATTCCTGAATGAAGAAGATTTGTGTAAAACAAGAAAACTCCCCAAGAGTATGACTTTTGGGGAGTCTTAATGAAATGTAGTTTATTTATTGTGCGTCGGTTGTCAGGCTTTCCTCTTTTAGATATCTTTCCATCGCTTTATTGGAAGAGTATTTTTCTTGAACAAAGCATAAAGCTAGCGCTCCAATGATTCCAGGAATCGCAAATACAAGGAAGTTTTGATAAAAAGGTAGACTTATTGTAAGAAGAACTCCACCGATCATAGGCCCTGCAATCGCTCCTAATCGTCCAATGCCTAATGCCCAGCCAAGCCCACTTGAACGCATTTCTGTTGGATAATATTGAGAAATATAGGCGTTACAAATAATTTGAGTTCCAATTGTAGTCGCTCCAGCAATGGCTACAAGAATATATAATAGAATGATATTCGTTGTCCAGCCAAGTAGAGTTAAAGAAACAGCCGCTAAAACAAAAAATACTAGTAGAACAGACTTAGGATTCCACTTATCAGCTAGTCGACCACCAAAAATAGCACCGAAAATAGCACCGAAGTTTAACACCAATAAGAACATTAGTCCAGATACAGATAATCCAGCTCCATCCATTAATTTTGGCAACCAAGTATTTAGTCCGTAAATCATTAATAAGCACATAAAGAACGTAATCCAAAACATGATTGTACTTAGGGCACGTCCATTTTTAAACAACTTTATAACGGGCGCTCCCGTTTCTTTCGTTTTCATCAATTCAAATGGTTGATTTTCACGGTAGGTAAAGGTAGGATTTATTTTTGTTAATAGCTGTCCAATTTTATTCGATTCATTTTTCATCAATAAAAACCTTGGTGATTCAGGTAAGGTTTTATACATTAACGGAAGGAATAGTAGTGGAAGAGCTCCTACAAAGAATAGGGATCTCCATCCGAATTGCCCCAATAGGAGGATAGCAAGACCAGCCGCTAGCATTCCACCTACTGAATATCCACTAAACATAATAGAAACTAGCGTACTTTTAAGGGACTTTGGTGAATATTCCGTCATCAATGCAATGGCGTTTGGCATAACACCGCCTAATCCTAGTCCAGCTATAAAACGATAGATACCAAATTCTACTGCACCACTTGATATACCAATAAGACCGGTAAATAAACTGAAGAGAGCGATACAAAATAAAATAACGTTTTTTCTCCCTATTTTATCTGCTAAAGGTCCAAAGATAAGAGCTCCGAGCATCATGCCGATTAAGGCGACACTTCCTAACGTCCCAGCTTGGTTAGGCGTTAACGACCATTCCTCCATAAGTGATGGAAGGACAGATCCGTAAATGACTAGATCGTATCCATCAAAGATGATGGTAAATGCACACCAAAATAATACCACTCCATGAAAGCGATTAAATTTTGATTCATCAATCATTTTTGCGACATTTACTGAACTCATAGATATCCCTCATTTCGTTTTTAGTTTTTATATTTAGAAATACAATGTATTTCCTGTTACCTAATGAGTCATTTCTTTACTTCTTTTTTGGATTTTGAAATTATTATCCCTGATGACGTTTTCAATTGTATTTGATGAAAAGTATTTTCTTTGTTTATCTATTTATCCTTTATAAATTGTACATAAAAATAAAATGTAATAAGTTTTCAGATAATTATTGTTGTATAACAAATTTAAAGGATTTGTTTGTGAGGAATAAGAGAGATGTGGATATTTTTAACAGTAATATATTTACTTTATTGTTCACAATTAGTAAATTATGTTTATTGATTGCGTTTACATAGATAGATTTTAACAAAAAATTACATTTGTGTAAATAAAAATATTTAACAAAAAATTCAAATTTTTTTAAAAAATGTATTTACAAAAATATGGAATATCTGTTATTGTTATATAACAAGAACAACGATTAGTGAATTTAATTCATCAATCGTTAACAAAAAATAGATGAGGTGGATAATATGAAAATAGGTTACTTTACTCTTACTGATAATCCAATTGAATATGGAGATACTAGAAAAGATCCGAATCAAATGGTTTTAGATTTAGCAGAACAATGTATTTATGCAGAAGACTTAGGCTTTCATTCTGTTTGGGTTCCTGAACATCACTTTAGTGCATTAGGCATTTTGCCATCACCTTCTATTCTATTAACGCATGTAGCTGCAAAAACAAAACGTATTAAATTAGCTCCTGCTACAGTATTGCTTCCTGCAAGCCATCCAATTCGCATAGCAGAAGAATATGCTTTACTAGATTTATTAAGTGATGGAAGAGCGATTTTCTCAGCTGGTCGTGGATATGATAAACGTGAGTATGACGTATTTGGAGCTGACTTTACTAAAAGCCGTGAAATCTTCTTTGAAGGTTTAGACATTGTTCAGAAGGCTTGGAAACAAGGGACTTTTTCTCATCAAGGTGAGTATTACTCTTTCCCAGAGATTGAATTAACACCTAAGCCAGTTCAAGATCATCTGCCTATTTATGTAGCCGCTTTCAGTGAGCCGTCTATTACAAAAGCAGCTGAAATGGGTGAGAACGTGATCTTCGCTCCGTTTGCAGCAAATATGGTATTCGGAACGATGGAAAACGCAATTAACACGTTCAATACGATTTCTAACCAACATGGATTTACTGGCAAAAAAGCAAGCTGTTCTTACTTTATTAATGTGACAGATTCAGCAGAAGAAACAGAACGTACGAAACAAAGAATGTTGAAATACTTTACTGGTTTAGTTCCTGCATTCCCTGAGGATCCATCTACAGCTCCACCAAATATTCGTTATTTTGCTGAAATCGTTGAGAATTTGAAAACGATGACAACGGATGGTTTAAGCGATAAGAGTATCATCGTTGGTGATGCAGAATACGTAACAGAGAAATTAAAAGAAATTGAGAAAACGGGATTAGACGAAGTAATTTTATACTTCGATTTCGGAGGTCTATCTCATAGAGAAACGATGGAGGCTATGGAACGTTTTGCTAAACACGTAATGCCTCATTTTAATCAAGAAGAAGCTTTAGTAGTGAAGTAATTTTATACAGGATAGGCTGTCTCAAGGAGACAGCCTATCTAACCCATATATACATGACTTCCTTGAAAACTAGAATCCTATCAAAATATGCTAACGTATCTAACTAAAAAGCTGACTTAGTTGGATACGTTAGCATATTTAATAACGATATCCATAATCAAAATAAAAGAATGTAGGTGAAATGATGAACGCACTAAAAAACCGTACACAAACGATAGTAGAAGGTGAAGTTGTTCATGGTCGACAAATTGGAAGAACGATTGGATTTCCTACGGCGAATCTCTTGGTCAGCTTAGAAAATGAATTTACCTTCCAAAAGGGGTATATGGAGTTAGAGTTCATCATGAGGATACGTATTATCATGGCGTCATGAACATTGGGATGCGTCCAACTTTTAAAGATGAAAAGGGAGCACTTTCCTGTGAAGTGCATATTCTCGATTTTAATCAGGACATTTATGGGAAGCGATTAATGGTAGACATTTTATTTTTTATTCGTGAAGAACAGGCATTTAACTCGGTTGATCAGTTAGTCCAACAGTTGCATCTTGATATTGAATACGCAAATAAACGGTTTTTTCAATAAGAATGAATACGGTAGAAAACATATTGAAGGAGTGCTTTTGCAATGAAATTTCAATCTGAAGAAATAGTTAATCTTCCAGATTTACTTTTTTCAAGGCTTTGTGAGGACCACTATGATATTAATAAAGGGGTTTATAATACCATCGATCGTTGGTTCTATGAACAAGGAGTGAACGATATTGTGAATCGGAGACAAATGATTCTTTCTTTTTGCCAAAGCTTTTGTATATCTGGAAAAGAAAAAGTGAAATTTGGTCCTGGAGGGCTAACGACAAAATTAAATTTATTTTGGACACAACGTGTTCAACGATTTGATTATCAAGCCATCTAAATAATGAAGGGATTTCAGCCACTATTACCATCTAGTATGAAGGAGTTATATATTTACAGCCTCTCTATTCTTGGTATTTATTATATACTGGTTTTTATAGAGAGAAGCTAAATCTCCAGGCTCATACGATCTATGAAAGACGATTATAGTCTGTAGCTTACAGCTAACTCATGAGAACAAAGTATAGAGAAGGGGACTAATCATGGTTGAAGAAGAAACAAAAAGTCAAGGGATCCAATCTATTGAAGTAGGTATGGACATATTAAAAAAGATTTCCGAAGCAGGAAAGCCTCTTTCCATTACAGAGATAGCCATATTATGCGATACATCCAAAAGTAAGTTACACCGTTACTTAACTAGTTTTGTCAGAACGGGAATGGTGGAAAAAAATCAAGATGCTAAATATATACTTGGAACGGAAATCATTAGGCTAGGGTTAGTAGCTTCACGAAAGTTAAATATTACGGAAATTGTTGCTCCGCACTTAATGTATGTAAAAGAAACCTTGAATGAAACAGTAGCACTTGCCGTTTGGGGACAAAATGGACCATTTTTTGCTAGCTGGGAAGAGAGTAACGGGCCGGTGAATATCGGTATCAAAGTAGGCTCTCAGGTTAGCGTAACACAAAGTGCGGCTGGACTAGTATTTGCTACATTTTTACCAGACGAAGTAACTGAAAAAAAAATCAACGAGGAACTACATACCTTTTCCATCGATTCAGAAAAGTTCCAACGTACAATTGATTTTGTCAAAGTAAATGGATACGCCTATGTAAAGGGGACAACCATTACTGGAATAAGTGCGATTGCTGCTCCTATTTTTGATCGAACATCTAAACTAGTTGCTACACTCACAATAGTGGGTCTTGAGCAATCATTAGATACTTCGGAAAGTTCAAAAGCCGTTCAGCTATTAAAAGAAAGATCAGCCATGATTTCTGCATTTTTAGGCTGGAATGGAGATTTTATGTAAATAAGAGATGGATATTGTTAGTAAAGGGCCGTACAAAACAATGTAGGGCTTTTTGTGTGGTGGATAGTCGTAAAGGGTGCTGACTCAGTCAGCACCCTTCGGTCATTCAGTAAATACATTCAAAGCGGTTGTTACGGTTTTCTATAAATCGATATTTAGGCCTGACTATCGTCTGATGCATCTTCATTAAACCAAAGCGGAGTATTGTCATCAACATCTCCATTATAGTTGATGACAATTTCTTCTCCTGCTTTTATATCTTTGTATGCATAAAAGTCAAAGGTGTGGTTCTTAAAGTTTATATCATACGTGGCATTAGGCGTATATGAATGGTTAAACAGCATGCCATATCCTAAAAGGATGGCTGTGTGATTTATACCATATTCAAAGGCATAATCTGCAAGTAACGTTTTCTCGATGAAAACATGTTCTTTATTAGGATAAGGAATAACAGGTGCCTCATGTAATAGTGTTCCTTTTGCTATATCCTGCTTGGCGAATACCCCTCTATTGAACTCTCCATCGCTTAGTGTCGAAGTTTTAATTTCAATCATGCTTATCTCCTATACATTTTTTTCTATTCTATCATAGTTTTAGTCACTGTGACATTTTTATTTGTTGATAAAATGTGTATAAATATGTGGATAAGTTAGAAGGATGCTAATTAAAGGTTTATGGATACTATTTATAATGGATAATATCCACAATAATATCCACAAATTATTAACAGTTGAAAAAGTAACTGTGACACTTGCATAAATGAGATAACATGTTATGATAATATAAAAGTTAATAGCACTAGGGGTGTCTTTAATAAGACTGAGATTGAACGGTTGTTCTAAACCCTTTGAACCTGATACAGTTCATACTGGCGTAGGGAAGTGGTGAATGTTTGAGTACATATTGTTATTCTTACCCCACTCGGTTGCTTATGAGTGGGGTTTTTTGTATTAGGAAAGTAGTGATAAATTACAGTTGTATATGTAATTGATGAACCACTTTTCGCTTTTGGTAAGTGTTTTTTTGTTTTGTTATATGACATAAAAGGTGAGAAGGAGCAAGTAGCGATTATGGAAACGAAGAAATTTACAGATCGATTATTTGAGAATGTTAGGCCGATTTGGGAGAAAAATCACAATCATTCATTTGTTCAAGAATTGGGGAAAGGAACATTGGCTAAGGAAAAGTTTATTCATTATATGAAACAAGATTACGTCTATTTAATCGATTATGCCAAGCTTTTTGCTGTAGGCGTCTTAAAAGCGAAGGATTTAGAGACGATGGATCAATTTGCTCATATTCTTCACGAAACGCTACACTTTGAAATGGAATTGCATCGACAATTTGCAGCCGAGTTCGGAATTACTCGCGAGGAGCTAGAAGCAACAGAGCCTACTCCAGTTAATCTAGCTTATACAAGATATATGTTAGATGTAGCCCAAAATGGAAGTTTAGCAGAAGTAGTAGCCTGTCTACTTCCATGTGCCTGGGATTATTGGGAAATCGGAAAATTATTAAGAAAGCAATATGGCGATCAACTTTCCACAAATCCATATGCTAAATGGATTGAAACGTATGATTCTGAAGAATTTGGTGAAGGAGCTAAATGGTTAATTCAACTTATGGATGAGCTCGCAGAAGGGAAACCTGAACGTGAATTGGTCCAATTAGAAAAACACTTCCAAATCACTTCTAAATATGAATATTTATTTTGGGAAATGAACTACCACAAACAAGATTGGCCAATCTAATCGAAAGATGGTGAAGACAACATGACGCTTGTGCTGAAAAATGTTTCCTATTCCTTTAAAAACGAAAAGAAGCAAGAAAATAAAGTCATCTCCCATTTAAATATGGAAGTACATCAAGGTGAGTTTGTTTCATTAATTGGAAAGAGCGGAACCGGAAAAAGTACCGTTCTAAAGCTGATTACAGGTTTGCTTACCCAAGATGAAGGTGAAATATTTATTAATAACAAAGCTATTTCACTTGGGGATGTTGGTTATATGCCTCAGCGAGATTTGTTGCTCCCTTGGAGAACGATTATTGAAAATATTATGCTGGCAGCAGAAATTCAAAAGGATGTACACATTTCAGAAGAAGAAGCAAGAATGTGGCTTGACCGGGTGGGATTACTCCAATATGAACATGCACTCCCAAACCAACTATCAGGTGGAATGAGGCAGCGTGCGTCTTTTTTACGAGCCTTGTTGACGGGAAAAGACGTGTTGCTGCTCGATGAACCGTTTGGTGCTCTTGACGCTTTAACGAAAAAAGAGATGCAATCGTGGTTATTATCCATTTGGCAAGAATTAAACAAAACCGTATTATTTATCACGCATGATTTAGAGGAAGCTGTGTTTTTAAGTGATCGTATTCTTTTATTACATCCGAATCAAACATTAGAAGAAATACCTGTCGATTTACCACGCCCACGAAGTTCTGAGTGGCTTCACTCTATGGAACTATTCACATTACGACAGGAATTGGAGATAAAGATTTCAAATGAAACGAATTAAAGAGTGGCTACAAACCTATTATCTATTTCTTGTTTTCATAATAATTGTATTACTTTTAGTCGAATGGCTTGTTCGTGCTGAGATTGTA
This sequence comes from uncultured Bacillaceae bacterium, assembly GCA_963790055.1. Classification (GTDB taxonomy): domain Bacteria; phylum Bacillota; class Bacilli; order Bacillales; family DSM-1321; genus Peribacillus. Next base: position 35,937 of record CAWBND010000007.1, read on the forward strand.
CCTAGCTTTATTATTCCGGCTCCAACAAGTGTAATCGCTATGATTATGGAAAATTGGCGGCCTTTACTTTTTGAACATTTAAGTGCCACGATGCTTGAATTCTTAATTGGGTTTGTTATTTCCATTATTGGTGGCGTGGCATTAGCGGTCAGTATGTTTTTTTCAAAAACTGTAGAAAAAATGCTGTACCCGACTGTCATTATTTCACAGATGATTCCTATTGTAGCTCTGTCTCCCATCTTTGTACTTTGGTTTGGTTATTCGATTTGGAGCAAGGTTGCAGTTACTGTACTTATGTCTTTTTTTTCAATTGTCGTTGGTACATACGATGGACTTAAATCAAGTGATAAAGAATACATGGAATTATTGCGTTCAATGGGGGCAACCCGCTTTCATATTTTTATGAAATTACAAATTCCAATGGCTCTTCCGTCCTTTTTCTCAGGATTAAAGCTAGCGATTGTTTATGCTTTAGTAGGAGCGACCATTGGGGAATGGCTAGGAGCAAGCGAAGGACTTGGGTATTATAGCCGCAGAATGTCTGGAAATTTAAATGCAGAAGGCGTGTTTGCGGCGATTACGATTTTGACAATCCTTGGCGTTCTTTTGTTTGCTCTAATCTCATGGATAGAACAACGAGTACTAAAATGGAAAAACGCAGAATAATGGAGATGAAAAAAATGAATGTAAAACGATGGATGAATCGACTGCTGCTTGTGATGGTGGCTGTTGTACTTGCTGGATGTACAGGAACGAATGAAAAGAATAATGAAAATGAAAGTGCAAAGAAAAGTCCTGAAGAGATTAGCATCATGTTGGATTGGTACCCGAATGCTGTGCATTCCGCAATTTATGTGGCGCAGGAAAAAGGTTATTTTGAAGATGAAGGGCTTAACGTAAAAATCGAGATGCCTGCGGATACAAATGATCCACTAAAGCTTGCTGCTACTGGAAAAGTGGATTTGGCACTTAGCTATCAAAATCAAACTGTTTTATCTAGGGCAGAGGGAATCCCCGTTATATCGGTTGCTGCTTTTGTCAGACATTCTCTAGATAGTGTTATGGTGAAAAAAGAAAGTGGCATTAAAACTCCAAAAGATTTAGAGGGCAAAAGTGTTGGATATCCATCAACGATTGTCAGTGAAGCGGTTGTGGAGACAATGGTGAAAAAAGATGGTGGCGATTTTAGTAAGGTGAAGATGACTGATGTTGGTTGGGACCTAATGCCGTCTATAGCGACTGACAACGTAGATGCGATTGTTGGTGGATATATTAATCATGAATACGTGCTCTTGAATAAAGAAGGGCACAACATGGATGTTATGAAATTAAGCGATTATGGTGTACCTGATAATTATGAGTTGGTACTTGTGACGGGTGAAAAAACATTAACGAAGAAAAAAGAAGCGATTGAAAAATTTTGGAGTGCTGTGACGAAAGGTCAAGAAGATGTGAAGAAAAATCCTGAAGAAGGTCTACAAGTATTACTGGACCACGAAAACGATAGCTTTCCATTAGATAAAGAGGTTGAAACGGAAAGTTTAGAAATATTATTGCCGTTAATGGAGGATTAAGGTGTACCGTTTGGTTACCAAGAAGAAGAAAAGTGGAAGGATGTATCGGATTGGCTTATACGAAACGGGTGTTATTAAGGAAAAAATCGATCCAAATGCAGCATTTACAAATATTGTTTCTAAATAAGTAAGAAGGTAGGAATGGCAAAATGGGGAAAACACAAAAGCTGACTTATACAGCAATTATTGCTGCGATTACAACGGTATCAAGCAGTATCATTTATATTCCGATTGGCTTTGCAAAAATCTTTCCGATTCAGCATTTTGCCAATGTATTGTCAGCCGTGTTACTTGGACCATGGTATGCGGTGATGCAAGCCTTTCTTTCTTCGACCCTAAGAAATATGTTGGGAACCGGAAGTCTATTTGCTTATCCTGGCAGTATGATTGGCGCTTTTTTAGCGGCTGTTCTTTATTCAAAAACAAAGAAACTGGGGCTTGCAGCTCTAGGTGAGGTATTTGGTACAGGTATATTAGGGGCGATGGCAACCTACCCAATTGCTGTACTGTTCTTAGGGCAAGAGGCTACGCTGTTTGGGTTAATTCCAGCCTTTACAATTAGTTCGTTTGCAGGGGCTTTAATGGGATATGCTTTACTGAAAATATTAGTGCGAAATAAAGCATTTGGAGGAATTCTTCAAGACAACAGTACGTATAAAGATAGATTTTAGTTCTAAGGAGGCGAAGCTAGGTTTCGTCTCCTTTTTTGCTTTATAAAGTTAAAACTATGGAAAAATTGGAAAAGGAAATTCACCATTCATGTTATACTGTAATAGAACACGAATGACATTGGGGTGGGAAAAGAAATATGACGAAACATTCAAACGTATCTAATCAATTTGGCGAGTCGCTACCTCAGCAAATCGCCAAGCATATCCTAGAAAAAATTATTAAAGGGGAAATCGAAGCTGGCGAAAAAATTGTTGAGGAAGCAATCTCTACTGAATTAAATACAAGTCGTGCACCTGTTCGAGAGGCACTTTATTTATTACAGGTAGATGGGGTAGTTGAAAGAATTCCAAGGCGAGGAACCATTGTGAAGGCTTTTACTCAAAAAGAGATTGAAGAGTATAATGATGTGATGATTGAACTGATTCGAATTGCGGTTCAATATTCAAGGGATAAGTGGACAGAAGCACATAAGCTGAGATTGAGAGAGCATCTAGCAGAAGCCACAGTTGCGTGCGAGAATAAAAATATAATTGGATATCAAAAAAAGGCTGAAGAAGTATTTCGGTATATTTTATTTATCGCTGATAATAAAGCGTTAACTAGGTTCTATGAGGAGACTAATCACATTTTAAAGGTATTTGCACAAATTCAATGGACTGTAAAGACGATGGAGAATTTTTATGCTCAATTTCTCATTTTTACCGAGGCAGTTCTTAAGTCAGATTTTGATAAAGCAAATGAGGCTATCTATGATACGCTAAAACAGGGAGTCAAATAAGTAGAAATTTGGCTCAAACATATTTGTCGACAATCGACAAATATGATGCTATTATTAAATTGTAATAGAAAAAGCCTTATAAAAGAGGGACAGAGGGGAGAAATACTATGCAAAAGTTTGATTTTACAGATAAGGTAGCAATCGTTACTGGTGGTGGCGGTGGAATCGGTCGTGCAGCTTCTTTACAGCTTTCTGAAAACGGTTCCAAAGTAGTCGTTGTTGATCTTTCTGAAGATGCAGGTATGCTAACCGTAAATGCAATTAAGGAAAAAGGCGGCGAAGCCATCTTTGTTAAAGCCGATGTGACAAAAGAAGAAGACATTAAAGGCTATGTTCAAACAACAATCGATACTTACGGTAAAATAGATATTTTCCTAAATAATGCTGGTTGGGAAGGAAAAATTGTTCCTTTAGTAGAGTATCCAACTGAAGTATTTGATACATTAATGGCGATCAATGTACGTGGTGTTTTCTTAGGCATGAAATATGTACTGCCACATATGATTGCTCAAAAAAGTGGTGCAATTGTCAATACGGCATCAGGTGCTGGATTATTAGCTACTCCAAATATGGTTGCTTACGGTGCAAGTAAACATGCCGTTCTTGGGATGACTAAAACAGCTGGTGTAGAAGCAGCCCCATATGGTGTTCGCGTCAATGCGGTTGCTCCAGGAGTGGTCAACACGAACATGATGCGTTCGATTGAGAGCGGTTATGGTAAAGGGGATGCAGAGGCAGCAGAAGCCGCTAGAAAACAAATGGAAGCAACAACTCCAGATGGCCGTTATGCAGAGCCTGAAGAAATAGCAAATCTTATGATGTACTTGGTATCGGATTTATCAACTCACATTACAGGTCAAGAGCTTGTTATTGACGGCGGATCCATTTTAATTTAAATAAAATAGAATGATAGATTTAGGGGATCAATTAAAGGGGGAAACAACATGAGTTTACAAGGAAAAGTTATTGTGATTACAGGTGCAGGTAGTGGAATTGGAAAACAGACTTCTTTTAAATTAGCAGAACAAGGGGCTATCATTGTAGCAGCTGACTATAATGTGGAGGCGGCTCAGGAAACAGTTGAAGCAATCCAACAAAAAGGTGGAACGGCTTCGGCTGTAAAAGTGGATGTTGCGAATGCTGAATCAGTGGAAGCGATGATTGAGGCGGCTGTAGCAAATCATGGTACAATTAACGGTATTTTTAATAATGCAGGGATTGGTCTTGTAAAACCATTCTTAGAAATGGATCCAGCTTCTTATCATAGAGTGGTAGATGTTGACCAACATGGTGTGTACTATGGCATGTATTATGCAGCGAAGAAAATGGTGGAGCTTGGCGTGACTGGAGCAACGATTGTTAATACGGCTTCCATTTATGGAACGATGGTTTCAATTGGTAGCTTTAACTATCATGCTGCCAAAGCAGCTGTAATTGCTATGACGAAATCAGGTGCTGTTGAACTTGCTCAGTATGGGATTCGTGTAGTAGGTATTGCACCAGGCTTTATCCAAACACCTATTATTGGGGACAATCAAGAATTTTTAGATATGCTAGCACAACAACATATGAGAAAGAAACTAATCCAACCAGAGAAAGTAGCAGAAGTAGTAACCTTCTTATTCTCAGAAAAGGCAGATGCCATCAATGGACAAGTAATTCCTGTTGATGACGGTTTCTTAAGCTTTAAATAATATAAAACAATTACTTTATTCATTAGTGTGCAATTAGTATAGAATGATGTACATGACTGGCTTAATCAGCTAAAAGCATATGAAAAAAAGCTGGATGCTACCAAAGGTGAAATTCCCTGAGTCACAGTGATATTTTTAAATATGAAAAATGAATTAATTTAATGATTTACAGATAAGTAATTAAACATCCACCTAATATTTTTGGATTAGGTGGATGCTTGTAAGTATTATTCAGATTGTTTTGCTGTTGTGCCATTAATGCACTCTGTACTTGGCTCACTGCTGTTTGGGCTTGTGCAATTTCATTAGCAGCTTGTTTAATGGCCTCTGCGGCTAACATTGGATCGGAAGCAGACTTATCAATTGCTTGGCTTAATAAATTTTCAGTTAGTGTTACATTCGCTTTAGCTTGGCTTAACTGGTCTACATCAACTTTTTGTGGCATTTCTATCTCTCCTTTAGTGTTTTGAAATTCCTCTTATATCATGACCTCATTCCTCATTATTATAATTAGAAAAAAATACCTATCCGATATAGATAGGTATTGTACTTGTAAGTTTTATTTAATTATTATTCTACTTGAGCTTTAGGGCTTAATAAGCTAATCACATAACCTAATAATCCACCGATAATAGCTGGCACAATCCAGCCTATTCCTTGATTATAAAAAGGTAAGATTTCAGCAAATATAGACTGTATGACTTCAATATTTAACCCAGCACCCTTTAATCCATCGAAAAAGCTAACGCAAAAAGTGAGGAATAAGCTCCCTTGATACACTTCAGCTCGACCATTAAAAACGGAATGTAAAAAGGTTAAGAAAATCAATACAATAGCCAATGGGTAGATGGCTGTTAATACGGGTACAGACAATGAAATTAATTGCGTTAAACCGAAATTTGCAAAAATGGTACTGACAATCGAGAAAATAATCGCAAATTGTTTATAAGATACCCTTGGGAGTAGCTTATGGAAATAGCTAGCACAAGCTGTGATTAATCCAATGCTTGTTGTTAAACAGGCTAATAAAACAATGAATCCAAGGATAACTCCACCAAAAGGACCAAAGTAATAGGTAGAAACCTGCGCTAAAACTTGTCCGCCATTTTCTAAATGTCCAAGTTGATCTACGCTTGAAGCACCTAAATAGGTTAATCCTGTATAAATTAAAGCTAAGAACGCAGCCGCAATGAATGCTGCTTGCATACAAACGACGAGTAGTTTCTTCTTATCTGTTATACCTTTGTCTTTAATAGCATTAATGACGATAATTCCAAAGACAAAAGCAGCAAGAGCATCCATCGTTAAATAGCCTTCTTTGAATCCCGTAAAAAATGAATGCGACATATAGTCTGGGATTGGAGATAAGGGAGTACCCATTGGCTTAAAGATAACCGCTGCCATCAGGATTAAAATAAAGATAATCATAATAGGTGTTAACCATTTGCCGATGATATCCACCATTTTGGCAGGATTTATGGAAATAAAGCACGTAATACTAAAGAAAATAATTGTAAAAATAAGCAAAGGCAAAAAATTTACATCTTCAGATAAAAACGGTCTAACTGCTATTTCAAAAGAAACGGTTCCTGTTCTTGGGATAGCAAACAGAGGTCCTATTGCTAGATAAAGAATAACTGTGAATACAATTCCAAAGGTCGGATGAACTCGACTAGCTAAAGATTGCAAATCATCTTTCCCTGAAATCCCTAATGCTAGTATCCCAAGTAAGGGTAAACCGGCTCCTGTTACTAAAAATCCAGCATTCGCAAACCAAAGATTTGTTCCTGCAGATTGACCCATCATAGCAGGAAAAATTAAATTTCCTGCTCCAAAAAATAATGCAAATAGCATTAAACCCACAACAATTACAGATGAAAATGGTACTTTGTTTGACACTAAAAAACCTCCATAAAATGTATTGATCTAGAATTTTGTATGCTTACAATGGAGAAGTATATTCACATATTCTATGGCTTACATTAGCAATAATCAGAAAATGAGTAGCTTTTTTGTTGCATAATGCAGTTTATTTGTACTAGGTTATGCAATATCCAACTGAACATACGGCATACAAAGAATGTACTAGAAACATATTTGCGGGAATGTTCTGAACATTTTGTTACATACTGAAAGGCGTGTGAACCAAAGGATCACACGCCTAAAGAACATTTTCACACAATTTAAAATTTTAGCATAATCAAAATTTTAAATCAATATAAAACCCTCATATTTTGTCGATACTTGTCGATTTTATAAACAAGGCTTACTCAAAGCCTTGTTTTTCATTACATTTACTGCAGTACCTAAATAATCTCAATTGGACAAAATCTAGTAGAAGAGAAAGAATAGAGGGAAAGCATAATATGTCATGAAATTGTACTAAATCTGCTATTTCTTATAGATTACAATAGTTTTATCTCGCTTGTATGAATGTAATAACAATTGTATATAATAAACGGTTCTACATACAGTGATAAATCATGGTAAAAGAGGGAGATCAACTGTGTCAGAAATAAAGAAGCAGGTTGTCATTATTGGAGGAGGCATTACCGGATTAGCAACTTCCTACTATTTGCAAAAACAAGTACGGGAGCGGCAATTACCACTTGAAGTAAAACTAATAGAAGCTTCACAGCGACTTGGTGGTAAAATGCAAACCTATGTAAAAGATGGGTATGTCATTGAAAGAGGACCGGATTCGATTATAGAGCGAAAACAAAGTGCTGCTCGTTTAGCTAAAGAAGTAGGAATGGCAGACAAGCTTGTGAACAATGCTACTGGAAAATCATTCATTCTTGTGAAAAATCGTCTTCATTCGATGCCAGGTGGTTCAATCATGGGGATTCCAACAGAAGTTGGACCGTTTGTGACAACTCGGCTATTTTCTTTACCAGGAAAAATGCGAGCGGCTGCGGATTTTATTTTACCACGATCGACTCCAGCAAAAGATCAATCTCTCGGACAATTTTTTAGACGGAGATTAGGAACGGAGGTTGTGGAAAACCTAATTGACCCATTGCTTTCTGGGATTTATGCAGGAGATATTGACAATATGAGCTTAATGTCCACTTTTCCGCAGTTTTATGAAGCCGAACAGAAATATCGGAGTCTTGTTTTGGGAATGAAAAAAATGGCCCCACCTCGTTCGAAAATGCCACAAACGAATAAGAAAAAGGGAGGGTTTATTGCGTTTACAGGTGGATTACAATCTTTTGTAGATGCAATTGAAGCTAAGCTTGAACCTAATTCGGTTTTAAAAGGCTATCGTGTAGACGAAATTAATAAGCAAGAAAAAGGGTATACGATTACATTGAATAATGGGGAAGTTGTATACGGGGATAGCATTGTACTAGCTGTTCCACATCAAGCTGTTCCTGCTCTTTTACCAAACAATAGATTTCTTCAAGAATTTCAAACAGTTCCTTCTACTTCAGTCGCAACAGTGGCATTAGCATTTCCAAAAGAGGCTGTACAAAAAGACATTGATGGAACAGGTTTTGTTGTTTCCCGAAATGGTGATTATACGATTACTGCTTGTACGTGGACCCATAAAAAATGGCCACATTCTACTCCTGATGGCAAAGTCCTGCTTCGCTGCTATGTTGGGCGACCTGGAGATGAGACAGTAGTTGATCTTTCCGATGATAAGATCGTTAAAATTGTGTTAGACGACTTGAGTAAAACAATGAATATTACGATGGAGCCAGAGCTTACTGTTATTTCTCGCTGGAAACAGGCGATGCCGCAGTATACAGTAGGTCATAAAGAACGAGTAGAAAAGGCTGCGAAAGGTCTTTTGGAAGAATTGCCTGGTGTATTCCTCGCTGGAAGCTCCTTTAATGGTCTTGGTCTGCCAGACTGCATCGACCAAGGAGAAGAAGCGGTAGCAAAAGTTCTAAACTTTTTGGAACTTGGAATGATGAAGGAAACATAAAAAGTGCGTTATAAAAATTAAGTAAGATAAAAGATTATTAGGTCATATGTAAAGCAGGAGTCCTTTATCGGTTCCTGCTCTTATTCATTTTTTGATGGGCTAGTAGTATCCCGTATTTCAGAAGAATCGAGTGACATAAATCAATAACTAAAACAAAGTCATATGGTATCGTTTAGGTAAGATGAACAGTTAGCAATAGCAAATCTAGAAAGAAGAGAGGCTGCTATATGATGGCAAGACAAACAAGAGAACTCAATAATGGTCCAAAGATTCAAAAGGAGAAAGAAACAGTCACGAAAATGATTGAGGTGTATTGCCGGAGGAATCATCATCATCGTGAACTATGTGAGGAGTGTCAGGATTTAAAAAACTATGCAATGAAAAGGCTATCATTTTGCCAATTTGGTGAAGAAAAAAGTTTTTGTTCCTACTGTCCTGTGCATTGCTATAAACCAGGATTATCGTCAAAAAATAAAAGTAGTGATGCGCTTTTCTGGTCCATGGATGCTATTATATCATCCAGTACTTGCCGTTAAGCATATATGGCAAGAAAAAATGCATAAATGAAGCATTAGATTACAATGGTAGGATGATTAGCATAGATGTTAAAAAGTTCAGTGTTTAACTGGGCTTTTTTCTTTAGCAAATGAAACGATTACTGAAAAAATAATGTATGATATATGAAAGGATTTGCTAGAGTGATAGAGAAATAATAACTCTAAGATGAATTTGGGTATGTACAAGGGGAGAGGGGAAAAGATGAATAAAAGAAGGAAAAATAACAAGTTTACTATTAGCAGGGGCTTTAGTTGTTGGGCTACCGTATGGTAGTGCTATGTCAGCCAAAAAGACTACGGTGAAAAAACCGATACAAGTTCAATATGTCGCTCTAGGTGATTCTTTAGCGGCAGGTCAAACACCTCAGGGCTATATTGATTCTGGATATCCGGATTATATCTCACATAATTTCAAAGGAACGAAATATAAACTGGTTGATTATGATAATTTCGGTATTCCAGGATATACAAGTGTAAAATTGAAAAATGATATTTTGAAAAGTTATAAAATCAGAAAAGAAGTAAAAGAAGCGACTCACATAACGATTGATATCGGTGCAAATGACTTTCTAGGCATACTAAAAACAAATCCAGATCCGGCACTTGCCTTAGGCGCACTAAAGGATGTTGAAACAAACTTAAATACGATTCTGAGCACGATTGATAAAATCAATCCAAAAGCAAAAGTCTATGTGATGGGCTATTATAATCCTTTTCCTTATTATCCAGCGGAGCTGCAAAAGAAATTGTCCTTTACTATTGGATGCGTTAATTAACGAAATTAAGGCAGTAGCTACGAAAAATAAGGATACCTTTATACCTACGAAAGAATTGGTAGCAAAGAATTATGAAGAGTATCTGCCAAACTATGAAGATATTCATTTATCGAAAGTAGGCTATCAAGCAGTAGCAAAAGAATTTTGGAGCAAAATAAATAAGTAAACCCTGCTAGATTCAACTAATGTAGATATAAATATTCCTATAATATATACAACTCTTTAAACTCAAGTTGCAAGAAGACTTGAGTTTTTTTATGAGTCGGAAAAAGCTGCTAGTTTAAAAGCAGTTGTCGCTTTAAAGTATATAGTATTTTAAAAAAATATTTGCGGTAAAAATCATTTTTACGCTGCTTGAAAAATTACCTATTAACAGACGACATTCTCTCCGATTCATGAAAACGCTTAATAAATGTTAAAGAAATGTTCACAGGCTAAAACGTGAAAATGCGGTAGAATGAGTCTATCAACAGTTATTGTGAAATATTTCACAATGATACATTGGATGTATTATATATTTATTTTAAAACAGTAAGCAAAGATTTTTCATGTTTGTTTGTGCTTTTGAAATATAGACTTAATAAAAGAGGTGCCATGTAATGGGTGAAATTTCAATTAGTGCGTTGCTTATTCGATTCCTTTTAGGAGGAGCAGCGGTAGTGTTAGCAACGATTGTTTCCAAAAAATTAGGTACGAAAGCTGGAGGAATATTTGCAGCTTTTCCAGCCGTATATTTAGCTGCATTATTAACAGTCGGTTTAGATTTTAGTGGTGATCAACTTGTGTCTCAGTCTATTTTATTATCTAAAGGTGCAATCGTTGGTATGGCAATCAATATAGTAGTTGCCATTGTTGCAGGATATTTATTACCGAGACAAGGTGGAAAACGTGGTTTAGCCAATGCTATGGGATGTTGGTTGGTCCTATCTGTACTTGTTGTAGTGGTTACCGGTTGATAAAAGAATACAAACGAGTGCACTGTTTAACTAGCAGTGTAAACCGATAAAAATAATCTTAATAAAGAAAGGATGTACGTGCTATGAATTATAAAGACTTGTTTATTCGTTTTATTTTAGGGGGAGCAGCGGTAGCCATTAGTTATTTAGTGACAATCGTTTCTCCCTGGGAACTTCTTGCTGGTATATTTGCTGCATTTCCAGCTGTTATGATTACTGCTGTTTTAATGGTTGGACTTGCTTCAGGATCAAAAAATGCAGCCAAAATTGCTAATGGATCTGTTTTTGGAATGATTGGGGGCGTTGTTTGTGTAGCTACTGTATGGACGGTTTTAACAGTAACTAGCAATTGGTCTTTAAGTATTATATTAGGACTTCTATTCTGGCTTGGAAGTTCAATTCTTGTTTCAACATTAAAAGAAAAAGTAACAAGTATCGGTGTTCGTCGTACTGGAAATGTTGTCGTACCTAAAGCGCAGGTAAGACATACTAAATAATGAAATTAGTTGTAAGGGTCAGTTCTCCACTGCTATAAAGCGGTGAGGGACTGACCCTTTTTTTGAATCACTATCGTTCTTCGTGTTTCCTATATCCCATACGGAGCGGTCCAGCTCCTACGTCGTTAAACGGGCACCTTACGCTTTTCTACGTCTTAAGTCTTAGATAAAGATAAATCTCCCGTTTGATTTGAAGGATATGTAAATGTTTTATGATAAATGTAGGAAGTTATAGAGTTAAATTAAATTTTTTCCTATAATTAGGAAGGCTGAGAGATTCATACATAATTAAAGCTTAATGAAGAAAAAGGGGGAAGAGAGTTATATGATGAAATCCATTATTCGTTTTAGTATGAAGAATACAGTGGCCCTGTTTTTAATGGTTCTACTTATTATTGCTGGAGGCGTGTATTCTTTAAAAGAAATTAATATTGAGAAGTATCCCAATGTAGACATTCCGTATTTGACGGTTGTCATTGCTTATCCAGGAGCCTCTCCGGAACAATCAATGAAGGATATTGGAGAACCAATTGAAAGAGAGTTTTTAAACATTGATGGAGTAAAAAATGTGTATACAGACGGTGTAGCTAATGTTGTGTATTCAACAATGGAGTTTGACATGTCTGTCAAAATGGATGATGCGGAGCAGCTTGTAAGATCTTCTCTTGATAAAATAAAGCTGCCTGAAACAGCTGAAGAACCAGATATTATTTTATCAGGCCCCGAACCTGATCCAACGATTTTTTCAATGGGCGTTTATGCAGGAGAGAATAATGCAGAAATGCAACAGTTTGTAACAGAAAAGATCATTCCTAGACTTGAAGTGATTGAGGGAGTAAGTGAAGTTGATGTAGGCGGAGTCGAGGATAAGATGGTTACGATTCGTTTGCTTCCTGAAGAGCTTAAGAAAAGAGGAATTACGCTCGATGATGTCAAAGCAGCAATTCATGCGAATAATTTTAACATTCCTACAGGAGATGTAGCGCTTTCGGATGAAGTATTACCTGTACGTGTAAATAAAGAGTTGACATCACTTGCTGATGTAAAAAACATACGACTTTTCACGCAGGGAGCTGCTGGACAAACAGCCGTGCCGAAACTTGAAGATGTAAAATTAAGCGAAATTGCCCATGTAACTTATGAAAGTGAAAATAGAAACAATTTTACCCGAATCAATGGAGAGCCTGGTGTACGCTTCGGGATTATTGCTGAAGGTGGAGCAAATGTCGTTGCTATCGTTGAACAAGTGAAGGAAGAAGTGGAAAAGATTCAACTTCCTGAAGGATATGAAATAGAAACATTGCGCGACCAATCGATTGAAATTAAGGATTCAGTATACTCCATGTTACGGGAGGCTGTGCTTGGAGCGGTCATGGCAGTTGTCGTTACTTTGTTATTTTTAAGAAATATTCGTTCAACAATTATTGCCGTTATCTCTATTCCGTTATCGATTTTCGCATCTTTCACAGTGCTAAATATGCTTGGTTATACGTTGAATATCATGACACTTGCAGGGATTGCTGTAGCAGTAGGACGAGTGGTCGATGATTCAATTGTTGTCATTGAAAATGTATTTAGAAGAGTAAGAGCAGCGAAGGAACGAAATGAAAAACTGGTCGAGGAAGCAACAAGGGAAGTAGCTACTGCAATTACTTCTTCTACGATTACAACAGTAGCTGTATTCCTACCGATGGCGTTCGTACCGGGAATTGTAGGCAGATTCTTCGCTCCACTCGCCTGGACCGTTGTGATTTCGTTACTATTTTCGTTGATTGTCGCCATTACAATTGTTCCACTTCTGTCGAGAATCTTCCTATTAAATATCTCACCGAAGGAACATCGCGAAAACTCTTTACAAAGAGGCTATCGGAGAAGTCTGCAATGGGTTTTAAAACATAGGTTGATCACTTTAGTAACAGCTGTGCTACTTCTGGCAGCATCTGTCGTATTCATTGCGCCTCAACTTGGTACGACTTTTTTACCTCAAGAACGAGTGAGCAATTATGATGTGAGTATCTCAACGGAAAAAGGAACTCCACCAGAAGATACAAGTGACGTAGCAAGTAAAGTGGAAAACATATTATTGGATCAAGATGAAATAGAACTTGTAAGTACAAGTGTGAATGGTCAATCTGAATTTGCTTCTATCTCATTTGTGATAAAAGATTCGGTTGAAAATGTGGATGGATTTATTGAAGATTTACGGGATCAATTTGCAGATATAAAAGAGGCTAAAGAAATTTCAGTTACTGGTGTTGGCGGTCTTGTAGGTGGCCAAGAATCTCAATATGTGCTTGTTGTGAACGGCTCTAATATCGAGGATATTAAAACAGCCAGTCAGGAGATTGTTGCAGAACTAAAAAAATTGGATGGTATGGCGGATGTATCTTCTTCGCTTGAGGGAGACGAGCCTGAAATTGAAATCGACCTAAACGAAGCTAAGTTGGCTGAAGAAGGGCTTATGCCAGCAATGGTTGGTCAAAGCCTTCGCAATTTTATTAATGGTGATGTTGTCACTACAATGACGATTAAAGATGTGAAGACAGACGTGAAGCTTGGTTTGAATATGGAGGAGATTGCTTCTCTTGAAGAATTGGGAAAACAGGAAATTAACAATGTAATGGGGATGCCAGTCGAGCTTCGAGAAGTGGGTGAATTGAAGCAGGTGAGTAACAGAACCGCTATCACTCATTTAAATTCAAATGAATATGTTATGGTAACCGGTCAAATTACCGATGCCAATACGGGTGATATTACCGCAAAAGCAGATGAGATGATTGATAATCTTGATTTACCTGACGGTGTGAGTTATTACAAGGAAGGAGCATCGGCCGCGATGGCAGATGGTTTTAAAAATTTAGCTATTGCAATTGGGGTCAGTATCCTTGTAGTATACATGGTCATGGTTATTGCATTTGGAGAAGGAAAAGCTCCATTTGTCATTTTGTTTGCAATACCGTTCTCTGTTATCGGAGCATTAATTGGATTGTTTATTGTTAAGGAGCCAATTGGAATGCCGGCCATGATCGGGTTGCTTATGCTGAATGGAATTGTTGTTACGAATGCGATTGTGCTGATTGATAAAGTGAAGCAAAATGAAAGAAGCGGTATGGCTAAGGGTGAGGCATTAATTGAAGCGGGTGTCGTTCGGATTAGACCAATCCTTATGACAGCGATAGCTACAGTTGGAGCATTGCTTCCAATGGCGATTTCTAGTCATGCAGGAATTGTTTCATCTTCGCTAGCTGTTGTTGTAATTGGAGGATTAACAACCTCTACGCTTCTAACACTCTTCATCGTACCAGTGCTGTACAGCTTATTTAATCGAAGGAAAAAAGAGGAGAAAAACGAAGAGATAAAGCAGATGAATGTGATATAAACGTAAAAATAAATTGAACTATGAAGTAAAACCATATATAATTAAAGTGTATAAATGTAAAATAACTGAATGCATTCTTCCGTATAAGGGGAGTAGCTATACAATAAAGTCGTCAGTACAGGACGTCGTTCCTCGGTTTTATTGGCAACTTAGTTTAGTTGTTTGCGAGACCTTACCGATTTGGGGTAAGGTCTTTTTGTATAAAGACGTTATGGCCAAGAAATCGGTTATAACGTTTTTTCTTTTTCTCTAACAAGCTATAAATATAATAGAAAGGAGTGAAGGGTATTTTGTTTTTCCGAGAGCTAGCCACAAGCGTAAAAATCACATCTACAAAAAATAAATCAATACTTGTAGAATATGATCCATCGTTAACGTTAATTGGAAAAGGAAGGAGTGCTTATGTATTCAGAATTTCACAAACGAATAAAGCAATGAAGGTCTTTTTTCCGAAATATGCTCATCTTGCTAAGGAAGAATCAGATATTTATAAGCTATTACAACATACTTCCGTATTATCCATCTCTTTATGAAACAGGACCAAATTACTTAGTCATTGATTATATAGAAGGATCTACGCTTTTCGAATGTATAACCAAAGGGATTTTAATTTCGGATGAAGTAGTAAAAGAAATCGATATGGCACTACACTTAGCTAGACAAGAAGGGTTGAATCCATCTGATATTCATTTGCGAAATCTCTTTCTTACACTGGATAAAAAAGTTAAAATAATTGATGTAGCCCGATTTAGACAAGCGAAAAATTGCATTAAATGGCGAGATTTAAAGTATGCATTCTATCATTATTATAAAAGACGTTTTTTCCCCAAGAAGATTCCTGCATTTATTTTGAATATTATAGCTGTACTTTATAAAAAAGAGCTTCTTACATTTAACAGTGATAAAGATTTAGAATCTTATCATATTGAAAATAAAGGTTCTAGTATACGAGGAGGAAAATGAGGATGTTAAAAAGAATCATGATGACTATTGGAATTACGGGTGCTGTGCTGCTAAGTGGGTGTTCAGTAATAGATGAGGTTAATAATACATTGGAGTACGCGAATACGACGACAGAATATATTAATTCGGCTAAAAACTTTGCCAATGAGATACCAGAACTAGCAAATGATGCGGTTACAAATGAAGAAGCAAGACAGCAGCTAGAAGCAGAGCTCACAACGATGAAAGAAACGATAAACCAGTTTAATGAAACGGAAGTTCCGGGTGTAGCAGAAGACATTCACAATCAAATCGTCAGTACGAATGTCAAGCTCGAAGAAGGAATTGATATATATTTAAACAATATTGAAAATGGCAAGTTCGACCCTGCTATCTTACAAGATTCCGGGATACTAACAACGGTGAATGAAATGACAAGCCTAATGGAACAAATTGAGAAACTAACCAATTAACCCGCAGATTTATCCACAGGTTATTCACAATTGAAACAACAGCTTAATCAGAAGTTGCTTCAATTTAACAAAGTCGTAAAAAAAAGAAATAGTACAAATAGTAGTGCTTTTAAAAAATATGAAACAAAAATTGAAAATAAAATTTTATCGAAATTGGAATAGAGTAAAGAGGCTAATCGGTAGCCTCTTTTTTTTGTGTGAAGGAAGTAGAAGAGTAAATAATAATCACTAAGTAAATATGACTATAAACGATGATTGTTTTTATTTTTATACTATTATAGTATTGGGTGAAAATAACTGTTTTCCCATATTAACCAAAAGTTCCGTTGACCTAATAGAGTTATATTTTTACACTTAAAATGAGAATAAGTAAAGAGGAGTGTTAAGATGTCAGGAATTATTCGTGTTACCCCAGCAGAATTAGAAAGTATGTCTACTCGCTATAATAGCGAAAGTAGTCAAGTAGGAGAGCAAATTGTTCGTTTAAATGGAATGATTAAAGAATTAGAAGGAGCTTGGGAAGGTGAAGCTAGTAGAGCATTCAGTGAGCAATATGAAGCATTAAAACCATCATTTATTCAAATGCAACAATTGCTTGAGGATATTGCTGTTCAGCTTAGCCATACAGGTAGAGCTCTTGCAGATGCTGACAATCAAATTGCGAGTCAAATTCGTGGTTAACTTCATCTGAAGTCAATGCAGTAAAAAAGGAGCGCCCATTCTGAAGGCGCTTTTTCATTTTGCTATAGGGATTACATCGCTGACCGGGCGCCTTACGCTTTTCTAATGAGGTGAAATTATGTATATCGAAATAACAATAGATGTAAAAAAGTATATAAATGAAGTATTTGATTTACGTCTTTCTGACTACCACTCTGTAAAAAAAGTAATTGATATTGTTTGGCAAACCAAATCTATTTCTGAACCGCCTCGAGAAGGTTATTGGGTACGTGTGGTCAATAAACAACTTGTCCTATCGGGAAATGAAAGGCTAGTAGACCGTGGAATTACAACGGGGGACCGTCTCGAAATTATATAAGGGAGCATTTGAAAATGTCTGAAAAGAAACAATCCTATCTCGAAAAGCAGCTTGAAGCGGTCGTTATAAAAGAACAGAATGTTGTTACTTTCACTTTTCAAAGGGAAAAAATTAAGTTAGATCATCCACTAGAAATGGAGATGCTCAAAATGAGTGATCCTTCTATTCGGAAGGAAATCACCTTAACAGAGGCAGAGTTACGTCTTGTTATTCAACCACCTTCAAGCTATATCACGTTTAACCAGTTAAAAAGGAAAGATGAGAAGAGTAGGTGGATGTTTGCTTCTCAATTAGTAAAAAAGGTAGAAAATCATGCCTTAACTCGGTTACACATGATCATTTGTCCTGAAAATATTTTGGTGGATGATAGTTTATCTTCCTATTTCCTTCACTACGGAGTAAAAGAAAGTCTGCCACCTTATGAAAAGGATGAGGAGAAGCTTTTTCAGGAACTAAAAGCGACTATTGCCGAAGCAGTAGATCACAAGTATGAATTTATTCAATATTTACAATTACATGAAACACTAGAGCTGTCTCCTAGTGCAGCAGAAATCATGGCTGCAAGTGGGATCAAAGAACTTCAGGAATGTATTCGTGAGAATATAGTCAGATTGGAGAAGAAGGAAAAGGAACTCATTACGGTTACCAAGAAAAAATGGAAAGGGACTCGCTATGTAGCGCTTAGTTTTCTTGTTTTGTTAGTTCCTGACTCTTTTATTCAGTTTATATACACTTGTGCTTGCTCAGCCTAAGCAAGAAGCATTTATTAATAGTCAGGAGCATTTCTTGAAAAATCAATATAGTGATGTTATCACTTCTTTATCGGATTACAAGGTGGAAGACATGCCAAAGGTTGTGCAATACGAACTAGCAAGGTCTTATATCATTATTGATAATGGATTAATGGACGATCAACGAGAGGTTATCTTAAATATCGATTACCTTACAAACGGATCCACAGTATTATTATTACTGGATTTATATGGGAAGAGGCAGTGCTGAGGAAGCCTTAGATATTGCTCGTTCTCTAGAGGATAGAAGTTTAATTGTGTATGGTTTAATTAACTATAAAGAAAAAGTGAAGGGCGATGCTGAGTTAAAGAGTGAAGAAAAACAGCAGAAGCTAAAGCAGATTGAGGACTGAACTAGGTGAATATGAGAGGGAAATAGAGGCTGAGGAAGAAGAAGCTCAACGATTGAAGGAAGAACAAGCAAAAGGAAGCAAGGCAGAAGCCGAGAGCAAGAGCTGAGCAAATCCAAAAAGAAGAAGCATCTCAAAAATCATCAAAAAGCAGGAGAAAGAAACTCAGCCAACATCTGAGTCCAATAAAAAATAGGAAGATTTACAGGAGATGATAGCATGAGTATTCTCTGGTTATTTTATGATCAATATTACCAGAGGGTTCCCTTAAGAGAGACGGGAAACAGCAGTCCTTAACAGTTGGTCCAGATGTTAGACAAATGACTTACAGTCGGACAATTTCCTTTTACAGATGGAATCCATCACACTTGAAGTAAAAGATGAAACATTCTCTGTTTGGCAAAATGGAAACGTAATTGGAAAGGCAAATGAAACATAACTCTTTTCAACTAATCGATCAGAACCATACATTAACTATTTTTCTGACAGCCATCAGATGAAAGAATACAAACGTATTATGTAGGTTATCAGTCTGAAATTACATATTCATCCTATGATCAGGCAAGCACACATTTATCATTCAAGCCAATCCGCTTGTCCGCAAACAAATGAATCCTTTACTCTTTTCAAGATGAGTCATGGCTGGGTTGTTGAGCCTAGGATGCCGAATCTCTATTTGAATGGAAAGAGGATTTCTACAACAACACCAGTAGAAATTGGAGATTTACTATTTTGCTCGTTTATGACTTTTCGACTTCTAGAGGAAGATGTACTTAGAGATTACATAGTATAGAAGAGTATGAGACACAGCTACCTTTAACTAGGCAGCCGCAATCAGTGATGAGCATGAAGTATCCGGTGTATCGGCGAACACCGAGGATGGTGTATGAGCTTCCAAAAGAGAAGGTCTCTCTATCTTTTCCTACTCAGGAGTCGGAGGACACTAATAGAGGATTATGGTTAATTATTATGCCGCCTCTTGTTATGCTCATTGTCATGGGGATTGTTGCGCATGATTCAGCCTAGAGGGATTTATATTATCGTCTCGTTAGTCATGTTCATGACGACGTTAGTTACATCAACTGTGCAATTCTTTAAAGATAAGGGAATTCAAAAAAAGCGGAAGGAACGAAGACGTCGGATTTATACACAGTACTTAGAAAATAAGCGACTCGAACTACAAGAGCTATCCGAACAACAAAAAAAGGTCTTACATTTTCATTTTCCATCCTTTGAAAGAATGAAGTACTTAACCCATCAAATTTCAGATCGTCTTTGGGAACGATCTCTAGAAAGCTATGACTTTCTTCAATTTCGACTAGGTACAGGAAACGTACCGGCAAGCTATGAAATTTCTCTATCATTCAGGGGATATGGCAAACCGGGAAATGGATGATTTATTAGAACAATCTCAGGCTATGGAAAAAGTGTACCGTGAAATTCAGCATGTTCCGATTGTCGCTAATTTATCACAAGGATCCATTGGTTTAATTGGGAAAGAATCTGTTGTCAAAAATGAGATTCATCAAATCATCGGTCAGCTTGCCTTTTTTCATAGTTATCATGATTTGCGGATGATTTTTATTTTTGATGAAGAGGAATATAGCGAGTGGGAATGGGTAAAATGGCTGCCGCATTTTCAATTGCCTCATGTTCATGCAAAAGGTCTTATTTATAATGAAAAAACTCGAGATCAACTGCTTTCATCGATATACGAAATGCTGCGAGAACGTGATGTACAGGAAAATAAAGACAAAATGAGATTTTCTCCACATTTGATGTTCATTATTACGAACCGGCAGTTAATAGCCGATCATGTCATATTGGAGTATTTAGAGGGAGAGCATGCATCTCTAGGTGTATCGGTTATTTTTGCTGCTGAATCAAAAGAAAGCTTAACAGAGCATATTCAACACTCTGGTTCGCTATATCAATGATCAAGAGGGAGATATTTTAATAAAAGAAAGAAAAGCCGTTTCGATTCCATTTAAACTAGATGCTCATCAACGAAAAGGCAATGAAACATTTGCCCGCTTGCTTCGAACACTTGACCATCAGGTAGGTATGACGAATTCCATTCCAAACAGTGTCTCTTTTTTACAGATGGTGAATGCGAAAGATGTCGATGAGATGCCAATTAAAGAAAATTGGCTGACGAATGAATCGGCTAAGTCATTAGCCGTTCCAATTGGTTTAAAAGGAAAAGAAGATGTGGTCGAATTGAACTTGCATGAAAAAGCACATGGACCACATGGACTTCTTGCAGGTACGACAGGGTCAGGGAAAAGTGAATTTTTACAAACCTATATCCTGTCATTAGCTGTTCACTTTCATCCACATGAGGTGGCGTTTTTACTGATTGACTATAAGGGTGGAGGAATGGCACAGCCTTTTAAAAATATTCCGCATCTACTTGGGACGATTACGAATATTGAGGGAAGTAAGAACTTCAGTGAAAGAGCACTTGCTTCTATTAAAAGTGAGTTAAAGCGACGACAACGTTTGTTTGATCAATATCAGGTCAATCATATTAACGACTATACCGATTTGTATAAACAACAGCAAGCAGAGGAACCATTACCGCATTTATTTTTAATTTCTGATGAATTTGCAGAATTAAAAAGGGAGGAGCCTGACTTTATTCGAGAGCTTGTCAGTGCGGCGCGGATTGGTCGTAGCTTAGGGGTTCATTTAATTCTAGCTACACAAAAGCCAGGTGGTGTCATTGATGAGCAAATTTGGAGTAATGCTAGGTTTAGAGTAGCGTTAAAGGTTCAGGATGCAAATGATAGTAGGGAAATTCTTAAAAATGGGGATGCGGCTACGATTACGGTGACAGGAAGAGGCTATTTGCAGGTAGGAAATAATGAGGTATATGAGTTATTCCAATCTGCATGGAGTGGTTCACCATATCTTGAAGATACTACTCAGTCAGAAGATGAAATTGCTCTTGTCACCGATCTTGGGTTTGATTCCATTATCCAATGTGACAACACATGATCGAAAGAAAAAAGGTAAAAAGACAGAAATCGAAGCAATTGTGGAAAAAATAGAAGCATTACAGGCTGAAATGGGGATTAAGCAACTGAATAGTCCTTGGCTGCCGCCTCTTGCTCATCGATTATCAAGGAAATCGAATCTATCATCTGATAAACATGAAATTAACTTTGCGATGATTGATGAGCCTGAAAAACAAAGTCAAACGGTCGTTTCATTATGATGTGCTAGAAGATGGAAATATTGGAGTGTTTGGCTCTTCAGGGTATGGAAAATCACATACTGTTATGACTCTTCTTCTTGGCATGGCTGAAAGGTTTAGTCCTGAGGAATTACACTATTACTTGTTTGATTTCGGAAATGGAACACTTTTACCATTAAAGCAGCTACCACATACTGCTGACTTTTTCTTAATGGATGAGCAACGAAAAATTGAGAAATTTATGAAGGAATTAAAAAATGAAATTTCACGAAGAAAGCTGCTATTTCAAAAACAGGAAGTAAGCAGTATCAAAATGTACAACATGGTCAGTGAAGAAAAGCTTCCGCTTCTTTTCTTGACGATTGATAATTTTGATCTTGATTAAAGAGGAAATGCAGGAGCTTGAAGCACTAAATTAATCAATTTGCTAGGGATGGTCAGTCATTAGGAATTTATATGATTGATTACAGCAACAAGAATTAATTCAATCCGCCAAGCTCTGATGAATAACTTGAAAACGAAAATTGTTCATTACTTAATGGATAGCGGTGAATCTTTTACGGTATTAGGAAGAATTCCGTTTACCCCTGAACCAATGCCAGGACGGGCGATTATTAAAAAAGAAGAATCCTATTTTTCACAAGTATTTTTGCCAGCGGATGGCAAGGATGATTATGAATTACTTGAATCGATTAGAAAAGATGTCCGATCTATAAAAGAAAAATATGCAGGTTATAAGAGACCGAACCCAATTCCTATGCTTCCAACGGAATTAACTACGCTTAATTTTACAGCCTATTTAGACGATACTCAGCAAGCAGGGTAAAGTGCCAATTGGTTTGGATGAAGAGTTGGTTCAACCTGTTTATATTGATCTCGTGAAAAACAAACATTGTCTGGTACTCGGTCAAGCACAAAAAGGAAAGACGAATGTTCTAAAGCTATTGTTAAACTCCTTATTACACTTCAGGACCAGAGGCGGTAGCTATATTTGATTCCTTTGATCGAGGTTTATCTAGCTATGCATCAGAAGAGGCTGTAAGCTATTTGGAAACGAAAGAGCAGATTACGGATTGGTTGAGTAGGATAGAACAGTTGTTAGCAGAAAGAGAAAGTGAGTATGTAGCCAATCTTCAGCTGGTCAATTAGCATGGAATAATCATCAACCGATTGTATTACTGATTGATGGCTATGCTCGATTCTCACAAATGATGGATAGTCCATTGCAGGATAGATTATCAAAGCTTATGAAAAATTTCAGTCATCTTGGCTTCCACATGTTTGTTTCAGGAAGTAATAATGACTTAACAAAAGGGTATGATTCGTTAACGGTTGAGATGAAGCAAATTCGTCAAGCTGTGCTGTTGATGAAAAAATCAGAGCAAACGTTATTTACTTTATCATACGAACGAAAAGAAGAAGAAATCCATCCTGGCTATGGTTATTATGTCATCAATGCTAAGGAAACGAAAATACAAATTCCGCTATGTGCTACTGAAAGGATGGTGTATTCATGACAAGTAAAACAAGATATGTGATGAAATTGATTTTTGTAGTATTTCTGATTTTAGCCACTCCGGCCGTTTTCTTTGGATCGATAGGTGATCATCCTTTACAGGTAAGAGAAAACGCAACACGAACAATTGCCGTTGTCAATGAGGATATGGAGGCTAATCAGGAAGGGAAATCTGTAAAATTTGGCGAAAAAGTCATGTCTATTCTCCAAGAGGATTCAGATTATGAATGGATCGTTCTTGGTCGAAGTGCTGCTGTGAATGGACTTCAAAATAAAAAGTATGATGCAGTCGTTTATATTCCATCAGATTTTTCAAACAATATTATGACGTACGAAAGTCAACAGCCTGTTAAAGCCAAATTTGAGTACACGGTTCAAGATCAATTAAATGTCATGAACCGTGAGAAAGTTTTGCGTGAAATGGAGCGTGCGACGAACCGAGTGAATGGGAAAGTTACTACTTTGTATTGGACGTATGTTTCACAAGATTTAGAAAATGTTCGAAGTAAATTTGATGGGATTTTACAGAAAGAAATTGAGTTTCAAAATGCAATGTTGTCCTTTTACAGCCCAAGTTCAAAAAATCTTACTGGTGAAATTAGAGCAGCAGAAAGGCATGCTAGAAACTATTCAAGCATCGATGAATTCTGTAGGAGAAGCTTCTCCACAAAGTGTAGACAATATGAATCAGTTTCAACAAGAGTTAACGACCTTTGTTGAATTGGTAGAGCAATACAAAGAATATCAGGAGAAACAGCAAGGGCAAACTTTACACAATTACAGGATGAAAGTGTGTCAACCATTGCCGCATTTTAGCTTCTAATCAAATGCCAAAATTTACAGATTCAATCGAGTCATTTGATCAGCAAAGCGGACAACTTAGCGCTGGGTTAGATGAAATCGGTCAACAATTAGAAAAAAATCAATAACAATATGAATACTTTATCGGATGTTCGGGTAGAGCAGGTAGAGGAACAAAAGGAAGAGATGATGGCTTATTTAAGAGAGAGGGAGGAAGACTCTCTTAATCAAATAGAGTCTGAATTACAAACGTTGAAACAAAGAAGTAACGAGAGAGAATCAAGGTCAAGTCGACATCAGATCAGCGGTAAAGGAGTCTCCTGTTTCTACTGAGGAAGCAACAACTGAAAAACTAAATATGGAACAGGAAAGAACAGAATTACAGGAAATTGCGAAAGAGATGAATGAAATCAAGGATAGTCTAGCAACGACCGCTGAACCACAAGCAGAACAGGTAGTCACGGCTATGGATCGTTTGCCGCTTTTAGCAGAACGAATGACTAAAGTAGAACAACAGCTTGCTGCCATCGAAGCTGAGGAAAATCCGTTGCAGAAAGTAGTAGATGAGCTAAATGCAAAGATTAATAAGTTATTAGATAATACAAGCTCTTTAGTTGGTCCAAATGATGAGATTAATTGAGGAAATTGAGAAAAAAGAAGAAGCCATCCTCGCCTCACCTGCTTTAAGTCAGAAGAGAAAGGAATCGTTAGCGGCTATATTTTCTAAAAATATTGATTATTGGCTACCGACTACCATTTTAGATTATTATGGGTCACTTGCTCAGTTGGATACTCTTTTACAAGATAGTTTGGATATTTATGAAAACTATGAAGCTATTGTAAAACGTATTAATCCCATTCTTGAGGTGAACGAGGAAGAACAAAACATGTGGAGTGAGCTGTCTACTGATTTGCCGGCAGCATCAGGGCAAATGACAGATCTTCAAGATCAATTTCAAGGATTTATGACAGATTATAGTCAAAATATTGAAGAACAACAGAATTCTATTATGGAAGACTTATCTGCTAATTGAGGAAAGCTCTACTCAAGTAATGAATCAATTAATGCCAATCGATGCTCCCGTTCCAACAGAAGGAGTGGATGGGAATATCGTTGTTGTAAATCAACAGGGCATTGCGCAAGAAATGGTTATGATTAATGAATTAATGAATTCTTTAGGTGACAGTCAAAATCAAATTGTCACCTATACAGATGAACTTCAATCGAAGGTTCAAGACGTTCAGACAGGATGCGAATACACTAAATGACAAATGGACAACGAACGTAACAACAACGAAGTTATTCCGAGACGATATGTTTAATCTATTAGGAAATACGTATGTAGATGGTCAACAAAATGGACCAGTGTATGACTATTTAGCTAATCCACTTCAAATTAGCGGTGATGGAACTTCTAAGGAAGAAGAAAAGAAGATGCCGCCTGTTATTGTGTTGATGATTGTTTTAATTAGCAGTCTTATTAATTGGGTATTTCAGTCATTACTTTAAAGGAGCACCTAAACTTGTACAAGGATCTATGTTTGTGCTGTTAAATTTAATTGTAGGTTTAATTATTAGCTTATACGGATTAAATATTTATCCGTTAGAAGAAGTACGAGCAATCGAGTGGACGGTTGTGACGATCCTGCTTCTAACCGCTGCTTCTACTGTTGTACTTGTTAGGTTTTACACTTGGAAATTTACTAGGCTGGATTGTAAGTGTTGGATTGGTAATGTTCTTTATGGGTTCATTCCTTCCATTACTAGCACCAAATATTCAATATGAGGACCCAATGTCCAAAGTCTATATGTCGATTCAATATGAGGCTCAATCATTATTCCTTCCAGCTGTATCCGTATTAGCAGCCATTATCTTAGTGTTGGCTCTGCTTCCATTAGTGGTCAATGCTTGGAAGAATCGTGCAAGTGTAATCGATGAGGAACAGGCAAATGAAGCGTAATCGACTTTTGATGATTATGGTGTTGCTGCCCCTATTTCTTTTCATCAACGAGAATAGTAGCTGGGCAGCTGCTATCCTCTCTTGAAACATTAACACCTAATGACGTATGAAGAAAAAGAGTTCAAGGAAAATACAGATTATTTAAATGAAAAGGCACTTTATGAACAGAAGAAATCCATTCCAGAAGTCCAAAAAAAATTAACCTTTGAAAAGCCTACATCAGATTCTATAGGAAGCCTCTTTAAAGAAGAAGTTATTCGATGGAAGAGTCGACAACACCGTTTCTACACAAGCGAAACAAATGAAGTTGTTTACAGGAGAGAAACAAGAGTCTTTTCAGCTTGCAGATCAAAAAACTTCGTCTTCAAACCCACAAATAAAAGTGACCAGTTGTATTGATGGTCTTACTTGTTATTGGTCTCTTGTCATGATTATTTTGCTTATTCCTAAAATGGTTCAGGGAAATAGGGAGCTTAAGTGATGCAATGATCGAAACTAGACGGTTTAGGAGGTGTAAACATGAGTTTTTCAGACAGTCTAAGACAAATTCATTCTGCTATTTCTAGTCAGTCGGCAGCAATAGACAGAAAAAATATCTCGACTACAACGGGCAAAACAGGACATAGCGGAGGAACAAAGAGACGAGCTTAGAATGAGCTTCCTAACATCTTAAAGCCTGCTTTAGATGCTTCATGGAAGGGAAGTCACGCCGACTCTTTTGATGAATCACGAGATGAATGCTCATACAGAAATCGTAGACATTACAATGGATGACTATGATTCTTACAAAGAAAGCATTCAAGCAGAAATTAATGCTTTACAATTGCAGCAGAGTGCATTGGATATTGCAAGTGGACTAGCTTATCAAGCGAGTCAATTACTGGATAAGGGAGAAGAAGCATTCGAAGAATTAGGAAGTAAAATAAATGATCTGCAAAGGAGGCTATTTTAATGCAAAAAATCAAACTAGATTATGACGAAGTCATTCAGCAGTTGAATGATGTGGAACGTGCTCTCGAAGCTTTGACATTACCCTCTCCTCCGGAAGATGAACTTGGACAGAATCAGCTCGGATTTACAAACGAGTGGCTTCAAAGAGAAGAAAATATAAAACAAATGGTGAAAGCGTATATACAGGCTGTTCAGAAAAATATAGAAGATACGCGAGCCAATGTAGCTATTTTGAAAAAACAAGATGAAGCAATTGTTAAATAAGGGCAAAGGGGCTTGAAGGAATGGAAATAGAAAAAGTATATGAAGCCGAAACATTGTTCCAATCAGTTAGAACTCGCGCCGAACAGTATAAGGAGCTAAAAGGTCAATTAACACAGCTAAAACAAGAGTTTGCGAAAATTGTTAATAACGATCAATTTTTAGGCAAAGGGGCAGATGCGATTAAGGGCTTTTATCAAGCCCAGATAGATGTAGTAGAGGCATGGCTCCGTTTTATTAATCAAAATATAGCATTTCTTGAAGGAATCGAAGGAACGGCGGAGGATAAGAATGTAGCTGGAGAAACCGTTGTAAAGATGCCCTTTTTGGAAGAAGACCTGGCCCTATCTAATAAAAGAGCAAATGAAATGGTCTCCCAGCAGAAAGAAGACCTCCAAACTATTTTTGACGACATTAGTGATCTCATTTCCCTTAATGTATTTTCAAGTGAACAGTTTGAAACCTATATGGATCAGGCAGAGAACAAAACGAACAGAGACGATTGAAAAGGTTAATGAGCTGGATGCGAGACTTAACCTCTGAATATGCGCTTTCTCAAGATGCAGAAAGCTATGTGTTAGCTCTTTACAGCCAGCTTATTGATGCGACAAGACAGGGAGAAACCATTTCTCCCTTGCACTTTAATGCCGAGGCCTATCAAACGAGTGAAGTCTATCAGCTGAAAGATGATATGGAAAAGCAGGGTAATGCGTATTTAACCTTCAAAAAAGAGCAAAAAGAAGCAAGAGAGCTTCAAAAAGAAATCGAAGCACAGGCCAATAAACCTTGGTACGAAAAAGCATGGGATACGACAAAAACCTTTACAGGGGAAATCACAGGCTATTATGATTATAAGAGAGCAACAGAAGGCGTCGATCCCGTCACAGGACGAAAGCTGTCAGATGCCGAACGAATCGTCAGCCGGAGCCATGGCAGCCGCTGGATTTATTCCGGTTGTCGGCTGGGTAGGCAGAGCAGCCAAAGGTGGAAAAGCGATTTACTCCACCGCCAAAGGCATGAATGCCGCTAGTCATGCCCTCGATGCCTATAAAACAACCAAATCTTTGTCCATCTTGGAGAAAAGTGAAATGGGGATTTATGGTCTTGTCTCTGCTAATGGATTGAGTGAAGCAGTGACAGGGAAGGATATGTTTGGGAATGAGTTGACGGAGGAGCAACGGCAGAATAGTTTGATGACTGCCCTTGGAATTGGTGGGGTTGCGGGGGCAGCAAAGTATGTGGATCATTTACAGGTGAAAAATGCTCCTTATCAAACAGATGATTTAGTAAAAGGGAATAAAGAGTTTGGTAATCCAGTTAAAGAAATTAGTGAAGTTGATAGGGCTAAATTAGATGGTTGGAAGTATCCCCCGAAAGATGAGACATATTTAAAATATAAAAAGGTCCATGATAATCCGATATACTATAATCAAGAAACGGGAGATATTAATTGGCCTGGGACTAAAGGAGATCCTAATATAGACGGCTTTTTAAATGGAAAATATGATGTAGAAACACTTAAGTCAGGAATAGAAATAGATAGATATGGAAGTAATGGTAATGGACAGTATTTTTCACCTGCGGGATTAAGTTATGAAAGTAGGGCTTTACCACCCCATATGAAAGAGCAACCATATACTAAGTATAAAATAAGAAGAGAATTTCAAGTAAGATCTGGCGAGATTGCTCCATGGTTCGATGAGGTAGGTGGTGGGATACAATATTATTCAAAAATTGATATTGTTGATGACTATGGGAATTCGATTGAAGCAAATGTAGAAAATTTAATACAGTATGGTTATATTGTAATTACTAAATAACTTAAAGGGATGGAGCGAATGAACAGTAATCAATTACTAGAAATCTCCAAGGAATTAGGGATAAAAATTAGTCTTATTGATGGAGTCATAAAAGAAGAAAAAGAAGCTTATGAAAATTATAGTCAAGTAGAAAAAAATGATACGTCTTGGGTGTATTCTGAAATTAACTTTGAAAGAAAATCAAGCCCGGAAAAAGAAAATGTTAAGGTTTTTTCAAATGAAAAAGAAGCTATTAAGTTTTTCTTCTTAAAGGTATTGAAGAGGTTTTATTTTTCAAAGGTTTTTCCATCTGATAATCCTGTTTTTGAAATGAATAATATTGATGAACTAAAGCAATATTTTCATAAGCTAGGGATAACGGATATTTTTTATAGTTTTAATTTAATTAGACCTCAAGAGGTATTTGGTGAAATTAATCATAAACAGATGATAGTAAGTTATATTGATGAAAAAAAACAAAAAAAATTTTCTACAATGCCAATGGATATAGATAGAGGGATTTTTGCTATGTATAGATTAACTTATTCTCTTTATTTATTAAAAATGGTTGAAAAGGAATTTCTTGATAGAAAGGTTCTTGGCGAAAGATTTGATGACGAGGATATTGAGCTATTTATAAAATAAGGTTTTTTAACACTTGATCTTTAAAATATTATATTGGAGGCCAAGTGTCTGAGCTATAAGGACCTCAAGTGTGTTCTGGTTGAGAGCATCACTTCTGCTTGCACAATTGCTGCCTGGCAGACTGCAGAATTGATTGTTTAGAATCGTATTAGACTGGCTAATTGTTGTGACATTTATAGTTCGAGAACCACCGCCAAAGGTTACCGGTGTATCAAGAAATCCAAACCCATGTGTATCAAGTATAGCGCTACCATTTCTATTGTGCCAGAAGCCAATTGTTCTTCCAAGGGTCACGACCGGACAAGTGGCAGTAGCGCTTTGTCTAAATTCATTAGGAAGTTTAGTCCCATCAGGGAACGCTGAAACCGTCGCTACAACGTCGACAGTGTTGGTGATTTCACGTGTGCACCCATTAGTAGAAGGTGGTACAGGCACACTTACTGGAAAGTGGAAAACCTGACCTGGCCCGAGGTTGCTGTTTCTAAATAACTGTCCTTGATCGGTAGCAACAATATCTAAGCTAACATCTCCTGTATTAGTAACATCAACCTGGAACGTAACAATTCATTATTTTTTAGCTATGTTAAATTTCATTGTTGTTTTAAGGTAAAAAATAGAGCTGGCTCTACTAACTTGTAGAATCAACTCTATTTCACTTGTATTATTTCGAGAGCCGAAAATTTAAAATAATCCCTTAAATTAAAACTTAATTCATCACTTTATTCAAAATTGTTGGTTCATAATTTCCATCAACATAAGATTCCAAAACTATTTTGTTGTCTTTATTTTTATAATAACTATATGTTTTAGGGTCATCTTTTATTTTTATTGAAACCATCCAATTTTTTTCGCCTGATAAGTTAGCTATGAAAGGCTCAGCTGTAATATCTTCTTCAGAAATATTTTCATCTGTTATCAAATATTCTAAAACTGCTTTTTCAACAGTGTATTGTTTATATTTTACATATCCAAAAATCCCACCGATTAGAATGAATAATATAAAAATAAATGTAAAAACCTTCTTCAAAATATCACCTCTCGTGATTTCTGCCTTTTAGTTGAATAACAGACAGTTTTTTATTTTCTCTATTATAGATATTAATTCAACAAAGCATCCAGTTTTCTTTAGAGGTGTTGCTCCATAAAATGACTGCCGTTTTCAAACAGGTCTTGCATATACTAAAGGGCTTTATTCTTGGGGGTGCGTTTAGTAGAGGGAGTCATTTTTCCTTTAGCTGGTTTACGAATAGGCGGAGTCGTTTTTTTCTTTGTCTGTTTAGTTGCCGTTCCTTTATTATCCATGCCCATTGTTTTCCGAACCGGTTTATTTTGAATACTCTTTTTTGGGGAATTGGCCACTTTAGAAGTGGATTTTCTTTGGTTTGGTTTACTTTTTGTTTTTGAAGGTTCATTATCTTCGTTTCTTACAAAACAAAGTGTAGCTGCTACAATAATTGCAACCAATGATAAAACACCCATGATACCCGAGTATACTGTAGTAAAGATCATTGAAATCCCTGAAATCATCATAAACCAACCACCGACTTTTGGTTTAAAAGGAGATACTAAGGCTCCTATAGTGGCAAACAAACTAAATAGAAAAATAGACTCACTAGCACTCCCAGCTTGTGTCAGTCTATGGAAATCTCTTAGATAAAAGGAGTAAATAACTCCTAAAACTCCTAAAACTCCTCCAATTAACCCTAAAAACATAATAAAAAAACGATTCATCATGTTCACTCCTCGTTGTCATCTTTCTATATATAAATGTAGCATGAGATGCGAACAAAAATCTTCTTAGTTGTAATATTTTAAGCTAACAATAAAAACAACCCTTGAATAAAGGGTTGTTGACACTCTGGAGCCTAATCCATAGACTCTTTTTTTCTTTTATTACAAATTAAAATTATCAGGATCTGGGCCGTTTCGCTGGTCGCGGTTTAATGAATCAATTGTGTCCATATCAGCTTTTGATAATTCAAAGTCGAAGATATCGGCATTTTCGCTGATTCGTTGTTCCTTAACAGATTTAGGGATGGTTACAACACCTGTTTGTAGGTCCCAGCGTAAAATGATTTGTGCAACTGTTTTTCCGTATTTCGCTGCCAACTCTTGAAGAGTCGGTTCATCTAACATTCTGCCTCGACCAAGTGGTGACCACGCTTCCAATTGAATGTTATGCTCTTGGCAATAGGCTAGCAATTCTTTTTGAGTAAGTCTAGGATGATACTCGACTTGATTCACCATTGGCGCAATTTCTGCGTCTGCAAGTAAATCCTTTAAATGATGAATTTGGAAGTTACAAACACCGATTGCTCGAACTTTACCTTCTTTATATAACGTTTCTAATGCTTTCCATGTTTCTTTATATTTTTCCTTAACTGGCCAATGCACAAGATATAAATCTAAGTAATCTAAGTCCAGCTTCTTTAAGCTGTCATTAAAAGCAGCTAGTGTTGATTCATATCCTTGGTCTGTATTCCAAACCTTTGTTGTGATAAACAATTCTTCACGTGGAACGCGACACTCTTTAATGGCCTGTCCAACACCTTCTTCATTTTTGTAAAATGCAGCTGTATCGATGCTGCGGTATCCAGCTTTAACCGCTGCTTTGACTGCATTAATCACTTCTTGTCCTTCTTCAGACAAATATACGCCAAGACCAAACCAAGGCATTTTTACTCCGTTATGTAGGGTTGTTGCATCCTGTAAACTTTTAACCAAGAAAATCATCTGCTACTAAAAACATAGACAAATGTACTCATTTATCTATGCTAGACAATTTCCTGCTTCTACGAACCCGACCTCGCCAACATCTCGCTACTATCGTGTGATTGGCTCTCAACAGGCGTAAATTCCGATCTAGCCGACCGTACATATATACCGATTAGTTTAAGTTAATACGATATATTCTGTTGCATATTTCAGATTCAAACTGGCATTAACATCTCGATCCATTTCAACATCACAGTTGTCACAAGTAAAGATTCGCTGTGATAGGCTCAATGTTACCTTCTTATGACCACAGCAAGAACATAGTTTAGAAGACGGATAGAAACGATCTACCTGTCTTAGTTCGATATCATATTGCTTGCATTTTGCTTTGAGCCATTTTTTGAAGCAATAGAAATTTTGCTGTGAAACGGTTTTGGATAGATGCCGGTTTTTCATCATGCCTTTGACGTTTAAATCTTCAATCGTGATATACGTTGGTTTGGTTTTCACCAACTGATTGACCACAGATCGAACATATTCATGTCGGATATTCGCTAGTCTAGCATGCAGTTTTTGCACTTTTACAAGCTGCTTCTGCCTGTTTTTAGCGCAGAATTCACCTCTCTTTCGATTTTTATTTTGTTCGTAGCTTCGATTTAATTTTTTCTGCTGCCGCTTTAAACTCTGTTCTAATTTCTTAACTTTCTGTGTCTTATTGACATTTTTAAACGTTTCATGATGACTGCATACAGCAAAGTCTTTAATTCCTAAATCAATCCCAATCCCATCGTGTGTGTTAAGTTGCTTTTGTTCTTTTGGTTGAATCTCACACAATACCGACACGTAATATCGATTTGCTTTTTGCGATATCGTACAACTAGTCACCTTCACATTAGAAGGGATATATCCGTATTCTTTTAACCGAACCCATCCAAGAGTCGGAATCTTGATGCGGTGACGTTCAATGATTAAATCTGTTGGATTGTTCTTTGGGAAATATGCTTTAACATCTTGCTTTTTCCTCTTTTTAAACTTTGGAAACTTCATCAGACCTTTAAAGAAGTTTTTAAAGGCTTTATCTCCGTTCATGATCGACTGCTTGACAGCCTTAGATGACACTTCTTTAATCCAAAAATCGGTCTGTTTCGTATGGACATTATTTAACCATTTTGAAAAATCATAGCCTGACATGTGGTTGCCTGTTTCTTGATAATGGCTTTGTGCAGTCGAAAGATACAAATTATACACATACCGACAAACACCAATGGTTTGATGGACCTTTTGACGTTGTTCTTCTGTTAAAAGAATTTCTGTCTTAAACGCTCGCTTCATATTCCATCATCCTCTTGTTCTGCTCTTTTGTATAGTATCTTCTTCTTTTTGGGGTTCGGTAAGCCCTTCGTTATCCCACCTTTGTAGCGTTCGTACGGATACATTAAGCATATTGAAAATTCTTTTGGCTTATAAGTTTTCATCTCCTTTTATAAAAGAACACTTATATTATCTACTATTTTTAGAATAAACAAAAGGGAAACTACATTAGTTCTTCGTGTTTCCTTTATCTCGATATGGGGGAAATGAACACAGACTTAAGACCGCCACGGTCCTTATGTCTTCGTCTGTGTGACCCACATCGTGTGGGCCTCAGTCCATACGTCGCTGAACGGGTATATCCGCTTTTCGTACTTGTAGGAATGTTGTAACAAATGGGGTATATAAAGCGAGTTAATAATTTTATAATTAGAATAGTGAGTTATTTTTAAATAATAGTTTGTGAAAATACTAACAAAGTCTGGTGATTTTATATGCAAAGAAATGGACATCTACATTCAATGGGGCATCCTCATGGACAAGCAGTAGACTATGATAAAAATCCGTTCATTGTGATCTGGGAAGTAACAAGAGCTTGTCAGTTAAAATGTGTACATTGTCGTGCTGACGCGCAATTAACAGCCGATCCTCGGGAACTTACACATGAGGAGGGAATCAAGTTAATTGACGATATTTATGAAATGAACAATCCAATGCTTGTGTTCACAGGCGGTGATTGTATGATGAGAGAGGATTTGTTTGAACTAGCAGATTATGCTGTTAAAAAAGGCATGCGTGTCTCTATAACACCAAGTGCGACCCCGAATGTAACGAAAGAAAAAATGAAGCAGGCAAAAGAAGTTGGTCTTTCTCGCTGGGGCTTTAGTTTGGATGCACCAATTGCGGGAATTCATGATACATTTCGCGGAACCCCTGGCTCTTTTGACCTTACCATTGAAAAAATCAAATACTTAAATGAATTACAAATGCCACTGCAAATTAATACCGTTATTTCACGATATAATTATGATCATCTTGAAGAAATGGCTAAATTGGTGGGGGAGCTTAAAGCGGTCATGTGGTATATTTTCTTGCTTGTTCCGACTGGGAGAGGACAAATAGCAGACTGTCTTACTCCGGTAGAGCATGAAAAGGTTTTTCAGTGGTTGTATGAGTTAAGCAAAACGGCGCCTTTTGATATTAAAACGACGTGTGCCCAGCATTATCGTCGTGTTGTCTTACAGCAAAAAATGCAAGAACATAAAATTGAAAAGGGAGAGATTCATTACGAGGATAGTATTACAACGGACTTTGCTTCGATGTCGGATGGATTAAAACGGGCTCCAAAAGGAGTAAATGATGGCAATGGTTTTGCCTTTGTTTCACATATTGGAGATGTTATGCCAAGCGGTATGCTGCCGATTAAAGCGGGGAATATTCGGGAGACCCCACTTGCCGAAATCTATCGTGAAGCACAGGTGTTTAAAGACTTACGCCAGCCTGACAAATATAAAGGGAAATGCGGTGTTTGTGAATACAATAAGATTTGTGGAGGATCTCGTTCTAGAACGTATGCGGTAACAGGTGATTATATGGAAAGTGAACCGTTTTGCATGTATATTCCACAGGCTTTGAGACATAAGGAAAATGTTTGCTTCATTATATAATGTTAAAATTTGTTCTACAATCTTTTGGAGCTATAATAAATGGTGAGGCTTTGAAAATGTTACAGGAGAAGTCATCACAATTTCTAATGGATTGGAGGAAAAAAGGATGAATACTAAATACGAACCTATTTTTAAAGTCTTTACTTTTCCCTCAGGAGTAGAAGTGAAGAATCGTATTATGATTGCACCAATGACTCATTATTCTTCACAGCCAAATGGGGAAGTATCACGAGCAAGAGCTCCCTTATTATGCAGAGCGTTCTGGTGGTGTGGGAGCGGTCATTACCGCTTGTGCTTATGTCAGTATTGATGGAAAAGGATTCGAAGATCAATTCAGCGTCGATGATGACTCATTCATTCCGGGGTTGAAGAGATTGGCTCAAACGATTCAAGCCAAAGGAGCAAAGGCGATTTTACAAATTTATCATGGCGGCCGGCAATCGCCTCCGGAATTATTGCCGGATCGTCAGCCCATCTCTGCAAGTGCTGTTGCTTCAGAAGGGGAAGGGAAACCTGTCCCACGTGAAATGACGGAAACGGAAATAATTAACACGATTCAAGCTTTTGGCGATGCGACGCGACGGGCTATTGAAGCTGGTTTTGACGGTGTTGAAATTCATGGGGCTAATACATATCTTCTTCAGCAATTCTTTTCGCCGCATTCCAACCGAAGAGAGGATCAATGGGGCGGTTCGCTTGAAAAAAGAATGAAATTCCCGCTAGCTGTCGTTGATTCAGTAAAAAAAGCTGTTGTTGAACATGCTAATAAACCATTTATTGTAGGCTATCGTATATCACCTGAAGAAGGAAGTAATCCAGGGATTACATTGGAAGATACTCTTCAATTTGTTGATAAGCTAGCAGACCAAAAGCTTGACTATTTGCATGTATCTGTCAATCATTTCTGGAATGGCTCTTTCCGTAATAAAGAGGAATCGCAATCCAGAATTATTAGAATTCATGAAAAAGTCGGAAGTCGCGTCCCGGTTGTGGGGGTTGGTTCACTGCATACGCCGGATGAAGTAGTAGAAGCATTAGAAACAGGTGTCCCGTTAATTGCCTTAGGTCGTGAAATGTTGATGGAGCCTAAATGGATTGAAAAAGTTCAAGCTGATCAGGAAGACCAAATTCGTACAACATTGTCTAAGAAAGATCAGCAAGAGCTCGTAATTCCTAATCCTTTATGGCAGCGACTAATGGGCATAAAAGGTTGGTTGCCTGTAGTAGATTGAGATGAAAAATTTTTACTGTAGTTGTAAATATAGAGGAGGCTGCCTAAAGGTTAAAAGATTTAGGTAGCCTCTTTTTTAGTATGAGATATTTTTGTTTACTGTGCAATATGGTCATTCGGGTAGAAATCACTTTCTCGCAACAACAATACATGCCGGTGAATTCAATGAATAGCTACTCTTTTCAAAATTTCCAAAGGTTTCTATAGCTCGAAAACCACAACGCTCTAAAAGAGGAAGCAATTGCTTTAAAGTAGCAGGGTATAGCAGGGTTGTGTTTGATACTGATTGATCATTTGTTAGTAAGGTAGTAGTAAATCGTATTTTTTCATCAACTAGTTCATAATGTCGTTTAAATTCAAAGGTTTCCTTTTTAATCACAGGGAAAGTAAAATCTTGTTTCGTTAATACTCTTTCAAAATTTACAATTTGAAAAATAAGTGCTCCATTATGGTGTAACCTTTTATAGGATTGATGAAGAAATTCATCAATCTCTTCCAAATTGTGTAAGTGAACTAGCGTGTTTCCAATACAATAAATCCCATCAAATGTTTCTACGAATTCATCTAATTGCTGCATCGTTTTTGTAAACACTTTTAATGGAGTAGTATGCCCCTTTGCTTTTTGACGAATCTGGTTGGCCATTGCTTCTTCAGGTTCCGTTGCTGTCACTTTGAATCCCTTATTTAATAGTGCCAACGCCATATTACCTGTACCGGCACCGACATCGAGTAACGTTCCTCCTTGTTGAAAGGTGTCTGCTAAGAAGTGGAGAGCCTTAGGATTGGTAGGGAAAATTTCATCATAATAGGGTGTTAAAGGGTTGATAAAATGTCATTTTGTACAATCCCTCCTTGATTGAAATAAGTATACTTTTGCTAAAAAAATGAAAAAGGGTTTAGCCATGAACCCCAAGAGCTAATTTAGCTAGACGTGACATTTTGTCTTTTGTCCAGATAGGGGTCCATACGATTTGAACGTCAATATCTTTTATTGTAGATGAAAAGGCAGTCGACAATGTCTCTTTTAGATCAGCAATAATTTGCCCGGCCATAGGACATCCCATAGACGTCATCGTCATTGTGACCCGTACCTCATTTTCTTCAGTTACCTCAACGTTATATACAAGACCGAGATTAACAATATCAACTCCAAGCTCTGGGTCCATTACATTTTCAAGTTCTTCAAAAATTTGTTCTACCGTTAGGTTTGCCATCTATTTATCCTCCATCCTTTAGATTTGAATTATTAAGGGAATTAACACTCTGTTCCCTTTTTCCTTAACTATACGTAAAGAATGTTGATAAAAAAATGACCTGTATCACATTTTTAGAAAAAATATAATCATTAGCTAGATTGATTGTTTACGAACAAAAACTATTAAGTAATTGTGAAAAAATGGTTAATGTGTGTTAAAAATTGTAAAAAACAACACTACTTTTTCCAAAAGCTTGTATGATAGTCATGTAATTCAATTTTCGAACAACCAAGGAGGCAAAAAAAGATGAAAAACCTTAAACAATGGCTATTAGTATTAATGGCATCACTTATGTTAGTAGCCGCAGGTTGCAGCAATGATGAGACGAATACAGAGGATGGCACAAATACTGAGGAAAATCAAAATACTGAAGAGGGTACAGGTACTGAAGAAGAAACTCCAGGTACTGAAGAAACACCAGGTACTGAAGAAGAAGCCCCAGGTACTGAAGAAACACCAGGTACTGAAGAAGAAGCTCCAGGTACTGAAGAAACACCAGGTACTGAACAAGAAACACCAGAAACTGAAGAAGTTCAATAATCAACTACACTTAACCTAAAGGTGTTGTGATTGGACGTATAATACTTATTAAAGTAGGGGCTGAACCAATAGGGTTCAGCCCTTATTTTAATTCAAGAAATATAAACTAATAGCGTATTTACATAGATAAGTAGTATTGTGGTACTTTAGTATGAGAAGTAGTATACAATAATCAAAGGATAAAAGGTAAAATTAGTTGACAATGTGTGAAAATATATGGATTCTGCTCTAAAGTGCAATATAATATCATTATATTCTGCAAATGACGTTTGAAAAAGATAGAGTCTATTAAATGATGGGAGTTTTAATAATGGCATTTTTGCATACAAAATTAAAATCTAGAAATCGAACTTCCGAATGGTTATCACAAGCAGTTAATCAAGAAGTCATATTTTCTATTTCAGATACAAATATTCAAAATCAATGTAAATCAATCGGCTTAAGTTTAGAAGATTTAAAAATTGCCAAGACGATTCAAAAGCTGATTAAAGAGCATAAAGAGTCTATTACAAGTGAGTTTTTTAAAGCAATGAGCAATATCCCTGAATATAGTGAAATTGTTACTTCCTATTCAAATC
Source organism: uncultured Bacillaceae bacterium (assembly GCA_963790055.1). Lineage (GTDB taxonomy): Bacteria > Bacillota > Bacilli > Bacillales > DSM-1321 > Peribacillus. The sequence goes on from CAWBND010000007.1 coordinate 74,784, forward strand.
GAGAACGTTGGATTAAGATGCATGCCCAGTTCTTGGTGCATATGTTTGAGGGGCGGTTTGATGATGCTTATGTTGAAAAACTTCAGAGTTTGGCGAGGGGGCATCATACGATTGGAGTACGCCCACAATGGTATGTTGCAAGTTTTCAAGCACTTCTAATGAATGTACAGAATGTTATATATGATTCAACCTCAAGCAAAGAGGAGTTTTTTACAATCGCTAAAAGTGTTTCAAAAGTGATGAATATTGCGCAACAAGTGATTTTAGAAGCGTTGGATAAAGTGAATATAGAAACAAAACAAGTGGAATACCAGAAAATAAAAGAGGAATTAAAGGATAAAATTTTCGAAACCGGTGAGTCTTTAATGGCTCTAACAGAAGAAACAAGTGCAAGTGTAGAAGACTTAATTTGTAGAAGTAAGAAAGTAAGTGAACAGGGACAACAAAGCGCTGAAAAGTCAAAGACTAGCCAAGAGCTTGCTGAAAAAGGACAAGGGCAATTAAATTCATTAGAAGAACAAATGAATTTGACCCGTCAGAGTACGGTTAAAATGAAGGAAAATGTAGAAGCTCTTAATGCATTGTCTATGCAGATTAGACAAGTCGTTAGTATTGTGGAGGGTGTTTCTAGTCAAACGAATTTACTAGCTCTTAATGCTACTATTGAAGCGGCAAGAGCCGGCGAGCATGGAAAAGGATTTGCTGTGGTGGCAAATGAAGTGAGAAAGCTTTCGGAACAAACGCAGAAATCGGTTGAATCGATTAAAATGTTTACGGAACAAATCAATGATCAAAATCATAAAGTAATCTCGAGCATTCAGGAGGTAGATCACTTAATGGAGGATGGACAAGATAAAACAGAAATGACTCGAAAGGCGTTTGATCGTATTGTAGAAGCAGCGAATGAAAACCTTGTGTCCGTACAGCAATCTGAGATGGATATTCAGAGTTTGGTAGAAGTTATCACAGAGATAGGTATGGCTACGCAAAAAATTGTTCAGTCTACAGAAAAATTAAATGAAGCTGCACATCTGGCCTAGTAAGGGAGACAAGCGAGAAGTCTATTAGTCATTGGGTGCCTGAAGCTAGACACCAATACGCATCGAAATTTTATAAATTCTTATATTATAAAAAAAGCTGACTCAAAAAGTCGTTATGAACGACCTTTTGAGTCAGTCTCTCTTATAATATATTAATGTCCTGTAAAGCTTGTTGTAAGTCAGATCGCGTTTGTAATTCATTGTCTACTTCGACACCGAGTTCAATCATCGTGTCGGCAATTTCTGCGCTGATTCCTGTTAGGGTTGTGGCACAGCCTAGTAATTTAATGCCTTTTACAATCTTAAATAAATGGTTCACTACGGCTGTATCGACGTAAGGTACGCCAGAAATATCAATAATCAATTTTTCAGCTTTTAATTCTTTAATTCTTTGAAGTGTTTTTTCACGGATTTTTTTTGCTCGATACGTATCTACGTTTCCTACAATTGGTAGAATACAAACTTTTTCAGTGATTGGAATAATCGGAACGGTTAACTCATCTACCGTTTCACGATGGCTTTTTAATAAATCCTCTTTATAGCGAACATAATAAGCGGTATAAGAATCAATATATAAATCAATGATATCGTTTACATGTCGTTCTAACGCAAAAAATTGCTCTGTATCGAGGGTGATATGGGATTCATTATAAAATGCTTTAATGGCATTCCATGTAATTCCACGGGTCGATTGGAAAATTTCCCAAGATAAATGTATCGGAAATTCTGTTTTAGCGCGACTTATTCCCTTTTCTCTAGCATGATCCATAATCTCTTCTGTTCTTAATTCAAGAATATTTTCTGCTATCACTTTTATGATTGGATTGCCGTACTTTTCATATTCATCTAAATCACCGTTCTCTTTTAATAAAGAAGCAATATGGCTTTTATTTTTCTCTATATATTGAATCCATTCTTTTGTGTAAAAATCTAAATTTCTAATTAAAAATTCTGCTAACTCTACTCTTGTATCAATTGTTTGTAACATGGTTTGTCCTCCTCTAAATGGGATTTGGTGATGATTTTTAGAAAATGAAAGAATAAAAGTAGTTCCTTGTCCTTCTTCACTTGTTACACGAATTTTAGCTTTGTTGTTTTGTATCGTATTAAAGACTTGTGCTAGCCCCATTCCTTTTCCATCCTGTTTCATTGTAAAGAAGGGGGTGCCAAGCAAACGCAATTTGTCTTTAGGAATACCGATACCAGAATCAGAAATAGTAAGATGTACGTCGTGTAAATCTTCATATTGCTCGATGATTAGCGTGCCGCCGTCATCCATCGCTTCAATCGCATTTTTAATCAAATTGAATAAGGATTTTTTTATTTGATCTCTTCGACCTATAATGGTAGCACTTTCATTTTCAAATTTCTTAATGAGGTTAATATGATAAAGTTGATTCTGAAATAATAGTAAAATAGATTCGATTTCAGAGCATAGGTTGAATAGTGTCGGCGTTTCTTGAGCAAATTCTGGTTTTGACACGCTCATTAAATCATTTAAGATGTGAATGGCTCGATCTAATTCACTTAGTGCAATTTCGGCATATTCAGTCTTAAAGGATTGTTCCATGAGTTGAAGAAATCCTTTTACTGCTGTTAGAGGATTTCGAACCTCGTGGGCAATGCCAGCAGCCATTTCTCCTACAGAAGATAATAAATGATTATTCCAATTGCTTTGTTCATGTGAGTTTTGTAAATGAGCGATATTAAAAATATAAATATGAATTTTTAATAGTATATGCTCATTGAATGTTCTGTGGAATAAAAAGAAATAGGGTTGTGAATCAATTGTCACAATGAATTCATCTGCTTTTCCCATAAAGCATTCGTGTAGTTTTGTTTTTATTTCTGTGTTTCCAACTCTCTTAAAGAGGTAGTTCGTATCATTATCATTCGAAATGATTAATCGTTTACCTTCATTGTTTATCTTATGAATCATACCATCGGGATTGAGTTCAATTAAGCCATATGAAATTTCATGAGCGGTAGGTGATATGAGCACTGTATTTATCCTGCCTTTCATTGAGCCACTTAATGGCTCTAATCTTAGTTCCTTGGCCAACCGTACTAGTGATTTCAAATTCATCCATTAAGCGTTGTACTCCTGATAATCCCAAACCTAGTCCTGTTTTTGAGCGGATTGTATTCTTCAACACATCTTCAATGTTTGCAATGCCAGGACCTTGATCAACGGCGGTTATTTCTATTCCATATGAAGGAATAGGATTTATAAAAAGCTCTCCTTTTTTTGCGTAAAAGACAATGTTGCGAGTTAATTCCATTATCGACACAACTAATTTAGTTTGTTGGCTTTTATTTAAGCCATACTCTTCGGCAATCCTTTTCCCAAGCGTACTCGCCATATATACATCATCTTCTCGTTCAATAACAACCCTGTACAAATTGTTCTCATATCCTCCTAGTAAAAAATAATATAATTTAAAAAATATTCTAACATATCTGGGGAAAATTATGTAGATTTTGACAAAAATATATATTGGTTACTTTTAAGTTTATAAAAATTATAAATGATATACATGCTAGTATATAAATGGATAAACTTTTGAAGTAGAAGGAGTAATAGAATAATGAAATTATTATTACCGTTGTTAGCTCTTTTGAGCGGTGCTGCAATGGCAGTACAAGGGCAAATTAATGGAGGTTTAGGAAAAAAAGTAGGTGTTCTTGAAGCCTCATTTATTTCATTTGGAGTAGGAACACTTGCTTTATTTTTTATTGTTATATTTTTTGGTAGTGGGGATGTATTGGCTGTTTTGACCGTTCCAAAATGGCAATTAATCGGTGGCCTGTTAGGAGCCTTTTTCGTCGTAGTCAGTGTACTTGTTGTTCCTAAAATTGGAGTAGCCACTACTTTTATGGCTGTCATTGTTGGACAAATCATTCTTGGTGCATTGATTGATCATTTTGGTTTGTTTGGTGCACAGCGTATCCCGATTGATGCGAAAAAGGCCACGGCGATTGTCTTGATGTTTATTTCTTTATATTTGTTTAACCATAAATAGTTTTATCAAGATTTGTTGATTTCAATTATTTTTTTCGGTATTTAATGAAAGTATGTACGGAAAGTTTTGCAAAGCGAGAATGAATGCTCAATTCATAGAAGTTTTGTATCTGACTTGTCGTGGATGCAGACTCGTTTTTATTTTACAGCATAGCTTTGGAAAATTTGGCAATGACTATTTCTAAAACAAAGGAGAATGAAAAATGGCATATGTACTACAAGTAGACTTTAGTTTTCAAGGGCCTATGGTGATGAAATGGCAGAGCACTTGCAGATTTAGCAAAAAGCATTACTGAAGAAGAAGGCTTCATTTGGAAATTAGGACAGAGCTGTCGAAAGAAATGAAGCGGGCGGTATTTATCTTTTTAAAACAAAAGAATCTGCCGAAAAATATAAGGAAATGCACACAAAACGAATGGCGGGATTTGGAATCAATGATGCTAGCATGAAGATTTTTGAGATTAATGAAAAATTGACTCAAATTACTAAAGGACCAGTAAAATAATATAGATATTTTTCAGCCCCGAACTCAATCGTGTTCGGGGCGTTGTTTTTTAGGAAAAGAAGAACCTTTTATTGTCAAACCTCTACGTCGCTAAACGGATGCCTTCCGCTTTTCTTATTGCGCGGTATATCCACCGTCTAGTACGACAGCTTGACCGGTAATGCCACGGCCTTTTTCACTTGCGAGGAAGATGGCATAATCGGCAATTTCACTGACATCTAGCAAACGATGTTGGGGAACGAGTGAAAGGATCGCTTCATCTAAAACTCTTTCAAGTGGTACTTGTCTCGTTTTTGCCAAATCCTCTAATTGTCCACGTACAAGTGGTGTATCAACGTAACCTGGACAGAGTGCATTTACCGTAATACCTGAAGAAGCGCATTCTAATGCGGCGACTTTTGTGAGACCAATTACCCCGTGTTTTGCGCTGTTATAGGCTGCTTTGTTAGCAAATCCAATTAGGCCATTAATAGAAGCGATATTAATAATTCTTCCAAACCCTTGTTTCTTCATAATCGGTAGTACATGTTTAATTGCGATAAAGGGAGCGGTTAACATAATTTTAATCATCAACTCAAACTTTTCAGTTGGAAATTCTTCAATGGGAGAAACATGTTGTAGTCCAGCATTATTAATAAAAATATCAATCTGTCCGTATTTATTTTTGGAGGATTCAATAAGTTGAATAATGTCTTTTTCCTTTGTAACATCTGCCTTTAGACCAGTCACATCTAATCCTTCATTTCTAAGCTTTTCGGCAGCTTCCACTACAGCCTTCTCATTAAGATCAGATAAAACCACTTTGGCACCATTTTCAGCGAAAACTTTACCAATTTCAAAGCCAATTCCTCGTGCAGATCCCGTAATAATTGCTACTTTTTCTTTCACCATTCTACATTCCTCCTAAAAAATATCATGATAGATATCTTGTATGATAGATTTATATATATTCAGGATAACAGATAAAAATAAGGTAAATAAACAAAAAAATAACAGTTTTTATTTAAAAGGAAAAAAGGTGAATATTGTGTAGAGAAATCAATACACTATTATGATGTTTGACACTATGAAACTCCAGGCACTCTTTAAAAATATAGAGTATGCCGGGCGTTTTTTAATAGAAAAATTGCCAACTCAAAACATTTACTAATTTTACAAACTTAACACTATTAATATAGTGTTTATATTTTTTTACACAAGATTAGCATAAATCGACAATTCTCTTAATATTAGAAATCTATTCTAATATAGGTAAATACATATATAAAGAGGTGTGCGTTAATGTCAAATGAGTTAAGTCGTAGAAAGTTTTTAACTTATGTAGGAACAGGAGTAACAGCTCTAACAGTAACATCAGCAGGATTAGGAGCGATGGCTCCAACAGCGGAAGCACAAGGAGCAAAGGCAGCTTCTCATTTATTTGGATTTAAAAAGAGAGTATCAGGACTAAAATTCACGCCTATTAAACCATCTGCTAAAGATGATCTTGTTTTACCAAAGGGCTATAAATATGATGTAGTAGCCGCATATGGCGATAAAATTAATAAAAAAGGCGACACATTTGGGTTCAATAACGACTTTACATTGTATTTCCCTATTGATGGCTCAAATAGAGGTCTGCTTTGGGTGAATCATGAATATTCAAGTGATTTATTTGTACATGGTAAACCAGATGCAAATGGTAAGTATTCAAAGGATCAAATTAATAAAATGCTGTATACTCAAGGCGGTTCTATTATTGAAGTGTATCGTGATGATGAGGGTGTGTGGAAGCTGGATCACAACCTCTAAATATGCACGTAGAATTACAGGGTTAACACCTTTTGATTTAACGGGGCCAGCAAAAGGTTCAAAGGCAGTTGGATGGACTAATACTGTGACAAGGAACGTTTGCGAACTGTTCTGGTGGACAAACATTATGGAATACGGTGTTGTCTGCGGAAGAAAATTATGAAGATACAGTGGAACCAGCAGGTCTTAATGAAACTCATTACGGCTGGATTGTCGAAGTAGATCCGTTTAACGAAAACTTTAAACCAAGAAAGCATACGGCTCTTGGTCGTTTCCACCATGAAAACTCAGCGATGGGTCTGACAAATGACGGACGTCTTGCTGTGTATATGGGAGACGATGTGAAAGATGCTTGTGTGTATAAATTCATTAGTAAAGGTAAATATAAAGCATCTGACAAACAAAAAAATTCAAAACTTTTAGAAGAAGGTACATTGTATGCTGCGAACCTTAAAAAAGGTACATGGGTTGCCTTAACGATTGATGCTGTTCGTGAAGCAGCAAAAGGTAATGCAGAACTATTGGACAAGTTCCAAACACCAGCAGATGTACTAGTACATACTTCTGAAGCGGCGATTTTACTTGGTGCAACTCCAACGGACCGTCCAGAAGATGTGGAAATTAGTCCATTTGATAAAACGGTCTTTATTGCACATACCAATAATGATAAACATGGGAATATTCATGGTCATATTACTCGCTTCCTTGAAGCAGATGATGATCTTGGTTCTTTGACATTTGATTTTGAAATTTTTGCATGTGGCGGTCGTCAAAGCGGATTTAGTGCACCTGATAACTTAACATTTGATAGTGAAGCAAACTTATGGACTGTAACGGATATTTCATCATCATCGATGAATAAAGGTGTCTTTTCTACTTTCAAAAACAATGGGTTATTCGTTATTCCGACAATCGGGGAAAATGAAGGTGAAGCATTCCAATTCGCTTCTGCACCAGTAGAAGCAGAGATGACAGGTCCATGCTTTACAGAAGACGAAACAGCTTTATTCTTGGCTGTGCAGCATCCAGGGGAAGGGTCGAAAGATCTTAACAATTTAACAAGTAAGTGGCCGCACCGCAAAGGAGATACGATCCCACGTCCTGCTGTTGTTGCTATTTCTGGATTTAAATACTAGGAGGGGGCTATTATATGTTGCAAAGTATCGGTGTTCCAGGGTTAATCTTAATACTCGTTATTGCCTTAGTTATCTTTGGACCTTCTAAATTACCGGAAATCGGTAGAGCGTTCGGTAACACGCTAAAAGAGTTCAAAAAGTCTACTCGTGAACTAGTTTCAGATGATGAATCAAAAGCAGAATCAAAAAAAGAACTAGAACTAGTGGAACAAAAAAAGAAAACAATCTAAATATAAAGAAGATGTAAGGAATTCCTTGCATCTTCTTTTCCTAGGTTAGGGGTAATTACATGGAAGAGAAACAAATGAGCGCAGTCGAACATTTTGAGGAGATGCGGAAGCGCATTATTATAACACTGATTGTATTTGTACTATTTTTATGTGCATCTTTTATATTTGTTCAAGATATCTATCATTTTTTAGTAAAAGATTTGCCATTCAAACTAGCGATTCTCGGACCAACTGATATTATGTTTGTATATTTAATGATTGCAACAGTTGCGGCTATTGCAGCCACTATCCCTGTTGCGGCACACCAAATTTGGTTGTTTATTAGACCAGCGCTGTCAAAAAGGGAGCAAAAAGTGACGCTCTCTTACATACCAGCCTTATTTTTTTTATTTTTATTAGGCCTATCATTTGGTTATTTTGTATTATCTCCAATCGTGTTGGCTTTTCTTATGTCTTTGTCTGGCGAAATGTTTAATACCTTTTTTACGACTGAAAAGTATTTTAAATTTTTATTAAATTTAACATTACCATTTGGCGTATTATTTGAATTGCCGGTGGTCATCATGTTCCTTACCAGCCTTGGAGTTCTTAACCCATATAGACTTCAAAAAGTCAGAAAATATGCTTACTTTGTGTTAGTTGTTATTTCAGTAGTTATTACGCCACCGGATTTTATCTCTGATGTGCTTGTTATTATCCCGCTTATTTTGTTATACGAAAGCAGTATTAGCTTATCTAAAATTGTATATAAGAAGAAGCTTGCGAAAGAGAGTGAAGCATATTCACTGGCAGAGTCTTGAAGTAGATTTTTTTATTAATTTGTCAATTCACCCCTTTTTAAAATTTTCATTAGAAAATTAAGTAGTGGGAGCATTCATGATTATTTCGATGGCGAAGCATCTTGAGTAGTTATTTTAGGGGTTTATTTTACCTTCACACAGAGTTTAGAAAAAAGGTATAGCTTCCTCAGGTTATGAGGCGCTATACCTTTTTGAAATGTAACGGAACTTGCTGTTAAATCGGTTAAAATAATGTGATCAACCATCCTCCAATAGCACCAGTGGCGACAATTACCCAAGGAGGCAATTTCCAAAATACAAGCATGCTGAATAATAGGGAGGCGAGGGCAAAGTCAGCAGGCGTAAAAATGGAACTTGACCAAATCGGTTGATAAAAAGCGGAAATCAGAATACCGACAACTGCTGCATTAACGCCCATTAACGCTCCTTTAATTTTCTTGTTTTTACGTAGTGTATCCCAAAATGGTAATGTACCTAAAATAAGTAGAAATGCTGGTAAGAAGATAGCGATGGTCGCTAATAGACCACCTTGCCAACCGTTTATCACGGTCCCAAGATAAGCAGCAAAAGTAAATAGTGGACCAGGTACCGCTTGAGTGGCTCCGTAGCCAGCTTCGTCAATATTTAACTGATTAAGAAGTAAGGCAAATAAAATTAAGGCAATGACAGAAGGTAATGTAAAACCGATAAAAGCTAATATTCCTCCTAAAATTCCAGCACGCATGACGCCTATGCCAATTCCGACTTGGCTACTAGCTGGTCCTGGTAAGAACTGACATAGGGCTACAAGATCTCCATACGTTTTTTCATCGAGCCATTTTCTTCTACGAATATATTCATTGTGAAAATATCCCAAATGGGCAACAGGTCCACCAAACGAAGTAAGACCTAATTTTGTCGAAACAAAAAGTACTTCAAGTAACGTTTTTAATTTGTTTGTCGGTTGAATGGTGTTCATTCTCGATCTCCTTTCGGGACTTAAAAGAGGGGCTTAAAAGACTTAATTATAACGAAAGTGTACCATCAACATGGGTGAACTTGGGGATATCTACATTAAATTTACAGATTATTAACATTTGTTTGTATCCTGAGAATATATTTGAATAGATGTAATATTTTTGGGGTATTCAAGCGATTTTGATGTTTTGAAGTGTTTAGCTGTAGGCTTGTTCTCTTCTCATAGGAGGTATTTGTTATGGACGTAATGGTTAGACAGGGAGATTCGTTATGGTATTATAGCCAATTGTTTCATTTGCCTCAAAGACTCCTTCTCGATTCTAACCGAAACATTCAGCCTAATTTACTTTCGATTGGTCAGCGTGTGAAGATCCCGGGATTTGTGAGTATGGATTATCGAATACAACAAGGGGATTCTTTATGGAGCATTGCCGCCAATAGAAGCCTTTCATTAGATGCATTATTCCTTTTGAATCCTTCTGTTCAAGCGAACAGATTACAGATTGGTCAGATTATTAGAGTACCACAACGTATTACGTGGAGACTTGTTGAGGGAAAACAAAATTATAGCTATGAAAGATTAAGAGTTGATTTGGGACGTCTCCAAAATGTTTATCCCTTTATTGGACTATCTTCGATTGGGGATTCTGTGCTTGAAAAGGAAATTCCAGAGGTGTTAATTGGAAAAGGAAATCAAAATGTTCATTATAATGCATCTTTTCATGCGAATGAATGGATTACCACATCAATTATTATGACATTTTTAAATGATTATTTATTGGCACTTACGAATATAGGGGATATTCGTGGCGTGCAAATGTTGCCTTTATATGAGGCTATAACGCTATCTATCGTTCCGATGGTAAATCCTGATGGGGTAAATCTTGTTTTGGATGGGCCGCCAGACAGTGAACCTCATCGAAGCAGAGTTATTGAATGGAATAATGGAAGCGCTGATTTTACAAATTGGAAGGCCAATATAAGAGGGGTAGATTTGAACGATCAATTTCCGGCACGATGGGAGCTAGAAAAAGCACAGCGACCAACGAAACCAGGACCAAGAGATTATCCAGGAGAAAGTCCACTTACGGAACCTGAAGCAATTGCAATGGCTGAGTTAACAAGGAGAAGTAATTTTTCCAGAGTATTAGCGTTCCATACGCAAGGTAAAGAAATTTATTGGGGATTTGAAAACCTTGAACCTCCGTATTCAGAGGTGATTGTCGAGGAGTTTAGCAGAGTTAGCGGCTATAAAGCTGTACAGACTTTGCAAAGCTATGCCGGGTATAAAGACTGGTTTATTCAAGATTGGAAGCGGCCAGGATTTACGATTGAGCTCGGTCAGGGAGTTAATCCTCTACCGCTGTCACAATTTGAAGACATTTATCAAGAATCGCTAGGAATCCTTTTGGCTGGGTTATACATGTGAAAAATCTGATTAATTAAAAGGATAGATAAGCAGAAAAAACATCTGCTTATCTATCCTTTTTTTATTAAAATAGGAATTTGTATCATTTACCTTACTAACTTTTTAAAACAGAACAATGCATAATATTTATAGTATATTTAGGAAATATTATATCGCTGAAAGTGGATTGATTCTATAAATAGATTGATTTTTATGTAATTAATCTATTTTATAGATGATATGTATGTTGAAATGGAATTGAAGGTTAGTATTTTAACTTTTATCATTTACATATACAGAGTACGTGTTTTTTTCATATTTTCAATTAATCTAAAAGCTGACGATAGACTAAAGTGTTTATAAAATACATTATATCAAACTTTGTGTTAGGAGATGTAATATCAGATGGTAATTATTAATGAGCTCTATAATACGGTTGTTTTTCAAATGACATCAGAAGAATTAGTGATAGTTTTAGAAGATATTAAGAATAAAAAAGAAATAGATATTGAGTTACTCAAGGGAAAGATTAATACGTTTGAGAGGAAAAAAAGGATGGAGGAAGCTTACTATCAATCGCTGTCTACATTTCGAAAGATTTTTGCCAGTCGACCACCTAGTCATCATCAAGCTATTGAATACTTGGTAAACGTAAAAGATCGCTTCACTAAAATTGAAGAAGTTAAACAAAGAGTTTTTATGCTAGATAGAATGATTTCGAAAGTACAAACCGAATCGAACAAAGAGGAAATTGGATTATCACCCATCATCATAGAAGAAATTAGGAAATGGCAGGAAACGGAGGGCAACTAGAAATGACAATAGAAGCTGTTAGTTCGGGTTTAGATACAATTTGGGTTGTGTTAACGGCGGCCATGATTTTATTAATGGAAGGTGGCTTTGCTTTATTAGAAGCAGGTTTTGTTCGCTCCAAGAATAGTGTCAATATCATTATGAAAGTGTTTGCTGATATTACGATTGGTACACTTGTGTTTTTTTTAATTGGTTTTGGATTCATGTATGGAACGGACTTTTTAGGAATCATGGGGACAAGTGGATTTTTGTTAACAGGTGATTTATCACATTTGGATTTAACAATATCTATTGATGCGTTTTGGCTATTTCAAGGAGCCTTTGTCATTGCGGTCATTTCTATCGTTTCAGGAGCAGTAGCAGAACGGATTAATTTTCGTGCGTATTTGTTATTTGTGATTATCATGACAGCCTTTATTTATCCAATTGCCGGTCATTGGGTATGGGGTGGCGGTTGGTTAAGTAAGTTAGGCATGCAAGATTTTGCTGGTTCAGCAGTCATTCATGCTTTAGGTGGCTTTGCTGCATTGGCAGCAGCTATTTTAGTTGGTCCAAGGAAAGGGAAATTTACTGCTGAAGGGTTTAGCTCTGTAGCTTTACCTAGTAATCTACCTTTGGCATCAGTTGGAGCCTTTTTATTATGGTTTGGTTGGTTTGGTTTTAATGCAGGGAGCACGCTTGCAGCTACTGATGTTCGTATCGGGCATATTGCCATTGTTACAATGCTTTCGGCAGCCGCAGGTGGAGCAATTGCGTTAATTTATACATTATTTCGTTATGGACGTTCGGATGCTCCGTCTGTTATTAATGGATCATTAGCAGGTTTGGTGGGGATCACTGCTGGCTGTGCTTTTGTGAGCGATTATGCAGCTATTTTAATTGGAGCGGTTTCTGGATTGCTCATGATGGCTGCGACAAATTGGTTGGAAGCAAGAAAGATTGATGATCCTGTAGGGGCGTTTCCTGTTCATGCAGTTTCAGGTATTTGGGGAACGATAGCAGTTGGTCTTTTTGCTTCTGAAGGTGGCCTTTTTACAGGTGGTGGCTGGCAACTGCTGGGCATTCAGATTTTAGGACTAGCTGTTTTTTGTATATGGGGCTTCGCGTTGACATGGGCTGCTCTGAAACTCATCAATATTTGGATCCCAATTCGTTCTACAGATGAAGAACAGGAACTAGGATTGGATATAAGCTACCATGGAACGAAGGCTACTCATATGGCAGCTGACTTTATTAGGGTAGAGGAATATTATCATTTTGTCGAAGAACTAGAAAGAAAAGGATAATTTTAGTGCTATTAAAATGACGGATTTAATAAAGTTAGTATCTAATATCATCGACAATGCGATCGAAGCTACATTTGGCTCATTTGGTGTTTGTGCATCGAGTACTGTTAATCTAATTCATTTTCTAACAAAATACAGCATAAGCTTGGTAGGCTTATGCTGTATTTTGTTTTAAAAACCATCTTCAGCGTGGAACGGGATTTGTAATCTGTTTTCAACGGCACGCAGTCTTTGATTTAGTCTGTTTAGACGGCGGTCTTGGCGCTGATTGACTTGATTAAGTCTGTTTACTTCCTGGCTGAGTCGATTGACTTGTCTTTCTAATTGGTTAACTCTTCTTTCAAGGGGTTGGCGGTCCACTTCATATTCCTCAGGCTGCTCGATATATGGATTATATTCATAAGGAACATAAGGCTCGGGTTGAGCAGGAAGGTATTCTGGGTAATAACCGTATGGATTCATGTTTATCTCTCCTCATATAAAATTTTTTTTGGGTGGGAATCCCTTATACAGTATGCATAAGGGCTATTTATGATTGGGTAAACACCTAAGACTATAAATCGTAATCTAGATTTGCAGAAAATGGACGAATCGTATATCGTAAAACTATAGATTAGATTGAAACTTTATTCCGTAATAAACGTATATGTAGGAAGAGAACATGTTGCTGTTGTAACATGAAGTAGAAGATTATAAAGCGGATGTACATGTAAGAAAGTTTTCTATTTTTAGGGGTGTGGTAAGATGAATCGATTTTTTTCGATACTCATTCAATTTTTTATAGCAATTCCAACAGCTATCGTCATTTGGCTCGTATGCTTCTTTGGTTTTAATTTAGCCGCTATTGTATCCAGTATTGGTGCAATTATTGGAGGGGCCGTTGTTTATGCGCTGATGTCGTTTTATTTCAGTCATTTGTTTGTAAAAAAACATGGTTTGAATAGGAAAGAATATCGGTATATAAAAAATAATTTAGTGGAAGCAAAGAGAAAAATATCTCGTATAAATAAAACGCTTCTTACAATTCGTCATATTTCATCATTAAAACAAAGAATTGAACTGATGCGCGTATTAAAGAAAATATATCAATTAACGAAAAGTGAGCCGAAGCGGTTTTATAAGGCGGAGCCGTTCTATTTTTCTCACTTAGATTCGGTCGTTGAGTTGTCGGAGAAATATGCCTTTTTGTCTCGACAGCCAAATAAAAGTCGGGAGCTGAATCAATCACTAATAGAAACACGACGAACGATTGAAGAGCTTACTGAAACGGTAGAGAAAGATTTATACGATATGCTGGCTGAGGATATTGAGGATCTTCACTTTGAATTGGACGTAGCCAAAAAAACGATTAATACAAAAAAAGAATCTGAGTTACTCGATGAAGGCAGGAGATTAAAATGAGTGGTAATCAAACGAACCCTAATATTAATACTAGTGCAAATTTAATGGATGATTTACTGGCTAATCCGTTTGGGGAACAAGAGATTGTAGCTGGAAGTACAACACAGGAAGCAAAAACGGTGAAATTGATTGATGTGATTCCAGAAGAAAATCGTGAAAAAGCCTATCAGCTTGCCCAGCAAATTAATCCGAAGGATCATCAGGCAATGCTTTCTTATGGTACGCCAGCCCAATCAAAATTGCTAACATTCTCACATACCATGCTGGATCATGTACAGAAGAAAGATCTCGGTGAGGTTGGAGAGATTATTAGTGATTTAATGAAGAAGCTTAATGAAGTGAGTCCAGATGAATTGAAGCCAGAAAAGAAATCCTTTTTTGGTAAACTATTTGGGAAGCTATCGGGTTCTGTTCAAGAGGTGCTGTCTAAATATCAAAAAACAGGGGCGCAAATTGATCGGATTAGTGTAAAGCTTGAACGTAGTAAAAATAGTTTATTATCTGATATTAATGTGTTAGAAAAATTATATGAGGCAAATAAAGATTATTTTCAGGTGTTAAATATTTATATTGCTGCAGGTGAAATTAAGCTCGAGGAGTTATATCAAAAAAACATTCCTGAGTTAAAGCGCGCTGCCCAGGCTTCTGATGATCAAATGAAAGTGCAAGAAGTAAATGACATGATGCAATTCGCGGATCGTCTTGATAAACGGTTATATGATTTAAAATTAAGTAGAGAAATTACGATTCAAAGCGCGCCACAAATTCGGCTTATACAGAATACAAACCAAGCCTTAGTTGAAAAAATTCAATCCTCTATCTTGACAGCTATTCCTTTATGGAAAAACCAAGTGGCCATTGCATTAACATTAGTGAGACAACATCATGCACTAGAGGCACAAAAACAAGTATCAAAAACAACAAATGAATTGCTATTGAAAAATGCAGAAATGCTTAAAACGAATACAATTGAAACAGCAAAAGAAAATGAACGTGGTTTAGTCGATATTGAAACGTTGAAGAAAACACAGGAAAGTCTAATTTCGACGCTTGAAGAAACAATGAAGATCCAACAAGAAGGTCGCTTGAAGCGTAGGCAAGCCGAGCAGGAGCTAGCTTCAATGGAAAATGAATTAAAACAGAAATTGTTAGAAATGAAGGGGGAATAATTCTCTTTTTAGAACAGCTCAGTCTTTAGAACAGCTCAGTCTAAAGATTGAGCTGTTTTCTCGTATTAAGGAAACTATGCAGTATAAAGGAAATATTTTCATGTAAAAAAAGTTTAGTAAGCTAGCTTTAGTCAGGTGAAAAACATCTTTTTTTCTAGTATAGTAATAGTTAAAGGAGTGAGGGCGGATGTACCTGACAGTAAAGGAAACAGCAGAGTATTTATCATTGCCGGAATCACAAGTTGAAAGTCTGATTTTACGGAATAGGATTCGGACTGTTCATGACGGTGAGCAGTATTTGATTTATAAGGATCAGTTTAATTCGTATTTTGAACAACTAGAGAAATACAAGAAATCCATAGAAGAATATCAGAGTGAACCTATTCCAGAAGATATAGATGTTAAGGATGAAGATTAGTATGTATTAATATGATATTAATAGTTAGGAGATAACCGAGTGTTTAAAGAGTACTTGCAGAGTGAAGGGTTTTCTAGGTTCATTACATTAGCTATTTTAGCTGTTTTTTTAATAAGTATTGGCAGCATGCTTAATTTATTGTTGTTCACGTTTATTTTTACATTTTTAATGGGAAGATTAGGGCAAATTGTAACCGCTCAGATAAATAAGGTGTTTCGAATTAATTCAAAAGTTGTGGTAGTGTTTTTATACGTTATTATGATTTCTTCATTGTCGATTGTTCTGTATAAGTATTTGCCTGTTATTACGATGCAATTAACAGAACTTGTGAAGCAGATTGTATCTTTCTTTCAGCATCCACCTGATAATCGAATCATCCAGTATACCGTTTCCTACTTTAATGATTTAACAAAGATCGATTTTCAAAAACAGGTCAACCTTCTTTATCTTTATATCGCTGATATTGGTAAATTAACGTTACAGGTGTTCCTTTCGATTTTACTTAGTTTGTTTTTCTTGCTAGAAAAAGATAAAATTATTCGCTTTACATCCAGCTTTAAATATGGAAAGTTAAAGGGGTTCTTTATTAATTTAGAACACTTTGGCAAGAAATTTGTGAATTCCTTTGGAAAGGTCATTGAGGTTCAATTTCTTATCGCGTTAACGAATGCGGTGCTTTCCATTATATTTTTGGGAATTATGGGTTTTCCTCAGTTAATTGGATTAGGAATTATGATTTTCTTTTTAGGACTGATTCCTGTTGCTGGGGTTATTATTTCGCTTATTCCACTTAGCATGATTGGTTACAGTATTGGTGGCGTATCAATGATTATTGCCTTGTTCGTCATGATTGCAATCATCCATGCGTTAGAAAGCTATGTTCTTAATCCGAAGTTTATGTCGGCTAAAACGAATTTACCTACTTTTTTCACCTTTATTGTCCTTCTTTTTTCCGAGCACTTTCTTGGAATTTGGGGATTGATTATTGGTATCCCAATTTTTATCTTTTTATTAGATATGCTGGATATTCATGAAGATAATCATCAAACAGCTATTGAAATTAAACAGTAATCTCCATGAGTGAGATTACTGTTTTTTTGTAAAAAATATTTGTTTTTACTGATTATTCGAATTTTTCTAAAGGGTCTGATTTAATTGACATTCTATTTTGAAAAAGGTGTTCTAAATGTTCTTATTGCATAAAAAAACATTAAAATGTATAATACGTTTATTGGAAATCAGAGATTTTGTTTAGAATATACTTACATCTTTCTGTAGAAAATATAAGCATGATAAGGAGGAGATTTTTTTGAAAAAAATATCTTTTATAATGTTAGCATTAATGGCGTCTTTAGCAGTCATTCTTTCCGCTTGCGGGCAAAAAGAAGAAGCTACCCCTAATGAGGAAAAACAAGAGAATAAGACCCTTAGGGTTGTTACAGCTGCTGATTATCCCCCATTTGAATATCGAGAAACAGGTAAAATAGTAGGTTTTGATGTTGATTTAGCAAATGCTGTTGCTGAAGAAGCAGGTTATAAGGTAGAAATAGAGCATGTGGGGTTTGACCCACTCTTTGTCGAAATCGATTCTAAAAGAGCTGATGTAGCTGTTTCAGCGCTTTCGATGAATGAAGAGAGAAAACAGTCTTATGATTTTTCTTATCCATATTTCTTGTCTACGAATAAAATTTTAGTAACGAAAGATAGCGACATTCAAGGACCTGAAGATTTAAAAGGGAAAGTTGTAGGGGTTCAAAAAGGTACAACAGGGCAAGAAGCAGCAGAAAAAATCATGGGGAAAAATGATAAAAATATAAAAAAATTCCAAGAAAATACATTGGCAATTCAAGAGCTTCTACAAGGTGGAGCAGATGCTGTTGTAGCGGATAATGCTGTCGTCGAACAATATGTGAAGAATAACCCAGACCAGAACGTTAAAATCGTGGAAAGTGATGGTCAATTTGATCAAGAATTTTATGGAATGATGTTTCCAAAAGGAAGCGAGCTAAAAGCAGAGTTCGATAAAGCGTTGAATAATTTGTATGACAATGGTAAATATACAGAAATTTATCAAAAATGGTTTGGTATAGAACCAGATATCGAGACATTAAAAGCTCAGCAATAATATGTATTGAAAAGATTAGCTTATCTGAGTCGTGTGGTTTAGAATTTACTTTATTTGAAACGTCGATGTAGGATGCCTTTTAGCTATGCTGGTTTTACTAATGTTTAATATAGCTGTATAAAAAATGCGTAACTTTTTTGAAAAGTTACGTCGTTTTTTTGGCTTAGGAGGATTATGAATGGATTTTCGTTGGGATATTATTATCGAATATGCCCCTCTTTTATTGAAGGGAACGATGCTTACGATAGGACTATCAATAGCATCTATTTTAATTGGTACATGTTTAGGATTGTTAATTGGTTTAGGGAAAATGATGCGTAATAAAGTATTAGCTGCTCCATTTTATTGCTATGTTACTTTATTTCGTGGAACGCCGTTATTAGTACAAATTTTAATTATTCATTTTGGATTTGTTCCGTTATTTATGGGAGAAACGAATGCCGTTATTGCTGGGATTGTCGCTCTTTCTTTGAATTCTGCGGCCTATACGGCTGAAACCTTTCGAGCTGGTATCCAGTCAATTGATAAAGGGCAAATGGAAGGAGCACGTTCGTTAGGGATGACAAATGGACAAGCGATGCAGTATGTCATCTTACCACAAGCGATTAAAAGAATGATTCCTCCACTCGGAAATGAATTTATTGTCTTATTAAAAGATTCCTCTCTCCTTTCGGTTATTGCTGTACCAGAATTAATGTATTGGGGAAGTGCAATGGGAAGTCAATATTTTAGAGTATGGGAGCCATATTTAGCGAGTGCCTTTATTTATCTTGTATTAACACTTGTTCTAAGCTTGATTTTAAATAGAGTCGAAAGAAGGCTGAATACAGAATGATTAAGGTTGAGAATTTAAAAAAATCCTTCGGGAGTAATGAAGTGTTGAAGGATATCAGTGTCACAATTCAGCCAAAAGAGGTAGTTGTGGTCATTGGACCATCAGGGTCTGGAAAATCGACATTCCTTCGTTGTATTAACCAGCTTGAAACGATTACATCTGGCCATATCCTGATTGAAGGACTAGATACAACAGATAAAGGTGTTGATATTAATAAAGTTCGTACAGAAGTAGGAATGGTTTTTCAGCATTTTAATTTATTTCCTCATAAAACGGTTATTGAAAATATTATGCTTGCCCCTATTAAAGTTCGGAAAGTTTCTAAGGAGCAAGCGAAGCAAAAAGGGATGGAGCTATTATCTAAGGTAGGATTGGCTGATAAAGCAGATGCTTACCCGGATTCACTGTCAGGTGGACAAAAGCAACGTGTGGCAATTGCACGAGCGTTAGCAATGGAACCAAAAATTATGCTTTTTGATGAACCGACCTCCGCGCTAGATCCAGAAATGGTCGGTGAAGTATTAGAAGTTATGAAACAATTAGCTAAAGAAGGTATGACCATGGTGGTTGTTACTCATGAAATGGGATTTGCGAAAGAAGTAGGCGATCGTGTTATCTTCATGGATGAGGGCTATGTTATAGAAGAAAATGAGCCAGAAAAATTATTTACTAATCCACAGCAAGAAAGAACAAAGTCATTTTTGAGTAAAGTATTGTAAGAAAAACCCTTCCGAAATCGGAAGGGTTTTTTTGTAAGGTAAGAAAGTATAAAACTTTTAATGTTAGTTGAGTAAAGCTTGACTTGTGAAACGTAACCATTCTTTTGCTGCGAATGAAGTATTACGATTTTTGCTCCAAATGATTCCTAATTTCCAACTCATAGAAGGATTAATGATTTTAACTGAACGAACGCGATTATGTAAATGGGAACATAGACTTTCAGGGAGCAAAGCCACTCCTAACTCACAAGCTACCATTTCTTCGATAAAATCCCATCGTGAACTTTCAGTAATAATACGTGGAGTAAATCCAGCGATTTTACAGGAGGACACAACAAGATCATGTAGAACAAAGTCTTTATTAAATAGAATAAAGTCTTCATGTTGAAGTTTAGATAAATCAACTACTACGTTTTGAGCAAGTGGATGATTCTGATGAAGGATTAGTTTGATGTCTTCCTCTAAAAATAAAAAAGTGTGAAAAAGTTCATTGTTTGTAGGTAAAACGATAACTCCAATATCTAGTAAATCATTCTCAATAGCCTCTTCTATTTTTTTTGAACCATCCTCAACTAATTGATAGGTAATATTAGGATATTGTGCATGAAAGCGACCAATTATATTTGGGAAAAAGGAAGAATCTATGATAGGTGGTAACCCAATTCGAATATGTCCTTTATGTAAATCTGAAAGAGATTCTACTTCTCTTTCTAAGTTATTAAATGCACGATCAATTAGTTTAGCTTGTTCCAATACGACTCGACCAGCGTCAGTTAGTGTTAATTGTTTTCGTGAGCGATCAAAAAGCTCGACACCTAGCTCGGTTTCAAGATTTTTAATCATTTTACTAATCGTAGGCTGGGTAATAAATAAATGCTCAGCTGCTTTTGTGAAACTTTTGAAATGTGTTACTTGAATAAAATATTGTAAATGTTTAATATCCAATACTGTCACCTGCTCTTCCTAGGTCAGTTATTCTTATTTTATACGTATTGGAATAAGAATAGGAACATAAAGTTTTGAAAAAATGAAAAAATAAGTTTTCTTAATAAATAGGTCACTTTTTATATATAAAATATGAGTCATTTAGATTGAAAGTAGATGGATTACACTTATCCACAACGAATAACTATATACTTCTTATGGAAAAAGAGGTTATCCACAGTATCCACAGAGTTATCCCAGGTTTCCGTAAAATTCATGTGAATAAATTCTTGTTTAAAAGTCACTAATTGTCGAAAAATTTAAAATTTATCCACATTATCTACCGTTTTGTGGATAAACCTGTGTGTAAAAGTTGTCGAGATTTGCCAATGCATAAGTGGGAATGTCATTAATTGAGTTTTTTATTATCCACTGATGTTAGTTAAAGTCGAGATAAATGAAGAATAGAGACCTAGGCTTGGTCTCTATTTTAAAAATATAAAACTTTTTAATGTGTACCTGTTTTAGTTCCAAGCACCTCTAGTATACGGAACTTGTCTAATTTACATGTCTTTACTGTTTTCTTTTTGCTCGTTCGTCAGCAGCATTAGCTCGTGCTTGAGCTTCGATATCTTCTTGATCTGCAAGTTCAACCGAATATTCCTCATCAATTCCATCGCTTACTACGTTTTTGGAAATTTGTGTTTGTATCTTTTTACGATTGCTTTGTTCCATTTTGTATGACCTCCTTATGTATGATTTTTACTATGGTCAGCGTCTATGAGAGTAGGGATTGCATGACCAAGCTAGTATCACCTTTTAACGGCGAGCTCGTTTTTCGGAAAACCCACCTGCACGATCTGCGTGTTTAAATTCGCGAGCGTATAAAACTTGTTGAGTAGTTGTCAGATTGGATTTTATTTTATCTGCTTTTTTATTAACCACAGTATCATCTCCTCTTATGTTGATAATCCTATTTTTTCCTTAAATGATGTAAACATACCTAAAATTTTATTGTTTTAAAATCTGCATTTATAAATGTGTTAAAGTTAGGGTGGGGGTGAATTTATGCCAATTATTACGAAAATAACAACCCAAATAAAAAGAACAGATCGATACAATATTTTTATCGATGAGAAATATTCATTTAGCGTCGATGAAGAAGTATTGATAAAATTCCAATTAAAAAAAGGGAAGGAAATTGATTCTTTGGTACTTAGCCAAATTCAATTTCAGGATGAAATACAAAAATCCTTTACAGCTACTTTAAACTATTTAGCGTTTCGAATGAGATCGGAAGCAGAAGTTCGTTTGTTTTTGAAGAAAAAGGAAATGGAAGAACCCATTATTAATGAGACGATTCACAAGCTTTATCAATATAATTATTTGAATGATTTGGAATTTGCAAAAGCCTATGTACGGACACATGTAAATGGAGGCAATAAGGGGCCGATTACAATTCAGCTTGCATTGAAGGAAAAGGGGATTAGTGAAAATGTAATTGAGCAAGCCCTTCTAGAATATCCTTTTGATGTTCAAGTTGAGCATGCGAAGCATCTGGCTGAAAAATCAATAAAGAAAGAAAAAAATATTTCGGAGCGGGCCTTGAAGCAAAGGCTAGAACAAATACTAAGCAGAAAAGGTTTTTCACACGATTGTCTTGTCCTTGCGCTTGAGGATGTAAAAGTGGAAAAAGATGATGAGGAGGAATGGGATTCACTCTGTTTTCATGCAGAAAAAGTTGTTCGGCGTTATCGAGCTTATGAAGGCTACCTGTTCCAACAAAAAGTGAAGCAAGCTTTATTTCGTAAAGGATTTTCAGTGGATTTAATTAATCGTTATCTAACAGAGATGATAGAGTGACACATATCAATAGCTAAATGGTGAATTTTTCGATAAGATAGAGTTACATAATTCGACAGTAAAGGAGTGGGAATAGATGAACGATGTTAGATATAGCTTAATGTCTCCGTATGAATTACAGCAAGAAATTGCGATGCTGCATGAGAAGGCTCGAAAAGCGGAGCAATTAGGCATGGTGAATGAATTCGCCGTGTTAGAACGAAAAGCCATTATGGCAAAAGCCTATTTATTAAATCCAGATGATTTTAAATCTGGTGAAATATATCAAATTGAAGGAGATCCTGGTGTTTATTTCAAAATTGATTATTTGAATGGTGTGTTTGCCTGGGGATATCGATTAGGTGGTCATGGAAAAGAAGAAGCATTACCTATTTCAATGTTGAAATGAGTAAAAAAGAGGCTGACTCTTGCAAGTGAGTCAGCCTTATGCATTATGATTGTCTTCTAGTCATTGCTTGAAGAATTACATCGTGTTGGGTTTCTTTTGTTTCACCATTAATTTGCGACCATGAGTGTTTAGGGCTTTGGTTAGGATTTTGAAATTTTCCTTTGTAACGTCTGTTTACCATCCTGATCACTCCTAATTTTTAAATTCGCTGATTTGAAGCTCTCATGCGCTCTTGTGGATGAGTGTTAATCGAACCATCTGCACGTTTGGAAGAAAACTCAGGTTTAGCACGGGGCTCTCCTTGAAACTTATCATTATTTTGATTAGGAAATCCTTTTTCTTTATTCCGCAATTTTTTCCCCTCCATATATAAAGAATTGAAAAACGCGTTTCCGCGTACTACTAGTATGAGTACGGATGATTGGAACGATGCTGCAAAAAAATTGGCAATGAGGTGATGTGAATGAAGGAGTATCACGATAGGCTTACAAAAAAGCTTATGGAAAAGAATGATGTAATCAGTTATGAGCAGGCCTTAACATGGGTTGAATTATTATGGGAGGATTTCGAGGCAACCTATGCCAAAGCGGGACATAAATATGCAGGACAACAAATGACATTTCATGTTGTAGAGACATGGATTAATCAATATGGTGAAAGATTGCATGAATTTACTACGCAAAATCCTAAATATAAGGATTTACTAAATACTCAGCATACACACTAAGACATATGAAATGTCTGACGTGATTTGGCGTCTAGCTCCACCGGCTAGCTCAGCACGGAAAAAGATAAAAGACCTTGAAAGGCAAAAAGCGCCTTTCAGGTCTTTTCCTATTTTCTTAGGCCCACACGATGTGGGTCATGCCGACGAAGACATGAGGCCATGGCGTCCTTAGTCGGCCCTCCTCTCTAGAACGAGCCGGTTCCGCTTTTCTTATAAAATAACATTTAATTTTTTTTGGAGTTTTGCTTCACTAAAAATCCAGCCTGTGTAGGAGTTTAAAATGTTTAAATCATAATCGAGATGTACAACAGCAACGAAGGGATAGTAGCCGTTACTGCGATAGCGTAAATCAATAAAACGAACGGCGTAATATTTTTCTTTTTCTTCAATTTCCCAGCGATAGATAGGAGAAAAGGAAAGAAAAGCGGCTAAATTAATATCATGCTTCGCAGCTTCTAACACATTACTTTCTGGTAAAGGGACCCGATCAAATGTATCCAAAATAGTGACCATTCCATTTTCAGCATGAGCGACATAGTATTTATTTTTAGTCATAACAGCAATTTTCCAGCGGCGAAATCTCATTGTAGGTTGTAATAGGACTTTTGTTGCACCTGTAATCTGTTGTTTTACGTTTCTCTTGACTAAAGCTCTTTCTCTAAAGCGAGCTAAATAGTAAAGAACAATAATGGCATAAATAATTAGAAATAAAGTGATCGGAGATAAACCGAAGCCCCACAAAATAAGTCCAACGACATGAATGGCAAAAATAAATGGATCAAAGGTATTAATGACGCCAAGAGCAACCCAGCGCTTAGATATTGGCCTTAACGCCTGTGTCCCATAAGCATTAAAGATGTCTACAAAAACATGAAGGAATACAGCCAAAAAGGTCCAAAGCCATAAATGGAGTAAATTTGCCTCTGGTAAAAAGGCAAAAGTAACAAGGCTAATTACTATTGGCCAAAGTAAGACTGCAGGAATGGAGTGAGTAATTCCACGATGATTTCGTATATAAACAGCATTATTACGTAATTTGAGAATTGTATCAATATCAGGAGCTTGAGAACCTAGAATAGTACCCACAAGTACTGCTTGAGCAGTAACAGAACCGTCTACGACAACAGGATCTATAGTTGCAAGTCCTCCAAGCGCAATTCCCATTACAAAGTGAGTACCGGTATCCAAAATGAGACCCTCCCTGACTTCCGCTTTTCTTAATGTCTAGCTCCAGGTACTCAGCGACTAATGGACTTCTCGCTCCTCCTTACGATAAGTCAACATCGAATCGCTTTCGCTCTTCGTGTTTCCTTTATCTCGGTTTAATGAACACAGACTAAGACCACCACATCCTGTGGCAACGTCTGTGTGACCCACATCGTGTGGGCCTCAGTCCTTACGTCGCTAAACGGGCACCTTCCACTTTTCTTAATGATAACGTATTTTTGTTGTATTACCAAATGAATATAGTATGACTAATTGAATGTAAAGTATTGTATTTTTTTAAAATGTGCATAATTAATGCTATTTATTATACAATTAACTTTAATCAATTTCATCGATTGTAATCGTAACTTAATGAGATTTTTACTTTATTTGGAGGAACCAAAGTGACAAGCGAACTTGAACAAGCTTTATTGAAAATAGAAAAAGAAGCATTTCAGCAGGATTTAATTTCTTGGTTTGAAGCGGAGCAACGTAATTTACCATGGCGGGAAAATAAAGATCCTTATCGTGTTTGGGTGTCTGAAATTATGTTGCAGCAAACGAGAGTTGAGACGGTCATTCCCTATTTTAACCGTTTTATAAGTTGGTTTCCGACGCTAGATGACTTTGCCCAAGCAGATGAAGAGAAGATATTAAAGGCTTGGGAAGGATTAGGGTATTATTCTCGTGTTCGTAATTTACATAGTGCTGTAAAAGAAGTAAAAGAGTCTTATAACAGTATTGTTCCTAATCAGCCAGAAGAAATTTCAAAATTAAAAGGTGTTGGACCCTATACGGCAGGAGCAATATTGAGTATTGCATATGGAAAACCGGAACCGGCTGTTGATGGAAATGTGATGCGAGTGTTTTCGCGTATTTTGATGCTTTATGAAGATATTGCTAAGCCGAAGACACGCAAGACTTTTGAAGGAGCTGTCCGGTCATTAATCTCCCATGAAAATCCGTCTGCCTTTCAATCAGGCTTTAATGGAACTAGGAGCACTTATTTGTACTCCTGGTAAGCCAGCCTGCTTGCTTTGTCCTGTTCAAAATCATTGTCTTGCGTTTGCTGCTGGAGTTCAGTCGGAATTACCAGTCAAAACTCAAAAGAAAAAAACACGAGATGTCTCGATTGTAGCAGCTGTTGTTACGAATGAACAAGGCGAGTTTTTAATTCATAAACGTCCGTCAACAGGGTTACTAGCAAATTTATGGGAGTTCCCTAACTTTGAAATGCATACCTCACTTCAATCCAAACGTGACTTTTTTGAAGAAAATTTTCTAGAAGAATATGGTGTGAAACCTGAATTATCTCAGGTAATCTTAACGATTGATCATGTCTTCTCTCATCTTGTATGGAAAATAGATACATATAGAGGTATGCTTTTTTCAGAAATAGAGGAGCACGTATTAAGGGAGAATAAACTTAAATGGGTGAATAATGAGGAGTTAGAGCAATATGCCTTTCCCGTGTCTCATCAAAAAATATTTGCCAGCTACAAGAAAAGCTGAACCGGCTCGTGAAACAGATAAACAAGCCAACGTATATCACGTTGGCTTGTTTAAGGAGACTATTTTGACTAAGAATGAATGCTTAATCATAGCTGACTTCTGTTCCGTGTGTGTAATCGGCTTCTAATCGATTTAGACCACCCCGGTTTACAATTTCTTCGACGATTTCTCGATGAATAGTCTGTCCTTCTTGGTTTAAATAAGGTACCATTTGTTGAAGGGAGTGATGAAAAAAGGCGAGTTCACTTTTATCCCATTTTGATTTGGGTAACATAGATAATTCAGTCATATCACGACCTACATACATGAAAAAAAACCTCCTTTTTTCTAGACTTTAAAGTTATGTTGATTATTATTTTCTCTTTGAAATATACTTTTATGCTTGAAAGGTGGAATATACGAATGGAACAAAAAGTTGCCCTTGTAACGGGCAGTAGTAAAGGATTGGGGAAAAGTACAGCTTTAAGATTGGCTGAAGCAGGATATGATCTTGTTATTAATTATGCACGAAGTAAAACAAAGGCTCTAGAAGTAGCGGCTGAAATTGAAGCAATGGGACGTAAAGCATTGGTTATCAAAGCAAATGTGGGAGATGTTGAAAAAGTCAAAAAAATGTTTGCTGAAATTGATGAGTATTATGGTCGTTTAGATGTATTTATTAGCAATGCAGCATCTGGCGTACAACGACCATTAATGGAGCTTGAAGAATCTCATTGGGACTGGACGTTGGATATTAATTCAAAGGCATTATTATTTTGTGCCCAAGAAGCGGCTAAATTAATGGAGAAAAACGGCGGTGGAAAAATCGTCAGCATTAGCTCACTTGGCTCGATTCGTTATTTAGAAAACTATACGGTAGTAGGCGTTTCGAAGGCGGCATTAGAAGCATTAACACGTTATTTAGCGGTTGAACTAGCACAAAAAAGTATTTGCGTAAATGCTGTATCCGGTGGGGCTATTGATACGGATGCTCTGAAGCATTTCCCAAATCGAGAACAATTGCTTGCGGAAGCGGCAGAAAAGACTCCTGCAGGTCGGATGGTAAGTATAGATGATATGGTTAATACGATCATGTTTTTAATTTCTGATGGTGCAAGCATGATTCGCGGGCAAACCATTATTGTAGATGGAGGCATTTCGTTACTTGTTTAAAAAATTATAATCTCCAAGGGATAGATTTCACGATGATGGTTATCTTATTATCGTGGAGGTGATTTCAATGGCTAAGAAAACACAAGCAGGTACAAATGTAGCAAAAATAAAACAACAAAACGCTGGTAGTGCATATGGCACTGAGTTTGCAAGTGAAACGAATGCTCAAGAAGTGAGACAACAAAATCAACAATCTCAGGGTAAATCTCAAGGTAGATCTCAAGCATAACTAAAACGAAAAGGGCATTCTTCTTCGGAAGGGTGCCTTCTTTGTGCTTGTGACTTCGGGTGCCTTTCGCTTTTCTATTGTCTAGCTCCACCGGCTAGCTTGCTGTGCAGAAGATAATTGCCCTTAAAAGGCAAAGAACGCCTTTGGGTCAATTCCTATCTGCTTCACAAGCTAAACGAGCCGGTTCCGCTTTTCTTGTATTCGACAAATGTTGTGCTATGTCTACATATTTATTAGAAGGTAATAATGGTTAAAAGCAGAATATATACAGTAACTAAAATATAAAGTAGGTGCATGAGATGAATGAATTTGATCGTCTGATTAGCGAGCAGTTAAGAACGATGGACAAGCTTTTATTTTTACAGTCAGAAATTGAGAGATGTCAGGAAATTGAGCAACAACTTCATGCATTACATCAAATAAGTGAAGTAGATATTAGGGAAGAAATAGCACAGAAAAAACTTGAACTTGAGGAAATTCAAGAAGTATTTCAAAAGCAAACAGAAGAAGTGATTCGCCACTTTCAATTAGGACAAACAACGATATTATAGAAGTTTCAAGAGACTAATCCATCAGTAAATAAACTGTGAAACGTCAACATTTATTTGACTTTTTACGCTTATTTACTAATAGAGTAGTCTCTTTTGTTTTATATTTATTGATAAATTGTTATAATAAAGAAATACAATAAATTCGTAAAGTATAAATATTTAGTAAACGAGAGGGAATAGGGCATTGGAAGGTGAAAAATGCCAATAGAAAGTAGGGAGAGAAATCATGGGGATTGTTCCTACCGAGGGAGGAAAAATCCAAATCCAAAGTTATAAGCATAACGGCCATATCCATCGAATTTGGGAAGAAACAACAGTATTAAAAGGGACTCAAAACTTAGTTATTGCAGCTAACGACCGAACAATGGTGACGGAGTCAGATGGTAGAACGTGGATTACAAGAGAGCCAGCTATTTGTTATTTTCATTCAAAATACTGGTTTAATGTAATTGGAATGTTACGAGAAGATGGTGTGTATTATTACTGTAATATCAGTTCTCCATTTACGTATGACGAAGAAGCTCTAAAGTATATTGATTATGATTTAGACATTAAAATTTTCCCGGATATGACCTTTAACTTATTGGATGAGGATGAATATGAGAGACATCGAAAAATCATGAATTATCCAGATGTTATTGATCAAATTTTAAAAAGAAACGTTGATTATTTAATTTATTTGATTCGTCAACGGAAAGGACCATTTTCTGCGGAGTTTATTGATACATGGTATGAACGATATTTGACGTATCGTTCCTGAAGGAAGACCTGTTGTATAACCAACAGGCTTTTTTAAGGTAAAGGGGCGGAACTTCGCATGCTATTTTAAGGTGCCTGAAGTTTGAGAAAAATATAATGCTGATTAAGATTTTTATGGGTGCGTGCTGCGTTCACGCCGCCTTTGTTCTTCAACAGCATTTTTCTTAATTATTTAAGGTGTCTTTGTAAAGGTGTTGATTCTTTAGGGGCAGAACTCCGCATATTAATTATAAAAAATGGAGGCAGTGTGTGGACAGCATAAAGAGATACATACAGTTTGTTATGCCGTACAAATGGACGATTATTGGAACAATTATTATTGGTATTATAAAATTTGCTATTCCCTTGCTTATTCCCTTGCTTACGAAATATGTGGTAGACGATATTGTAGGGAATAAAAGCATATCGACTGCTATGAAAACAGAACGCTTATTTTGGGTAATGGCCATTATGGTATTTATTTTTGTCGTACTGAGACCGCCTATTGAATATTACCGCCAATATTTCGCTCAGTGGACAGGGTCAAAAATCCTATTTGATATACGTAATCAATTGTTTAACCATGTTCAAAAGCTCAGTTTTAAGTATTATGCGAACACTCGAGCAGGTGAAATTGTTTCACGTGTTATTACGGATGTAGAACAAACGAAGAATTTTGTTATCACGGGGTTAATGAATCTTTGGTTGGATCTTGCTACTGTATTAATAGCCATTGCAATTATGTTTTCGATGGACGTGTCATTAACAATTGTTTCGTTACTGTTGATTCCGTTTTTTATGTTTTCTGTTAAACATTTTATGGGAAAACTTCGATCGTTGACAAGAGTGCGGTCACAAGCGCTTGCTAATTTGCAAAGCCATTTGCAGGAACGAGTACAAGGGATGGCTGTAATTAAAAGTTTTGCGAATGAGGACTACGAGGCAGAGCAATTTAATAAACAAAATCAGACTTTTTTGGATAAAGCCTTATTGCATACGAGTTGGAATGCGAAATCGTTTGCTATTGTAAATACGATTACAGATATTGCTCCGCTACTTGTCATTGGATACGCAGGATATCAGGTTATTCATGGGGACCTAACCTTAGGGTCAATGGTTGCTTTTATTGGCTTTATTGATCGTCTGTATAATCCACTCCGTCGATTAGTTAATTCGTCAACAACTTTAACACAAACCTTGGCATCTATGGATCGCGTGTTTGAGTTTATCGATGAAAAATATGATATTGAGGACAAAGCAGAGGCAATCGAATTAAAGCAAGTTAAAGGAAGAGTCACGTTTGAGAATGTTTCCTTTAGCTATGATGAAGTTGATGAGGCAACTTTAAAGAATATCAATTTAGATGTGCAACGAGGTGAAACGATTGCGCTTGTTGGAATGAGCGGGGGAGGGAAGTCTTCTTTGGTTAGTCTCATTCCACGATTTTATGATGTGACAGAAGGTCGAATTTTGTTAGATGGTCGGGATATTCGTGATTTTAAAGTTCGCAGTCTTCGCGATAAAATTGGGATGGTTCTACAGGATAATATTTTGTTTAGTGACTCGGTAAAGGCTAATATTTTAATGGGGAAACCTGACGCAACCGATGAAGAAGTAATTGCAGCAGCAAAAGCAGCGAATGCTCATGATTTTATTATAAATTTACCGGATGGATATGAAACAAAGGTAGGGGAACGTGGTGTGAAGTTGTCTGGTGGTCAAAGACAACGGATTGCCATCGCTCGTGTTTTTTTGAAAAATCCATCTATATTAGTATTGGATGAAGCAACTTCGGCGTTAGATTTAGAAAGTGAACATTATATTCAAGAAGCGCTTGATAAGCTGGCATTTGACCGTACTACTTTTATTGTGGCGCATCGCTTGTCCACGATTACTCATGCCAATCGAATTATCTTAATTGAATATGGGGAAATTGTTGAAACGGGTACACATGAGGAATTAATGCAAAAGCAGGGGCATTATTATAATTTGTATCAGGTTCAATTACTGGATTAGAAAAATATGACTTGTCGCCCTAATGGCGAAAGTCGATGTACCTAAAGGTATGACCTAAATGTCCTCGCATCTTTACTATCATTCATCAGGTATAAATTCTGATAGTATAAATAAAGAGAAGGTGCTATCCACAAGTTTGGATAGCACCTTTTTTGTTATTCTGGATGTTCCTCTACTGTTATTTCGTTTACTCCTTTATGAAATGAATGGAAGCCGATAACGAGTTTTTCTAGATGCTCTAGCTGTTCATCATATTCACTAATGGAAGAAATAAAGGGCAGTATTTTGGTCGATAAGTGCTTCTGGTCATCGTGCATTTCATCTATTTTTTTTTGTTGTTCAAAAAAGAGAGTGAGTAATTCCTTGCGACTTAAACTATCCTCTTCATCCCATTCAGGATGTATAGATTTCACTTTTTCAATATATTGAAGGAGAATTTGCTCGTGTTTTAGATTTAAGTAATCAAGATGATGTAAAAGCTTTCGTTGAAAATCCTCTGGCAAGTAATTAATTTCGTTTTCAAATTTATGAATTCGTTTTAGTGTTTCAAATGCCTTTTTTGCCGTGATAATCATTTGACGATAGATGACTAATTTTCTTGATTTTGCGAGATTGTTTTTTTTGAAATACTCTCTTTCTTCTTTGAACATGGAATAGGTTTGTTCAATTTTTAATAATTCATCTTTTAAACGTTTAATATCTTTCTTAAGTAGCGTTTGCTCAGAAGCGTGTCTTGTACTAATGCGAATCCATTTTAAAGTATCTTCCGTAACATTGGTAATCCTGTTGTATAGCTTTGTTTCATACTTGGGTGGCAAGAACAGGAGATTGACCATAAACGAAGAGAGTATGCCAAGTAAAACGGATAGAAAGCGAATGAGTGCAAATTCCAAAAATTCTCCGGTTTGTGCTTCCATAATAGCAATGACAGTTACAATGGAAAGGATGATGGTATTGTCCATTTTCAATTTAATATTGATTGTAATGACAATCATGACAGCTAAACCTACGATAAAATAATTGTTTCCAAATACTAAAACAAAAACGATGGCCATAATAGCACCAATCATATTTCCTTGAATTTGTTCTAAGACTGACTGATAGGAGCGATAAATAGTAGGTTGAATCGCAAAAATGGCAGCAATTCCAGAAAGGACAGGTGCAGGAAAGTTTAGCAATTCTGCCAAGTAGAGTGCTAATACAATTGCTATTCCCGTTTTAAGAATACGGGCACCAAGCTTCATATTATATATCCTTTCATATTTAGTAGTGTGAGTATTTGTTATTTCATGTTTTGCTCAGCAACGCAAACAGATAGCGGGTATCCTTTACTTTATTAAAGCTTTGCGCCTTTACGTACTATACAAGGTTTACAGATGAGTTTCAATAGATAAATCGATATTCATCAAATTATTGATATTAGTATATGTATTTGGGGTGAAAAAAAGCCGACTTCCTTTTTATAGGAAGCCGACTTTTGGTTAGATAGGAAAGTATAGCGTTTTCGATGAGTATGCAGATGTCTCAGTCCATACGTCGCTGAACGGATGACTTCCGCTTTGATTATCACTCTGTTGATACAGCTGGATCTGCTTGCTCTTTGACTGGTACTATTTGAAAGAAGTGATGGCTTGGTTCTTCAAGTAGCACTTCGAGAGAGGATGCTTCCTCTAATTGTCCTTGTTTTTTTAGCAATGACACATATTTACCTAGTAGTTCGCTAATATCCTGAATTCCTTGTTCACTAAGAGGGTCAATCGATACCTTTGCTCCTTTGGCGATTCGGCGTTGTAAGGCTTCTTTCGTTAATCCAGCTTGAGGTTGATGTCTTAAATAAATAACGCCACCCGTCATACCTGCACAAATCCAAGGACCTGGATCTCCTAAAACTAAGCCACGACCATTTGTCATATATTCAAAGGCAAATCCTTTTATATTAGCGGTCACAGCAATATTTCCGCTTTCATTTGCCGGAATTGGCTGCTGTAATTGGCCACCGATAATCATATCTGCACCAGATAGACGAATTCCAGCTCGAGCATCGGCATTCCCTTGAGCGACCAACAATCCATGTTGAGCACCGTACCCAAAGCCTTTGCCGACAGAGCCATTGTAGAATTTTCCGTCTTTACCAGGAGATTTGAAAATTAAAATATCTCCTCCAATAGAGGCTTTACCAATTCCGTCTTGTGCCCCACCATTTACTTTAATCGAAATTCCCTCGCTGTTATACGCTCCTAGACCATTTCCAGGGATTGAACCATCTTGATAAGAAAGCTCAATAGGAGGTAGTTCCTTATATGACCCATCAAGGCGATTGCGAACCCGGTGTCCTGACACTCTGCTGCCTAGTACTCGCTGTTCAGCTGTTACAGAGCTAAAGACGCGAGATTGCTGTAAGTCTTCTACTTGAGCATCTAAATATTCTGCTCCAACAGCAACTTGAACGGCACTTTCCTGGGTATAATCATTTGTTTCTTTATTAGTGAAAGGGGTAATATCTAATGTTTTTAACAAATAGGTTAAATTTAATGATTTATGTCCTTTTACTTGTTGAAGCAAATCCGAACGACCTACAATATCTTGTAAATTTTTTACGCCAAGTGCAGCTGTTAATGCTTTTAGTTCTTGACCAAACGCTGTAAACATATTTACTAGACCCGAAACAGCTAAGTCAAACTTACGTGGTACAAAGCGTCGTAGTCCGTGTTCCTTTGCTTGTGCTTCGGATTCAATTTGTGTAGCAATGCCGACATGACATGTATCAAGATGACAGCCACGGCAAGTTGTACAACCTACTGCAATCATGGATAATGTACCGAAGCCGATACGATTTGCCCCAAGAAGCATTAATTTTAAGACGTCTGAGGCACTTTTTACACCGCCATCTGCCCAAATTTCAACATGCTTTCGAATTCCTGCTTCTAATAGTGCGTTATGAGCAGCCTTTACGCCAATTTCAACAGGAAGCCCTACATGTTCTAGAGCGTGGATACGTGCTGCTCCTGTACCTCCGTCAAAACCAGAAAGAGTAATAATATCAGCTCCGGCTTTAGCAATTCCGACAGCAATTGTACCGATGTTTGGAACAACTGGTACTTTAACCGCCACTTTTGCTTTGTCATTAGCTGTTTTTAATTCATGAATCATTTGCGCTAAATCTTCAATTGAATAAATATCATGGTTATTTGATGGTGAAATTAGGTCAGAACCGATTGTCGCATTTCGAGCTTCGGCGATTTTAGCAGTTACCTTTGATCCTGGAAGATGACCACCTTCTCCAGGTTTTGCCCCTTGCCCAATTTTAATTTCTAAAAGATTAGAAGAGTTAAGGAGCGCTGCATTTACACCAAAGCGACCAGATGCAATTTGCTGACCACGAGATTTCGGATATTTACCGAGCATATCTTTAATTTCTCCACCTTCACCATTTAAACTAATCATATTAAGACGATTAGCTGCTTCAGCATATGCGCGGAAGGCCGTTTCATTTTGTGATCCAAATGACATCGAAGCAATGACAAATGGAAGGGCATGTTCATTAATGGAAATATTGACGTCTTCAGCAGAGACTGATGTTTCAGTTGTCTTAAACGATGTTAGGTGTCGAATAGTTGTCGGATTGTTCTCTTCTTGTTCAGAAATTTTTTCACGATAGGCTTCGTAGCTTCCAGTAGTCGCCATTTCACCGATTGATTTCCAAATGCGTGGGAATAGGTGGAATGTTTTTCCGATTCGTTCGGTTTCATTTTGATAATCTGCGGCACGCTTCTTGGCCTCTTCTTTTAAGGTTGCGAAATTTTTTCCTAATTCATTAGAACCGAAGAAGTTGGTAATATTTAAGTACATAGCTATTTCTTCATGTAGTCCGATACTTGAGAATAAGCGTCCATATCCGCGTAATTCATGAATTCCGATTGTAGAAATGACTTTTTCTAACCCTTTGTTTAGAGCATTAAATAGGTTAACAGAAGGTTTTGTATGTTCTGTTGATAATGATAGGAACATATAATATGGACTGATTAAGTTAGCTCCGAGACCGTAGGCTACAATAATATCATGTAGAGAGCGAAGGGACGCAGAACGTAATAAAATCGAACAGTCACGTCGTTTTTCTGTTTGGACTAATACTTGGTCAATAGCTGATGTAACTAGATGTGGATCAAGCCATAGGTTTCCGTTCTGATGAGCGAGTGCATCATCGATAACAAGCAATGTTTTTCCTGCATCGACAGCATGAACAGCTTCAGTTGCAATTCGTGATAAAGCTTCAGGAATTGTTTCTGATTCTGTGAATGTACTAGAAATAAAGTAAACAAGCTGTTGATCTTGGAAATGTTGAATGACCTGGTCATAGTTAGGTTGGTCAACAAGGCTAGAGCAGTCATAGCCATTTTTTCCTTCCATTAATAATGGTGTTAATAATTCAAGAACATTTTCAGCCTTTTCAGCTGCAAATAGGGTAGGGCGTTTGCCAATAATTGTTCTAGTGGAGAAATGCTCTGTTTCTCGATCCCGATCAATCGCTGGATTCGTTACAACAGCAACACTTTCTTTAATAAAGTCAGCAATATTTGTTCGATCTGGGTTTAGCGCTGCAAGCGGTGCATCGTGTCCTAGAGAGCGAATTGGTTCGACTCCTTTTTCAGCCATTTGCTCTAGCAATTGGATATGCTCTCTTTCCCAACCAAATGCTTTGTATTGACCATTATGAATAGAATCAGGTTGAGTAACTGTGATCGCTTTTTCAAAAGTAGCTGGAATAAGACGTTTACGATCATCAGCGAGTGCAAAGCGGTTATTAAAACGCTCAAATACTTCATCTTGATATTGTTTATAATCGTATCGTTTAATAGTATCTCCGTTCCATTTTAGACCTATTTTTTCTCCCGGTCCGAGTGGCTTTGGATTTCCTGTATATTCAGAGGAAGAAATAATGCCTGGTTCTGACGAGAAGAGATAAGAAGTTTCTGTTTCAATATTCCAAAGTGGACGTAGTCCTAGAGAATCAACAGAGAATACAGCTTCGTCTCCAAAACGAGAAATAATCGCAGCAGGACCTTGTGCAAAGTGACCCCAAGCTTCTCTTATATACGCATATAAATTTTTAAGATGGTTGGGATACAATTTCATTT
Source organism: uncultured Bacillaceae bacterium (assembly GCA_963790055.1). Classification (GTDB taxonomy): domain Bacteria; phylum Bacillota; class Bacilli; order Bacillales; family DSM-1321; genus Peribacillus. Next base: position 110,880 of record CAWBND010000007.1, read on the forward strand.
CGTTAAGAATAGGTGGGAACATTAACTCTACTGCTTCGAATAAGGAGTAACCGTGACGACAAATAAAGGTCTCTATGGTTCTACTTAAATCCTGAGAATCGCTTCCGTTTTTTAAGAGTGGGATATTTAACATTTTTGCTTCATCACGAAGCTTAGCAATTGTATTAATTTCTCCGTTATGACCAAGTATACTAAAGGGTTGAACACGGAAAAAGCTGGACTGTGTATTCGTTGAAAAGCGGTTGTGTCCCAAAGTCATCGTTGAAGCTGTAATTGGATCAGCAAGATCTGGATAATATTTTGGTAGAATATCACCGGCGCCCATTACTTTGTATACCGCATGATATTGACTTAAAGAAGCAACATGAATATGTTCATTCTGTTCAATGTTAGGAGTTAGTTCAAATAATAAGGCAGATAATTCATTTTGTTGTTGTAGATTGGTCGTACAAGCAAATTGCCAAAAAAACGGGTTTTCTTGAATAGCGATAGGTCCTAATGCATCTGAGCGATACGCTTGATCCGTTTCAAAAACGATAGAAAGCCCACTTTGAAGTAATTTTTCTTTCACTTCCGTTTTTAAATCTTGACGATTTGCTTTTTGGCTTAAAAATAAATGGCCAACTATGAAATTGTTTTGATCAACAATACTACTATCGACATTTTCAGCCTCTAGCTTCTTTTTCCAAAGTGCTCTTGGTATATCAATATGAATACCAACTCCATCACCTTCACCATTAATAAATCCAGCACGGTGATTCATTTTTACTAACGCATTAATACAAGCAAAAATGTTATCGTTAGTCGGGATTCTCTTTTTTTCAATACAAGATACGATTCCACAAGCATCATGTTCTTCTCTGTAAAATTCTTTAAAAGTAGATGGATTCCATTGTTGAGTCATTTTTTACGGCGTAATAAGGATTATAACCTTAATATCGCCTTTCACCTCCTGTAATACGGATTTAATCTAGTGAGGAATATTATTAAAACTAAACGTAAAGTGTAAGTATTTAATGAATATGAAGATTATACATAAAATGGAAGTTAGTATAATGATAGCATTTAAGGATTTATAAATCAATTTGGGTTCAGTATATGGGATTAAAAGTGAAAAAACGATATGTTTTTGAGATTGATAAAATGCCAGATAACGTTTAATAGGAGAGAAGATGAAAAAAACCCCGGAAATCGATTGGTTTCCGAGGCTACGTGAAATGTAAATGTTTAGTGAATAAGATTTTTGAAAGCAAATTCGACTGCCTGTAATGTTGTGCTAATATCTTCTTCGGTATGGGCAATCGTTAGGAACCAAGCTTCATATTTGGATGGTGCTAAATTAATACCCTGCTGAAGCATTAATTTGAAAAACTTAGCGAACATTTCTCCATCCGTATTCTCGGCTTGCTCGTAGTTTTCAATCTTTTCAGTTGTAAAATAAACCGTTAAGGCTCCTTTAAGGCGATTAATTGTAATAGGCACATGATACTGCTCTGCTAATTGTAAAATTCCTTCTTCAAGAATTTTCCCTAATCGGTCTAGCTCTTCGTAAAGGCCTTCTTGTTGTAAAACTTCTAAACAAGCGATGCCGGATAGCATAGAGGCAGGGTTGCCAGCCATTGTTCCTGCTTGATATGCAGGTCCAAGTGGAGCAACTGTTTCCATAATCTCTTTTTTACCGCCATATGCACCGATTGGTAGGCCGCCACCAATAATTTTTCCTAGGGCGGTTAGGTCGGGTTTTACCCCAAGTAAATCTTGTGCACCGCCATACATGAAACGGAATGCTGTAATGACTTCATCAAAAATGACAAGAGCACCGGCGTTATGTGTCAACTCAATGACATCTTCTAGGAAGCCTTCGTTCGGTTCAACAATACCGAAATTGCCGACGATTGGTTCAACTAAAACAGCAGCAATTTGAGGACCCCATTTGTTCAATGCTTCTTTAAAGGGTTCGATATCGTTGAACGGTACAGTAATGACTTCTTCAGCGATATTTTTTGTCACTCCAGCAGAGTCTGGTGTACCAAGTGTAGAAGGGCCTGACCCAGCCGCCACAAGTACAAGGTCGGAATGTCCATGATAGCAGCCAGCGAATTTAATAATTTTGTCGCGGCCGGTATAGGCACGAGCAACACGAATCGTGGTCATAACCGCTTCCGTTCCTGAATTGACGAAACGAACTTTATCTAGATTAGGCATAGCTTCTTTGAGCATTTGAGCAAATTTTACTTCGTGTTTGGTTGGTGTTCCATATAAAACGCCTGTTTCAGCGGCATGTGTAATCGCTTTTGTAATATGTGGATGAGCATGTCCTGTAATAATTGGACCATAAGCGGCTAAATAATCGATATATTTGTTGCCGTCCACATCCCAAAAATACGCGCCTTGTCCACGTTCCATTGCTACAGGTGAACCTCCACCAACAGCTTTATACGAACGAGAAGGGCTATTTACTCCTCCAACAATATGTTCTAGAGCTTCCTTATGTAAAGCTTCTGAATTAGTAAATTTCATAAAAAAAAGCCTCCTAAATAAAATGAAACTTCCCTGAATGGGTAGTTGTATTCTCCACTGAGGGTTAGTTAAAGCGAGATAAACTTGGAAAATCTTCTTTATCATCATAGCATTTTATATAGGAAAAGGGGGTTGAGCTACGTAAAAATTACTGGATTGCATGATTTCAAGCGTTTCTATTGTTTAAGTGCGTATCATTGGATAAACTAATTCCTTAGGACAATGATATTTGGAGGACATAGAAGAATGAGTAATGCAATGGAAGTAAAGCAGCTGCGTAAAGAGTTTAAATCGTATTCAAGCCGTTCTGGTTTGAAAGGGGCCTTTCGTGACTTGCTGACGAGAAATTATAAAATTGTTCCTGCGGTCAATGATATTTCTTTTACTATCAAACAAGGAGAGATGGTTGCATATATCGGTGAAAATGGTGCAGGAAAATCGACGACGATTAAAATGCTGACTGGTATTTTAACACCAACGTCAGGTGAAATTATGGTGAATGGAATGAATCCTCATCGTGAACGGGAGAAATTCACTCGAACGATTGGAGTAGTATTTGGACAACGGTCGCAGCTTTGGTGGGATATTGCTGTTCAAGAGTCGTTTCGACTGTTAAAAAAAGTCTATAAAGTGTCGGATGAACACTATAACGAGCATATGGAGCATGTCATTCAAACCCTTGATATAGGACCTTTACTGGATAAACCCGTCCGTAAGCTGTCACTTGGGCAAAGAATGCGCTGCGAGTTAGCGGCCGCGTTAATACATAATCCGCCACTGTTGTTTCTAGATGAACCAACTATTGGTCTTGATGTGCTTGTAAAACTGAAAATTCGTGATTTCTTAAAAGAAATTAATGAAAAATACAATACAACAATTTTACTAACAACACATGATTTAGGCGATATTGAGGCACTTTGTGATCGTGTCATCATGCTTGATAATGGAGAAATCATTTATGACGGCGAGCTCCAAAGCCTAAAGGATAATTGGGCCGAGGACAAAGAAGTGCATTTTCAATTTATGAAGCAGGTGAATGGTGCAGAGCTTGATGCCCTGTCGTTGCCGTTTCAGGTCTCTTGGGAATACGATGAAAAAAATCAAACCTATAAGGCTGTTATAAAAGATGAAGGGGACCATATTTCCTTACTCATTTCTACGGTTGTTTCTTCCTTTCAAATTAAGGATATTAAAATTCATGAAACATCTATTGAGGAGATTGTCCGAAATATATATGAAACGGGTAATGTCTGATAGGTAGGTAGCGTTTATCCGCGGATAACTAACCAACAGTGAGAGATGAAGAACAATTTCTATCTACTGATGGAACTTTAATGCTGATGATTATGAAGGGAGAAAAATCGTGTGAGTAAATACATTGAGATGATTCGGATGCGCTTCTTAATGATGCTAGCGTATCGCTTGAATTATTACACAGGAATATTAATTTATACGATTAATATTGGAGCTTATTATTTTTTATGGAGTGCCATATATGGTGAAAAAGGCTCGATTGAAGGGATGACGAGTGGACAAATGACCTCGTATGTTGCCATTGCTTGGATGGCAAGAGCCTTCTATTTTAATAATATTGATCGAGAAATTGCGATGGAGATCCAGGACGGGAAGGTCGCAGTAGAGCTGCTTCGTCCCTATAGTTATTTAGGGATGAAGACAATGGCGGGATTAGGAGAAGGAATTTTTCGTTTTTTCTTTTTTTCAGTGCCAGGAATGGTTATTGTATCGCTTATTTTTCCGGTAGATATCCCTTTTAATCTTACGACCTGGGGCTACTTTGCCATTTCGTTATTGTTTAGCTTTATTATCAATACGCAAATTAATTTGCTTACAGGTGTCATGGCGTTTTTCTTCTATAACAATGCGGGATTAATTCGAGCAAAGCGAGTGATTGTAGATTTATTCTCTGGCTTACTGTTGCCGATTAGCTTTTTTCCATTATGGGCACAAGATGTTATGAAGTATTTGCCATTCCAAGGAATTAGCTATATACCGAGTATGATTTTTACAAACGGGTTTAGTCATGGTGATGTAGTGACAGCACTTTTTCAACAGCTTATTTGGGTGTGTATATTAATGGTTCCAATTCAGCTTTTATGGATACTGGCTAAAAAACAGCTGATTATTCAAGGGGGTTGATGAGGTGTTTTATGTAGGAATCTTTTTTCAATATGTAAGTCAATATATGAAAACAAGACTGGAATATCGATCAGATTTTATTGTTGAAATTTTATCGGATTTATTAAATCAAGCAGTCAATTTAGTATTTATTCTTGTTGTTTTTGGACATACACAGCTTTTAAGTGGGTGGAGTCGTGATGAAATTATCTTTATATATGGCTTCTTTCTCGTTCCCTTTGCTTTATTTTCTGCCTTTTTTAATATATGGGATTTTAACGACCGATATATTGTCAAAGGAGAAATGGATCGAATATTAACGCGTCCGATTCATAGCTTGTTTCAGGTTGTAATTGAGCGGATGGAGCTAGAAGCGTTATTTGGATTAGTCACTGGATTTATCATTCTTTTTTATGCAGGTTCTAATTTAGGTCTTGATTTAGCGTGGTATGACCCCATCTTATTTGTATTATTTGCAGTGGGTGGAGCACTTGCTTATGCTTCTATCTTTGTGATTATTGCTAGTATAGGGTTTTGGTCAGACTCGAAAACATCCATTATGCCGATGATGTATAACATAGGGAACTATGGGCGGTATCCTGTGGACATTTATAATAAAGTGATTCGGTTTATTTTAACATGGGTGCTGCCATTTGCTTTTGTTGGTGTATATCCTGCTTCCTATTTTCTTGGCAAGGAAGAATGGTACCTGTACTCATTTGGAACACCTATTATTGGTATTGTCTTTTTTATAGTATCGGTCATGATTTGGAATCACGGTGTAAAAAAATATCGCGGAGCAGGAAATTAAGAAAAGCGGAAGGCGTCCGTTAGTCGCTGGGTTCTTGAGCTAGACATCTGTACGCATTGAAAGTTTTAAACTTTTTTATCTTATAAGGAAGTCCCTTCAACATTTGTTGAGGGGATTTTTTTACTCTATTCTGACAGGGGAGTTGCTTCTAGAACAAGTCATATATTATGAAAAAACCGAGTAAGAATAATAGTGATAGCTGTTTTTGGAAATGAGGCAGGTGCATAATGTTTTATATACTAATCATCGGTATTGTTTTTTGTATGACTATGAGTATTCGCACATTATTTGTAGCTGATTCGGAGCAAAAGGGGTTTTCGATGGAGAAGTTACTTTGGCTCGGGAATTTATATGCAACTATTTTAGTCGGTTTTGCACTTGTGTATCTATTATTTGAGCTTCAAAATTATTCTGTGATTTTAGATATGGGGAATAGAGTGGAAGGAAATTTTTCTGAGCAGCTTAAGACATCCTTTTATTTTAGTGCTATGACGATGTTTTCTGTTGGTTATGGAGATATTAGTCCAATTGGTGTTGGACGTATGATTGCTATTGTACAAGCTTTTATTGGTTACACTTTACCGGCAGCTTTTGTGATTCGAACCGTCATTGAAATGGAACAGTTGGATCGAAAAGAGAAGTAAAAGTTGTCTTTTTTATAATGTTTGGATACGATTACGATGAAAACATATAGGAGGGCTGTAAAAATGACAGTACATATTGGTGAGAAAGCACCTGATTTCCGTTTGCCTGATCAAAATGGAAATTTGGTTTCGTTAGCGGATTTTACAGGAAAACACATCGTATTATATTTTTATCCTAAGGATATGACTCCGGGATGTACGACCGAAGCATGTGATTTTCGTGATCGTCATGAACAATTTGAAGAGTTAAATGCGGTCATTATTGGGGTGAGTCCAGATCCTGCAGAACGCCATGTGAAATTTATTGAAAAACATGGTCTTCCTTTCGTATTATTAGCAGATGAACATCATGAAGCGGCAGAACTTTATAATGTTTGGAAATTAAAAAAGAACTTTGGTAAAGAATATATGGGTATTGAGCGCTCAACATTTTTAATTAATAAAGAAGGAAACCTTGTTAAGGAATGGAGAAAAGTAAAGGTGAAAGACCATGTGGAAGAAGCACTTGGATTTGTTCGGGAGTTGGAGGAATAGTACGCCTATTTTTTGCGAGACAGGCTTTTGTCCAACTCAAAATGAGTGGAGATGAATATGCTTTAGTAAGGAAATACCTCCTCATATATAGTTACACGGGACTCAAATCCCGTGTTTTTTTTATGAGTAGAATGAATTTAAAAAATAGACTAATAATAAAATGAGTATTATTTGTTTAACATATCAATACTTTCTTTATTATAATTCTTATGTACTAGAAATATTGACAAAATTAGATAAAAGAAGGTAAACTATTTATAAATATTACAATCTAATAATTTATACTTAATGAGAAATCGAGGTGTATGAGGGTGTCTGAAGTGCATTTAAAAGAAGCATTAGATTCATTAAAAGATACCGGTGTTAGAATAACCCCTCAGCGACATGCGATACTTGAATATTTAATAAACGCCATGTCTCATCCGACGGCCGATGAAATTTATAAGGCATTGGAAGGGAAATTTCCAAACATGAGTGTGGCGACTGTTTATAACAATCTTAGAGTATTTCGTGAAGTTGGGTTGGTTAAAGAATTAACATACGGTGATTCTTCGGCAAGATTTGATTTTGTCACAACAAATCATTATCACGTTATTTGCAAAGATTGCGGTAAAATTGTTGACTTCGATTATCCTGCATTAGATGAAGTTGAGCATTTTGCTGCTCAAGTTACTGGTTTTAAAGTAAGTGAGCATCGAATGGAAATTTACGGTCAATGCCCTGAATGTTCAAAAAAAGAAGTGCATTAAAAGGTTCCAACCAATACTTGGTTGGAACTTTTTTTGTCAAGCTTCAGTCCCTACGTCGCTGAACGGGCACCTTCCGTTTTTCTGTATTACATATTTTTTTGATTGTATTTTTCATTGAACTCTTTACCTTCTAATTTTTTGTCTAAGGTAAGTGTTTCATTGCAATGCATACAAATATCTACGCGACCTAATACTTTAGTAGGTTTATTACAACTCGGACAAAGAACTTGGACGGTTTTTGTAGAAAGCATTCCAATCCAAAAATAAACGCCAGTACTTGCAACAATGCATAGAAGACCGAGAAGCATAAAAATAGTCATAATGATGGGGTGAGATTTAAAGATAATACCGAGATACATAACAAGGAAACCAATGAAAATCAAACTTAGTGCGAATGTTCTGATTTTATTAATTTTACTTGAATATTTAGCCATGGTTATCCCTCCTGAGAAGAATATATCATAAACAGCATATGGAAGATAAATAATTAAATGTAATTTTTATCCAAAATAAAAAAATAAAATATATATAAATCATTAATCTATTCAGCAGGATAAATGGTGAGTTTTGTCGAACTCTAAATTTTGTATTAAAATAATTGTTTTGGAGGAATAGAAATGGAAGATATCCTTCGCCCTATATATCAAGAGCGTGCTAGTTTAAAATCAACCTTAGGAATTTTATTAATTAAAAAAATGCAAACAAATATTTCGAATACAGACACGTTTGATTACGTGCTTTTTGTTGTGGTAAATCAATCTGAAGTCCCGGTGTTTCAAAAACATTATTTATATAAAGAGAAAAAAGTTGCTCTACATATCGTAAATGAAAGCCAGTTGAAAGAGTGGTTATTATTAGGGACAAATCGAAAGGTTGTTAGTTGGATTCGAAATGGTAGGGTATTATTTGATCGAAATGAATATCTTGAGGGATTAAAAAAAGAAATGAATGAGTTTCCATTCTATGGTCGCAAATTAAAAATGGGCTTAGAATTTTCTAAATTGATTCGAAGATACATGGATGGAAAAGTGTTATTTGAGAATGGTCAAATTTTAGATGCGTTTAATCATGTTGTTCACTCTCTGCATCATTTAGCTCGCTTAGAAATAATTGAACAAGGTTTTTATCCAGAAGTAACGGTTTGGAATCAAGTGAAACATATTGAACCAGAAATTTTTAAATTATATAAAGAGTTGATTTGTAGTGAAGAAACATTAGAAAAAAGATTAGAGCTTTTATTTATTGCGAGTGAATTTTTAATCTATTCTCGTGCAGATATTGGATCACAGCATTTACTTGAAATTATGGGGAATAAAGATGAGCCTTGGACAATTGCAGAATTAATGAATCAACCTGAACTTAAATATTATAGTGTAGATTTAGGTGTGTTATTAGAATATTTAATAGAGAAGCATGTGATTCAAACGATTAAAGTTAATACAAAAGGGCAGGGTATTTATCATCGATATTATCACGTATTGAAAGATAGCTGAAAAACTTTTTTTATATTGACCATTAATATAAATGATGGTATATTAATAAACGTCGCTGCAAGATAATAACTTTTGTAGTGATGATTAAAAAAGTCTTGAAACATATTGACAGCACTTTTTGTTATATGGTAAGATAAGAAAGTCGCTTCTGAGATGAAGTGGAAAATTGCTCTTTGAAAACTGAACAAAACAAAGCGCCAACGTTAATTTTAAAAGTGAGCACACACGATAAAAAAAGTGCAAAGAGCTAAGTCAAACATTTTTCGGAGAGTTTGATCCTGGCTCAGGACGAACGCTGGCGGCGTGCCTAATACATGCAAGTCGAGCGAATCTTTTGGGAGCTTGCTCCCTTGAGATTAGCGGCGGACGGGTGAGTAACACGTGGGTAACCTGCCTGTAAGACTGGGATAACTTCGGGAAACCGGAGCTAATACCGGATAGTTTCTTTTCTCGCATGAGGGAAGATGGAAAGATGGTTTCTCGCTATCACTTACAGATGGACCCGCGGCGCATTAGCTAGTTGGTGAGGTAACGGCTCACCAAGGCCACGATGCGTAGCCGACCTGAGAGGGTGATCGGCCACACTGGGACTGAGACACGGCCCAGACTCCTACGGGAGGCAGCAGTAGGGAATCTTCCGCAATGGACGAAAGTCTGACGGAGCAACGCCGCGTGAACGAAGAAGGCCTTCGGGTCGTAAAGTTCTGTTGTTAGGGAAGAACAAGTACAAGAGTAACTGCTCGTACCTTGACGGTACCTAACCAGAAAGCCACGGCTAACTACGTGCCAGCAGCCGCGGTAATACGTAGGTGGCAAGCGTTGTCCGGAATTATTGGGCGTAAAGCGCGCGCAGGCGGTCCTTTAAGTCTGATGTGAAAGCCCACGGCTCAACCGTGGAGGGTCATTGGAAACTGGGGGACTTGAGTGCAGAAGAGGAGAGTGGAATTCCACGTGTAGCGGTGAAATGCGTAGAGATGTGGAGGAACACCAGTGGCGAAGGCGACTCTCTGGTCTGTAACTGACGCTGAGGCGCGAAAGCGTGGGGAGCAAACAGGATTAGATACCCTGGTAGTCCACGCCGTAAACGATGAGTGCTAAGTGTTAGAGGGTTTCCGCCCTTTAGTGCTGCAGCTAACGCATTAAGCACTCCGCCTGGGGAGTACGGCCGCAAGGCTGAAACTCAAAGGAATTGACGGGGGCCCGCACAAGCGGTGGAGCATGTGGTTTAATTCGAAGCAACGCGAAGAACCTTACCAGGTCTTGACATCCTTTTGCCCTCCCTAGAGATAGGGATTTCCCTTCGGGGACAAAAGTGACAGGTGGTGCATGGTTGTCGTCAGCTCGTGTCGTGAGATGTTGGGTTAAGTCCCGCAACGAGCGCAACCCTTGATCTTAGTTGCCAGCATTCAGTTGGGCACTCTAAGGTGACTGCCGGTGACAAACCGGAGGAAGGTGGGGATGACGTCAAATCATCATGCCCCTTATGACCTGGGCTACACACGTGCTACAATGGATGGTACAAAGAGTCGCAAACCCGCGAGGGCTAGCTAATCTCATAAAGCCATTCTCAGTTCGGATTGTAGGCTGCAACTCGCCTACATGAAGCCGGAATCGCTAGTAATCGCGGATCAGCATGCCGCGGTGAATACGTTCCCGGGCCTTGTACACACCGCCCGTCACACCACGAGAGTTTGTAACACCCGAAGTCGGTGAGGTAACCGCAAGGAGCCAGCCGCCTAAGGTGGGATAGATGATTGGGGTGAAGTCGTAACAAGGTAGCCGTATCGGAAGGTGCGGCTGGATCACCTCCTTTCTAAGGAAACATAAAGAATTTCGGTTCTTTATGAACAATGAAGCGCTTTTGTTTTGTTCAGTTTTGAATGAGTAATTCATTCAAACTTGTTCTTTGAAAACTAGATAATAGATAGAAGGCAAATTTTTTGCGTCAATTTTTAAAACACCGAGTAAGATTTTTTATTGGTGTATGAGAAGCGAGAAGTTCGAGGAAGCGAAGGAGTGAGCCCCGGAGCGTATTTACATACGTGAGGAGTGAACGAGTGAAGCTGACGAAGAAATTCGAAGCTTATCATAACCATAAAGGTTAAGTTAGAAAGGGCGCACGGTGGATGCCTTGGCACTAGGAGCCGATGAAGGACGGGACTAACACCGATATGCTTCGGGGAGCTGTAAGTAAGCTTTGATCCGGAGATTTCCGAATGGGGAAACCCACTGTTCGTAATGGAACAGTATCTTTACCTGAATACATAGGGTATGGAAGGCAGACCCGGGGAACTGAAACATCTAAGTACCCGGAGGAAGAGAAAGCAAACGCGATTTCCTGAGTAGCGGCGAGCGAAACGGAATTAGCCCAAACCAAGAGGCTTGCCTCTTGGGGTTGTAGGACACTCTATATAGAGTTACAAAGGAACGGGGTAAATGAAGAGATCTGGAAAGGTCCGTCAGAGAAGGTAAAAACCCTGTAATTGAAACTCCGTTCCCTCTTGAGTGTATCCTGAGTACGGCGGGACACGAGAAATCCCGTCGGAAGCAGGGAGGACCATCTCCCAAGGCTAAATACTCCCTAGTGACCGATAGTGAACCAGTACCGTGAGGGAAAGGTGAAAAGCACCCCGGAAGGGGAGTGAAATAGAACCTGAAACCGTGTGCCTACAAGTAGTCAGAGCCCGTTAATGGGTGATGGCGTGCCTTTTGTAGAATGAACCGGCGAGTTACGATTTCATGCAAGGTTAAGTTGAGAAGACGGAGCCGCAGCGAAAGCGAGTCTGAATAGGGCGCATGAGTATGAGGTCGTAGACCCGAAACCAGGTGATCTACCCATGTCCAGGGTGAAGTTCAGGTAACACTGAATGGAGGCCCGAACCCACGCACGTTGAAAAGTGCGGGGATGAGGTGTGGGTAGCGGAGAAATTCCAATCGAACCTGGAGATAGCTGGTTCTCTCCGAAATAGCTTTAGGGCTAGCCTCGAGGTAGAGAGTATTGGAGGTAGAGCACTGATTGGACTAGGGGCCCCCATCGGGTTACCGAATTCAGTCAAACTCCGAATGCCAAATACTTATACTCGGGAGTCAGACTGCGAGTGATAAGATCCGTAGTCGAAAGGGAAACAGCCCAGACCACCAGCTAAGGTCCCAAAGTTTATGTTAAGTGGAAAAGGATGTGGAGTTGCTTAGACAACCAGGATGTTGGCTTAGAAGCAGCCACCATTTAAAGAGTGCGTAATAGCTCACTGGTCGAGTGACTCCGCGCCGAAAATGTACCGGGGCTAAACATAACACCGAAGCTGTGGATGGACATCGTTGATGTCCGTGGTAGGAGAGCGTTCTAAGGGCGTTGAAGCTAGACCGGAAGGACTGGTGGAGCGCTTAGAAGTGAGAATGCCGGTATGAGTAGCGAAAGAAGGGTGAGAATCCCTTCCACCGAATGCCTAAGGTTTCCTGAGGAAGGCTCGTCCGCTCAGGGTTAGTCGGGACCTAAGCCGAGGCTGAAAAGCGTAGGCGATGGACAACAGGTTGATATTCCTGTACCACCTATACATCGTTTGAGCGATGGGGGGACGCAGAAGGATAGGGTAAGCGCGCTGTTGGATATGCGCGTCCAAGCAGTTAGGCTGGAAACGAGGCAAATCCCGTTTCCGTGAAGGCTGAGCTGTGATGGCGAGGGAAATATAGTACCGAAGTTCCTGATTCCACGCTGCCAAGAAAAGCCTCTAGTGAGATGTAGGGTGCCCGTACCGCAAACCGACACAGGTAGGCGAGGAGAGAATCCTAAGGTGTGCGAGAGAACTCTCGTTAAGGAACTCGGCAAAATGACCCCGTAACTTCGGGAGAAGGGGTGCTTTTTAGGGTGAATAGCCCGGAAAAGCCGCAGTGAATAGGCCCAGGCGACTGTTTAGCAAAAACACAGGTCTCTGCGAAACCGCAAGGTGAAGTATAGGGGCTGACACCTGCCCGGTGCTGGAAGGTTAAGAGGAGAGGTTAGCTTCACGGCGAAGCTTTGAATTGAAGCCCCAGTAAACGGCGGCCGTAACTATAACGGTCCTAAGGTAGCGAAATTCCTTGTCGGGTAAGTTCCGACCCGCACGAAAGGTGTAACGATCTGGGCACTGTCTCAACGAGAGACTCGGTGAAATTATAGTACCTGTGAAGATGCAGGTTACCCGCGACAGGACGGAAAGACCCCGTGGAGCTTTACTGTAGCCTGATATTGAATTTTGGTACAGCTTGTACAGGATAGGTAGGAGCCTGAGAAGCCGGAGCGCCAGCTTCGGTGGAGGCGTTGGTGGGATACTACCCTGGCTGTATTGACATTCTAACCCGCGCCCCTTATCGGGGTGGGAGACAGTGTCAGGTGGACAGTTTGACTGGGGCGGTCGCCTCCTAAAGAGTAACGGAGGCGCCCAAAGGTTCCCTCAGAATGGTTGGAAATCATTCGTAGAGTGTAAAGGCACAAGGGAGCTTGACTGCGAGACCTACAAGTCGAGCAGGGACGAAAGTCGGGCTTAGTGATCCGGTGGTTCCGCATGGAAGGGCCATCGCTCAACGGATAAAAGCTACCCCGGGGATAACAGGCTTATCTCCCCCAAGAGTCCACATCGACGGGGAGGTTTGGCACCTCGATGTCGGCTCATCGCATCCTGGGGCTGTAGTCGGTCCCAAGGGTTGGGCTGTTCGCCCATTAAAGCGGTACGCGAGCTGGGTTCAGAACGTCGTGAGACAGTTCGGTCCCTATCCGTCGTGGGCGTAGGAAATTTGAGAGGAGCTGTCCTTAGTACGAGAGGACCGGGATGGACGCACCGCTGGTGTACCAGTTGTTCTGCCAAGAGCATCGCTGGGTAGCTATGTGCGGACGGGATAAGTGCTGAAAGCATCTAAGCATGAAGCCCCCCTCAAGATGAGATTTCCCATAGCGCAAGCTAGTAAGACCCCTGAAAGATGATCAGGTTGATAGGTCAGAGGTGGAAGTACGGTGACGTATGGAGCTGACTGATACTAATCGGTCGAGGACTTAACCAATTGTTTTGATGACACGCAAATTTTTCCCTTCTGTATTATCTAGTTTTGAAAGAATAATAAATTTATTCTTGAAAAAAAGACGAAAATAATTTATAATTATAAATGTCTTTTCAAAAATAAATATTGTCTGGTAATGATGGCGAAGAGGTCACACCCGTTCCCATTCCGAACACGGAAGTTAAGCTCTTCAGCGCCGATGGTAGTTGGGGGTTTCCCCCTGTGAGAGTAGGACGTTGCCAGGCTGTTTCTTATATACCATGTTTAACAAGTATTAGGAAACACTATATTATTCCCCAGTAGCTCAGTGGTAGAGCAACGAGCATACTCTTCATGAATTTGCTTCGAGTTGTACTCATCGAGCCACTACTTGAATAATCCCTCTGAGATGAGGACATTTGGCTAAGCTTAACATAGCTTAGAGAATAAGGTTTTAATTGATCCGCAGTAGCTCAGTGGTAGAGCATTCGGCTGTTAACCGAACGGTCGTAGGTTCGAGTCCTACCTGCGGAGCCATATTGGAGAGCTGTCCGAGTGGCCGAAGGAGCACGATTGGAAATCGTGTAGACGGGTAACCCTGTCTCAAGGGTTCAAATCCCTTGCTCTCCGCCATTTTAAAATTAAGGCCCCTTGGTCAAGCGGTTAAGACACCGCCCTTTCACGGCGGTAACACGGGTTCGAATCCCGTAGGGGTCACCATATGTAAAGTAGTTAGATAATGGAGGATTAGCTCAGCTGGGAGAGCATCTGCCTTACAAGCAGAGGGTCGGCGGTTCGATCCCGTCATCCTCCACCATTTTATGCTAAAACATAGCGCATAAGTAAAATAGCATTATTACTATTGTCGCGGGGTGGAGCAACGAGCAAAGCATCCATGAAAAGGAATCGAGTTGTTTCGACGCATCAACTTCCTGAGTTGCTAGAAGAGGAAGAAACAGTCTACGCTAAAACGTAGCGCATAAACAAAATAGCATCATTACTATTGTCGCGGGGTGGAGCAGTCCGGTAGCTCGTCGGGCTCATAACCCGAAGGTCGCAGGTTCAAATCCTGTCCCCGCAATCACAATGGTCCGGTAGTTCAGTTGGTTAGAATGCCTGCCTGTCACGCAGGAGGTCGCGGGTTCGAGTCCCGTCCGGACCGCCATTTAGTTTTATTTGGCTCAGTAGCTCAGTCGGTAGAGCAAAGGACTGAAAATCCTTGTGTCGGCGGTTCGATTCCGTCCTGAGCCACCATTTGAAGCCAGTATAGCGATTCTTATATAATATATGGAGGGGTAGCGAAGTGGCTAAACGCGGCGGACTGTAAATCCGCTCCTTCGGGTTCGGCAGTTCGAATCTGCCCCCCTCCACCATTCTTTTATAGGGGTATAGTTTAAAGGTAGAACAGAGGTCTCCAAAACCTCCAGTGTGGGTTCGAGTCCTACTACCCCTGCCATTTTAATTTTTATGGCGGTTGTGGCGAAGTGGTTAACGCACCGGATTGTGATTCCGGCATTCGTGGGTTCAATTCCCATCAGCCGCCCCATTTACCTAATATTATTGGGCTATAGCCAAGCGGTAAGGCAACGGATTTTGATTCCGTCATGCGAAGGTTCGAATCCTTCTAGCCCAGCCATCTTTGCGGAAGTAGTTCAGTGGTAGAATACAACCTTGCCAAGGTTGGGGTCGCGGGTTCGAATCCCGTCTTCCGCTCCAAACAATATGGCGGCATAGCCAAGTGGTAAGGCAGAGGTCTGCAAAACCTTTATCACCGGTTCAAATCCGGTTGCCGCCTCCAATCATGCCGGTGTGGCGGAATTGGCAGACGCGCACGACTCAAAATCGTGTTCCTTCGGGAGTGCCGGTTCGACCCCGGCCACCGGTATCAAATAGGTCGAATCATTCAGTAAGAAGGATCTAAACATAAAAGTTTAGATCTTTTTTTATTAAATAATACCAATGATAGAATGATGTATCACTAGTAGGTAGGAGAGTTTAATATAAATGCTATAGTTGGATTAGCAACTCTTTTAAATATAATTACATAATCAGCGTAAAACAGCCTAGTCTATGGACTAGGCTGTTTACGTTCAACATCTTGTTTAAACCGTAACTAGTAATTGGATACTAATATTAACCTAATTATAAGCATTTTAATTAAAAAGGTTATGATTAGGTTTTTGATTTTTTGGCTATCTTAGATAACAAGTAATTTATTCCTTTATATTTTTGTAATATTTTACAAATTATTTTCTTACTTACATAATAAAATAATAAAAATGCGAATAACATTTGAGAATTTCGTTAATACAATATTAATGAGGAGAAATTAACTGTATGTGCAGTTAATAAGACAAAATATAGCTTTAACTGAAATCGGTTACATGGCTAATTTACTGCCATCTGAATAAATAAAATTAAAGTTTTAGAGGTTGAGCTTACAGGAATATGATTTGTGAGGTGAAAAAGATGTTAAAATACAATGATTTAGGCGAAGGAATGCCAGTTGTATTTATACACGGTCTGGGTAGTAGGAAGGAAGCGTGGAGTCCTCAGTACGAATTGGCAAATAGGCATAGATTAGTCATTCCTGACTTAAGAGGACATGGAGAAACAGAACTTAATGAGGAGATTACGGTAAAAAACTTTGCATTAGATATCATTCATTTGATGGAACATTTAAACATTCCTTCAGCTTTTATATGTGGACTGTCGTTAGGGGGAATTGTTGCTCAGGAAATTTATAAGCAGCGGCCAGATTTAGTAAAAGGGTTAATTTTATCTAATACTACGTTTTATATTCCTTCTATACTAGCTACCAAAATTATTAATGAATCATCTAGGCTTCTTGAGAAAAGTGAGCAGGATCTCATTGAGCATATTGTAACGAAAGGACTTTATGATATCGTTTACAAAGAGGAAGCGAAGAAGGCCTTTCATATACGTGACACATATCTTGAATCAGCAAAAGCACCAATTGGGATTAATTATTTCTCTGTTCTATCTTCAATTAGAAAACCTGTTTTGCTCATTGGAAGTACACATGACAAGGTTACACCATCAGCAAATATCTATTTCATGAAAGCTTTTATACGGCAAGCACATTCTGCTATATTGAAAAATACTGGTCATTTAAGTAACATTGAACAAAAGGAGCTTTTCAATAAATATATAACGGATTTTATAGCTACCTCTGCTTAAAAAAATCAAACGAAAAAGAAGAAACAGAGTCACAAGTTGGACTTTATTTCTTCTTTTTTTGTGTTAATTTGAACGTTTTTCTAACCAATCAGCAACGGTTGGGTAGGTAATTTTTGTAGCTCTAGATCCATAAGTTATAGAGGTGTGTCCAACAGGAAGACAAACGTATTCTTTATCTTTGCTGGAAATAACATCCATTAATGCTTCTACTTGATGAGGTTGGGCAATATTGTCCTTTTCTCCTGATAAGTTCAGAACATTAGCGGTAATGTTTTTTAAGTCGACTTTACGACCGCGAACAGTAAACTCACCTTTTATAAGTTTGTTATTTTGATAAAAATCTTTAATCCATTGGCGGTATGCTTCACCAGCGAATGGAACGCCGTCTCCTAGCCATGTTTGCATAAGCTTCCAGCTTTCTACTGACTTTTCATTGTCTGCACGGTCTACAAGAGTAAGATATGGTCCGTAGAAATTTGCCATTGGGCTCAACATTTTGTTTCCAAAGTCAATCATTTCTGGTGGAATAAGACCAAGCGTTTCGACGACTTTGTCAATATCAAAAAATCTTTCATCAAGGAAGGAAGTGTACATACCAGCATCCTCAAAGTCAAATGGACTTGTCATAAAAATAAGATTGCGAATTGGTAACTCAGGATGAAGAGAGGCAAAAATAGACGTCATTGTGCCACCCATGCAATAACCAAAAATTGAAACTTCATCTGCATTAGATGTTCGTAGTACTTTACGAACCGCACGCGGGATGTAATCCATAACGTAGTCATCTAATTTCATGTTTTTATCTTCATAGCCTGGTGTACCCCAATCTAATAAGTACACATCAAATCCTCGATCAACTAGATATTCAACAAAACTTGACCCTTTTGTTAAATCCAAAATATACGGTTTATTAATCAGTGCATAAACAAAAAGAAGTGGTACCTTATGTTTATTTGGATGATCAGAAACATATCGGTATAACTTAGCCTTATTTTTTGTCCAAATGACTTCTTTTGGTGAAAGACCTACTTCTGGCTTGGGTTCTTTTGTTAACACTTGTGTAGCTTTATTTAAGCGAGAATAATATTTTTTTGCATCATTATTAGACATCATTTCAGGTAATGTGCCCCATTCCTTCAAAATTGTATTGCTCATTATTCTATACACACCTTTCATTTCATTGAATTTTAAGAAAATTTAGTAGATTACATGAACAGTCATATTGCTTTCAGCTAATTTTAGCGATATTATAGTACAATTCCTTTGCTAACTCCGATAATCCTCACTGCTTTATTGCTTAAATTGGGCAGCGTAGTTTGTGGTATGTACGTGCGTAAGGAAACGTTATTGACCACTTAGCTGTTTTGATTGTTGTTTTGGTTGTTGTTGCTGTTTTGGCTGTTGTTTTGCTTGTGCTGTTGCAGTTTCTTTGTTACTTTCTTCTGTATTGTTTGCTTGTAATAATGAAAGTATTTGGTTAAGTTTAGTGTCTAGGTTTTTAATCTTATTTTTTACGTCTGTCACTTCGCTTTTTAAATCGTTAACTTCCTCTTGGTTACCTTGCTTAGCTTGAGTGTCCTCAATTAGTTCTTCTAAATCGTCCACTTTAGATTCCACATTAATGATGAGAGCGGAAATGTTCGCTAAATCATTACGAGTAGGAATATTTACTTGATCAAAATAACGTTCAGTTGTTTCATTTAATAATTTTTTGTATAGAAGGTTCATCTCAAGAACTTGTCCCATTACTTTAGAAGTAGATTCCTCGTTTAAATTCTCATCAATCATGCTACTAGTCTGGTTATAAAAATCCCTCCATATTTCAAAAGGATTTAAATTTTTTTGTTGGCTCATATGATCTCTCCTATTCTATGATTTTATTTATTATTTACATACTACATTTATATTGTACTAATTTACTCCAGAGGTGGGAATAGCGAAAAATGTCATAATATGTCGGCTGGGCTAAAATCTTTTTTTTTACAAAATTAGGTTGACAATATTTTCATATAGGTGTAAATTACACATATAGACAATTTAATGTTTTTGAAGTAGGTGATACAGATGACAACAAATAACAAAAATACAACTAAAGATGAGAATATGACGATTAGTACGCCGAAAAATTTAATGATACCTGCTCTTCTGTTAAGTCTTCGTGGTTGGGATTTACATGGTTATAAATTAATTCAAGAGCTAACTCAATTTGGTTTTTCATCTATTGATCAGGGGAATGTCTATCGAACATTAAGAAAACTGGAAAAGGAAAATATGGTTAAGTCCGAATGGGATATGTCTACAGGAGGACCAGCAAAGCGAATATACTCTTTAACAGATGCAGGAGAAGCTTATTTGAAAACCTGCTCGGATTCGCTTATGCAATATCAATCTATCCTTAATCGTTTTTTTAATATGTATATGGATATGTTTTTACCCACAACTTTAAAACAGCAGGATGAACAAGATAGCGAAGAAGACCAAGAGGACCAAAAGGACCCAGAAGATGAAGAAGAGTAATCATTTAATTGTTTTACCCTTTACCAAAGTGGCTCTGCAGTATAACTGCAATCACAATATATTATTATAATAATTAGGAGGTTTTTTTCATGGCAGTAGCTAAAAAAGAACAAAATAACACTCAAGATTCTATTCAATTTGGTGATTCACTTTTAAACAGCTGGAATAACAGCTTAAATTTAATTTATGGTTTTCAAAAAGAAGTTGAAAATGTTTCACTTCAATCAATTGGTTATCAGAAGGAAGTATGGGAAAAGGTAACTAACGATTACACTCGTATTGAAGGGGAACAAAAAAAATTAGTAGATGAACTTCGCGATGTAGTGAAGCAAAATATTCAAACAGTATATGGTGAAGAGGCTAGCGGTTCATTTGAAAGATGGAATGAGCACTTTGATGAAGTGAGCAGCCGTGTTCAGCAATTAACAGTAGCTCCACTTAAAGAAAGCTTAAATGCTTTAAATCAATCACAAGACAACTTTCAAGAATCAATCAAAAAAAGTGTTGATCAACAACAAAATCTTCGACAAAACTTTCTTAAACAAGTTAAAACAGCACAACAAGGATTTATTGATTTAGTTGAATCTAATACAAAATTAGCTTTAAGTTTTTATAAATAAAAATTGCTTTAAAAAGTAATTATTTTATCGTGCTCTTATTATTTGGTAGTGGGTAATATAAAGACGTTAAGAGCAAAAAGAGGTGGAGTTTTTGAGCTTTTCTGGGAAAGTAGCTTTAATTACCGGGGGTGCCAAAGGAATTGGTAAGGAAACAGCCAAAAAATTCCGGGAGAAAGGCGCCAAAGTAGTTATTTGTGATTTTGATGAGGTTGCTGGTTTGGCTACTTTAGATGAGTTAGGCAAAAATGATATGAGCTTCTATAAAGTCGACGTTACCAATACTGCCCAAATAGAACAAATGGTTAAATCCATAATAGATTCTTATGGAAAGATTGACATCTTGGTTAATAATGCAGGAATTACTAGTGATGGACTTCTTACAAAAATGAATGATCAAGCTTGGGAAAAAGTCATTTCTGTGAATTTAACAGGTGTTTATAAATGCACGAAAGCTGTTGTTCCAGTAATGCTAGCACAGAAGTCCGGTGTAATTCTTAATGCAGCTTCTGTAGTTGCTCTATATGGGAATATTGGACAAAGTAATTATGTTGCAACAAAAGCTGGAGTTATTGGTCTTACTAAGGGGTGGGCAAAGGAGTTCGGTCCTAAGGGCATTCGTGTGAATGCTGTAGCTCCGGGCTTTATTGAAACAGGGATGGTCGCAGAAGTTCCAAAGAAAATCCTAGATTCAATGAGAGAAAAGACACCACTTAAGAAACTTGGTAAACCAGCAGACATCGCATCTGCATATGCTTTCTTAGCTTCCGATGATGCGAGTTATATTAATGGAGCTATTTTGAGTGTAGATGGTGGATTAGTTATTTAATTATAGATTTATCTTAGAGGAAGGGCTACCATATTGTAGCTCTTTTTCATTTTGTTTTTGTAAGTAAAGTTTGATGGAACTGGAAATAAAATTCTTTTTATTATATATTCATTTTCATAGGTTTGTAGTTTATTATGAGGATAGTAATAGTATTGTGAATACATTGCAAGAGAAGTGAGGGGACAACTATGGTAAAGGCAGTTTTTTTTGATTTAGACGATACGTTGCTTTGGGATCAAAAGAGCGTAAAGGAAGCATTTGTTGCAACTTGTAAAGTAGCAAATGAGAAATACGGAGTAGATGTAGATGAGTTTGAAGAAGCAGTTCGTAAGGAAGCGAGAGAGATATATGCTTCGTATGAAACCTATGAATTTACACAAATGATTGGAATTAACCCATTTGAAGGACTATGGGGGAATTTCTTAGACGATACAGATGATTTCCGAAAAATGGCGGAGGTTGTTCCAACATATCGTAAAGAAGCTTGGACGAGAGGGCTTAAGGCTCTTGGAATTGATGATGAGGAATTTGGAGTTGAACTTGCGGAACGATTCCCTGCGGAACGTCGCCAAAAACCATTTATCTATGATGAAACGTTTACTGTATTGGATGAACTAAAAGATAAATATCGATTGCTTTTATTAACAAATGGTTCCCCAGATTTACAAAATACAAAGCTCACCATTACTTCTGAATTGGTGCCGTATTTTGATGAAATTGTTATTTCAGGAGCATTTGGTAGAGGAAAACCGGATCCAACCATTTTCGAGCATGCGTTAGAGCGTATGGGTCTAAATAAAGATGAGGCTATTATGGTTGGTGATAATTTAATGACGGATATCCTTGGGGCGTCAAGAGCGGGGATTAAATCGGTATGGATTAATCGTCATGATAAAGAACGGAATGAAGTTGTACCAGATTATGAAATTACACATTTAGAAGAGCTTTATCCGATTCTTGAAGAATTAAACAAATAAATGAATGATAAAAGGAGTAGTTCCCTAAGTGTTGACTTATAGGACTACTCCTTTTACATAGAACATGATAAATCTTATTAAAAGTTTAACTTTTTTTTAATAAACTATTGCATATATGTAAAGAGCGATATATAATTAACTTCGTTGGTTCGACAAAATTCAACATGCGGGTGTAGTTTAGTGGTAAAACCTCAGCCTTCCAAGCTGATGATGAGGGTTCGATTCCCTTCACCCGCTCCATACATACGTTCATAACGCAGAATTTCGTTACATAAGAGAACGAAGTTTTGCGTTTTTTAATGCTTTCTAAAAACAGGGCATGTCGAATTTTAAGACATGCTCTATTCATTATTGATAGAACAGCTTTGTTAAATAACGTTGTTGATAAAATGATGTTTGGCTCATTTTCGCCAAACATCAACAGAATCGTATAACAAGAGCCAATAGAAAAGAATGTTTTGGTGTCTAGCCGTTTTTATACCCCATACGTCGCTAAACGGATCACTTACATTTTTTAGGTTAAAATAGTATGATGTCCCTCTCCTCCATGAATTTGAAGGAACATGCTTAGCAGCGATTGTGATTGCTTATTAGCTTCTTCAATAGAGGTTGAAGGACTAAAGTATATAATTTGTAGTGCATCCTTTGTATCTTCGGTCACTTTCGTTCGCTCTGAATCAACAAAGGGGCTTCCAAATGGACCCTTTTGATCAATAGAAGTAATCATATTTTGCATCGAGTTTATTCGTCCGTTTAGACCGATATATTCATCCGCAACTTCCCCAATTTTAATCGTTACATCTTCAGATAAGTTCTTCTTGTCATACATCCCAATCGGAACTTCAAATCGAAGAGAGAAGAAGTTATTGAGATCAATGGCTGAGTGAACAGAAGGGATATAGTTCTGCTTTTTAATTCTTCTATATAATGCTTCTGCAGAAGGACGGTATCTTGATGGATCTGTTCCCACGGCTCTAAATGCTTCTCGCCATTCCTTAATGCCTTTAAAATCAGTAAATTCTTTTTCCTGAAGATCAAAGAATAGAGATTCTTGAAAAAGCTGTAAGCGGCCTTTTAGCATTTGTGGGGATGGACCGACCTCAATATTAGAATATGTAATAATTCCAGCTTTGAAGTGTGGAATTTTATCCTTAAGATCCGTAGAAATAGTTATTTCCAAGTGTTACACCTCCCAAAATGATTGAAAATAGTTTATCATGAATGACGATGGTTTAACATAAAACATACTTCTGTTTAGGTAGTAGAAGGAAGGTGTGAAGATGAACATAAAGGAATTGAAGCAAGAAGTAATTTCTCATAGTAAAGAAATTGGAATAGATAAGATTGGTTTTACAACAGCTTCTCCGTTTGCTGAATTAAGAAATCGGTTAATCGAGCAGCAGGAATTGAATTATCAGTCGGGATTTGAAGAATCTGATATTGAGAAGAGGGTAAGACCAGAGTTGATTTTTGAAAAACCACAATCGATTATTTCTATTGCGCTTGCGTATCCTTCGAAATTAAAGAATGCTCCGCGAAGTAAGAAGGGAGAGCGACGTGGAATTTTTTGCCGAGCGTCCTGGGGAGTCGATTATCATGTTGTTCTTCGCGAGAAGCTAGAACTGCTTGAAGCTTTTATAAAGGAAAAAGTACCGGGAGCGCTAACTAAATCAATGGTGGATACGGGGGAGCTTTCTGATCGGGCTGTAGCCGAGCGAGCAGGGATTGGCTGGAGTGGGAAGAATACAAGTATTATTACCCCTGAATTTGGCTCATATGTGTATTTAGGGGATATGATTACGAATTTGCCTTTTGAGCCCGATCAACCAATGGAAGACCAATGTGGGACATGTAATAAATGCATCGAGGTTTGTCCGACAGGTGCTCTTGTTAAGGGGGGACAATTAAATGCACAGCGTTGTATAGCGTATTTAACACAAACAAAGGGCTTTTTGCCGGATGAATTTCGGAGGGAAATCGGTAATCGAATTTATGGTTGTGATACGTGTCAGACAGTTTGTCCAAAAAATAAAGGCATTGATTTTCATTTTCATGAAGAAATGGAACCAAATCCTGAGATTGCCAAGCCTTTGCTAAAGCCACTTTTAACGATTTCTAATAGAGACTTCAAAGAGAGCTTTGGGCATGTGTCAGGTTCATGGCGTGGTAAGAAGCCGATTCAGAGGAATGCTATCCTAGCACTTGCTCATTTTAAGGATGAAACAGCTTTGCCTGATTTAATTTCAGTAATGAAAGAAGATCCTCGTCCTGTTATTCGTGGAACAGCGGCTTGGGCAATCGGAAAAATTGGCGGGACAGAGGTCTCTTTTGCTTTACAAGCAGCACGTGAGGAAGAAACAGATGAGGAAGTAGTAGCGGAGATTGAAAAAGGGATACAAATGATAAACTTAAGTCTTAAATGACTTGAGTTTTTTTGTATTTTTAACCAAGCTTACTTACATAGATATTAGTAATAAGGATAAAGTCAGGTAGCGTGAGCATAGCTAATCGTGCTTTTCTAATAGAGGAGGGCTAGCGTTGAGAGAACAGTTGAAGAGATTGTTACAGGAACGAGTAGAACAATATACATCGAATCGGAGCGAACTTTCGGATGAAAAGCTTATCCGAAAACGGCAATTGTTAAAGAATCGTCATGCTGAACTTGTTCGTGCTCATGGAGCAGGGAAAGTTCAGTCATTGTTCTATGACCAAAATGATACGGTGCTTAGGTATCAGGTGCATCTGCAGTATTTAATTAAACAACAGGATATTTTTTTTATAGAAGAAGAAATAGAAGATCGTGAAGCAAGGTTTCGAAATGGTCTTTTAGCGAGTGATGAAGAGGTTGAACCTATTTTGAATGGCAATGATGTTTCTCCTGTGACTGACGTGGAGATAGGGAGACTTGCATACACGTATGATCGGCGCAGGACTGTTCAGTACGCGGAAAGATGGTGGAATGAGTGTAATCCAGCCTTTCATAAATTTACCGATGATTGTACAAATTTTATTTCTCAATGCTTACATGCGGGAGGGATTCCAATGTGGGGAAACCCAAATAGAGGGAAAGGCTGGTGGATGAAGGGGAAAAGTTGGAGCTATAGTTGGACAACAGCGCATGGGTTTTATTTATTACTAGCAAATAGCGGTGGGATTATGACAAAAAAAGTAAGAAATCCGCAAGAGTTGAATCTAGGCGATATTATTTGTATTGATTTTGAAGGAAATAGTCGGTTCGATCACAGTTTAATCGTCACAGCTAAGGATGCAAACGGAATGCCGCTTGTGAATGCTCATACGACGAATAGTCGTCATCGGTATTGGTCGTATGAAGATTCATCAAGATATACACCGAATATTGTATATAAATTTTTTACCATCTTAGATGGAAAGTGAAACGTGTTTTGTGTATACGTTTAATGGTATAATAAGGGGAGACTTACTACTAGAGGTGAACGCGAATTGGCAATACATGTAGTTTTATATCAACCTCAAATACCAGCAAATACAGGAAATATTGCAAGAAGCTGTGCAGCAACGGATACAACATTGCATTTAATTCATCCACTCGGCTTTTCGACAGAAGATAAATATTTAAAACGAGCTGGTCTTGATTACTGGGAACATGTTAAAATTCATAATTATGAGTCACTTGATGAATTTTTTGAGAAAAATGCAGGTGGAGACTTTTATCTTTTGACGAAGTTTGGAGAGAAGCCATATACATCATTTGATTATAGCGATCAGGATAAAGAGATTTTCTTTATTTTTGGTAGAGAAACAACAGGACTTCCAAAGGATTTAATCAAAGAACATTATGATTGTTGTCTGCGAATACCTATGACTGATAAAGTTCGTTCTTTAAACTTATCCAATACAGCAGCTATTTTAATTTATGAAGCGCTAAGACAGCAAAACTATCGAGATTTAGATATTAAAAGAAAAGATTGAAATGCTTCATTTTTTGGCTTTGTTAAACAATAATGGGGATAAAATAAGCAAACATCAACGAAGTCAAATTTTAAAGGAAAAGAGGCGGAGTTAAGCTATACTCTCCGCTCTTATACATAATATTGTTTAGGGATGGGGATGGGGATGAATCAAGTTATTGAGAGAATGTTAGATCACAGATCAATTCGTTCATTTTTGGACAAGCCATTAACAGAAGAACAAATTCAAACGATTGTAAAATGTGCACAATCGGCAGCAACTTCTAGTTATGTTCAAGCGTATTCAATTATTGGGGTATCAGATCCAGAAAAGAAAGCTAAGCTAGCTGAAATTGCAGGACCGCAAACATATGTGGAAAAAAGTGCACATGTATTTGTGTTTTGCGCTGATTTGCATCGTGTTGATATCGCAGGGGAAATGGAAGGGCAAGATGTATCTGAGTTGCTGGAAAGCACAGAAAATTTCATGGTAGCCTGTATTGATGCTGCTCTTGCTGCTCAAAATGCTGCATTGGCCGCAGAATCAATGGACCTTGGTATTTGCTATATTGGTGGGATTCGTAATAATTTACAAGCGGTTGGTGAGCTTTTACAGATTCCTTATCATGTCATTCCATTATTTGCAATTATTGTGGGACATCCAAAAAATCGTTCAGAGAAAAAACCACGCTTACCGCTTGCTAATGTATATCATGAAAATAGCTACCAAGGGGATAAGCAAGTCTTCATTGAGCAATTAGAAGAATATAACCAAACCATTTCAAGTTATTATGATCAAAGAACAAATGGAAAACGTAAAGATACTTGGACAGAGCAAATTGCTGACATGTTAGGCAAAAAAAGAAGGCTGTATATGAAAGATTATGTTGAGGGACAAGGATTTAAGAAGAATTAAATAAAAGAAGCTGAGCAACTACTTACATTCAAGTTGCTCAGCTTTTTTTATAATATTAGAGGTTATCTCATTTTCGACGCGTACGGGCGCTTCCACTTTTCTATTTAACCCCTGGTTTATCGTTATAGCCTGCAGTAAACATAGCAGTTAGAAATGTAACAATCACAGCAAGAATAATAATTGTACCTGAACCCACTAGATCAAGCCCCCTTTAATGGAATAATTTGAACTTCTAACTATATACATGTAAGTATACCTCAACTAAGACGAACTGTAAAAAAATACAAATAATATTGGGTAATTTAGCAAGGGCTATTCATGGATTTATTAGCCTCTTTTTAAACTATACACATGTTTGTAAGACTTGCTGCATAGATTTAAGTATTCTCTGAAAGTGATAGGGGGAGGTTCCAGTAATGGACATTTTAAGAAAAATTGAAAAATTTAGAGAAGATGAACAGAAGCTAAAATGGGAAGGTACCTTCGCAGAGTACTTAGAGATTTTAAAAGAGCAGCCTTGGGTTGCACAATCAGCACATTCACGTGTTTATAACATGATTAAAGATGCTGGGATAGAAGAAGAAAATGGCGTCAAGCGCTATAATTTCTTTAGTGGTCAGTTATTTGGTCTTGAGGAATCGCTAGAAAGGCTGATTGAAGAGTATTTTCATCCAGCTGCCAAGCGACTAGATGTTCGTAAGAGAATTTTATTATTAATGGGTCCTGTTTCTGGTGGTAAATCCACGCTTGTTTCTTTATTGAAGCGAGGCTTAGAAACGTATTCATTAAAGGATCAAGGAGCTATTTATGCGATTAAGGGATGCCCAATGCACGAGGATCCCTTACATTTAATCCCGCAATATTTACGAGAAGATTTTTACGAAGAGTATGGAATTAGAATTGAAGGGAATTTGTCACCCTTAAACTTGATGAGACTGGAAAAAGAGTATGGAAATCGAATAGAAGATGTGATGGTTGAGCGAATTTTCCTTTCTGAAGATCGTAGGGTCGGAATTGGAACATTTAGTCCATCTGATCCAAAATCACAAGATATTGCCGATTTAACAGGAAGTATCGACTTTTCAACCATTGCCGAGTTCGGTTCAGAATCTGATCCTCGAGCGTATCGTTTTGATGGGGAATTGAATAAGGCAAACCGAGGAATGATGGAGTTTCAGGAGATGCTGAAATGTGATGAAAAATTCCTTTGGCATTTGCTCTCGCTTACACAGGAAGGAAACTTTAAAGCAGGTAGATTTGCGTTAATTTCAGCTGATGAGCTAATTGTTGCTCATACAAATGAAACAGAGTATAAAGCCTTTATTGCGAACAAGAAAAATGAGGCTCTTCATTCACGGATCATTGTCATGCCAATTCCGTATAATTTGAAGGTGTCGGAAGAGGAAAAAATTTATGAAAAAATGATTCGTGAAAGTGATGTTTCCAATGTTCATATTGCACCACATACATTAAGAGTGGCGGCCATGTTTAGTATTTTAACTCGATTAAAGGATCCTAAAAAAGGGGATATCGATCTTGTAAAGAAAATGCGCCTGTATGATGGGGAGAATGTCGAAGGCTATAATTCTGCTGATATTCGTGAGTTGAAGAAGGAATATCAAGATGAGGGTATGAGTGGCATTGATCCACGTTATGTCATTAATCGAATATCCTCAACGATTATTCGTAAGGAAAATCCGTCGATTAATGCTTTGGATGTACTGATGTCATTAAAGGCAGGACTTGATCAGCATCCTTCCATAACGAACGAGCTTAGAGAAAGGTATTTAAACTTTATTTCATTAGCTCGAAAAGAATATGATGCCATTGCCAAGAATGAAGTCCAAAAGGCATTTGTTTACTCTTATGAAGAATCAGCAAAAACTCTTATGGATAATTATCTCGACAACGTTGAAGCGTATTGCAATAAATCAAGACTTCGCGATCCATTAACAGGAGAGGAAATTAATCCAGATGAGAAGCTTATGCGTTCTATTGAAGAACAAATTGGTATTTCAGAAAATGCAAAAAAAGCATTTCGTGAAGAAATTTTAATTCGTATCTCAGCGTATGCGCGCAAAGGGAAACGATTTGATTATAATTCACATGATCGCCTTCGGGAAGCGATTCAGAAAAAGCTATTTGCTGATTTGAAGGATGTTGTAAAAATTACGACATCGACAAAAACACCAGATGAAAACCAATTAAAGAAAGTGAATGAAGTGATTGCAAGACTAATTGAAGAACATGGCTATAATTCAACTTCGGCTAATGAATTACTACGATATGTTGGAAGCCTATTGAACCGATAGGCAACAAAATATTCCCCTTGCCACAAAAAGGCGAGGGGTTTCGTTTTATATATTATTTTCGATGAGTACTGATGTCTAGCTCCAGCTGCCCAGCGACTAATGGACTTTCGATAAGTCAACATCGAATCGCTTCTGCTTTTAAGTGGGCAAACGTCCATTATTAGAAAATAGTGTAAATTAATTGATTTCAGTGCATAAGATAGAGTAATACTTTTCTTATATCGTTTTTAAAAGAGTAAAAAATTATGAAAGATTGTGGTCATATCACACTAACATATCTTATGAAGAAATGTGAAAATGGTGCACAATTTTTTTGAGGGGGAAGAATATGAAGGAAGAAAATAATCATCAATTTGTTATTTCTCAGGAAAATTGGTCCCTCCATCGAAAAGGCTATGACGATCAACAACGTCATCAGGAAAAGGTGCAGGAGGCCATCAAAAACAATTTGCCAGATTTAATTTCTGAAGAAAGTATTATTATGTCAAACGGTCGCGACGTTGTGAAAATACCAATTCGTTCTCTTGATGAATACAAAATACGCTATAATTACGATAAAAATAAACATGTTGGTCAAGGAAATGGGGATAGCAAGGTTGGGGATGTTGTAGCGCGTGATGGATCTCCGTCTGAAAATGGTCCCGGGAAAGGAAAAGGAGCGGGCGATCAGGCAGGAGAAGATTATTATGAAGCAGAAGTGTCGATGATGGAGTTAGAAGAGGCTTTGTTTAAACAATTGGAATTACCAAACCTTCAGAAAAAGGAACAGGCTGAGCACACGTTAGAGGATATTGAATTTAATGATATTCGGAAAACGGGCTTAATGGGCAATATTGATAAAAAGAAAACGATGATTTCTGCATTTAAACGCAATGCATTGAGTGGTAAGCCGGGGTTTCATCCTATTCATAAAGAGGATTTTAAATTCAAAACGTGGAATGAGATTCAAAAACCAGATTCCAAAGCTGTTGTATTGGCGATGATGGATACGTCAGGATCAATGGGACTTTGGGAAAAATATATGGCACGCAGCTTCTTCTTCTGGATGACCCGTTTCTTAAGGACAAAGTATGAAACAGTAGAAATTGAGTTTATTGCTCATCATACAGAAGCAAAAGTTGTTTCACAAGATGACTTTTTTACAAAAGGCGAAAGTGGAGGTACGATTTGCTCCTCTGTTTATCGTAAAGCATTAGAGTTAATTGAAGAAAAGTATAATCCAACTAAATTTAATATTTATCCATTTCATTTTTCTGATGGAGACAATTTAACATCTGATAATGTTCGCTGTGTAAAATTAGTCGAAGAATTAATGAAGGTATCAAATATGTTTGGATATGGTGAGGTTAACCAATACAATAGGCATTCGACGCTGATGACAGCATACAAAAACATTAATAACGAGAAATTTCGCTATTATATTTTAAAGCAAAAAGCAGATGTTTTTTATGCAATGAAAAGCTTTTTCCAAAATGATGATACGAAATTGCATGCTTAAATTAGAATAAAAGCAGACCACTTTTGAAACTATGGTCTGCTTTTATTTTCATGGATATCCTTTTTCAGAATTGTATCCTATAGTTGAGCAGAGATTTTAGAAAAAAGGGTTGTTTTATTCCTGCCTTCGGATTTAGAGATATATAGGGCTTCATCCGCTGCGGATATAATTTCGTCTGAGTTTTGTCCGTGTTCTGGATAAAAAGCAATTCCTAGTGAAATAGTAATCGTTTCTCCTGTAGGACAAACAGTACTTTCTAATTTCATTCGTAAACGTTCAGCAATTTCTATTGTTGTATCGCAATCACCATATGGAACAATAATAGCAAACTCTTCACCGCCGTATCGAAAACATAAATCTCCTTTGCGGGTAAGTTCTTTCATCGTATAAGCTAGAAATCTTAATACATCGTCACCTACTAAATGCCCATATGTATCATTGACTTTTTTGAAAAAATCAATATCTAAAAAGATAAGGGAAAAGGGGGTACGATCATAAATTTGTTCATTGATGACAAGATCAAAGGTTCTTCGATTCGCTAATCCAGTAAGTGCATCGGTTTGAATATCAATATTTAATTGGTTAATGTGGTGATGAACTTCTTGCATAGCTAATTGGAGACTTTGATAAAGTTGTTTCACCTCATAAGTTGACGATTTTATTTTTGGAAAGTCTGAATTCATGTTTCCTTTTTGGACAATAAGCTTTTCTGTATATTTGGCTAATGTATGTAACGGTTTAGAAATAGAATGACCAATGGTAAACGATAAGGCAGTACCAGTTAAGATGCTAAAAACTCCTAAATAAATAACGAATTTCTTTGTTTGTTCTACAGAATCTGCTACTTCGTTACTTCCTTTTTGCATTAATTGCTCTTGTCCTTGGATTAAAGCGTCGATTTTTCCTTGAAAGACATTTGAAATGGTCTTGGATGATGTCATCAGCAAATTAGTATAACCTGGTATATTTCCTTCTTTTTTAAAGGAAAATTCCTTACGAACAATTTCCTCATATCGTAATTGAAAGGCTGCCAATTGTTGAATGATTTCTTGATCTTCTTCTGTTTTAAAGGTGTTCGACATGCGATTAATCGTATTTTTTGACTTTTGTACATACTTTTCAAATTGAGAACGATATGCTTCATCACCTGTTAATATATAGCTTCTAACCGCATCAGATTGTTTTATATAATAGTTGTCCAATTCGTGTGCTAACATTACATTTCCCATATTTTCATCCAATAGTTTTTTATAAGACTGCTGCGTAGAAATGATGCCATTGTTAGAGACAACGCTTTCAATAACTAATAATATAAGAACAAATACAAATCCGCCGAGAAGCTTTTTTCCTATAGTTATTTTCATCTGACTAACTCCTCCTTACTATGAGGGATATAAAGGATTGGTCTATATATTATTAGTATAATAGAACTATAGGCAATAGCGTATGTTTTTTAGCGGATTTTTTGAGTATTTAGTATGTCCCTTAAAAAGGAGGAGTTGAGGATTAGTTACCTATGTAGGTGAATCATATGGCTCCAAGAAGACAACAGAAGATTTCCACATGTTCTCTTTGGAAGTCTAGTTAGAGCCGTTTATTTTGTTATATACCTATCATTTGTTCGAAAACAGCTTGCCTCTATTTTTTTGCAAACCTTTTTTACTTTGGCCGCTTCACTGCTTATTTTATCAATTTATGCTGTCATATACATGCTTCTGTGAACGCTGCATCGCTAGTGTACTTACTTCAACAATGTCGATATGATAATCTACACAAAGAGGCTTCTGATCCATAATTAAATCGATATTACGTCCCATAAAAAGATCAAGACCATATTTTTTAGAAAGACTTTGGTAAAAATGAATTCTCATGACAAGTCCCATTGCTTTATTTTTCTCGGAAATTCACAATAGAATTTACTGATAATTAACAAATAAATTACAAATGAATAAGGAAAAGGACCCGATTTCTCGGATCCTTTTTTTATCATAAAACAGCTAATGAAAAATAAACTATATCTTATACAAGACGATTTCTTCTTCTTCGGGATGCTTTTTGTAATACTTACTTAGAAAAGTACCGTAGAATGAAGCGAGCATTTGTTGAAATAGCATGCCAAGAATAACTGGAACTGCAACGGCTGAAGGGAAGTAGGTAACCGCAATTACTGCTCCAGCAGAGATGTTCCGCATTCCTCCGGTGAAGGTTAATGTTATTGTATTTTCTTTATTCCATTTTAATAGTTTACCAATGTACCAAGAGATGAAGTAGCCAGAAGCAGCAATTACGAATACGGTTAGTGCGGTAAGAATTAATTCGGAATTAATATTCATTACATAAGGTGCGATTTTTGAGCTGTTAAGCATGACAACAATCGCAACCGCTATTTTAGCGAAAGGTGCTAAACGTGGTGTCCAGACAGTTGCTACCTTTCCTTTCGTTGCTTGGTTTAGCACCATTGCAATAATAGATGGAATAACAATCATCGTAATAAGCCCGCTCATCATCGACCATATATCTATGTCTATTGAACTTCCAGTAAAGATGCTGATGCTAAAAGGAACAAGAAACGGTGATAAAATTGTATCGATGATAATGATAGCAAGTGCAAGCACAGTGTTACCTGAATAAATGGATACCCAAATCATACTTGTTACGCCAGTTGGGATTACAACGGCTAGGACTAAACCCGTAATCGTGAAAATATCACCTGGAAAAATAAGATGACCAAGTGAAAACGCCCAAATTGGCATGATGATATGAAGAATACAAAGGGTAATCAACATGGGAAGTGGATGTGCAATTACTTGTTTTAGCGATTTGAAATTAGATTTCAAGCTCCCGTTAAACGTAATTAAAGCAAATATCCATGGAACGAGAAATGTATAGTGAATAAAGTATTTACTAAGGAGAACACCAATAATCACGCTAGCTGGTGTCATAAAGGGTAAAGCTTTCTCAAGGTAGTAATTCATTCGCTGTAACATGGGCTTTCACTGCTCCTATTAAGTATATAGCGTATATTCTACTAGCAGCAGAATATTATATTCTCGACGAATAAAGATGTCTAGTTCTGTATATCACTAAAAGCTTCTTAGACTTTTCTAATTCATTATATCATAGCTATGCAAGCGCAAGTATTGTCATATATTTATCGTTTCTGTGAGAAGTGCGGGAGTGTTTTCGAAATAAATGATTAAGACATTTCGGAAGA
Organism: uncultured Bacillaceae bacterium; assembly: GCA_963790055.1. GTDB lineage: Bacteria > Bacillota > Bacilli > Bacillales > DSM-1321 > Peribacillus. The sequence continues at coordinate 144,787 of CAWBND010000007.1, forward strand.
AGAAAGTATTGTTAAAAAGTGAAAAAACAGGTACCCTATCATTTTGAGATACCTGTTTTTCTATGTCGAGATACAAAGGGATTTCCAGTTATCCAAAAGCGCCAAGGATAGTCTTTTGCTTCCCCAGTATTGTCAATTCCAATGCGTGGTCCACAGGAAATATCGTCAGGAATGATTCCTGAAGCAATGTACAGTGGAGGTTCTGAAAAGGAATGTCCGTAATCATTCATCGTAATGCCAAGTGCTTTTGTTAATTTACCTGGTCCATTTGTCAGGTTTCGCAGATTGTCCATGCTGCGCCGTTTATGCATTAATTCCAGTCCGCTATGGGGTTGAACGCCTCGAATTAAGACAGCCTCAGGTTTTTCAAGTGGACCACTTACAACATTCACTAGTGTGTGTGTATGCATCATATAGGTATAGATAGAGCCGGCTTCACCAAACATAATCTCTGTTCGTTTTGTGCGCCGATTTCCATAGCTATGTGCTGCCCTGTCCTCAGGGCCCATATAGGCTTCTGTTTCAACGATGTAACCTGAAGTGATGCCTTCAGCTGTTTCTTTTACGAGAAGGCAGCCAAGTAAGCTTTGGGCAAGTTCAAGAGTTGGTTGTTGGAAAAAATCAGGGGATAATGGTTTCATTGGTTGCACTCCTAAATAAAGATGATTTCTTTATTGTTCCCAAATCACAAACATTTTCTCTATCTTTCATTTTATTGATATAATTTTGCAGTAACTAGAAGAAGAGAGGATGTAAAATAGATGATCAAAAATATTGGATTTATTGGCTGTGGTAAAATGGGTCAGGCGATTATGGAAGGAATGTTGCAAGCTGGAGTTGTTCCGCGGGAAAACGTAAAAGTTAGTACATCAAGTGCCGCAACGTTGAAAAAGGTTGAACAGAAGTATCATGTAAAAGGAAGTTTACATAACCAAGAGGTTGCGGAGTTTGCTGATTTTCTTTTTTTAGCGGTGCAGCCAGCTGTTCATCATCAAGTGTTGGAAGAAATCAGGAATTCTCTAAAAAAAGACGTTGTGATTATCACAATGGCTGCTGGTGTAACAATAGAGCAAATTACAACAGGAATAGGGAGGAACGTAAAAGTTGTTCGGACGATGCCAAATACTCCGGCATTAGTTGGAGAAGGCATGACAGCGATAAGCATAAATCGTGCAATGACTGAAATAGATGTAGCAGAAGTAAGATATGTACTAAACAGCTTTGGTCAAACAGAGATCATAAAAGAAGAATTAATGGATGCCGTTCCAGCAATTAGTGGTTCGTCACCAGCCTATGTGTACTTGTTTATTGAAGCGTTAGCTGATGGTGGTGTCCGTGATGGACTTCCACGAGCACAAGCTTATCGAATGGCTGCACAAGCAGTGTTAGGTGCAGCCAAAATGGTGTTGGAAACAGAAAAACATCCAGGTGCTTTGAAAGATGATGTGTGTACACCTGGTGGATCGACAATTCGAGCTGTGGCTGCATTGGAAGAAAATCAGTTTAGAGCAGCCATTTTACAAGCGATGAAAGCATGTACAGATAAGACGAAGGGAATAGAAGAGTGATGGAATGAGATGTCCATAAGGTTGCGAACGAGCTTATGGACATCCTATTCTTAAAAATGAGTGACATTTGTCGAATAATCGATAAATGAGTAAATTCGAAGATAAATTGGTTATTTTCGTAGATAAAATCAAAATATCGAAAATAAATTGTGAACGGGAAGGATTTATTGCGTTGATTTTTCAATTTTTTATGCTAAATCCTATTATTGGAAGTTTAGCGCTGCTTCAACACTTACATATTTATAGCCAAGGTCACGAGCTACTGCCGCATAGGTAATCTCTCCATTTGCGACATTGACACCTTGAGCGAGAGCGATATTATCTTTAATCGCTTGTACAATGCCTTTGTTTGCAATTTGCAGGGCATATGGTACGGTAACGTTTGTTAAGGCAATGGTTGATGTCTGAGGAACAGCTCCAGGTATATTGGACACGGCGTAATGGACAACACCATGTTTTACATAAACGGGATTGTCATGGGTGGTTGTACGATCTACTGTTTCAAAAATACCACCTTGGTCGATGGCAACATCGATGATGACAGAGCCTGGTGACATGGATTTCACTATCTCTTCTGTGACTAGCTTTGGTGCTTTTGCTCCAGGAATCAATACGGCTCCAATGACTAGATCGGCTTCTTTTACAGCTTCGCTAATGTTATAGGGATTGGAAATCAAGGTTGTAAGCTGATTGCCAAAAATGTCATCTAGTTGACGTAGACGTTCGGAGCTTAAATCAAGGATGGTAACATCGGCACCTAAGCCAATCGCAATTTTAGCTGCATTTGTACCAACGATACCGCCACCAATAATGGTAACTTTGCCACGTTTAACACCGGGCACACCACCTAAGAGAATGCCTTTGCCGCCTTTCGTTTTTTCAAGAAATTGAGTGCCAATTTGTGTTGCCATTCGTCCTGCGACTTCGCTCATAGGTGTTAAAAGTGGTAAGGTTCGATTTAAGGCTACTGTTTCATAAGCAATGGCAATCATACCGCTTTCTTTCAATTTTTTCGTTAAGGTAGCATCTGCAGCTAAATGCAGATACGTAAATAAAATAAGGCCTCGACGGAAATACACATATTCTTCTGCGATGGGTTCCTTAACCTTCATAATCAATTCTGAGTTGGACCAAATACTGGCTGAGTGTTCAACAATTACAGCTCCTGCATTTTGATAGGCATCATTTGTGAAAGAACTGTTAATGCCTGCATCTTTTTCTACAAACACCTTATGACCAGCATTGACTAAGGTGAGAACCCCAGCTGGAGTAATAGCTACACGATTCTCATTATTTTTCTTTTCCTTTGGAATACCAATCCGCATGTTATCCCTTCTTTTATTTATATTTTTATTTAGTATAGTATTTGTTTCGAAAATATATGTTGTAAATATAGAAAAAAGGAGTATTTGTCGAATGCGACAAATACTCTGCTAATTAAAAGAGGAAATTAATAATCATATATGTTAAACCTGCTAATGTTGCAGAAATAGGTAATGTAATAAACCATGTGATAATCATGCTTTTGGCGGTTCCCCACTTAACACCTTTCACGCGATGGGCAGAACCCACACCAAGAATGGATGATGAAATAACATGGGTTGTACTAACTGGTAAATGAATAAGTGTAGCACCAAAAATAATCATTGCACCTGTTAAGTCTGCGGCAACCCCGTTAACTGGGCGGATCTTCATGATTTTACCACCGACGGTTTTAATAATCTTCCAACCACCAACGGATGTTCCAAGTCCCATTGCAAGGGCACAGGCAACTTGAACCCATAATTGAACTTCATCTGAATCGGTGTAGCCATTAGCAATAAGGGCCATCGTAATAATCCCCATTGCTTTTTGTGCATCATTCGTTCCGTGTGTATAGGATTGAAGGGCAGCTGTGGCAATTTGGATGTAACGGAAATTTCTATTTGTTTTAGCTAAATTGTTATTTTTAAAAACGACTTTAAAAATACTATATACAATGAATCCAATTACGAAGGCAATGATTGGAGAAATGATTAAGCCTTGAAGAATTTTTAGAAAACCTGCCCACTTAAGAGCACCAAAACCGGCAGCGGCAATGGCCGCACCTGCAATCGAACCAATTAAAGCATGTGAAGAACTACTTGGAATCCCGAAGTACCACGTAATTAAATTCCAAGCAATTGCTGCAATTAAGGCAGCAAGAATGACATATGAACCATTTTCTAGCTTGAATGGATCAACAATATCCTTCGTAATCGTTTTTGCAACACCTGTGAACGTCATAGCCCCAACAAAGTTCATGGTCGCAGCTAAAATAATCGCGTGTCGCGGCTTTAACGCCTTTGTTGATACTGACGTCGCAATCGAATTTGCTGTGTCATGAAAACCATTAATAAAGTCGAACGCTAGAGCAAAGAAAACAATTAGGATTGTTAAAATTAATAAAGTATTCATTTTTCAGGAAAACTCCTCACGCATTTTTCATGATGATCGTTTCTAATGTGTTAGCTACGGCTTGGCAGGAATCTGCAATTTCTTCCAAGCTTTCATAAATTTCTTTATATTGAATAATGCGAATAGGATCTTTTTCAACGGTGAATAAATTTTTAATAGATTGGCGTTGAACACCATCACAAACAGATTCTAAGTCTTTAATTTTAATCGCATTTTCACGAATTTGAGCTAGTTTTTTGGTGGAAAGTGTGTCAACAGCTATTTCAATTTCAACTCCGCATTGTTTAATGGCTTCAAGGAACTTAACCATATATTCATCTATAGTAATAATGGAGTACATGTCGAATAGTGCTGCTGTATGTTCAAGACCATCCAGTACATCATCCATTCTAAATGTTAGCTCAAGGATATCTTCTCGTTCAATCGGTGTAATAAAAGCATTGTTTAATTCTTTTATGATAATGTGAACAACAGAATCGCCTGCATGCTCAAATTCCTTCATTTTTTCAGAAAATACCTTTAAATCACTCAAGTTTGAGAATTTGTAGTTTGCAAAATAATCCGTACTTTTCTTAATATTTTGCGCTACTTCTAAAAGTAGTGCTGCAAATTTATCTTTCTTTTTACCCGCCATATTTTATTTCCTCCTAAAAGTGTCTTTCTCCACTGCAAACTATTATTTGTGTAGTATTTGCTAACCCATTTTAACGAATACAAAAATAATGATGAAGAGATTTCGACAAAACTTTACAAAATCTTAATAAAAAAATAACTTTTCGCTAAAATTAATTCAAAAAAATCTTAATAAAAAAGATATTGGGGTAATATTCTTAATAATTATTTGGTTTTTATAGGGAAGTGTTAGTAACTAAATTTTCAATAAAAAAAGCATCAGCACATCAGTGATATGCTAATGCTTGTCTTATCTAAAATTGCTGAAAAATGGGAGGCTTATCTAGAAATGGAGCTTCACAGACAAGCTTTTGTTCAGAAATTGGATGGATACATTCAATTTGACGTGCATGAAGAGCTTGGCGAGGAAATATTTTCTTTCCACCATAAAGTGTGTCACCAGCTAAAGGATGATGAATATGACTGAGATGAACACGAATTTGATGTGTTCTACCAGTTTCTAACGTACAACTAATAAGTGTTACATTTTGCTTCTGATAGCGTTCGAGCACTTGGTAATGTGTGGTGGCTGCTTGTCCAGTTGGTGAAACTCTTCTTCTTGTTGCATGATGTCGGTCACGTCCAATTTTTTCTTGAATCGTTCCTTTATCATGTTTGATAATGCCTTCTACTAATGCGTAATAGGTTCGTTTAATTTTTCTTTCTTCGAGCATTTTATCAAGCATGGAGCCAACCAAGCGATTTTTCGCAAAAAGAATGGCTCCCGTTGTATCTTTATCGAGGCGATGAATATGTTTAATGATGCAGTTCTGATTAGACTGTTGAAGATAGTAAGAGATACCATTAATTAGCGTCTTATTGTCATTAGGATGTGAGGGGTGAGTGTCCATATGAGCTGGTTTATTAGCGATTAGTAAAAAGTCATCCTCGTACAAAATAGAAATCTTTAAATCAGTAGCAGGAATAGGGTCAGCTTCTTCATTTGTAAATACAGGAATACTAAAGCTGTCTCCCTCAGATAACGTCGTTGACCAGGGGACTTTTTCATCGTTTACCGTTACTTCTTTGCTCATTCTCCATTCATGGATTACCTTTTTAGGAACGTTCCAGTAGTTTTTGAAAAACTCTTCAATTGTAAAGGGACTCCATTTTTTAGGAACGGTTATGACTAAGTTATTTTGTTTTCTAGTATAATGAATCACATTTTTTCCTACTTTCGCTAGATGATAGTGGCATGAACTATGGATGAAATTGCTAAGTTCTTTTTAATAATTATTATGTTATTCTATTTACAGGAATGTAAAGAAGATAAAATATACATAGCATACTGAATTTATGTATTAAGAAGGTGGTTTTTTAGTGAAGATTGTATTTTCTTCTACGTTAGAGCAAGAACAGGAGATTGAAGGTCTTGTCTCAAAGTTCTATCATTCTGTATTCCCTAAATTTTTTACAACAGATGAAATTCAGCATTTTCAAGAAATAGGTGTGCTAGAGGCTAATAAGAATGATTTTTCTTATAATGGCACATTGCGAGATGCCTTTCAAGTAATTACTTGTTTACAGGTAATCATGTCTGTTCTTGAGAAAAAAGGAGAGGATCATTCATCTTTATCGCAGTGTAAATTAGAAAAGCTGTTTGAACAAAATACTACCCTCTTGAATCAGTGTGGTATTTTCTTTCCATTTAATTATGAGCATTTTAAGTATATCCCAAATAAAGATCATGAAAAAATTGATATCATGTATTCGCAGCCAGCCAATCAATATTTAGTATGAAATCTATTAAAAGAGCCGAAGTAAATAAAAAAGGACGTTTACTCCTTTGCATTTACTTCGGCTTTTTGTTTAAACGGTGCCTTCCGCTTCTTAAAAGATAAGAGAGTATAAAATTTTCGATGTGTACTGGTGTCTAGCTCCAGGCACCCAGCGCCTATCGGACTTCCCGCTCCTCCTTACGATAAGTCAACATCGAATCGTGCTAGCGCACTCTTCGTGTTTCCTTTATCTCATACGGAGCGGTCCAGTCCGTACGTCGCTGAACGGGTGCCTTCCGCTTTTCTTAATTTACCTCATGGTCTTCAAACCATTTTTTGAATACGTCTTCTTCGTTGTAGCCTATAATGCGTGCTTGTTCAACTCCGTCTTTGTAATGAACAATTGTAGGAGTGCTTTCAATAGCATAGTCATTCCAGCCTTGTTCAAATTCTAATAAGTTGTATTGAACGAGGTCAATCCCCATTTCTTCCGCTAATGGGGCAACGATGGGAGTTGTTCTTTGACAATGAACACATTCGGGACTATAAAAATAGACTGTTTTATCTTCCTTATTTTTCAAATCTTGAGCTAATTCATCCGGTAAAATTAAATTTTGGTAGTTAGGATCATCTAGCTGATCAATTGTGGACTGTCTTAGGTTTTCTTTATTATACGGATTACCTTCCGTTTTTTGCTTTTTTTGGGTATTCGTAATCAATGCAATGGCAGCAAATAATACGATAATGATTACTAAAAAGCCAATCATTTTTTTCATGAAGCTGCAACCTCCTTAGATTTTTTCCAGATTAGGTAACTACAAATGAAGATAATAACAAAAGCAGTTAAGGCAAGAAATGGAATTGTGATAAAGCCAAACCAATTAATATACTGTCCTGTACAAGGGATTCTACCACAGGTTACTGCACTGTCTGTAAAGAACGAAACCTTTTGTATTAAATAATGATAAAGAGAAATGAAGGCACCGATGGCTGATAGAATCATGGTATAGAAGCTAATCCAGTAATCCTTCCTTGCTAAAGCAATTCCAATAATTATTGTAAAAGGATACATAATAATTCTTTGATACCAACAAAGTGAGCATGGCTCATATTGTTTAATTTCAGAAAAGTATAAGCTGCCAAACATAGCGACGATTGAAGCGGCCCATGCAACAAATAAAATATTTTCTCGATTATCCTTTTTATGATTCATTCTCCACTTCTCCTATAATTTTTTTCTTCTCAAAAATTATAGTATGTACAAAGCTCATATGTAAAATATATAGACTTTTTAATAGTAATTTTTCCTTTTTTTCTGGAATTGGAAACTGACAGGGATTTTTGGATTATAGGTAATGTGAACACATTTTTACAACAGATATGATTCACTTCAATTATTGTAAAAATTGTGGTAATTTTATGATGAAATGATAAAAATTGAAGGCAAAGAGGAGCTGTTGGTGGATGGAATGGAAATCTACATATAAGAAATGGGCAAGTGACCCCAATTTGGATGAAGAATTACGAAGTTCATTAGAAGCTATAAAACAGGATGAAGCTAAGCTCGAGGAGGCCTTTTATAAAAACTTAGAATTTGGAACAGGTGGTATGAGAGGTGAAATTGGCGTTGGAACGAATCGAATGAATGTATATACGGTTCGCAAAGCAACCAAAGGTTTAGCTAATTATATTAAGAGTTTTGGCGAAGAGGCCGCAAAGCGCGGTGTAGTGATTGCCTATGATTCACGTCATAAATCACCTGAATTTTCATTAGAAGCAGCAAAAGTGCTAGCAACAGAAGGAATTAAAGCGTATTTATTTGATGAGTTACGACCAACCCCTCAATTATCATTTGCTGTTCGCGAACTACATGCTTATGCTGGAATTGTTGTTACGGCAAGTCACAATCCACCTGAATATAATGGATATAAAGTATATGGACCAGATGGGGCTCAGCTACCACCACTAGCCGCTGATCAATTGATTCATTACGTAGAAGAAATTGAAAATGAGTTAGCCATTGAAGTTAGCGATGTTGATGTGTTAAAGCAACAAGGACTTATTGAAATCATTGGTGAAAAACTTGACCAATCCTATAATAAGCAGTTATTAACCGTTCCAGAGAATCCACAGTTTGCTAATGAGGTAGATGTGAAGCTTGTTTTCACCCCGCTTCACGGTACTTCCAATAAATCTGTTCGTTGCGCTTTACAGGATTTAGGCTATCAAAATGTACATATTGTAAAAGAACAAGAATTACCTGACGGAAATTTTTCGACTGTGAAATCGCCAAATCCAGAAGAACATGCAGCTTTTGAATTGGCTATAGAGCTTGGAAATAAAGTGGATGCTGATTTGTTGATTGCAACGGACCCAGACGCAGATCGACTAGGTATTGCTGTGAAAAATGAACAGGGTGAATATGTTGTTTTAACAGGAAATCAAACAGGAGCGTTATTGTTAGATTATTTGTTATCTCAAAAACAAGTGAAAGGTACGCTTCCTGAAAATGGAGTTGTGTTAAAAACAATCGTTACCTCTGAAATTGGAAGAGCCATTGCAGACACCTATGGTTTGCCAACGGTTGATGTATTGACAGGTTTTAAGTTTATTGGTGAAAAAATTAAGGAATACGAAGCGAGTGGAAAACATACATTTTTGTTTGGCTACGAGGAAAGCTATGGCTATTTAATTAAGGAATTTGCGCGTGATAAAGATGCTATTCAAGCCGCTATTTTAGCTGTAGAGGTATGTGCATATTATAAAAAACAAGGTATGACGTTGTATCAAGGGTTACTACAGGTTTTTGAAAAGTACGGCTATTATCTAGAAGGATTACGCTCATTAACTTTAAAAGGAATAGAAGGAGCAAGACAAATTCAAGGAATCCTTCAACATTACCGAACAAATCCTCTGACAGAAATTGCTGGTCGCAAAGTACTTGTACAGGAGGATTATCAAAGTAGCAAAAAAATCGTGGGAAATGCAGAAGAAGACATTAATCTTCCGAAATCGAATGTCCTAAAATATTTTTTGGATGACGGAACATGGGTATGTTTACGACCATCTGGAACGGAACCGAAAATTAAATTCTATTTTGGTGTTAAAGGGGATTCAATGGAAGGAGCAACAGAAAAGTTATCGACTACAATTGATGACTTTATGAAGAGTATCCAGTCATTGATTTAAATAAAAAAGAGGACAACACGGGATGTGTTGTCCTCTTTTTTGTTTCGCTAAGGGTTACCAGCCATAGTAATTGCCCTTTTGCCATAGAAAAACATGGCTTGTCACTCATAATGTGGAAAGTAGATGTATCTAAAGGTATAACCTAAAGATCCGTTTTTCTATACTTTAATCCTTCACAGAAGTTCTATTCATTAAAGTATAAACAAACCTGTTTCGTACATACTATTGGTGAATTTTAACTTGGAAGTTCACGTAAATAGTGGGTGGTTGTCGTTGTTGCATGATCGAGATAGCGCAACAAAGCGTATAGTTTTGTTTCAATTACTTGGTAGTCGTGTTCATAGTGATAGGCGTGTAAAAAATGTTCAATTTTTTTCGATAAGAAATGATCCTTTGTTCGAACCATTAAGATAAGCAACTGATCCCATTCAGAACGATGGGTATAAAATAAAGCTACATCATAATCTGTGTTTATCATTACAAAATCTCCTCCTTGATAAGGAGCTAACTATATCTTGTTCATTTTAGGTGGAACATTATCAGACAAAATGTGGTGATGTAATAAAAATCGACTTGTTAGTATTTTCCTGAATAAAAAGGACATGGTGAAGATATGCAAAAAATGATGTTGATTTGTTTGGTTAGTTTGTTTCTTTGTCCAACAATCATCGAGGCGCAAAGCATAATTGAAGGAGATCGAATATATAGCTTTGATGAAATGGAGAAGGATTTATTTTTGTTAAAAGAAAGATTTCCTATTGAGCTACAATCGATTGGAAAGTCTGAAAAAGGGCGAGACCTTTGGGCAGCAAGGCTTGGAAAAGGAGAGAAGTCGCTTTTGCTTGTAGGAACTCATCATGGTCGGGAGTGGATGACAACGAGTTTGTTAATGAAAATGCTGGAAAAGTATGCGATAGCTTACAAACAAGGGGAAAAGCTTGGTTCGTATTCTCCACAATTATTAGATGAAGTGAGTATTTGGTTTGTACCTATGATTAATCCTGATGGAGTTTCCATTCAGCAAGGCAACTTATCTCGGCTATCTTTTACAGAAAAAATCGCTATATGGCAGATGAATGCATATAGTTTTAATTGGATAAGATGGAAGGCCAATGCAAAGGGAGTGGATTTGAATCGTCAATATCCAGCAGGCTGGAATACAGTTACAGCAGAGGTTGAAAAGCCTTCATATCAATTTTACAAAGGTAGGAGACCGTTTGAAGCGAAAGAGGTTCAAGCGTTATCATCTTTTACACAAAATATAAAACCACTAATAGCTGTTAGCTATCATACATCAGGTCGAGAAATATTTTGGTATTACCAAAATAAGCGTAAGCATGTAGTAAGGGATTATATGCTGGCGAAAAAAACCGCACAGTTGACGAGATATAAGCTTTCAATGCCAGAGAATCATGCAATGGGAAGTGGCTTTACCGATTGGTTTATTACGGAGTTTGAGCGCCCTGCCATGACGATTGAACTTAGTTATTTAGTCGATGAAACCGAGCCACCGCTATCCGTTTTTCCTGAAGAATGGCAACGAAATCAATTCGTCGGAATCATGCTTGTGAATGAAGCAATCAAAATAGAATAAGGAAATAAATTTACATCATACTAAAAATGAATATTAAACCCAATTTAAAGGTGGCTAAATTTATGAAGAAGATTGCATTTATTGTTTTTTCGTTGCTGTTGTTTATTCAAGTGGGCAGCGGGTTTGCGCAAGGAACAGAAGGGTATGAAAAGTATGGAAGAATTGCAATTGCTGTTGTACAGGCTGATTTTCCCTCTGATGAAGTAACGGATTATAAATTTGAAGGAAGAAATATTATTAGTCAAGGTATTGTGGAGGATCGGTTTTTATTTACTGTTAAAGAAAAAGGGGAAACATTTAATGTGAGAGTAAAAGTTCGGCATAGTTTATTTCAGAAAAAGTTGTTAGCTTTAACGGTTGAAGAAATTCGATAAAATGTATTCGAAGATCTCATTCCTTGGTATGTTTTGATAGCTATCTTTACCGAGTTTGTTCCTCTTTTCTTTAGTTTCCGTCATTTTCCCACCATTATTTCATACATTATGGTAAGACGAGTGACAAGGGGGAACTGTGGATGAATCAATCAGAGCAAAAAGCTTTAGAGTATGCAATAAGTGAAATTACTGAAATTGCTACGGGATTTGGACTCGATTTTTATCCAATGCGTTATGAAATTTGTCCACCGGAAATTATTTATACTTTTGGGGCATATGGGATGCCTACTCGGTTTTCTCATTGGAGTTTTGGAAAACAATTTCATAAAATGAAGCTGCAATACGATTTTGGTTTAAGTAAAATTTATGAACTCGTCATCAATTCTAATCCATGTTATGCCTTTTTATTAGATTCTAATTCGCTTGTACAAAATAAATTAATTGTGGCGCATGTATTAGCACATTGTGATTTTTTCAAAAATAATATTCGTTTTCAAAATACAAAGCGGGATATGGTTGAGAGTATGGCAGCGACAGCGGACCGCATTCGTGAATATGAAATTCTTCACGGTAAAAGGGAAGTGGAGGCCTTTCTTGATGCAGTCTTGGCAATAGAAGAGCATATTGACCCATCACTTATGAGACCGAAACTTTCTTGGTCTATTGATGATGAAGAGGAATCCGAAGAAATAAAACCGTCTCCGACTGAGTATGATGATTTATGGTCATTAGACCAAACAACGAATAAGTTTCCAGAAAAACGGAATGTGAATAAGCGCAAAAAAATTCCTCCGAGACCAGAAAAAGATGTCATGTTATTTATTGAACATTACAGTAGAGAGCTAACGGACTGGCAGCGAGACATTATGACAATGATTCGTGAAGAAATGCTTTATTTCTGGCCACAGCTTGAAACAAAAATTATGAATGAGGGCTGGGCTTCGTATTGGCATCAACGGATTATTCGTGAATTAGACTTATCTTCAGATGAAGCGATTGAATTTGCAAAGTTAAATGCTGGTGTTGTTCAACCATCTCGTACAAGTATCAATCCTTATTATCTTGGACTAAAGGTGCTAGAAGATATCGAGGAGCGTTATAACAATCCAACGGAAGATATGATAAAACTGGGGGTTAAACCAAACTCTGGTAGGGAAAAGCTGTTTGAAGTGCGGGAAATAGAATCAGACATATCCTTTTTACGTAATTATTTAACGAAGGATTTAGTGATGCGTGAAGATATGTATTTGTTCCAAAAGCAGGGAAAAGAATATAAAGTTGTTGATAAAGCTTGGGAACAAGTACGGGATCAGCTTGTTAGTATGAGAGTAAATGGCGGGTTCCCGTACATTACCGTTAACGAGGGTGATTATATGCGAAACGGTGAACTTTATTTGAAGCATTGGTACGAAGACATCGAACTAGACTTGAAATACTTAGAAAAGGTATTGCCGTACATTCATCAATTGTGGGGGCGCCCTGTACATCTTGAATCCGTAATGGAAAATAAACCGCTGTTATTTTCGTATGATGGCAAAGCACTTCATCGAAAGTATATTTGAAAAAGTTTAATGGGGGATATCTAAACCGCTGAGGAATCAGTGGTTTTTTGTACTATTAAAATGTTTCTATAAGGAAACTTTTTTGCTCTAGCGAATAGTATATTAAAAAGGAGTGATTTACATGACCTGTTCTAAGCGTATTCAATCTAGAATTTTCGTATATTCACACCTATTTAAGAAGCTGGGCATTATTAATGAAGAAGAATTTCAATCTATTATGAAAATGTATCCTAATGAAAATATAGAAAAAAACGTGTAATTGTGGAGATTTCGTACAAAATGGCTTTATCAATAATCATTCAAATTGGCAATAGTGTTATGCTTTCACTATAATTTTATAGTGGGAGGAATCCAAAAATGAAAAAGATATTAGTTGTAGAAGATGAAATCGCCATTTCAATGGTGTTAAAAGCTTATTTACAACGAGAGGGTTTTGAAGTCATTCAGGTGTACAATGGTGCTGAGGTTATGAATGTTTTTGAAGATGTGCAACCAGATCTTGTCCTATTGGATGTTATGTTACCAGGGAAAGATGGGTGGGGTATTTTGAATGAGATTCGTGAGCAAAGTACCTGTCCGGTCATTATGTTAACAGCATTAACTGATATCGATTACCGGTTATCTGGTTTTAAATCAGGAGCGGATGATTATATAGCAAAACCATTTGTTGCAGACGAGGTTGTGGCAAGAGTTCAAGCCGTGTTACGTCGTTCAGCTAGCTTTGTGAAGGAGGAAAGTGAAGAGCATACTCGTACATTTGGCAACCTCTACATTGATTTTCACGCTTACAAAATTGAATTGCATGGAGAGGAAGTAAATTTAACGCCGCGCGATTTATCTTTACTCCTCTTTTTTGCGCAGAATCCTAATCAAATTTTTACAAGAGAGCAGTTAATTGAACATGTTTGGGGTATTGATTATGATGGCAGTGATCGTGCAGTTGATTTGGCGATTAAGCGGATAAGAAAGGCACTTGAAGATTGGCCTGAATCAGAAGGGGAAATTAAAACGTTGCGTGGATTGGGGTATCAGTTAAGTGTCTATAAAAATTAAGAAGCGAACCACCTTATTACGATATTGGACGACAAGATATATTCTTACGCTAGTGTCCGGCGTACTAGTATTATCCTATATGTCTTATTGGTGGATGGAAAATACAGCATTAGAATATCGTCTCAGTTTGCTTAATTATTTAGCCGATGAAACGGCAGATCGTGCTATTAAAGAAAATGGACAAATTGTAATTGGCCCCATTTTGGCACAAATAGTGGAAGAACGAGAAAAGATTCTTCATTTGGATCAACAGCCAATCATTTATATCGTTGAACGGGATGGCACAATTATTTATACGATGCCTCAATTATATATTGATGCAGATAATCGAAAGCTCCCAGCTATTATTATGAATTATTCGCAAAAGATTCAAAAAGTGAAAGTTGAAGATAATAGCAAACTATATTTTGTCAAGTCACCGATTACTTTTGAAAATAAAACGAAAGGGTGGGTCATCATTGCTCAAGAAGAAGGGGCTCTCAAGGAAGTCAACCAAGATCATGGCTGGTTGGCTGTTATGATGGGGCTTGTTCTTGTTTTAGGGTGTGGTGTGATTTATGCTCTTTCGCGAAAAATATCGCGACCCATTCAAAACGTTGCTAATGCAGCAACTCAAGTACGGAAGGGGAATTATGATATTTATTTGAAGGAAGAAGAGTCCCGAGAAGAAGAAATTTATGAATTAGTGGAGTCTTTTAAGGCAATGACCAGTCGATTAAAGCAAAGTGATAAGTTGCGTGCTGAATTTCTTGCAGGGGTTACTCATGACTTGAAAACACCAGTGACATCTATAAGCGGATTAATTCAAGCAGTGAAAGATGATGTTGTTACAGGTGAAGAAAGTAAGGAATTTTTAGATATATCTTTAAAAGAAACACAGCGTTTGCAAAGGATGATTGAAGATTTGCTGGAGTATAATTCTGTGTCGGCTGGTGCTTTTAAAATTCAATTGGAGCAAGAAAATATGAATCAATTTATCCAAGAAATTTCTCATCGCTGGAAGGTAACGCAGGAAGATAAAAAATTCATCTTACAGGTAGATGTGCCAGATCAAGTATTAACTGGACAAATTGATACGTTAAGAATGCAACAAATTATCATTAATCTGTTAAACAATGCAAAGCAAGCGATTGAAGAGGAAGGTAGAATTAAAGTTCGTTTATATAAAGCAGATTCGTTTAGAATTGGTATTGATATAATAGATGACGGTCGAGGAATACCTAAGCATGAACAGGATTTTATCTTTGAGCCATTTTATCGAGGCGAAAATAAGAAATTGAAGGTTAGAGGCTTAGGGTTAGGGTTACCTTATAGTAAAATGCTGGCTAAAGCTCAAAACGGTAATCTGTTTTTAAAAGAAAGCAGCGAAGAGGGAACCATTTTTACATTATATATAGAAGAAAGTGCATAAATATGAAAAGCCTTTTCCTGATTCAGGAAAAGGCTTTTCATATAAGCGTAAGGAAGTGTATTTTTCATACGAAGCGGGGAAGGATCACACGCATTGTTAAACAAGAGCCTTCCGCTTTTTTTATGCCAACTGATGAATCGCATGCCATAATTGAATATGACGTACTTTTCTAGGTAAAAATTGACCCATTTCTTCCTCGTTGTATCCTGCATGTAGATTTTTTTCGTCAAAGATAATTGGTCGACGAAGTAGGTCAGGGTTTTGCTGGATTAATTCACATAATTCATTTAATGGTGTGTTATTTATATCAAGGTTTAAGTTTTTAAACTTTTTAGAACGAGTTGAGATAATTTCGTCAGTACCACCTTCTGTTTTTTGTAAAACTTCTTTTATTTCTTTCACAGATAAAGGTTGAGAATATAGGTTTCGTTCTGTGTAAATAATATCATTTTTTTGAAGCCAAGCTTTTGCTTTACGACAAGCTAGGCTGCTTGGAGTAGTATAAATTGTAATCATATAAGATCGACTCCTTTTCATTTTAAATGTAGTTGAATCTAGTAATTTATTTTAATTAGGTATACTCATACTTTAAAGGTGGATTGTGTCAGCAATATGTCAAGAAAAAGGTTTTTTTTAATTGGCTTTGTTAAACAAACATGTTGATAAACGATTTTTGGCCCATGAAGCTAGGAAATGAGCCAAAAAATCAACAAAGTCGTATAACAAAGTCCTCAAAATTGGTTATGCTAAATACTAGCGTTTTATAACAGAGTCAAATTTTGAAACTTCTATATGGTATAATCGACATCATGACTAAATGAAATGAGGATGTATTTTGTTAACTTTTACAGAAAAATTAGCTATTATTGAATCTTTTCCACAATTGCAAAGAAAAGACATATCTTTAGGACGTGTAAACTTTCACTTTGAGGAAAGTGTTCATGATAAAAAAATTGTGGTGCAGCATTTGCATCCAAATGGAAATGGCTTTGTATACGCAGGGCATTTACCAGCAAAAGCGAAGGATAAAAAAGGATTGGTAAATATTCGCGATTACTCAGAGGAAGAGCTAAGAGACTTGCTTACGAACAGTATTGCGTATTTATCCCAAGTTCAAGAAGAGCAAGAAGTGGAAAATGAGTTTGCAGTTCTTGAGGGAACTTGGGTAGGACCAGACCGGCAGGAGGTAACGCTCGTTCAAGAAGATTTGTTGTGGAATGTATATGCTGGATTAAATCTTGAAGAATGTTTTGAGTCTCCAATTGAAGCGGAACGCTACTTGATAGAAGAAGGATTTCACAAAAAATAATAGGGGAAAATGTTGAATTTTGACACAGTTTGTCAACGAATTATTGGTTGGTTTTCTTGAATTTTTTCTCTTTTACAGGTATACTAAAGATAATTATTTTTGTTCGGAATAAGATTGATAGAAGGAAGAACCGTTTTAGGTCTCCTCTTGAGTCGTTATCCAGAATCAAGAATAGTAATAAATATGGATTATTTCCAAACAGGGGGCACTACAAATGGTACAAGGTAAAGTAAAATGGTTTAACGCAGAAAAAGGTTTCGGTTTCATCGAAGTTGAAGGTCAAGACGACGTATTCGTACACTTCTCAGCTATCCAAGGTGAAGGTTTCAAAACTCTTGAAGAAGGTCAAGACGTTACTTTCGAAATCGAACAAGGTGCTCGTGGACCACAAGCTGCTAACGTTCAAAAATAATTGAACGCTAAATACGAAAGACTCCTTTAATGGGGTCTTTTTTTATGGGCTATAAGAAAACGGCATCTTTTTTGACAATTCTTTCGTCGCGTATCGCCTTTATCTACATACCTCCGTTATTAATCAAATAAAGTGAAAACCAAGATGGATTTTTTTATGAAAATGTAATGATACAGGCTTAGAAAAATGATATTCTTAGGAAGATATAAAGAAAATGGTTAGGAGAAGTTGAATGGAAAATTGGATAACCGAATTTATGAGTAACTATGGATACATTGGTATTTTTCTGCTTATTGCGTTAGAAAATGTGTTTCCACCAATTCCATCAGAAGTCATTTTAACATTTGGTGGCTTTATGACAACGTACTCTGATTTAACTATAATGGGCGTTGTAATAGCGTCTACTTTAGGTTCAGTAGCAGGAGCAGTCATTCTATATGGTATTGGTCTGCTGCTTGATGTGGAACGATTAGAAAAAATTGTGGATAGATGGGGGCATGTTTTACGCTTAAAAAGAGAAGACATTTATAAGGCTGATGCATGGTTTGATAAATATGGAGTATGGACGGTTTTCTTCTGTCGTATTGTTCCGTTAATTCGTAGCTTAATTTCTATTCCAGCTGGTATGTCTAACATGAAATTTGGGCTTTTCCTTCTATTCACAACAGCAGGAACATTGATTTGGAATATTATTCTTGTAAATGTGGGAGCGGCAGTCGGCTCATCTTGGGAAAGCATTGTGAGTTATATGGATGTTTATTCAAATGTTGTCTATGCTATTTTAGCTCTATTGATTATACTTGCTGTCGTTATATTTGTGAAAAAAAGAATAAAAAAGTAGCGAAGCCATGCTCCGCTACTTTTTTATTCTTTTAATAACTTATTTTTTGAAACGTAAATAAACCATTAGCGACGACTAATGGTTTATTTCTCTTATGCGTAAATGTTTACTTTTGAATGTACAGCCTGTTTGAAAATAGTTGTGAATTTTTGAATTCTAGGTAAGTCTGAAGCTTGAAACATTTGCTCGATTTTTAATGTGACCGCTAAAGTGCTATGAACATAAAGCATATCGCGGAACTGATTGACAGCACCGCAGAAATGATGATAGTTTGTTTCTCCTGTTCCGAAAACGCCTGTTACAAGATGAGAAATATTCTGGGCTTCTAATTCCTTATAAAAAGGAATCATTTTTGCTGGAAGTTCACCATCGCCCCAGGTGTATGTGCCGACTAATAATCCAGCGTAGCTAGATAGGGTAGTAGGATCAAACTCTGTTATGGTAAAAAGGCTCGCTTGGGGTAGGTAAGAAGCAATCATGTCAG
Organism: uncultured Bacillaceae bacterium; assembly: GCA_963790055.1. Taxonomy (GTDB): domain Bacteria; phylum Bacillota; class Bacilli; order Bacillales; family DSM-1321; genus Peribacillus. The sequence goes on from CAWBND010000007.1 coordinate 163,410, forward strand.
CAAGGGCTTTTGTGTTTCCTCCCGCAGAATGGTAGACAATTGCCATTTTCATAGTTCATCAAATCCATTGCTTGCGTTCACTTGGCTGTAGGTTCTTGATTTTTGTTCAAAGAAATCGGTTTTAGTTAAAGCGATAGATTCATCGTCAAAGGTTTTAATCCATGGCATAGGGTTGTCATCGTATTCTTTATATAAATTGTTTAGTCCAAGCATGCGAAGGCGTTTATTGGCGATGTACTCGATATACTCATAAAACTCTTCTAGATCAAGGTCTGCTTTTGTTTGAATGTCTTCTAACATATAGTCAGACCATTCTTTTTCGAGATCGACAGCCTTTTCAATTGTATCGTATATGAATTGTGTGTTTTCTGCCGTGTTTAATTCCGGGTATTCATACATTAAAATTTGAATGAGCATGCCAACAAAGTCAAAATGGACCATCTCGTCACGGTGAATATACGAAATCATTGTTGCAGAGCCTGTCATAAGGTTTTGACGTCCTAAATTATAATAGAAGGCAAAGGCTAAATAAAAATAAATCCCCTCTAGGTTTGTCGAGTGAATCAGTGCCTCAAATAAATGCTGAGGGGTAGGGTCATCGACAAAGGCTTGGTAGGCATCAACAATTGGTTGGTTGCGCTTAACAACTTGTGGATGTTGCTTGATGCGGTCAAATAATTGTTTTTGCTTATCAAGAGGAACTAATGAAGCCAAAATATAAGAATAAGATTCATTATGAATGGACTCTTGCTGAGCCATATTAGCTAAAATGGCTTTTGCTGCTGGATCCTTCACATAGCGAAGAAATTCAATTAAGGTTGGCGTTTGCAGGCTATCCATTCCAGCAATCATCGTTAAGATATCAAGAAAAACATCCTGAATATCTTCGTCTAATTCATTCCATTGCTTTTTATCTTGAATCATGTTCACACTAGAAGGCTTCCAGAAATTATTAATGAGCTGTGTATAAGTATCATAAAATTTTTCATATTGGATATCATTCCAAAGGAGAAAGCCTGAAGCTTCTCCTTTGAAGACACCTGTTGCCTTAGTTGGATGGGTAGGCTCAAGCATTCGAATTTTATTAATATGAGTGGTCATTGATAGTAGCTCCTTTTCTAAAAAATAATAAAGGTGTTTCGGAATCTTGCGAATTTATAACATAATCTTGCGAGATGCCCAAAAAATCTTGCCATTTAAAATTAGCTTGAACAGCTTTCACAAGCATTGGTCATTTCAGAAGAAGTTGAACGAACATAATACGTTGATTTTAAATCGTTTTCCCAAGCGGTTAAGTGTATATCTAATAAGTCCTTTGCTTTGATTGTGTTGTGAACATATAAGTTAAAGCTAATAGCTTGGTCAATATGTCGTTGACGAGCAGCATTTTGTTTGATGCTTTCTTTTTGGTCTAAATGGAATCGTGTTTTTTTATAGTATTCATACGTATTCGGTGTTAAATCAGGCGCCGTTACTTTGAATTTAAAGTTTTTCTTTTCTTCATAGTATTCAATGTCATATAGCGGATCGATACCGTCTGTTGACCCACCAATCTTTGCAGTGGAAGAGTTGGGTGCAATCGCCATTAGATAGCCATTGCGGATACCATTTGCTTTTATATCCTCTTGTAATGTCAACCATTTTTCATCTTGATAATCACGCAGAACAAAGTATTCTCCTGTGCTCCAATCGGAATCTTTGAAGTAAGGGTATGCACCCTTTTCTTTAGCTAATTCAGCTGAAGCTTTAATTGTAAGGTAAGCGATTGTTTCATATAGAGCATGGGCTAATTCAACGGCTTCCTCTGATTCCCAGTAGATGTGCTTATTAGCAAGTAAATGAGCCCATCCGAACGTTCCTAAACCGATAGCGCGGTACCGCTGATTTGAAATTTTTGCTTGTTTGACAGGCAAGTTGTTGACATCGATAACATTGTCGAGCATGCGTACTTGAATCGGAATCAATCGCTCTAACACATGATCACTAACGGCACGTGGCAGATTAATAGAAGAAAGATTACAAACGACAAAGTCTCCGCTTTTGCGAACGATGACGATATCGCCGTTCTCTGTTTCGTATTCTTCAGTAAGTGATGTCGGGCTTAGGTTTTGCGCAATTTCCGTACATAGGTTAGAGCAATAAATCATTCCTTTATGGCGATTTGGGTTTTTTCGATTTACCTCATCCCGGTAAAACATATAAGGAGTTCCTTCTTCTAATTGTGAAATCATAATGCCTTTCATGATGTCAATGGCCTTTACTTTTTCGAAGCCGTAGCTTGGCAGTTGCCCATTTTCAGCAGCGTTTACGGCCAAAGTATAGTGCTTTCTAAAGCTCCCGGCTCCTTTTTCTTCATCATAAAAATCCTCAAGTGAAAAGCCGAGATTTTGCTTCACAGTATGTGGATCGAATAAATACCAGTCCTTGCGATCTCGAACGGCTTCCATAAATAAATCAGGAATACAAACGCCAGTAAAGATGTCATGCGCCTTTAATCGGTCATCTCCGTTTTGCGTTTTTAAATCTAGGAAACTCATAATATCCTTATGCCAAGCATCTAAATAGATGGCGATCGCACCTTTCCGTTGACCAAGCTGATCCACGCTTACGGCTGTTTGGTTAAAGAGACGAATCCATGGAGTCGTGCCGGAGCTGTTTCCAGAAAATCCGCGAATATCAGAACCGAGTGAACGGATTTTTCCAACATATAGTCCAACGCCGCCGCCGTATTTAGACACTTTAGCTGCATCGTAGTTAGACAAGTAAATTCCATCAATTGAATCTTCTACAGCATCAATAAAGCAGGAGCTTAGTTGACCATGTGTTTTGCCAGCATTGGATAGGGTAGGTGTAGCCACCGTCATATATAAATTAGACATGGCCCAATAGGCTTCTTTAACGAGATCAAGACGAACTTCCTTTGGTTCATTACGCATGATTTCCATCGCAATAATCATGAATCGTTCCTGAGGCAATTCGTACACTTTATTCTTTGTAGGACGAGCTAAGTACCGATCATTTAATAAATAAATGCCGATATAAGAGAAGAGCTTATCTTTCTCAGGATCAATAACGCTTCCTAATTCCTCAATCTCTGTTTTCGTATAAGCTTGGAGCAGTTCAGGTTTATAAACCGGATAGCGCTGACCATCCTGTACTTTAGATAATTGTGTCAACAAATGATAGAATGAACCGTATGCAGTGCCTGAGTAACCACGATTGTGCTGTGCTTCGCGGTACATGGACTGTAATAATTCAGCAGCAGCGACAAATGTCCAATCTGGTGCATCAATATCGACATTTTCAAGTGCCATTTGAATGAGCTTTTTTGAAGCTTGTTCCTCACTGATGTCATCCTGTCGATCTAACCATTTTTGAAAGCGTTGTGTATATTTCTCCATATGTAATCGATTTTTAAACTGTTCTAAAAGTATATCTAATTGCAAAGAGCTTTTTTCTTTCGAAATTGTTTTAGATGAAGTAGTCATCGTAATCCCCCTTATTTTTTAAATGTTAGAAAAACGCGACTTATCGCCCCTATGGCGAAAGTCGATGTTTTTCTTATACTTTAATCCGTTAAAGAAGTTGAACTTTCTTAAAGTACAAAAAATCCGCTCAAGGAAATGAGCGGATTAAACGATTAGAATACGAGACCATGAAAAGATAGTCAAGTGCCAATCGTTTCATGCTCTCAATCCTCGAAGAATAGAAACTGTTAAAAAGTATAGGCAGGTCTCCTGACTCATGATCATTCTACTTTGAGTCCTTCCCATATCCCGATAGATACAGTGGTTTTCTCATTTCGTCACATTTACAGTTGCGAGGACAGTTTCGGATTTTCACCGAATTCCCTTTTCAGCCATCTCTGGCACCTTTACTTACATACAATATATAGTTATTATGAATGATAATTTTATCAATATCTAGTAATTTATGCAAGTATTATCATAAGCTATCTTTTATGAGAATATCAACTGTTTATTTTAGTGTGGAATGAAATATCACCTTTGTATGGACATGAATTAAGAGAAGCAAGGGTTTCCTAGAACCCATCGGCTTTAGCCATGGGAGTATCAGCAAAATGTGATAGAATAGAGAGTAGAAATAGTGTTCTTTAGATGATAAAATCAGAAAGAATGCCAATAAAATATTTATGCTAAAGGAGAAATAACGTGGGAAAAATACTTATTTTTGGACATAAAAATCCGGATACAGACACAATTTGTTCAGCGCTTGCTTATGCTGATTTGAAAAAACAATTAGGATTGGATGTAGAACCAGTTCGTCTTGGTGAAGTGAATGGTGAAACACAATATGCATTAGATACTTTCAAATTTGATGCACCTCGTCTTGTAGAAACAGTAGCAGGAGAAGCAGATGGTGTTATTTTAGTTGATCATAATGAACGTCAACAAAGTGCAGATGACATCGACCAAGTACGAGTGTTGGAAGTTATTGACCATCACCGTATTGCTAATTTTGAAACAAGTGATCCGTTATACTATCGTGCTGAGCCTGTTGGTTGTACAGCAACGATTTTAAACAAATTATATAAAGAAAATGGAAATGAGATTCCGAAAGACATTGCTGGTTTAATGCTATCAGCGATTATCTCTGATACATTATTATTTAAATCACCAACGTGCACAGATCAAGACGTAGCAGCAGCTAAGGAATTAGCAGACATTGCTGGTGTTGAGGCAGATGTATACGGTTTAGATATGCTTAAAGCAGGTGCTGATTTAAGTGATAAAACAACGGAACAGTTAATTTCTCTTGATGCAAAAGAATTCTCAATGGGACAAGCTAAAGTAGAAATTGCGCAAGTAAATGCAGTAGATACAGCGGAAGTTCTTGAGCGTCAAGCTGAACTAGAAGCAGCGATTAATAAAGTGATTGCGGAAAAAGAATTAGATTTATTCTTTTTCGTAGTAACCGATATTTTAACAAATGACTCTGTTGGTTTAGCGCTTGGTAAAGAAGCAGCTGCTGTTGAAAAAGCGTATAATGTGACGTTAGAAAATAATACAGCGGTTCTTAAAGGCGTAGTATCACGTAAAAAACAAATTGTACCAGTGTTAACGGATGCTTTTACAAAATAATAAAAAACACTAGGGAAAACTGCTCAAAAGTTTAACTTTTGGGCAGTTTTTTTGTACTATCAGAATTTATATTCAATGGATGATAGTAAAGATGCGAGGGCCTTTAGGTACATCGACTTTCGCCATTGGGGCGATAAGTCGTGTTTTTCTAATACTTAGTGATGTTAAACAATAAGCAATAAAAAGCATGAAAAATGATTCATTCTGAGCGGGAGCAGTTTTGATAATTATGGTAAAATTGGCATGGTGGTGTTGTTTAAATTAGGTAATAGTTAAACATTCATCTTTGCAGGATTATTGATATAGAAAGGAGCGTTTGAATGAACGATTCTTCGAATGAAGAACTACCGATTGAAAAAAGAAGGCAGATTTTCAAGCAAGAATTAGCTGTGCTTAGAGAGAAAAAGCTGATTCCTAAAACGGATTACATTCGGATTAACAATGCATATGAACGATATGTTCAACAAGTTATGGGGATGGAAGAACAGGCACGTCTGTTAAGGGGAACATGAGGAAAGGGAACAATTTCCTCAGATCGGATCTTGTAGCAAACGTACCTGAGACGGAAGTGAAACTAAAGGTTCCGTTAAAGGTTAATCTGGAACTATCTAATCAGAAAGAGAAGAACTTCTTCAGAGAATACGAAGAAGGTCGTGACGAAGGTTGAAAAAACGTCAGAGCAGCTTCGTGAACGTAATATTTCGATCGTATTAATTACGGGCGTTATTTTGCTGCTATTTGGTGGTCTTATTTGGGCGACATCAACGTGGGACAATCTGAATGCGATTTTGAAAGTCATCTGCATTGGTTTAGTTTCTGCATTCTTCACAGGAAATGCCTGGATTGCATATAAACTAAAAATTAAACAAACGGCTTTTGCCTTTCTGACATTAGCAAGTCTCTTTATTCCGATTACCATTTTATCAGCTTCGTATTATCAAATTTTTGGAGAGTATTTATCACTGCAAGGAGAGGGAAGAGGGTTACTTGGATTCATCGGCGGTCTTTTGTGTTTAGCTATTTATTTCAAAATTGCTGACTATTTTGAATCTAAATTGTTTATCTTTATTTCATTAGTGACCTTCACGTTAACCTCCATTTTTGGAATGGCCTATCTGACCTTCACGAATGAAGTGTTATTTTTATTAATGGCAATCTTTAATTTATTATTCTTGATGAATCTCGAAAAAATAAAGAATATGAAGAAGCTGGTAGTATTCAGACCGTATGGATTACAATTTGTCACATTTAAAAGCATTGTCGAAGCCTTTGTGATGTTGACGTTATTTTTAAGTACTGTCCTCTATTCCATTACGTTATTGATTACATCGGTCTTGTTTTTTATCTTAGCCTATAGATATAAAAAATTATATTTTCATTATGTTTTTAGTATTCTTTTCACCTATGGTTACATTCACCTTGTGTTCAATTCCTTTTTAGCCCAGTTTGAAGTCATTGCTTTTGCATGTCTTCCCCTTATTTTTATAGGGATGTTTAAGTATCTAAAACAAGTCAGTCATGAACTGTCTAAATATTTTATGATTACTAGTTTAGTAGCTAGTTCTTTTGTTTTTTTATATGTCTATGCGCTATTTTTTTCGGAACAAGAAACACAACTATTTTTAGCTCTTTTGATTCTATCTGCTAAATATGTGTATCTTGCGTTGGAGGAAAAAAGAAAAGTCTTTACCTATCCAGCTCATGTTTTGTTTACACTAGCTTTTATCCATTTAGGTTCTGCTTTTCAGCTATCTTTTTCGGCTACTTTGAATCTGATTTTTGTTGTTGAAATCATTATGTATGTAGGATTGTATGTATACAATTATCATAAAACTTGGAGCTTATTTAGGGAAAGTACCGTAATTATTTCTGGCTTTGCCCTACTGGTTATTACGTTATTGAAGTATGGAGAACAACAATGGTTGGAGCTGAGTATTTGTTTCGTCATTATTTCTGGTCTATTTTTGATTACGTACTATCAAGATCGCAGTAAGCAGTTAGAGAAAGTGAGTACCTATGGATTTCCAATTAGCTTGACGTTAGCTCTGATTATTTTGTATCCATATTTTAATGAGATTAGTGATGTTTATGAAAAAAATATAGCACTTAGTGTTCATTTCATCGGCGTAGCCTTGCTAGTAATTGGGGTTGGTTTTGTTTGGAAAGCGAAGGAAATCAACTTCTTTCATGTGTTTTTTATTGCGGGGCAAGTCGTATCCTTTTTATCGTTTATCGTCCTATATGAAAGCGTATTGCCTCCAATGGCTATAACAGCTATCATGCTCATTATAACTGGAATCAACGGATTGTCAGTGAAGCTGTATCATCATCATTTACTTTGGCTGCCTGTTCTGTTAACGAGTGTTGGGGTATATGGTTCCTTGTTTGCCGTTTTTGATTTCAACTCGAATTCTCTGAATACAGCTTTTTACTTGCTTGGTCCATTGCTTTTCATGATCGTTAGTGAATTAATTGGAAGATATTCGGTGAATGGAAAACAGTACTTTTTTTGGTATAGCCAGCTCATGAATGTTGTAGCGATTCCGGTTGGATTTTTCCTTATTGCTTTTCAAGATGTATCACCATGGCTCTATATACTTGTGCTATTCATTTACGTAATTAGTGCATTACGGACAACGAGTTATTGGCAACAATCTGTGTTTGCTTATGTCGGGTTTATAGCTCTGTATTTACAGGTTCTGTTATTTTTTATCGATGGATCATCGTTCAAATATGTTACTTCGTTAACATTTATGCTAACAGCAGGAATCATTCTTGCCTTATGGGGGCTCTCCAATGCTGCATGGAAAAAAATCATCGAGTTTTATTTGATTCCATTCTTACATTTGGTGACCGGTGTGCATCTTATGGAAGTTTTCGTATTCGGTTTTCCAGCAAGAATGGAACTAGTTTGGGTAGGGAGCGAAACCATTCTGTTAGGGTGTATTGCTTATTTGCTCATCAGAAAAGGATGGCAACAAATCATGGTTGCTCCACTTCTGTTTACGTTCCTTTACTTCACGATGTACAGTGATACTTTACCGCTTCTGCTTGGGATGAGTGTTCTGTTTGTGTGGATGATTGTGATGCTGCTGTTAAGTAAAAAGTATTTCAAAGGAGTAACGCAGCGAGCAGAATCGGGTGGTGTGATCAGCATCGATTATTACCGAATTGTTGGGTTCTTGTTTTTACTTGTGATGAATGGCAGGGTACTAGAAAATGAAGCTAGCGGGTTAATTTTGAAAATCATCGTTTCCTGTCTTGTGGTTGTATTCTTTTTAGTCATTCGAAACTGGACAATAAACCGACGGGAACGGAAAATCTATCTAGCAGCAGCTGTTATGCTGAGTTTGTATCCATATGAAGTGATACTAGATGGGCTAATGATTCCAGATATTTTGGTAGCAGAGGTTCACATCATACCATTGTTTTTTATCGGAACTTTTTTACTAAGAAAAATCATAAATCGTGGAAATACAACGCAAATCATTGAAATCGTCTTTGTTTCCTTTTTGTTTGGTATTCTAATTATTGATGCACTCGAAGGAAATACACTAAACGACGCGATGATTATTGGAATCATCTCATTGGTTGCTGTGATCGTTGGGTTTATCATGAAATATAAATCCTTTTTCCTGGCAGGAACAGGTACGATTTTATTGAATGTGTATATGAATACGAATTCGTTGTGGGGGCAAATGCCTTGGTGGTTTTATTTAATTATTGGCGGGATTGTACTTATAGCTGCAGCCAGTTTTCTTGAGTGGAAAAAGCAAAAAGATCAGACAACTTCGAAGGAACTACTGGATAAAAACAAACAACGTGTGAAAAATTGGTTTAATAAGTGGAATTAAAAGGGGAGATGAATCATGAAATTCGTTAATTTTCAATCTGGGAATGGAATTCGTTTAGGGATTAAAACGGATCAGGGAATTATCGATATAAAAAAAGCGGCTGCGGCTCATTCTCTTGAAATCCCTTCAACAATTGAAGGAGTCATAGCAGAGGGAGAAGGGGTACTTGCTACATTAGCCCAATTGACTCAAAAAGATGTAGAAACCATTTCAGAAGAAAAGATTCATTACGCTCCTGTTGTGACGAAACCAGAGAAAATTATTTGTGTTGGCTTAAATTATATTGATCATGCAAAAGAATCTCAGATGGATATCCCAACTTCTCCCCTGCTATTTAGTAAATTTAATAATGCACTAGCTGCTCATGGGCAGGCCATTTCACTCCCTAAGGATGCTGAACAATTTGACTATGAGGCAGAGCTAGTAATTGTCATGGGAAAAGAAGCATCAAAGGTATCAAAAGAAGATGCACTTTCCTATGTATTTGGGTATACAGTTGGCAATGATTTTTCGGCTCGTGATCTTCAATTTCGAACAGGACAGTGGCTACTCGGGAAATCCTGTGATGACTTTGCGCCAATTGGACCTTATGTAGTCACAAGAGATGGAATTGATGTGCAGAATTTAGAGGTAAAATGTACAGTAAATGGAGAGCTACGCCAATCAGCTAACACAAGGGATATGATTTTTGATTGTGCAACCATCATTAGCTACGTATCTCAATATATGACCTTGAAGCCAGGAGATCTTATCTTTAGTGGAACTCCAGAAGGTGTCATACTAGGCTATCCGACAGAACGTCAACAATGGTTAAAACCAGGAGATAAAGTAATTGTATCTATTGAAAGTATTGGTGAATTGGTGAATGTGGTAGGAAAATAGTCTAAAGAGCTAGCTTTCAAACTCATGAATGACATAACATGTTTGACGAGATTTCACTCCTCTTTAAAAAAGGTCAGTCCTTTACTGTTCAATCAGTAGGGACTGACCTTTTTTCTTGATCAAGATATTATTTTGTAAAAAATTACATATTTTAGTATGTAATTACTTGACTGGAAATGACTTATATATGTAAAATACACATATATGAACAATAAATAACTAAGGTGATATCTAATGGTAATTAAGGAAAAAAATCATTCTGAAGTTTACATAAAGACACCCTATAGCTTATGTGTAAAAAAAGTTTATTGTAGTGAACGGTCAAAGAGAATAAATGATCAGGAGAGTATGAATGATGTTTATCGAGGTTGAATTAGAAAATCGAATTAATCAGCTGAAAAAAGAACTGATTCAGGTTACGAAAGCAACTGGATTAAATAGTCATGATACCCTTTGTTGCAGTCAAAAACTAGATGAACTCATCGCTATTTATCAAAAATATTTACAAGGTTCATAGGCTGGGAAAATTGGTGAATTGGTGAATATGGTAGAAAATGAGTTTAAAGGGCTAGCTTTCACACTTATGAATGACATAATATTTATCGATGTTCCACTCCTTTTCAAAAAAGGCTCAATCTTTTACTGTTCAAACAGTAGAGACTGAGCCTTTTTGTATTTTTTGTATGTGGGTCTTCATCTAAAATTAATAAAAATTAACAAATTTTTTACTCAAATAGGATAAAGAGGATAATGTTTTTCTATTAAGATATAATAAAGTCCTTTAGCAAAAGGGGAAGGGTGTTGTGTACATCTTAAAATGAATAAAAGAGGAGTTTTTAATAGAATGAAAAATATTTTGTCATTTTCTAAGAAATCGATCCCTTATGTAATGGCAGCAGCGTTATTACTGCCTAACACATTTGTACAAGCACAGGATACAACAAGCTCAGCATCCGCTCAACAAGAAAACCGTCAATTTAAGAATACAATTGATATTTCTAAAATTGCGGGTTACAGCACTGGAGTTTCAGATGAAGAGGGTGGAGTTGCTGAAATTGTAAAATACAATCCTCATAATAAAAAATTCTACGTCATCAATGGAAAAGCGCAAACGATTGATATCGTTAGTTTAAAAGGATTATCGTCTTCAGGCAATCAAACATTAGTAAAAGAAAAGTCTATCAATATTGCAGAAGCAGTTAATTCAAGTTCGTTTGCATATGGAGATTTGACAAGCATTGATATTAATACAACAAAGAAAGTAATCGTTGCTGCCGTTCAAGAGCAGGACTATTCAAAGACTGGGAAAATTGTTGTTATGAACTATGATGGAAAAATTCTCAAAACCTTTGATGCTGGAGTTCAACCAGATATGATTAAAATGAGTGTAGATGGTTCCTATATTCTTACAGCTAATGAAGGGGAACCACGAAAGGGACTTGTAAATGGAGTGGACCCTGAGGGATCCGTTACAATTGTTAATTATAAGACAGGAAAAACAAACTTAGTGAAGTTTACGGATACAAAAGTGATTGATGAGGATGTGCATATCCGCAATCAGGCTGGGAAAGCAGTAACAGATTTAGAACCAGAATATATTGCTTTATCAGATGATAACAAAAAGGCCTATGTTACACTTCAAGAAAACAATGCCATTGCTACAATTGATGTCCATTCAGGAAAGGTGACCTCGGTTAAATCATTAGGTTTTAAAGATCATTCCCTACCACAAAATGCTCTTGATGCAGCAAGAGATGATAAAATTAACATCACTACATTGCCGATTAAAGGTTTGTATATGCCTGATTCCATTACTCAGGTGACGATTGATGGAGAGAGCTACCTTGTAACAGCAAATGAAGGTGATGCAACAGAATGGGAAGAGTTTACAAATGTTGCGGATTTCAAAGATATCAAGGATCAGGATTACCATTCAAGATGGAACGTTTAAAGGGATGACGAAAGAAGAAGCGGAAAGCAAGCTTGCTGCAATGAAAAGCGATAAAGGTTTTGATAAGCTTGAGGTTCTAACAGATATGGGTACAGATGCTGTATATACACTTGGCGGACGTTCTTTTTCCATCTGGAAGGCTGATACAATGGAATTAGTTTATGATAGCGGAAGTGATTTTGAAAAAATTACAGCTGAAACGTATCCTCAATACTTTAACTGGTCGAATGATGATGATGTAATGGACAAAAGAAGTGCTAAAAAAGGTCCAGAGCCAGAAGATGTGAAAATAGGTAAAGTGGATAATAAAGTATATGCTTTTATCGGCTTAGAGAGAATCGGCGGCATTATGTCATATGATATTACGGATCCATCCAATGCGAAATTTGCTAATTATGTAAATACAAGAGATTTTAGCGAAAAAATTGCTGGAGATGTTTCGCCTGAGGGACTTGAATTCATACCTGCCGAATTGAGTCCGACATTACGCCCACTAGTATTGTCTGGGAATGAAGTGAGCGGTACAGTTGCTGTCAATCAGCTAAACGTAAAAGCGTTCGATCCTTCCAATCTTTTATCCATCAATAAAGTGGATAATAACGATAAGTCCATTACAGGTAATACAGTAGCAAATGGTAGCGTTTATGCTGTAATCGGAGAGAAAATGTATCAAGCTGTTGCTAATTCAAAAGGGAAGTATTCTATAAAAATTCCTTTGACGAAGGCAGAAACAACTATTACTGTTTATATAAATGATGCAGCAGGTGATAAGCTGGTTTCTAAGACAACAAAAGTGATTGATAAGACAGCACCTAAATTGACTGTTAATGCGGTGAATACAAAGTCAAAAGCGATTAAAGGGGTAACAGAGAAAAAAGCTACCGTTACAGTAAAAGTAGGAAGTAAAACATATAAAGCGAAAGTAGATGGAAAAGGAAACTATAGCTTAACGATTAAACCGCAAAAAGCAGGTACGAATATTACGGTTTATTCAAAAGACAGAGTAGGAAATACTAGCTCTAAAAAACTGAAAGTAAGTAAGTAAAATAACAGAATCGATAAAAAGGTCAGTAACTTAACCGGGTTACTGGCCTTTTTTATTTAAAATTTGTGTATCTTGACGTTTTTATATTATGTTTCTTTCTCGTAAGCAATGATAATTACGTCTTTATTCGCTTCATCACGTAATTTGTTTTCGAAGTTTTTGAGATCATCTACTAAATCTTGTGGTAGGCTTGCTGCTGTGTAATCTTGCTCTGGTTTCATAGTCATTCATTCGCTCCCCTTTGACAATTATATACTTGCTCGTATAGATTATCCGTTGTGAGTAGATTTATTCTTAAAAGCGGTATTACTTATCGTGTTTTTTGTTTGATAAAAAAGTATTTGGAGATATTGTAAATATTGCGCATAATATTACATTATATGTAACTGAAAAAATGTAATTAGTTTTTTCTACAAAATAACTTTATGATGGTTTCTTATTATAAATTGCTAAATTACGAACGAGCTTAGAACTTTCTGGGTCAAGACCGTGAATTTGAACATTTGTGCCATGTAAATGGTATTTTAAAACGATTTTGTCAATAGCCCCAACGGCGGAGGCATCCCAAACTTTAGACTCTGAAAAATCAATAATCACCGATTCGATTTCTTCTTTTACATCAAATTCTGAGACGAACTCTTGTACAGATGCAAAGTATAAGGGTCCTTTTACTGTATATGTTTCTTGTTTTAATCCATGACTAAAGCTTTTTATGACTGTTATTTTAGATAATTTAACCGAAAAGAAAATCATGCTTAAAATAACGCCAACGAACACACCTTTAGAAAGGTCATGGGTGTAAAGGACGACGAGAATTGTAGCGAGCATGACGACTGTATCGGTTTTTGGAGCAGTACGAAGTCTCTTCAATGATGACCAACTAAAGGTTGAAACGGATACCATAATCATGACTGCAACAAGAGCCGCCATTGGAATTTTTACAAGCACATCATTTAACAGAACGATTAAAATAAGTAAGAAAGCGCCTGCGACAAAAGTAGATAATCGTCCGCGTCCACCAGATTTAATGTTAATTCCTGATTGACCAATCATTGCACAGCCTGCCATTCCTCCGAATAATCCTGCGACGATATTTGCCATACCTTGACCTCTTGCTTCTTTGTTCTTATTACTATCCGTATCAGTTAAGTCATCGACAATTTGCGCGGTTAATAAAGATTCTAATAAACCTACAAATGCTAAAGCAATCGAATATGGAAAAATAATCTTGAGGGTTTCTAAGTTAAGTGGAATATCAGGAAGCATGAACATAGGCAGTGCTTGTGATAATTTCCCCATGTCGCCGACTGTGCGCACATTAGCTCCCATTGTAATAGCCACAATTGTAATGATAATAATGGCGATTAAAGGGGAAGGTATCTTAGTCGTAAATCGTGGAAAGACGTAAATAATAATTAAGGCACCAGCTGTAAGAACATACATACCCCAAGATTCACCAACAAAATGAGGCAATTGGGCTGTGAAAATTAAAATAGCCAATGAATTAACGAAGCCAGTCATGACGGGACGTGGGATATACTTTAGCAAACGTCCTATTTTGCATATTCCGAGAATGATTTGGAAAATTCCGGTCAAAATGGTTGCTGCTAATAGATATTGCAGCCCATAATCATTTACAAGGTCAGCCATTACGAGTGCCATCGCTCCTGTTGCTGCTGAAATCATTCCAGGTCTGCCTCCAAAAAAGGAAATAACAATGGCAATACAGAATGAGGCGTAAAGACCAACCATCGGATCAACCCCAGCGATGATTGAAAAGGCAATCGCTTCAGGAATGAGTGCTAGTGCAACCACAATGCCTGACAGCACATCACCACGAATATTACCAAACCAATCTTGTTTCCAAGTAGTATGATTCAAAATAACACTCCTTTAAATATGTTCAAATTTTGCAACAGTTATGATTATAGCATGGATTAGTTTTTGCGGTATAGATTGAATTAATAAGTAGAGAGATCTTCTAAAGGGAAAGTAAATCAATAACTGAGAGAGTAAGTAGGATTTTTTCAATGATTCATATGTAATGAGGGATTTAATATTTCAAGAACTTTTTTGAGTTGTTTTATTGACAAAAAATGAATTGTCGTTATATAATAAATTTTGAATTAAGAGATATTTTAATTTTGAGAATTTTTAAAGTCTATAATTTTATATTTATTATCTTTAATTTAAAAATATTTTATTTAAGAGGGGTAGAAAAAATGTCAGCAGATTTAGGTTTATTAATTATTCGTTTAGTAGTAGGACTTTTATTCGTAGCACACGGTACTCAAAAACTATTCGGTTGGTTCGGAGGTTACGGTATTAAAGGAACAGGTGGATGGTTTGAATCCATTGGCGTTAAACCAGGTGCAACAATGGCAGTATTAGCTGGTTTATCTGAGCTTGGTGGAGGTTTATTATTTGCACTAGGCTTAGTAACACCATTAGCAGCGATTTTAATTATTGGTACAATGCTTGTAGCCATTGTTAAAGTACATGCAGCAAATGGCCTTTGGGCTACTGCAAATGGATACGAATTAAACTTACTTTATATTGTAATAGCTTTAGGAGTTGCTTTAACTGGTGCTGGAAGCTATTCATTAGATGCTATTTTATTCTAATAATCATAATAAAAAAGAAGCAAAGAGAATTCAATTCTCCTTTGCTTCTTTTTCGTTACAGTATAAGCCAAACAAAGATTGGAGCAAGAACAGATCCAATAACGGCACTTAGTGTCATGGAAACGGAGCTCATAGACGCGGTCAGTTCTCCATATTCAATAGCCTTTGAGGTGCCAATGACGTGCGAGCCACTGCCTAGAGATATTCCTTTTCCCAGCAAGCTCTGGATGTTGAACCATTTAAAAATCATCGGTCCTAATAGCATTCCAGTAAAGCCTGCAATGAGGACGAAAATAACGGTTAGGGCAGGGACCCCTCCTATTTCAGCTGTTATTTGAATGGCCACAGGTGTGGTAATCGACTTCGATACAATGGAAAGAATCAGGGGCTGGGATAACGAAAAAAGCTTTCCTAATAAAATACCACTTACAATTCCAACAATAGATCCAACAAGAACGCCTCCTAAGATGGGAGAGATATATTGAAGTAAGGTATTTCGTTGACTATATAAAGGATAGGCTAGCGCGACAATAGCAGGCCCTAATAATTGATTAATCCAATTTCCCCCAATCATATACGTTTCATATGGAATGTCAAAAAGAACAAGAATTCCAATAATAACAAGTGATGTGGTGAGCAATGGCATTAAGAGTGAGTACTTGAAGTAGGCGTATAGTCTCGACATTAACAGGTAAATAAGTAACGTAATAATAACAATAGAAATCGCGATCAATGGCTGCATCATCCTCGTTCTCCCTTTCTTTTTTGAACTTTACTTTCAATAAACTGACTAGTTTTGCCTACAACAACCATCGTGATGATCGTACTAAGGATTACAACAAGCACGACTAGTGCCCCTTGAACAGAAAATAGGGAAGGGTAGTTCATAATACCAATCGTCGCTGGTACAAAGAACAAGGTTAAAAATAGTAACAGAAATTCTGAACCGTGTTTAATAGCTTGTACAGGAATGATGTTTAATGACAAGGCTCCGAGTAATAAAAATAACCCAATAATACTTCCTGATATCGGTAAATGCAAAATCGTTTGTAAGAAGTTACCCAACATAGAAAAGGCATATAAAATGATAACTTGAATGATTATTTTCAAAATTTTCATATAGTATTTGTACTCCTTAAGATATAATGTCCATTTTTTAATATATCATATCAGGAGAAAAATACAGAGGAGAGAAATTATTCTTTATAAATAAAAAATAAGGGTGACACCAAATGTTTGGGTCACCCTCGGACTGTTCGATTAGAAAAATATTTTAGTTACCGATTTCCTCTGTTTCTCTTTTACAGCAAAATCAATTTCAAAGCCAAGGTCTTTAAGTATTTGGAGGTCTGCTGAACTTTCTTGACCTTCCGTCGTTAAGTAGTCTCCGACAAAAATTGAATTGGCTGGATAGAGACCTAAAGGCTGTAGACTGCGTAAATTGACTTCACGTCCACCAGATATCCGAATTTCTTTTGTTGGATTGATGTAACGCATAAGCGAAAGTACTTTTAGACAATATCTCGGGTCAAGTTCATTTGTACCTTCTAGCGGTGTTCCATCAATCGCATTTAGGAAGTTAACTGGAATGGAATCGGCATCCAAAGCCTTTAAACTGTTGGCCATATCAATAACATCCTGCTTTGTTTCCCGCATCCCGATAATGACGCCTGAGCAAGGGGAAATGCCTGCTTCTTTTACAAGATCGACGGTGTTGACTCGGTCTTGGTATGTATGGGAAGTCGTAATCGATTCATGATGATTTTCTGAGGTGTTTAAATTATGATTATATCTGTCAACTCCAGCCTCTTTTAGCTGTTTAGCTTGTTCGGGCTTGAGTAAGCCAAGGCAGGCACAAACGGTTAGATTATATTTCTCTTTAATTTCTTCAACAGCTGAAACGACTGTTTCAATGTCTTTCTTGCTTGGTCCTCGTCCGCTAGCAACGATGCAATAGGTGCCTATTTTTTGCTCGTGCGCTTGTTTTGCTCCTTCGACAATCGTGTCTTTATCCATCATCCGATATTTTTCAATCGGTGCATTGGAAACGCTTGATTGAGAGCAATACCCGCAATTTTCTGGACATAAACCTGATTTCGTATTGATGATTCTGTTTAGTTTTACTTTGTTTCCATAATAGTGATGACGAATGGTGTAGGCACCGTTTAGCAATTCAAGTAGCTCGTGGTCAGATGAGTTTAAAATCGTCATTGCTTCCTCATTAGTTAATTCTTTTCCATCCAATACTTCTAATGCAAGTTGTTTCCAATTTGTCATAATTTCCATCCTCCATTCAAATTAAGCTCCCTGTTTTAAATGTTTAAATTGACCTTTTGATAACACTGTTTTTTCTAAACGATGAGCCATTAATCCAGCGACAATAGCTAGAATAATATCTTTGGGTAGCGGCACTATCATCCACAACCAGGCCATTGAGTAGGTGAATCCGTCTGGAGCATCTGCCCAGAGTTTATAGGAAAAATACATCCAATTTGTTCCGACTACATAGTTAATGGCTGTCCCAATTAGGGCCGCTGTGATAAAGGCTGATACCGTTTTGTGTTTTTCTACGATTTTTCCTACAACGTAGGCAGCAAGGATAAATGAAAGAATAAAGCCAAATGTTGGTTTAATAAGTGCTCCTATGCCACCACTGAATTGTGCAAAAACAGGAACACCTACAAGTCCGACAAAGGCATAAACCGTTGTAGCCATTGTCCCTAATCGGCTACCAAGTATAAGCCCTGCTAAAATACCGAAAAAAGTTTGTAGGGTGATGGGAACTCCACCAACCACTAGAAATGGAATAATCGAGGTAATATTTGCCCCAACAGCCATCAATGCGACAAACATGCCCGCTAGTGTTAAATCAATGGTCTTTAGTTTTTTAGTCACATGTTTTCCTCCTTAACCCATTTGCGATAATATAAGGATAATAGAAAGGAAGATTTATTGTCAACTTAAAAATTAATTTAGTTAACAATTGTTCGATATGAAGATAGTTCAGGAATACGCAGAAGTAGATATCGTTTAAGGTAGACGAAGGAAATTTTCTTCAGAGGCTTATAGTAAAAAAATCCGTGTGTGGAACTCCACAACACGGATTCATTACTTAATTTGTAGTTAATTGTTGAAGTCTTTTAGCTACTTCTTCCTCTGTTAAGTTATGTTCTGCAACGTAACGATTTCGAGGATGTACACGACAGTCATGCGAACAGCTACGAAGATACTGATGTTCGCTTTCTTCACTAGCAAGAATTTTCTTGTTACATTCTGGGTTGGCGCAATTTACATAGCGTTCACAAGGATCGCCTGTAAAATAATCGCGTCCAACGATAACATGTTCTTTTTGGTTGATGGGTACTGAAATTCTTTCATCAAAGACATACATTTGTCCATCCCAAAGCTCACCTTGTACTTCTGGATCTTTACCATATGTGGCAATCCCTCCATGAAGCTGCCCAACATCTTTAAAGCCTTCGCGAACAAGCCAGCCAGAGAATTTTTCACAGCGAATGCCGCCTGTACAATAGGTTAACACTTTTTTTCCTTCGAACATGTCTCTATTATCACGAACCCATTGTGGAAGTTCGCGAAAATTTGTAATAGTAGGCTTAATGGCACCACGAAAATGCCCTAAGTCAAATTCATAGTCATTACGAGCATCAAGAACAACCGTATCTTCTTCCTGCATTTGCTCAAAGAATTCTTTCGGACTTAAATAACGTCCTGTCATCTCATTTGGATTAATATCATCTTCTAAACGTAGAGTGACAAGCTCAGAGCGAGCACGAACTTTCATTTTTGGGAAAGCATGTTCATCTGCTTCATCTATTTTATAAACCATATCGGAGAAGCGAGGATCATTTCTCATCATTTCTATATATTGATTCGTGTGCTCTATTGTACCTGAAACAGTTCCGTTAATTCCTTCTGCTGCAATTAAGATTCGTCCCTTTAAATCATGCTCTTTACAGAAGTCTAGATGCCAAGCCGCATATTCCTCAGGATTTTCAATAGATACATATTTGTAGTACAACAATACTCTATATAATTTACTTTCGTTCATATTTATTACCACCTATTGGTTATATTTGCAAGATATAATGTATTTAGGTAAGTATTCTATCAAAACACTTTTCTCTTACAGACAATTATTATAACAAAATATTATAGGAAAAGAAAAAAATTCTGCTCAATACTAAAAGGGGATGGATGAGATGTTGAAAAAATTAATGGATGTTCCGATTATTCAAGCGCCTATGGCTGGAGGTGCTTCGAATCCACTATTAGCTGCTGCTGTATCGAATGCAGGTGGATTAGGATTTCTAGCTGCAGGCTATAAAACAGCAGAAGAGATGTGCCGAGAAATTAAAGAAACGCGTCAGCTAACAGAAAAGCCGTTTGGGGTAAATGTGTTTGTTCCTAGTCATGAACATATAGATGAAATTGCATTAGCACATTATCGTAAGAAAATTGAACATGAAGCTATTAAAATAGGAACGACAATCGGGGAAGCCTTTACGGATGATGATGACTGGAATCATAAGATTGCTATTTTAAAAGAAGAAAAGGTAGCGGTTGTTAGTTTTACATTCGGCTGTCCAGAGCGAGAAATAATTAGCGAGCTTCAGCAGGCAGGTTCATTAGTGATTGTGACGGTTACGAATGTAGAAGAAGCAAAACTAGCGGTGAATAGAGGAGCAAATGCCTTATGTGTTCAAGGAGTGGAAGCAGGTGGACATCGAGGTAGTTTTACAAATGAAATAGCAGAAGATTACGGGTTGCTTGTGTTAGTACGTTTAATTCAAACGGAAATGGATATCCCGATTATTGCAGCAGGTGGAATTATGAATGGAAGAGACGTTGCAGCGGTATTAACAGCTGGAGCAACAGCCGCTCAATTAGGAACAGCTTTTCTACGTTGTTCTGAGAGTGGAGCGAGCCCGGTGCATAAAGCTGCGTTAGTAGACCCGAGTTTTCAAAAAACAGCGTTAACACGCGCTTTTAGTGGGAGACGTGCTCGCGGTTTAGTGAATGATTTTATGAACACCTATAGTGAGGCAGCCCCAGCAGCATATCCACATATTCATCATATGACGAAGGCAATGCGAAAGGTAGCAGGGCAAAAAAATGAGCCACAATTAATGGCACTTTGGGCTGGACAAGGTCATAAGTTAGCGAAGGAATGGCCTGTGGCAAAAATTATAGAGGAACTTGTAGCTGAAATAAATGAGGTAATGAATACTTAAAAGTGTAGAAAATGATGGATGTAGGGGATCATGAAAGGTGCGCTCCATCCATCGCATTTTACGACTACGTAAATACCAAGTTAATCCACGTAGAAATTGCGATAGGTCTAATCAACTTAAAATATTGGCAGGACTTTCAAAAGAATCTCCATCATGTAAAGAAGTCACCTATGCACTCATTTTAACAGAAAATGGTAGACCAATAATGGATAGATCACGTTTCGATGAAATAATCTTCATGGCTTCAAAAGTAGACAAGATCATGTCAAACGGTTCAAAAG
Organism: uncultured Bacillaceae bacterium; assembly: GCA_963790055.1. Classification (GTDB taxonomy): domain Bacteria; phylum Bacillota; class Bacilli; order Bacillales; family DSM-1321; genus Peribacillus. Next base: position 184,401 of record CAWBND010000007.1, read on the forward strand.
GGTTTTTAATCTTTAATCCAAGTACAACGTAAGAGGAGTTTTTTAGAAACTTTTATACTTTTTAAAATCATCCACAGCCATCACTTTTTTTCCTTTTCCATTGCAATGGGTGCAGTTGCGTGAAAAGAATTGTAGGAATTTTGTTTTTCCTTTTCCTTTGCAGTGCTGACATATAGAAATGACCTTCATTTTTTTACCTCCCTTTTTCCCTTTTTAATCATTATTGAACAGAAAAAGGAAAATTTATACTTTTTAGTTAAATAAAATGAAAGAAGAATGGCTTTAGAGAATGCATTTCATCATAGTATATGTGCTTTGGGTTTAAAGCGGAAGCGAGAAGAGCCTAGAGTGAGACATTTTGAAAAATAGAACAGGTTCGTTCATTCGGTGGAAGCAGACAAGTTGTACGTATTGAAACTTTTAGTGTATCCTTTCTTTTTTGTGTACAAAAAACCCCGCAACTTATAAAAGTGCGGGATTTCTCTTAAGAAACAATTTCTGTTTTGGAGATGATCGGAAATTCTTTTACTTCCGAAACAACTTTAGTTGGTTTGTATATTTCGATGTAGCGGACGTGATGTTCTTCCATTTCTTTAATTTTGAAATGATAAGAACCATGCTTAAGAATATCCCCCTGTTTTGCTTCGTAATTTTCAGTTAAAATCCAACCGCCCATTGTATCGATATCTTCATCATCAATGTTAACACCAAGTAGATCGTTAATTTCACTAATTAATACTTTTGCATCAATAATGTAGTGGTCTTCTTTCACTTTACGAATATCGGGAACTTCATCTAAGTCAAATTCGTCGCGAATATCCCCAACAATTTCTTCTAAAATGTCCTCGACTGTGACAAGTCCAGAAGTTCCACCGTATTCATCCATTAGAATAGCCATATGAATCCGTTCTTTTTGCATTCTTAAAAGTAAGTCATGTATCGGAATGCTGTCAATAACACGAATAATTGGTCGAATGTAGCTTTCAATCGTTTGAGTAGATTGATCAGATTTATCAATTATTTGTGTGAATAATTCTTTACTATTGACCATTCCAATTACATGGTCTTTGTCTCCATCAATTACTGGGTAACGTGTATATTTCTCTTCTGACAGAATGTTTAAAAATTGTTGTATCGTATCTGTTTTGGATAATGTGGCGATCTCAGTACGAGGCACCATGATTTCCTTAGCAATTCGGTCATCAAATTCGAAAATCTTGTTTACATATTTAAACTCGGATTGGTTAATCTCACCATTTTTGTAGCTTTCAGAAACAATGATACGAAGCTCTTCTTCTGAATGAGCTATATCATGTTCAGATACTGCCTTTAGTCCAAACATTCTTGTGAGTACTCGTGCACTTCCATTTAATACCCAAATGAAGGGATACATGAGCTTATTAAACCCAATTAATGGTTTGGCAACGAGGAGCGTAATTTGCTCTGCTTTTTGAATGGCTAATGTTTTAGGAGCCAATTCTCCAACAACTACATGAATGAAGGTAATGAATGAAAAGGCAATTACAATTGATAGTACATGAGATACTGAATCAGGAATTTGGAATTGGATGAAAATAGGTAGCAACATTCTTTCAACTGTGACTTCCCCAATCCATCCAAGACCAAGTGCTGTCATCGTAATACCAAGCTGACAGGCTGACAAATACTCATCCAAGTTGGAAACGACATGCTTCGCTTGGAGGGCATTTGCTTTTCCTTCTTCAATTAATTGGTCGATCCTCGTACTCCTTACTTTAACAATTGCAAACTCTGAAGCTACAAAAAATGCTGTCAAAGCAATTAGAATGGCAATCAAAACCAAGTTTATTATGTCCAAATAGTCTCCCTTAACTCACCTTGTGGCGAATAAGGAGTCCACCTCCTAGATTTATAAAATATTCCGTGACTCATTAATTATCTTTATTATAAAAAAGAGTCCTAGCTTCCGTCAAATCAGCTAAAGTAGCAAAAATGGTGATTTTTTCATAATATATGACCATTTTAGGGGGAATATTAGCGATTTTTAGCTATTTCCTTCGCTTTACCAATTAATAATACAGAATATTCAGTATGTGTAGCAAACGTAAGTAAAAAGGCTGACTATTTTACATGTGCGTCAGCCTTTTTATTGAGATAAGAAATTATAAAATTTTCGATGTGTACGGGTGTCTAGCTCCAAGTGAGCTGAACGAGCCGGTTCCGCTTTTCTTAATTAGGATTCTTCAGGTGAATCCTCTGTTTCTTTTGAAGGGTCTTCTTTTTCTTCTCTCTTCGTTACTTCAATGAATTTTATCGTGTGGTCTTCCATTTCGATGACTTTAAATGAATAGCCTTCTTTTTCAATCAAATCGCCGACTTTAACATCATAATTTTCTGTTAAAATCCAACCACCAATCGTATCAATATCTTCATCATCAATTTCAAGTCCAAGTAAATCATTTACTTCCTTTACAAGCAATTTTGAATCAAGAATATATTGTCCGGTTGGAAGGACTTGAATAGATGGAACTTCATCTGTATCAAATTCATCACGAATTTCTCCAACAATTTCTTCAAGTATATCTTCAACGGTAACGAGACCCGCGGTTCCACCATATTCGTCCATTAGAATGGCCATATGAATCCGTTCTTTTTGCATTTTAAGTAATAAGTCATGGATAGGGATATTTTCCATCACTCGTATAATGGGTCGAGTATATGTTTCCATAGTCATTAATTGATTTCCTTTTTTCTTAATGAAATCAGCAAATACTTCTTTAAGATTTACTAAGCCAATGACATGGTCTTTATCGCCTTCTACGACAGGATATCGCGTATATCTTTCTTTCTTGGCCATATTAACAAAATTTTCAAGCGTTTCATCTTTTGAAATGCTTAGAATTTCTGTTCGTGGTACCATAATTTCTTTAGCAAGACGGTCGTCAAATTCAAAAATATTGTTTACGTATTTAAATTCAGACTGGTTAATTTCCCCATTCTTGTAGCTGTCAGATAAAATGTAGCGTAATTCTTCTTCTGAATGAGCTTCGTTTTCGGAGGTTTGTTGAAACCCCAACATTTTAACAACGGCTCGAGCGGAATGATTAAGCACCCAAATAAGTGGAAAGGTAATTTTGTGAAACCAGATTAATGGTTTGGCTATAGCTAGGGTAACTTGTTCTGATTTTTGAATAGCAATGGTTTTTGGAGCCATTTCACCTACGACAACATTTAAGAAGGTGATGAGTGAAAAAGCAATAATAAATGATAAGATACTAGCTACTTGGGTTGGAATATGTATCCATTCTAATAAAGGACCGATGATACTTAATACGGCAGGCTCACCAATCCATCCTAATCCTAAAGCAGTAATCGTTATTCCAAGTTGTGTTGCTGACAAGTACTCATCTAATTTTGATGTGACTTGTTTAGCTGCGATTGCGCGTTTGTTACCTTCCTCAATAAGTTGATTAATTCTAGAGCTCCGAACTCTAATAATGGAAAATTCCGAAGCTACAAAGAAAGCTGTTAACGCAATCAAAATGACAACCAGTGTTAAATTAAAAGTGTCCAATTAGTGTGAGATGCAAATCAAAACTGTATCGTTTGACTGATCTCAGTCACCTCCCAAAGTACTTATGTTTTAGATGTTTCATATAAAAAATATAGTGCTATTATTATTTTATCCTTTTTTCTTTTTAATTGGTACCTATAAGTAAGTATACGGAAATTAAATTTATTTCGTCAAAATTTCAAATATATTATTATATTGGGGTAAAAAAAATTCACCTTTAAGAGGGCAGGTGAATGGTGAAGGTTGTTAATAAATCGGAAGACGTACATGTAAGAGTTCCTCCGTGCTTTTCAATAATTTCTTTGCAAACGAATAGACCAAGACCGGTTCCTTGTTTCTTTGTTGTAACAAAGGGTTCGAATATTGTCGGTAGAACATCTTCTGGGATTTTGGGACCGTTATTAGAAATCGTTAGGATTAAATGGTTTAAAGGAGATTGCGCACAGGAAATAAAAATGGCAGGTGAAGGGACTGCCGAAATGACGTCAAGCGCATTTAAAATGATATTTAACAATACTTGACGGATTTCTTCTTTAGAACCAGTTAGATTGATATCAGAGGTGATATTACAAGATATAGATGCATTTACTTCTAGGATGCTTGGATAAAGGAATTCTATTACGTCATGTATAAGCTGTGAAATTGAAAAAAGGGTAATAGTGGATGGTGTATTTTCTTTTTTAGAGAAATTAAGAAATTGGGTAATTCGATTATTTAATTGTTGGAGTTCTTTTGAAATAATATCTAAATATTTTATGGTTGGTTGCTCGGATTGCAACAATTGAATAAACCCCATAATAGAAGTTAATGGATTTCGAAATTCATGAACAAAGCTAGAAGTCATTTGTCCTAGTAAAGTTAAACGGTCTTTATGAGTTTGACTAATAAAATAATATTGTTCTTCCAATGATTTCGCTTGTAAATGGGAGTAATGAGTGAGGGTAAGATGAATAAATTGATCTAACAAATGAGTGATTCCATGCAAAAGTTCGCTTTTTTCTTTATTAGAACTCCCTAAGCTTAGCACTTCTGTAATCAAAATAGAACGTCCAGATGTAATAGTATTTATAAAGTCATCCATGCTCATTTTCTTAATAAATCGTTCGGTCGCAATGCCTTTAGCAAGTGAATCTAATTGATCTTTTGTATTTGTACTTTGTAAAATATCACTTCGTAGTAATGTGAAAAAAGATTCAACTTGTTCCTCAGTTAGAGAGAGTTGTCTCCAATGGCTCATTATTTTATCATTAGTCGTCAAAAAATCAATTGTTTCAGCTTTGTTAAATAACATTTCGGCCTCCGTTTATTTTGTAGAAAAGCATCTTTAAGTATCTATTTCGCTAACAAATATAAAAATCCTTTCGTTTTTCAACAAAATCATGCAAATTTCCTAAAAAAATAACCATTTATGGTAAATGGTTATTTTTTGTGGGTACTATTTCAGGCTCTATATGAATAATAGCATGCCGTATATCATGGTTTTCAAGTAAAGTTTTCTCAACCTCTACGGTAATTTCATGGCTTTGTGTAACAGTTAGAAGGGGATTAACGAGAATCGTTGCCTCTAATAGAATTCTATTACCATGCATTCGTGCTTTAATTTCTGTCAATTGCCTAACGCCGCCTGTTTTAGAAATTGTTTCGCTGATGTCCTGTAATAATTCCTCATCAAAACCATCTGTTAGTGAGTGCGAAGATTCCATGAAAATGTCCCATGCTGTTTTACAAATAACAAAACCGACAAGAAGAGCCGCTACTCCATCAAGCCAACCAAGACCAATTTTCGCTCCCATAATTCCCACGAGCGCTCCTATGCTGACTAATGCATCTGAACGATTATCTTGTGCGACAGCACGCATAGCTGCACTGTTGGCCTGTTTACTTAGCGATAAATTATAACGATAAACTCCATACATAAAAAGGGCTGAAAATAGAGCTGTATAGGCGCTTAGCATACTAATTGCTTCTGTTTCTTGAACAAAAAAAGATTTAATGGCATCCATGATGACTTGGAGTCCAACGGTAGCCATAATAAAAGCAGAAACAAGAGAAGCAATGGTTTCCGCACGTAAATGACCATATAAATGATCTTCATCTGGCGGCCTTTTTGAAATTTTTAAGCCGATCAAGACAGCAATTGAAGCGATAATATCAGTTGCATTATTTAGTCCATCTGCCCAAAGACCTTTAGAGTGTCCAAAATAGCCAACAATTAATTTTAGAGCTGATAGAAAAAGGTAAGCGATGATGCTCACATATGCCCCTTTTTCGACTGACATAGAATGTTGTTCCTGTATCATAATTGTACCTCCGTAACAAGCTAGCAAGTTAACGATAACAAATGAAACTGTAGTGGGTCTATAGAAAAAATGTCTCCTTCAACCATTTAACTTGTGCTATTACAGTTGTATTGAGGAGGTAGAAAGATGTTGAGTATAGTTAAAAAAATACCCATATTTAGGGAAAGTCATATCTTATCATTCATTTGAAAAACTCCTCAGCAAAATAGGAGAGGAGGGAGCTCCGCTTTTCTAATCGGGTGACACACATGTATAGTTTTCGGCATTGTTTATGTCCCCAGAACCGTTATACTTGGGCCATGTTGGATAGGTGCATAAAGGGCGAGTACGACCGACTGTTTTTGGATTTCTATCGACAGCTATCATGTTGCTTGGAGCTGCTTCGTTTGTAACCCAATGATCTAAAGCGTCTAATAAATTTGCTGACATGGTAAAGGCCCCTTTACCATGAGCATAGCCAGGTACTATATAGAATTTCATGAATGCATCAAGCGTATTTTTTCCGAATTTCTCTTGGAGTCTATTGTAATAATCAATCGTTCCGTAAGGTGTAACGAGCTCATCTGCTGTGCCATGTACTAAAATGATTTTGCCTCCTTTTTTGATAAAAGAAGAAATATTAGGATTAGTGGCATCTACCATTTTGGATACTTCTTGAAGTCTGTTTTTCCACTCATCGGGATTAAAAGTTAAGGAATTAAAATGGGGATTTCGAGTCACCATGTACCGAATGTTTTCGTCTGCAAATACCCCCATGATCACCCCTTTTGTGCCATCGTTTTCAGGTAAAGGAATATTTGGTGTTTCCTCTAGTCCTAGCTGTCTACTTAAATCTGCACCTACAAGCTGCGTATATCCTGGACTCCAATGGACATTATTGGCAAGCGGAAAGCTTAGGTTTATCGGTGAATTAAATGTTTTAATCACCTGTATTTGTGCTTCAGACAATCCAGATTTACGCAATAGATTAAGAATATCGGAGGACTTTGTTGTACAGGCTCCAATATTACTGATGATGCCATCCTGTGCACCATCCAATGAATCACATAAGTTAAGAACGGTATCGTTAATCAGTTGATTTTCTTTAGGACCTAACCAGCCCATTCGATTATTTGCATAAAGTGCTTTTACATTTCGATTGTCTTTTATGAATTTTGCGGTCCAGTTGAAGGCTGGATATAAAGTAATAATCCCATCATAATCTTCAGGCCAATGTTGGATGGCCATGAAGGATTCACGACCTCCATTGGAGCCGCCTGAAAAATACATTTGTTGTGGTTGGCTATTGTAATGTTTCTCCATTAGATACATCGCGACATCATGAGTTTTCTTTATATGATCCTTACTGAAGTTGGCTAGAGCTTCATCATTCATAGCAAAAGAACCATCCCATGTTCCACCAGTATGGCCACTATCACTTCCAAAGGTAGCATATCCTTTTTCTAAAGGCGTAGGTTTGTTTGGATCTTCACCTTTTGACTGTTCTAATCCTGTAACTAGCTTTCCATTAAAGCCTCCTCCACCCATTTGCAATGCTTTTTGATTCCACTCAACGGGAAGATTCACCTCGAAATGGATATCAGGAGCATTTTTGTCTACCGGATGAATGGAACCTAACACTTTGCAAAATGTTTTTTTATTTGCTAATTTCTCTAATGCTGCTGATCTTATAGTAGCCCCATTTGTTGGTAGACCGATTACTTTTGCAGGAATCTTCATTCCAGATAGTTGGGAGCAATCGTTAGCAATGGGCTTTTTGAATTCACTTGTATTCGCTGCTTGACTAGGAGCATGTAAAACGGTAGATACCCCTATAAAAAACAAGGCTAATAATGTAAAGATTTTTTTAGGCATACTAACCCCTCTTTTTATGATGAAATAACAGAGTGACTGTTCTATGTTGTATTCTTCACTTTTTCACAAAAATTATTTCATGACTGTAGCTGATTCCTAGCAAATTAGAAAAAAATAAAAAATAAATTGAACGAATGGATGGAGTTACACGTCATACTAATAAAGGACAAATGATGAAGGCGGTGAGGGAGTGGAGGAAAAAGAATGGGTTGCGGCAGCTAAAAAGGGTGACACTCAGGCTTTAGCACATTTATTTCAACAAAATTATTCGTTTCTCGTTCATTATTTAATGAAGTTAACATATAGCGTGGAACTAGCAGAAGATTTAGCACAAGAGGCGATGGCAAAAGCTTTAGAACATCATAACGAGGTTTAAAGGGAATTCTAAGTTTTCCACTTGGCTGATTTCCATTGCAACTCGTCTGTATATCGATCAAAAGCGTAAACAAAAAAGGCAGGATAACTGGCAAAGGCAAGAACAGACATTAAGAATGATAAAATGGCAATCGCAGTCAGCGAATGAAGATTGGCACCAGCTATTAGAGTTATTAGGTGAGTTAAAAGATGATCTTCGCATTCCTATCATTTTGAAGCATTATTATGGATATTCCTATGATGAGATTGCTTCTATGTTGCAAATTGCAGAAGGTACAGTTAAATCAAGGGTCCATAAAGGAATTCAACTTATACGAAAGGGGCTAATGGAAGATGATCCACAACGACAATCATTCGGAAAACCTATCCAACAAGGATAAGACTGAAATTGTTAGTTCTATAAATGAAAGCTTAACAAAATTAGAGCAATCTTTTTCATTTACGACTCCTGACCTACAGTGGTTTGAACAGAAGATTGCCCAGCAAAAAGAACAAATTCGAAAAAAGTGGCGGAGAGATCTGATGTTGTTTAGTACAGTAGCTGTTGTCATTTTAATGGTGATGTTTATGACGCTGTTTGAAAAACCCATTTTGTTTTTTTCTCTGCAGGCAATAACGGTCTTTTTTTTAATTGGATACACCTTTTATCAATTTAGAAGAAAAAGAGAGGTGGAGGTGCATGAGTAGAATTGATTTGATTATCCTTCCAATCGTCGCTGTTATCTTGCTTGTCCAAAGCATTTACTTGTTCATCGATGCCAGAAAGAATGGAATGAACTATTGGTTTTGGGGGATTATCGGCTTGATTCAAGCGCCTATGCCTTTGATTTTCTATTTGTTAGTAAAACGATCAAAAAAGAAAGAGGAGGATGAGCTAAATGATTATCGTGACTACTGATTTTGTACCGGGGAAGGAAATAAAGGAATTAAAAGGATTTGTGAAAGGGAATACTGTGCAGTCCAAACACATTGGAAAGGATATTCTTGCAGGTCTTAGAACCATCGTTGGTGGTGAAATTGATGAGTACACAGAAATGATGACCGAGGCGAGACAAAAGGCAATTGGCAGAATGGCAGATGATGCAAAAGAAAAAGGGGCAAATGCGGTTATTATGGTCCGGTTGGAAACATCAGCGATTATGCAAAATACCTGTGAAATTATTGCTTATGGTACGGCTGTTTTGATTGAATAACTTTCTTTTATCATACATCATTTACTAAACGTATCCCAAAATAAAAGGTAAAAAATAAAGGATTTTCTCATATGGAAATGGAATATATTAACTAAAGATTTTGTTGGGAATCAAGCATTTCTTAAAAGGGGAGAAGGCTGATGATACAAGGAGTAAAGAAAGATCAATGGGATGCAGCTTTATATGATGGTAAGCATGGCTTTGTTTCTAAATTCGGTGAAGGTGTAATTGAATTATTAGATCCAAAGGCAAAGGAATATATCCTTGATCTCGGCTGCGGGACAGGGGATTTAGCAAAGAAGTTAAATAGTTATGGTGTACATATTATGGGGATTGATCAATCAAAAGCAATGATTAACGAAGCAAGAAAAAAATATCCTCAGCTTACTTTTGAAGTAGGCGATGCGACACGATTGCCATTTGATGCAGCGTTTGATGCTATATTCTCTAATGCGACGCTTCATTGGGTGAAACCACCTGAGAAAGCGTTACAGGGAATTTATCAATCTCTAAAGCAAGGTGGAAGATTTGTAGCAGAGTTTGGTGGAAAAGGGAATGTTGGATCTATCACTTCTAGTATCATATCAGAAATTCAATCTCTTCTTCCAAAACATCATGTTTCCTTTCCTTGGTATTATCCAAGTATTGCGGAGTATACGTCATTGATGGAAGAGGTGGGTTTTAGAGTAACATTTGCTCTTCACTTTGATAGACCAACTCTTTTAGAAGGAGAAGCCGGATTAAGAAATTGGATCGACATGTTTGCGAGCAATTTGTTCGAAGGCATTACAGTTGATTTAAAGCAAGCAATCGTAGAGAAAGTTGAGAAAAAACTTAAACCTACGTTATATCAAGAAAATCGGTGGGTTGCTGATTATAAACGAATTCGAGTTGTTGGGGTTAAGGAATAAGAAAAGCGGAAGGAGCCCGTTTAGCGACGTATGGACTGGAGCGGGAAGTCTAGTAGTTGCTGGGCTCCTAGAGCTAGACACCAAAACGCATCGAAAATTTGTTAATTGCGTATTTTAAGAAATGGCTGCCGAACAAATGGCAGCCATTCTCTTATTTCTCAAATAGGTTAAAAAGACCTTTTGCTACACTTCCTTCATCAGAGGAACCACCACTACTTGGCATAGCTGCAAAGACCCGACTAGCTAAACGACTAAATGGAAGAGATTGAACCCAAACCTTACCTGGTCCACGTAGGGTTGCAAAGAATAAGCCTTCACCACCGAATAGTGCTGTTTTCACGCCTTTTACGAATTCAATATCGTAATGAACGCCGCTTGTCATCGCTACTAAGCAGCCTGTGTCGACACGTAATAATTCTCCAGGAGCAAGCTCTTTTTCGGCAATTGTGCCACCAGCATGGATGAACGCCATTCCATCGCCCTCTAGCTTTTGCATAATAAAGCCTTCACCGCCAAAGAAACCTGCGCCAAGCTTACGTTGAAATTCAACGCCAACGGAAACACCTTTTGCTGCTGCAAGGAAAGCATCCTTTTGACAAATAATTTTTCCATTCAGTTGACTTAAATCCATCGGAATGATTTTACCAGGATAAGGCGAAGCGAAGGAGACATGGCTTTTTCCTGTGCCTTCATTTGTAAAAGTGGTCATAAACAAGCTTTCGCCAGTAATCAATCGTTTACCTGCACCTAAAAGCTTGCCCATCAGTCCGCCACCTGCTGATGAAGATGCATCTCCGAAAATCGTTTCCATTCTTATGTTTCCATCCATCATCATAAAGCTTCCTGCTTCTGCGACAACTGTTTCTTGTGGATCTAATTCGACTTGAACGAACTGCATATCATCTCCATAAATTTTGTAATCAATTTCATGGTTATTCATCAACTTACCTCCCATTTATAGTTTCTATTTCCATTGTAAAAGAGTGTTAGTCATTGTGCGAACATTTTATTTATTCTTTAAGAAATTTTAACATTATGACAGAATAAGGTATAGGCAAAGAGAGTCTTTAGGTAAATCGACTTTCATTATGGGGTGACAAGTCTTATTTTGTTAATTTTTTTGTGATTTTTGATTTATTCAGTAAAATAGTAATGAATAGTGGGGAGGGAGTGCAAGTGCAAACGTATATTTTGTCTTTGGATCAAGGAACAACAAGTTCTCGAGCGATTTTATTTAATAAAAATGGTCAAGTTGTACATAGTGCTCAAAAAGAATTCAGCCAATATTTTCCGCATTCAGGTTGGGTAGAGCATGATGCAAATGAAATTTTGGGATCTATTTTGTCCTGTATTGCCACTTGTTTAACGGAAGCAGGCATTACTCCTTCGCAAATTGCAGCAATTGGCATTACAAATCAACGCGAAACGACCGTTGTTTGGGATAAAGTTACTGGGCAGCCAATCTATCATGCTATTGTATGGCAGTCTCGGCAGACGAATGACATTTGTCAGCAATTAAAAAATGATGGTCATAGCGATGTTTTTATCGAAAAAACGGGTCTACTCCTTGACCCGTACTTCTCTGGCACAAAGGTAAAGTGGATTCTTGATCATGTTGAAGGGGCTAGAGTGAGGGCTGAAGCTGGAGAATTATTGTTTGGAACCGTTGATACATGGCTAATTTGGAAGCTTTCAGGTGGAAAGGCTCATGTAACCGATTATTCCAATGCTTCTAGAACATTAATGTTTAATATTCATGATTTGCAATGGGACGATGAGTTATTGGATATTTTGCAAATTCCTAAAGTGATGCTGCCTAATGTGAAATCATCCTCTGAGGTATACACTAAAACGGATTCTGCGCGCTTCTTCGGTCAGGAAATACCAATTGCCGGTGTAGCGGGAGATCAGCAGGCAGCGTTATTTGGGCAAGCTTGTTTTGAAATCGGAATGGCGAAGAATACATACGGTACGGGTTGTTTTATGTTAATGAATACGGGAAATAAAGCGGTTCGTTCTAAACATGGTTTATTAACGACGATTGCTTGGGGAATTAATGGAAAAGTGGAATATGCTCTAGAAGGAAGTATTTTTGTAGCAGGTTCGGCTATTCAATGGCTTCGGGATGGTTTAAGAATGTTGAAAAGTTCGAAAGACAGTGAACAATATGCTCTTCGTGTGACCTCATCAGATGGGGTGTATGTAGTCCCAGCTTTTGTTGGTTTAGGAACCCCTTATTGGGACAGTGATGTTCGTGGAGCTGTATTTGGCTTATCACGGGGAACAACAAAGGAGCATTTTATTCGAGCAACGCTGGAAGCTTTGGCTTATCAGACGAAGGATGTATTCGCTGCTATGGAAGCGGATTCAGGAATTCATTTAAAGACACTGAGAGTCGATGGCGGAGTTGTAAAAAATAATTTTCTTATGGGATTTCAAAGCAATCTTCTTAATGTTCCTGTTCAAAGACCGTTTATTAATGAAACGACAGCACTTGGAGCTGCTTATTTAGCAGGACTAGCTGTAGGGTACTGGAAAAATCAAGAGGAAATTGCAAAGAAATGGGCTGTTGATCAAACGTTTCAACCAAGTATGGAGGAGGCAGAACGAGTAAAATTATATAGAGGATGGAAAAAAGCTGTCCATGCAGCAAAAATGTTCAAATAATTCTCAATTTTGTGATAAAATGGATATAGAAGGTTTTCCTATAACGAAAGTTTTATGGGAATAATAGTAAGTTATAATTGAAAATGGAATGAGGGAGTGATAGGGATGTTAGTAAAGGATTTTATGATTAAAGATGTATTTGTAGCAAGGCCAAATTTTACGTTAAAACAACTTTTGCAATTATTCATTGAAAATAGAATCGGTGGAGTGCCTATTGTAGATGAAAAGGATCAGCTAATATCAGTTGTATCCGATGGTGATATTTTACGATATCTAGCTCCGAAAGAATCGGTTTTTAAAGACTACTTTACATATGTGCCTACTTTACCTGGGAAAAATTTAGATGAAACCGTGAACAGTAAGTTAAATGATACAGTATCCAAATTATTAAGAAATAAGGAGATTACAACATTATCTCCTGAAGATCATTTCGAAGAAGCAATCAAAGTAATCTCAAAACATCATTTTAAAAAGATTCCTGTTGTGGATGCTGAAAATAGGGTAGTTGGAATTATCAGCAGAGGCGATGCGCTTAGAATGCTTTATAAAGGGTTTTTTATGTAAAACACTAGCTGAAAAATGCATAATGAAAATAGAGTGTAGAATGGCTAACCATTTTACACTCTATTTTCGTTTTAATCGCGGATTAAAGTTTTTTGCATGAAAATGGGCGTTATGGTTAATCTATTATTGATTAACTTGTAAAGGAGTATTATTGCAAAATGACTCAATCTAAACGACAAGAAGAAAGACAGTGGACAGCAAAAAAACAATCGCAGAACCCACATGGTAAAGTTAAGTCTTTAAAGGAATTAGATGAAGGTATGGGAAAGAAATAAGTAAATGAAGGAAAAGGAAAGGCCCAAGATGGAGTGCATCTTGGGCCTTTATTTATTAAAAAATAAGAAAGTATAAAATTTTCGATGAGTACTGGTGTCTAGCGCAAGGAGCAGCGCCTTCCGCTTTTCTTAATAAGTGGAATAGATTTTAATAAAACTAATGTGAATATTTGAAACATATTCATAGTTTGATCGTAAATATTAATAGGATTATAAATATTAAAGAAAGAGGGATCATGATGTTTAAAGCTATTTTATTTATTTTACCATTTTTAGTGTTGTTAGCAATCGTAGCAGGGGGCGGTTTCTTTACCTATAAATTTAGGTATCGAGCTGCTAAATCGAATCAGGCTTTAATTATTACAGGACCAAAGTTAGGTGATCCATCTAAAGAGCAAAATATATTCACCGATGAAGAAGGTCGTGCTATTAAAATTATTCGTGGTGGAGGACATTTGCTAAAGATGAATCAAACCTCTACCCCTGTTGATTTAACATCGTTTCAATTAAAGATGACCACTCCAAAAGTTTATACGAACGGTGGAGTACCGATTATTGCGGATGCAGTAGCAACTGTTACCGTAGCAGGAACCTTGAAAGGAATTGCTATCTATGCCGAACAGTTTTTAGGAAAAAAACAAGAAGAAATTGAAGACGAAATTTCTGAAGTATTGGGAGCGAACCTTCGGGCCATATTATCTAAAATGTCTGTGGAAGCGATAAATGCAGACCGAGAAGCTTTTAATAATCAAGTGACCGAGGTGGCTCAAAAACAACTAGATGAGATGGGCTTCAAAATCACTTCATTAGGATTAACAGATTTACGAGATGCAGATCCGGAAAACGGGTATTTAGAAAACTTAGGTCGTCCGCTGATTGCAGAAGCACGGAAAAACGCTGAAACCGCGGAAGCCAATAGCAACAAAGAAATTCGTATTTATAAAGCCAATGCGAATAAAGAGGCTCAGGAAGAGGAAATTAAGCGTCAAACAGAAATCGCAGAATCGAATAAAATCAAGGATCTTAAAGAAGCAGGCATTAAAGAAGAGACTGAAAGGTCACGAGCAAAAGCTGAGCAATCCTATGAATTAGAAAAGACACGATTATCCAAAGAAGTACAAGAAGAGAATCTAAAATTATTAGCGTACAAGAAGGAAGAAGAATTACGTATTCAACAACTTGAACGTGAACGTCAAGTCAAATTAGAAGAAGAACAAGCGAAAATTCGTAAAGCAAAAGCAGATGCCGATTATTATGACACGACGAAAAGGGCTGAAGCAGAAGCAAGAAAAGCAGAAATTGATGGTCAAGCTCAAGCAAAAATTAAGGAAGAACAAGGGTTAGCAGAGGCGAAGATTAAACGAGAACAAGGTCTTGCTGAAGCAGAAGTAATTAGACAAAAAGGGTTAGCCGAAGCAGAAGCCAAACGTCTATTAGCGGAAGCTATCGCTCAACATGGAGAAGTGGTTATCGTCGAAAAATTAATTGAAATGTTACCGCAATACGCAAGAGAAGTAGCAAGTCCATTGAAAAATATTGAGTCCGTTAAAATCGTGGATACAGGCGGCGGGGAAGGAGTCGCTTCTTATGGAAGAAGCATTGGAGCTACAATGTTAAGCATTCAAGAACCACTGAAGGAATTAACCGGTATTGATGTATCGAAACTTCTAACGGATTTAGTGAATCGAGGCAATACACACACTACAGTCGTTATTCCCGAAAAAGATAGCAAGGTAGTCGAACCAATGGCTAGTCATGTAGAAGATAATCGGGTTGTAGATAAAAATACCGTTCATGTAGAAGAAGAACAGTAAAAAAAGTTCTTAACTATACTAAAATGATTAGAGGATACTATGTTTAATATATAAGCATATATCCTCTTTTTTCATACGTTTATCCCTTCTTCTTCAACAAACGAAGCAATCAGTAAATTTTGTGATGTGCACTGGTCTCTAGCCCCAGAAGTCCAGCGACTAATGGACTCCTAGAGCCTTTCTTGAAATTATGTTATTTTCGATGAGCACTTTTTTTCATTATAAAAGATAAAAGGGTAAGTACAGCTAAAACGACAAGACATACAGTTGTACCAATTATATTTTGTTCATTAAAAATAAAGGATACAAAGATTAAGCTTAAAGCTATGATGGCGAATATAGTAGTGTATGGGTACCATTTTACCTGAAAAAAAGGTTGATCTTTGTATTGGCTGCGAAGCTTTAATTGTGCAGAACAAATACTAATCCATAACAGTAAAATGGTAAAGCCCGGTATAGTCATAAGGTAGCTTATCACTTGATCAGGCGTCAAATATGCTAAAAATACACCAACTAATATACATAATGTTGTTACTAATATTCCATTAAGGGGAATCCCTTTGTTAGTTACTTTTGAAAAAGATTTAGGGGCTTCTCCTGTTTGAGACATTGTAAATAATATTCTTGATGTTGCATAAATTCCTGAATTTGCTGCGGATAGGACAGCTGTTAAAAGAACAAAATTCATCACATGAGCTGCTCCAGGAAGTCCTGAAAAGCTGAAAACCTGTACAAAGGGACTTTCTTCTGAACTTACTTCATTCCAAGGAATGATTCCGCAAATAATAAGGATTGGTAGGACATAAAAAATGATGACCCGCCATACGGTTCCTTTAATGATTTTCGGTAAGACTTTTTGGGAATCCTTTGTTTCAGTAACAGCTACACCGATTAATTCAGCACCGCCATATGAAAACATGACCACTAAAAATGCGCTTAACGTTCCTGAAATTCCGTGGGGGAAAAAACCACCATTTGCCGTATAATTAGCAAACGAAGCAGAATTTGAACTAGGAAAAAGACCTAATAGAAGGAGGGCTCCTAAAATAATAAACGCAATTAGTGTAATGATTTTAATACCTGCAAACCAAAACTCAAGTTCCCCATAGTATTTAACTTGAAATAAATTAATTCCTATTATGAATGCCGCACAAATAATACTCAACAGCCATAATGGTATAGTCGGAAACCAGTACTGCAAAAAGCTTCCTCCCGCAATTAATTCTACAATAATGACGATAATCCAGTTAATCCAATAGAGCCATCCTACAATATAAGATATTTGAAATCCAAATGCTTTATAGATTAGGTGTTGCACATTTAGATTGGGATAAACAATTGCCATTTCTCCTAAAGCCGCCATGACAATAAATAATAATAGTCCTCCTATTAAATAGGCTATCACGACACTGGGGCCTGCCATATTTAAGGTATCGGAACTTCCTTTAAAAATACCTGTTCCAATCATGCCAGCTAAAGCAATAAATTGGACGTGTCTTGGCAGTAGACCTCTTTTTAATTCATGTTGATTATTTTCCATGTTGTGTATACCTTTCCTTCGTAATAGTAATTTGTCCTCCATCATTCATTGTTGCCATTGTATGAATCACTATTCATTAGCACTCAATACATAAAGATACTAGAAAACTTTTATAGGAACAATAGTGGAAAAGGAGAATAGGTTAATTTATCTAATTATTTGGCTGCATTTCAATAAGTGTTCAATGATTAGAATCAATATAACGTAGGAAGCTGTTAGGGTTTCTGGAGCTGACCTACAAGGTACATTTTGTACTCTATAGGTTAGTTCCCTTTTTTGGATTTTTTAGAAATATTAGTTTAGTGTAATAATATAGATGAAGTAGACAAAATACTTGTTAGAGTTGTATAAAAATCAAGACTAAATAAAGGAGTGATTTTTATGAATGATTATTCTTCCATGTTGAAAAAAAGAATTTTAGTAGCTGGAAAGAAGAAACCTGCTGATGTAGTTGTAAAGCAAGGGAAAATTTTAAATGTCTTTACAGGAGAATTTATGCAAGGAGATCTTGCAATCGTAGATGGAATGATTGCAGGAATTGGTTCCTATGAAGGGAAAGAGACCATTGATGCTCAAGGTAAAATCATTGTACCAGGATTTATAGATGGCCATGTACATATTGAAAGCTCTATGCTGACACCTAGAGAGTTTTCGAAAGTAGTGCTTCAACATGGGGTAACGGCTGTCGTAACAGACCCTCATGAAATTGGAAATGTAGCAGGAACCGACGGCATTCAATACATGCTGGAGGATGCTAAGCAGCTTCCATTGGATATCTTTGTAATGTTACCGTCCTGTGTTCCAACCACTCCTTTTGAAACGAATGGTGCAAGACTAGATGCGGAACAATTAGAGCCTTTCCTATCAAAACCAGAAGTATTAGGTCTTGCTGAAGTAATGGATTTTCCCTCTGTAGCATCTGGAAGTCAGACGATGTTAGATAAAATTGCTATGACGCAGAGCCACGGTAGTGTCATTGATGGTCATGCAGCGGGACTTACACGAGACGATTTGAATATTTATATGTCTGCAGGTATTCGCACTGATCATGAATGTATAAACAGCCAAGAAGCAAAAGATCGTTTAGATGTAGGCATGTACCTAATGATAAGGGAAGGCACAGTAGCCAAAAATTTAGACGCACTCCTTCCCGTTGTTACACCACAAAATTCGAGGAGATGTTTATTTGTAACAGACGATAAGTTAATCGATGATTTGATTGAGGAGGGAAGTGTCGATCATATCGTTCGACTTGCGATTAAAAAAGGATTAGATCCTGTTACCGCCATTCAAATGGTCACCCTGAATACGGCAGAGTGCTTCGGACTTCGTAATTTAGGAGCCATTGCCCCAGGGTATCAAGCTGATTTTCTTCTACTTGATGATTTGGAGAATATATCGATTCACCAGGTGTATAAGAAAGGGACTTGTATCGTCAGTCAAGGCAAAATAACGGGGACATCATTTGAGGCACCATCATCCCCTCAAAGTGTTTCGCTTCCTCAAATACATACAAAGGAAGTGACCTTAGATCAATTAAGGATTCCGTTAGTATCGGATACTTGTAATGTAATTGGAATCATTCCTAATAGTTTGGTGACACAACATCTGAAAGAGACTGTTAAAGTAGAAAATGGATGGTTTGTTCCATCGATTGAAAATGATCAATTACTATTAGCTGTCATCGAAAGGCATAAAGCTACGGGCAATATTGGGCTGGGGATTGTCAAAGGCTTTCAGTTAAAAAGAGGAGCCATTGCGACTACGGTTGCTCATGATTCACATAATATTGTTGTTGTAGGTACCTCCCCACAAGAAATGCTTGTCGCAATACAACATGTTATCGCAACAAATGGTGGTTTAGCTGTTGTCGATAGGAAAGAAGTATTGGCTTCTTTAGCTTTACCAGTTGCAGGATTAATGTCTGAAGATGAATATGAAGTAGTTCATCAATCCTTGAAACATTTAAATGAAGTTCTTAGTGGGATAGAGGCACCTAAAACGTTTAATCCATTTTTGACATTATCTTTTTTAACGCTTTCTGTTATTCCTCAGCTTAAATTAACCGATAAAGGATTATTTGAATTTACAGCTTTTTCGCATATAGATATTGAAGTGGATGACTGATAACTCCCACCGCTAAAGCAGTGGGGCTCTAAGATACTACTGCACTTCTTAACCTGCATGGGCTTTCCCGCTCGGAAAATCTGTAAGCTGATGTAAACCTAATCAAAAGTATGGCGCATTGGTCAAATAAGATTTTTATATAGATGTGCTTGGTCTTGTTCATCCGTGTTAATAATAGTGACGATATGTAAGAAATAATTACATAACTCTTCCCATTTCTCAGGGTAACTTTCAATAAACTGTTTCATTGTATCCATAGAATATAATACCAGGTACTCTAAAGGAAAAAACTGTTCTGTTTCCTTTTGAAGATGATATAAGAGCACATGTGGAATCGTGTAATAGGGGTAAATTTGATTCCGATTCAAAGTAATTTGAGAAATATTTTGATCAGTGATAAATTTTTCAGTTAATATTTTTTGAATCGCAAAACTGTCGCTTAGATTTAAATCATTAATGGAGTACTTGGGACTAATTAGGATAATTCCTCTCATCATTATTTTCTCCTTCATGTTTTAACACCATTCTTGCCAAGCGGTGAAGGTGGTATACAGGAAATAAGTAGGCATTATAAAAAATGTTATTAAGAAGGATATTCAGATATGTAAATCAAAAGTTTAATCGGATAAGTCAAACTCAAGAAAAGAGAGTTTTATAGAATGAATAAAAATTTGAATCTATTAATGTTAAATATCACATGAAAAAGGATAGATAAAGCTGACAATGTTTGCTTTTATCTATCCTTTTTATATACTATCAAAATTTATATCATTCTCGATGAGTACAGATGTCTAGCTCCAGGCACCCAGCGACTACTGGACTTCCCGCTCCTCCTTACGATAAGTCAACATCGAATCGCTCTCGCTCTTCGTGTTTCCTTTATCTCATGCGGAGCGCTCCAGTCCATACGTCGCTAAACGGGCGCCTTCCGCTTTTCTTATTGCGCTGTTACAGTATGTGATGTTTCAATTTTTTGCAATGCTTGTTCAAAGTCCTTGATTAAGTCATCAGGATTTTCTAATCCCACAGAAACACGAAGTAAGCTGTTCGAGATTCCTCGTTTTTCTCTTTCAGCAGTAGGCATAGCAGCATGAGACATTTTGACAGGATACGATAAAATCGTTTCAACAGCTCCTAAGCTAACTGCAAAAACAGGCAATTTAACATGTTTTACAAAAGTTCGAAGGTCAGCTTCGTTTTGGAGTTCAAATGAAAGAACGGCTCCAGCACCACTCGCTTGACCTTGTTGAATGTCATATTGTGGATGGCTAGGCAGTCCTGGGTAATATACCTCTTTCACAAGTGGGTGTTGGTTCAAATATTCCGCCATTTTTTGAGCACCTTTTTGCGAGTGTTCCATTCGAACGGCTAATGTTTTTAATCCTCTCATTACTAACCAAGCATCTTGTACCCCAAGTATGGCACCAAATGAATTTTGCAATGCCCCTAGTTGTTTTGCAAGCTCTGGATCTTTAACAATGGCAAGGCCTGCTACCACATCGCTATGTCCGGATAAAAATTTGGTTGCACTATGCAGGACAATATCAGCACCAAGCTGTAGTGGTTTTTGTAGCGCTGGAGTTAAGAATGTATTATCGACAAAAGTAAGGGCACCAATTTTTTTAGCAAAATCACATATTTCTTTAATATCTGTCACTTTAAGGGTTGGATTAGATGGTGATTCCATGTAAATAGCTTTTGTGTTAGGCTTCACAGCGGCTTTTACTTGCTCAATGTCTGTCATATCAACAAAGGTATGTTCAATATTAAAACGAGTTAATACACTGGTTACCATACGGAAGGTTCCGCCATATACGTCCTCTGTAACGATGATATGATCGCCAGCTGATAATAGTAAAAAGGCAGTTGAGATAGCAGCCATTCCAGATCCAAAAGCAAATCCATGTGTACCTTCTTCAAGTTCTGCGATAATCTCTTCTAAGGCTTCACGAGTTGGATTTAAGCTGCGGCTATAATCATATTTTCCAAATTGGTCAATATCGAACTGATGATAGGTAGAAGCATGCTGAATCGGTACACTAACCGCTCCGTTGGTTGGATCAAATTTATGTTGATTATGAAGTAGGCGTGTTTCAAAACTAAATTCGTCGTGGTTTGTCATTGTACTGTCTCCTTTTTTGCCTTTGTAAAGGCTTGTTCTAAATCCCCAATTAAATCTTCAGCATCTTCAATACCTACTGAGAAGCGTAATAGCTGATTATCTACTCCAGTTGCTAATCTTGTTTCCAGTGGGATATCAGCATGTGTTTGCGTTGCTGGATAGGTAATAAAGCTTTCTACTCCACCTAGACTTTCAGCAAAAGAGATTAATCCTAATGCTTGAAGGAATGGATTTACAGCAGCTTCATCAAAAATTCGAAATGAGACCATTCCACCTTTTCCAGGGTAAAGCACATCTGTCACACATTCGTGAGTAGATAAATATTCTACAATGGCTTTTGCATTTTGCTCATGTTGTTTCATGCGTAGAGCTAACGTTTTCATTCCGCGAATAACCAACCAAGAATCAAATGGACTTAATACAGCCCCATTTCCATTATGATGAAAGGCTAAAGCTTCACATAACTCAGAACCTTTTGCTACGATGAGTCCTGCAAGTACATCGTTATGTCCACCTAAATATTTCGTTGCACTATGTACGACAATGTCGGCACCTTCTAAAATTGGTTGTTGAAGGACAGGAGTATAAAACGTATTATCAACAATTAATATTAAATTATATTGCTTAGCGAGGGAAGCAACAGCCCGTATATCTGTTTGTTGCATAAGGGGATTTGTTGGAGTTTCAAGAAAGATGGCTTTTGTTTG
The DNA here is from genome assembly GCA_963790055.1 of uncultured Bacillaceae bacterium. Lineage (GTDB taxonomy): Bacteria > Bacillota > Bacilli > Bacillales > DSM-1321 > Peribacillus. The sequence goes on from CAWBND010000007.1 coordinate 206,403, forward strand.
AGGAGTAATGGCTTTTTCAATTTCGCTCAAACAACAAGTATCTACATAGTGACAATCCAAGCCCCATTTTTTAAAGCCTTTTTCTAAAATACGGAAAGTCCCACCGTATAAATCACTGCTTACAATCCATTCGTCTCCTGATTGAAATAAGGCTAAGATTGTAGCGATAGCTGCCATACCGGAACTACAAGCAAAGCCTTGATCCCCACATTCAAGCTTGGCAATCGAATCCTCAAGAATCTTTCGTGTCGGGTTGCCAGTACGACTATAATCAAAGCCGGTTGATTGCCCGATTCCCTCATGTCGATAAGCAGTTGAGAAATAGACTGGAGGATTAACTGTTCCTGTCGTTGTCTCACTACGATTGCCTAGCTGGGCAAGTATTGTTTCTGTTTTATACATTACAATCACGGCTCCTTTAAAATAAAAAATAAAAAAGTCCTCTTTGAGAAGAAGACTTTAATTTCACAAAATTGGCTCTTCTTCTTATCTTCCAAGTTATCCAAACGTAACTTGTGGAATTAGCACCTTTTCATAGATTTACATCAATGAAGGTTGCTGAGGTGTCAACGGGCCATTCCCTCGACCTCTCTGGATAAGAGTATAGTTCATTCTTTTAATTCTGAATTTACTACACATTTCATAGCCTGTCAATAAAAAAAGAATAATATCTCTACTCTGAGTGTGAATAGTTTGTCCAATAATTGTGAGAATAACTCTTAACCAGAATAATCCTGTGAAGTATCAAGGGCTTCGTAATTGAGTAAATTAATTGGAGGCGAAAAAATGAAATTTAGAGTGGAAAAAGATACGATGGGTGAAGTAAACGTTCCTTATGATAAATATTGGGGTGCTCAAACAGAACGGAGCCGTAACAACTTTAAAATTGGGAATGAAAACATGCCAATAGAAGTAATCCATGCTTTCGCATATGTTAAGCAAGCAGCAGCGAAGGTGAATTATGATCTTGGCGATTTATCTCAAGTAAAAAAGAATGCCATTGTAAAGATTTGTGGTGAAATTCTTGAAGGAACACTTGATGAGCATTTCCCACTGGTTGTTTGGCAAACAGGTAGTGGTACACAAAGTAATATGAATGTGAATGAGGTAATTTCAAATAAAGGAAATGAGTGGTTAAAGGAGAAAGGAGATAGTGAAGAGCTTCATCCAAACGATGATGTGAATAAAGCGCAAAGTTCTAATGATACCTTTCCGACGGCCATGCATGTAGCTGCATATTTAGAAGTAGCTACTAAATTAATTCCAGCCATTAAACAATTACGTGATACTTTTATAGCAAAACAAAATGAATTTTGGGATGTTGTAAAAATTGGGCGAACACATCTTCAAGATGCAACACCAATCACTTTAGGCCAAGAAATTTCTGGCTGGAGAGCGATGTTAGATAAGAGCTTAATGATGATTGAAGAAAGTAGTCAAAAGTTATTGAACTTAGCTCTTGGTGGTACAGCGGTTGGAACAGGGATCAATACGAAACCTGAATTTCCATCTAAAGTAGCGGAACAGATTGCTATCGATACAGGACATTCTTTTAAAACATCAGATAATAAATTTCATGCACTGACAAGTCATGATGAAATAGTGTATGTGCATGGTGCTTTAAAGGCATTAGCTGCGGATTTAATGAAAATTGCCAATGATGTAAGATGGTTAGCGAGCGGTCCAAGAAGCGGGATAGGGGAAATTTCGATTCCTGAAAACGAACCAGGAAGTTCTATTATGCCAGGCAAAGTAAATCCAACGCAAAGTGAAGCATTAACCATGATTGTAACTCAAATTATTGGAAATGATGCAACAATTGGCTTTGCGGCAAGCCAGGGGAATTTTGAGCTAAACGTATTTAAACCTGTTATTGCTTATAACTTCTTGCAATCAGTTAAATTATTAACAGAAGGAATTTTGTCGTTTAATCAAAATTGTGCGGTAGGTATTACAGCTAACGAGGAAAAGATTCAACAAAATGTAGAACGTTCTCTTATGCTTGTAACGGCGTTAAACCCGTATATCGGGTATGAAAAAGCAGCAAAAATTGCTAAGGTAGCGTTTAAAGAAAATTCTACTTTGAAGGAGGCTGCATTGAAGTTGGATTTTCTAACAGAGGAAGAATTTGATGCTTGGGTTGTGCCAGTAAATATGGTTAACAAATAATGAAGAGAGGCTGACTTAGGAAAAGGATTGACAACTCCGCACTGCAGAATCCAGCATCCTAGATACGGATATTTTTTGCGGGAGTCCAATCCTTATGCGTCAGCTTCTGTATTTTACATATACATTAGGTGGAGAAAGCATATTGTCCACATTTAATGAAATGTCTGTAAGATTAAAAAACTTTGGTTAAAGAATGATGTTTGAATAAGGAACAAGATGAAATAAATGGAAGGACACCTTACGTAAGGATGCCTTTTTTATTTAAAAGGGAGAGAGTATTTGTGGACATTGTCATCGGGGTCGGTAACAATCAAACGTTTGCCTGAAAAGCCCCAATTTTCAATATCATAGCAAAGATAGCCTGTAGGAATTTCATCATCATCTAGAATAATTGTTTTAAGACTAATTCTTTCGCCAGCAAAAGATAAAATTCTTTCAAACTCTTCATCTACGTGTATTTCTACTTCAAAACGGGGATCTGTTGTTTGAACCTTGCTAGAGTCTAGGATCACTTCCATTCCTTGCCATTGTACAGGGTTAGTATCATTTCTAGTTTCATATAAATATACATCAACAAATTGCAAAAAAATCACTCCCTTTTTCCAAGATATTACAATTATAACATAGAAATAGATAAAAAATCAAAAAATATGAACGTAGTATGACTATAGGATGAGATAAATAAAGTTTTTCTCTTCAGCAATATATTCATTTTAACTGAAAAATGATCTAGAAAACGCCTAAAATTGTTTCAATAATGAGAACGAATTATACGTTTTATAGATTAATTTAATCGCAAAAAAATATCAATAGGTTTTTGATGGAAATGAGTGGTGTTCAAAATAGATGATAGTGAGAAATAATAGAGTAATAACGATTAGTGAGATTTAGGGATAAAAAATGCACAATCTATGTTTTCACCATCATAGATTATGCATGTAGTTACTCTATTCTTTTATTTAAAGGAGTGTAAAGGAACGTTGAGAATAGGGTATTTTGTCCAATTCTTATCTGTATAATGCCACCATTCATCATTAATCGTTGTAAAGCCATGTTTTTTCATAGCGTTCGTAAGGTAAGTTAAATTTGTTTTCGCTGTGTTATCCATTTTCTTGTAATTTCGTGATGCCTTTGAAGTGAAATTATCAAATCCTGTTGGCATTTTGAGTTCTCTGCCTTTTTTATCTACCAAAGTGATATCAACTGCGCCGCCGCGATTATGTATCGATCCTTTTTTAGGATTTGCTACATATCGTTTATCTGTAGCTGCGTTCCATAAAACCTGTTGAGCGGAGAATGGACGGTATGCATCCCACACTTTAATTCGATATCCTTTTTTGGACACTTCTTTATTCACTCTTGCCAGTCTAATAGCCGTTTCTTTTCTTAGTAAAGGAACTGCATCAGAATATAGTTTTTTCTTTGTAAAATTATTTTTGGTTGCGTAACGTAAATCGATGACGATGGTTCGATCAATGTCCCGAATATCGACAAGCTTGCTTTTGGATTGACTCGTTATGTACTTTGCAGACGAACTAGGAGAAGTAGAAAGGATTACAAGGATAGTGCTTAACAAAATAATTAGAACTTTCTTTAACATACATGGCCTTCTTTCTTTATTAGGATATCTATTATATTAGACTCCATAAAATAATGAGCTGACTTTTGTTTCATCGTTCAGCTCATTATCGTTAGACTATTGATTTACATTCGGAGGGGCTTCATCGAAGAAATCATGTGCTTCTTCAATATTTTGATAGTTCCCCACTGAATAGACGTTTCCACCGGCCATTCCTTCATTAATAATTCGATCAATGTCTAAATAGGTGGAGTCTTTGTTTTCATAAGTTGTATCTTTTAAAAATGTGTATGTTTCCTTTTTCTTGTCCAAATCGATCCCTCCTAGTGGTTATCTCTCATAAGTAGGTTTAATGGTTAAACCAAACCGTATGGAAGATGCGCTTATAGTTTGAGCTAGGAAGGGGGTATTTTATTCGGATGAAACTGAAGTATTCAAAGGTTTCCATTAGAAAGGAGTAATGATCTAACAAAAACCCTCCTTCTAGGGAAAGGCTATTTTATTTCATTATAACTAGAAAAAACAGAAGGAGGTTATTTTTTTATTAAAAATAAGTTTGAAATTTGTGATGCGTATTGGTGTCTTACGTTTTTCCTTGCATTAATTCAATAAAAAGTTTTTTTAGCTGAAAAAGTCGATTTTTTTCAATGTCGACTTCGTCAAATTGCATAGGCTTTGAATTAACCTCATAGATAAAAAGCTCTCCTGCTTCGTTTTCACCGAGATCGATTGAAAATTCGCCGATAAATCCTAGTTGTTTGGAAAGAACAGTTCCGCAAGTTTGAGCAAGTGCGGTTAATTGCCCATCTACCTCTTTCGTCATGACCTGATGATACGGATAAATTTTTCCACCCTTTGGGACATGAGTTGTGATTTCTTGAATTTGCGCCATGCGTACAGCCTTACCAGTTAGCTTAAAAAGTCCGTTTTCGTAATGAACTAAGAGGCGATAGTCGTAACGATGTCCATCCTTTTTTTTAGGAGAGATCGCTTGCTGGGCTAAATATTTCTTTGCTTGAAGTTGTTTTTCGTACATGTTCCAATAGGCTAGAAGAGAAGAAAAGGACTCGCTATGATTTGGACTTTTCAATTGCAGGGAACCATCTTGATTTTGGGATAAGGTATAAATCCCATTGCCGCGATTTCCTTCCCTTGGTTTTAAATAAATGGTTTTGTGAGTATGAAAAAACGCTGCTAAAGCGTTGAAGTTTGTGATAACGATTGTTTGAGGAAGAAATGGCTTTAAGTTTACATGATTTTTAAAAGCAGCGTACATTTCGTATTTGTCAATAAAAGATGGATTAAACATGATAATCCCGTGCTTGGCAAAGGTCTCTTTCATTTGTTGAAAGGGAGGGGAGGATTCAAAGGAACGTAATGGGATACGATTGTAAACGACATGCGGTAGTGGGATAGAAATTTTTTTCCACTTTTGAAGCTTACTGCAATAAACATAACCAAGGTTTTCTTGTTTTACTGCATCTTCAACTGTAAACACGTAGGAAAAAATGCCATGTTCTAATAAATACAAATGTAGTGAACGAAATAGGGGAAGGTTCCCGCTTATGCCACATTCATTTTTGAGATTCTGAGTTGTCAGAATGCCGACCGTTATGATCTTATGTGTCTGAAAAGGTGTTACATCAAAGCTTATAGCGTTTGAAGTTGCTTTGCTACGTTGAAAAGAAATCGGCTCCTGATTGACTCCAAAAGTAAGCTTTACTCCTGTTTCTTCATGCCACCAGCTATTATTCGATTCATCATAATATAGTTTCATTTACTCACACCAATTGAATGGGTAATGGATTGTTCAGCCAGATAAATGGCATAATCGAGACTTAATTTTCTTGTTAATAGTTCAAATTCTTTGAGCTTTGGATGTGAGAAAATCGACCGACCTGGTTTGGAATTGGCTTCAAACATCCAGACTTGACCGTGTTTATCGATTCCAAAATCAAAGCCGATTTCTGCAATGATTCCATCAAGATGGGTTTCAAGACTTTTACTTAGTGTAATGGCTGCTGTTGTTAGCTTTTGTTCTATTTCTTTTACTTTCTCATCGTCATTAAAAAGCTCTTTCAGCGTTTTGACAATCCCACCATTTTTTATATGAGTAGTGACGCTGCCGGCCCCTGCTATTTTGGCTGCAATGGCTGTTACCTGCCAATTCCCTTGATTGTCTTTGTTCGTATGAACACGAAAATCAACCGGACGTTTTTCTGAACGAATGAGCGGAATTCCTTGTTGAACGATAAGATTTTCTAGCGGTCTACCTCGAAATACATGATCCATCATTGCTTCCAAAGAGGAGAAGCGTTGTAATTTATTCTGATGCGCTTCATTTTTATAGCGACAATAGTAGACGTGATCATGTTTGTCATACATGACTTGATGAATACCTAGTCCAAGGCTTCCGTGGATCGGTTTAATAAAAGCTTGTCGATACTTAGAAAGTAAATGCTCAATGATAGAAAAAGAAGAAAGGGGATAGGTCTCTGGTAAAAAAGCTAAGGCTGTTTCATCTTCACTTAGCCGTTCATATACATCCCATTTATTAAAAAATCCAGGGTTATACCAAGGAATCGTGTATAGTTCCTGGAATGTTTGTTTCACTTCTTTTGGTCCGCTTTCGTTTTCCGTTCGTCGATTTGGGAGTCGATCATATACGACATTAGGAAAGGGGAATTCCTCTACTTTCCATTCGTTATCAATGAACACAAAACCCCGAATGGTTTCATTGTCCCAATCAATATGTTGTTCTCCAAAAATAAATGGAATGCAGCCGGTCATCGTATTGAGTGAAAGAAGCTTTGAAAAAAATTCAGATCGTTCTCCAAGTGGTTTATCTAATACTTTGCTGAACCCTGATGAAAAAATACCGACAAGCGGTCCAAGGTGAATGCGATTTTCATGTACAAATAGATGAAGTGGTGTTTTGGTTTCGGTGAATTTTAATGCATTGGCAAGGGGTTCTGAAAGGATGATGGTTTCTTTTGACGATAAGTTTTGTTCGACTTTGGCTAGGCAAGAATGTTGACCAAAATAGACAAGGTCTATTTCTTTTACTTCTGGTAATTCGGACGGAGCGAATAACAAATAATTGGTGTGTTTGGCAATTTCAACAGGATAGACTTTTTTCACCCTTTATTCACCTGCTTTCAAAAGTGACTTAGCTAAATATTGGCAGTATAAAATAGGTGCTAGATAGAGGTGATGATATTGAGTTGGATAGAGGGCTTCAATCATTTTCCTTCCTGGTTTTGAATTGATATCTAAAATCCAGACTTGACCGTTTCGATCTACACCAAGATCAATGCCAATCTCAAACAAGCGATTAAATCGTGCCTCTACTTGATCAGGAAGTGTACGGAGAATATGTTGAATCGTGTGCTCGGCTGAAAGTGGAATCGTATCTGGATATGTCTGTAAAAAGGTAGTGACAGGAAGAAATAATCCACCCGTTGCAATATTGGCTGTAACGTTATCCTTTTGTCCAAGCCTTATCCCTCGACCTCTTTCAACCCATTGATTTCGGTTATTCTTTTGCAGGAGAACACGTAAATCAAATGGATGATTTTCAGAGGTAGATAGCTCTAAATAGGGCTGACAAAGATAACTATATCTTTGTAAAAGTCGATCCACCCATTTGTTTAAAGGTGATTTTGATTGAAAGACTCGCTCATATTTCTCTGCTTTTTTTGTCATGGTTACAATGGCACCTTCAGCTGTCTTTTTTACTAAATAGATGCCTGTTCCTCGTGCCCCAAAAGCAGGCTTAAGAACGATTCGTTCATGCTCATCTAACTGCTTCCACATATCCTCGGCTGTTTGGATTTTGTTTGTTTTTGGCAAAAATGCTTGTAAATGAGGATGATCTTTAAGTGCTTCGTATATTTCCCATTTGCTAGGTAGACCATGCCCGAGAAAAATGCTTTGTTTTTTGAGCCAATTAATGTTTTCAGTCACATCGGTTGTTTCGCGTGTTAATCCATGAAAGGTACGGTCATAGATGAAATCAGGTATAGGCAGCTTTTTGGCAATCCAGTTTCCTTGCTTTTCATCTAATACTTCTGCATGGATTTCTTTAGTCTCTATATCAATGTGTTGAGGAGTAAAACGGCAAATGTCTAGATTTTGCTGTTGAGCTACCTTGGCAAGTTCAGTAAAATATTTTTCCTCACCTGATAAATTGGACGTCATTAATCCTAATAACATATAGGAAAACTCCTTTCTTAGGAAAAGGGGTGGAACTCCACCGTTTTATTGGCCCCTTCCTGAGTTTGAAAACATGTTACTTTACATTGGAATCTTTAATTCAGGCTTCTTCTATTATTGTACCGCTATTAGGGTATGGCGGAGGTTATTTTTTCATACAGCATGTTCATACAATTGATAATGGCTTTTACGGATGGTCGTACTTTTTCATAAGGGCCTTCAAACTTTTTTGAGGGCTTGGAGTTGACTTCAATAATCCAGGGATGTAAATCTTGATCAAATGCTAAATCAATCCCTAATTCAGCAAATAAACCATGCTGTTGGTTAGCTAAGTGTTGAGCTATTTTCTTAGCTAATCTGATGAGTATTTGTTGTAGACGAAGTGCTTGGGAGTGGCCGAAGTATTCTTTTAAAAATTCGGTTCCATTTTTCATCTCCGCACCACGTGCGACATTGGATACAATATGCCCCGTACCACCAATTCGAGCTACCATGGATGTTACTTTCCAATGGAATTCCCTTGTTTGATGAAGGAGGATACGAAAGTCGACTTGTTTATGTTCCCATTGGAGCAAAGGAATTCCTTTTTGAATCATATAGGTACGATTTTTACAAAACTTTTTTAATACAGTAAAAAGCTCTGTTTCAGTTTTGGCGAGGTAAAAATCATGAATGCTCTCTGAATGTTCGAAGAGCCAGCCTTCAGCCATTTTCGTTACTTTACCAATATGCCGACCTTGGCTACCAAAAGTGGGCTTTATATAGACGGTAAGATGGGTATCGATAAAGGCACATACATCGTCTTTGTGCCCAAGCATAATGGATTCAGGAATATAGGGATGTAACGATTCTTCCTCTAACAGTAAGCTATGAACTTCGAATTTAGAGAGAAAGCAGGCATTAAACATTGGAATACGATATTGCTGTAATTCTGTTGTAAATTGTGTAAAGTTTGATGATTGCTCTAAGTGACGTGAATGAATGCGGTTATAAAATACATTAGCAAGCGGAAGCTTTTGTAATTCCCAGCCATTTTCGTTTGGCCAATAACCGGTAATAACATCATTTTGGATCGTCTGTAGGGTTGTTACATAAAAAGGAAATCCATGCTTCGAGCAGTACTTGTTCATTTCTTGAAAAAAGGTTTCCATATCTCCGAATGTGCCATTGGTTAAAAGGGATTGATTCATGATAATGGCTAAAAATGGTCCAATGATTAATTTTTTTTGAGATTCAAAAAAATTGATGGAAATGGGAGTAGTAAAGGTGGGCAGCGATAAGTACTCTGAAGTAAAGGTAGAAAGTTTGCATTCTCGATTATGATCATTTGAAGGGAACGAATGGACTTCAACTGACATTGAACGTTGTCCAGCAGTAATCGTAATCTGTTCTCCCGCTTGAAGGTGCCACTTTTTGCATGACGCTTCATCGATATATACGGAAGCCTTTTGTTCCTTTATTATGGATAATACTATTTTGCAAGATTCACCGTTCATAGCTATTCTCCGTTTGCACTTAGTTTTAGATGCTTTATAATAAATACTGGGCAAATGTGGATATCGTATTCTATGTTTTTTGAAAATAGAATGTGTCTAGAAATTTATACCTCTAAACAAAATATGAAAGATTTTATGGAAGCAGAAGTAAAGAAATTACTAACAACAGAAAAAAGTCTGTGTGACCCACATCGTGTGGGCCTCAGTCCCTACGTCGCTAAACGGGTGCCTTTCACTTTTCTGTGTTATAGTGGGTGAGGTATTAGAATATATTATATTGGACAGAGGAGGGGAAATGATGAGCAATATTTATAATGCAGCATATGAAATGGAAAAAGCGATTCGCACAAGCAGTGAATATTCGGAGTTAAAACATCTATATGACCTTGTTAATGGTGATCCAGGTGCAAAAGGGATGTTTGAAAACTTCCGTAACTTGCAAATGCAGCTTCAGCAAAAACAGATGATGGGACAAGAAATTACACCTGAAGAGATACAACAAGCACAAAAGACGGTTCAACTTGTTCAACAACATCCAACGATTGCTAAGTTAATGGATGCAGAGCAAAGAATGAGTGTAGTCATTGCGGATTTAAATAAGGTTATTATGAAGCCATTGGAAGAATTATACGGACTTCCAGAGCAAGCATAATATCGTACTCCCTGCCCTTAGCTGGCGGGGAGTTTTTTTGAGGATAAGAAAGATGTAAACAAGGTTTTGATTTTTTCATCTGTTCTACTTGCTTTTATTTTTTCATAAAATTAGAATAGGACACTACAGATGGGAGAGATCAGCATGGTGTATCGTCTGTTGGCGGTTAATATTGATGGAACTTTACTTCAATCAAATGGTCGCCTCAATAAAATGACAAAAGAAGCCATTGAATACGTACATCAAAAAGGTGTACATGTGGCACTTGTGACCAATAGAAGTTTTTATTCAGCTAAAAAAATAGCTAAATTGCTTAAAATAAATCCAATGATTATTGCTCATCAGGGTGCATTTGTTGCAGAAACGATTGAAAAGCCTTTACTTGTAAAAAGGATTTCAGAAGAATTAACGTTAGAAATCGTTCAATTATTAGAGAAAACGTCCTGTCAGATTCAGCTTCTTCATGAAAAGGCCTCTTTGGCTAATCGAATCAATACTCCTGAAAACCTACTAAGTCGAGCTGTTATGACATTAAATGATCCCCATATTTTTTCGCAAAATTATGTTGAAGTACTAAGTGAGGAGCTTCAAGAACGACCGTTTGCACCAACAAAGGTGGATGTGATTTTTTCTGAAATCCATGATTTAAACGATGTATATCGCTTGCTGAAAAATTTATTTCCAGAGATTGAAGTTATTCGTCAATCTGAAGACAGGCTCACACTAGTACCAAAAGGAATTTCAAAATGGAGTGGACTGCAATACTTAGCTAATCATTTACGAATCAAACGAAATGAAATCGTCGCGATTGGTGATGGTGTGGATGATATTGATATGATTGTGGGAGTAGGTCTTGGTGTGGCAATGGGAAATGCTGCGCCAGAAGTAAAAGCAGCTGCAAAATGGGTTACTCGCTCAAATGATGAAAATGGGGTAGGGTATATGTTGAAGGAATTTTTCCGAAAGCAACAGCCGATTGAATTTTTACAAAAAATGAATGTGTTGAAATAAGTGAATGGTAGACGCAAAAAGAGTGTGAAATCATAGCTGATTTCACACTCTTTTTTAGAGAAGGTGTGCCTTAGTTTGAAGCCTCGATGACACGTTTCATTGCATGAATTTGGCCAAGATGATTGCTTTCGTGGAAGATAGTAAAGCCAGTGATTTCTTCCACTGTTTCAAATGCCATGAAAGGCTTTGGCAATTTATCACTAAAACGTTCTTCTGGAATGTCAAGAATGCGAGTTAATTGCTCTTGTAATTGCTCTGTTAGCACTTCAACAGATGGAACCTCTCCAGTCCAATCCGCTGGTTTTGATCCATAGCCAAATAATGTAGCGTAATGAGCAGGTAGATTTCCTGTTTCAGGATGTCCAAATAGGAAAAACTCAGCAGCATTTAAAACATGGCCAACATGCCAATGGATAGTGTTGTTGAATCCTTTTGGCTGAACATCGAATAATTCCGGATCGATGCCTTCGATTTCTTTTAATAGGCTTTCACGTGTAAATTGGAATTGACTTTTTAAATTGTTCATGATTTTTAACCCCTTTAGCTTTTCAGTGTATGAATATACATAAAGTATATCGCTTCATAGTGACAGAATCAATTTAATGTAACAAAGTCTTTTATTTATACATTAACATTTTTGGTTTAGCTTTCCAATTTTGTTGAAACTATAAATCTCTTTCGATACTATTAATATAATGGAAAGAGGAGGCGGATCTTTGTGGTGTTGCAGGTCCAAAATGTAACAAAGAGATTTGGAACGTATACAGCTGTTAATCAGTTGAATTTTACTATTCCTGAAGGAGAGATGTTTGGGCTTTTAGGGGCAAATGGGGCAGGAAAAACGACAACATTTCGAATGATGATTGGTTTACTCAATCCTACAGCGGGGGAAATCCTGTGGGATGGGAAACGGATCAATGGGTCGATGAGTTCGATGATTGGTTATTTGCCAGAGGAGCGAGGATTATATCCGAAGTTAAAGGTAAGTGAGCAGTTATTGTATTTTGCGAGATTAAGAGGAATGAGTAAGGATGAGGCAAATAAAGAAATGGATGTTTGGCTACAGCGCTTTAAAGTGCCTGAATACAAGAATAAGAGAGTAGAGGAGCTATCAAAAGGAAATCAACAAAAAATTCAATTAATCTCTTCTGTGCTGCATAAACCTAAATTGCTTATCCTAGATGAGCCGTTTAGTGGTTTAGATCCAGTTAATGTTGAGATGCTGAAAGAAGCGGTTATCGACTTAAGAAATCAAGGGACGACAATTGTGTTTTCAAGTCATCGGATGGAACATGTGGAGGAGCTTTGCGAACATTTATGTATTTTACAAAAGGGTTCTCCTGTTGTTGCTGGCCATTTAAAGGATATCAAACGTTCATTTGGAAAAAAGAATGTTGTCGTTCATGCGGATTTTGATTTGGATTTTCTTGATACATTTTCTGGGGTGACAAAAGTGAAATCAACGATGGAAGGGAAAGTATTACAGGTAATAGATGAAGCAACTGCCGAAAGAATATTACAAGAGTTAGTTCCAAGAGGCTTTGTACGTAAATTTGAATTACAAGAGCCATCATTAAATGATATCTTTATCGAAAAGGTGGGGGCTTCCTATGAATAAGTTTTGGATTGTTTTATTTCATACATATTTCACGAAATTAAAATCCAAGTCGTTTCTCATTACAACGGCTATTATGCTTGTGCTTGTGATTGGTCTTGCTAATATAACGAAAATTATAGAGCTATTTGATGATTCAAAGCAAACAATTGGAGTGATAGACAAGACAAGTACTGTGTTTGAAGAGATGAAGCTTGGGGTAGAGGCAATAGATAAAGATGTAGAAATGAAAGCTTTTAAAACGGAAGAAGATGCAAAAAGACTTATTGAATCAGAGGAATTAAGTGGCTATTTAATTATTGAAAGTCATGAGCAGGAGCTTTTAAAAGGAATCTATAAGGCTAACACTTTAACAGATACAACGATTAGTTCTGAGCTGTCAGGTATATTGTCTCAGCTTAAGGCGAAAATGGTAGCGAGCCAATTGCAATTAACAGAGAAAGAAATACTCGCGTTAAATAGTCCAGCCGCTTTTGAAGCGGTTGCATTCCAAGAAAATGCAAAGACAGAAGAAGAGCTAAACTCAGCTAGAGGTCTTGTATACATCATCTTATTTGTTATTTATTTTTCGGTTTTAATGTATGCGAATATGATTGCAACAGAGGTGGCTACAGAGAAGACATCGCGAGTGATGGAAGTGTTGATTTCTAGTGTTTCTCCGATTCAGCAAATGTTTGGTAAAATTTTAGGAATTGCTTTATTGAGTATAACGCAAATGCTCCTTTTCTTTGGCGTAGGTTACTTTACCGTGAGGAAGAATTTATCTGCCATGAATGAAGGGTTCTTTTCAGTCATGGGTTTTGGGGATACCAAGTTGTCAACGATTATATATGCAATGATTTTTACATTACTTGGTTATCTTCTCTATGCTACGTTAGCAGCCTGCTTAGGATCGATTGTCAGTCGAGTGGAGGATGTTCAGCAAGTGGCGACACCTATGATCCTACTTATTGTAGCTGCGTTTATGTTAGCTATGTTTGGATTAGGGAATCCGTCAGCTACGTATATTACAGTGACATCATTTTTTCCTTTTTTCACACCGATGCTAATGTTTCTAAGAGTAGGAATGCTCGATGTCCCATTTTGGGAGGTTGCGCTAAGTATCTTCCTTTTAATCGCGAGTATTGTCATTCTAGCTGTGTTTGGTGCACGTGTGTATAAAGGCGGTGTATTAATGTATGGTAGTTCTAAAGTACTGACAAATATTAAAAGAGCTCTGCAATTAACAAAAAAAGAATAAAATAAAAATACCCACAAATTTATCCACAAAATATCCACAAATCGTAAAGTAGCTGTGACTATGTTATAATGTTGATATTTCCTTGAACGGAGGCAATTAAATGAAGAATGGAATTGTTCATTATGGAATTGGTGAGATTGTAGATACATATATGTACATTAAGACGAGTACAAAGGCGGTTGCCAGCAATGGAAAACCATTTTTAACATTGATCCTTGCAGATAAAACGGGAGAAATTGAAGCAAAGCTTTGGGATGTTTCTGAAACCGATGAAAAGACGTATGTTGCTGAAGCGACGGTCAGAGTACATGGTGAAGTTCAAAACTTCCGAGGACGCAGTCAGTTGAAAATCCGTCAAATTCGCTTAACTACGGATGCCGACGGCGTGAAAAAGGCTGATTTAATTCAAACGGCTCCATTAAGCCAAGAAGAGATGCTAGAAAAAATTACACAATATATTTTTGAAATGACAAATCCAAATATTCAAAGGGTAACTCGCCACTTACTGAAAAAATATCAAGATGATTTTTTGGTGTTCCCTGCGGCGACAAAAAATCATCACGAATTTATGTCAGGTTTGGCTTATCATGTTGTTTCTATGCTTGATTTAGCAAAAGGAATTGCGGCACTCTACCCATCTTTAAATAAAGATTTATTGTATGCAGGGATTATTCTTCATGACTTAGGGAAAGTTTTTGAGCTTTCAGGTCCTGTTTCAACCGTCTATACAGTAGAAGGAAATCTCTTAGGCCATATTACGATTATGGTGAATGAAATTGGAAAAGCGGCTGATGAATTAGACATTAAAGCTGAAGAAATCATGATTCTGCAACATCTTGTACTCAGTCATCATGGGAAAGCAGAATGGGGAAGTCCGAAGCCACCACTTGTTCGTGAAGCAGAAGTGCTACATTATATTGATAATATAGACGCGAAAATTAATATGATGGATCGCGCATTGGAAAAAGTAAAACCAGGTGAATTTACGGAAAGAGTATTTGCATTAGATAACCGTTCCTTCTATAAACCAACGTTTTGAAAAATATGCTTTCTCTCTTTATTGGGAGAAAGCATGTTTTTTGTTCTAAGGTATTTGGTGAACTATTTATAAAAGGCTATACAGATAAAAGTCAATTCCACGTAAAGGGAATTGGCTTTTTATGTTGATATAAATATAAACTGTTTTAACTTTCTAAATTGAACTTCGACTTCCGTGCATTTTTGGAAGAAACTTTTAGTTTAGTAATCTAATAAATTGTGATACTATGCTTTTTGGACGTTTTTTATAAAGAGGGAGGTAAAAATGAATAACATATTTCAAAAAAATCAAAAGATGTTTGATAAATATATTGGCTTTTTCTTTATGACTGTCATCCTTCTTTGGATGAAAACATATATGGTTCAATTAACCCAGTTCGACTTGGGATTAATAATGTCACTCCAACAGTTTCTATTATTTCTAAATCCTTTAGGATCTTCCATATTATTTTTAGGTTTTGCTTTCTTTGTTTAAAGGCAGAAAGAAGTATATTTGGCTGATTATTATTGATTTCCTATTATCTTTTCTTTTATATGCAAATGTTTTATATTACCGATTTTTTAATGACTTTATCACATTGCCAACGTTAACGCAGACGCAAAATTTCGGTGATGTAAGCGGTAGTGTGATTCCTCTTTTAAAACCATATGATCTATTGTTCTTCGCAGATATTCTTTTGTTAATCTTCGTTCTTTCTTTTAAAGTTGTTAAAATGGAAGTAAAGGACCTCCGTCGTCGGAAGGTGGCTGTTTTATTCTCAGTGGCTTTAGGTATTTCAGTGGTGAATTTAGCTTTAGCGGAGATTGATCGTCCTCAGTTATTGACAAGAGGATTTGACCGCAATTATATTGTGAAATATTTAGGGATGTACAATTACACGATTTATGATGCCGTTCAAAGTACAAAGGTATCTACACAAAGAGCAATGGCAGATAGCGATGATATTACAGAAGTAATCAACTTCACAAAAGCTAACTATGCAGAGCCAAACCCAGCCTATTTTGGTGCAGGGAAGGGGATGAATGTTATCTATCTTCATCTTGAATCGATTCAAACCTTCCTTATGGATTACAAATTGCATGGAGAAGAAGTAACACCATTTTTAAATTCATTAATGAAAGAAGAAAACACTCTTTACTTTGATAATTTTTTCCATCAAACAGCTCAAGGTAAAACGGCTGATGCTGAATTTATGATTGAAAATTCTTTATACGGATTACCACAAGGTTCAGCCTTTACAACAAAGGGGTTAAACACGTACCAGTCGGCTCCAGCTATTTTAGATTCTCTTGGCTATACGTCTGCAGTGTTCCATGGAAACAAAGGAAGCTTTTGGAATCGTGATGAAATTTATAAATCATTTGGATATCATAAGTTTTTCGATTCAAGCTACTATGAAATGAACCCTGAGGATCAAGCAGCTTATGGATTAATGGACAAGCCGTTCTATGAGCAATCCATTCCATTTTTGAAAACATTGCCTCAACCATTTTATTCAAAGTTTATACCTGTAACGCACCATTATCCGTTTTCTATTGATGATGAAGATGCTACGATTGCACCGCATACAACGGGTGATAAAT
Source organism: uncultured Bacillaceae bacterium (assembly GCA_963790055.1). Lineage (GTDB taxonomy): Bacteria > Bacillota > Bacilli > Bacillales > DSM-1321 > Peribacillus. The sequence goes on from CAWBND010000007.1 coordinate 223,002, forward strand.
CTGTTGATGGCTACTTCCAGACAGCTCGTTACGCAGATGAAGCGTTAGAGCAATTCTTTACTGATTTAAAGGAATCTGGATTATATGATAATTCAATTATTGTTATGTATGGTGACCATTATGGAATTTCTGAAAACCATAATAAAGCAATGGAACAGGTTCTCGGAAAAGAAATCACATCATTTGAAAGTTCGGGTTTACAACGAGTACCATTATTTATTCGTGTACCGGGTGTAGAAGGTGGCGTTAACCATGAATACGGTGGACAAATCGATCTTCTACCAACGCTTCTTCATTTATTAGGCATTGATACAAAAGATTATGTCCAATTGGGAACAGATTTATTATCTGAAGACCATGATTCACTTGTTCCATTCCGAAATGGCGAATTCGTAAGCCCAACTATTACATTTACGGATGGTACATTTTATGATTCAAATACAGGGATGCCATTGGAAGAGGATCAATTAGATGAAGCGAAAAAATACCAAGAAAATGTAGAACATAAATTGGAGTTCTCTGATCGAGTTGTGAATGGAGATTTATTAAGGTTTTATACTCCTGACAACTTTACTCCAGTAGATCGTTCACAATACAACTACAATAGCTTTGAAAGATGATGTAACAAAAAAATTATCATATTATATAAATCATAAAATATGAAATATACTTGGAGGAGCCTGTCACTAAGGGATTGCTATGTCCCTTGGTGACAGGCTTTTTTTCATTTTTTAGAGTAAAGCAAACTATATAGAAAAGAAGAACGACGGCTATGCGAGCCATATTTTTTGATAGAAAGCATATTTTTTATTTCGCGGCATATTTTTTACTAATAGAAATCATATGACATCTTTTAGTAGGTGTACTGTGAAGGACATAACACTTTTTTGAAGGGAGAATGGACATGCCTATTTGGATATGGTTCGTATTTGTTGGAATTGTTGTTAGTGCAATCATGGCAATTCGAACTGCACGACAAGAGCGTTTAATTGAAAATACGTGGATTGAAGAAGAAGGGCAAAAGTATATGGAGCGGATGAGAATAGAACAGGAAAAAAGGAAAAGTGATAGAGAGCAGGAGTACAGCCAATAAGGCAATACTAAAAAGCGGCCCAAGTATGGGTCGCTTTTTAGCTGAAGGGGTGCCTTCCGCTTTTCTTTATTTAGAACTTGTAGAGACGGCTCCTGATAAATCTTTATCATTAATTTTGACGTCAGCATCTTTCACTAATTGATCTAAAATAGTTTGCACTTTAGCTGCATCGATTTTAGATACTTTCAAATCATATTCTAGATTGGCTTTCATTTTTTCATAGGATTCTTTTTCTTTTTTATCTAATAATTGAATGATGTGATAGCCAAACTGAGATTTGACGGGCTCGCTTATTTCATTTTTCTTTAACTTGTAAGCAGCACTTTCAAATTCAGCCACCATTTTTCCTGCTCCAAACCAACCAAGGTCGCCACCTTTTTGGGCAGAGCCAGTATCTGTTGAATATTCTTTGGCTAATTTGGCAAAATCTTCGCCCTTATCAAGCTTAGCTGTTACTTCTTTTGCCGTTTTTTCATCTGCAACAAGAATATGTCTTGCGTGTATTTCTGGTTTTGCATTGTTATAAGCTTCTTTCAGTTCTTTCTCCGTTACTTTAATATCAGCAATGGCTGCTTTTTCTTGAAGCATATTTAATTTTAAAGCACGTTTAAAATCATCTTCCGTTTTGTAACCGGAAGACTGTAAAGCCATTTGGAAGCTATCTCCCATTTGTTCTTTTAACTCGTCCAATTTTGCATTGACCTCTTTATCGGTAACTTCATATTTTTCAGATAGGACTTTTTCGTAAACCAGTTCTTGAACAACTGCCTCACCATAGCGATCCTTCATAGCATTGTAGAATTCATCTTTTGTGATGTCACCTGCTTTTGTTTCAATAACTTTTTCTGAATCACCATTGCTACAAGCTGTTAGTCCGATTAATCCAGCTGTAATGGCCATTGTTATAACCAACTTCTTCATAAAAACACTCCTAATTCATAAATTCTCGTTTGTTTTTTTAATCTCATAAATCTTACTATAGCATATAATAGATGGATTCAAAAAAAATAGTACAAAAAGTGGAAGGGTATTTCAATAAAGTGGGTAATGACCTAGCCCGATTTTAGGACTAATACATAATATAGAATGAAGATAACAAAGGGAGGTACGAAGATGGGAGAGAATTCGGCGTCAGTTTTGCTTTGTTAGTCGTTCTTTTCATTTTATTAATTATTGTAGGTGCATCATTTAGCTGGTAGCGTATCTAAAACTTATTTGGCCTTTTGGCCCAAACCTTTTTGACGATATCTGAATAGGATAGGGTAGTCGCTCAATAAAATATGTAAATTAAATGCATGAATGGGCCAATTTTTCACAGCACGAGTGTGCATGAATGAGTTACTTTCACTTGGAAGGAGGGATATTCATGTCTGGTGGCTTTCACGGTGGAGGTTTTGCGTTGATTGTTGTTTTATTCATCTTGTTAATTATTATTGGAGCATCTTGGCTATAAGTTAAAACGAAGGGGAAGCAAAAAGCTTCCCCCTCTTTTTATTAGCTTAAGCGTATGGACATTTCAAGTATACAGAACTTCAATATAGGATGATAAGAGCATAATAGTTATTAAAATGTTAATGGTCCTGAACACTGTTGGTTGCCGGTCTTCAGGAATCTCTTTTTGAATACATAAAGAGTTTGTCATTTTATTAATATTATATAGAATGATAAGTGAAAACACGATAAAACAGAGTGAGATCAAACCTGAATCCCTCCTTGCAAAACATTTCATGTATCCCTACGATACCAAATAATGATGAAAAAAGATACTCAAAAATTTTGAGGCTACCCATTCATATTAAAACCTAACATGAGTGGAAATGTAAATGGTACAATAATAAAAATAGAAATGATTTCTGTACAAATAATGATAATAAAGGTCATAATGTAAAAGAAAGTAAAACTTTCATTAGTGAGGGATTATACCCTATTAAACTAAGAAAAAATAGATAAGTAACATAGATTAACGGGGGATTTATTGGTATGAGGGATCTAGAAAAGGAAATTGAAACGTTACGTTATCATCAACAATTATTATTACATATTATTCGAAATCCAAAAGCACAGTTCGATTTGCTGATTGTAGAAAAAAATATAACAAGAGAAGAAGTGAAGGAAATATATAAAATATGTGAATTATTGAACAAACGTTTAGCAATGGAAAAAGCGGAGGGGTTTATAAACTTTCAACCGCTTTTTAGCCAATTGGAGAGGAATGTAACGCCTAAACTATCTGTAAAGGAACTAGTGGATTCCTGTCTAGCACAAGGTTTATATAAGACTTTGATGCAAGAAATGTTAAAATTTATTTACTGAAAAGATTCTGATTCTTGCTCAGTTTCTTTTTTTACAATTTTACCATCGACATCCTTATATTCTTGTTCAATGTTTGTGAAGGAACGTTCGAAAATTTGCATAAAGTCATCACCATAAATATTACGTATTACAGCCATCATTTCAATTAATTCTGGGAATTTTCCATATAGTTGACGAAGAGGAAGTGCACCTGATAAAGCAGCATTCTTAGTTGGATCAAAAGATTCCATTAAATCTAGGATAATTTTTTCCCCTTTTGGCGTAATTTCAATATACGTATTTCTCTTATCATTTTCCTTTTTTGAAAACGTTAAAAGCTCGCGTTCTTCTAATTTTTTTGAAAAATTAAATGCTGTGGATACATGCATGACACCGAATTTTGCAACGTCTGAAATGGAAGAACCGTTTAAGTGATAGGCTATCCAAAGAATATGATGTTCATTGATGTTTAAATCATAGGGCTTGATCCATTGTTGCCAATCTTTTTCAACTGCTTTCCACAAAGCCTTGCTTAAATGGGCAATTCGCTGACTAAAAATCATTGCCTCTTTCATAGAATAATTTTTCTCTTGCATAATTTGGGTTCACCTACTTATCAGAATATGTATATTTATTATGACAATAAAATAAAAATTAATAAAGTAAAAGTTTCCGAAATTTTTAGAAACTTTGAAAAGACAGAGCTAGAAAGCCTAAAAAAAATCGTATCGTAGAGATCATATTATTCTTTATTTAGTAGAAGTAGGGATTAAGTCTTCTAATTCTTTTAGAGAAGTCTCTATTTCTTGAATATGTTTTACTAATTCTGTTTTACTAGGTTCCATTTCTCTTTTCCAATCCTCAATTAGAAATTGGACATCAGATATGAATAGCAATATTGATTCTTTGCTTAATTGCGCAGCTGTTAATGCTTCATTTTTAATCTCGTAAATTTTAGTTAATAATTCTTCTGCAGTTGCTAGTAGTTCATCCTTGCTGTTTTGTAAGCGGATTCTTAAATTTCTACCAGAACTAGGCGCAGAGAGAATCGTTGCTGTACCTGCCACAATGGCTCCAGTTACAAATCCGATTAATAACGATTTCATTTTCATCATCATCACCTCATGTTATATTTATTTCGCTTTGATTAGGCGAAATCCCTTCCTAATTCATAAAAAAAGGGGATGCGTTATAGTAAGAAAGATATTGATTACAAAATATCATAATTTTTTTAAAAGTGGAAGGGATTTTGCTGTTTTATTCTTATATTAAAAAAATATTTTTGGAATACCGTATGCATTGGATATGATATTTAACAATAACATAATGAGTGATACATAAATGTTTTTCTTGTAACATATACATGTTAAAAATAACGGGTCTTTTCATGAAGGCTAATTTGGTGGCTAAGAGGGATGAAGATATTATTTTTTCTGTGGATAGGATGTTTAATTGTGTTGGCTTATTACGGAATCACTGTACGAAAGCCAGGGATTTATCCACCTAAAAAAATATTGCGTGCTAGGGCAGTAAAATGGGGCCTTGCTTGTATATTCTTTTTTTTCTTTTGGTTGCTTATGCTTATATTTTAAGAAAAGTAGAAGTACCTTAGAAACAACTCAACTAAAATAATTATCTAATCGTTTTATTGATAGAATTGTTTTAAAAAAAGCACCGGAATCCGGTGCTTTTTTCTGTTCTGTCTAATGGTTAGACTTCTACTGTAAGAGAAGATCGTTTTAAAATTTTGGTTACGATTGGATAGATGATAGCCATTACCACACCATTAAGTAACATGGTTGGTAAAACAACTGCTCCCATTAAACCAATGAAGGCGTTTGGTAAACCAGACGATTAGGTAGGCGGATCCAAGGAAAACAACTCCAGAAATTAGTGTACAGATGACTGTGAACACTGTAACACCCATAACGGTTGTCGAAAATTTCTTGAAGGCTGTGATTAAGAAATAAAATACAAACGCTGTTACCAGTTTATCAATAATATTTGGAATTTGTCCTCCAGGAAATCCTGTTGTCAACGCTGAAAGTATTCCGCAACCTAAAGCAACAACTAATACATTTTTCTTTTCAGGAAATAGAACAATCGCTAAAAACATCATTAAAAGCATCATGTCTGGTTTCATTCCATAGAAAAATCCAGGAATAATAAAATGTAAAGCTGCACCAATTCCTAAAAGCATTGCTAGGGAAACCAATATTTTTGTCTTCATACTATAACTCTCCTCTTCTCATCTCATCTATATTTTTACTATCAAACGTTATATCTTATGGATGATAGTAAAGATACGACATCGACTTTCGCCATTGGGGCGATAAGTCGTGTTTTTCTAATGACTTTTCCAACAGTGCACTCATTGCCTGCTGCAAAAAGTTAAAGTCAGTATATCACGGACTTTGCTTTTTTTTAAGTAGTTTAGTACAACTTATTTTTGGTAAGTTTCTTGAAACTTCTTCATGAAATCAGCTAGTTCTTGGCAATGAGCAAGTGGTACGGCATTATAGATCGATGCACGGCATCCACCGATAGAGCGGTGACCATTAAGCCCAACAAAGCCTGCTGCTTTTGCTTCTGCTAAGAATTGTTTTTCTGCTTCTTCAGTAGGAAGATTAAAGGTTACGTTCATATGTGAACGGCTGTCTTGACGAGCATGTCCTTTATAGAAGCCGTTGCTTTCATCAATCGCATCATAAATAATCTTTGATTTTTGATGATTGATTTCAGCAATTTTTTCAATACCGCCTTGTTCTTTTGCCCAGTCTAACACTAAAGATAATAAGTAAATCGCAAGTGTTGGTGGTGTGTTGTATAAAGAATTCGCTTTTGCGTGAGTTGCATAATTTAACATCGTTGGTAGGTTTTCGTTATCTTGAATCAAGTCCTTGCGAATAATCACAACTGTAATACCAGATGGTCCAAGATTTTTTTGTGCTCCAGCATAAATAATGCCAAATTTACTTACATCTATTTTTTCACTTAAGATGTCACTAGACATATCTGCGATTAACGGAACATTTCCTGTTTCCGGGAACTGCTTCCATTGTGTTCCGTATATCGTATTGTTGCTTGTAATATGAAGATAAGCTGCATCATCATTTACTTTAATATCTTCAAGGCTTGGGATGTATGCATATTTTTCTTCTTTAGAAGAAGCAACAACACTCGTTTGTCCAATTTTTTTGGCTTCTTTTAATGCTTTATCTGACCAAGATCCAGTTAGTACGTAATCTGCGCGTTGACCTTCCTTTAACAAGTTCATTGGCACCATTGAGAATTGTAGGCTAGCGCCACCTTGTAAAAGTAGAACTTCGTAATTTTCGGGAATATTCATTAATTCCTTAAGTGTTGCAATCGCATACTCATGAATTTTGTCATATTGAGCACTTCTATGGCTAAGCTCCATAACGGACATGCCTGAATCCTCGATATTTAACCATTCACTTTGAGCTCTTTTTAAAACTTCTTCTGGAAGGGCAGCTGGGCCCGCATTAAAATTCCGTGCACGTTTCAATTTTTTTCCTCCTAAAAGCAATGTAGTGTTTATGCCATATATTATATCCTAATAGTTAATTTAATAGGAGAAAAATTTAGATTTTTATTTAAAACTCGCTAAAAAAGGAATTCTTCACCAAAAGTGAAGAATTCGAAAATTTTTGTAAAATATTGGGTTATTATTTGATATGTTGAGCTATAGAATCTGCAATTGTTTTTAGATCTTCTGATGTGTATTCGCTTGTATGTGTTTTCCAAACAGCTCCAAAACCATCTCCTTCACCGTAGCGAGGAATTAAATGCATGTGATAGTGGAATACAGATTGACCAGCAGCCTCACCATTATTATTTAACGTATTTAAGCCAATTGGATTAAATTCTTGTTTAATCGCTCGAGCAATGTCGGGAACAACAGAAAATAATTCTTTCGCAATTTCAGGTGTTAGTTCAAAAAGATTTTCCTTATGTACTTTCGGAATAACTAATGTATGACCTTTCGTTACTTGACTAATATCTAAAAATGCTAACACATGTTCATTTTCAAATACCTTTGTGCTTGGGATTTCTCCATTAATGATTTTACAAAAAATGCAATCACTCATTTTTAACCCTTCCTTTCAAATAAATCAAATTATGGTTAATCGTATCATAGCTTCATCACTATAGAAAAGAGCAAGTGCCGCTTAATTACAATATCATTGTACATAATAGCCCCATAATAAGAAAACAGGATGCAACATCACGTTGCACCCTGCTGTTTGAAAAAGGGGTATGCTTATTCTTGGCGTATTATTGAGAATGTCCTTTGATCAACACCTCATTTACTATGAAGTAAATTAATGGTTTTCTGATAAAGATTCTACATTCAATGCAACCATCTCCTATATCTTTAAAGTTTTATCAACTTCTAAAGCATATTCGATAACGGATGAATGTTATTCTCTTCTACGTTCAAGCGAACCATCTCCTTGCTGAAATGATTACGTAAGCAAGTTCTCTTGGGTATTTCAGTTAGTACTCTGCAACTGACACCTCATTTACGAAATGATATGATTCATTTGTAAGGAAGTTTTTTGGGTAAGCGATTAGTAGTCTGCGACTGACACCTCATTTGACAAGATGATATGAATCATTTGTTATGGGAGCTTTCTTTTTGGAAAAGCTGTTAGTAGTCTGCGACTGACACCTCATTTGACAATATGATATAAATCATTTGTGATGAAGTTAGTTTTTAGAAAACAAGTAGAGTTTCTTTAACTGACACCTCATTTGACAATATGATGTGAATCATTTGTGATGAAGGTTGCTTTTAGAGAACAGGTAGAGTTTCTTTAACTGACACCTCATTTGACGATATGATGTGAATCAACTTGTAATGAAGAACCCCTTCTTCCTTATTTATGATAGACAAGAATCGTAAAAAATATAACTGGATTTTGAAGGAAATTTTAAAAAGGTAAAAATTTTGTTAAACTGAAAAAAATCATGCATAGAAAGGATCGTTATCATGTCCTTATTAGAAATCAAGGATCTCGTTGGAGGTTATACAAGAACTCCGGTATTAAAAGGGATTAGCTTTGAGGTTCAGTCGAATGAATTAGTTGGCTTAATCGGGTTAAATGGAGCAGGTAAAAGTACAACAATTAAACATATTATCGGGTTAATGGAGCCCAAATCTGGTTCGATAGCAATTGATGGGGAAATTCTTTCCCAAGATCCAGATGGCTATCGGAAGAAATTTACTTATATTCCTGAAACACCAATACTCTACGATGAATTGACCCTTGAAGAACATCTACGTTTAACGGCGATGGCACATGGTATAGAAGAAACGGTTTATAAAAAACGAATCGATGTTCTGTTAAAGGAATTTCGTATGGAAAAAAGAATGAAGTGGTTTCCGTCGCATTTTTCAAAGGGAATGAAGCAAAAGGTAATGATTATGTGCGCCTTTTTAGTTCAGCCTTCGCTTTATATTGTTGATGAACCGTTCTTAGGTCTAGATCCATTAGGCATTCAATCCTTGCTTGATTTAATGACGAAGGTGAAGGAAAGTGGAGCAGGAATTCTCATGTCGACGCATATTTTGGCGACAGCAGAGCGGTATTGTGATTCATTCATTATTTTACATAATGGAGAAATTAGAGCGAAGGGGACTTTGGCGAAGCTTCAAGAACAATTTTCGATGCCTGGAGCGACACTTGATGATATTTATATACAGTTGACAAAGGAAGAAAATCATCATGAATAGTCAACAGTTTTGGAAGCAACGTTTTGTAGAGTATATCAAGGAAATGCAAAAATATTTGCGCTACATTTTTAATGGCCATTTAGTGTTTGTGATGGTGTTGGCCCTAGGTGGTGGAGCTTATTATTACAGCAACTGGGTGAAGACACTTCAAAGTGATTTTCCCGTTGCGCCAATCATGGCTGTTATTTTAGCAATTCTTGTGACAAGAAGTCCTATTCATACTTTTTTACGAGAAGCCGATATCGTCTTTATTTTACCGCTGGAAACACAATTAAAGAGTTATTTTACTCGTTCCATTTTATTAAGCTGGATATTCCAAGGGTATGTAGTATTGCTTGTACTTGCTGCTTTAATGCCCATGTATGCAAAGGTAACGGGAGCGAACTTCAATAATTTTATCAGTGTACTTTTGTTATTGTTGATTATGAAGTTTTTTAACTTGTACATTTCTTGGTATGTTTTGAAATATCAAGAAGTATCAGCAAGTCAAGTTGATGTATGGATTCGATTTCTCATTAATGGTGTCTTAGTCTATTTAGTGATTAGTGAAGCAATGATTTTTTTGCCAGTATTAACTTTGTTATTATTGTTTGGGTTGTTCCTATATTATCGGGGAACGACGCGTCAGAAAATATTGAAATGGGATCGATTAGTTGCTCTTGAAAGAAAGCGTCTCTTGTCATTTTACCGAATTGCCAATTTGTTTACCGATGTACCAAGCTTAAGCAGCAAAGTAGCAAGGAGAAAATGGTTAGATGGAATTTTAGCATTTATTCCATTCCAGCAAAAGTCGACGTATATGTATTTGTATGCCCGTACCTTTTTAAGAGCAAATGATTATGTAGGGTTATTGATTCGATTAACAATCATTGGTTCCTTTATTTTAATTATATTAACCAATAGTTGGGCTTATTTATTTGTAACGCTTTTATTTTTATTTATGACAGCCATTCAATTATTACCAGCATGGAAAGTACATGAGTGGAAAATTTGGGTTTCCCTTTATCCACTTCCAGCTAAAATGCGTGAAACGGCAGTGATTAAATGGATTTCCTATTTTTTAATCACAGAAGACCTAGTATTTGTCATTGTGTTGTTATGTAAAGGGGAGTGGATGTCGGCTTTGACAGCTCTACTTGTTGGTGTCGTATTTATTTTTGGATTTAGAATGTATGCTGTGAAAAAAATGAAGACTTTCTAAGAAAAGCGGAAGGCACCTAGAGTTAGACATCAGTACGCATCTAGTATTTTAAACTTTTGGATTTGTAGACAAGCTGGTTTTTTAAAAACCAGCTTGCTGTAAAAAGGGAGGAATAAATGTGACTGTTCTAACTATTTTGACGATGTTAATTATTGGGATTGCGATGTTAGCCGTAGGTTTTGCGACAAATAAAAAATGGCTAAAATCATTAGCCATTATTCCAATCGCGCTATCTCTTTTTCAATTATTAGAATTGCTATCGATGAATTTCTAAGTTTGTTCATTCAGATTGATGATACGTAATTGCAGCAGTACCTAGTGTTTTTGCAGCAATCAGCATCGCTGTCTCATCAATATCAAACTTAGGATGGTGATGTACGTAGGTTACTTCCGCTTTTGGCTTTGCTCCTGTAAAGAAGAATGTTCCTTTTACATGCTGTAAATAATAAGCAAAATCCTCACCCGTCATATCTGGCGCAATTTCTTCAAGATGTTCTACTTCATCGACCATTTTTGCCTTTTCAACTAGGAATTTTGTTTCTGCTTCATGATTCACAACTGGTGGATAGCCAGGTTTGTATTGATATTCATAGGAACAATGATTGGCAAGTGTAATTCCTTTTGTAATGCTTTCAATTTCTTCGCTAATGAGCTTTCTAGCTTCTTCATCAAAGGTTCGAATCGTTCCAACGATTTTGGCTGTATCGGCAATGATGTTAAAGGCATGACCAGCTGTGAAGGAGCCGACGGTTACGACTGCTGGATGAAGCGGGTTCACCCGTCGGCTAACAATTTGTTGCAGAGCGATCACGAGTTGTGAAGCGGCAACAAGTGCATCATTTGTTTTGTGGGGCTGTGCACCATGTCCGCCTTGGCCTTGGACCTCAATTTCAAAATAGTCAGCTGCAGCCATAAAGGGACCAACCCGATATTGAATGGTGCCAGTTGGAACTGTGGCCCATAGATGGGTACCGAAAATCGCCTCGACACCTTCTAAGCAGCCATCCTCGATCATTGGTTTTGCGCCTCCAGGAGCCATTTCCTCTGCATGTTGATGAATGAACACATACGTTCCTTCTAATTCATCTTTTAATTCGTTCAAAGCTTTAGCTAGTACTAATAACGTAGCGGTATGTCCGTCATGACCGCAGGCATGCATGACTCCAGGTACAGTGGATTTGTAAGGTACATCTTTTTCATCTTGAATTGGTAGAGCGTCAAAGTCAGCACGCAAGGCGACTGTTTTACCAGGCTTTTTCACCGTAGATTTTAGCAACTGACTCCGTTGCCGCCGACATTTGTTCGTACTTCAATCCCTAATTTTTGATAGAATTGGGCAATATAAGCAGCCGTTTTTGTTTCATAAAAAGACAGTTCTGGATGCTGATGAAGATATCTCCTAATTGATACCATTTCATCATAGGATTGTTCTAGAAGAGTGTGTAATTGAGAAATCATGTAGGAACCTCCAATTAAAGAATATAAAGTTAGTATAGCACATTGGAATATTTGTAAATGTGTGGAGAAGTTGATTTCCGCGGAAATAAAGTAGATTATTGTTGAAATCTATTTTTGTTGTCGAAAGGGATAGAAAGGGGGAGGTTAAAGCATTGCTTTCGAGCACTCAGTGGGGAGGAAGAAGGAAAAGTTCCCACTGATCTAAGCTCTATTCATTCTTTTTCTTCAGATACTAAGAAGTATTTGGTTACATAAGGGTGCTGCTAAAAAGATATTTGCACTTGAGGCAGGCGTTTGTTTCCCTTCATTTGTTAGTTGATGTGCCTCAGAGAATGATTTAAAATCCGTCCAATTATTGAAATCTGATTCTTTTTTCCAAATTGTTAAAATGACGTATGTATCAGATTTAATCGGTCGTAACACGCGAATCGCTATAAATCCGGGTTCGTTTTCAATTACACCTACTTGATTTTTAAAGCGATATTCGATGAGGGGACGTCCTTCTTCTGTAACGGGAATATGATTCATAACGACAAAGCCCTTATTCTGTATGGTTCCTTTACCATCAACTACTTCATACCGACGTGGTGAAGCAAATACGGTTTTTCCAGACGTTTCATGTAGAAGGAGAGCGGTTTGTCCATTTTGCATCAAAAATATGGTTTCGTTTGCATGTTTTTCTTTGATTGTCTTTAAAAATGTATATGTGCCAGTGGTCATATACACATTCATCCTCAACACCTCCATTTTTTCTTTTATTTTATCAATGAATCTCCCTTTATTAAAACATTAAACAGGGAAAAAAAGTAAAACTTTTGACAATTTTCTGAGAGTTTTCTGTTTATGACAAAGAAAAAACTATATTAGGTGTGTTTAGATTTGAAATTCACCTTGCTTCTGATATTCTAGGGAGGTATATGATTTTTAATAGACGAGAAAGTATTACATTTTTTGTGCGTTGATGTCTAGAGCAAGCATCTCAAAACAGTGCTTTGACATCCGTGAAAGGTGGATTCCAATGACTATAGAAATAACGAATGATACATTGTTAAGAGCGGCAAGAGGGGAAAAAACAGATCATGTACCTGTATGGTATATGCGTCAAGCAGGGCGCTCGCAGCCAGAATATCGTAAAATTAAAGAAAAATACTCTTTATTTGAAATTACCCACCAGCCTGAGCTAGCTGCCTATGTGACTAGGCTGCCAGTTGAAAATTACGGAGTCGATGCAGCGATTCTTTACAAAGATATTATGACTCCACTGCCTGGTATTGGTGTGGATGTTGATATTAAAGCCGGCATTGGTCCTGTTATTGAAAATCCGATTCGTTCCATACAAGATGTTGAAAGATTAGGAGAATTACAACCAGAACAACATATTCCATACGTATTGGATACGATTAAGTTATTGACAACAGAGCAATTAACGGTGCCCTTAATCGGTTTTTCAGGCGCTCCTTTTACAATCGCCTCCTATATGATTGAAGGTGGTCCATCGAAAAATTATAATAAAACAAAAGCATTTATGTATTCTGAGCCGAAAGCATGGTTTGCGTTAATGGATAAATTGGCTGATACCATAATTGTATATGTGAAGGCCCAAATCCACGCTGGAGTGAAAGCGGTTCAAATTTTTGATTCGTGGGTTGGTGCTTTAAATGTGGCTGATTATCGTGTGTTTATTAAGCCGGTCATGGAGCGGATTTTTACAGCGCTACGAGAAGAAAATGTACCGTTAATCATGTTTGGAGTAGGCGCAAGTCACTTAGTTTTAGAGTGGCATGACCTACCGCTTGATGTGGTTGGATTAGATTGGCGCTTACCAATTGCTGAGGCTAGAAGCATGGGAATCCATAAGACAGTACAAGGAAATTTGGATCCGGCTCTTCTGTTAGCTCCTTGGGAAGAGATTGAAAAACGTGCAAAAGAAATTTTAGATCAAGGGATGGCGGAAGCCGGGTTTATCTTTAATCTTGGTCATGGTGTATTCCCATCAGTTGATCCGGCTGTGTTAAAAAGATTAACAGACTTTATTCATGAATATTCAGCGAGTAAACGATAATAGAGGTGTGAAAGGGCATGGCAAGAAAAAAAATGGGCCTTTTAGTTTTGGCCTATGGTACACCATATACAGAAGACGATATTGAACGATATTATACGCATATTAGACATGGGAGAAGACCAAGTGATGAGTTAATTGCTGATTTAAAAGCTAGATATAAAGCAATTGGAGGTTTATCACCGCTTGCAGGCATTACGCAGGGACAAGCAGAGGCTCTTGAAGCAAAATTAAATGAAATTCAAGATGAGATTGAGTTTAAGGCTTATCTAGGTTTAAAGCATATCGAACCATTTGTTGAAGATGCAGTAAAACAGATGCATGATGATGGAATTCGTGATGCTGTTAGTCTTGTATTAGCACCACATTTTTCAACATTCAGCGTACAATCATATAATGGACGTGCACAAGAGGAAGCAGCGAAATATGGATTACACATTACATCTGTAGAAAGCTGGTATGATGAACCGAAATTTATTCAATTTTGGGTTGAGCAAGTGCAAGCTGCCATTAATAGGATGACGACAAAAGAACGTGATCACTATGCCTTGATTGTTTCCGCACATAGCCTACCAGAAAAGATTTTACAATTAGGTGACCCATATCCTAAGCAATTAGAAGAAACTGCTAAGCTTATTGCAGAAGGAGCAGGTGTTTCTCAGTATGCGGTAGGGTGGCAAAGTGCTGGACAAACCCCAGAGCCATGGCTCGGACCCGATGTTCAAGATTTAACGAGGGACTTGTACGAAAAAGAAGGATATAAAGCTTTTATTTATGTTCCAGCTGGCTTTGTATCGACTCATTTAGAAGTCCTTTATGATAATGATTATGAATGTAAAGTGGTGACAGATGAAATAGGAGCAGGATATTATCGACCAGCTATGCCTGATGTTCATCCGACATTTATTGATGCGTTAGCAACGATTGTTTTAAAAAATTTGAATGAGTAACGATAAAAAACGATTCCGACAATAGGAATCGTTTTTTATTTAGGGATTGACTAGATCTAAGTTAGCCATTATATGGGAAGCATCCGTTTTTGGGGAAATCGGATGGTGGTACCATGATTAGTTGTCAGAAAGGCAATGATCACATTTATTTCCGTAGCATTCATGCTGTTCCTCGACTTGTTTTCCGCATTCAACACATTGTTTTGGTGGTAAGTTTCTGAAGAATTCTACGATACTTTGCATCATATTTTCCGCCTCCTGAATATTTAGTAATTATTTAGTATGAATCAATTGTATTATAACAGTTTTTTTATCAACAAATGTTTTATGACATATGTGCTTAGTTGTCAGAAAGGCAATGATCACATTTGTTTCCGTAGCATTCATGTTGTTCCTCGATTTGTTTTCCGCATTCAACACATTGTTTTTTTGGTAAGTTTCTAAAGAATTCTACGATACTTTGCATCATATTTTCCGCCTCCTGAAGATTTATTAATTACTTGGTATGAACCAATTGTATTATAACAGTTTTGATTTGTCAACTAATGTTTTATAACATATTAAAAAAGATGCAAAATGACAAAAAATAGTATATATTGGTGTTGATTAGTTGATATGGGGGGAGTAATTGCACATGAAGATTACCGTTATAGGTTTCTGGGGTGGATATCCAGCTAAAAATGAAGCAAGTTCTGGTTATTTGCTTGAGTATGGAGATTATCGGGTATTACTTGATTGTGGTAGTGGTGTTTTATCTGAGTTGCAAAATCATATGCGTCCAGAAGAGCTAGATGCGGTTGTGTTAAGTCATTATCACCCAGATCATGTGGCGGATGTGGGAGTGCTACAGCACGCTCTTTTAATTCAACAGATGCTAAGTGGTCAGAAAAAGACCGTTCCAATCTATGGACATGCGCTTGATGAATTAGAGTTTAACAAGCTTTCTTATAAAGAAATTACGAAAGGAATTGCGTATTCTCCAGATGAACCTATCCAAATTGGTCCATTTACTTTTAGTTTTATGCGAACTAAGCATCCTGTTCCCTGCTTCGCTATGAGAATTGAAGTGGCTGGACATAAACTTGTATATACGGGAGATAGCGCATATGCAGAAGAATTTGTTGACTTTGCAAAAAATGCAAATATTTTATTGTGTGAAAGTAATTTTTATAGTGATATGGATGGAACAGATGCAGGGCATATGACGGCTCGAGATGCTGGGATTATTGCTAAGAAGGCGAATGCACAGCTTTTAATATTAACTCACTTACCGCATTATGGAGATCATCAACAATTAAAACAAGAAGCGGCAGAGATATTTAAGCGTGAAGTTGCATTGGCCAGAAGCCGTTTGGAATTTCAACTTTAAACACGTATGAAACACCGAAGGAGGAAGCGTTATGCTTTTTATTGACAACAAAGGAATTACGGATCCAAGAATTAACTTAGCGATTGAAGAGTATGCACTTAAACATTTAGATATTAATGAATCCTATTTACTGTTTTATATAAATAAACCGTCCATTATTATTGGTAAAAATCAGAATACAATTGAAGAAGTGAATCAAGATTATGTGGAACAAAATGATATTACCGTTGTTAGACGACTTTCAGGTGGTGGAGCGGTGTATCATGATTTGGGAAATTTAAACTTTAGCTTTATTACAAAGGATGACGGAGATAGCTTTCATAATTTCAAGAAGTTTACAGAGCCTGTTGTGAAGGCACTAGGTAAACTAGGCATTCAAGCGGAATTAAGCGGTCGTAATGATATTATGGCAGAAGGTAAGAAAATTTCTGGAAATGCAATGTTTGCAACAAGAGGACGAATGTTTAGCCATGGGACATTGTTGTTTAACTCTGAGATGGATCATATCGTTTCGGCATTAAAGGTAAAAAAAGAAAAAATTGAATCCAAAGGGATTAAGTCAGTCAGAAGTCGTGTTGGCAATATCGCTGATTTTTTAAAAGAGCCTATGACAATTGAAGAGTTTCGTAGCTTTATCTTAACCAATATTTTTGAAGGTCAGTCAGAAATTCCAGAGTATGTGTTAACGAATGAAGACTGGGAAAAGATACATAAAATATCAGAAGAAAGATATCAAAAGTGGGATTGGAATTATGGGAAGTCACCGAAGTTTAATCTTCAAGCCTCTCACCGTTTTCCAGTGGGTTCTATTGATATAAGACTTGAAGTGAGTAAAGGGAATATTGGAAATTGTAAAATTTATGGAGATTTTTTTGGTGTGGGTGATGTAGCAGAACTTGAACAAAAGCTTATTGGTGTTCGGTATGAAAAAGAGGCTGTTTCTTCTGTATTAGAAGGGATAGATGTGCAGCATTATTTTGGTAATGTTACGAAAGATGATGTTTTACAATTAATCTTTTAGGACAGGGGTCTGACTTAATACTTCATATGTTGTAGAGTGTTTTTTCTATACAACATATCGAGGCTGTGTCAGACTTTTTTGATTATATAGCTTACGATTTTCTTATATAGATCGATGATGCTATACAAACCATTGCTTGCTGAGAGCATAAAATAATAGAAATGATTCTTCACTTGCATTCCTATTTCAAAAGCAGTATTATAGTTTTTAAAAAAATTCAAAGCTGTTAGGAGGGATTTTAGTTGAGAGAGGTTACTTTATTGGATATTTTTGAACATCCTATTACGCAAAAATACTTAAATCGTTCTGGAATGGCACATGCAATTGCGGTGGCCTACCATGCCTTCCATTTAGCAAAGGAGAATAATGTGAATCCTGATATTGCAGCCAAAGCTGGTTTCTTACATGATATGGGCCATTTTACTTGGTATCGTAGTGATGGTAAGTGGGATTATGAGTTATATCGTCAAAATGATATTCATTCGATTAAAGGTGCAGAAAGAGCACATAAGCTATTAATTCGTTTAGGTGAAAATCCAGTTAAAGCTAAATCAATATCCCTCGCCGTTTTATTCCACACCGATTCGTTCTTACCTTCTAATGATATTATGCGCACTCCTCTTCAACAGGTCGTTAAATGGGCTGATGAGAAAGATGAAGAAGTAGGAGGAAAGCATCATTACCGTAAAATTGATTCAAATCGAGCAAAAGAAAGTATTATCCGTTTAGACGAACTTATTGATGAAGAAGAAGGCAAAAAGCTAACGTCCTAATGGAGTGGGGTGTTAGTTTTTAATTGTGTTGTTTAAGGTTCTAACCTGTCCCTCTTTGCTTATACTAAATGTAGATATGTCGTGTGAAAATGGAGGGAGAAGTTTGACTAGAAAATGGGCATGGTACGCGATAATCATCTATTTAATCTACATTGCCAGTATGTATGGCTATCTATTTTTCCTTGCTGATACATCTATTCCAGATGCTTTGCAAGGAACAGCTGCTGATCCAAAAACGTTTCTAAACGCTAGGGAACTTGTCTTAAGTGAAGAGTATTCTACCATTCGTAATTTTATTTTTTTCATTAATACACCACTTGAGTGGCTTATTTATTTTTTTATTTTAATTTTAGGGATATCAAGAAGCTTTGAAAAATGGTCATTAACAATATCCCGATGGAAGTTTATCCAAACAGGCATTTATTTATTTTGGTTATCAGTACTTACGTATGTGGCAGTATTTCCTATTCAATATGTTAGCTATACGCTCAGTAGAACGTATCATATTAGTACACAAACATTTGGTGCGTGGATGAAGGATGAAGTCATCGATTTTTGGGTCAATTTTGGTTTGATGGTTTTAATTGTCACTGTATTATATTGGGTCATGCAAAAAAGCCCAAAAAAATGGTGGCTGTATGCATGGCTTCTGTCTGTTCCGTTTTCACTGCTTCTTATGTTTGTACAGCCTGTTCTCATTGATCCGCTCTATAATGATTTTTATCCGTTGAAAAACAAAGAATTAGAATCGGAAATTTTAGAACTTGCTAATCGAGTCGATATTCCAGCGGAGCATGTGTATGAAGTGAATAAGTCTGAGGAAACCAATTCCTTGAATGCTTATGTAACAGGAATTGGCTCGAATTCACGTATTGTTCTTTGGGATACGACGTTGAATAGACTCGAAGATGATGAAATATTATTCATTATGGCTCATGAAATGGCTCATTATGTAGAAAAGCATATTTATATTGGCATTGGTGGATATTTGGCGTTAACCTTTGTAGGATTATGGTTAATTGCTCGATTAATGAACTGGATAGTAAAACGATGGGGCCCTATCTTGAAGATTTCTTCTGTTAACAGTATTAGTTCTTTGCCGCTGTTTTTACTGCTTACAGCTATTCTGTTGTTTGCTTCAAGTCCTATCTCTAATTATATTTCACGTTATCAGGAAACGCGAGCTGATCGTTATGCGATTGAAATGACTGAAAATAAAGAAGCTGCTATTAGTGCTTTTCAAGAACTAACAAAAGCAGGTCTTAGCCAAGTCAACCCTCCATTACTTGTAAAGTGGCTTCGCTATTCACATCCTGCAATGCTTGAGAGAATTTCTACTATTGAAAAACATAATGAGTAAATATGGAAAGTCAGCCCATAATAGGCTGGCTTTTTTAGCTGTGATATAGGATGGCAGCCTTTGGGGAAAAATAAAAATATTGAGAAAAAACTTTTATTTCCTTTACCCTTCTATTCATTATTATAATGAATGTAACTTTTATACAGCTAAGGAGAATGGGCATGCGTAATATAGCTTCTATTATTATTGGTTCAGTCATTGTGGCGGGTGCATTTAATTTATTTTTTATTCCTCATCATATTTTGAGTGGTGGATTGAGTGGCATTGCTATGATGCTAGGAATTGTTACGCCTATTAATACAGGAATCTTGAATTTAGTATTAAATTTACCGTTATTAATCATTGGAGTTTTAAAGTTGGGTAAACGCTTTATTAGTTATACAATTCTATCTGTTATCGTTTTATCAGTAGGATTATATATCATTCCTGTTCATGAAATGTCAACAGATCCATTTTTATCCTGTTTATTTGGTGGGGTGCTTTCTGGTTTGGGAATTGGAATGATCTTTAGGGCATCTGCTTCTTCAGGTGGTTTTGATATTCTTGCGATGCTACTGGCAAAAAAACGAGATTTTCCACTTGGAGCCTTGCTATCGGTAATGAATGCAGTTGTTGTTATTATTTCTGGTTTTATTTTTGGCTGGAATGCAGCGCTGCTAACATTGGTAGGGATTTATGCTTCGGGTAAGGTGATTGATACAATACATACGAATCATATTAAATTAACGTTAATGATTGTGACAAAAAAAGGCGATGAATTGAAGGAGCAGTTGTTAGCTAATCTTTATCGAGGGATTACTGTGATTGATGGGGAAGGGGCCTATTCGGGTGCTAAGCAAAAAATTTTAATGACCGTTATTACGCGCTATCAATTAACAGATGTTAAGGCCATTATTAATGAAGTGGACCCCAAAGCATTTGTTAACATTACAGAGACAATGGAGGTAATTGGTGTTTTTCATAAAGGATAAAGTGAAACTTCGATCAGTGGGGACCACTGATGATTAGTTTAGCCGAGATAGATAGACAAAGCCTCCTGTTTTTTAGGAGGCTTTGTTATGTGACTGTTTTGATTTTTGGCTCTAACAACGGTTCAATGTCCCTTTACTTTAAAGTTCAAGCTCCAAATCGTTTTAGAAGATGATTCATTTCAGCACTTAATTGTAAAAATAATGGTTTATTTTTCGTATCGAGGGCGTTATCAATTTGTTTCTCAAGATTTTTTCGTTGGTTTATGAGGATTGACTCGTGAATAATCATTTCAATTAGCAGTTCTTGAATGGCTGCCGCGGCTTTTGTTTTTCTAATAGAATGTGCCTTTACTAATTCTGAATATGATTTTTCGTTGTTCACTTTAAATCACTCCTGACCCCTTTTTATTACTATATGAATGTTGAATCGATAAAATAAACAAAAATGTAAATAAAAATAATATATTTTTGGAATATATGACAATAAAATGTGTCAATTTTTAGAGAATTTTCTGATTAGAAAAAATGGTTTTGAATATTCTGTGAATTTTAAGCACTGCATGGTAATCTATGTTATTATTGGTGTGGATTTTCTATAAATGGATTAGGAGAGGTGCACATAATGAAATTGACTAACGAACGTTTAATTGAAGAATATGAAATTACTCCTTACACGCTAGCGATTTTGCCAATAAATTATGGAAGTAAAGTATATTCTCGAATTATTGAATTAGAAGCTGAGTTTATTTCTCCGTTTAAGCCGATTGAAATTATTAGTAGAAGTTGTGAATACTTTGGCTCTAGTTATGAAGGTCGCAAACAGGGGACAAAACATCTAGTTGGCATTACTCACAAAGCCCCTATTGCCATTGACGCATCTAGTTCCATTTTCTTCTTTCCAACTACATCTCCACTACGCCCTCAATGCATTTGGTTGTCGCATGATTATATCGCATCATTTGCCAGCTTAGACCAACAGCACACAACCGTTGTCTTTCGAAACAAACAAAGCATTACCATTCATATCTCTAGTGGTTCGTTTGAAAATCAGATTCATCGAACAGCATTGTTAAAGACAAAGCTTGTTCAGCGAATTGAGGAAACAAAAAGAAAGTCATTGCAATTGTTTAATCATTCTTTGTCGTCTCAAGCTTCTGAAAAGGTATCTCATTATGGACCGTTGCGTTAAAATAACTAATTCAGAAATAGAAAAGGAATGACTTTCTATAAGAATTGTCGTGTTTTTACATATAGGTCCTTTTACTCTCTCTTCTTTCTATTGTTGCCGTTTATGTTATTTTTCGAAACGTTCGTTCTTTTTAAAACAAAGCTTTTATGGTATCGGAATAACAGGAATACTATCATAAATAAATTATTAATTTTGCATTTTATGGAGAAAGTGATATAAGTAAAATAAGAACAAGTTTTTCATGTACATAGACAACGGTTTACGCAACTTATAAAAGGGAGAGCATTATGGATTTTGATGTAATAAGAGAATGGATGACGCTTGAACACATATCAGAACTCGTACAGCAGTATCGAGCACTGGGTCCACTTCCTGGCATTATACTGCCTTTACTAGAAGCTTTTTTACCATTTTTACCACTGTTTGTTTTTGTGACGGCGAATGCTACAGCTTTTGGTCTTTGGTGGGGTTTTTTCTTTTCTTGGATTGGAGCCGTAGTTGGTGCTTTTCTTGTCTTTACAATTGTTAGAAGATTTGGTCAAGGAAGATTTTTTCTTTTTTTACAAAAGCATAAGCAAGTTCAAAGATTAATGGAGTGGGTAGAAAATCATGGGTTTAGCCCACTATTCTTAATACTTTGCTTTCCGTTTACCCCATCAGCGGTTGTGAACATTGTGGCAGGTCTTTCTAAAGTAAGTGTATGGCAATATGCTATTGCGGTTATAGGTGGTAAAATGGTAATGATTTTTACGATTAGTTTTGTTGGGTATGATATTCCTGCACTCATTCATCAACCAGTCCGGACGGTTATTGTGCTTATCGTTATTTTCATTCTTTGGTATGTTGGAAAAAGAATTGAACATCGTTTGGATCAAAAGATGATGAAAAAGGAAAGACAGCATTAGAGGTAGAGGGTAAGACCATTCGATGAAGAATGGTCCACTTTTTCTGAAAAACACGAACATATGATTGGTTTTTGGGCAGAATAAGGGTATAATGTAATTGAAAACAATAATAAAAGATACAGCTTTTTTGATAGGATGCCATTATTTATAGAAGTAGAAGAGGGGGAAAAAGATGTCGCTCCGCTTTTTATTAGGAAGATCAGGTACAGGCAAAACATCCTTTATTTTGGATGAAATACGTGGGCAGCTAGCTGAGAATCCAGAGGGAAATCCAATCATTTATCTTGTCCCTGACCAGATGACGTTTTTGTCTGAGTATAAGTTAATTAAAACACCAGGTCTTGCAGGAATGATTCGTGCACAAATATTTAGTTTCAGCCGACTAGCTTGGCGTGTGCTTCAAGAAACAGGTGGAATGAGCCGAATCCACTTAGATAATGTAGGCGTTAGTATGCTAATTCGTAAAGTTATCGTGGAAAACAAAGAAGAACTGAAGGTATTTCGACGTTCTGCTGATAAACAAGGGTTTGTCATGCAAATCGAGCAGATGTTAACAGAATTTAAACGTTATTGTATTCGACCGGATGAGCTTCAACATTATTTGGGGCAAGCTTCAGCAAAAGAAGGTGCGATACAGGATAAGTTACATGATCTTGAATTGGTTTATAGGTCATTTGAGGATGAACTGATTGGCAAATATCTTCATTCTGAGGATTATTTTAGGTTGTTGATTGAAAAAATGGCGACTTCAGCTTATATGGCTCATGCAGAAATATATATAGATGGTTTTTACAGTTTAACACCGCAAGAGCTGTTAATTATTGAAGAAATGATGAAGCGCGGCTGTAAGATGACGGTTGCTTTAACATTAGACCAGGACTATAAGCAAGCACCACCAGATAATCTAGAGCTATTTAGGCAGACTGGAACTACGTATTATCAAATTTATCAAATAGCACGTAAATTAGGTGTTTCGGTCGCAGAGGATATTTTCTTAACCGAAACGAGTAGATTTAGTGAAAATTTTGCATTAAAGCACTTAGAACAAAATTTTACTGTTCGACCTGTACATTCTTACGAGCAGCAAGCTGATATTACCATATCGCAAGCTGTGAATCGACGTGCTGAGATTGAAGGTGTAGCCCGAACCATTTTAAAACTTGTCCGTGACAAACAATATCGCTTTAGAGACGTGGCCATTTTAATAAGAAATAGTGAAGCCTATCGAGATATTTTACAAACGGTGTTTCGCGATTATCGCATTCCACTATTTATTGATGTGAAGCGGACTATGCTGCATCATCCATTAATTGAACTAATTCGTTCTACATTAGAAATTCTCACAACTAACTGGCGCTATGAATCGGTCTTTCGGGCTATTAAAACAGAGCTGCTGTTTCCCCTTGAAAGTAATCATGATTACATGCGCGAAAAGGTAGATCGATTAGAAAATTATGTGTTGTCTCGCGGGATTAAAGGAGAACGGTGGACATCGAAGGATCGCTGGACATATCGTCGTGTTCGCAGTCTCGAACTCGAAGAACATTCACAGACAGATAAAGAAAGACAAGTAGAAGAAGAACTAAATGAACTTAAACAGTTATTCACCGAGCCTATTTTAAAATTGTCACGTCGAATAAAGCAAGCTACAACAGCAAGAGAACTAGCAGAGGCCCTTTATTTGTATTTAGAAGAGCTACATGTTCCTGAGCAACTAGATAAGTTACGAATAGCAGCTGAAAAAAAGGGTGATTTAGCTTTAGCACGAGAACATGAGCAATCATGGAATGCAGTAGTGGATTTATTAGATCAATTTGTGGAATTGTTAAATGAAGAAAAAATATCGTTAAAATCGTTTACGGCCATTATTGAATCTGGTTTGGAATCCTTGCATTTTTCATTAGTTCCACAGGCGATGGATCAAGTCATTGTGGCCAATTTGGATTTATCTCGTTTAGATGATGTGAAGGCAGCCTTTGTCATAGGCTTAAACGATGGTGTGTTACCGGGAAAAACGGTGGATGAAGGGATTATTTCTGATCAGGACCGTGAAGTACTACTTCAGACTGGACTCCAATTAGCTCCAAGCTCGAAGGTTCGTTTATTAGATGAAGAGTTTACGGCCTATAAAGCTTTTACTACTGCATCACACTCTCTTTATTTATCGTATCCGTTAGCTGATGAGGAAGGAAAAGCATTGTTGCCATCTCCTTATTTAAAACGCGTTCGTGATGTCGTTACGCATGTGTATGAAACGTTTTATAGTAATGATCCGTCTGATGTATCTCCAGGTGAGCAAGCGGATTTTGTAGTAAATGTGGATGTAGCTTTGTCATACTTAACATCACAGTTGCAGCTAAGAAAACGAAATTATCCTATCCATACGTTGTGGTGGGATGTGTATAATACGCTCATGAATGATGAACTTGTGATGGGGGAAACAACAAGGATTCTATCCAGTCTCTTTTATGAAAATAAAGCAAGAAAGTTATCGACAGAAACGTCGAAACAATTATATGGAGAAGATATTGTTACAAGCGTTTCAAGAATGGAGATGTTTAATGGCTGTGCGTTTTCCCATTTTGCTGCTCATGGCTTAAAATTACGAGAACGACAAATCTATCGATTAGATGCACCAGATATTGGGGAAATGTTTCATGGTGCTTTGAAACTGATTTCGGATTATTTATTAAAGCATGGCATCTCGTGGAAGTCCTTAACAAAGGAGCAGTGTGTGTTGCTTGCACGAAAAGCGGTTGAAACACTGGCGCCTAAATTGCAAAACCAAATTTTACTAAGCTCCAATCGTCATCATTATCTAAAGAGAAAGCTCGAGCATGTTATTGGCAGAGCGACAGTTGTATTAAGTGAGCAGGCTAAATGGAGCGGATTTGCACCAATTGGGCTAGAGCTAGGATTCGGAAAAGATGGAACACTGCCGCCTCTTTCCTTTACATTGCAAAATGGTTCTAAAATGGAATTAATGGGGCGAATCGATCGAGTTGATCAGGCACAAGATGAAAATGAAATCTTCTTACGAGTACTTGATTATAAATCAAGTGCAAAAGATTTGAATTTAACAGAGGTGTATTACGGACTAGCACTTCAAATGTTAACCTATCTTGATATTGTTGTTACTCATTCTAAGCTATTAGTAGGAACAGAAGCAATGCCTGCGGGCGTTCTCTATTTCCATGTTCATAATCCAGTTATTCAGTCAAAGGGAATGTTAAGTATAGATCAAATTGAACAAGAAATCTTTAAGGATTTTAAAATGAAAGGTCTTATTTTAGGAGATCATGATGTCATTCAATTAATGGATCAATCATTAGAAATTGGTGCATCAAGCAAATCTGATATTATACCAGCCAGCTTTAAAAAGGATGGGACTTTATCTGCAAACTCTAAAATCGCCAGTCATGAGGAGTTTTCATTGTTACAAAAGCATGTTCGACATACTTATGAAGAGGCAGGAAACAAAATGATGGATGGTGATGTAGGGATTGCTCCTTATAAGCTAAAGGATCGAACGCCATGTGCGTTTTGCTCGTTCAAATCTGTTTGTCAGTTTGATCAATCATTAGAGGATAATCAGTATCGGAATCTACCGGATAAGAGGCCAAAAGAAGTCCTAGACCTATTGAGAGGGGAGGAGAAAGCGTGAGTAAAACAGTCATTCCAGAAATGCCAGCAGATGTCACCTGGACAAAAGACCAGTGGAAAGCGATTTGGGCGAAAGATCAAGATATATTAGTAGCCGCTGCTGCTGGTTCCGGTAAAACAGCCGTATTAGTCAATCGGATAATTCAAAAGGTTGTTTCAGAGGAGGATCCCATTAATGTTGATGAATTGCTTGTCGTAACATTTACCAATGCTTCGGCGGCAGAGATGCGCCATCGAATAAGTGAAGCTTTAGAAAAGGCGATTAGTCAAAATCCAAGTTCACAGCATCTTCGTAAGCAGTTAGGGTTAATGAATCGCGCTTCTATTTCAACACTGCACTCTTTTTGTCTTGAAGTCATTCGTAAATATTATTACGTCACTGATATTGATCCAGGCTTTCGAATAGGAGATTCTACGGAAATAGAATTGCTCCGTGATGAGGTCATGGAGGATTTATTTGAAGAACAATATGGACAAAGTGATAATGAACCCTTTTTTCGACTAGTTGATGCTTTTACCAATGATCGTAGTGATGATGATTTACAGAAAATGGTTCGATCTTTACATGACTTTTCTCGTTCTCATCCAAATCCAAATCAATGGTTGGACGACGTACTAGCGATGTATGATGTACCAGATGATGCAACAATAGATGAGTTGCCGTTTGTTCGCTCACTACGTTTTGATATCGAGCTACAGTTAGATGCCGCAAAAGATTTGCTTGAAAGGGCATATGAGTTAACCAAAGTTCCAGGTGGACCAGCACCGCGCGCCGAAAATTATGTAGCGGAGCTGGAAATGGTTTCTAGATTATCTAAAGCGAATGAAGTATCCTGGGATTCATTATATGAAGCAATAAAAACTGTCACTTTTAAAACAGTAAAGCGTTGTTCAGGAGATGAGTATATAAAAGAGCTTCTAGATGAGGCAACAAAATATCGCGATGGAGCAAAGAAACACATTAATAGCTTGAAGGAAGAACTTTTCTCTAGGAAACCCGAAAGCTATCTTCGTGATATAAGAGAGTTAAAAGAATACGTAGCGATGTTAGTGTTGCTTGTGAAACAATTTCATGAACGTTTCTTCGCGGCAAAAGCAGAAAAAAATCTTGTCGACTTCGCAGATTTAGAGCATTATTGTTTAGCGATTCTTACGGAAGAAATTATAGATGGTGAACGAAAGCCTTCAGAAGCGGCACTCCAATATCGAAACCAATTTAAAGAGGTACTTGTTGATGAATATCAGGATGTCAATCTTGTTCAAGAGGCGATTTTAAAATTAGTAACTGCTGACGGGGAGAACAGTGGAAACTTATTCATGGTGGGCGACGTCAAACAATCGATCTATCGTTTTCGATTGGCAGAACCGAATCTTTTTCTTGGCAAGTATACTCGATTTACTCATGATGGGCAGGAGTCGGGACTCCGAATTGATTTAAATCAGAACTTCCGAAGTCGTAGGGAAGTATTAGAAGGTACGAACTTTTTATTTCAGCAGTTGATGGGCACTACAGTTGGTGAAATTGACTATGATGAAGATGCCAAATTGAAAAAAGGAGCACCTTACCCAGAGGATCAACCCTTTCCTATTGAGTTACACTTGATTGATAATACAACAGGTGAGAAAGAAGTAGTTTCAGATTCTTCTGAGGCAGAAGGGGGCTTTGAGGAAGAAGAGTTAGAAAAGGCTCAATTAGAAGCACGAATGATGGCCAAGCTTATTAAAAAGGTGATTGACGAGAAGCAGCAAATTTATGATACAAAAACAAAACAGTATCGGTCTGTTCAATATCGAGACATGGTGATTTTGCTTCGTTCCATGCCGTGGGCTCCACAAATTCTTGATGAATGTAAAAAGCAAGGAATTCCAGTCTATGCAAATCTTTCAACAGGCTATTTTGAGGCAACAGAAGTAGCGATTATGCTTGCTTTGTTAAAGGTAATTGATAATCCTCAACAGGATATTCCACTTGCTTCTGTATTACGTTCACCTATTGTAGGATTGGATGAGGAGGAGCTAGCTCAAATTCGTACTTTTCATTCTGGCAGCTACTACGAGGCGATGGTTCAATTTTATCGTCGTAGTGATGGTGACGAGTATCCTGACATGTATGAGAAAGTCGCTTCATTTTATAAAAAGCTAGTAAATTGGAGAAAGCTTGCTACACAAGAAGCGTTATCAGATTTAATCTGGCTGTTATACAGGGAAACAAAATTTTATGATTTTGTCGGAGGGATGCCTGGAGGAAAACAACGTCAAGCAAACCTAAGGGCTTTGTATGATCGATCAAGACAATATGAAGCAAGCTCATTTCGTGGCCTGTTCCGCTTTTTACGATTTATTGAAAGAATGCAGGATCGTGGCGATGATTTAGGAGCAGCAAGAGCACTTGGAGAACAAGAGGATGTTGTTCGACTCATGACGATTCATTCGTCAAAAGGACTGGAGTTTCCAATTGTTTTTATCGCAGGGCTATCAAAACCATTTAATTTAATGGACTTACGAAAATCATATTTATTAGATAAGGAATATGGTTTCGCTGCAAAATATGTGAATCCTGAATTACGTATCACATATCCTTCATTACCGCAGCTTGCTTTTAAAAAGAAAAAACAATTAGAGACGATTGCGGAAGAAATGCGCGTGCTCTATGTGGCGTTAACGAGAGCAAAAGAGAAATTATATTTAATTGCTACGGTGAATGATGTGGAAAAGAGTATGAAAAGCTGGATAAGCAAGGCTTCTCATTCTCAATGGCTGTTAAAGGATTACGTCCGAGCAGGTGCAAAAAGTTATCTTGATTGGATTGGTCCAGCACTTATGCGCCATCAAGCCTGTCAAGAATGGATAGATACAAATAGTGTAAGAAGTGTAAATGAAGAAATATCTTCACACCCATCCCATTGGAGTATATCTATTATACAAAGTGAGGAGCTTATTTCAATAGAAGAACAAGTAATAGCTGAAGAAAGGCTACTGGAACAAGTAAAGAAATCAGAGAAGGTAGATCTTTCATCTGAGTATGCCGATCAAATTCAAAAGCAGCTATATTGGCAATATCCGCAAAGAGATGCATCCATTCATCGTTCTAAGCAATCGGTATCAGAGTTAAAACGGCAGTATGAATTAGCTGACCCACAAAGTGCTACGGATTTAATTGGGACATTTAGCCGTCCGATTTCCAAACGACCAGCTTTTATGCAAGAAAAATCATTAACACCAGCTGAAAAAGGGACGATTACCCATTTGGTGATGCAGCATATTAATTTGAATACTGAGATTACGATTGATTCAATTCAACAGTTAATAGCAAATTTAATTCAACGTGAGCTTTTGACAGAAGAACAACAGGTGGCTATTGACCCGCAAATCATCGTTGAGTTCTTTCAAACAGATATTGGTCAGCGCTTGAAAGTGGCATCCTCCGTTCATCGTGAAGTTCCTTTTATGATGTCGTTACCAGCAAATGTCTGCGTATCCTGATTGGCGAGAGGGAGAGGAAGAGGTGCTTGTACAAGGAGTTATCGATTGTTTATTTGAGGATGACAGAGGGCTTGTGCTGTTAGATTATAAAACCGATGCGATAACAGGTCGCTTTCAAAATGGATTCCAAGGGGCGAAGTCGATTCTTGTTGAACGTTACCGGACACAACTTCAACTGTATACAAGGGCAGTAGAAGGGATTTTAAACAAAAAGGTGACGAATTGTTACTTGTTTTTCTTTGATGGGGCTCATTTATTGGAGATGTAATTATAGAAAAAGAATGTAAAAAAACGCTTGGATTTGATCTTCAATTCCAAGCGTTTTTTTAGTTATATGAAGTGGCTATAATGAAGAGTAACAGAAATTAATTATTCCCAGTGATTGGTTGGTCGATGCCGTTGACATCTATGACATTGCTTCCGTTAATGCCATTCGCTGTAACCACGAAGGCTCCGATGTTAGCGGAACCAGAACCAGCCACTGTTTTTCCAGATGTTTTTGGAGAAATGACAGCTGTATCCCCAAATTGAAGAATTCCTGAATCGTTGGTGAAAATTTGAATTGGACCTGTAATAGCGGGCATAGTTAACATCCTTTTCTTAGGTTTTTTGTAAATGATCTCTTTCAGGTTGAGCAGCACCGGTTGTATTTCCTTGGTCCGAGTCTAGCTGACGGATATGCTTAACTCTCGAATTCATTCGGACATGCCCAATATTGCCAATACTGGTTATTGCTGCTGTAGATATCCCAAGAATACGAATGTTTCCAACTTTAATAAAGGGACAGGGATTTTCAAATTGAAGTTGAAGTGGTTCATTAATAATGGGAGGAATAATTGGTCTGGAAAATATTGGGTAATCGCTAAATTGATTTTCGTATTCGTAGATTCTATCACTTCTTCGTTGAACGGCAATGGCAGAAGACATTCCATCGATATAAGCACTATCACCAATTTGAATCGAGCCACTAAAAATAACGGATTTGACTGATAAGGATTTTACTTTTGAAACCCTTTGAAACATATAAATTATGCTTTCCGTGTTGGGAATAGAGCTGGGGATGCACCGATAATAAGAGATTCGGGTGGAGTGTCAAAAGCAGAAGATAGCTGAATGGTTTGTACATCTCCTATATGAAATAAGGCCGCACTGGCAATCCCGGTTATGTGAATATCGCTTACGATTAATTGATGATTAATAACATTAAATTCCATCAGAATGGTTTCCTCCTGTCTGTTCTGTAGACTGGGTAATAAAATTTACAAGGGCAACTTGGATATCAGATTTTACTTTTTCGTACACACTTTCTTTTAAGTACTCAAATTGTTGAGGACCTCGGTCCATCGGTGAACTGTTATCAAAGTACATAACAATTCGCTGCTCTAATTGGCGACTAACATCATTACGAATAAATTCATGGTAGGAGGGCTCTAGGGAAATACCAACTTGAGCTTCTATATCTTGAATCATTTCATCTAATTCCGACATTAATGCTTCTGCCATTTCCTTTACTACTTGTTCTCGGTTTGGAAAAGGGAAAGGTGTAGGTGAGGTAGGGTGATTATTGACGGCCAATTCATCAATATTGTTTAAATCATTTGGATTGAGACCTATATTTAAGGTTCCATCAAGAGATTCTACTTTTAATTGATCGAATTTGTATTCAATTTTATCGACATGAATGGGTGGTTTATTTTTAAGCATTGAAATTTCCTCGGTTAGGCATTTTAGTTCTTGCTCAAGCTGTAGAATTCGTTTATCCTGAGCCTCTAAATAGCGCTGTAATTGGATTGAGTAACTATACCATTCATTATTCAAAATTACTCACTCCACCTTTCCCTGTAGATTTTACTAATAATATATGCAGAAGATTTGTATAGGTGAAAGCCTAGAAATGAGTATAAGAAAATAACGATTAAAGTGGAACTAAACTAGCCTCGGAAGTTAATTCAGGTGCGGGCGCTGTAAATCCACCAGTATTGGCTAGTGTTGAGTATGGTTTAATGATACCTGCACTGCCAATTTGAAAGACAGACGAGTTGCTGACGCTTCCGATTTTAATCATATTAATTTGGATCGTTTGTTGAATATTAAAAATCATGATAGTCTCCCCTTTGTTTAGACATTTAGCGTAAT
The DNA here is from genome assembly GCA_963790055.1 of uncultured Bacillaceae bacterium. GTDB lineage: Bacteria > Bacillota > Bacilli > Bacillales > DSM-1321 > Peribacillus. The sequence continues at coordinate 254,686 of CAWBND010000007.1, forward strand.
AGGCTGATCGATTCCATCGGTATCATTCGTATTTGTGACACTGTATGCATTGTAATTAGAAACCGTTTCACCTGTATTAAACGAGCCTGCGCCCGCGAATGTCTTTGCGACTGAGTAAGGGGAAATTTTAAAGACATCACCGACATGAACAATACCACTACTAGAAACACTAATGACTTGAATAACTCCGACAATGGCAGGCATATGACCACCCTTTGTATCTTTTCTTTTTTATGAGCTATTGTAAAAATATGATGGACATTCTAGACTTTTTATTATATGTTCCTTTCATTTTAACGTGAGTAATTGGCCTATAATTAAGTAATATAGAATAGTAGATGTTTGGTGAAAAATGGGACTAGAAGATGAGTGAGCTTTTAGATTGTTCAGCTTTAGCTGGTTTGTAATCCTTTCGATTCTTTAAGTACTTCCTCTTTGGTTTTCAATCATGGTCTATGATATGATGTAGGAGAAAATGGACAAGGGGGTATTTTTTTACAATGATGTCGACAACTCATTTACACATCACAACTTGGGTGATTGGTATTATTCTCTTTTTTGTAACGTACTCGTTATTGAAAAATGGTAATCCAAAAGCGAAAATGCTGCATATGATTACGCGTTTGTTTTATATTTTAATTTTCCTATCTGGTGGCATGCTAATTTCTAACTTTGGTTATTATGCACAAAAAATGATAGTAGGAATTTTAGTGATTGCTTTCATGGAGCTCGTATTAGTACGTACGAAAAAAGAAAAAAGTACCGGAATGGTTTGGACTTTATTTATTTTAGCTTTGCTATATGTACTGTATTTGGGATTCTCTTTACCAATGGGGCTACGTTTTTTTTAGCTAACAAAAGAGCGGACGAGTTTGTGCCAGGCACATTTCGTCCGCTTTTCTTGTCTAGCTACACCGGCTAGCTCGCTAAGAAAAAGATAAGAGTCACCAAAAGGCAAAGAACGCCTTTAGGGCCTCTTCCTATTTTCTACGCGAGCTGAACGAGCCGGTTCCGCTTTTCTATTTCGAGTTGACTTTTTCGATGATGATTCTTTTTCCGGTATTGATGGTAAATTCGAAGCGGTCATTTTTGTTTTCACCATATGAGAAGTGGTGTTGTACGGCACAGATTTGGCTGCTGTTATCAAAGGTAAAGAAATTGACACCTGAGCGGTTTCTTGCTTGGTCTAAAAAGGCTAGTTGATTATAGCTATATATACAATCATACGTGGAAAAACCAAGAGAATTCAGTGTTGGTACAAATTGAAAGAAAGAATCGTCAGTTAAGTCCTCCAACAGTTTTTCAAAGGAGTAGAGCAGTTTTTTTCGTATTCGGATGGATTCGTTTTTCTTTAAAAAGGTGATTTCAGATCTAAGCTGAATGGCTCCATCTTCAAGAATAATCCCTTCACGCCAACGTCCTGCTCGGTATACCTCTACTTCATTTTGCATATAGTCATCTATGGAGGAAGCTTCATCTGTTTCGTCGTCAAAGAAAATCCATTGGAAATTAATATTTTCTATAGTTCCTTCCGTAAAGGCTCTAGTTTGTTGTTTCATCAATTTTACTCTTTGTTGCTGCCTCATTCATTATTACCTCCAATTTAAATTGCCTCACCTACTTTTTTGACAAAATTCGCTAAAAATATAATCACTTATGGACAAATAACCATCTTTTTCTTTTTGCATAGGTTATGTTATAAACTCGAGACTTTGCTCACAACTTCATAATCTCAGGAACGAGTTCCTTTGGTTAGAAAGGATGATAAATGATGTGCGGAATAACTGGCTGGGTCCATTTTCAAAAGGATTTACGAGCAGAAAGAAACACCGTTGCAAAAATGACGGATACGTTAGCGAAGCGTGGTCCAGATGATGAAAACGTGTGGAGTGATACGCATGTTTCATTCGGTCACCGACGTTTGACGGTTGTAGACCCGATTGGGGGGAAACAGCCGATGACAAAAGACCATGCAGGTGGAGTATATACACTTTGCTATAATGGCGAACTTTACAATACAGAAGATTTACGCAAAGAGTTGCTACTAAAAGGATATTCCTTTAAAGGTCATTCTGATACAGAAGTTTTACTAACTTCTTATATAGAATGGAAAGAAAAATGCGTGGAATTATTTAATGGGATTTTTGCCTTTGCGATTTGGGATAGTAAGGAGCAAAAATTATTCATTGGTCGTGATCGTCTTGGAGTAAAGCCACTTTTTTATGCCGAAAGAAATGGGGGATTCATCTTCGGTTCAGAATTAAAAGCACTTCTTGCCCATCCCGATGTAAAAGCAGAAATAAGCTATGAAGGATTGGCAGAGGTGTTTGGAGTAGGTCCCTCACGTAAGCCAGGGTCTGGAGTGTTTCATCATGTTCATGAATTGCGCCCCGCGCATGCGCTAACGTTAGCGCAATCTGGTCTTAGGATTTGGCGCTATTGGAATGTGAGAAGTGAAGAGCATAGGGATAGTTTAGCAGAAACAACCGAGCGGGTTCGTTTTCTTGTAGAAGATGCCGTTACACGCCAGCTCGTATCTGATGTGCCGCTTTGTACATTTTTGTCCGGTGGAGTAGATTCAAGCGCCATTACGGCCATTGCTGCGAATGTATATCGTAATGAGGGGAAAGGGCAACTGCATACGTATTCTATTGATTATGAAGATAATGGGAAGTTTTTTAAAGCGAATGATTTTCAGCCAAATGCCGATGGTCCTTGGATTGAAAAGATGTCAAAGGAATTTCAGACGGCACATCATTCATCCGTTATCACCCAAGAGTTGCTCACTGAATATCTTACGGAAGCCGTTCACGTACGCGATTTACCAGGTATGGCTGATGTCGATTCTTCATTATTGTGGTTTTGCAAGGAAATTAAGAAGGACTTTGTTGTTGGTTTGTCTGGAGAATGTGCGGATGAAATTTTTGGAGGGTATCCTTGGTTTCATCGTGAAGATGACTTAAATCGAGCAGGTTTTCCATGGATGCGTTCAACGGAAGAACGGGTATCTTTGTTAAAGCAAGACTGGCGTGACAAGCTGAAGCTAGAGGAGTATGCGCAAGAGGCGTATTTAGCAACCGTTCATGAAATGCCTAAACTACCAGGTGAAACGGGAATAGCTGTGAAGCGAAGAGAGCTTTTCTATTTAAATATTTTGTGGTTTATGACGACATTGCTTGATCGAAAGGATCGCATGAGTATGGGCGCGAGTCTTGAGGTACGGGTACCTTTTGCTGACCATCGTCTTGTAGAATATGTCTGGAATATTCCATGGGAAATGAAGATGACAGGCAACCGTGAAAAGGGAATATTGCGTAAAGCACTAGAAGGATTACTTCCGGATGAGGTATTGTATCGGAAAAAAAGTCCGTATCCAAAAACACATAACCCGGTATACACAGAACGAGTGCAAGTGTGGTTAAAGGATTTATTAGCCGATCGGACTTCAGTGTTGCATGAGTTTTTTGAAAAAGAAAAATTAAATGAGATTGTGGAGTCAAAGGGAGCAGCCTTTAAAGTGCCTTGGTTTGGTCAATTGATGTCGGGACCGCAACTGCTTGCTCATTTAGCACAAATCCATGTTTGGTTTAAAGATTATGGAATTGAGGTAGTGAATTGAGTGAGGAGTGTGACTTCATCTACAATCATTATGATTCATAAAAATGTATTTTGGCTTGTAGTCTAGATTGGAGAAAAAAGAATATAGTGGACATGACATTAGATGCATCAAGAGAATAAAAGGCAGTCTAAAAGTTGATACTTTTGACTGCCTTGCGCTTTTCTTATTAGCAATTTTCAATTTTTATAATTTGATAGTCATATGGTGCGATTGTATACATTTCAGGATCATTTATAGTATAGTCTTTGCCTGTTATAACATTCGTTATCTTCAGATTATGATGTTCATATGGTGGAGCAAAAGTTTGCTCTTGATGAGTGGGATTAATAAAAACGTAAATAGCCTGCTGTTCATTACATATTCGATATGCAACAAGCTGTTCATTGTTTAAAGACTGGATAAATTCAAATTGTCCATCATTTGTAAGGAGTGGTTCCTGTTTTCGTAATGAGATGAGCTGTTTGATTTCATTGCGTAGCTCAAGATTTTGCTGGGATTCCTCCCAAACCATACATTTACGACAACCTGGATCGCTTCCGCCTGTTAATCCAATTTCATCACCGTAATAGATACAAGGACTTCCGGGAAATGTCAATAAAATAGCATGTAGCAGTCTTGACTTTGCAACATTATCACTACATTCCGTTAATACTCTAGGCGTATCATGACTGCCAAGTAGATTAAAAGTTGTTTGAAATACTTTTGTTGGGTAGCTGTGATATACGGATGTTATCGCTTCCATAAATTGTTTAGCAGTTATGCTTTGAGAGGCTACTAGTTTTAAAGCATTAACGGTAAATGGGTAATTCATCACTGCATCAAATTGATCGCCACGTAACCAACTGATAGAGTCGTGCCAAATTTCTCCAAGAATATATACATCCGGTTTCATTTGTTTAACGGTCTGGCGGAATTCACGCCAAAATGGATGATCCACCTCATTTGCAACATCCAAGCGCCAGCCGTCAATATCAAATTCTTTGATCCAATAGCTTGCCACGTCGAGTAAATATTGTTTAACCTCTGGATTTTTCGTGTTTAATTTTGGCATCGATTCAACAAAACCGAATGTTTCATAATTAGGACGAGGTCCTCCTTGTAAAGGAAATGAATTCGGATGAAACCAATCCTTGTAACGGGAATGCTCGCCATTTGCTAAAACGTCTTGAAAAGGAGGAAAGTAATATCCACTATGATTAAATACCGCATCGAGCATGACTCGAATATTACGTTCATGACAAGCCTGAATTAATTGTTTCAGTGTATCTTTCGTTCCGAAATGTGGATCGATTTCAAAATAATCAATCGTGTCATATTTATGATTAGAGGGGGCTTTGAAAACAGGGGTAAAGTAAATCCCAGTAATGCCTAAGTCTTCTAAATAATCTAAATGCCTTAGTACACCCTCAAAGTCGCCTCCAAAAAAATTATCAATTTTGGGCTCTTCGCTTCCCCATGGTACGGCATGCTCAGGATCATTTTCAGGATTGCCATTGGCAAAACGCTCTGGGAAGATTTGATACCAAATCGTTTGCTTCACCCATTCTGGAGGTCTAAATAACAGGTTCTCATGTAAATAAGGAATACTAAAATAGTAGCTACAGTCTAAAGGAGGGGAATCAAAAAAGCCCTTTTCTGTATAGGTTGTGGTTTCATGTTGTGATGTTAAGTGAAAGCCATAGCGAATTCTTTTGTGAGGTGGTTTTACATATGCATGCCAATATTCAAATAATCCATCTTTTCCAGCTGAAGTCATATCTAATGTATGGTATACCCATTTCCCATTTTCGTTGATATAAGGGTCACCGTATATGAGTTGAACGGAAGAAACATCGTCTCTTTTTGTTTGAAGTCTTATATGGAGAGTGTCTGAGTTAATTAAGTAGGCAAATTGATCAATGGGGCGATGAAAGATTGCTGTATGTTCCATTAAAATCACTCCATTTCTTAAGTATTGACTTTCGTATACAGTTTTATTGCTTTCTAGCTTATTTTATAGATGAAGAATACACATATAAGTAAATATCATATATAAATAAAATATCAAACTGTAATAAAATTAGCAATTTTATTTCCTTATATTTCATGAAAACCCACTTTATGTTTGACGATTCGTAGGATAAAAGGCTAATCTAAAAGATAAATAGAAGATTAGTGAGGGAGAGCAAATGAAGTCTAAAAGCATGTTATTACCCATTCTACTTCCATTGTTTCTTTTTTATGCTATTTCAGCAGAAGCAGTTGAACAAAAGGAACAAACTTTGGAAGAGGAAGTCATGTATACGATAGTAGTAGATCGTTTTTTTGATGGAAATTCAGAGAATAATCGAGATGTAGATGTGAATAATCCAAATGCATTTAATGGTGGAGATTTTGCTGGGATTACGAAAAAGCTAGAGTATCTGAAAGAGATGGGGATGACAACGATTATTCTTTCTCCTATTTTTGTAAATGAGAAAGATGGATATCATGGCTATTGGATTTATGACTTTTATAATACCGACCCACACTTTGGAACGTTGACTGAGTTTCAGAAATTAGTAAAAGAGGCGCATAACCGAGATATGAAGGTAATGATTGACTTGGATCTTAAGCATGTTGGACATAATCATCCTTGGTTGACTGATGTTGATAAGAAGGATTGGTTCACTGAAAAGAAAGAAGTTACAGATGAGATAAAACGTGGGGAGTTGGAAACAGCTTGGATTGAAGAACTTCCAAACTTAAATATAGAGAATCCAGAAGTGAAGGAGTATTTATTAGAGGTAGCTAGGTGGTGGATTGCTAAAACAGATCTTGATGGCTATCGTCTAGTTAGTCCGCAAGATATGGGGACAGACTTTTTAAAAGAATTCGTTGAAGTTGTAAAAAAAGAAAAAACTGATTTTTATGTAATTGGCGATAGCTTTGGTTCGGAAATAGAATCAATGTCTAGTTATGAGGCAATAGGTATCGATGCATTTATGGATTACAAGCAAAATGAAAATCTACGACAAGCATTTGCTGCTCCGGATGGTAGTCTTATGAACCTTTTGACGATACAAGAAAAGAATCCTTCAACTAAGCTTGTAACTTTTTTGGACACTAGTCTATCAACTCGCTTTACACTCCATGCGGTGAATGCCAATCAGCATCCTGGGACGCGTTGGAAATTGGCTCTTACCTATTTATATACATCGTCAGGTGCGCCAAACGTATTGTATGGTTCTGAAATTGCCTTGAATGGCAGAAAGCTTCCGGAAAATCAGTCATTCATGAATTTTAAAACAGATCAGGAGCTAGTCGAATATATTACAAAGCTGGCCGATATTCGTGCTGCGCATCCTGCGTTATCGAACGGGAAGATGGAGATTTTATTTGCAAAGGATGGTGTGGCTGTTTACAAACGGAATGTAGCAGATGAAACGATGGTCGTTGTGATTAATAATACGTCAAAAACGCAAAAGATTGTATTAAATCAATCTCAGCTTGAAGGGAATAAGGAATTAAGGGGCGAATTAAACGATGATCTTGTCCGCAGCCAAGATAATTTGTATACGATTGTGGTTGACCGTGAGCAGGCGGAAATCTATACGTTGAAGAGTAAGTCGATGATTAACATGCCGTATTTCATTGCTTTGATTAGTGTACTCGCTGCTTTTGCTGTTTTTATTATTTTAATCATCAAGCGTTCCAAACGAAATTCGGTTGATTAGGTAAAAAATAAGAAACAGTATGTTTGCTAAAAAGGGGTTGGTAAAAGTAACCAGCCCCTTTTTGTTGCATTAGAATGTATAATGTGAACGATTGTAGATATCAGGGATAAGGCAATAAGTGATTAATAGAATAGAGGTTTCATTTAGCAGGAAAGCATGATACGATGCAAAATAGGGGTATTTATACTTTTTAATATAAAATTTCTAATTTAGACACAATTTAGATATGAAATCGGTTGCAAAATTGGTATATTATAATAGAAAGATATATTAAAAAAACAAACAGCTTATGATTATCCTTTGTATTTTATAGGAATGGGGAAAAGGATTATACGGCTATAAAGGGGAAAGGGGAGAAAGCAATGTCAGTAACTATAAAAGATGTAGCACAATTAGCAAACGTTGCTCCTTCAACAGTTTCTCGAGTGATTGCAAACAATCCTCGAATAAGTGAAAAAACAAAGGTTCGTGTTCGTGAAGCAATGAAGGAGCTTGGATATCATCCGAACTTTATTGCGCGCAGTTTAGCTAACCAGTCAACACAAATATTAGGCTTAGTATTGCCAACCTCATCTGAAACATTTTTTTCAACGCCAATCTTTGCTGCTATCGTACGGGGGTTAAGTGAAGGCGCACGTGAAAACCATTATTCTTTGCTACTGAACACTGGAAAATCTGAAGATGAAATTTTTGAGGGTGTTGTGGAAATGGTTCAGGGCGGGATGGTAGATGGTATCGTTTTAGCCTACTCGCGGATGAATTATAATCTTATTTCATATCTTGAATCACGAGAATTTCCTTTTGTTTTAATTGGGGATTTAGATGATTTAGATGAGGATATCATTTTTGTTGATAATGATAACGTTGCAGCTGGTAAAGACGTGACAGAATATTTATTAGGTTTAGGTCATGAAAAGATTGCTTTCATTGGTGGTCACTTAAGTGTTCCGATGACACGTGATCGATTGTTAGGATATGAGAAGGCACTAAAAGAGCATAATATTTTACCAAATAATGATTATATTCTGTATGACGACCTTGTGGCAGATGGACCTGTTGGTGTTGTGAAAAAATTGTTAGCGCTACCAGTCAAGCCAACTGCTTTAGTAGTCAGTGATGATACGATATCAATTGGAATTATTAATAGCTTAATAGCTAATGGAATCTCAGTACCAGAGCAAATGTCTGTTATTAGCTTTAATAATGCGATTGCTGAATTAACATATCCAGCACTTACTACCATTGATTTAAACATTTTTTCTTTGGGATATGAGGCTGCTAGAAGCTTAATTAAACAATTAGCTTGTCCAGGAGAGTTTATACAAGCACCTACTATTCCACATAAAATTGTCGAAAGAGGTTCGTGTAAACCAGTAGAGAAAGCGGTTTTGACAAGTACATGTTGAAGATAAAATGTAAGGGCTTCCTTTCTTGTGGATAGGAAGCCCTTTTTTTATAAAAAAGAAGAGCAGTTTAAAATTTTCGATGCGTACTGGTGTCTAGCTCCACCGGCTAGCTCAGCACAGAAAAAGATAAAAGCCCTCGAAAGGCAAAAAGCGCCTTCCGGGTCTTTTCCTATTTTCTACGCGAGCTAAACGAGCCGGTTCCGCTTTTCTAGTTATCCATTTACAACTGTGCCGCCATTTACATGAAGGACTTGTCCACTTACATATGAAGAATCTTCACTTGCTAAATACACATAAGTAGGGGCTAATTCTTCTGGTTGTCCTGCACGAGCCATTGGTGTATCACTTCCGAATTTCGCCACGTCTTGTTCATTAAATGATGACGGAATAAGGGGTGTCCATATTGGTCCTGGTGCAACGGCATTGACACGAATGCCATCTTTAATAATTGAATTGGAAAGCGCTCGTGTGAATGAAACGATAGCTCCTTTTGTTGATGAGTAATCAATTAATTTAGGGTGCCCCTTATAAGCAGTAATGGAAGCCGTGTTTATAATACTGCTTCCTTTTTTTAGATGAGGAAGGGCTGCTTTTGTTAAATAAAACATTGAGAAAATATTGGTTTGGAATGTTTTTATTAATTGCTGGGAGGTGATATCTAGTATACTCGTTTGTACATGCTGTTCAGCCGCGTTATTGACAAGGATGTCTAGTCCGTCAAACGTTTGGATGGTTTGGTTAACGACATTCTGACAAAAGGATTCATCTCCAATGTCTCCAGGTAGAAGGATACATTTTTGCCCTTCCTTTTCAACTAACTCCTTCGTTGTAGCCGCATCATTGTCCTCATTTAAGTAGACGATTGTAAGATTCGCTCCTTCTTTTGCAAAATAGATAGCTACAGATCTTCCAATTCCACTATCGCCGCCAGTAATAATTGCCGTTTTACCAGCCAGTTTACCACTTCCTTTGTAAGTGGATTTCACAGATTCAGGATTGGGTGTCATTTTTGTCTCAATTCCGGGTTGCTGTGCTTGATGCTGAGGTGGAAAGGTTTGTTTGTTTTGATTATTGCTTGAAGTGCTCATAGTATCCCTCCTAATTTCATCTCTACTTCTTCTTATTTACTTGAAGAGCGGAAATGAAACGTGGGAAAAGTTGCATATTCCTTTTTTATTAGGCTTTGTTAGCAGACTTTGTTTGGTTGTTTAACAAAGTCTTTTGTTTTTGGGAAAAAAAGACTTGACAAAATTGGTTGTACCAACATATGTTAGAGGTAACAAATAAAGTTTACCTAAGGCAAAAAAAGAGGGGTTGTACAAAAAAATATGAATAAATTTCCAATTATTTTAAAAGGCCTACTATTATTGAGTGTTATTTTTTCGTTAGCGGCATGTAGTTCTAAGGAGGGGGCATCGAGTCAATCAGAAGATGAAAAAATTAATATTGTTACGACAATTGCCCAAATTGGGGAGCCATTATCTGTTATTGGTGGAGATCGTGTGGAAGTAAACAGTTTAATGGGACCATCTGTAGATCCGCATCTTTACAATGCAACTCATGGTGATATTACAACACTTGAAGAAGCAGATTTAGTTTTTTACAGTGGATTACATTTGGAAGCGAATATGGTTACCATTTTTGAGGAGATAGGAAAAACAAAACCTGTCCTTGCTATTGGAGAGACGATTGACCCTCAATCTTTATTAAAAGACAAAAAAGACGTAATTGACCCACATATCTGGTTTGATCTTGATCTTTGGAAGCAGGCATTGAACGCAGCTGTTGAAGAATTGAAGGCCTATTCTCCTGAAGATGCTGATTTTTTTGAAGCGAATAAAAAAGAATATTTTTCTGAAATCGATCAATTAAAGCAAGAAGCAGAAAAATTAGCTACTATTCCAAAAGAGCAAAGAGTCCTTGTCACAGCACATGATGCTTTCGGCTATTTTGGAAGAATGCATGATTTGAAGGTAGTAGGTTTGCAAGGCTTGAGTACAGATGGGGAAATTGGTGTTTCAGATATTCAGAAAACGATTGATATTATAACAGAGTATCATGTGCCTGCGGTATTTATTGAAAGTAGTATTAATGAAAGCTCCATTCAAGCGGTTATTGAGGGAGCGAAAAGTGATGGAGTGGAAGTGAAGTTAGGTGGAGAACTTTTCTCTGATGCAATGGGTGAAGCAGGAACAGAAGAAGGTACGTATCTAGGTATGTATCGTCATAATATAGAGACAATCTACGATGCATTAAATGGAGGCGGTAAGTAAAATGGGCGACATAGTACTTGATGTGAAAAATTTGGCTGCAGCTTATCGGAAGAATACGGTATTACATCATGTGAATTTCGAAGTAGAGGCAGGATCTTTAACGGGAATTATTGGACCAAATGGTGCAGGGAAGTCTACTCTTTTGAAAACGATGCTCAATCTTCATCCCTCTTTATCGGGAACAGTGCATTTTTTTGGATCTCCTTTTAAAAAGGTAAAGAAAAGAATCGGGTATGTACCACAACGGGGATCCGTAGATTGGGATTTTCCAACCATCGCACTTGATGTTGTGATGATGGGGTTATATGGGCAAATTGGGTGGCTTAAACAGCCATCCCTTATGCATAAAGAAAAAGCCTACGATGCATTAGAAAAAATGGGCATGGCTGATTATGCCAATCGGCAAATTAGTCAGCTTTCAGGTGGACAGCAGCAGCGTGTTTTCTTAGCTCGGGCCTTAGTACAAGACGCTGATTTGTATTTTATGGATGAACCGCTAGCCGGAGTAGACGCCGCAACAGAACGCGCCATTATGAATATTCTTAAAGAGTTGAAGGTTTTAGGGAAAACGGTTATGGTCGTTCATCATGATTTGCAAACCGTTGAAGATTACTTTGATCATGTGCTTTTGTTAAATCGTACCGTCGTGAAATATGGAAAGAACGAGCAGGTGTTTACGAAAGAAAATATTTTAGAAACCTATGGTGGAAATTTGCGATGGATGAGAGAGGAGGAGCATTATGTGGTCCATTCTCATGAGTAGTAACACACAATGGGTATTATTCAGCACCATGATCTTAGGCATTGCAGCTGGTACAATGGGGTGCTTAGCTTATTGGAAGCGACAAAGTTTAATGAGTGATGCTCTTGCTCATGCAGCCCTTCCAGGCGTTGTTCTTGCGTTTATCTTGCTTGGTGAAAAAAACTTACTCGTGATGATTATTGGGGCAGCCATTAGTGCGTTGCTTGGGGCGCTTTTTATTCAATGGATTCGTTCATCCACTAGAATAAAAGAAGATACAGCAATGGGAATGGTTTTATCCATTTTTTATGGCTTTGGTATTATGCTTCTTACGATAGCTAATCGAACGGCAGGCAACCAAAGCGGCTTGAGCGGGTTTATTTTAGGGCAGTCGGCATCTATGGTTCAATCGGATGTCAATATCATGCTACTACTAGCTACATTGATTGTTATTATAATCTTTGTAGCCTTTAAAGAATGGAAAATTTATTTATTTGACCCTCAATTCGCAAAAGGATTAGGTTTATCACTGAAAGGCATGAGCGTTTTATATACGATCCTTCTTGTTACCATCATCGTGATTGGCATTCAAGCTGTTGGGGTTATTTTAATTGCAGCTTTACTTATTATTCCTTCAGTAAGCGCTCGTTACTGGACACATTCGTTTAAATGGATGATTGTCATTTCTGCTTTATTTGGTGGAGCAGCAGGGGCTATAGGAACAACAATAAGCGCTGCTGGCAATGGCTGGCCAACAGGACCTTTTATCGTGCTCGTGGCTGCTAGTCTTTTTACTGTATCACTATTTTTCGGGAAAGAAAAAGGGATTGTTATCAAATATGTGCAATTAAAAAGACAAAGACAACAAACTGTTAATCGACAACTGAATACTCCCTTCATACAGGAACAGGGGGGGAATAAATGACGTACACAGCTTGGATTATCTTAACGGCTTCATTAGTAGGAATGTCTTGCGGCTTAATTGGTGTATTCCTTATTCTTAGAAAAATGGCGATGATGGCTGATGCGATTAGTCATACTGTACTTCTTGGGATTGTCATAGCGTTTATCATTACACGAGAACTAAGTGGAATGCATATGCTTGTTGGGGCGATTTTTGCAGGTATATTGACTGCCCTTTTAGTTCAATGGCTTCATTCACTTGAAGTTCAGCAAGATGCTTCTATCGGTATTGTGTTTACAACATTATTTGCAGTAGGTGTTATTTTAATTGAAACATCAGTAGGGAATGCTCATTTGGACGTACAACATGCTTTAATGGGGGAAATCACATTTATTCCATGGGATAAAATTTCCCTGCCATTCATTGGGGAAGTGCCGAAAGCGACAGCCTTGCTAGCTCTTGTTTTCGTTATTGTTCTCCTTCTGATTCTTGTTTTTTATAAAGAGTGGAAAATTACGACATTTGATCCTGTACTGGCAGCCAGTTTAGGGATTCCTGTTTTAGTGATGCATTATGTATTTATGAGTCTTGTATCGATTACAACGGTTGCTTCTTTTGATGCTGTGGGAGCTATAATGGTTGTGGCTATGTTAATTACTCCAGCGGCTTCAGCCTATCTTTGGACAGATCGACTTTCTATCATGCTTGTATTAAGTAGCGTGTTTGGAATTCTTTCTGCGGTTGGAGGCTATTATATTGCCGCTTGGGTTGACACGTCCATTTCAGGCTCAATGGCTTTTGCTGCAGGATTACTATTTTTAATGAGTTTTATTTTTTCACCAAGTCATGGGCTTATATCGAAATATGTGAGACCGGCGAAGGTTAATTAATTAAAACGAGCAGTCCATTGAAGGTTTATGCTTACTTGAAAAAGAGGTCAGACTCATTCAACTGACCTCTTTTTTCGTACAAATGCTTATTATTATCTGAAGGCTCACATTAATTATCGAAAAAAATGATTAATTGCCGAAAGTTCATAATTTATTAAAGAAAATCCTTCATGAATTACCGAAATTCATATTAAAAAGACTCGCCACACTTGAGCGAGTCTTACATACATTATCGGTAATTCAAAAATTGAACATCAATTGATAAATCTGCTCCGCGAATCGCTGCAATCACGGCTTGTAGGTCATCACGGCTTTTGCCGGTTACACGAATTTGATCATCTTGAATTTGGGTTTTTACTTTTAAACCACTATTTTTTATGATCGTATTAATTTTCTTCGCTTGTTCTTTATCAATGCCTTGGATGAGTTTTGCACGCTGGCGAACCGTTCCTCCTGAAGCACCTTCGATTTTGCCATAGTCTAGGTTTTTGATAGGGACATTACGTTTTACAAGCTTGCTAATTAAGACATCTTTGAGTTGATCTAACTTATACTCATCATCAGAAACTAAAACAAGCTCTTCTTTTTCAAGAGTGATGTTGCTTTTACTTCCTTTAAAATCATAGCGTGTCGCAATTTCCTTCATTGCCATTGTTACTGCATTTGATACTTCAGGAAATTCTACTTTAGAAACAATATCAAATGAACTATCTTTTGCCATGCTTTACCTCCAACGAGTTTTATTTCCTTTTATTATAGAGAAACCGTTGAGGTAAGACAACTAATCCGTTTTTATTTATGGTCCGTTTGTTTTGAATATGAATGCTTACCAGCTTGAAGATTTTCTGAGTATTGGACATTTTTTTGAGCATTTCGTGCTTGATTATCTCGCTGCTTTTTATTGTTATCTTTTGTAGTCGACATAATAAAAAACTCCCTTTCGATATAGTCAATTATTATTGTTGACGAAAAGGAAAGGGAGTATGTATTATTTTGTTTGATTCAAGAAGAAGATTGCGATTGTTCCAGGTCCAGAGTGGGCGCCAATTGCTGCGCCGACAGTATTGATAAAAATATCTTTTGTATCAAATTCGGCTTGAATCGCTGCTTTATATTCTAAAGCTGTTTCTTCATCATCCCCGTGACTAATCGCAATCGTTTGTGATTCTAAGTTTTCGCCTCGTTCATGCATTAACTCGAGAATTCGTTTTATTAATTTCTTTTTGCCACGTATTTTTTCAAGTGGAGTTAATTTTCCATCTTCTACATCTAACAATGGCTTAATGTTTAATAAACCGCCAACAAAGGCAGAGGTTTTTGAAATTCGACCTCCGCGAGCTAAGTAGTCTAGATTATCTACGGTAAAAAGATGCTCCATGTGGGCTACGTTAAAGTGAATATCTTCAAGGATCTCTTTCTTAGAAGCTCCTTGGGCTGCCAATTTAGCAGCACTTCTCACGACAAGACCTGCACCGAGAGAGGCACATTTGGTATCGATAATTTCAAGATCAAGGTCAGGATATTGTTCTTTAACTTGATTGCGGCACATAACAGCTGTTTGATAGGTTCCGGATAATTGGGAGGAAAAAGCAATATAGATGCCCTGTTTTTTTTCTTCAGCAATTCCTGTAAATAGTTCTAATACATGTTCCGGAGAAGGCTGAGATGTTTGAGGTGCCTTTCCTTCACGCATGGCTTGATAAACATCCTTAGGATCAATGGTTTGTAAGTCCTCGTAGTTTTTTCCTTCCAGTTGAACCTGTAAAGGAATAAAAGAAACATTGTTTTCTTTATAGAAGGATAATGGCAAATCACATGCACTGTCTGCCAAAATAGTGATGGTCATGAGTACACCTGCTTTTCTTAAATTTTCATAGTGAGTACTACTACATAATTATGTATGTTGCTTTTGTATAATTTAGATTGGCGTAAGGGGAAAATAACAGGATTTATACAAATTATACAGAAAATTTTTAGGAAAAGCACGAGATTGAAGGAAGGAGGGAAATAAAAAGAGAAGGTGTGAAAGTAGGATGTCAGTGTTTTTAAAACTAAAAAAAGATCGGACCCCCAGTTTAGGAGTCCAACCCTTTTAAGTTTGGCTTATTTTAGGTGATTTTCAAGCTTATCTTGTAGTTCTCGAAGCTGTACTTTTTCTGCATCAGTCGAATTAGCAAATGCAGATAAGAGTGCATTTTTGGCGACATCGACCGTTTTTTCATAATCTTCATCACGTCCAGAGTGCAGAGCATGTTCAACGAATTCACGTGCTTCTTGGAATAGTCTATTTCCCATTACAGTCCTCCGTTGGTTTCAGTAATTGTCATTGACTGGAACTGTCTTTGTTCGGCTTCTGCTAACGTAGTATGATAAGGGATTTTTTCAGCATGCCGGGCAACACTATCTTTGCCTTGCTGGACAAATCGTTTAGATTTATTGCTTCTACCCATGCTTATCTCCTCCGATTATGAAAAATTGACACTTGTGTTGTGTCAATTATAGTTTGGCTTAATGAGCTGAATTTATTGAGGGAAATTATGCTAGCTTTAAATTGAATTTATCCTCTAGGAAGAGAGCAATCCCATCTTCTTCATTGGATAACGTAATCGCGTTTGCGATTGTTTTTAGCGGAGAGATGGCATTTCCCATTGCAACACCTGTACCTGCGTAGTCGATCATTTCTAAATCATTATCTTCATCACCAAAAGCAACAATTCGATCCTTTGGAATATTTAAGTAATTGGCTACTTTTTGGATACCTACTGCTTTATTTAAACCATTTCTAACGATTTCAATAACATGAAAAGGAGCAGTCCAGCTTCGTTGATTTACTACTTCGGCATGTACTTTAGATAAATGGTGACTTATTTGAGAGGCTTGTTGCTCATCAGCATGAATGAGCATGCTTGTAGGGGAGTGTTCTAAGAAATTACGTAAATCCCCAGTTGTCACTTTTGGATTTCCTAATTTTAATAAATCAATCAGCTTTTCATCATGATAATGGAAATAAACGTCATCACGAACTTCAGCAATGATATTGTGGAATTCGAAATGATCACATACCTCAACAATATCTTTGGCAAGGCTAATATCTAATGGAGAATGGTACACGCCCCAGCTTGTCTGCAAAGGGTGATGAACAAAAGCCCCATTGAAATTAACGATAGGTGTATTTAATCCTAGTTCGTGGTAATATAATTCACTTGCACGATACGGTCTTCCCGTTGCAATCATAATTTGATGACCATTTTCTTTTAGTTTTTCTAAAGCTTGTTTAGTGCGAGGTGAAATTTTCTTTTCGTCCGTTAGTAATGTTCCGTCAAGGTCTAATACAATTAAATGATTCTCAGCCATGAATAAGCACCCTCACTTTTTAGATTAGGATAAGATAAAAATACATGTTTTGTTTGGTATCTAACTTATTGTGAAAAAGATATCAGCTTTGATTGATAAAAAAGCTTTTCTTTGTTGTACAAACAAGTTTTATAGTTCTTTTTAGTATGCAGTATTAAAAAGAAATTAGGATTAAGCTTTTGAAAAAGTTTGTAAAGATTATTGTACTATGATTATAATTCTTTTTCATTTAATTTGCATTGCTGTATGATTATAGTAAGTTGGTTTGAAAGGTATCTTCAGCCATCTATGCAAAAGATTTAAGAATTAAGCTGAAATCTGTTAAGATGCTAATGTGGGGTAGATGCCATATGGAAAAGGAGAGATAGACATGGATCAAGATTTAAAAGATAGTATTTTGGGTGCGTTAGAACAAGTAATTGACCCAGAAATCGGTATAGATATTGTAAATCTGGGCTTAGTATATGATGTAGATATGGACGAAAATGGGGTAACCACAGTAACGATGACATTAACGTCTATGGGTTGTCCGTTAGCGGGAACAATTGTTGATCAAGTGAAATATTATTTAGAAGATCTTCCAGAGGTGAAAGAAACGGAAGTCAATATTGTTTGGACACCAGTTTGGACGAAAGACCGTATGTCTCGATATGCAAAAATTGCCTTAGGAATTAGATAATGAACTTTTTACGCGACCTTGGTATTGGACCGAGGTCATTTTTATTTTTATAACATAATAAATATGTAACATTCATCACTGAGTTTCTTTTATGAATTTGATATTGTGAAAATTGGGTATAAGTTTGTTATATGTTGCAGTTGAGATGAATAAAAATAATCTCAACTGCATGGAAAATAAAGCTGAATCTACATCAACTTTATTTAATACTGCATATGTCAATTGGACAATTCGTGCAATTAATTTCACTTTTTAAGAATTCGATGTTGTGAATCGTAAGGATTCCTTTATTGATAGATAATACATCTTTTTTTCGTAAGTCTGTCAACATCCGATTGACTACTTCACGAGAGGTGCCGCAAAAGTTGGCAAGTTCTTGATTTGTAAAAGGATGCGTAATAACGATCCCATTGTTATCTTCCATGCCATAGCTGTTAGTTAGACGAATAATTGTCGAATATAAAGCTCCTTTTTTACCGTTTAAGACTAAATCACTTAATATGGATTGTGTTTTGCGATGTTGAGTAGCTAACCAAGTCAAGACTTCAACAGCTAATTGACTATTTTCTGAAATCTGCTTTTCTAAATGCTCTTTATGAATGGCTACGACTTCTCCACTTTCAATCATTTTAGCATTTGTCGTATGCTTTGGAGTATTTGAAAAAAGGATGCTCTCTCCAACTATTTCGTCATGTGAACATAGACGAAATGCTAGTTCACGCCCATCAGGGACAATTTTATTCACTTGAACTTTTCCACTTGAAATGTAAAATAATTCAGTTGCAGACGTATTTTCTTGAAAGAGGTAGCGTCCTTTTTCAATATACTTTACCGGGTAATTTTCAAGAATAAGTTTGTTTAATTGGGTGAATAAAGAAGAATTCTTCATTGAAAACCACCTCTAGGGAACCATTTGAAATACATACTATAGATTTAAGCGGAAAATGCCCTACTAGTCAACTGTTTAACCGATAGTAAGTTTGTATCGACTATTCTAACTATTTATAAAAATACAATTGATTTTATTTTTATTCAGTCATATAATAGTCTAATCAAAGAATGACAGGGTATAGGAGATGATATTGTTGAACGTTTCAATAATAGGTGCAACAGGCTATGGTGGTTTAGAGTTAATTCGCTTTTTAGGAAATCATCCAAATATGAAAATTTCATCCTTGCATACTTCTTCTCAATTTGGTCGTAAAATATATGAAGAAAATCCACATTTAATGCATATGGATTATACATTGGAAGAAATTGATGCAGAAAAAATCGCGAAAACATCAGATATTGTATTTTTAGCAACTCCTTCAGGGGTGTCGTCTAAATTAATTTCCGATTTTTTTGAACGTAATATAAAAGTGATTGATTTATCAGGAGATTTACGGCTTCAAACACCAGGTGAGTACGAAACATGGTATAAAAAAGATCCGGCACCACAGCATATGATTGAAAAGGCTGTTTATGGATTGACTGAATGGAATAAGGAACAAATCGAGCAAGCAGATTTCATTGCAAATCCAGGATGTTACCCTACAGCTACTCTACTAGGTTTAGCACCTTTATTTACAGAAGGGTGGGCAACAGGAGAAGATGTCATTGTCGATGCAAAATCTGGTGTGTCAGGAGCGGGAAAATCGCCGTCAACCACTACCCACTATAGTGAAATGAATGAAAACTTCAAAATTTATAAGGTGAATCAACATCAACATATACCGGAAGTAGAGCAGCAGCTTAAACGCTGGTTTAGTGATACAAAACCAATTTCGTTTAATACACATCTTGTTCCGATGACACGAGGCATTATGGCGACGATGTACGTGAAAGTAAATCGCCAAACGACGACAGCGGAAGTGAGAGAGCTGTACGAAACGGTATATGCGAATGCCCCATTTGTACGAGTACAGCCCTTAGGGAAATTCCCATCAACGAAACAAGTATATGGCTCTAACTTCTGTGATATTGGTGTGGACTATGACGAAAGAACGGGTAAAGTAGTCATCGTTTCAGTGATTGATAATATAGTAAAAGGTGCTGCAGGTCAGGCGATTCAGAATGCAAATATTATGATGGGGTTAGAAGAAACAGCGGGTCTTTGGAGTGCACCATTATATCCATAATAATGTTGGAGGACAAAAATGAATACTACACAGTTAGTTGAATTGATTAAATCAATCAAAGAAGGAAATATTTTAACACCTCAAGGATTCAAAACAGATGGTGCTCAAGCTGGCCTACGTTATGATAAGAATGACATTGGTATGATTTATACAGAAACACCTGCTTCAAGCGCAGCTGTTTATACGAAGAATGTTGTGCAGGCAGCGCCGATTGCTGTAACGAAGGATAGTATAGCTAAAGAAGGCAAATTACATGGCGTTATTGTAAATAGTGGCTGTGCCAATGCTTGTACAGGTGAACAAGGATTAAAAGACGCTTATGAAATGAGAAAGCTTACAGCTGAAAAATTTAGTGTAGCGGAACATTTTTTTGCGGTTGCATCGACTGGTGTAATTGGTGAGCTGTTAGATATGGAGAAAGTGGCAAATGGAATTAGCATGCTGAATCCAACAGATGAATTTGAGGGAGCAAGTCGCTTTGAAAATGCGATTATGACGACAGACCTAGTGTCGAAACACTGTGCATTTGAAACCTTCATTGATGGGAAAAAGGTGTCGATGGGTGGAGCAGCAAAAGGATCAGGAATGATTCATCCCAATATGGCAACGATGCTAGGATTTATTACAACGGATGCTGTCATTGATTCAGCTGATTTACATGCAGCCCTAAGAGAAGTAACAAATGATACATTTAATCAAATTACTGTAGATGGCGATACGTCAACGAATGATATGGTGCTTGTGTTGGCAAGTGGAAAAGCAGGAAATGAGCCACTCTCAAGCGCTCACCCTGAATGGGCTATTTTCATTGAACTTTTGAAACAAACGTCAGAAACATTAGCGAAGAAGATTGCTCGAGACGGTGAAGGAGCAACAAAGTTAATTGAAGTGAATGTGTATGGGATGGAAACGAAAGCAGAAGCGCAAATGCTTGGGAAAACGGTTGTCGGCTCAAGCCTAGTAAAAACAGCAGCTTATGGCGCCGATGCGAACTGGGGTCGAATTATTGCGGCAATGGGCCGAAGTGGTGTGAGCTTTAACCCAAAACAGGTGACGATTGCTTTTGGTGAGATTGTGGTTTTACAAGATGGGGAACCTATCGTATTTTCTGAAGAAGAGGCAAAAGTTTATTTAGAACAAGATACGATTGTAATCAATGTCTATTTAAAAGAGGGCACAGCATCTGGAACGGCTTGGGGCTGTGACTTAACCTATGAATATGTAAAAATTAACGGAAGCTATCGATCATAAGGGGTGCAAGAATAATGAGTGTGTTAGTCATTAAATGTGGTGGAAGCATTATCGAGGAGTTATCAGAATCTTTTTTTGAAAGTGTAAAGCAACTACAAAGCGAAGGCTACCAGACCGTTTTTGTTCATGGCGGTGGTCCAGATATTAATACGATGCTTGATAAGTTTGGAATCCAACCTGTTTTCGAAAATGGCTTGCGTAAAACGACGAATGAAGTACTCGGAATCGTAGAATTAATGCTGGCAGGCAAGTCGAATCGAAGCTTGGTTCACAAACTTGAACAGCATGGGATTCAAGCAGTCGGCTTAAATGGTTCTGATGCGGGAATGCTAACAGGCGACTTTATTGACCAAGACGCTCTAGGTGCTGTAGGTGAAATCACGCAAGTACATTCGGAATTAATAGAAACCATTCTTGAAAAAGGGCTATGTCCTGTATTAACACCCATTGCGTCTACAACTGATGGTCATACATTGAATGTAAATGCAGATATGGCAGCCGGTGCCGTTGCTAAAGCATTAGAAGCTGAAAAATGTTTATTCGTAACAGATGTGAAGGGTGTTCTAAAGGACAATCAAGTAATCGAAGAGCTTACAGAAGCAGAAACGGCACTTCTCATTGAAGACGGCAGTATTTATGGGGGCATGATTCCAAAAGTGAATACAGCGATATCGGTTTTAAATAAAGGAATTGATGAGGTCATGATTGTTAGTGGAAAAGAACGTTTTTATGATCAAACTCAATTTATCGGGACAAAATTTTTAAAAAAAGAAGGGATCATCCAATGAGTTCTTTATTTCCAACCTATGCAAGATGGGACATTGAACCTGAAAGCGCAAAAGGATTATGGTTAACAAGCACAGACGGAACAAAATATTTAGATTTTACATCAGGAATTGGGGTTCTAAATCTTGGCCATTGTCCTGACAAAGTGAAGAGTGCGATTAGCAATCAATTGGAGAAATATTGGCATGTATCGAATATGTTCAAAAGTTCTGCCCAAGAGCGTACAGCAAAAGCTCTTACAGATGTAACAGGACTTGGACGTGTGTTCTTTGCGAACAGTGGAGCGGAAGCAAATGAGGGGGCCATTAAATTAGCTCGAAAGGCAACAGGAAGATCTAAAATTGTCACGTGCTTGCAATCCTTTCATGGTCGTACGTTTGCTACGATGGCGGCAACAGGCCAAGAAAAAATTAAGGCCGGTTATGGAACCATGTTATCAGCATTTGAATATATTCCTTATAACGACATTGAAGCATTAGAGAACACAGTTGACGATGAAACAGCTGCTGTTATGCTTGAAGTCGTTCAAGGTGAAGGAGGAATTCACGTTGTTGAGCAAGCTTTCTTAGATAGCATTAAACAGCAATGTGAAAAGCATGGGGCGTTATTGATTATTGATGAAATTCAAACAGGAATTGGTCGAACAGGAAAACCATTTGCTTTCCAACATTTTGATATTCAACCCGACATTATTACCGTTGCAAAAGGATTAGGAAATGGTCTTCCAATTGGCGCGGTTATTGGGAAAGAAACGTTAGCTGAATTTTTTGGACCAGGTAGCCACGGAACAACATTTGGTGGCAATCCAATTTGTGTAGCGGCAGCTGAAGCGGTTGTACAAGAAATTTTTCAATCGAAGTTTTTAGAAAAAGCCATCGAAAAAGGAAACTATTTAATTAATGAATTGAAACAGCAGCTTCAAGGAATTGATGAGGTTGTTGAAGTTCGAGGACTTGGATTGATGATTGGGATTGAATTAAATCATGAAGCTCAAAGTCCGTTAATGGAGTTACAGAAGGAAGGATTGCTCGTTTTAACAGCAGGCCCAAATGTTCTTCGCCTATTACCGCCATTAACCGTTTCAAAAGAAGAAATGGATGTAGCTATTTCGAAAATTTGTAAAGTATTGACGTTAAAAACAACAGCCTAATACGGCTGTTGTGAATTTTTTATAGATTAAAATGAATAATTATGCTATTCTTTATATAAATATGCACCATATACAGGGGTGGAAAAATGAAAAACTATCTTCACTTAGCAAATGGCTCCAAGTTTGAAGGAGAACTGCTAACGAAACTTAATACTGAAGCAATCACTGGTGAGATTGTCTTTTTTACAGGAATGACGGGATATCAAGAAGTATTAACGGATCCTTCCTATAATGATCAAATTGTCATCTTTACTTACCCATTAGTCGGTAATTATGGAATTAATAAATATGATTTTGAGAGTAAAAAACCTCATGTAGCTGGTGTTATTGTGTATGAAGGAAATATGCATCATTCACATTATCAGGCTGAATATTCTTTAAAAGAGTATTTAGATAAGTGGAATATCCCGCTTCTTAGTGGAGTCGATACGAGAGCGGTTGTTAAAAATATTCGTAAAGAAGGTTCTATGCAAGCAGCTATTACAACTGAATCGGAATTCAGCTTTGAGTTATGCCAAGCAGAGCTTGATGAGTATGTTGCAGAAGTATCGACTAAAGAAATGGAGAGCTTCGGAAATGGTGAAAAGCATGTTGTATTAATGGATTTCGGCTATAAAAAATCGATTTTGGATTCATTACTTCAGCAAGGTTTACGTGTAACGGTTGTTCCTTTTAATACAACGTATAACCAAATTCAAGCATTAGAGCCAGATGGAGTTTTGCTTTCAAATGGGCCAGGAGATCCAAAATCATTGGAGCCCCTATTAGATAACATAAAACGAATCATTTCAAACTATCCAACAATGGGGATTTGTTTAGGTCATCAATTAACGTCGTTAGCGTTTGGTGGTAATACACGGAAGATGTTATTTGGACATCGCGGTGCGAATCAACCAGTCGTTGATTTACAAACGAATAGAGTATATATGAGTTCACAAAATCATAGCTATGAAGTCGATGAATCAAGCCTTAAGGGAACACCACTCCAAGTACGGTTTAAAAATGTAAATGATGGATCAGTAGAAGGCGTGATGCATAAAGAGTTACCTATTTTTACGACTCAATTTCATCCAGAGGCAAATCCTGGACCAATGGAAAGTGCGACCTATTTTAGTGATTTTCTAAATATGATAAATGAGTATAGCGGGAGAGAGAAAGTTTATGCCTAAAGACAACACGATACAAACGATTTTAGTCATCGGTTCAGGGCCGATTGTCATTGGGCAGGCTGCAGAATTTGATTATGCAGGTACACAAGCCTGTTTGGCTCTAAAAGAAGAAGGTTACAAAGTTATTCTTGTTAATAATAATCCTGCAACCATTATGACGGATGAGATTAACGCTGATGCGGTGTATTTTGAACCACTTACGGTGGATGTATTAGAAAAAATCATTGCGAAAGAAAAGCCAGATGGCCTGCTTGCGACACTTGGGTGGGCAAACTGGTTTGAACTTAGCTTATCAATTAGATGAAGCTGGTATCTTAGAAAAATATAGTGTGAAGTTACTTGGAACACCAATTGATTCGATTAAAAAAGGGGAAGACCGCGAGTTATTTCGTCAGTTGATGTTTGAGATTAACGAACCTGTCCCAGATAGTACGATTGTTCATACGCTGGAAGAGGCGATTGCGTTTTCTGAAAAAATTGGATTTCCAATTATTGTTCGCCCTGCTTATACACTTGGTGGTTCGGGCGGTGGCATTGCCGATAACGTAGATGCTTTCAAAGAGCTAGTTCGAGGCGGTTTACAGGAAAGCCCGATTACGCAATGTTTAATCGAGAAAAGTATTGCTGGATTTAAAGAGGTTGAATATGAAGTGATGCGTGATAGTAACAATACATGCATCACGATTTGTAATATGGAAAACATTGATCCTGTTGGCATCCATACAGGAGATTCAATTGTTGTGGCACCATCACAAACTCTTTCAGATGATGAATTCCAAATGCTACGCTCTGCTTCTATTAAAATTATTTCTGCACTAGGGATTATTGGTGGCTGTAATATTCAATTTGCCCTTGATCCAAACAGTAAGCAGTATTATTTAATTGAAGTCAATCCACGTGTTAGCCGTTCTTCTGCTCTTGCATCAAAGGCAACAGGCTATCCAATTGCTAGAATTGCTGCGAAGCTTGCGGTTGGCTATCATTTATCGGAACTCATTAATCCAGTCACAAAGAGTACATATTCAAGCTTTGAGCCAGCGCTTGATTATGTAGCGGTTAAATTCCCGCGTTGGCCGTTTGATAAATTTGTCACGGCCGAGCGTAAATTAGGAACGCAAATGAAAGCAACTGGGGAAGTTATGGCTCTACATCGTAGCTTTGAAGGTGGCGTGCAAAAAGCAGTTGACTCTTTAGAATTAAAAACGAATGGTCTTCAGCTTTTATCACTTAAACATTTAACGGTTCCTGAACTATGGGAAAAGCTTGCGGAAAAGTCAGATGAACGTATTTTTGTTATTTTTGAAATGTTACGTAAAGGCGTTACGATGGAAGAAATTCATGAAGCAACGAAGATTGATTATTTCTTCTTGCATTCATTTTTTTCTTTAATCGGAACTGGAAAAACAGATTGCTTCTCTTTCGTTGCATGATGTAGCGAAAGAAGAAATGCTTATCTATAAAGAAAAAGGCTTCTCTGACCGTTATCTTGCTTCTGTATGGAAAGTTACTGAGCGTCGAAGTCAGAGCGTATCGAAAAGAGCTTGGCATTACAGCTGTTTATAAAACAGTTGATACATGTGCGGCGGAATTTGAATCACACACAAATTATCACTATTCTACTTATTTTGGTGAAAATGAACAAGAAAAAACCGATAAGAAGAAAGTATTAATGATTGGTAGTGGTCCAATTCGAATTGGTCAAGGAATTGAATTTGATTATTGCTCCGTTCATGGAGTGTATGCACTTCAAGCTCAAAACGTCGAAACGATTATGATTAATAATAATCCAGAGACCGTAAGTACGGACTTTGCGACAGCTGATCGATTGTACTTTGAACCGTTAACATTAGAGTATGTTATGAATGTGATTGAGGCTGAAGGGATTGAGGATGTCATCGTTCAGTTCGGTGGTCAAACGGCGATTAATTTAGCAAAAGAATTAGAAGAATACGGTGTAAATTTACTCGGTACTTCTTTTGATACATTAGATCAGCTGGAGGATCGTGATCGTTTTTACCAATTGCTGCAAAAGCTTCATATTCCACATGTTCCAGGGACAATGGCGAATAATGAAAGTGAATTGGTTCAGAGTGCCGAGGACATTGGTTTTCCAGTCCTGCTCAGACCGTCCTATGTAATTGGTGGGCAAGGGATGGAAATTATTCGTTCGAAAGATAGCTTAATGAATCGAATAAAAAATGGCGTTGCGTTAGTTTATCCCGTTTTAATTGACTCTTATATCCCAGCTAAAGAGGCTGAAATTGATTTAGTCGCTGATGGAAAAGATATATATGTTCCGATCGTCGCTGAGCATATTGAAAAAGCAGGCGTTCATTCAGGAGATAGTATGGCGTTGCTGCCAGCTCAAACATTATCAGAGGCAACAAAAGAAAAAATGGTTGCCTATGCGAAAAGCATTGTAAATGAGTTAGCCTATAAAGGACTTATGAATATTCAGTTTGTCATTGATGATGAAAACGTATATGTACTTGAAGTAAACCCGCGTGCAAGTCGGACGGTTCCCATTATTAGTAAAGTGACGGGTGTGTCGATTGTTCAAGTGGCGACCAATATTTTACTTGGAACGTACACACTGACAGATGTGTTTGAAAGAACAGGATTAATGGAGGACATACCATACGCTGTTGTGAAATATCCAGTCTTTTCAACCTTTGCATTAAGTGGTTTAGATTCTAAGGTTGGGCCTGAAATGAAATCTACAGGTGAGGGCATTGCCATTGCCGGGACGATGTCGGAAGCTTTAGCTAAAGTGTTTCATGCTCAAAAGGCTAAGCACAAAACAGGTGTTTATAAGGCTACGTCAGTTGAATTAAGTCAGTCATTAATGGATGAAACAGTAAAGGCAGGACTTTCCATTACAACGACAAACTTTGAAGCATGGTTAAAAGACGACAACGCAGCTGTTGTGTTAGCATATGGCTCAACGGAAGAAGATAAACAGCTACGATTGATGGCGGCAAAATATCGATTACTTGCTTTTTCTGAAGAAGAAACGTATCAAGCTTATCTTCAGTCATTAACAAGTTCGAATTTTGATGTAACGCCGCTTCAAAATTGGATTTACAAGGAAGGAGTACAGCAACCATGAGCACATTAATTGAAAAACAAACAAAAATTATTAATGGTAAAGATTTTTTAACACTAGCAGAATTACCATCAGCGGATATCGCTAAGCTGTTGCAATTAGCTCAAGATATTAAAGCAAAGCTTCAAGCAGGTGAGGAGTATACGCCATTAAAAGGAAAAACACTTGGTATGATTTTTGAAAAATCATCTACGCGTACTCGTGTTTCCTTTGAAGTAGGTATGCTGCAATTAGGAGGCCACGCGTTATTCCTAAGCAGTAATGACATTCAAATTGGTCGTGGTGAAACAATTGCTGATACAGCGAAAGTATTATCAGAATACCTAGATGGCATTATGATTCGTACATTTGGACATGACAAAATTGAAGAGCTAGCCGAGAATGCATCTATTCCTGTTATTAATGGATTAACGGATCTAGCTCATCCTTGTCAAACCCTTGCCGATTTACTAACCGTTATTGAAATTAAAGGATCACTTAAAGGCTTGAAAATGGCTTATATTGGTGATGGAAATAATGTCGCGCATTCACTGATGATGGGCTGTGCGAAAATGGGCATGGATTTCTCCATTGGTTGTCCAGAGGGCTATGCACCAGATGAAAAGATTGTGGCTATGTCCCAAGCTGAAGCAGAAGCAAATGGCTGTCAGGTTGTTGTCACAACTTCTGCCGAAGAAGCGATTAAAGATGCGGATATTGTCTATGCGGATGTATGGACATCTATGGGACAAGAAAAAGAAAATAGCATTCGCTTAGCAGCATTTAAAGACTATCAAATCAATGCAGAACTAGTAAGTCATGCTAAAGCGGATTACTTATTCATGCATTGTCTGCCAGCTCATCGCGGCGAAGAAATGACAGCCGAGATCATCGACGGTCCAAACTCTGTCGTGTTCCACCAAGCAGGAAATCGACTTCATGCACAGAAAGCAGTACTTGTGGATTTAATGTCTTAAGAACTATGTGAACAAAGAGAGGGCAGCCTTGGATAGTAAGTAGTTCAGATAACGTGGAGAAATTTAGAATTCACAGTAAAATTCTCGTGCCAAAAAACAATAAAAGTAGCAAATAAAAAACCCTTGGATATATTTTTAACAGGTTCGGATTAAGCGTACAAAAACTTAACTAACACACAAACAAGCAGTCCAATTAGCAGTAAAATTGGGCTGCTTGTTTTGTAGATAGATGAACATTTTATAAAAGATATCAAGGAAAACAACATATGAATTAGCCCTGCTTTTAGCAATAGGACAATAACCATTGTCACAGGTAATAACGCTGATTAACAAATAAGCGTTTGAATTATGAAGGACAAAAATCATGAATTCAAGGGGAGCAATGTCCCTCATAGGGGGTATGAAGGACATCATCCACGAATTCATAGGGAATAATGTCCTTCATAAACTACTGTTGAATAAATCGAGTTAATAAAATGAACCGGGGCATCCGAAAGCCGAAAATACGACTTTCTGGACGCCCCCATTTTTCTGTCCTAATACTAATGTTGAGTACCCAATGGATTGGGTACTATTTTTATTTGCCGAATTCACTGCTAATTGTTATTTTTTACTTCAAATTCGAACCTGTTAATATATCTCTAAGCGTTTTTCGACTTGTTTTAACATCCTAAAATTCACTAAAACAAGAACGAACGTTTGTGTTTTTGGTTAGATAGCTGTATAATGAAATTATAAAAAGGAAAAAATATGCATTTTGAAAAGTCATTGAAAGAACTTGGAAAGGGAGAGAGCTATGCAAAATATTAATAAGGTTTTAGCAGAATATAATTTGCTACATAAAAAAGAAGAAATATTAAAAATTTCGGCTTCATCGATTGGAATTGAAAAAGAAGCAATGGATGAAAGTGATATCTCCATTGGCAGTTCTAAATTCGGCGGGTTACCTGATTTACCTTCACATTTTGCATTTCCAAAATACCACAATGGGTATTTAACCTTTTTAGCCCAAATCAATTTACAGGAAACTAAATCCTTTGACAAAAATAATCTTCTACCGGACACCGGTATCTTATTTTTCTTTTATGATGTAGTAGAGCAGCCTTGGGGGATTGACGAAGAAGATAAGGAATCTTTCAAAATTCTTTATTTCGATGGTGATGTAAATGAGTTAAAGCGTACTTCTTATCCTGAAATAACAGAAGACTATTTTCCGATTAACTCATTCAAAATCACTTTTACGGAATTTTTATCTCTTCCGGAAGATTCGAAAGAGCTAGAATTGAACGATGAGGAATTGGAAAATTTCTATGAATTCAGATCGGAATTTATGCAACCAACTGGGGAAGATGAGGAGGAAGCTTCTTCTAATCCCATGCACTATATGTTAGGCGAACCTTACAATGTACAAAATAACGTATTTGAAGAACTAATTTATTATGAAAATGAAGGAAAAATAAACTGGGATTCAACCGAAATAGATGCTAAGAGTAAGGAATTGGTTTTGTTATTTCAAATGGATAGTGACGATGATCTTGAAGTTATGTGGGGCGATGCGGGAATGCTTTATTTTTGCATAGAGAAACATGACTTGCTTCACAAACGATTTAATAAGGTTAAATTTACGCTCCAGTGCTACTGAGTTTCTGACTTTGAGAGGTAAAATATTGTGTTAGGAGTGGTTTTTAGTTGGAAACATTACTCATCTATAAAGATGAATCATCCAATAAGTTTTGGAAAATTAATGTTTCAGGAAATTCATTTACTGTGACATATGGAAAAATTGGTACGGTTGGATCGGTAAAAATAAAAGAGTTTGAATCGGAAGGAGTCTGCCGAAGAGAAAGCGAGAAACTGGTTCAATCCAAGTTTAAAAAAGGATATATATTGGCGGAAACATCTTATCAAATTGAAAAAGAGAGTAGCATGACAGAGTCTACGTTTTGGGAGCTATTGGAGATGTGTAAGGAAAAAGGAGACGATATAGACGAGCAAATGGATTGGTTAGTCACTCATTTGTCAAGAAAATCGGTAAAAGACATTGTCATGTTTGATTCTATTTTCAATGAAAACTATCATAAGTCGTATACATCTGATTTGTGGGCAGCTGCTTATATTGTTATGGGAGGATGTTCAGATGATTGCTTTGATTATTTTAGAGCATGGGTGCTTTACCTCGGAAAGGATATGTACGCAGCTGCCCTAGAAAATCCTGAAACCTTGCTTCCATATTTCAAATTGTTAGAAGAGCAAGAAGAAATCCCTCAACTTGAAGAACTATTGTCTGCAGCATGTATGGCTTACGAAGAGAAAACGGGCTTGGATGATGAAGAGTACTTTAAGTTGTACGAGCAATTAGTAAAAGATGATTATCTGGAACCTGAAATAGAATTTGACTGGAATGAAGATGATGAAGAGGGATTACGAAATAAATTTCCTCTTTTGTGGAATACATACGGAAAAAATCCGTTATAACTCAAGATCTCATCAAGAAGATTGCTTAACTGTTCCGTAAACGATTTTTTTAGTAATACTAAGGGAAAAGTTAATCTTAGTAAATTGTTTTTTTAGAAATGGGTATATGACCTACTGATTAGGACTAGACCTTCACATATTTTATTATAAAGGGTCTATGTTCATTATAATGAAGGTTTAAATGACTTGAATCATAGGAGGTACTTATGAAGAATATCAGTATAGTTCATAATATGAAAACAAATATTATTGCACAAAATGGGAATATCAATATTGGTTCATCGGTTCAAAATAGTCATACTTCCAACTTAAAAGTTGCCGGTGCAGCCTTTTCGTTCGGTGACCATTCATGTGTCAATGAGGTTCAAAAGCAAATGAAGGTCATTGGAATAACGAGAGAAGAAGCGAACTCCTCGGGAAGTTGATGGTTCCATAAAGTGTTTTTTTCTCCTTTTAACCAATTGCATCAGGTAGGCATATATATAACTACCTGAGATGCTAGGAGGAGAGAACATGCCCTCAAATATAAATATTTACAGCATAAAAGTAAATAACATCTCCAATAATGGTTCTCTAAATATAGGGGACGCTCTTCATAATGCACCTACCGCTAACTCAAAAAATCAAGGGGTAAACTCTTCATACGGCGATACTTCTCCAAACACATCTGGCATGGAAAATGTATATATTGATCCGGATTTAAATGATATGGGCGATATTGCCAATCCAGCAAATGTTAATTCTAATCAAAGTTAAATATTATGATATGTCATTTTGCAATGAGAGGAGTATATTATGCCTTATTTAATAAATATTTTTAACATCAAAACAAATGGAATTACGCAGAACGGAAATTTTGATATTGGGGCCACGATTCATAACAGTCATACAGCAAACTCAAAATTTATTGGAGCTAATATTAGCTTAGGTGATCTTTCTCCTTCTACCTCATTTATGGGAAATGGCTATGTCGACCCGGATGTAAGCGATCAAGATCAAATTGCTAACCCTTCCTTACCAA
This sequence comes from uncultured Bacillaceae bacterium, assembly GCA_963790055.1. Lineage (GTDB taxonomy): Bacteria > Bacillota > Bacilli > Bacillales > DSM-1321 > Peribacillus. The sequence goes on from CAWBND010000007.1 coordinate 286,282, forward strand.
TATCTAATCAATTTTAATAAGTATAGGGGGAATGATTGTGTTTCCATTTCAATTTTTATCTCCATTCAAAGGTGGACTTCAAAAGTGGTTGGATCAAAACAGCTATGGAGGGGAAATCGATAAATATGTGCAAGACATACTTTCTAAATCCATTTCTCCCTCAAATTCAAATAATCATCTAACAGAAACTTTTGCAGTGTTTGAACAGGAAGAAAGAAAACAGGAAAATGCAAATAGTTCACTACATGTAAGTACATTTGAAACACATGATCATATATATGTGCGAGTGCTTATAGAAGATGAGAGTCATTTATCCAATCTTAAAATTTTTCATACATCCAATCAATTAATCATTGAGGGACTTCCTTCCCTTGATCATAAGCATGTAGTTACGCTTCCTTCTATTGTGAAAATGAAAGGGACTACTTCGGAATATCGAAATGGCTTCCTACAAATTAAAATGGTCAAAAAAACGGACCTACAATTTACAGAAATAGATGTTCGGAATTAGCTGAAGAACATCTATTTTACATTTTGAAACGGAGCTTAAAGTAAGGAGGAAAAGTTCTATGGATTTTGAAAAAATGAAGCAATGGATGGAAGTCACTCAAAAATATCAAAATAACAAATTTTGGGATATGATATTTGAACAATCTCCATCAGAGGAAATGATGGGAGATTTTGAAAATCAACAGGAGTTTAAGAAATCAGGTCATGCTTCTTCAAAGAGTTTTCCGACAACAGACATTGTTCTTACTGAAACGGCTGTTATTTTATTATTGGAGATTCCAGGTGTGCTAAAAGAGGATGTATTTTTGTCTGTATCTGGAAATAGACTAACGGTAAGAGGTGTCATAAAATCTCCTGTATTGAACGGAGAAGCGGTACTGGCTGAACGTAAATATGGAGAATTTCAACGAATAATTGAATTACCAGAGCCGACGGATAGCAACCATATTCAAGCTAGATTTGACAATGGGATACTTGCTATAACCTATGGGCGAACATATAGACAAGAGGAAAGTATATTCATTCAATAATAATGATTGTATGTGTTGTTTGGTGTAGATCCATTAACTTGAAGAATAAGGTGTGAGGAAGGGTATGCCTATAAAGGAATCTTTTCAAGGAGATCAAAAGGATGAGCGGTTAGTGGAGATACATCAAAGACTAGAGGTGCTTGAGGAGCAAGTGAAAAAAATAAATACGCTTGAAGAACATCTTGAATTATTAAATTTTAAGGAAAAGGTTAATAAAGAGGAATCCATCAGTAAAATCAAATCCTCTGATACCTTCAATAAAGCGGAGTTTGTAAAAGGCTTTGGAAATGTAGTTTTAGATAAAGTGAAGCAAATAATTCACAGGGAAATGGAGCCTTTTCAAAATAGGTTTATGGAACTCCATAATCGAATTTCTAAACTTGAGAACCAGGTTGCCTTATTAGAAAAGCAGAATAAAGAACATCTAATGGCCATTCAATCTTTACAAGAGAAAAAAAATAAACAAGAGGAAACAGCGAAAGAAAATCCTCGTGAGGGACAACCTATTATTTTCCAGGAAATTCATGTAGATAAACTTTTTATGGATAAATATGAACAAACGAATAATATGGGCCAATTAGGTATTAAAGAATTAAGTGGGCATTTAACAATCGGAGCCTCTTATGATAAAGGGGTTATTCCACATGAATTAGCAGAAGAATGGAAAGAAGAGATCAATAGTTTACATGACATAAAGAAAGGTGAGTTCGAACACAAATCAAGTGAAAAAAGTGAAGAAAATGATAATCAAATCTCAATTAAAGCTGATATTGACGATAAAAATCTGTAATTAAAATGTGTAAAAGTGAACAGTGCCTGGTATAGTTCGCCATATATAGCGATAAAAACTTGGTTGAAGTACACCAAGTTTTTTGCATTAAAAAATAGTCATGAAATACAAGCATACGGAAATAATAAGAGAGTAACATGTGAGAAGGAGGAGATTATATGGGTCAAAATCGTCATTTTACACCAGGACAGAAAGCACCGAATAATGGAATCTATATAGAAATAGGTGAAACAGGCAGTAATGTCAATAATCCGAAGCAACTTAAAATGAGTGCAGGCGATACTTTTCCAGAAACCTCTAACCAAAATCGTCATTGGACCTATAAAAGAAAGCCATAATCATGAAAAGAGATTGTCCCATAAGTCAGTTGACTTATGGGATTGTTCTTGCTTGATATTAACGCTTAAGATTGCAAAAATAGAAATAACTTCTTTCGAGTGGACCTTTATACCAGTTGGTTGTAGAGAATAAGAAATTTTTTCGAACATGCTTATTATTCATCATTTTCTTTACTGGAACAATATCATTAATCATATTGTCCATATAAACAAATGAAAGAATTGAAATACCAGTCATGACAACGTTGAGCGTATTATCAAGTAAAATTTCAAAATGAAATGCTTCTACTCCATAGAGAGAAATCCACTTTATCATCAACAAAGCATAGGTACACTCACCAAGACAATAAAAGATAGTTAGGATATTAAATAACTTTAAAGGCTTTTTTTCATAAAAGAGCTTTTTAGTTATTGCTTGATCGTATCCTTTTAGAACCATAATATCTAAAGTTAAAAAAAGATGGATAGGTTTTTTTAAAAGGCAACTAGTCAAATAAATCATGGAAATGGCAAGGGAATGAAACACATTATTCCACAAAAGCTGTAAAGCAGACATCGATAAAAGATCTACTAATGTTCCTGAAACCAAATTGAATATAATGAAAATACCTGTAAAATTAAAGTGTTCCGTCATCTTAAACCTATAAAGCGTGTAAAAAATTCCTGGAACGGTTGAAAAAATCATCGTGAAATAATCTCCAAAGTAGCTTCTTCCGAAATCCCAAAAAAGTAATGGGAACATAAAATATAATGTGATATCTAACAAAAGCAATAAGTTTGCTCGCATGAGTTTCTCCTAAATTATGTAACCATGTATTTAATAAAAATGTATGGCTTGGCTTATGGAATTATGTATGAGTTATAAATAAGAATGAATGTGAAGTAAATAATGATGAAGCCTTTCTTTAAATAGCAAGGTTTCTTTGAATTTTCTATGTCTATTGTTTACATAAAAATGAAATGGAGTATAATAAAAATATAAAGGTCAAAGATAGTCAAACATCATAAAAAATCATTCATTTTTAATAAGGTGGGGGATTCAGGATGGATTTAAATAAAATGACTGAGCGCACGCAGCAAGCTTTAATCGATAGTCAAGAGTTAGCGAAGAATCGGAATAATCCTGAGTTAACAGAGCTTCATTTGTTACAAGCGTTAGCCCAGCAAGATGAAAGTATGCTGCTGCGGACTTTGTCGGAATCAAATCAGCCTATTGCTACCTTTCAATCTGCATTAAAAAAGGAATTGAATGGGTTACCTGAAGTAAGTGGTTCGGTTAATGGGGTATATATGTCGTCGTCATTGCAGCAAGTGTTGACAGTGGCCCAGCAAGAGATGAAGCAATGGGAGGATGAATATCTTTCTGTTGAACATCTACTTTTAGCAATTTTGAAAGAAAACAAGCCAAATGTGAAGAAGCTGTTTTCAGCCTATGATATAGATTATCAAAAAGCGAAGGAAATCATTAAAGGAATAAGGGGGAATCAGCGCGTGACAAGTCAAAATCCTGAAAGTACGTATGAAGTATTAAAAAAATATGGTCGCGATCTTGTGGCTGAGGTAAGAGAAGGGAAAATTGATCCTGTCATTGGGCGAGATGCAGAAATTCGTAACGTTATTCGGATTTTATCGCGAAAAACAAAAAATAATCCCGTTTTAATTGGGGAACCAGGGGTTGGGAAAACAGCGATTGTGGAAGGTCTGGCACAACGTATCGTTCGCAGAGATGTTCCAGAAAGCTTAAAGGACAAAATTGTGTTTGCTCTTGATATGAGCTCACTTGTTGCGGGGGCTAAATTCCGTGGGGAATTTGAAGAGCGGCTAAAAGCAGTCCTTAATGAAGTGAAGAAAAGTGAAGGAAATATCCTTTTATTTATTGATGAGTTGCATACGATTGTCGGTGCTGGTCGCACAGATGGTGCACTTGATGCAGGGAATATGTTAAAACCAATGCTAGCACGTGGGGAGCTACATTGTATTGGGGCAACTACATTAGATGAATATCGTCAATATATTGAGAAAGACCCGGCACTTGAAAGAAGGTTCCAACAAGTACTTGTTCCAGAACCTGATGTAGAGGATACCATTTCAATTTTACGTGGACTGAAGGAACGCTTTGAAGTGCATCATGGAGTGCGCATTCATGACCGTGCACTGGTGGCGGCATCTGTTTTATCAAATCGGTATATTACAGAACGATTTTTGCCAGATAAAGCGATTGATTTAGTCGATGAGGCCTGTGCGATGATTCGTATGGAAATTGATTCAATGCCATCTGAGCTCGATGAAATTACGCGTAAGGTGATGCAACTCGAAATTGAAGAGGCTGCTTTGAAACATGAATCAGATGCCCAAAGTCAAGCACGGCTCCAAGTGCTGCAAAAAGAGCTTTCAGAGATGCAGGATACAGCAAATAGTATGAAAGCAAAATGGCAAATGGAGAAAGCTTCACTGCAAAAAGTTCAAGATATGCGGGAGCAACTTGAAAAGCTTCGCCGTGAATTAGAGCAGGCAGAAAATGAATATGATTTAAACCGAGCTGCTGAACTGCGTCATGGTCGAATTCCACAGCTTGAAAAAGAGTTAGTCACAATTAGAAGATGAAGTAGAAAAAGATCAACAAGAGTCTCGCTTGCTTCGTGAAGAGGTAACAGAAGAAGAAATTGCGAGCATAGTGGCTCGTTGGACGGGTATCCCGGTAAGCAAGCTTGTGGAAGGAGAACGTGAAAAATTACTCCGTTTATCAAGCATTCTTCATGAACGAGTAATTGGACAAGACGAGGCGGTAGAGCTTGTGTCTGACGCTGTATTGCGAGCAAGAGCAGGCATTAAAGATCCAAATCGACCAATCGGCTCTTTTATCTTCCTCGGACCAACTGGGGTAGGGAAAACAGAACTAGTAAAGGCACTCGCTGAAACATTATTTGATAGTGAAGAGCATATGATTCGAATTGACATGTCGGAGTATATGGAAAAGCATTCCGTATCCCGGCTAATTGGAGCACCTCCAGGGTATGTCGGTTTTGAAGAAGGTGGCCAGCTTACAGAAGCGATTAGAAGAAATCCGTATTCCGTCGTTTTATTAGATGAAATTGAAAAAGCGCATCCTGAAGTGTTTAATATTTTACTACAAATGTTAGATGATGGCAGGATTACCGATTCACAAGGTAGAACTATTAATTGTAAAAATACCGTTATTATTATGACATCAAATATTGGTTCTCATTACTTATTACAATCAACAGCAAAGGATGGTCACCTAGAAGAGGAGATTAAAGATCAAGTATTTAAAGAGCTGCGTGGTCATTTCCGACCAGAGTTTTTAAACCGTGTGGATGATATTGTGCTCTTTAAGCCATTAACTCAAAGCGATATCGTGAAAATTGTGGAGAAAATGATTAAGCTGTTACAAAATCGCTTGGCTGAGCAAAACCTTACTTTACAATTAACGATTGCTGCGAAGGAATACTTAGCACAGCAAGGCTATGATCCAGTGTATGGTGCTCGACCATTAAAACGATTTATTCAAAAAAATATTGAAACAAAAATTGCTCGAGAAATTATCGCTGGAAGTGTAAATGAGCAAGCTGGTATAACCATTGATTATGACGGAGCAGAGTTGATTGTTAAAATAGAGGCTTGTTGTTGACAACATTGAAAAGCGTGTGAGACTACACTCTCACACGCAATGAACTTCTACTAAAAAAAGTATCCATTGGTTGGATACTTTTTTTACTATCAGAATTTATATCCAATGGACGATAGTATAAGAAAAGACATCGACTTTCGCCATTGGGGCGATAAGTCGTGTTTTTCTAACATATTAATGGTGATGTGCATCTTTAACAGGTTCGTTAGGAAGAATCGCCGTTAAAATGTAAACTAAAATGGTAACAACTACTGAAATAATGGTAGCTTGCATAAAATCATATACAACGCCATTCATAGATGATACTACATATGTAGTCATATGGATTAATAAAAATACCCAAAAGAATGTCCAAGTATAACGCATCGAAATTCACCTCACTCTAGTGCAATCACCTTTATCTTATCATAATTCATCTATTGTTCAAATCGATTTTTTTTAGAATAATCTAAAAAGTTACAGCTTTACCAGAAGCTGATGGGCATTCATGTAAGTTACGCAAAAAATGATGATTTACTCCATCTCCCCTTTCTAATGTTTTCACATATACTAAGAAGAGTAATTTTCCTAAAGGAGTTAACTAAAATGGAACAGCGAGCTTTTCAAATAGATGGTCAATGGAATATGATTTATTATCCTGAGCGGCCAAGTGGCTTTTCAGTGTTGATTATTGGAGACCGTGGCCATTTTGTTGAACAAGATAGCAGCTTTTGGCTCCAACACCCTGGAAGGTTACGTATTTTGGAATACTTGAAGGGACATGGCTATACCTTATTTTCATCAAACTTTTATGGAGCAAACTGGGGAAATATAAAATCAGTTGAACTGGCGAGAAAGCTATACCTTCATTTTATGAAAAGTGAAATTTCTAATGACAAAATACACATATTAGCCGAAGGGACAGGAGCGCTTGTTGCATTTCAATTAGTACAAGAAATGGGTGCACATATTCGCTCGGTCGTGTTAATTAACCCGTGTCTATCATTGAAATTACGGCTTAAAAAGGAGAAAGAAAATAAGCTTTTTTATAAAAAAATGCTACATGAGGTAGCAGAAGCCTATGAAATGGATGTGACCGAAAGTGAGCCATTTATTATGGAAAAAGAAGAAATACCACAATTAAAGGATATTCCAGTGAAAATTATCCATTTATTAGGTGTGCAAAAGGACCAATCTTCTCTTTATCGTCAATTGCAAAGAAAGAATAAACAAACAGATATTGAACTCGTGTATTTGCTGTCTGAAAAACTATATAAAATGCCGTTTGTTATTCATTCAGTTTATAAAAAAAACGAACTCAGTTTATGATATAATACCACATTTTACTGCATACGATACACAAGTACCAGAGGTAAATGGGAGGTAGATGTATGCAAACTTCGATTGTAATAGGTGCCTTTCAATTCGTTGGATTCTATATCGCCAAGTACTTGCTTGACCAAGGAGAGGAAGTACTTGGTATTGATTGGGAAGATCGCTCAAATGAGAAGGTTATCGAAAAGGAAATGGAAATAGGAAGAAATAGCAATTTCCTCTATATCCCGGTACATAAGCTTCGTTCTATTTCTGTTGTACAACCGAAGATCATTTATGTATCCTGCTATGATTTTAGTAAAAGTCTTATGGAAGATAAACAAGCAGTCATTCAAGATATTGCTGCTTTTTTAAAAGAATTACAAGCTAATCAGAATGCTCAAGTGATCATTTTACTGCCGATTGAAGAGAATCGTCATGATTATCATTCTATTTTACAAGTAGCCGAAGAGAATGATTCGGCAAAACTTGTGTTTTTACCAACCATTTATGGTCCTTGGCAGCCTGAAACGATGAGTTTTGAAGCGACCATTCGCCAGAAACAATTATCTGAAATAGAAAGCGCGATAAAGGCGGAAGATAGAAGTGATGCATTGTATATTTCAGATATTATACAAACATTAGTCAAAATAGCTTCTCATCATGAACAAAAAATTACATTACAAAGTGAAAAGGCTGATCAGTGGCTGCAATGTGCAAAATTACTTTGGCAGGAGGACTTTATCCAACCCTATTTGACTTCAGTTAATTCGAGAACGGATCAAGGCTTTATATATAAAATCGAAAATAAAACAGCTCCAACTGAAGGAGTTGCCTTACAAAAAAGGCATGTTCAATTATTTGAACTCATAAAAAAGTGGCATAAACATGAATAGCGCTTTTCTTTCCATAAGAGAACGGATACAATAATAATCATTAAATAAGTAAATTATAGGAGGAATCATACGTGAGCGAGGATAAAACACTTGAATTCATGGCGATTGCGATGAAGTATTTTCCAGAGGCAAAAGCAAAATTAGAGGAAAGTGGTGTCCCTATGTCAATGGAATTAGCAGCGCCATTTATGGATTTGTTTAAAAAAGTAATGCAGGAAGCCTATGAGTTAGGCAAAAAAGATGCTCAACAATAAGTCTAGTAGCAGAGATTAATCATGATTGCTTGGCACCTCGCTTACTAGGAAACATATTTTGTCTCCTTCGTATGAAAGTAGATAAAGGTGCCTAGCTTTTATTAGTCGTGATTATGCTTGCATATAGGCAAGTTTTTATATAAAATTAGTACCAGCTAATAATAATTGATATTAAGTTATGATAAAATAGAATATAGATAAGGGGATGACCTAATGAATGCAGGAATTTTAGGAATTGGTCGGTATGTACCTGAGAAAATAGTGACGAATCAAGATTTAGAAAAAATGGTGGATACGTCTGATGAGTGGATTCGAACTCGGACAGGTATTGAAGCTAGAAGAATAGCCGATGATAGTATGAACACTTCTGATATGGCTTATGAAGCGGCAGTAAAAGCACTTGAGAATGCAGAAGTTTCAGCGGAAGAAATTGATTTAATTCTTGTAGCAACGGTAACGCCTGATCAATCGTTTCCATCTGTTGCTTGTATGATTCAAGATCGGCTTGGTGCTACGAAAGCAGCAGCAATGGATGTTAGTGCTGCATGTGCGGGATTTATGTATGGGATGATAACTGCAAGTCAATTTATTCAAACAGGTGCTTATCAACATGTGTTAGTAGTTGGCGTAGAGAAGTTATCTAAAATCACAGACTGGGAAGACCGTAATACAGCCGTTTTATTTGGTGATGGTGCCGGAGCGACTGTGATGGGACCCGTATCAGATGGTAGAGGGATTATCTCATTTGAACTAGGAGCAGCGGGTTCAGGTGGTAAGCATTTATTACAAGAAGGAAATTTTATTAGTATGAATGGTCGGGAAGTGTTTAAGTTTGCTGTTCGTCAAATGGGAGAGTCAAGCTTGAATGTCCTAACAAAAGCTGGTCTGTCTCGTGAAGATGTAGATTTACTCATTCCACATCAAGCTAATATTCGAATTATGGAAGCATCTAGAGAACGCTTGAATTTACCTCCAGAAAAAATGACGAAAACAATCGATAAATACGGAAATACTTCATCAGCGTCTATTCCAATTGCAATGGTGGAAGAATTAGAGGCAGGAAGAATTAAAGATGATGATTTATTAGTCATGGTTGGATTTGGTGGTGGGCTCACATGGGGAGCCATCGCTTTACGTTGGGGGAAATAAGAAAAGCGGAAGTGGCTGTTCAGCACGATGGCGACAAGCGTTGGAGAGCCAGAAGGTGAAGTCGCCCTTTGACTTCATCGGCTGGACCGAAACGACTCGAGGGGCTAGCCACTGCAGCTAGACAAAGAAAAGCGGAAGGTATCGTGAAGTTAGAAGGGAGTTAAGTTAAAACATGACAAAACGTCGAGTAGTAGTAACAGGGATTGGAGCTGTAACTCCATTAGGTAACGATGCTCATACTACATGGGAAAATATTATTGCAGGGAAATCAGGAATTGGTCCATTAACTCGTTTAAATGCCGATGACTTTCCAGCGAAAGTAGCTGGAGAATTAAAAGATTTCGATATTGAAAAGTACGTCGATCGAAAAGAAGCAAGAAAAATGGACCGTTTTACACATTACGCTATTGCTGCTTCTGTAATGGCTGTTGAAGATGCAAAGCTTGACATTACGGATTCAAATGCAGAACGTGTAGGCGTTTGGATTGGTTCAGGGATCGGTGGTCTTGAGACGTTAGAAAATCAACATGAAACTTTTTTGAATCGTGGGTATAAACGAGTAAGTCCGTTCTTTGTACCCATGATGATTCCTGATATGGCAGCAGGTCAGGTATCTATTAAGATTGGTGCGAAAGGGATTAATTCATGTACAGTAACAGCTTGTGCAACTGGTACAAACTCTATTGGGGACGCTTTTAAAGTCATTCAACGTGGTGATGCGGATGTGATGGTTACAGGTGGAACAGAAGCTCCAATTACGAAAATGTCCGTTGCTGGTTTTTGTGCAAATACTGCTTTATCATTAAACCCGGACCCTAATACAGCATGTAGACCATTTGATGTAAATCGTGATGGCTTTGTCCTTAGTGAAGGTGCTGGGATTATTGTCTTAGAAGAACTAGAGCATGCCTTAAATCGTGGTGCAACGATTTATGCAGAAATTGCTGGATATGGAGCGACTGGTGACGCTTTTCATATCACGGCTCCAGCTCCTGGTGGAGAAGGTGGTGCACGTGCGATGAAAATTGCGATTGCGGATGCAGGACTTACTCCTGAAGATGTTCAATATATCAATGCACATGGTACGAGCACACCTTACAATGATAAATATGAAACAGCAGCAATTAAAACGGTATTTGGCGATCATGCATACAAAGTAGCTGTTAGCTCAACAAAATCAATGACTGGTCATCTACTAGGTGCTGCTGGTGGTATTGAAGCTATTTTCACAGCTTTATCGATTCGTGACGGAATTATTCCACCGACCATCCATATTGAAACGCCAGACCCAGAATGTGATTTAGACTATGTTCCAAATGAGGCACGTAAAGCAGACGTGAAGACTGCAATTAGTAACTCATTAGGATTTGGTGGTCATAACGCAACGCTTTTATTTAAAAAATATGAATAAACTACAAGTAACTGCTCCGAAAATAGCACTTTCGGAGCAGTTTTTGTATTCGTTAACATCAATAAGGATTTTTACATAAAATGATGTACTAAAAAGTATGAGGTGGTTTCGGTGGGCATTATTCGAACAAATGAGTGGCTTGACCAGGAATTTGACCATCCGCTTACAATTATGAAAAGACTAGAAGGCCCATTTACAGATGCTAATCCTAATCAGCTTTATCATCATTTACAAAAACATGGCATGTATAAACCAAATGAAAAATCGAAAAAAACATATAAGCAGCTACTTGAGCGAGGCGTGTGGGACAAAACAGAACTGCTTTTTGATACATACAAGCAGCTATGGAATGGTCCAGATGTTCCTGTGTATATTTTTCCTTTAACAACAGGACTGCGTGCAAGAGAAACAAAGTTAGGGTTAGCTTTTAAGCATTCGTTATTTCTTTTTATGGATAGTCAGATTTCTGAAAAAGAAATGGAAGCAGTGTTTATTCATGAGTATCATCATGTTTGTCGTTTGCATCACGTAAAGAATAAAAAAGATGTCTTGTTAGATACAATGGTGATGGAGGGACTGGCTGAGCGTACAGTGGCAAAATACTTAGGAAGTGAATATTTAGCGCCTTGGACGAAGTTATATCGTGATTCGGACTTTAAGCGACTATGGACACGATATGTTGGAGATAAAATAAATCTTAAGCGTTCAGATCCACTTCATGATCGTATTATGCTTGGTAGATCTGGATATCCGCATATGCTTGGGTATTGGAGTGGCTATCAGCTTGTAAAAAATACGGGGTTACTCTCTGTGAAAAAATCGTTTTCTATCTCTTCTGAAGAAATAATGAAGCTACAGAAAGAGTGATTTTGGGCTCATTCTTGTCAAAGTACAGTTTCACAAGAATGAGCCCAAAATTGTTTTTTCACCCATAACATCCAATCAGTCTTAATTTCACATAGAACTTCTAGATTTGGAAGTTTCCTGTAGATGAATAGGAATAAATTGTCTGCTTTTTGCCTATACTGTTGGACAAACAGAAAAAAGTAAGTGAGGGATTAAATGATGCTATATCTTCATGATGTATGGGTGAATTGGTTCGAGGGAGAAGAAAATGGGTATAATATTTGTCATTTTCATGAATGGAGAAAAGATGACGGTATTGAGCTTCTAGACCAAGTTCCCTTGTTGAAAATCTCCACCGCTTTGTTTAACTATATAGAAAATGACCTATCTGAATTACCACAAGCACTGCTTAACGACATATTTCAAAAGGCCTATGCAAGAAAGAATCATGAAAGAATTCAATTAGATTATTGCTTTGTCGTAACAGACGGAACAGGAATACTTGCTGTCGATACGATTGGATATCATATTCCCATTCGAAAAAGTCGACTCATTCCACGTCAAGAAAAGATTGTTTATGAGATGGTAGAAAGCCAAAAAGAAGTGGAATATACATTTACTGAAGACATAAATGAATCAAAGGAGTACCATATACTATCACCTGCGCCTGCATTTATGAATGGTTTAACTCGTAGAGAACGTCAATTAAAGCAATTATTATTCATGGCAATGGATCAATTATTTTCAGCAAAGAATACAGCCGAAATCCGGTACTGGTATACAGAATGGGCTCCAGAAAAGTATGAAACGATTCAAGAACTAAACTTTGAATTTGCATGGCTTGAATTGTATGAAGAGATAAAGGAAGGATGGTCCCACAAACATCTTCACCTTTGTGAAAACTTAGTAAAAGGTCAGCCATTTTTTGAAAAGCTTTGGGAAACCGAAATCGGCGATCGACCATCGATGACCTGACCCGCATTGAGAGAAACAAAGAGAAAGGACTAACTTTATGAGTTAGTCCTTTCTCTTTGTTTCTTATGTCTAAGATTATCTTCTTTTTCTTCCAAGACCCATTCCGTTGTACATTTTTTGAATCATTTTACTGGCTTCTTTATTTGCTCTTTCTGCTCCACGATCAAGAATTTCATCAAGCTCTTCTGAGTCAATTAAGCTGTAGAAACGTTCTTGGATAGGGAGGATTTCAGCAAGTACGACTTGCGCTAAGTCGCTTTTGAAGTCGCCGTAGCCTTTTCCTTCATACATTGCTTCAATTTCTTCGTAACTTTTTCCACTAAAGATTGAATAAATCGACATTAAATTAGAAACGCCTGCTTTATTTTCTTTATCGTAACGTACAATTCCTTCAGAATCGGTTACAGCACTTTTAATATTTTTTTCAATTTGCTTTGGATCGTCTAAGATAGCAATCGTCGCTTTTTTGTTCGGATCTGATTTACTCATCTTTTTGGTTGGATCCTGCAGGGACATAATACGCGCGCCCTCTTTCGGAAGGCTAATTTCAGGAATAGTAAAAATATCATTATATTTTTTGTTAAAACGTTCTGCTAAATCGCGAGTTAACTCAAGATGTTGTTTCTGATCTTCACCAACAGGAACAAGGTCTGAATTATAAAGAAGAATGTCACCAGCCATTAATGGCGGATATGTAAGTAAAGCTGCTAATACCCCTTCTTTTCCAGCTGATTTATCCTTAAATTGAGTCATTCTTTCTAGTTCACCAATATAAGAAATACATTGGAAAATCCATCCGGCTTGTGCATGTGCCGGAACTTCAGATTGAATGAAAATTGTTGCTTTTTCTGGATCAAGCCCTACTGCTAAATATAGAGCTGCCAGCGTTTTAATATTTTTTCTTAATTGTAGACGATCTTGTGGAACGGTTATGGCATGTTGATCGACAATACAGAAAAAACATTCATATTCATTTTGTAATTCTACAAATTGTTTCATGGCCCCAATATAATTTCCTAACGTAACGGAGCCAGATGGCTGAATGCCTGAGAAAATCCGTTTCAAGTACTAGTCACTCCTCTAAATAAACCTAAAATATGATTACTACCTTTATTTTATCATTGTAGAGATAAATAGACGATGAATCCAGCTTTTTACGAAAAAAATGACGTTTACTGATAATAAAAATATAACGATATAAGCATAATGATCGTTAAAACAAAACCTATGATCAAGGTACGGCTATACGGAAGGGTAATAATTTCTGAAAGTGGGCGAATTTCTGTATCCTCTACATGATTATGTTTGGCTTGTAATAATTTTCGAAAGCTACGAAAGGTGACGTCAAAAAATCCTTTTTGAATAACAAAAGACAGTAAGGAAAATGTAAATAAACTGCCTACAATATAAAAGGTCATGTTAATAAAGTATAACCATGATAGTTTTTGGTAAACCATTAATGGCAGAAAAGTCGCTAATAGGAGCCCTGTTGCAGTTCCGATAAGAATATATTTCATCAGGTATACCTCAAATCTTTATCTTTTTTTGTAGTATAACAAAAAAGTAAAGAGAATAATGAAAAAGGGTACTTTCTATTTCAGAATAATGAAATGTAGAGAAGATAAGGTAGGGAATTCAAAGTTTAATTATATTTATATAATTAATTATGAAGGGAAATGATAAAGTGAAAGGATGCTTAATCACAAAAAGTAATGAAACATTCTAAATCCTTTTAGTTTATCAGTAATTCACAGTGTTTATATACCTTTCTTCACTTCGGAAAAAGGTGAAGTGCATTATCTGTATTTTTTCATATTAATCAGAAAATTTTAAATATTTTTTTAAAATAATTAAAAGAACTAGTTTGTGTACAAGCATAAAAAATTTAGTATAATAAAATTTGTATATAAAAAAAGAGAAAGGATGAAGATAGATGAAAAAGTCTAAATTTTCACTGCTATTGACTTTAACTCTTGTTGTTAGTATGTTCCTTGCTGCATGTGGCACTGGTTCAGATAAAAAGAGCGATGAAGGTACTACTTCAAATGCTGCACAAGAAATTAAAGTTCTAAGTGATGCCGAAATTCCTACAATGGACTCTGTTAAAGTAACAGACCATGTCGGAATTACGTACTTAAATGCTGTAAATGAAGGTCTATATATGTTAGACCAAGAAGGGAATCCCGCACCAGCTCTTTCTGATGGTGAACCAAAAGTAAGTAAAGATGGTATGGTTTATACCTTTACATTAAAAGATACAAAATGGTCAAACGGAGATCCAGTTACGGCAAACGATTTCGTTTTTGCTTGGCAACGTGCTATTGATCCAAAAACGGCGTCTGAATATGGTCCATACATGATGAATGGGAAAATCAAAGGTGCACAGGAAATTTCTGATGCAGCAGCTGCTAAAAAAGAGTATGATTTAAACACTCTTGGTATTAAAGCTATTGATGATAAAACATTAGAAGTAACATTTGAAAAGTCACTTGCTTATTGGGATGCTTTATTATCATTCGCTACTTTCTATCCACAAAACCAAAAGTTTGTTGAAGAAAAAGGCGATAAGTATGCAACTAATGCAGATAACTTATTGTATAATGGTCCATTCATTATGACTCAATGGGATGGTCCAACATCTACGGAATGGGTACTTGAAAAGAACCCTGATTATCGCGAGGCAGATACCGTACAATTAGGGAAATTTACGACAAACGTTGTAAAAGATTACAATGCTCAAGTCAATGCGTTTGAATCTGGAGAAGCAGATATTACAGCTAAATTAGCGTCTGATCTTGTTCCTCAATATCAAGGAGACGAACGTTTACTTAGTACATTAACTCCATTTACTTATTGGATTAAAATGAATGAAAAAAATAAAGCGTTGGCTAACGTAAATATTCGTGAAGCCATTGCTAAAGCATTTGATAAAGATGCAATGGTGAAAAATATCTTAAATGATGGATCACAAACAGCGAATTACTTTATTCCAAAAGATTTTGTAAGCTATGAAGGCAAGGATTTCCGTGCGAAGTATCCTGACTTGATTAAATATAACAAAGAAGAAGCAAAAGCAGCTTGGGAAAAAGGGTTAAAAGAGTTAGGTGTTAAAGAAATTACCCTTGGCTTACTTGGTGATGATATTGAGGGCACTAAAAAGGTAAATGAGTACATTAAGAACCAACTTGAAACTAATTTACCAGGTTTAACTGTTAATTTAGAGAATGTTCCTTTTTCTATACGTATTGATCGTTCGAAAAATATGGATTATGATTTAGTTTCTTCTGGTTGGGGTCCGGACTATAAAGATGCCCTTACCTTTGCGGATCTTTTCTTAACGGGTGGCCCACTTAATGAAATGAATTATTCAAATCCTGAATACGATAAATTGATTAACCAAGCTCAAAATGAACTTGCAAATAATCCTGCTGCTTATGCAGAAGCTATGCAAGATGCTGAAAACATTTTATTAGCAGAAGATTATGCTCTAGCACCAACCTATCAACGTGCTAGCAATATCCTTGTAAATTCAAAAGTTAAAGGATTAGTTTATAATAGCTTTGGTCCAGATTACAGCTATAGATGGGTTACAGTAGAGTAATCAATTTACTTCATTTTTAGTGAAAATGCCGGGAGAGAGTATATCTATGAGATGTACTCTCTTTTCCCTATTCAACCAATTGTCAAATAAATGTGAATAGTTAAATTAGGAGGTGCGAAGATGGCTAAATATATAACTAAACGGGTTATTTACATGCTTATTACTTTATTTGTTATCGCAAGTTTAACCTTTTTCTTAATGAAATTGATTCCGGGTTCTCCATATGCTGGTGCAGCGAAATTATCACCAGCTCAGATTGAACTGATGAATGAGCAATATGGGTTAAATGATCCAGTTCCAGTGCAGTATGCACAATACATGTTGAACTTATTACAAGGTGATTTGGGAGTTTCTTTCCAATTTAATAACACACCTGTTACACAATTACTAGTAGATCGTATGCAACCATCTTTCATTTTAGGTTTCCAAGCAATGTTCGTTGGAACGATTATCGGAATCATCTTCGGGGTTTTAGGAGCCTTAAGACAAAATACATGGGTCGATTATACGTCAACCTTTTTAGCCGTTCTTGGTAAATCCATTCCGAGCTTTGTGTTTGCTGGATTACTTCAATACTATATTGGAGTTAAGTTAGGATGGTTGCCTGTGCTGTTTTGGGATGGATTTGAATATTCCATTATGCCTACAATAGCACTTGCGATGTTTCCACTTGCCATTGCTGCCCGTTTCATGCGGACAGAGATGATTGATGTCCTCGGATCAGACTATATTACCCTCGCTAAAGCTAAAGGTGCAAGCAGTTTCGAAGTTGCCTTTAAACATGGTCTGAGAAATGCTCTTATTCCCGTTATTACAGTACTGGGGCCATTGACGGTTTCATTAATGACAGGGTCACTTGTTATTGAAAAAATCTTTGCCATACCTGGAATTGGTGAGCAATTCGTAAAATCCATTACAGTAAATGATTACTCCGTGATTATGGGGACAACTATTCTATTTTCATTTATGTTTGTTGTCATTGTTCTCATAGTAGACATTCTTTATGGATTGATTGATCCGCGTATTAGGCTATCAGGAGGTAAAGAATAATGGCGCATGAAGAGTTGAAAATAAGCAAAGATAAATTCGTTCCTGCCATTATGGATATCAACATGAGCGAAGCAATCGACAAACCTAGCTTGAATTTTTGGCAGGATGCATGGTTAAGAATCCGCAAAAATAAAGCCGCTCTTGTGAGTATTGTAGTAATGGCTTTAGTTATTATTTTAGCTTTTGTTGGTCCGGTCATTAGTGGCTATGGGATGAATGAACAAGATTTAAATCGAACAAATTTACCACCGAAAATTGCTGGTTTAGAGCAGATCAGTTGGCTTCCGTTTGATGGGACAAAAACAAATCCGGATGGAACAGTTGTGGATTTGTATGAGCAGAAAAATATTGATGAATACCATTGGTTTGGAACAGATGGACTAGGTCGAGACGTATTTACTCGAGTCGCTAAAGGAATTCAAATCTCACTATATATCGCTTTCCTAGCTACCATACTCGATATGATCATAGGTGTAGCATTTGGAGCTATATCTGGTTATTTCGGAGGTCGCGTGGACAATATTATGCAGCGGATTGTCGAAGTCATTTCCGGAATTCCAAACTTAGTTGTCGTTATATTAATGATTCTTGTATTTGAGCCAGGAATTATGTCCATTACTGTTGCCTTGGCTATTACAAGTTGGACAAGTATGTCTCGTGTTGTTCGAGCTCAAGTCATGAAATTAAAAGGGCAAGAATTCGTATTAGCTGCACGTACATTAGGAAGCTCTCATACAAAAATCATTTTCAAGCATATGCTACCTAACTTAGCTGGAGTCATTATTATTAATACGATGTTTACCATTCCAAATGCGATCTTTTTTGAAGCATTTCTAAGTTTTATCGGTTTAGGGCTACAAGCACCGCTTGCATCTCTTGGTACATTAATTGATGAAGGATTTAAAACACTTAGACTATATCCACATCTAATGATTTTTCCAGCGATCTTCATTAGTCTCATTATGATTTGTTTTAACATGATTGCGGATGGACTTCGTGATGCATTGGATCCAAAAATGCGTGATTAACAGGGAGGGTAAATGATGGAGAATATTCTAGAAGTAAAAGACTTAAATATATCGTTTCATACCTTTTCTGGAGAAGTCCAAGCTATTCGTGGAGTAAACTTTGAACTGAAAAAGGGTGAAACATTAGCGATTGTTGGTGAATCAGGGTCAGGTAAATCTGTTACGACAAAAACGATTATGAGGCTTCTGCCACCAGGTAATTCAGAAATTAAAAGTGGAGAAATTCTTTTCGAAGGAAAAGATTTGGCGAAGATTTCTGAAAAGGATATGCAAAAAATTCGCGGGAAAGATATCTCAATGATTTTCCAAGATCCAATGACATCCTTAAACCCAACGATTAAAGTGGGTAAACAAATTATGGAGCCGATGTTAAGGCATCAAAAGATCAGTAAAGAAGAAGCGAAAAAGAAAACTCTTGAGATATTAAAACTGGTCGGAATTCCAAATCCAGAGCAACGCTTCGAACAGTATCCACACCAATTTTCAGGTGGAATGAGACAGCGTGTCGTGATTGCAATTGCCTTAGCTTGTAATCCGAAGGTACTTATCGCGGATGAACCAACAACGGCACTTGATGTTACGATTCAAGCGCAAATTTTAGAGCTGATGAAGGAATTGCAAAAGAAAATTGATACATCTATTATTTTTATTACACATGATTTAGGTGTCGTCGCTAATGTAGCGGATCGGGTTGCGGTTATGTATGCTGGGAAAATTGTTGAAGTAGGTACGGTGGATGAAATTTTTTATAATCCGAAGCATCCATATACATGGGGTTTAATCAGTTCTATGCCTAGCCTAGATGATGATGATGAACATGAACTATTTGCGATTCCTGGTACACCACCAAATCTTTTGCATCCACCAAAAGGTGATGCATTTGCTCCGAGAAATAAGTATGCATTGCAAATAGATTTAGAGGAGCAACCACCGATGTTTAAGGTTTCAGATACGCACTATGCAGCTACTTGGCTCTTGCATCCAGATGCTCCGAAGGTAGAACCGCCTCTAGCTGTTCAAAAACGTATGAAGCAATTTCAGGCAGAGGAGGGGAAATAATGGATCAACGTGAGAAATTATTAGAAATTAAGCATCTAAAACAATATTTCAATATTGGTAAACCAAATATGGTGAAAGCAATTGATGATATTTCTTTTGATATTTATAAAGGAGAAACATTGGGCTTAGTTGGAGAGTCAGGCTGTGGGAAGTCTACGACTGGACGAACGATTATTCGCTTGTATGATGCAACGGACGGGGAAGTACTGTTTAATGGTGAAAATGTTCACGGTAAAAAATCTAAGAAGCAATTAAAGGATTTTAACCGGAAAATGCAAATGATTTTCCAAGATCCATATGCTTCATTGAATTCTAGAATGAAAGTTGTCGATATTATTGCGGAAGGAATTGATATTCACGGCTTAGCTAAAACGAAGGAAGAACGTTTAGAACGTGTGTATTCTTTGCTTGAAACGGTTGGTTTAAACCGTGAACACGCCAATCGATATCCGCATGAATTCTCTGGTGGACAGCGTCAGCGGATTGGGATTGCTCGTGCACTTGCCGTTAAGCCCCAATTTATCATTGCCGATGAACCAATCTCGGCCCTAGATGTATCGATTCAAGCCCAAGTCGTCAATTTATTGAAAAAACTGCAAAGAGAGCATGGATTAACGTATTTATTCATTGCACATGATTTATCGATGGTGAAATATATCAGTGATCGCATTGGTGTGATGTACTTCGGGAAATTAGTGGAGCTTGCGCCAGCTGATGAGCTATATAGCAACCCGCTGCATCCTTATACACAATCATTATTGTCTGCGATTCCACTTCCAGATCCAGAATTAGAGCGTACTAGACAACGAAAGGTCTACAATCCTGAAATGCATGCCTATGCAGAAGGGGAAGAAGTGAAAATGCGTGAAGTGAGACCTGGACATTTTGTATTATGTTCGGAAAAAGAGCTGCAACAATATGGAGCACATAGTAAGAAATAACAAAAACGATCTCTATATGTTAAATATATAAGGACAGTTAATTACTGAAATAGAAAGCCTGTATCTTTGATTACTTAGTAATCAAAGATACAGGCTTTTTTTATTATGTACTCCTGCACTCGTTGAAGAATAATGCTTATGTATTGTGTAGTTATCCCTTGTACTGACGATAAAAAAGATAGCTAATTTAATGTATCTGAGGTTTATAGTCTATTATGTCTCCCTCGTCATAAGCTTCTTGAAATAATGGCGGCGTTTTCACTTCAGATTGATTTTGTGATGGGGATTGCATTCCATTTAGAGCTAAGATGTTCAAAATTTGTTGAATATCTTCTTTGGATGCAGGTGCTTTATTTGGCTTAAGGATCGTCGATATTTTACCATTGGACTCTAATATCGCCAATTCAACATCTTCGACACTTCCTATTTTTTGTAGGCGAAGTGCACTTTGTATCTCATCTGTTGTTAATCTGGCTTTTTTTAGTTCTTCTAACATCATCTTTCCATCTTTAATGAGTACTGATGGTACTCCATTAATATATTTTCTAGACTTCGGAAACCAGATTTGTATTTTCGCTACTAATATAATTCCTATAATAAGCAAAGTTCCGGCGTATATTGCTTCCCATTCATGTTTCAATGCTAAAGGTTGGATTAGTACAGCACCGATTGAAATCCTCAACACAGCTTCCGAAACGGTCGTTTCTGCAAGCGATCTCTTTCCTGCGAGACGCAGAAGAATAATTGCAACAATAAAAATTAACAATGCCTTTAATAGATAAGGTAAGGAAGGTAGTTCCTCTAAAAAATCCATCATTTTTCTCATTCCTTTATATTTTTCTGTTATTATTTGTTAAATTCATACCAAATATGTAGATAATTCTTAGAAACTAGGTAATAACAAAAATCCCATATACCAAAAGGATCCTCCAAATAGGGGATGCTAAAAAATTTCTTTACAAAATTAAAGGAATTTCAATACTTTTACAGAAATATCTAATTACCATTAATTACCACATTTATATTGATATGCATTAAGATTTAGTAAGTTTTTTGACGTTTCTCTAACTTAGCGTATCTTCATGTTAATTGAGAATATTAGTTTATTTTTTCAATTAGAATTATCTGTCTTAATGTATTTATTTACTATTAATTTTGTTGTAATACAGTATAATGACTAAAATAATAGGTTTTCCAATTGTTAAAAAGGGTGTTCATTTTATTATAAGTAGTGTATAATTTAAATAAGAATTACTTAATTAAAATGATTTCAAATTAGAATGGTTAATATGAATATATATTAATCCCATCATAGATCGTTGATTCTATATTTAGGGAGTGTGAATGAGTATGGTAACATTATATACATCACCAAGTTGTACATCATGTCGAAAAGCGAAAGCTTGGTTAGAAGAACATGAAATTCCATATCAAGAACGAAATATTTTTTCGGAATCGCTTACAATTGACGAAATTAAGGAAATTCTTCGAATGACGGAAGATGGCACAGATGAGATTATCTCGACTAGATCAAAAACGTTTCAAAAGCTTAATGTGAATTTAGAAACATTACCGCTTCAGGAATTATACACAATCATTAAAAATAATCCAGGTTTGTTAAGAAGACCAATTATCTTGGATGAAAAACGACTTCAAGTTGGGTACAATGAAGATGAAATCCGCCGTTTCCTACCACGTAAAATTCGTACATTCCAACTGCTTGAAGCTCAAAAAATGGTGAATTAATGATTGGAAAAGCTCTGCTGCGAAGGCAGAGCTTTTTCTGTATTTTTTCTAGCGTACAATGTATGAGATTCTTTTTTTGTGAGTATATAATAGATAATGTATTTACTAAGTGAAGCGAGAGTTCGGGCTTTCATCGTTAGTCAGATTTCAAAGTTGCAGATAGGTCATTTTTTTAATAAAATAAATGACATGCTAGGCAAATGATTGTTTTTAAATTATTAACGTTTTTTATTTCCCTTCTATAAGGTTTTGTCATAAAATGAAGTAAAATAATCATTTTCTACAAAGTTCTTATAGTTATTGTTTTAGAGAAATTTTCACTGGGGGTTTTGATCCCTTCAAAATTTGAATGGAAGGGAGAGGCTATTAATGGAAATAGAACGCATTAATGATGATACAGTGAAATTCTATATTTCTTATATGGATATTGAAGAACGTGGTTTTGACCGCGAAGAGATTTGGTACAGTCGTGAAAGAAGCGAAGAGTTATTTTGGGAAATGATGGATGAGATTCATCAAGAAGAGGAATTTACAATTGAAGGGCCGTTATGGATTCAAGTGCAAGCTCTTGAAAAAGGACTTGAAATTTTAGTTACAAGAGCGCAATTTTCCAAGGATGGACAAAAAGTAGATTTCCCTTTGTCTGATGATAAACTTAAACATTTTCAAGTAGATGATAAAATTGAATCCCTCCTTGATCAACACTTCGAAGGTAATGATGAGTATAGTGGTCTTGTGTTTGAAGATGGAATCATTGAGTTCATCACGCAATTTAATGATTTTGAGGATGTCATTGCTCTTAGCAATCGAAGTGGTCTAGATGAGTGGAAAACAAAACTTTACTCATATGAAAATAAGTATTATGTATACATTGAATTTGAGGAAGATGAGATTGAAGAAGATGAAATTGATAATATTTTAAGTGTTTTGTTAGAGTATAGTCAGGAATCGTCTATAACGATACACATGCTAGAGGAATACGGAAAAGTAGTGATTGATGGCGATGTTTTTAAAACAGTAGTTAAATATTTTGCATAAATGTATGCCGATTTCAATTTGAAATCGGTTTTTTTGTTATGGACTATATGTTTGATCCATTCTATTGTGTCAACTTCAGTAGATGAACTCGTAAAGCAGGGGTTGAAATCTTATAATGGAAGTAGCAATAAAATATTCACTTTATTATATTGACGCATCTTCCATTCTGCTATATATTTTCTTACATAAACTGTATTAGGAGGGAAGCTATGCTAACTGCAAAAGGAAGAGACGGAACATTAGTTACTTTTCCAGAAAAGATGACTTCCGAGATCTTGTCATATATGAAAAGATCTCAGCCTTATTATTGTCCATGCTGTGAGTCTGAAGTAATTCTTAAAGCAGGGTCGATTAAAATTCCTCATTTTGCCCACAAAAGTAATTCTTCATGTGATGCCTCTGCAGAACCCGAATCCGACTATCATTTACTTGCCAAACGAAGGCTTTTTACCTGGTTGGTCTCATATGGATATGATGCTGAATTAGAAGCCTATATACCTAGTATTAAAAAGCGGGCTGACATCTTTGTTAGAAATGGTGAAAAGGTCTATGCGATTGAATTTCAACTCTCAACGATTAGCGAGCATGCCTTTATAGAACGAACGGAGGCGTATCGAAGTGTTGACATTACACCAATTTGGGTTTTAGCTGCAAAAAATGTAAAAAGGGTGGAGGGACAAGAGTTTAAAATCTCTAATTTTCAATGGTTATTTGTCACTGGAGATAGTACCTATCCTTATTTATGGACATATTGTCCGGTGGAACATCAATTTTCAGCGATTAAGGGAATCACTCCATTTTCTCCTTCTATTGTGTTCGCTGAGCGAACATCTGCCCCTCTAGAGCTTCTCTCTCCACAACAGCTTATTCCACATAAAAATGAACGATACTCCTTTCTTACCTTATGGCGTTACAAACGAAAAAGCTGGTGTCTACATCGAGTTAAAACGGCGAATCTGCACGATCCACTTTTTCTAGCTCTCTATGCAAATCGAATAACTGCTGCCACTTTACCAATTGAAGTAGGGATACCTGTCAAAGGGATGAGTTTGATTAAAACAGCAGCAATTGAATGGCAAGCGTGGCTCTACTTGGATGTCTTACATAAGAGAGAGCTAGGTCAAATTGTGTTATTAAGAGCGATTCAACAGTCATTTCATAAAAGGCAGATCTCAGGTTTTATTAAAGTAAGACCATTACCACTACTTGCAAAAGACGAAAGGATTAACCCAGTGAAGGAGTATGTGAAGGTTTTAATAAAAATGGGTTTTCTAACAGAGACGGTAGCAGGAAGCTACAGGCTTTCGAAGAAAATGGTTATACCACGAACGATGGAGGAACATGAAAAGCTGGCAAATATCTTTTATCGTGAGTATAAAATGATGCTAGAAAAAGAAATTAAAGAGAGGATGCATAACTAGAAGTGTGAAAACTTTCCTAATGCCTCTTTTAGTTGATACAATGAAAGAGAACGAATGTTTTCAATATCATGTTTCCATAGGAAGGACTTTCCTATGGAATGAAGAAATAGTAAGTAGGAACATCTATGATTATTGCTTACGTTTTTCGAATGAATGGAGGATGATAGTATGCCAAAAGACACAAAAGTAAATACATTACCAGCACGTACTGATATCGCAGTTGAAGATACATGGAGACTTGAGGATATTTTTGATACTGATGACGCATGGGAAAGTGCTTATAAAGAGGTAAAAGAGGAGTTAACGAAAGCAGGGCAATTTCAAGGGAAATTAGGGGAAAGTGCAGATGTACTTTATGATGCGCTGCAATTTCAAGATGCTGTGTTAGAAAAGCTTGGTAAGGTGTATGCGTATTCGCATATGCGCTATGACCAAGATACAACGAATTCGTTATACCAAGGCTTTGATGATCGTGCGAAAAGTTTGTATGCTCAGGCTTCAAGCGCATTTGCGTATATTATTCCTGAGATGTTAAGTGTGGATGAAAGTAAGATTGCTCAGTTTATTGAGGAAAAAGATGAATTAAAGTTATATGAGCATGCGATTGAAGAAATTAATTTGCAGCGTCCACATGTGCTATCAGCGACAGAAGAGGCATTATTAGCTCAAGCATCAGAAGTATTTGATGCGTCTAGTAATACGTTTGGTATGCTAAATAATGCTGATCTAAAGTTTCCTACGATTACAGATGAAAAGGGAAATGAGGTTGAAATTACACATGGTCGGTATATTCAGTTTTTAGAAAGTGAAGATCGTCGTGTACGTCAAGCTGCTTTTGAGGGTATGTATAGCAAATATGGGGAGTTCCGCAATACATTTGCAACTACGCTATCAGGGCAAGTGAAGAGTCATAATTTTAATGCATCCGTTCGTAAATATGAAAGTGCCAGGCAGGCAGCATTAAGTAATAACAATATTCCGGAAAGCGTGTATGATAATTTAGTGGAAACAGTGAATGAACACCTACCTTTATTGTATCGCTATTTAGACTTACGTAAAAAAGTTCTTGAACTTGATGAACTTCATATGTATGACATCTTTACACCACTTGTGAAAGAAGTGAAGATGGAAGTGAGCTATGAAGAGGCGAAGGAACTGATTTTAAAAGGTCTTGCCCCACTTGGTGAAGAGTACTTACAGGTTTTACGAGAAGGATTTGAAAATCGCTGGGTAGACGTTCAGGAGAATAAAGGGAAACGAAGCGGTGCGTATTCATCAGGAACATATGGAACGAATCCATATATCTTAATGAACTGGCAAAGTAATGTGAATAACTTATTTACACTTGCCCATGAGTTTGGACATTCTGTTCATAGTTACTACACTAGAAAATATCAGCCATATCCATATGGGAATTATTCTATTTTTGTTGCTGAGGTGGCCTCAACATGTAATGAAAACTTATTAAATGAGTACTTATTAAACACAATTGACGATGAGAAAAAACGAATCTATTTATTAAATCACTATTTAGAGGGTTTCCGTGGCACATTATTCCGTCAAACGATGTTTGCAGAGTTTGAACATACGATTCATACGAAAGCGCAAAATGGTGAAGCGTTAACAGCGGATATGTTAACACAAGAATATTATACATTGAATAAAAAGTATTTTGGAGACAATGTTGTCATTGATGAAGAAATTGGTTTAGAATGGGCGAGAATTCCTCATTTTTATTACAACTATTATGTGTATCAATATGCAACAGGTATTAGCGCTGCGACAGCACTAAGCAAACAAATTCTTGAAGAAGGTGAGCCTGCTGTTAAAAGATACTTAGAATTTTTACAATCAGGAAGCTCAGATTACCCAATTGAAGTATTGAAAAAAGCGGGTGTTGATATGACCAAGGCTGAGCCAATTCGAGAAGCATTGAAAGTATTTGAAGAGAAATTAAATGAATTAGAGTCATTGCTGTTAAAATAAAAAGATAATGGATGAGCTGTCTCGCTTTTTAGAGACAGCTTTATTTAAAAGATAAGAAAGTATAAAATTTTCGATGTGTACTGGTGTCTAGCGTAAGGACCAGCGCCTTACGCTTTTCTTATTTCAGTCCTTTAAATCGATTTCGATGGCTGAGTGTATAGAGAATAATAAACAGGACGATAAATAAAATCGGAGAACTGATATATAGAGGAATTAAATTCAGGAAGCCAAGCAGTTGAATGAAAAGAGAGACTACAAAAAGGGTAACAAAGATAAAGAATTTAAACATAGGATCTCCTCCGAAAGTATTTTCCTAGTTTAGAAAATATAGAATTTTTGATATGTACGGATGTCTAGCTCTGGAAGCCCAGCGCCTTGCGCTTTTCTAATATTTATGAAGTAAAAAAATGAATATGACAAATATGTGAAAGAATACACAAGGTCATTGTAAGTGCTTGGATTGTTTGCTATAGTACAGGTATGAAATAAATCACTACAAACGTATACCCCTTTGTTTGAAAGTGAAATTTTTCCTATCCCCTTTGTTTATATAATAGATGAAAAACCATGTAAACCATAGGGTCTATATGGTTTTTTTGTGAGGGTGTTCAATTTTTGCTTTTAAAGATTTTTTTACTAATTTCGACTTATTAAGTCGAAATGTTAAGTTTATGTGAAATGTTACACAAGATAATTGCAAGTGCCTAGATTATTTGCTATAGTACAGATATGAAATAAATCACTACAAACTTATACCCCTTTGTTTGAAAGTGAAATTTCTCCCATCCCCCTTTGTTTCGTATAAATAGATGAAAAAGCCATGTAGATCGTATAAGATTTACATGGCTTTTTTCGTTTTGTAGGTAGGGACGTATATAACAAAAACTAATAATATAGAATTTCCAACAACTTAAAACTTGTTGGAAATTCTATATTATGTGCGGGACAAAATAAAGTGATCAATTATTTAAATAGTCTCCAGTATATCTCCAAAATGTTCCATGTTTTGCAGGAATCTTTTGAACCACTTGTTTTAAGACTAGTTTCTTCATTTCGTTTTCCACGGTTGCTTTGCTCATATTGTAGACGGATTCAATTTCTTTTGTGGCAACCAATTTAAAGCAACTAACAAATTGTTCAAGGGAAGGGGGAGGACTTGGTTCTGGTAACCCTTTTAACATTTCGTCGAGAATCTGTACATATACCTCATACGGATATAACCCTGAAATTTTAATTCCTTCTTCTTCGATATTTTGATTAAAAAAGACTAGAGAAGGAATTTCGTGAACACCCATTTCATTTGTAATTTTTAAATCACATTGAAAGCCTTTAGCCGCGCTGGATGAAGTCATATCATCAATAAATTCATCGACATCTAAAGCGACACTTGCTGCACATTCTGTCAAAATATCCATATTAGATATGTTCTTATTTTCAATAAAGACACACTCTTGTAGTTTTCTTAAAAAACGAATGGCAAGCTTTCTTCCTTGAAGCTCTGCTGCTTTAATAGCAACGGATGCTATAAATGGAGAATTGATAGGGTTTTCAAACCACAAGTTTCCATCACAAGACATACCGG
Source organism: uncultured Bacillaceae bacterium (assembly GCA_963790055.1). Classification (GTDB taxonomy): domain Bacteria; phylum Bacillota; class Bacilli; order Bacillales; family DSM-1321; genus Peribacillus. The sequence goes on from CAWBND010000007.1 coordinate 314,375, forward strand.
AACGACTTGCTGTTTTTTTCCATACTTGAGCAATGCTTTCAAGTCTTTTTCTTTTTCCTATATTTAGGGAAGAAATGTTTCCAATTAACACATGGCGCAGGCTGAATAATTGTCCATATTCAATTTGTAGTTTTTTAATAATCGGTTCTAATCCCCAACATTCGGGACTGAGTGGATCAATAAAAATATAAATCTCTAGAGGCTTTTTTCCAACATCATAGCAGTGCTGTCTTTTAATCCAATCGGAAATATTATGAACAGGTTTATGAGCACTCAACTGTCTTCTCCTCTCCCATCTGTGGAAGCTGTATTAATCATATGTTGTGCTGTCAAAAAGAGTCGGTGATAGAAAAAATCACGGATTTCACCTTGAAGTCCAACTTCATCCATTGCTTGATACATACAGGAAAGCCAGGCTTTTGCTCGTTCTGGTGTTATTTCAAAAGGTAGATGTCTAGCTCTTAACATTGGGTGCCCGTGTTCTTCTGTGTAAAGAGAAGGGCCTCCTAAATATTGGGTCATGAACTGCTTTTGTTTCCGAATTGTTTCAGTTAAGTCTTCAGGGAAAATCGGATACAAATCAGGATGCTTTTTAACCTTGGAGTAAAATATATCAATTAACTTGTGTAATTGCCCTGTTCCGATTACTTCATATGGTGTAGGGTTTCCTTGCGTCATGTTGATTACTCCTTTTAAAAATTGTTACCATTATTGTAACAATGAGAAAGTAATATAACAAATATCTAGCTTAGGGAAAAATGTAAGTATTTGTCTGATGCGGTTTTTGAGATGGTATAAAGAGAATGAGGAGCTGAGGGAGTCTATAAAAAAAGCCCAAATCATTTGTGATTTGAACTTTACATGTCGTTGATTATGCATTGTTTAAGATGCTTGTCTATTCGACATATTTAGCGGATGTATTAAGCTAAGTATGTCTTCATGACTGTATTCACATAGTTTTTTGTTTGTTGAAAAGGAGGGATGCCATCGTATTTATCGACATTTCCCGGACCAGCATTATAAGCAGCTAATGCTTTTTCTATATTGTCATCGTAACGAGAAAGCATTTGGCCTAAATATTTACTTCCACCCATAATATTTTCAGTCGGATCAAAGATATCTTCAATACCTAAGCTTTTGGCAGTCGCAGGCATTAACTGCATCAAGCCGCTGGCTCCTGCATAGCTTTTGGCGGTTGGATTAAAATTAGACTCTTGCTGAATGACTGATTTAATTAATTTCTCAGGCACATTATATAAAGAAGAAGCCTTAGAAATAATGTCGTCAAAATCGGTTTTTTTACTTGTTGTTGTATTCGTAATAGTTTCTTCTACAGGAGAAGTGGCATCTAATTTTGAATCTAATAATGACTGTGAATGGGTAGAGAACTTGCTCCACAAATTGTCTAATGATGGCATCATCGTATTATTTCCGAATGATTGACTAGATAGCACTTCTGTTAGCATTTCTTGGAATAGCGATTCGGTATTCGCATTCTTCTTACTGTTGCCTAATAGAGATTGAAGAGCTTGTAGTTCAATTAATGTTGAAAGATTGTTGATTTTCATTGATTTCACCTCTATTTACTCACTGAAACGCGCTTGAAAAAATCGCTTTACTTTATTTTCGGTTTTTTGAAGGGGAATTTCAAGTGTTTCTAGCAGTTCCATGAAAATCTTTTGTCCAACTTGTGCATCTTCTACTTCATATTCAAGTTCATAGTCTTCTTTGCCCACATAAAAACTATGATCAAGGACAATTAACCCCCCAAGATAACTTACTTCTGCGCGATCTGTTCGTAACGTTCCAAAGTATGCAAAACCTTGTGGATTTAGCCCTGCTTGCTTAATGATTTCTTGAACGGCACCTGCTGGAAATACCCCTTCATTCAAAAATGCTTCAGCCGCTTTTGAAGATATAGCTTGGTTTGATTCTAATTTCCCTTGGGGGGCGGGTTGTTTTAACGTTAGCTCGAAGGACTCATTTTTTTCACGTATTCGTAAAGCTGAAGCTTGATTTTTTAAGTCAAAATCATGTGTATCGAAGTAATGGTTCTGTTGGCTAAAAAAATCGCTTCGTGCTATTTTAAAATATTGCATAAGCCGCTCGAAATCTTGTTTAGTTAGTAAATTTTTATATTCAATTTCAATATGTTGATTCATTTTTGTATCCTTTCAATGACGTTTCATTTAATCATATAGGAATGCATAATATTGTCAAATTTCTTCAATTATTTTTCTACATTGTTCTGGATTTTCAGGATTTCATTTGCTAAATATGTTAAAATATATACGGTATGTGTGAAATAGACAGGTGGTGCAGTAATGGAACAATGGGAAGACTTTTTAGCACCTTATAAACAGGCGGTCGAAGAGTTAAAGGTTAAGTTAAAGGGATTGAGAGTACAATTTCAACGCGCTCATATTCATTCACCAATTGAATTTGTGACGGGTCGAGTCAAACCAGTTTCTAGTATTTTGGATAAGGCAAATAAGAAAAAAATCCCACTTGATAAATTGGCAGTCGAAATGCAAGATATTGCAGGAATAAGAATGATGTGTCAGTTTGTAGATGATATAAAGCAAGTTGTCGAATTGCTTAGAAATCGAAATGATTTGGAAATTGTCGAAGAACGGGACTATATTTCTCATCAAAAAAATAGTGGCTACCGTTCCTACCATTTGGTGATTTGTTACCCCGTTCAAACAATTAATGGGGAGAAAAAGGTTTTAGCTGAAATTCAAATTCGTACATTAGCAATGAATTTCTGGGCAACCATTGAACATTCCTTGAATTATAAATATAGAGGAGATTTTCCGAAGGACATTCAAGTGCGTTTAAAACGTGCGGCAGAGGCAGCATTCTTACTAGATGAAGAAATGTCTGAAATTCGTACAGAAATTCAGGAAGCACAACGGCTTTTCTCTAGAAAAAAAGAATCTGAGGATTAAGGAAGAACAAATATGATATAGGTGGTGACGTATGAAATTTGCAATTACGTCTAGAGGGGATTCAAATTCAAATACGTTAACAACAAGGATGAGAACATATCTACAGGATTTTAATTTAGAATATGATGAAGATCAGCCAGATATCGTCATATCTGTTGGTGGCGATGGCACATTATTATATGCTTTTCATCGCTATAAAAATCGATTAGACCGAACAGCATTTGTTGGTGTACATACAGGACATCTCGGCTTTTATGCGGATTGGACTCCAGGCGAAATTGAGAAATTAGTCATTGCATTAGCTAAAACACCATTTCAAGTAGTCGAATATCCTCTTCTTGAAACGATTATTCGTTATCAGCATGGAGGTCGTGAAGCTAGATTCCTTGCTTTGAACGAATCAACAGTTAAAAGTGTTGAAGGAACACTTGTCATGGATGTAGAAATTCGTGGTCAGCACTTTGAAAGATTTCGCGGAGATGGGTTATGTGTATCCACCCCTTCTGGAAGTACAGCGTATAATAAAGCGCTAGGAGGAGCAATTGTGCATCCATCCATTGATGCTATTCAATTAACAGAATTAGCGTCGATTAACAATCGTGTTTTCCGAACAGTCGGTTCACCGCTCTTGCTTCCGGCACATCATACATGTATGCTACGCCCGGTAAATGAAGTGAATTTTCAAATTACAGTGGATCATTTAACCTTGCTTCAGGAGGATGTAAAATCGATACAGTTCCGAGTAGCAGATGAAAAGATTCGCTTTGCAAGGTTCAGACCGTTTCCATTTTGGAAAAGGGTGCATGATTCATTTATTGCAAATTAAAGGAGCAAACATCATCCATGTCTAATCAGTCATGTTTTTCTTTAAACTGGATCGTTCATGAAGAGGCTGATCAGCTTTTACTAAGAGAATTTCTCAGGCAAAAGGCGATATCTAAGGCAGCATTAACAGATATTAAGTTTAAAGGTGGAAAAATAACGGTAAATGGGGTGGAAGTGACTGTACGTGAACGGATAAAAAAAGGCGATCAAGTCACTGTTACTTTTCCACCAGAAGTACCAAGTGCTGGATTGATTGCTGAAAATATTCGGCTAAAGATTATCTATGAAGATGACTATTTATTAGTTGTTGTTAAGCAGGCCTCAATGAATACAATTCCTTCACGAGAACATCCTCATGGGAGCTTAGCTAATGCGCTAGCTGGGTATTACAAAAAACAAGGATTAGCGGCAACGATACATATTGTGACCAGACTTGATCGCGACACTTCAGGTCTGGTTCTTGTAGCTAAGCATCGCCATATCCACCATTTGTTAAGTGAACAGCAGAAACAAGGAGATGTGAAAAGAAGATATCAGGCGTTAGCTGAAGGAATGGTTGCTGCAGATGAGGGACGAATCCAAGCACCAATTGGTCGCAAGGAAACGAGTATAATGGAGCGGGAAGTACGTGAAGACGGACAGTATGCGTGCACAGACTATCGTGTGTTAGCTCGGTCAAAGTTCCATACCTTTCTTGAATTACAACTCCATACAGGCAGAACTCATCAGATTCGTGTTCATATGGCCTATATAGGTCATCCACTAGCTGGAGATGATTTATATGGAGGAACACGTGATCAAATTTCCCGGCAGGCGTTGCATTGTTGTGCGTTAACTTTTACACATCCTGTGACAAAGGAAAAGATGCGTTTTTTTGAAGCGCTACCGGAGGATATTGCTAGACTTTTAGTGTGATTACATAAGAAACGCTTGGAGGTCATTCCAAGCGTTTTTGTATGCTAAGATGATGGCTCGCTCCACAAGCCCTTTGACTTCAGAATCTGTCGAGTTTCCCCAATAATCTGTCCAATTTTTAATATAATCTGTCCAATATCCTTAAAAATCTGTCCAATTCAACAAACCGGGTGCCTGCCGCTTTTCATTGTCTAGCTGCAGGCACCCAGCGACTATCGGACTTCCCTCTCCTCCTTTCGATAAGTCAACATCGAATCGCTATCGCTCTTCGTGTTTCCTTTATCTCAAACGGAGAGCTCCAGTCCGTACGTCGCTGAACGGGTGCCTTCCGCTTTTCCTAATCAAATGAAGTTCTGAATTTTTCTGGTACGTATGGCATGGTGGAAGGGACGGAGACTAATTCGAATTCCGGATAGCGAAGGGCTGTTAGCTTTCCTCCAAACACACAGCCTGTATCGATGTTGTACGTATGATGGACTTGACGTGGTTCCTTTACGGGTGTGTGACCATAAATAATCCATGGTTTTCCATCATAATATTGGGCCCAATCACGTCTTATTGGGGAACCATCTGGATGCTTTGCCCCCGTAATGTCTCCATAAAGAACAAAAGTTTTTACCTTTTTGTTTGATTTTCCGATATAATCTTTACGAATGCCTGCATGAGCGATAATTAAGTTTTCATCATCTGTAATTACATACAGAGGAGAATATTCATATAAATCGATGAATTTTTTGCGGATTTTTTTTTGCTCACGAGTAGGTAATGCCCCGTATTCAGCGACGGTTGTTTCTAAGCCATGTGAGACGGTCACGTGATTTCCAGAGAAGTAGCGGTATAGTTTATTGCAATGGTTTCCTGGGGCATATAGAGCTTTTTTTTGTATGATAACCAGTTCGTAAATGACTTCCACTACTTGTAAGGATTTTGGTCCGCGATCTGTTAAATCGCCAACAAAACCGAGAATTCGTCCATCAGGGTGAAGTGGAACACCACTCTCCCAAGAATAGCCTAATTGTGTTGTAAGTTGTTGAAATTCTGTGAAACAGCCATGGATGTCGCCTAATATATCGATTTTCATATTACACATCCTTTGTTACTTTTTTATACTATCAAAATTTATTTATAATGGGTGATGTAAAGATGCGAGGGTCTTTAGGTACATCGACTTTCGCCATTAGGGCGATAAGTCGTGTTTTTCTAATGTAGTATTAGTATAGTATTATTTGAAAAAATAAAACAGGAACTGAATGACAAAGCGCGAAAGAGGGGCGAAAGCCTAATGGTTGAACTAGATGAAAAAGAAACGGTGCTTATTGATGTAGGGTTATTAAGAGAAGCATTACAAACAGAGAACTTCGACCAATTCCGAGCCGAATTTGTTGAACTTCATTCGTATGATCAGGCACAGTTTTTTGCACAGTTATCCGAAGACTTGCGAACCATCTTCTATCATTACGTTTCCCCAGTGGAAATGGCTGAGTTGTTTGAAAATCTTGAAATTGATGAAGAAGATTATGAAAAGCTGTTAGCTGAAATGGACCCGCTTTATGTCGCTGACATGCTTTCAAGTATGTATGCGGATAATGCTGCCGATGTTTTGAATGAACTTGATGAGGCCCAAGCCGTTAGCTATATGACGATGATGGATAATGAGGCAGCACAAGAAGTTCAAGAACTGCTTAATTACGAGGAATATACAGCCGGTAGTATTATGACTACTGAATTCATCGCCGTAGAATCGGATGATACAGTGCGAAGTGCTATTAAAATTTTAAAGCATGACGCGCATGAGGCAGAAACAATTTATTATATATATGTGATAGATGCTAATCAGAAATTACTTGGTGTGTTATCGCTTCGAACATTAATCGTTGCAGATGATGACGCGATTATTGCAGATTTGATGGAAGACAGGGTTGTTTCTGTTTTGGTAAACGAAGACCAAGAAGAGGTAGCGCATAAGATTCGAGATTACAATCTATTGGCTATTCCTGTAGTGGATGAAAGCAATCGTTTGCTTGGGATTATTACCGTTGATGATATTATTGATGTTATGGATGAAGAAGCATCAGATGATTACTCTAAATTAGCTGGTGCTCCTGATTTAGATCGTAGCGTGAAAAATCCATTTATGATTGCAAAAACGAGGTTACCATGGTTAATTATATTGTTATTTTTAGGACTAATGACAGCTAGTTTAATTGGTAAGTTTGAAGAAACATTGAGTCAAAAGGCTATCCTTGCTATTTTTATCCCATTAATTGGTGGGATGGCAGGAAATACGGGTACTCAAGCATTAGCGGTTGTCGTTCGTGGAATTGCGACAGGAGATTTAGAGGAAAGTAAATGGAAGCTCATCCTGAGAGAAGCAGGAGCAGGCTTAATTATTGGAGCTACATGTGGTGTACTTATTACGGGCATTGTTTATGTTTGGCAACACAGTTTAATTCTTGGAATGTTAGTTGGTATTTCTCTTTTTATGACGTTAATTGTAGCAACAATGGCCGGTTCCTTTGTTCCGTTAATTATGCACAAAATGAAAATAGACCCTGCGGTTGCTTCCGGACCATTTATTTCTACAATCAATGATATTATTAGTATTTTAATTTATTTTGGATTGGCCACTACGTTTATGAAATACTTGCTATAGCGGCTGACCAAGCCGCTTCCGCTTTTCATTGTCTAGCTACAGGCGCCAGCGACTATTGGACTTCCCGCTCCTCCACTCGATAAGTCAACATCGAATCACTATCGTTCTTCGTGTTTCCTTTATCTCATACGGAGCTGGTCCAGTCCATACGTCGCTAACCGGCGCCTTCCGCTTTTCTAATAGCTTTGTATTTGTTATACTACTTTTAGTATCTGGTACTAAAGGTTAATATTAATATGGGGGTTGTAAATATATGACGTTTTCATTAACAGGAAAAACTTATGTAGTAATGGGGATTGCTAATAAGCGCAGTATTGCTTGGGGAGTGGCTCGTTCTTTACATAATGCAGGAGCATCGTTAATTTTTACATATGGACAAGAACGTACGGAAAAAAGCATTCGTGAACTAGCAGCTACTCTTGAAGGGGCTGAGCCTTTCATTCTTCAGTGTGATGTAGCAAATGATGAAAGTATTCAAAATTGCTTTGAAGCGATTAAACAAAAATATGGTGTCATTCATGGACTTGTTCATTCGGTGGCATTTGCTAAGATGGAAGAGCTTAAAGGGGAATATGTAGATACGAGTCGAGAAGGATTTTTGCTTGCCCACAATATCAGCTCTTACTCATTAACTGCTGTTGCTAAGGCTGCTCAAGCCATGATGACAGAAGGTGGAAGCATTATTACGATGACATACCTTGGTGGAGAGCGTGTGCTGCCGAATTATAATGTTATGGGTGTTGCTAAAGCTTCTCTTGAAGCAAGTGTTCGCTATTTAGCAAGTTCACTAGGAAAATATAACATTCGTGTTAACTCCATTTCTGCTGGTCCAATTCGTACGTTGGCAGCAAAAGGAATCGGTGATTTCAATACAATTTTAAAGAAAATTGAAGAGGAAGCGCCGCTACGCAGAACGACTACACCAGAAGAAGTCGGAGATACGGCATTGTTTTTGTTAAGTGATCTTTCGCGTGGAATCACAGGTGAAAACATTCATGTTGATTCTGGTTATCATATTATTGGATAATACAAGAAGCGGAGGGCAAATTTTGCCCCCGCTTTTTTGTCATAACAGCTGAAATTTATCATACATATGATACATAGAACAGATTTTAACTAATTTAGAATGAATGAGTCAGTATAGTTTGCTTATAGCATCAACAGTAAGAATGAAGGAGGGTAAAACATGGACGGTAATAAGGAAAATTTTTCCGTTACCGATCAAACGCAAACAGTTGAAATGAACGCTACACAATTTAGTGTTGCAGAAATAGTTGACTTTTTAGTAAGACTTCCTGTCTTTGCGCGAAAACCGGTATGTAAATTTAAGATTGATGATCAATTTATTGTCGGAAAATTAGTGCATAAGCGGGACTCTACTCTATATATTAAGCACCATTTTGGAAAAAGGGCCGTACCTTACAAAATGGAACAGCTTCAAGCTATTGAAATTTTACACTTATAAGGGGGCGGTTATACATGTCTGATTCTAAAAAAGATCGTCAAGCAGAACCGCTATTATATAAAGTTGAACCTAAAGAGGGCGAACAAATCATTTCACAGCGACAGCATGAGGCAAAGCAGGAACAAACCATTTCACAGCGACAGCATAAGGCAAAGCAGGAACAAATGGAAGTCGAGCAAACTCCTCCTGATAATAAAGAAGAAAAAATCGAACAGCTCAAACATGAATTTGGTGTATATGAGGCATTAGCTGAGGTGGAAAGAGAAAAGGCGATTGCAAATGAATGGATAAAAGGCTATCGGAAACAAGAACAAGTTGAAGTGCAACCTGTGCAAGTGCAGGAGGAACAACGACCAGAGGAGAAAGTTGTTCCTAAGAAGAAGAAAAGGAAAAAGAAGAAACAAGAATCTGTTGCGGAGATCATTACAAGACTGGCAAATGTAACAGAAGGACCAAGACCGACATGTGAAGCTGAGTTATTTGGCGAAAAAACTCAATTTCAAGTTCTAGGTATGCGTGGAGAAGCCGTTAAAATTAGAATCGGATTTCGAGTTCGAATTGTAAAGCTATCTGATATTAGCCAATTAAAAGTGATTTCGGGGTGAAGGAATGTTTCTTCCTGAAACGGAATTAGGGATTCTCATTGTATTAGGTCTAGCTGCATTTCGATTAACGCGACTGATTGTATTCGACAAAATTATGGAGCCTTTTCGCCGTCCTTTTTTTACTGAAATTGAAGAAAAAGATGAATCAGGAAAGGCTGAAATCTATCTGATTCCAAAAGAAAAGGGCATTCATAGCTGGATTGGAGAACTTCTAAGCTGTTATTGGTGCACAGGATTTTGGGTAAGCTTACTTCTTACCTTTCTCTATATGACACATTCGATGGTAGGAGACATTTTTATTTTTCTATTCGCCGTAGCAGCAATAGGCTCACTTATTGAAGTGGTTGTTAGTAAAGTATTGGGCAATTGATACAAACAACTTGTACTTTTTCACATATACTACTTGTATCTCTATGAAGGAGGAACTAGGTTGAATTATAAAAAGCCAGAAGTATGGACTTATGCTAAGCCTATTAAAAAGGCTGAGACATCGAAAGTAAAAAAAGATTGTGGCTGCAATAAAAAGAATAAAAAAACTTCATAATGAATGAATGTTAATGAACCCCTTCCTAAAATTGGAATGGGTTTTTTATATGTAGAAAGCTTATCTTCTTTTAAAGTGGAGTTTACTACATAAACTTCAAAATCCTACCATTCATAAAATGTCCGCTAAAAAACGAAAATAGTAAGTAGAATGATGAATTAGGAAGTGAGTGGATGAAGAAGATAGGGATTAGCTTAATGATTATTCTTTTTACTTTATCAGGGTGTGACAATAAAGAAGGAGGAAAGGTTGATGACTTAGCCTTAATTAAGCGGACCAATCCAGAGCCGATGGATATTATTAATGGGATGGATGAGAACGGAAAAGGGCTTATAACAGATGTAAAAAAGAGTGTTGCTAAGCATGAAGCGATTTACGATGTCATCGTTGTGAAAAAGGATAAGATCATTTTGGTTGCCTATAAGGTAAAGCATTTAAAGCGATTTCATATGAAAAGGATTGAAAAGGAAGTAACAGAACAGTTAAATAAAAAAATTGAAGGATATGATTTTATCGTTTCAAGCGACTATAAAATTTTTTTAGAGTTAGTTCGGCTAAATGAAATGTTAAAAGCGAAAGATGTTCCCGAGGAAAGGGCAAGGAAAAAATATGAAGAAATTATTTCTTTGCACGAATCTCTAGTTTAAGCAGAGGAGGCAGAGAGTGTGTCGGTAGAACAAACAAATACTCAACAGGAAGCCTACAAAAAGCTCCAAAGTCAACATGAATTAAAAAGGCCAGTATTGAAGAACTGTTTAAAGGCATTTTTAGTTGGAGGTACGTTTTGTCTTATAGGACAAGCGATTTCATATTTATATATATATTACTTTAACTTTACGGAACAAACAGCAGGAAATCCTACCTCAGCTACAATGGTTTTTATTGCCCTTTTATTAACAGGCTTTGGTGTGTATGACCGCATCGGTCAATTTGGTGGAGCAGGCAGTGCAGTTCCAGTTACGGGATTTGGGAATGCAGTCATTTCTGCGGCAATTGAACATCGCACCGAGGGATTTGTATTAGGGGTTGGTGGAAATATGTTTAAATTAGCTGGGTCGGTTATTTTGTTTGGAGTGTTCTCCGCTTTTGTCGTTGCTCTTATTAAAACTATTTATCTTTATGCTGTTGGAGGGTAAGTGATGCTCATTGGAAAACAATCATGGGTGTTTTCGAATAAACCTATCATCCTTGAAACGGGTGTAACGGGTGGCCCATTTGAAGCAAATGGAGCCTTAGTTGATGATTTTGACCTTTTATACAATGATTTATGGATGGGACAGGAATCATATGAAAAAGCTCATCGGCTTTTATTGGAAAAAGCAATTGAAGTAGCTTATACAAAAGCAAGAATCAACAAAGAGGATGTGCAATTTTTTCTTGCAGGTGATTTGATTAATCAAATTACGCCAACAAGCTTTGCTGCTCGAACCAATGAAATTCCGTATTTTGGTCTATTCGGAGCTTGCTCTACATCGATGGAAGGCTTGGCGTTATCGGCCTTTATCGTGAATTATGGAGGTGCGAATATGGTGCTAACAGGGGCGACGAGTCATAATGCTGCTGCTGAAAGGCAGTTTCGCTATCCAACGGAATATGGAGGACAAAAGCCGCCAACTGCACAATGGACGATTACAGGAGCGGGCGTGGCGCTCGTTACATCTTCACAAGGTAGATCCGGTCCCTTTCCCTATATTTCATCAGCTACAATCGGCAAAGTCGTTGATATGGGGTTAAAGGATCCTTTTAATATGGGAGGGGCGATGGCTCCAGCGGCTGTTGATACCATTATGGCCCATTTTGAAGATACGGGGTCGACGCCGGATGATTATGATTTGATTGTCACAGGAGATTTAGGGGAAGTCGGTTCAAATGCTGCGTATGATTTGTTAGTGCAAAAGGGCTATCCAATTAAGAAAGAGAAGTTTCAGGATTGTGGATTAATGATTTTTAAAGAGGAGCAGCCTACATTAGCGGGGGGGAGTGGAGCAGGGTGCTCAGCCGTTGTGTTATATGGACATTTATTGAATGAAATGAAGAAAGGAACATACAAGAAAATTTTATTAGTTGCAACGGGGGCTCTTTTATCCCCTCTTTCTGTACAGCAAAAAGATAGTATCCCTTGCATTGCCCATGCCGTTGCAATTGAGTATTTTTAATGGAAAGGAGCGAAGAACATGTTAGCAATGTTTTTTTGGGCGTTTGTTGTTGGAGGTCTTATATGCGTGATTGGTCAACTGCTTTTTGACGTAGCCAAGCTGACTCCGGGACATACTTTGAGTACGTTTGTAGTAATTGGAGCTATCCTCGATGGAGTTGGTCTATATGAACCACTTATTGATTTTGCCGGGGCTGGTGCAACGGTTCCGATTACTTCGTTTGGCAACTCCCTTGTACATGGGGCGATGCAAGAGGCCGAGCAGCATGGGCTTATTGGAGTTTTGACAGGGATGTTTGAAATAACAAGTTCAGGTATTTCCGCAGCCATTGTATTTGCTTTTATTGGGGCTTTAGTATTTAAACCGAAAGGATAAGAAATTTGTCTTTGCTTTCTGATAAGCCCATACATATTTATACTTTGCTTCATATAGTATGGTAAGGCTCGGCGAAAAGCGAGGTGAATGAATATGTTCGGTGGTTACGGTTACGGCGGTGGCTACGGTGGTGGCTACGGATGTGGCGGTTATGGCTACGGTGGAGCAGGCTTTGGCGGCTCTACATTTGTCCTAATTGTTGTGTTGTTCATCCTATTAATTATTGTAGGAGCATCATTCTGTTGTTAATAAAAAAAGTGGAATAGGCAGAGCAGCCTATTCCTTTCTTTGTGAATGAGCCGGTTCCGTTTTTCTATTTGTCTAGCTCCAGCGCCTAGCCCCTCGAGTCGTTTCGACCCAGCCGATGAAGTCAAAGAACGACTTCACCTGCTGGGCCTCCAACGCTTGTCGGAGGTCCGCACGATGCGGGTCAGGTCGGCGTTGCCACAGGACGTGGCGATCTTAGCCGATCTTCCTTTAAGGCGCATTCCACTTTTCTGATTGTCACCATTTTTTTTGCCTATCATAGGATAGATACAGAAAAGGAGGGCGATGGGAATGGATCAAAACTTTTTTAAGAACATTGAAAGCAAAACGGGTGTAAATATGAAAGATGTTTTTGAATTAGCGAATTCTCTACAAGGGGCTAATTTTAAGGATGAGGCTACGGTTCGGAATGTCATTAAACGTGTTTCTCAAATTGCAAACAAACCAGTAAGCAAAGAGACGGAAGATAAAATTGTTCAATCGATTGTTGCAGAAGGAAAACAACTGGATTTCGGTACATTGTCACAGCTTATGAATAAGAAATAAAAAAATGGGGATTGCGTAAAGCAGTCCCCATTTTGTATTTCTAAAAATATCTAAGATTTTATAGGCACTTTGCACTTCGTTCTGCGATTGGCTTATAATGAGGGAGTTATCGTTTGACATTCAAACATTCGAGTTGGAGGAATTTTGTAAATGAAATTAATTATTATTCTTTCGTTACTTCCTTTTATAGGTATACTAGCTTTTCTTCCTTTAGTGAATAGAGTCGAGCCTTTTGTATTAGGGATGCCGTTTAATATGTTTTGGATGGTGATGTGGACAATCCTTAGCTCGGTTATTTTGAGTATTATGTATAAGCTGGATCCGAGAAATGGGCAAGGTGAAGAAGAATGAATCTTGCACTAGTCATTATTTTTGCTTTTTTTATTTTAGCTGTCTTTCTTGGGATCCGATCTGCAAAAGGAAAAGATATGACCTTGGAGCAATGGACCGTTGGTGGTAGGAGCTTTGGTGCTTTGTTTGTTTTTCTTTTAATGGCTGGAGAAATCTATACGACCTTTACTTTCCTTGGTGCTAGTGGGTGGGCATATAGTAAAGGAGCCCCTGCCTTATATGTATTAGTGTATATTTCGTTATCGTATGTGGCGTCCTATTGGTTATTGCCTGAAATATGGAAATATGCGAAAGATCATAACCTTATGTCTCAATCAGATTTCTTTGTTAGTAAATATAAGAGCCCCTATTTAGGTGTTCTTGTAGCTATTGTAGGTGTCGTTGGAGTTGTTCCCATTATTGTTATTCAATTGAAGGGCTTAGGAATCATTGTGTCGGAGGCTTCTTATGGAGCGATGTCCATGACTGCTGCCATTTGGATGGGAGCTATTGGGCTTACGATTTATGTAATGATTTCTGGGATTCATGGTTCTGCTTGGGTGTCCGCCATTAAAGATTCGATGATGTTGATTGTAATCGTATTTTTAGGGATTTATCTCCCCTTACATTATTATGGTGGATATCAGCCAATGTTTGAGGCAATAAATGCAGCAAAGCCTGGATTTCTTAAATTTCCGGAACAAGGTCTTAGTGTGTCTTGGTTTATTTCGACTGTCATTTTGCTTGTTTTGGGCTTTTATATGTGGCCTCAAGTGTTTAGTTCGATCTATACGGCAAAAAGTGGGAAGGTGTTTCGAAAAAATTCCATTATCAGCCCTTTATATACAATGATGTTGTTATTAGTGTTTTTCGTTGGGTTTGTAGCTATTTTGCAGATTCCCGGATTAGAAGGAGAAGATGCAGACTTGGCATTACTACGTATCTCCATTGAGACGTTTGATCCCTGGTTTATCGGTATTATTGGAGGTGCCGGATTGTTAGCCGCCTTGGTACCAGGGTCAATGCTATTAATGAGTGCTGCGACGCTACTCGCGAAAAATGTTTTTCAACCGTTTGCCCGTTCTGTTACAGAAGAGAAAATCACTCGAATGGCCAAGTACTTTGTTCCTGTCGTTTCTCTTATTTCTGTTTATTTTGCGCTGCATGGTGGTAATATGCTCGCGACGATTCTTCTAATGGGATATAATCTGATGACACAATTATTTCCACCGCTTATCTTTAGTTTAGTAAAAAATAATGTCGTAAATAAATTTGGAGCGGCTGCCGGAATTATCGCAGGAATTACAACAGTCGCTTATATTACGATTAGTGGGTCGACTATTGGTACGTTGTTTCCCACTTTGCCACAGGCCGCAAAAGATCTCAATGTAGGGATTATCGCCTTGGTTATTAATTTTATTATTATGATAGTGGTAAGCCTAATCTCTTCTAGAATGCATATTAAGTATAGCCAATCATGATGTCTCTAATGAAAGAGATGTATGTAATGTAAGGACTTCAATAAAAACAGATTGCCTCGAGGGCAATCTGTTTTGAAAATTAGGTAAGCGGGGTAAGCGGGGAGTCAATTAAAGTAGTGAATTCAAAATCATGTTCATGATCATCGATTATTGTAGTCATACCTTCCACAAAGTGTATATGTTTTCCATCACCGACAGGAATAGCAGGGCCTGTCTTTATGATGACCTGATGAAAGTGATCAAAAAAATCAGTGTTAGTCTTGATTTCATGGAAATGACTTCTCCCCCTCGGGATCGCTTCACCAGTAACTCCCGCAAAACGATGATTATGTCTATCCTCTTCTTCTTCAGCCAACTTTGTGCTGCCTAAAAATTCATGCACATGTCTCTGTTGTCTTTCTTCTCTTTCATGTGGATGTTTCTGTTGTTTCCCTTCTTTTTTGTCCATAAAGATCATTCCTCCTTTAATTTTAGACTCGATACATTATATATGACAGGTGGTAACGATATATGATTGTCTAATAAAAAAGAAGACGAAATCATCTGCGATTTCGTCCTTCAAATATACAGCTATTTGTCATATTTGTACGTTTAACCAGAACTCGTTACGTGACGTAATCCCCATTTTTGCGGTAACGTCTTTTTTTAATGAAACATAAGCCTATTTAAATAAAACAAATTAATTTCAGGAAAAATATCAATACTTCTCGAAAATTCACAACGTATTCACAGGTTTAAAAAACGAGATGGATAGGCAGTTTTACCCCGGCGCGTTTGTAAGACAGACATGTATAAATGCTGTTTAGCACGAGTCGCCGCAACATAGAGTAATCTCCGTTCTTCCTCTAACGGTGCAAGCTCTCCTTTGCGATATGAATCGAGCGCAAAGTCATGGGGCAAGCTGCCGTCGACTGCCGCCAAAATATAAACGGAATTGTATTCAAGCCCTTTAGCACGATGAACCGTCGTTAATTGAATCGCATCGGTAAAATGCTTTGACATTTGCTTGACCTCTTGAACCATAGCCATCATATGATCGACATGGTCGATAAAAGCCTCGACTGTTGCAAACTTTTTCGCAGCAACACGTAAGTCCCGAATATCATCTGAGCCTTTCTCGATACTCGCTTCATTACCACGCTTTTTTACAAAATCCTGATAGCCTAAATCCTTTTCAATGACTTCTAAGGCAACAAGTGGAGATAGATTCTGTAACCCACGAATTTGAGCAGGCACCGTTTTTAATCGACGTTCTTGAAACGCATGTCCTGTTTTGACATAACCGAAAGCATCAATGAAGTCACAATCTTGGAGAATACTTTGGGCTTTCAGTTCCTGCAGCAAACTTTGCTTTAAAAAGAGAGCGGACAATACCTCACCAGCGGCTTTCGAATCATCAGGATTCAAGCTTAATCGTAAAAAGGCAAGCATGCCGCGAATCACACGTCGTCCGTAAAATGATTCCGCATCCTTTTCAATCACAAAAGGCAAATTAGAGGTGGCTAATCGTTCAAAAATGGCTCGTGACATGGAATGTGTTCGATATAGAATCGCAAAGTCGCCAGGTCTTGCTCCTTGATCTATTTTTTCTTGAATATCGGTCAGAATCATGGTCGCCTCCACTTCCTCATCATATGGATAAAATAAAACCGGAGCAGTGTCATTATTATGTTGGGCATGCATTGTTTTATCCATTCGATGTTGATTGCGTGTAATCATTCGATTTGCTGTTGCAACAATTTGGTGAGAGGAGCGATAATTCTCTGTTAACTTAATGACCCTTGTTCCTGGGAAATCCTGGTCGAAATTTAAAATATAATTTGGATTACTTCCACGAAATGAATAGATGGCTTGGTCATCATCTCCTACTACGCATACATTTTTTGACAAAGAAGAGAGGATTTTGATTAATTCGTATTGAACTTTATTAATATCCTGAAATTCATCGACGAGAAAATATTGAAACCGCTGTTGATACTTTGCTAGTAGCTCAGGATGATTTTTGAGAAATAAATAGCAGCCAACGAGCATATCATCAAAGTCAAAGTATTTGTTTTCCGCTTTATATTCTTCATATTTTTTGTATAAAAATTGGCAAGATTTTTGAAAGTCATCTGTAGTCTTCACATCATCCGGAAAAACGAGTGAATTTTTCCATAAACCAATTTGTCCAAGAGCTTGGTCATATGCAAACTCTTTTTCATCTAGTTCAATCTCACGGCCAGCTTGCTTTAAAATTCTCTCCTTTTCCCAGTCCCATTTTAACAATAAATTTCGATGCCATTTCTGCGGTTCATGAAACAGTAGAATTTTATAAAAAATACTGTGAAATGTGCCGCTAACCATTTTTGAGACGAGAGGAGGGGTGATGTTCGGGTAACTGAGCAGACGCTGTTGCATTTCTTTTGCCGCTTTGGCTGTAAACGTGACGAGCATGATTGTACGCGGATCAATCTGCTTTTCCATCAGCATATACGCCGTTCTTACGGTTAAGACACGGGTTTTACCACTACCAGCTCCTGAAAGAACGAGGAGGGGACCATCAATTGTTGTTGCCGCTTGAAGTTGTTCTTGATCTAGTGGCACGCCTTGGGCTTGAAGCTTCGTTAAATATGGGTTGTCCAATTGTAGCGAATGTTTAGGGTGTGCAACAAAAGGGGGATTTCCCACAATTGTGCGAGCTTTCATGAAAGACTCAGCGTTCACTTTTGCTTTGGTAATTGTTCTTGATCGGGGAAGCTTAAATCCGTTGGGTTCTTCTGTTTCCACATCCGGTTTTGTTTCTATGTTTGATTCCACAGTCGGACCAGGACAAGAACTAGTTGATTGATTGTGATAAAAATAAGGAGTTTCATGAATGCCTAGATAAAGACGTACTGGCTCTAAGCATAAAGGACAAGTCAGTTCATCTCGCTTTCCTTGTTCATACAAGGCTTGAAGCTGACTTGCGGAAATAGCCTGTAAGTCAATTAAGCTGGTTTTTGATTTTGCTACCTTCATTATGTAAACCTCACATCTGTTTTATGAAAAATTAAATAACACTTTTGATGAGTATCTTGCGCTTTTCTATCATAACAAAACACGACGGAAACAAAAAGACTCGTTCATTCGTATTCTATAGTATAAGGGGAAGGTGATGAACATGGGGTATGTTGCACCAGTTACACCATATGATGTAATTCAATATGCTAATCGTACAGTTGCTGCGACTCGGAAGAAGAAAGAGATCCATGCTGTAAAGCTTACTCCAGCGATACAATTTAATTTGTATGAAGCAGGTGGAGAGGAAGGCTATATAAAGGGACAATGGGGACAGGGGTTTGAAAAACATCGACGTCTAATACACGAAAGTCGAGCCTATAAGAAACAAAGAGAGTCTAAAGCAACAGAAGAGGCTAGAGCCAAAATTACGGGAATAGGCTTGAATATAAACGAAGTTATCTAGAGGGCATTAGCATTGGTGCTAAGATAAGAAAGTATAAAATTTTCGATGTGTACTGATGTCTAGCTCCAGGCACCCAGCGCCTATCGGACTTCCCGCTCCTCCTTACGATAAGTCAACACGAACAAGTGCTACTCGCACTCTTCGTGTTTCCTTTATCTCATACGGAGAAAATGAACACAGACTAAGACCGCCACGTCCTGTGGCAACGTCTGTGTGACCCACATCGTGTGGGCCTCAGTCCGTACGTCGCTGAACGGGTGCCTTGCGCTTTTCTTATTGCCATGAGAAAAAAGGACACAAAATTTGTGTCCTTTTTTAGTGAGGATGCTTATAGAACATCTAGTTCAACAATAAGAGCAAGCAATAATTGAAGTAAAAGTTGAATGTTAAGCGCGATTTGAGCATCAGTTGTTGTGATCTCAACGTCACGGCTGTTTTCAACGATTGTTTTCTGACGAGTTACTTGTTTAATGCGAGAAGATTGGATTAATTCTTGTGTGATGCGGTCCGCACGGCTACTATCTGCGATAGAAATGCTTACGATTACGGCGATAGCTGCTTGTAGAGCTGCTTGTAGAGAAAGAGCTGCTTTTACATCTGTAGAAGTTACATTTACGTTGCAAGAATCTTTAATATAGATTAGTTCTTCAGAAATTTGTGTTTCAGAGTTTGATTGCATAGCCTCTTGTTCGATTAGATTATTATCGTTCTCGCAAAATAGTGGATGTCGAGTGTTAGAATCTAATGCAGACCAAGTGTTTTCGTCAGATTGACGATTACAGTTGCTTCGATATACATTTTGGTTCATACTGTTTTTTCCTCCTTGGGTTTTTATTCCTTACTAACATATGCCGCGCTTTTTCATCTGGTTGGACGAAAGTCACAATATATTTATCTATTTTTTTTCTTCGTGCTTTACTGAATATGTGTTTGTTACTGGATCAACGTCACTCTCCGTGATCTGTTTTCCTTGGTTAATAAGAAGCTCAGATTGCTGTTTTAGAAGCTCGACTGTTTCTTTTAAATTTTGTTTTTCTTTTTCAGATAGACCGATTGCTTCCTTATTCACGCCGTGTTTTTTTAATGTACGAGAAACAAGAAGCTCCATTAATCTTTTTTGGGACTCTTCTAGGTTGAAGTCTTGATTCATTTGTATCTCCCTCCTTTAGGTGTTCTTTAACTAGAATATGTGCAGGCGCGGAGAATGTTATCAGTTATTCGTGGATAATTTTGAATTTTAAGGGATAGAAAGAAAAACAGCGAGCGAATAATGGCTATTCGCTCGCTGTGCTGTTGGGGATTTCAGTATCTTTTTTTAACGATTTTGATGATTAAACCAATTGATAAAGTTGTCTACAACAGTATCTAAAAACTGAACCGTTGCTTCATCAGTAAGATTTGCTTGTTCATCAAACTTTTGATGAACAGCTCCAACGTATACTTCATTTCCGGGAAGAAGTGGAGATGAAACACCTGGAGAAAATAAAATGTCACGTAAATGCATTTGCGCTTTGACCGTACCTAAATTCCCCATAGAAGCTCCCATAATCCAGGATGGCTTACCAATCATCACTTTATCGACACGTGATAACCAATCAATGGCATTTACTAATACGCCTGGGACCGTTCCGTTGTATTCAGGTGTTACCCATAGGACGGCGTCTGCATTCGCTACTTTGCCTTTAAATTCAGTAACAGCTTCAGGAGGATTATTTTCAATATCTTGGTCATACATTGGCAATTCTCGTAGATTTAGGATTTCAAGCTCAAATTGATCCTGATATTTTTGTTGAATATATGTAGCAAGCTTTACATTATAAGAATCCTTACGAATACTACCAACTAGTGCAACAATTTTCATGTTTACTACCTCCGATGTTTTTATTTATTTACTTGAATCTAATGAATTAATCATATTTCACTATGTAATCATAACTAATATTATCTAAATAGCAAAACAAAATGCATATCATTAGCTTGCGATGCATTCGATTCAAATTCCAATGATCAAGGGGCGCCAATTCCTTTCAATACCTGATCTATTAAGTTATGCTGCAACAAGAAGGTTATCCTGAGTCAGTTTGTGGGATTTATGGAAAAGACATATTGATTTATTTGATAAATAAACTTACTAAAATAAAATAACTTATATAAGGTAAGTTGTATCGAATAATTATAAGATGAAGTAGCTCTAGGTCATTAGCGTGGGATTTAAATATAAAATCATTCAGGTAGAAGGGGAGTCATAAAATGGGGACATTTCACCAAAAACCAATTGCATTCGTGGGAGAAGTTAGTATTAATGTAATGGACTTGGATAAAGCCATCCAATTTTACCAAGAAATCATTGGTTTTCAAGTATTGACGCAAAAAGATGGTAAGGCCGTGCTAACAGCGGATGGTCAAACACCGTTACTGACATTGGAACAGCCAACGAATGTACTGGCGAAGGAAGAAAAAACAACCGGCTTATATCACTTTGCACTTTTGCTGCCAACTCGTGCTGACTTGTCATCCTTTTTACGCCATTTGCGACAAAAAGGATATGGGTTTGGGGCATCGGATCATTATGTAAGTGAGGCATTATACATTAGAGATCCAGACGGAAATGGAATTGAAGTCTATAGAGATCGCCCAGCCTCTGAATGGACATGGTCAAATGGAGAGGTGGCAATGGCAACGGTACCGTTGGATAAGCCAAGCCTTTTAGCAGAAAGTAATACCAGATGGAGTGGTCTACCAGCTGGCACGCTAATGGGACATATTCATTTACATGTATCAGAGTTGCAAAAAACGGAAGAATTTTATTCGAAGGGTCTAGGCTTTCAAGTTGTGAACCGCTATCCAGGAGCTCTGTTTACATCAACTGGAGGATATCACCATCACATTGGATTAAATGTCTGGAATGGCGTGGGGACCCCAGCTCCTAAGAAAAGTAGTGTAGGACTCAACTGGTTTACGCTCGTGTTTGCAGATGAAGAAGCGAGAAATAAAGTGATAAAACAGTTGCAGCAAATAGGTGCGGTGGTGACACAGGCAGACGATTATTATGTTACTGCTGATCCATCTGGTAATGAAATTCATTTAGTTATTTAATTTTTGGGGGATAGAGTGATGAAGGAAGAAAGTACAGTAAATCATTCAGATTTTGAAATAGGCATTTATACGCTTGCTGATATTGGTCCGGATCCACTTACCGGTAAAGTGCCAAGTGCTCAGCAGCGTTTGAAGGAAATCATTGAAGCAGCAAAATTGGCTGACGAAGCAGGACTAGATATTTTTGGATTAGGTGAGCATCATCGGCTAGACTATGCTGTTTCTGCGACATCGGTCGCTTTAGCTGCGATTGCACAAGTAACAAAACGGATTAAATTAACGAGTGCCACTACTGTCTTGAGTACGGTCGATCCCGTTCGTTTATTTGAAGACTTTGCGACGTTGGATCTTTTGTCTAACGGACGTGCTGAAATTATTGCTGGTCGTGGAGCTTTTGTGGAATCCTTCCCGCTTTTCGGCTATAGCTTTGATGATTACGATGCCTTATTTGAAGAGAATATTGAGTTGTTTTTGAAACTGAATGAGCACGAGAACATCACATGGGAAGGCCGCTTCCGTCCAACGTTACGAAATGCTGATATTGCACCACGACCTGTACAAAAGCAAATTCCATTATGGGTTGGGGTTGGGGGAACTCCTGGGAGTGCTGAACGAGCAGGTAGGCTAGGGACTGGATTAGCATTAGCGATACTTGGAGGTGATCCAATTCGCTTTAAGCCGCTCGTTGATCTTTACCGTCAAGCAGGGGCAGAGGCTGGGCATCCTGTGAACGATCTGAAGGTAGGCGTTACAGGTCATGCTTATATTGCTGACACAACGGAGCAGGCGAGGGATGAATTTTACCCCTATTATTCAAACTATTGGGGCTATGTAAATAAACAAAGAGGAATGAGCACACATATTTCTCGCTCTGACTTCGAAATCATGTCTAGTCCGGATAGCGCCTTATTCGTTGGGAGCTCACAGCAAATTATTGAAAAAGTCCTTCATCAACACGAATTGTACGGACATCAGCGATTTATCGCTCAAATGGATATAGGCGGCTTGCCATTTCATAAAGTTGTGAAAAATATTGAACGATTAGCAACAGAAGTAGCTCCGGTCTTGCGACGCGAACTAAACAAATAATAAGTAGAGGGCTGTCCTATAGACTTGTAGGCGGCCTTTTTTTCGATGTCTTGATACACTCTTAATTGTGAACTTTCTAGAATTACGTCTCATTTTTATTGAATAAAAAAACTCGTCGATAATTCAACGAGTTTTGATATCTTATAAATTCTTTTTCATCATTTTATGAGGGATATTTTGCTCTAAATATTCCTCGGAAATGGCATGATAGCCAAGCTTTTCATAAAAAGGAATGGCCTGGGCCTGTGCCGATAATTTTACATGCGTAAGACCTTGCTCGGCAGCATGTTTTTCTAAGGCCTCCATGATTTTGGAACCGGAACCATTTCCGCGCTGGCTTGGTAGGACACAGATGCGTTCGGCTTTGGCTAATCCATCTAGAACGCGATAGCGACCAGCAGCAATCGGCTCTTCCTGATCAGTATATAAGACGATGTGAACGGCATGTTCTTCATTTTGGTCTACTTCGATTTCGAGTGGTATTTGTTGTTCTTTTACAAATACGGATTTTCTAACAAAAAGTGCATCATTATATTCTTTAGGTGTTGTGACGATTTTTGCAAACAATGCTTTACTCAGCTCCTAGTCGGAATGTTTCATATACTGTCCAAATTCCATCTTCTAATTGGTATAGTAAATGAATACGATCGACAGTTTCTTGATGAGATAGATTTAAATTCGTTAATTGCCCGAGAAGATCTAAATGTTCATCATTAGCTATTTCTTGAGCAATGGTTAGATGAGGAATATATGTTACCTCAGAATGTACCCCAAAAAACGCTTCATTATTCAAGGATTGATGGAGTTGTTCAAGTTCTGGTGTTGGTTCAACTTTTAAATAAATCGTATTATTGGCAGGATGAAAAGATTTTGCTTTTGTTACATGGATTGTAAACGGCTCAACTCCATGAGCAATTTGTTGTACCTGATCGGCAATGGCGGAAATCTCATTTTCACTCGCTTCAAAAGAACTCTTGAGTGTAATATGTGGCGGAATCAGGGAATATTTCTTATCGTAGCGCTTGCGGTAAGAGTTTGCGATATCCTGTAATTGTTTTGAAGGAAAAATAGCAACACCATATTTCATAAATCTCAACCTCCTGTATATGAATCTCAAGTTTCATGTCACAAATAACCTAGATTTATTGTATTATAATGTTATATAAAGTGCTAGAAGGATTAAAAAATTCTCATTACTGAAACATTTCTAGCAACGCTCTTTTTAAATCGGCCTGCCAGTATTTCCAAGTATGAATGCCATCGAATTCTTCATAAAAATTAGGAAAGCCTTTTTTATTGAGTAATTGATGCAATTCTCGATTTGGTTCAATGAAATTAGCCCGTTTGCCATCCGTTGTCGGTACATCCGTTTCTTGGGTGCCAATGACATGATATAACTCCAGTAGATGAGGAGTTTCAAAGTCTTGGACAGCCTTCATAACGGTTTTATCTACCAGTGGCGATTGCATAATGACTTTACCAAATGTATGTGGATATTGTAAGGCGGTTAATAAAGAAACCGTCCCTCCAAGTGAATCACCAATTAAAGCACGACCATAGCCCATTTGATAAGTAGGGAACTCGTTATCTAAAAAAGGAACAAGTTCATGTGCTAAAAAACGTACATAAGCGTTATGCTGCTCTCCATCTGGATGATATTTTCGTCGTCGATCGAATCGATCCTGATAAGGGATACCCACAATGATAATATTCTCAATTTCATCATCTGCTATTAGTTCATCTGTTACGCGACCAATACGTCCCATTTGAAAGTAGTCACGTCCATCCTGAGCAATGACAAGCGTATATTTAAATAATGGAGAGTAATTATAAGGTAAATAGACTAACAGTTCCAGTTCTTCTGATAATGCCTCGCTTTGAAACAGATATGACTTAATTGTTCCTTTTCGTATAATCATGTTTTTGCACCCCTGTTGTAAAAAATAATCAATTCATCCCACTTGGTATTTTAGCATAAATAGACATTTAATTCTCCTCTCATGATTGAGGATATGCATGAATTGTGTGAATCATTAGATAATTTTTATGATACAATAGTAACATTGAATGTGGGATAGGGGATAAGGAGAAATGGTGAGAGAACGAGTAGAAAGTAAAGTTGTTACAGCAGCAGCAAGAGCTGCCTTGATAGAACGAGGTGTAAGCATAGAGGCAATTGGTGAAATTGTTTATAATATGCAAATTTCATATAATCCTGAATTAGCAATAGAAGACTGTATACATAGTGTGGAGCGGGTTCTTCTAAAAAGAGAAATTCAACATGCCATATTGGTAGGGATTGAGCTTGATCGACTGGCTGAACAAAAGAAGCTATCGGAACCATTGCAAACGATTATTGAAACAGATGAAGGTCTATTTGGAGTGGATGAAACCATTGCTTTTGGAGCCGTCCTAGCATATGGGAGTATTGCTATCACAACATTTGGACACTTAGATAAAAAGAAATCAGGTATCATTGAACAACTGGACAGTGCTACTCAAGGAAGGGTTAACACCTTCCTCGATGATATCGTCGCAAGTATTGCTGCCAGTGCCGCTTCTAGACTTGCTCACCGTTTAAGAGACGAAGAAGAAGGCATTTCTAAACACGATCAAGCGATTGTAGAGGAAGAAGAATTAATCGGATAAGTGACAGGAACACTGGCTATTTAGATGTAGCCGGTGTTTTTTGTGGTCGCTTCGATGTTAAAGTGAATCAAAAATTAATCGTAATATGTGTGTCATTTCTCTAAATTAGAGCGTATTGTAATGTATCCCAGATAAGTACCCTTTAAATAAAAAAGGAGTTGTTTGTTTATGTCAGGTTGTCATGATTCAGGTTGTCATGATGGGTTTGGATTTGGTGGAGGTTTCGCGTTTATCGTTGTTTTGTTTATCCTGTTAATTATTGTTGGAGCTAGTTTTTGTGGTGGTTACGGCGGTGTAGGTGCTCAACCATACGGTGGTTACGGTGCATGCTGCTAAAACGTTTGAAAGCCGACTCAGGTCGGCTTTTTCGTTTGATTCAATAGAATAAACATATTCATAATCTCTACACTGATTTCACCATAATCTTATTTGGCATATTAATTGGAACTACAATTTTTCTGATTTTTTGATAAATTTTTTATTAATATATTAATATTACTTTTACAAAGTGGTAAACTTATTTTTAAGAAAACTCGAAGAATAAACATAGAGTGCGGGCAAGGAGAATTGAATCTTCGGAAGTCATGATATGTTACTACACTAGGGGAAAAAAAGGGATGAAGCAAGATGAAAAAGAATACTTCCGAAAAAGAATTACAGCGTGGTTTAGAGGAACGACATATCACGCTTATGTCGTTAGGGGCAGCGATTGGCGTTGGGCTATTTCTAGGATCGGCATCTGCCATTAAATTAGCAGGCCCTGGTATTTTACTCTCATATGCATTTTGTGGCATGATTATGTTCTTTATCATGAGAGCTCTTGGAGAGATGGCCATTCCAAAACCGGTAGCCGGATCGTTTAGCCAATATGCTCGTGACTATTTAGGAGCGCTTGCGGGGTATCTTACAGGATGGAATTACTGGTTTTTATGGGTAGTTACATGTATGGCTGAGATTACGGCCGTTGGTATTTACATGGAATTCTGGTTTCCGAATGTACCACGCTGGATTTGGGCGTTAGCCGCATTAGTGATTATGGTAGTAGTTAACTTCCTGGCTGTGAAAGCATATGGAGAATTGGAATTTTGGTTTGCGCTCATTAAAATTGTAGCGATTATCTCGATGATTGTAATAGGCTTAGGGCTGATTATATTCGGTCTGGGGAACGGAGGAATTGCAACGGGTATTAGCAACCTTTGGGAACATGGAGGATTTTTTCCAAACGGAATCACTGGAGTACTCATGTCATTACAAATGGTGATGTATGCTTTCTTAGGGATTGAGATGATCGGTATAACAGCAGGAGAAGTAAAAAATCCTGAAAAAACATTGGCAAGAGCCATTGATACTGTATTCTGGCGTATTCTTATCTTTTACGTAGGTGCCTTGTTTGTCATTCTCTCCATCTATCCTTGGGAAGAAATTGGTACACAAGGAAGTCCATTTGTTTTAACCTTTGAAAAAATCGGAATCCCTGCAGCAGCGGGAATTATTAACTTTGTTGTGGTAACGGCAGCCTTGTCATCCTGTAACGGAGGCATCTTTAGTACAGCACGAATGCTGTTTAATTTAGCTCAAAATGGAGAAGCGCCGAAGGCTTATGCTAAGCTGAACAAAAATGGTATACCTAGTTTTGCCGTCATAGTGACAGCCGGCGCTTTATTAGTGGGCGTAGTACTAAACTACATTGTACCAGCTAAAGTATTTATCTGGGTAACGAGTATATCAACATTCGGTGCCATTTGGACATGGTCGATGATTCTGCTATCTCAAATCCGTTTTCGACAAGGCTTACGTCCAGAACAAAGACAAGGCTTAAAATATAAAATGCCTCTATACCCATTTACTTCTTATTTTTCATTAGCCTTCTTAATCGTCGTTGTTGGGTTAATGGCTTATTTCCCAGATACAAGAATCGCGTTAATCGTAGGTCCACTTTGGTTAGTGATTCTAGTAGTCTTCTATTATGGGAAAGGGTTTCATAAAAAGAATAAAGAGGAAAGTAGTTCAAGGAAGCAAACGGTGTAATCGAGGCAGGAAACCAATCGTACAAGCATTATCCAAAATAAAAGTTAAGAGGTACGTACTATCAAGAGCTCCATGGCGTATGGAGCTCTTTGAATTTTATGATAATTTATATGGGTCAAAAGCATATGGATAGGTGTGTCTTTTAAGACTATAGAAAATTAGGAAGTATAAAGATTTCTCCTAAAGACACAGAACGTTTTGTTGCTAAATAAAAGAAACATTGTTCAAGAATAAGGATTCAAGAATAAACTTGAGATGAGGTAAAAAATATGACCAATTCTAAATATAGAGCAGAACAAATAAAAAAAGCGATGGCTAATGCGAAGGCAAGCATAGAATTAGAAGGGCTAGTAGTGAAAAAAGAACATGAGGAACTTGTTCGAAAAAGACTATCTGGGGAGATTTCTGAAGAAGAATTTCTAGAGCAGGCTAAAAAGCTAGCAATGAAATCATAATGTAATGAATGGTAAAAACGATTATCTACATTTGCAGAGCTTGGAGAATTTGATTTCAAGCTCTGATTAATTATCTGTTTGGCACTTGAGAATTCTAATCAGTTACTTAGAAAAGTTATTGACTTTTAACAGAAAAATCTTATAATGGAAAATATACTTCTTATAAACGATCTGTTAGCTCAGTTGGGAGAGCATCACCTTGACAGGGTGGGGGTCGGGGGTTCAAGTCCCTCACAGGTCATCATACTAAACAAGGCTCAAATCCTTGTTGTATCAAGGGTTTGGGCTTTTTCTTTGTTTTCTGACATATCCATTTTATCCCTGTATTTTTATACATTGCACAAATACTGCACAGAAACTGCACGGGACTGTCGCTTTGTCTTACAGTCATCAAGGGTTCCATTGTTTGTTTTTATGTGCTTTTTTGTCCATTATGTCCAGAAGCGATCATCAAATCGATTGGCTGTTTTTTTCTGCATTTCTTCATTTGTATGCGAGTAGATATCAAGCGTAATTCCGACTCTTGCATGTCCTAACCGTTCACTAACGACTTTTGGATTTTCACCCATTCGCATTAAAATCGTCGCATGAGTATGTCTCAAGTTGTGAAAAGGAATGTCAGGAACGTTTGCTTTCTTCGTAAGAGCTTTAAACTTACGAATGAGATTTCGTGGTTCAAGATAACCGCCAGCTTTGGAGGCAATAACCAAACCTAGTTTATTGGGTTCTTGCTGTTGTCTATAGTTAACCAAAGCCTCTTGTACACTAGCTGATAAATACACGTCACGTCTCGAATGAGAAGTTTTCACTTCTTTTGTAAATAAACCATTTGCTTTCGTGCGGGCTAATGCTTCTTCTACGTATATAACCCCTTTGTCTAAGTCGACATTTTTCCATCTTAAAGCGAGAACTTCTCCTCGTCTCATGCCCGTAAAGATAGCTAATAGGAAAGGGATAAGCTCGTTTTCTTGTTCACAAACTTCTAGAAAAGCCTTTGCCTCTTCCAATGTCCATATTTGCTTGGGCATTTTATGAATAGAGGGAGGGGAAGCATCTTTAGCTGGATTATTCTTGATTAATCCCCATTTAACAGCCTTCTGCAAAGCTTTAGATAAGAGATTGTGTATTTTCTTTACAGTCGCATTGGCCAGTCCGTCATGTGATTTTTGAGCGTACAATTGATCGATATCATACGCTGTAATTTTCGTCAAAGGGATGGATTGAAAGTAAGGGATTAAGTGAACACGTACAATCGTTTCTCCGACTTCAAAAGAAGGATTTTGTACTTCATGCCTATGAGTGTCATACAGCCAACTTTGAATATAGTCCTTAAATAGGGTTTTCGAAGGCTCACTGTATTCGCCATTCATTATTTCTTTTTTTAATCTGTTCATTTCTTCAATAGCTTCACGCTTTGTCTTAAACCGACTACGATAAATTTGTTTACGCTGCCCAGTTCGCTCATCAATCCCAGCATCTATTCGAAATGCCCATACTTTACCTACTTTTTTCACTGACATTAAAAAACCTCCATGTTGAGATGGAGGTAGGGTGTGTTAATAGTATGGGTATTCCACATTATTTTCATGCAGGCGTGTATTTAAAAAGATTGATTGTTAGTGGAACAAAGTTTAACCGTTTATAAAAAACGAACCAAAAAATATAATCATAATAATGTTGAAGAGTGCTTTTAATCTTTGTTCAACAAACGGGTTAGTTCAACAAGCAATAAAAAATCAAAAAAGCAAAGGTATTATCTACCTTCGCTTTCCTTGCGAGTGATTCTGTTAATTCTCCATATCAAATATTCTGTTTGTATCTGGGCAAACACCAACCCGATTAAAGATGAATATGAAACAAAACTACAAACCTTGCTATACAATATACCGATATTATTTTAGTAATCTCAT
>CAWBND010000008.1:0-490184 GCA_963790055.1 uncultured Bacillaceae bacterium
GGGCCATTTAATTGGTGCGACACGTTCCTGACTCAAATGAGATGTGGTTAACACAATCTCGGTAAAGGTCAGGCAATTTATGATTTAAATTGAAGGATATTATCAAGGAGTCGAATGATGAGGTAACGCTCTGAAAGGCTCCCCCTGCGTCGAATAGCACGCTGTTTAGTAAGGAAAAGCGTGTTATAAGCTCGGCTAATAGGCGTGAGAATTTACCGTAACAGTTCGGCTGACGAAATCCTACCCGATGGGGTGGTGTAAATCATGATGCTTGGGTTGAACAAATATGGTGAGAATGCAATGAAATAGAACAATAAACTATATTGCTGACGAACTTCTGAATGTACGGGTCTAGACTGGCAATACATAGAAATGTGTATATCACTAAATGTGAGGTTAGCTGTGGATGAGTAAGAATCAACAATATAAAAATCCATCTTGTGTTACAGGCACATGCAATGCTAACAGGCTCATAGGAAGCACCTAAGTTTGTTCCATAATAGATAATATTCAACGTGGTAAGCTGATAACGTGGAGAGCTTACTCTCGATGAAGCGTTGGAAAGGAAAATAATTGTGAGATTAGCGATTATATAACTTTCCTTTATATCAGTGAAAGTGGTGGCACAGTACCGTTGAAGCGTGTAATGAACGTGGAGGGATAGCCACTAGACTAATAAAAGATTCATTCACCATGCAAGGCAGTTCTTCAACGATTAATAAGGTTCTTGTAAGACTAATAGAGGTTCAGCTCCAAAAGGAGCCACCGACTTGTTAAAACGAAAGAAACTGAGGCACAACGAGTATTATGACATGCAATCTCATTTTGATTCTTTATATGCTCAAAGTGCTAATGGTCAAAATTTTTATGGTTTACTAGATTTAATGCAATCCAATGAAAATATTCGATTAGCTTATCGTAATATTAAACGAAATACTGGCAGTAAAACGGCTGGATATGACGGATTAACGATTGAAGATATAAAACAATTATCTGTATCAGAAATTGTATCTACGATACAACAAATGTTTGAACACTATATCCCCCAAGCTGTTCGGCGGGTCTTCATTCCGAAGGCAAATGGAAAAACACGTCCTTTAGGAATTCCGACGATTTGGGATAGGTTGTTCCAACAGTGTATCTTACAAGTGCTTGAGCCGATTTGTGAAGCGAAGTTTTATAAACATAGCTATGGTTTTAGACCAAATCGCAATACACATCATGCGAAAGCTAGGTTTGAAACGCTCATCAATCGAGCGTGCTTATATCATTGTGTAGATGTTGACATAAAAGGATTTTTCGACAATGTGGACCATGCCAAATTATTAAAACAAATGTGGTCATTAGGCATTCGAGATAAAGCACTGCTTTCTATTATTTCACGTCTTTTAAAAGCTGAAATTATTGGGGAAGGCATCCCAACGAAAGGCACACCACAAGGGGGTATTTTATCACCTCTCTTATCTAACATTGTATTAAATGAGTTAGATTGGTGGGTCAGTCGCCAATGGGAAAGCTTTGAAACACGAAAACCATATAAATCGTATGGTGGTAGATATAGTGCATTGAAACAATCGAATTTGAAACATTGCTATATTGTGAGATATGCAGATGACTTTAAAATCCTTTGTCGCACTCGTTCACAAGCGATTAAAATGTATTATGCCGTAAAAGATTTCCTTCAAACACGGCTTCATCTTCAAATTAGTGAAGAAAAATCGAAAGTAGTCAACTTAAAGAAAAACTCATCAGAGTTTTTAGGTTTTCGTCTTAAAGCACATATGAAAAAGACGAATAGAAGGACTCTCTATGTCGCTCGCTCACACATGACAGAAGAAAGCTCTCAAAAATGCACAGATAAAGGTAAAACAAGCAATCAAAGCGATTCAGAAACACCAATCAGCTGAGAATGTTTGGCGCTTTAATACCGTTATAATGGGAATTCAAAATTATTATTCGGCAGCGTCACACATCACAGATGATTTAATTGAGCTGAACAATCGTCTTCATAAAGCGTTATATAATCGTTTAAAAGAAATGAGAAAAGAAGCAACGTTTCAGGACTTCACAAAATCCTTACAGAAACGGTATAAGGGATATGAATGTAAGCTCTATAAAATAAAAGACATGGTACTTGTACCAATTCATGCCCAACGCTGTAAGGTAAATCTAAACTTTTCTCAATCAATCTGTAACTATACTACCGTAGGTAGAAATAAAATTCATCAAAACTTGCGAGCTATTAATAAACAAACACTCGCTTATGTGATGAAACAATTTATTCCGAACCGTTCCATTGAATACAACGATAATCGGATTAGCCGGTTTATTGCACAATATGGAAAATGTGCTGTTACAGGAATCGAATTAGGACTGGATGATTGGCATTGTCATCATAAAACACCGTATCATCTCACGAAAGATGATTCATACGGGAATTTAATGATATTGCACGAATCCGTTCACCGCCTCATTCATATGAGAAATCAAGGGAAAATACAAGAGCTTTTAAACGCACTTAAATTAAATAAAAAGCAACTTAAAAAGGTTAATGAATTGCGTGAGCAATGTCTGAACGAAGCTATCTGATTCTACATTTCATCTTGCATACACATAAAAATATTGAATGAATTGGATTAGTTGGAACGCCGTATGCGGTGAAAGTCGCACGTACGGTGCTAGCAGGGGGAAAAGCGGGCGATAACGTCAAACGCTTACCTATCTCTATAATAACATCTATAAAGAAAATTGATTATTCATGTTAAGGTATAGAGAAGATTATGAAGGATTGTCCTAAACTAAATTAAGCTGTTTAGTTGTACATGAAAAGTAAAAGAATTAAGGTGTCAGGGGAGAGAAGAAAAAATTATGAATACAGGAGTAAACGTCGGAGATATAATTTTCCAATTATTTGCATTAGGAATTCCAATATTTTTTATTGCAATCATATTATTATTTTGGCGTTCTTCAAAAAAGAAAAAAGAACAATTAGACCGTATAGAAGAAAAGGTGGACTCGATGCAAAAAAAGAATTAATAAATTGATGGAAGTAGGAGTTTAATTAGATGACTAACAAAAAGTATTGGATTCTTATGCCTCCTTTTTTACTAATTGGATTATTACTTGTAATTTATTTACCTCAAAACTTAAAACCACTTGCGATACTTACAGCACTAGTTTTTTGGTGTGTCTATTACATCTGGACATATATCGAGAGAAACAAAGAAAGAAGAAAATTATAAGACTTAGTAGATTTATATTTCTTCTTGAACGAGCATGATGCTTAAATAAGTTTTTTAGGTTTAGGGGGAATCTGATTGTTAAAAGAACATATTAAAGGATTAAGTACTATTTCATCTTTGTTAGCAATAGGAGGGTTAGTTCTGATGTTTTCAAGTATTTCAATTGGAACTTCTCTAGGGGATTCTTGGCTTCTTACCCAAGAAGATGGTGTCGCTGATACTAGTCAATACAACATGATTGTTGAGACTTATAAAAATAACTTTGTAATTATTGGCAGCATAATGTTTGGTGCAGGTTTACTTACAGCTATATTTATTTCCTTTACATCCGTATTATTTAGTAAAAAGGAGAACAACAATATAACCTAATGGTTTTTCAACAAAAGGGGGAAATCAAAGTGATAGTTGAAGTTTGTTTATCTATAGATACTCAATATTTTCGCTGTCCTGCTAAAGTAGGTAGAAACGTTCGTAAATTACAAAGAGATTTTGATAAATGGTTATATAACAGAGAAAATAATCATCCTTATTGGGAAGTAGCCCACGTCGATGAGGAAGGTAATAAGTTTTATGGAGTTTGTTTTGATGCAGGGGCATTCGTTTATTGGCTTAACAATGTAAGGTTCAAAAAAGGAAAAAAGGTTGCAAAGTTATTAGAAATTCCAAATAAATCACCTAAAAAGAAAATTAATTTTTAAGCTAACTGGTATTTTCCTGTAATAACGATTTTCCGTAATCGGGTGCTATAGCTTAACAAGCTGTATGGTAACATTTTTAGAAAGGGAGAGTTTAAGACTGAATCTATTTAAAAATAAGCATTTTATAGGTATTTTATCGATTTTAGTTACACTTTTACTAGTAGCCTCTTTTTTAACTATTAGCACTAGTTATTTTAATACCAAAGAAATAAGTACATTAAGTTCTCAATGCTATGAAAACGGTGGAGAAATCATATTAGAAATACATAATAATCTCACAAGCGAATATTCTTTTGAGTGTAAATAAAAAAAGACCTTTGTTATAACCGTTCTTTGTATCACTAGAACTTTTTAGGATCAAGTTTCCATATCTCTATTCAATAATCGGGCGCAATTGTGCAATTGAATTAGCAGCGATTTTGAAACGAAGGGGTGATAAAAATGAATAATCTTAATGAAAGACTTCCTAGAGATAAGTTTGATTTTAAAAGTGTAAATAAGATAAAAAAGATGGAGAAAGAGAATATTATCCCTTTAATACCTGGGCTTCTTGAATGGACTCAGGATATGAACTGGCCAATAGCACCTGAAGTCGCTGAAATTCTTATAGCTTTACCAAAAGAAACTGTTCCTCATATAAAAAATGTATTTTCAACTAACGATGATATTTGGAAGTTCTGGTGTTTAGATTACTTAGTAAAGAAGTTACCTACTGAATACAAAGAATTATTAAAAAACGACTTAATACGACTAATAACAACTCCTACTGAAGGTGAAAAATTAGAAGAAGTAGACCTGAAGGCAAGGGAAATTCTAAATTCAATATAGCTGTTCTTCTTGAACTAAAGGTAATTCATTAATAAAGCATAGCAATAATTTCAACAATAGGGCGCTATCATGGAGCAAGAATTAGCGTTCCTTTTTCATTTTAGGGTAGATTAACGAAGGAAGATGTAATACCATATTCCATTCAACTGTTATGGGAAGTGAGAAAATGCTCATTTATTACGTAATTCTCATAGTCGGGTTTTTATTGGTAATAGTCGCTATACTCAGCCTTATTGCTATGTTCGTTGGTAAAGACTATTCATTATTTGCTGTAGTTAAAGGCTTTGGAATCCTTGGAATCCTTTTAATTGGCATTTTATTTTTAACAGCTACTCTCTCAAGCCTAAAATATATTGTGCAAAAGGAATATGATGTCGTTAGTGGGAAATGTGTTATCGATATAGATTCATCAGGTCGTTCCACATTGGCCGACTTCAAAATGCTTGATACAGATGAAATATTTACTTTCAGTGATATTCCTGCACTTGATGCTTATGGAAGGTCAATCCCTTATTTTTGTGAGGTGACGGTTACAAAAGACCATATGTTTGAAATTGGTTATAAAATATATGATGACAAAACACGAAAGCTAATATTAACGAGTGAATAGCCTATGTTAACAGTTATAAATGATAAAAATTTTAGTTTATAAAATAAATGTTCTCAAACCGGCGGATGCTTCTTATCAATGATCTTCAGCTATAGGGCGCAAAAATGGAATTAGGGTTACCGTCCGTCTTGCACATAAGGGCCATATCGTGGAGCATTATCCGAATGTGGTTACTGCCAAAGTTTGTAGAGAAGGTGATTTAATGAAAAAGTGGCAACTAGTGACGGTGGCTCTAATAACGATCCTTATAGTTGTTATATGGGTTATGTCGGAGAAATCAGATTCCTATTCTGAACCCCAAGATGAATATGACGAGAAAAATAAGACGATTCATATTTCGAATATAGGAGAGCCCCAATCAGAAGTTGTAGCCATGCTAAAG
Organism: uncultured Bacillaceae bacterium; assembly: GCA_963790055.1. GTDB lineage: Bacteria > Bacillota > Bacilli > Bacillales > DSM-1321 > Peribacillus. Next base: position 5,761 of record CAWBND010000008.1, read on the forward strand.
AAAGCAAATGCTACTCTTTATGCTACAAAAAGAGAAGGGAATTTAGAAAAATTCAGGTTGAAGACCGATAGAGGAATTAGATGGTTCCCATACTGGAGAAGTTCTGCTTTCCCCTCATTTGGTCCGAGGTTATTTTATGAAGATATAAACCAGGACGGGAAAGAAGAGTTAGTCGTCATCTTAACAAATGATCATGGTACAGGAATCATGATAACGGAAGCTCATGTCCTACAGAAAACGAAGACAAATATCGGAGAAGTATATGAGGAAAAGTTAATTGATAATCCAGAGGCGATCATCAATAAGAATGTAAAAACGAAAAAGGTATCCGAAGACGGAGTGGAAATAACGATAGGTAAGAAGCAAACAATTGAGCTAATTAATAAATACTTTGGAAATGAGATTATTGATTTTTCTGTATACAAAAACGAACTGGCAGTATATATGAGTGGCCAGCTTTCTCCACTCCCAGAGGGTGGAATTCTTATTACATATCAATTCAAGGATAATATGTACCAGTATAAAAAGATAGAATACGTAAAAAAACGTCCCGATTTTATAATGGAGAGTTCGTTTCAATAAATTTTGTTCCTTCTCTTTTTTATCTTTATACATGTAATTTTTATGATTTTATTCTTCATTAGGAGAAGACCTATTATTCCGTTATAGGGCGCAATTCCAGAACAAGAATTGTGCTTTTTCTTTAGGTTAAGGGCTAGAATTATGGAGTAAAGCCTTAAAAGAAAATTGGAATTTTAGGTGAAAGTTTGAAAAAGATTGTGAAGTTTTGTTTAAGGTGCGAGCCTATAGAAAACAAGGGCAAATCCATTAGGATCATTTCTTCAGTGATCTCTTCTCTCGTTCCCCAAAGCAGGCCGCCTCCATGAACATACATGATAACAGGAGCTTTACCAGAGGCGGTACGGTAAAAATCAGCTTTGATTGTGAAGAGTTCATTTTGTTTATAAATTATCGTTTTTTTTCATTCTTATTATTTACGTCCAATCAAATAAAGAATTCTTGATAATGCTAGATATTTTCACTTTAACAAAGGAATTATAACAGAAGAAGGATCCGAAATTCTTGTGATATAGCTTGCCCTTTTTCAATATGTACTATTTGTATAAACTGCACAATCAAAATAACCTTTTTTTTGGATGTTCATCTAGTGATATTTTTTCGAAATCACTATAATATAGAATTTAAAACCTACGAATAACAGAACAGGAGATATCTGAATGGATAGCAAGCAAAGATATCAGATACTATTTGATAAAATCAGTCAATATAATTCAGGTGAAAAAGGCATTACAAGAATTGCTTATACAAACGAAGAACAGACTTGTACGCATGCGTTTATGCGGATGTGCAAAGCGGAAAATTTAGATATCCGCATGGATCCATGCGGGAATGTGATTGCAAGAAGAGAAGGAAGAATAAAAGGGCTCCCGCCTGTTGTGATGGGGTCTCATTTAGATTCAGTTTACCAGGGAGGCAAGTACGACGGGGTCGTGGGAGTAACCGCGGCATTAGAAGTTATTAAACGGCTGAATGAAAAGGGAATTGGAACAGAGCATCCGATTGAAGTCATTTCGTTTGCATGTGAAGAGTCTTCACGCTTTGGTGTATCAACGGTTGGTAGTAAAGCAATGGCAGGTTTAATTGATAAGGAGAAATATCGCCATCTCAAAGATCGAGATGGTGTAACGATGGAAAAAGCGTTTTCCTTGTGCGCCCTTGATTTTAATAACATTGACGAGGCTAGTAGAACAAACGAAGAGTTTAAGGCTTTTTTTGAACTGCATGTTGAGCAAGGCCCGGTACTGATCAACAATAAGAAAAAGATTGGCCTTGTTACGGGGATTGCTGCACCGGTGAGACTTCTTTTAAATATTATTGGCAAACCATCACACACTGGAACAACTCCAATGAACATGAGAAAGGATGCTTTACTTGGAGCTTCTGAAATCGCACTAGAGCTTGAAAAAGCCGCAAAAAGCGAGCTCGATCATGGTACAGTGGCTACTGTTGGGGTTATGGATATCCAGCCAGGGGCGATGAATGTGATTCCAGGTGAGGTGGAAATGAAAATTGATATCCGTTCCACTTCGATCGAATCAAGGGAGAGAGTTTTGGACAAACTATACAAAGCTACTCGCTCAGTAGAAAAGAATAGACAGCTTGACATTCAAAGCACAGAAATTAGTTCCGAGAAGCCAGTCTTGCTTTCTTCAGAATTAATTGATGCATTAACCTCTATTTGCGAAGACAGGAACCTGTCTTATCAATTAATGCAAAGTGGGGCTGGACATGATGCGATGAACATGACAAGATTATGTCCAGTTGGTCTCATTTTCGTTCCATCAGTGGATGGACTTAGTCACCATCCCAACGAATATACCGAGCTGGATGATATAATAAAGGGCATTGACTTACTCGAAGAAGCTATACTTCGTTATGCAAAAATAGTTTGATATTCTATTCTTAGATTAAATACTGAAATTCTTAAAACATTCAAACGTAACATTGCCAGGTTTTTTCTACTACAAGAAATTAAAACAGCATGTGTTTATAGATGGTCAGTTGATTAATAAACAACTATCAGAAAAGGATTATGTAATAAAAGAACAGCCTTTACGAATGCGATCATAGATAGCAAGGAATATCTTATTAAGTAGTTTCTTTCTTTTTGTTCGTTGAAAATAATGTTTTAGATTGGGGTTGCTGATCTCACGCGGTTTTTAGAATTACAAAATCGGCAGTCTAGGGAAAATAAAGTCCTAGACTGCCGCTGTTTTATTGAACTATTGTTTTCCGTTTAACAATACGACCTAATTAAAGGTAAGGTGTTATTCCACAATCGGGCGCTATAGTTGAATAAGATGTACGGGAAATAAGAAAATGACGTGTACATTCTACACGTCATTTTCTTATTTTGATTTATAAACAGAATCCCTTCATTTTTAACCTAGCATTTTTTCTAATTTGTTCACCGTTTCTATTTGCATATCCAAATCAGTATGGGAGTAAATATCTAATGTAATACCAACATTTGCATGGCCGAGACGTTCGCTGACGATTTTGGGATTGATGCCTTGTTTCATTAGTAAGGTGGCATTGGTATGTCTTAAGCCATGAATGGATATCTTCTTAACTTCTGCTTTTTTGATTAGTCGATCGAAGGTTCGCACTAAATTACAAGGTAGAAGCACCACCTGCAAATGATTCTGCTGAGACCAAAAAAGAATTGGCAGACCTAAAAAAATGACAGAGAATCGCACAAAGGAAGATGTAAAATTCATTAAGAAATGGCAAAATACGGCTAGTCCAAATACGCTTTGGCTTCATACTACAGAAGAGTTGATACATAAATATGGCTTAAATGGGTCCCGAATCTGCTCGTGTGGAGCGATTTACACAGGTTTAACTGCGACATATGAAGCGAAATATCACTATTTACGTCCAAGACCTACGGATTTAGATTCGTCGATCAAATTACCAGAGGGAATGATGGTGCCTCCACATCCTTCTTATCCTTCAGGACACACAACAACAGCTTGGACATCAGCATATATCCTGTCATATTTCTTCCCAAAAGAAAAAGCACACTTGGAAGAAACAGCAGAAAAAGTAGCACTTTCCAGAGAGCTAATGGGCATTCATTTTAAAAGTGATAATGATGCTTCTAAAAAATTAGCAAAAGAAATTATAGATGACATTATCGAAAGTTTAAAAGATGACAACGCTCCAACGTAATATACAGAAGTGAAAAACACGGGTTCAAGTCAGGAAGCTGGAGGACATTAAAACAAACAAATTAAGAAGCTAACCTTAAATGGTTGGCTTCTATTTTTTTCTTGTTATAACTTACTTTTACGATTTTGAGGTCGACCCGTTTTCTTGGCTTGATGGGTATGTGACGCCACCCCAAAGTCTCACAAATCCCCACATTAGCAAGTATAAAAGGTTCTTTTATTGCTAAGTAACGGTTGTTCATATATACTTAGTTTAACAATTTTGGAATATGTTGGAAATTGTTAAGGTTTGTTTATTTGATTGTAAGAAGTAATAAGGTATAGGACAGAGGCAGGTGATCTATTGTTAGCGTTCGAAAGACAAAAGCAAATCAAAGAATTAATCGTTAGACATAAAGCTCTTAAGATTTCAGAATTAAGCGAGATTTTTAAGGTTTCAGAAATGACGATCCATAGGGATATAAAAACAATGGTTGATTCAGGATTTATTGAGAAAATCTTTGGTGGAATTCGTCTAGTTAAACAAGATGATCATGTATCGAATGAACATGAATGTGTGGTCTGTCATAGAAGTATGAATCATCGATTGTCCTGTCGATTACTATTAACAAAAAGCAGAGTAGAGACCACATGTTGTACCCATTGTGGCTTCATACGGAGTCAGATGCTCGACAATGAGATACTTGAGACACTTTGTTATGACTTTTTCACAAATACTACCATTAGTGCTAGGGATGCTTGGTTTGTTATGAATACAACTGTCGATCTGAGTTGTTGTCAGCCTCAAGTTCTTCCCTTTAACCAAAGAGAACATGCAGAAGGGTTTGTACGAGGATTTGGTGGAATAGTTGTAACGTATGCAGAAGCAATGGAAACAGTAACTGGACAAGTGGAAAAAGGTAAGGGCTGCTGCCAACATGAATAAATATGTACTAAGAAATATTTTGATTCTATGTTCTATTTTTTTCATTCTTACGATTCCACAAGGAGTCTTTGCTCATGCATTACTAGAAAAAGCTACCCCTGCTCCAGATAGTCAATTAAAGTTTCCCCCAAAAGAAATTGTTCTTGTATTTAATGAAAGACTTGAAAAAGAACTTTATTCAATTAAGGTGTTTAATGAAGATGGGACATGGTTAGCCAAACTAAAACGGAGATGAGTAAAGATCAAAAATCTTTAAAGCACGTTTTGCCATCTCTTCCTAATGGAAACTATGCCATATCATATAGTGTATTATCAGCAGATGGTCACCCAATTAAAGGTTCCTATGTCATTTCTATCGGTGAAGAAACCGTTCTAAGGAGTGATATGAACCAACTTGATTTACAAAAGGAAGAGAATAAATCTGTTCTGTTTAGCACTTTTTATTCTATGGTAAGAATTCTTTATTATATCGCATTACTCTTTACTACTGGCTGGATTGTCTGGGGTACCGTAAGCAAAATAGAAAAGGCAGAAATAAGGAAAAGTTATAAACAGAAGGCACTCTATTTGCAAATTGCGCTTTTCATTACAACGATTGGAATGGGATTTTTACAGTTTACAGAATTACTAGATAGCTGGACTTGGAGTGAACTTTGGTCTGTTTTAACAGGTACTACAATCGGCAGGACTTGGTATCATCTCGATGATTTTATCTGTTTCTGGTTTTGCTCTATTATTCCGAAATAAATGGTTGGATCGATTGTGGGTATATATGATTCTCGTGATAAAAAGTTCAAATGGACATGCGGTATGTCATTTGAACCTCGGATCGTTACTGTTTTAATCGATATTATTCATTTACTCGCAGCTGCAATTTGGGCAGGCGGTCTTTTATATATCTTGGTATATTGGAAAAAGCAGCAGGGAACATGTACAACAATTCTTGTCGATTTTTTCAAAAGTAGCTTTCGTTAGTATACTTGTTTTAATCGTAACAGGGGTTGCTTCAACCTTCATTTTTTTACCTCAAGTTCACTATCTGCTTTATACACAATGGGGAATCCTGCTGCTTATAAAAGTCGCTTTCGTTTTATTGGTAATCGTAATTGCTGGTATTTTGCGATATACAATGAAAAAGAAGCAGGAAGATTCTATAGGAAAGTGGTTGAAGATTGATTTTACTCTGATGATCATCATTTTAGGAATTGTTGGTGTCTTTACTCACTTAAGTCCACTTCCACAAAACGAACCTCTAGAGTGGCATGAACGTGAACATAACATTGAATTCACAACAACGATATCACCAAAGGTACCAGGTAACTAATCATTTCATGGTTATAGCAAACTCTCATAAAGAGGGAGTAAATATTAAAAGTATTGAGCTATTTCTAAAATATAAAGACAACCCAGATGTCGCTCCGATTCAAGTACCTTTTTCCGAAATGGAGCAGTCTAAGAATGTTCAAATCATGATAGAAGGTCAATATCTACCGTTTTCTGGAAATTGGACAGCAGAGATTCGAATATTAGATTCGGAGGATAATGAGAGCGTATTCAGTACGGATTTTATTGTTTACTAAACTAATATAAAAGCGATGGGGGAGTCTATGATGAAAAAATTATTAACATTAGCAGTATCCGTGATTGGCGCAATTACTCTTTATGCTGGTGTGGCAAGCGCTCATGTAACCGTACAACCACAGGAAACTTCACAAGGAAAATATGAAGTATTTACAGTCCGAGTTCCATCTGAAAGTGAGGTTCCAACAACAAAAGTAGAAGTAAAAGTCCCTGAAGAAGTGGATATTACTCGTTTTGAACCAAAACCAGGCTGGACATATAAAGTTCAAAAAGATAATACTGATAAAATCACGAGTGTTACGTGGACAACAGAAGGAGAAGGACTATCTTCAACTGAATTCGGTCAGTTTAACATGCAAGGAAAAGTGGGCGATGAGGCTACAGAAATCGTTTGGAAAGCATATCAAACCCTCAAGGATGGAAGCAAAGTAGAATGGGTTGGGGCACCAGATGCTGAAAAGCCAGCTTCTGTTACAGTTGTAAAACCAGCTGATGCATCAGCTGCTCATGGAAATGTGGATAAATCAACTGTCTTCTTCCAATGAACAAGTAGCTACTGAAGTACAAGCAACTGAAAGTGATACAAAAGCAGGCTCCAACAATGTTCCACTTTACCTTTCTATTGTAGCTTTAATTGCAGGATTGTTATCATTGGGGATTTCCCTCAAGAAAAGAGGATAAATACTTCCCTTTAGGCAAGAGAATGAGATTCTCTTGCTTTTTTTATTCAGCTATCCTGAAAATTACTATTTTCATTCATTTGATGGTGCCGCAATGCGGCATGGGTGTCTACCATGAAAGAACGTAATTATCTTACCTATTGCTATTAAAGTAATGGGGCAGGATTGTTCAAATAACTAAAAGGAAGACCTATCCAAAACAGGATAGGTCTTCTTGGCAGTTAGGAGGGATTTTGGGATTTTCGATGATGCATCAATTAAGGCGTATTAATCATCATCCCCGTCATCGTCATCATCATATTTATCATCATCATCATCATCATATTTATCCTCGTCATCATCACCACTATGTTTGTTTCGATGATGCCCATCACCAGGTTTGTTATCATCATCTCCGCTATGCCTATTGCGATGTGCACCATCACCTGTTTTATTGTCATCATTGCCGTTATGCCTATTTTGGTTTGACCCGTCATCAGACTTGCTGTCATCATCCAGTTTAATACGTACCACTTTCCCCGTTTCGAAATCGATTCTAATTTCAGCCTCGCCGCTGCTGGTACGAAGCTCCACCTTGTACTGCCATCTTCCATGCTCCAGTTCTTTTTCTATTTCGGTTACTGTGCCATTTACCGTTTTTACTGCAATATCTGCTGCCTGTTCCGATGTAATATGACCAGGGTCCTCCGTTTGGCCGCTAATGACGGAATGGTTTTCCACTTTATAATTCTGTTGACTCATATTTGCAGATATTTTGTCTTCCTGATGGATTGAATCATCTGGTTGGGTACCGCTTTTTGAAGCACTAACGGCAATAGTGCCCCCAGCTACAACTAAGGCTGCAATCGCGCCAATTAATATCTTATTTTTCATTCATCTTTCCTCCTTTGGAAAATAATACCTTATACATATACAGTCTATCCACCTTAGATTAGAGTAAACTAGAAGGAATATTAGAAATTGATGAGAAAGACTTTAGAAATCCCTGTATAGGTTAGTCAATTTCATCCTTAATTTTTATGTAAATATCAATATCAAGATTTAACAGAGCCTAAAATGAAAAACCAACCAAACCTGCATAATCCATGCAGGTTTTTTATATAGATGTATTGATTGCTTAAAAAGGGGGAGATTTATGCCTTTTATTGAATGTGTTCATTCGTTCCTAATGGAAGTGCACAAGGTATTGCAGGAAGAACTCTAAGAAAGTGGGGAATAAAGAATGACAATGACAACTCGCATGTTTACCTCCTGGATAATGGCTCTAGCACTTTTGGTAGGGCTTTTTGTTGTGCCTCCAGAATCGGCTTCTGCCGAAAAAATCTACCATTCTGTGAATCGAAATGTGGAGTACGATGTGAAAGATGTCGTCCGCCATGTCGTCATGGAAGACGATACTGTGGTACGAAATAAACCATCCTCAAAAGCCAAACGAGTCGATAAGCTGGAAAAGGGAACGATTCTATATGTATACGAGGAAACAAGAAATGGATGGTCAGAAATCAACCATAAGGGTAGAACAGCATATGTATCAACAAAAGACCTGCAAGTTACGTACGGATTGAATCCTTCGCTGACATACACATACCATTCGAAAGAGCACGGAAAAGACACGTTCAAGTTTAAAGGTGAGCGTCGAGGATGGAATGAATGGGTAATGAACGGGAATCGTCAATATCCACATACGGAAAAAGAAGACCAATACGGCTACCATGTTAAGGTTGGCGGAGCGTACAGCGAGAACGCAACGGATCTCGAGTATCCTGTCAAAAAAGGACTCAAATGGAGAGTATGGGTAGGGGCTGACTCGTACAGCAATACGATTATCTCTGTAGATAAAACGATTAAAATCAAAGCGGGGACGTTTAGAAATGTCGTAGCGGTCAAGAGCGGTCACTATGTAAACTACTACGCACCAAATGTAGGATTTATCTTAACAACGTATAAAGGAAAAGCAATGTACGAATTGGTTCGCCTGAAATAAGCAAGCGGAAATCCCCACCTAATGAATAGGTGGGGATTTCCATATGGTTACCAAAAAAGAAAGTATAAAATTTTTGATGCGTACTGGTGGTGTCTAGCTTTAGGTGTCTAGCAAAATGGAACTGTACTTCATGGCAAGTGAAGGGTTTTCAGATGTTGACAATTCCAATAGACGATTTCCTCTTCTGCGGTCACAAGGGTAAGCTTGTTATCATACACTTTCTTTAACAGACCTATTTTTTCTGGATGATCTCCATCATCGAGAATCACAAGTTTGTTTTCTAGCTTTTTGCACTGCTCCGTGAAGGTTCTAGCTAATGAGAAGGCAGTGGGGTTAACTGGTAAATTTTCATTGCTGAGCGAATAAGGAGCTGTGCTCTTATTATAGGGAATGAGCCATTTTAAATGATTCATGGAAATATACATGACTTTATGAGCTGGGGAGTAGAAGAGGAAATAATCATTCATCACGCTTGTTAAATAGCCATGAATCGTTCGGTTTCCTTCCACATAAAGAGAAACAAAGGTTCCTTTGGCATGGGTTAAAATTTTTCGGAAGGATATTGTATCCGTATTTGTATTGATGGGTTGCTCGGGTTGAAAGTCTACATCCCAATCATATATGCTTTGTGTGTCTATTTTGATCCGTTGAACATGTCCAATTGGAATATAACAATACTGTTGGTTATACAGAACAAGGATATCCAAACCAGCGTCAATGAGTTTTCCACATAACTCTAGTTTTCCGGAAATCTCTATATTTACGTTTTGACCAATAAGATGATTAAAATCACTCACAATAGGTTCTCCAATCTTTTTTGTAAATTGCCGTTAAAATAACCAAGATACCCAGTAGTATAGAAGGACTAACGTTAAGATGGTTGCTGGTGGAATTGCGACGAAGGTGACTTTCATATACTGTCTCCAAGTAATTTTAACGCCGCCATCTTTCACAATATGCATCCACATAATGGTAGCCAATGTTCCCATCGGTAAGAGTAATGAACCCATATCGCTGCCGATTACGTTTGCGAGGTAGGAAATTTTTAACGTGAGTGGGTCAAGACCCATATTCATTAAGGTTAAGGTACCAACCATTAAGGCTGGGTGATTATTAAAGATATTTGATAGAACAGACAGCAAGCCACCCATCATGACACTTGCATAGAGTAAGCTTCCAGAAACCATTGGCGCCATAACTTGAATCAGCCAGGTTGTTAAGCCGATATTATGCAAGCCATAGACCACTACATACATACTAAAGGCGAAGATGATAATGTACCAAGGTGTTTTCTTGAGCATATCAAGCGGGTTGATTTTTAAATACCACCAGCGCCATCCTAACAGAGCTGCAGATCCAATGACTGCCGCAACGGAGACAGGGATTCCAAAGTAGGAAGCAACGAACAAGCCGATTCGAACGAGTAATACGAATAACAGGATTTTGAGCATAAAGCCCGTGTTCTCTTTGGATAATGGGTTAGATGTTTGATGTTTCAGTGGGTGGTAGGATTTAGCGGTTATGCCAGAAACATGTGTAGGAACGACTTTTGGAAGCTTCTTATAGAAAATAAGAAACAAAAGAAACACGAGAAACAATAAGCCAATTGTAGCGGGTACAAACATCATCGCAGTATGCATGTACAAATCCATGTGAACGATTTTTAGAGCGATTAAGTTCACGATATTACTTACGCCAATCGGTGCACTAGATGCAGTTGCGATTAATGCACCAGACAGCAAATAGGGAATCTGTTGGTGATGCTTCAATCCCATATTTTTAAGCAAGATAAGAAGAATGGGTGTTGTGATTAAGATACTTCCATCATTATTTACAAATAGTGTCATCAAAAAGCAAAGTAGGTTTACATACCAGAAAAGCCTTATACCGGACCCTTTCGCTCGGTTTGCTAATAATTCAGCTGCCCAGGTAAAGAATCCGAAGCTTTCTAAGACGATCGCCATGACGATGGTTGCCATAATCGTAATGGCCGCGCCACTAATTGTTTCGGTAATTTGCCCTAAATCTGATACCGTTACACTTCCAGTCATGAAAACTAAAGCAGCTCCAATGGTTGCTGGAATAGCTTCGTTTACACCCCTCGGTCTCCACATTACAAAGGTGACGGTTAGTAAAAAAAACAAAATTGTTAGTAAGCTTGTTAGTTCAAGCACATTTTCCTCTCCCTAAGTTTTGTCTATAGACTAGTCGTGAAATCACAGCGTTTCTTAATGTTTATCCATAGCGTTTATCCATATGGTACAAATCTCCCTTCACCTCATTTTCCTTATAAGTATATGTTTGTTCGATGGTACAAGCATCGGACAAGTCCCTAATCTTGTAAAAATCCGCTAATAGTCTAGTGAGTAGATGTTAGGTAGAAATAGTAAACTGTGAAAATGTGTGTCAAAGTTGATCGATGAGGATATATTAGGGTAGTAAAAAGTATGGAGGGGACAGGTTCGAATGAAAAATTAACATTTATAGAAGTATTAATGGGTATGTGATATTTGGGGAGTGTTCACCTATTCATAAAAGAAGCTATAAATAAAAATTTTGGTCAATTTGTCTAAATGTAAGAAAGAGGAGAGGATTGGTTTTGAATCCCGAATTTGAAAAAGATAGTAGTGTATCAAGCTTCGTACTAGAGAGTGAAGGTATGGACTTATCCTTGAGCTACTATTTACATGCACTTTTTTCTGAGGGATCTGGAGAGTTTCAACTTATTAACATAGAGTCAGAAATAAAGGCATATCTTCTTATTTTCACAGATGGAGAACAACTATGCCGACTAGTTATAGGAGAAGGTATCAGTCATATTCCATTAAAAGTGAGTTATCAGGAATATGTTAATGTGTATGTAAGACCGCATGAATCAGTCGAGGGAGATCATGAGCTATTCGAAGTGCACTTTGATTTAATTTAATCCCAGATTTAAAAATGAAGACCGGAAAGTCTTTTTCTTATGGCACAAACGGAGAGGTTCATTAATAAAGCCTAAAGAGGAGTATCCAGATCACTGAGTACCCCTCTTTAAGCTTTAATTTTTTACTTCTTTATCTTGTTGGTGCCACTGTTGTCAAGGTGAGTAAGGGTGTTGTTGCCAAGTACCATGAAGATGTTGCAGCTGCCAGTTCCCAAGGTACAAATGAGGCAATGCATTACATTCTTTATACATATGAGTCAGGTTATTGTGAAATAAGAGAAGTAAAAGAGGAGAACTATTACACTGTACTCCTTGTACATAGTTCGGAAATTGAAGGAATAGCAGACACAAAATAAGCAGGGATTTTTGAAACGTTAAAAAGGCAAAGGAGCAAGGCATGCTGGTGTTGATTCGCATTGATGACTAAACGCCTTGCTATTACTTAATGTATGCTATTTAAATGCGCATGATACACGTTATGTAAAGAATGGATGAGCTTTATGTTTGTTATAACGGGGGCAATAGCAAACAAACTGTTGCGACAGCTTGTCTGCTATTGCACGAGAGGGAGCATTAGGTCAAAGAAAAAATAAAGACGAGCTGTCGAGAAATAATGTTATGTAAATGGTATAGCTTTTGATGCTTTGGGGCATAGGCTTGTACAAAAAACAGACAGAGAGGAGGGGGTTCTCTGCCTGTTTCGTGTCCGATTAGATGAGGTTAAATGGGGCTTGGTGGAGTCAAGAATAGGTCAAAGTGGAATAATGCTCGGATTGGTTGTGGTGGATAAATGGCATCGACTCGTCGGATGACGCCCAAAAAAGCGATTTGTTTTCCTGGAAGGATATTTCGGGTGATACTGTCATCTTCATTTTCGGCTACTACGGTCACGTTAAAAGCATTGACTCCAATGTTGGATACGATGAGTGTTCCAAACGGAAAGACTGTTTCCGTTACTTGGGTCGATACAGAACCATCATCACTAGGCTGTCCTGGTGTACAGGAAGGGTCAAAGCCATTGGCCTCATATACGGGCACAACTGTTTCTTCGCTAAAGTTGACGTTTTCTTCGAGGGTGAATTGCTGATGAATCAAACAGTAACCCCCACAATCACCACACGTCTGAATGTCGTTGTGAAATGGATTTTTATGGCGGTTATCCTTGTCCTTTTTTTCTTTAAGATTTGTTCCCAATTATTTACATCTCCTTACCCTGTCATCATCACAATATATTCAAGGAAAGGGATACGGTATAGATACTTGTAATGGAAAGATAAAGATATTTTTCTTCTTGTCTTTTTCTTTTCCACCATTGTATAATTATAGAAACATACGTTTGGAAAGGAGGGCGAAAAAAGTGGATGAAGCGAAAGGAACAAATGATACCTATCATAAAGGTTTTAAATTTCGTTTATACCCAACAAGCGAACAAGTCACTCAAATTAATAAAACGATTGGATGTTGCCGATATTCTTTTAATTTAGCATTAAGTAAACAAAAAGAAAAAGACTTGTTATGGTGGATCACGGAAGAAATGTTTCAAAATGGTCAACTTCTTTCAAATGAATGGAAAGGTCCTAGATACAGCGCAGATGCTGCTATGAAAGATAATACTCAATTCAAGAAAACCACTTCGTGGTTAAAAGAGGTTGATTCTACTGCCATCCAAAATACACTTCAACATTTAGGAAAAGCCTATGATTCGTATTATAAAAAAGAAAAAGGTAGACCAAAATACAAATCAAAAAAGAATGATATTCAATCATATACATCAAAGTGTAACTACAAAAATGGAATAGGAAGTATACGCATTGTAGATGAGCGTTATATCATTCTACCGAAAGTGGGAAAAGTTCGTTTCGCCAAATCGAAAGAAATACAAGGTAGAATAATCAACGCTACTGTTCGAAGAACACCTTCAGGTAAGTATTTCGTTTCTGTTTTATGCGAGGTAAAAAAAGAACCTATCCAATTGAGTATGTTCGAAACAGGGATTGATGTTGGCTTAAAAGAATTCGCTACCCTTTCCGACGGCACTTCAATTCATAACCCTAAACACTTTTATCATTTAGAAGATAAATTAAAAAAAGAACAACGTGTTCTTTCGAGAAGAATTGTTGGTAGTCGAAATTGGTACAAGCAAAAGAAAAAGGTAGCTAAAATCCACGAGAAAATTGCAAATACTAGAGAAGATTTTTTGCAAAAAATCACGACAATGCTAGTTAACGAAAACCAAGTCATTAGCATTGAAGATATTCGAGTGAAAAATCTATTGAAGAATGGGAATTTATCAAAAGCCATTTCCGACGTTTCGTGGTCGGAATTTAGGAGAATATTAACTTATAAATGTGAATGGTATGGTAAAACACTCGTAGTTGTGGGTTCTAATTATGCTTCTTCTCAGTTATGTAATAAGTGTGGTTTTAAAAACAAAGCAGTAAAAGACCTAGCAGTTCGTGAATGGGAATGTCCAAAATGTCGTGCAACACACGACAGAGACCATAACGCTGCTAAAAATATCTTGGCTGAAGGGCTGAGAATTCTTTTGGAAATGAACGAAGCTGTTTGATTCATTTCTTAACCGTGGGGCACACGGGGATAGCCTAACGAAGTTCGCTAGAGAATAGAACTTCTTTGCGAACCGAAGGTTTGTAGGACATAGGAAAACTCATGGCAAATAGATTCTGTGAAAGGAAAATCTATTTAACGAGCTTTGGGGTGGGAATCCCACTGCTTCAGCTGTGGGAGCAGTCAAAATGTTATAAAGGGAGACTGGTTGCCTCCCTCTCTATCCAAATTTAAAAGTAGTAATATCCCAAGCCGCCATAACTTTTCTAGTCACGACCGCGGCCAAGTCTTGTCCCAAGACTTCTACCGCCGTCATTCTCCCAGCGATCAATGTCCCAGCGATCATCGTCCCGGCCGTCAGATAATCCTCGGCCATCAGGAGGGGTACCAATTGTCCCAAGACTTCTACCGCCGTCATTCTCCCAGCGATCAATGTCCCAGCGATCATCGTCCCAGCTGTCAGATAATCCTCGGCCATCAGGAGGGGTACCAATTCCCGTTACTGAAATACTCACAATATCAACAATGACATTTTATACATCATCCTTTTTTAAAAAAATTGCGTATCTATTATCTATATTATGTAATGTATATGATTTAGTTCATGGCCTACCAAAAAAGAAGTTGTTTTAACGGAGTTATTCGTTGACCATTTCTTTATGGAAGTGATCATCTCGTTTAACGGTAACGAGAAAGTTATAAAATATGAGATACGCACAGATTAGTGAACATAAAATTTTGTTATTAAAGTTCTTGTTAAACTACAGGGGAGCGTTACTTTAACAATGTTTGGGAAATCTTTATATTTGGGGTTTCCCTTTCTTTTTATCCAATTATTAATATTATTAACATTCCCGAATGAAATTGTTCTACTTATTAAAGATGTTTTAATCACGAATGATGATATATGGAAGTATTGGTGTTTAGAAGTTTTGATCAAAAGATTACCTGAAGAATCAAGGAAGTTATTTAAAAGTGATTTAATCAGGCTGATTGAAAGACCTACAGCAGGAGAGAAATTAGAAGAACTTGATGTAACAGCCATCGGAATTTTGCGGATGATTGGATGAAATTTTTGGGAGTGTATAAATGGACAAAACGAATGTGAAGGCTTACTTTTCAGTTAAGGCAGATGACTGTAACTATGAAAAAATAAGTAAAGAAGAGAAATGAACTGTATATAGATATTTAGAATGGGAGGAAATAAGGTGAGCAGATTTTTATTTTTTGCTATTTCACTTTTATTGGTTATGAGTATGATTGGTTGTTCGCAAAATGAGGCATATGGGTCGGAAGAAGCCATTAAAAGAGGTGATGTTGTTTATCAGAGCGAAGTTATCAATTTAGAGAGGTTTGAACAGTTCTTAAGTAACCTATCTAAAAACAAGGAAGACAAGATAAGAGTGACTGGCTATACACACGAAGGAGACCCGATATTCCAAGATTTACAATTTGGTGGAAAATTCATTCAATATCGTTTCGATAATTCAAACGATGAATTTGCTGGGAACGATAGGGGCATACAGACGGATGTTTGTACGAAAATCATTGAAAAGGAACATATACAGGGTGAAATAGATTACTTGGTTAGTGGTTGTTCCAAAAATCAAGAACACCTTCTTATTCGTGTGGGAGTAAAAGAAGTTCAAGAGAATGCTTTGGAAGAAGTTATCATTCACAATATGAAGAATGCTTCAAAAAAGGTCATGTTCAACGAGAAGGAAGCAATTGGAATCATTAAAGAGGCAGTCGATGATGCGGAAAAGCAACCAGGTATTGTTGATATGGCAGACCCACAATATAAGATAGTTCTGGGTGAGGAAATTTATTATCTTTGGCTTACAAGGTCAGACGGAACAGTAGGAACAATTATGAATGCAGAAGATACTCATACGATTTATTCCTTATCTAAGGGGTCAACTACACAACTGAAGGAATTGTTACAATTATGTTAGCGTTTGCTGGCTGATATAACAATGAACTTTTCCTATAGTTGGTCAACATATCGAAAAACAGAACATACTTCTTTTTTAGGTACACAACTTGGTCGAATTCAAGCTATAACTGATTTTAATTATTCATTACACGAAATGTTGTATGCCCCCGCTACTTTGTCTATTTTCCTTG
Organism: uncultured Bacillaceae bacterium; assembly: GCA_963790055.1. Taxonomy (GTDB): domain Bacteria; phylum Bacillota; class Bacilli; order Bacillales; family DSM-1321; genus Peribacillus. The sequence continues at coordinate 22,307 of CAWBND010000008.1, forward strand.
TCCCAATAGCGTTTTTAGTATATATGTACTTTGTAATAAAATACTTACGAAAAAGAGGGGTACAAAAGCCGAATTTAAAAACTGGTGTAAAAGCAGTATTAGTTATAATCTCCCTTATAACAATATTTTTAATAAAAAATTACCAAGCTAATGAAATTTTTACTGGTGGTATATTTGAGATTGAACAGAAAATACAAGAGGATACAAAATACTATTTGGTATTAAATGATAAAAAAATTAAAGTTTCAAGGAATGAGTTTTATTTAGTTGATGTTGATAAAGAGTATTTGGTGAATTTTGTTTGGAATTCACAATCTCCCAACAGAGGTAGACTTGAAACTATTGAGCCAATTTTAAAATAAACAATTTTTTAAAAAAGTATTTGGAGCATTATTTGGTATGATTTCGTTTCTTTGAATAGAGGGATTTGAAGGCTCTGTGAGGAATTCAAAGAAACATGATGATTACATTTTGCTTGTACTCTGTTAATGAAACATTAAGATTATTACGTTTTATCACATAATCATTTTTGGGTGGAGGTTTATTTATGTTTTCAGCCGATAATTATATTGGTTCAATTAAATCGAACCTTGAGAAACAATCGGATTTAAGTGATGAAGAATGCCTATATATCAAGGCATTCTTTTTTATCCTCAAAATATCAACATTAAAGATCTACGTACACACTAGCTAAAGCAGATCCTGTGAAACAGGAAGCTTTTCGAGCTACGTTTCAGACCCTTAAAAAACTAGAAAATAGGGAAATCGATACCATTTTATTTCAAGATGAGTCGATCATTTTTCTGAACTATATTTTGAAAATAACTTTCTAATTTGATTAAATATTCTCCGAATCTGAATTGTTACAAAATTCAAAACATTATTGACTTTTTTCTATAACCATTATAATATTAGTTCATAAGTAGTGAACAATGTTTACTATTAGTGGAAATATAAACATAACAATTGAAAGAAGTGAAATGATTTAGAATTTCTTTGACTCGTATAAATCATTTTGCGTTTATTAACTTTTAAAAATGAATTCGCTTACATATCTGCGAATGGGACGTTGCACAAAGCATCTAAGTTATTCTAACAAAATAAAATTAAGTAATAATGTTATAGGGGGTAAGAACGTGGCAGAAAAAACAGAATTTATGAAGAGTAAGCTAGTTCAAGATTTTACGCAAGATATTCGTCAATATAATCTTGGACCACTTTGGGAAGCCATCCCTGAATTGATGCATAAAAATCCAGAACCACATGCACAAGCATATCTTTGGAAGGGGAGCTTACTACATAAAAAATTAATGGAAGCTGCAGAAATATTCACGCCAGAACGTGGTGGAGAAAGAAGGGCAATATATTTACAAAATCCTGGTTTAGATTATCGTCAACCTTGGGGCTGGGCATCTACAACGCAAACACTTTATGCAGCTGTCCAATTGCTTTTACCAGGTGAAGTAGCCCCTTCTCATCGTCATTCCCAAAACGCTCTTCGTTTTATTACGGAAGGTGAAGGCGCTTACACAATTGTTCAAGGTGAAAGAATCCACATGGAAGAAGGGGATTTCTTAATTACACCGAGGGACCTTTGGCATGGCCATGAACATCAAGGTACAAAACCAATGGTTTGGACAGATGTTCTTGATATTCCAACTATGTATGCTTTGGGTGGTACATTCTTTGAAAACTATCCAGAACAAATTCAACAACCAGAAGTACCGGATGACTATAATGCACAACGCTATGCAGCTGGTATGTTACGTCCAGTTTCTGATCGTAATCCATCTATCGCACCACTTGGTTCGTATAAATGGAAACATACAAAAACAGCGCTTGAATCATTAAGCCAGTTTGATCCAGATCCATATGAAGGCTATGCAGTAGAATTTATTAATCCTTCAACCGGTCAAACAGCGAACCCTACGATTGCAGCTTGGATTCAAAAGTTCCCTAAAGGTTTCCGTACGAAAGCAGAACGCCATACTCATGCATCGATTCATCAAGTATTTAAAGGTTCAGGCTATAGTATTATTAACGGTGTTCGTTTTGATTGGGAAGAAGGAGATTTCCTTTCTGTTCCGAACTGGGCATGGGTTGAGCATGTGGCAACGGAAGACACTTATTTCTTCACAACAAATGACATTCCAATCATGGAAAGATTCGATGTTGAAAAACGTGAAGCTTATGATAAAAACAATGGACAACAAGAGGTTACATCTGAGTTTAAACCATTATTACCTTAAGAGATTAAAAAAGATTACTAATTATTATAGTTACCAGTGCTAGGCAGTTCAAAGTTTATATCTTGCTGCTACTTATTACTTACTTTTTAATCAAATATACCAAATAGATAAATAGGGGGAATTTAGATGGTTTATGAAAACACAGAAAACACAATTTTAATCGCAGGCGGGGGAATTGGTGGTTTAGCAGCAGCTCTTGCAGCAGCTGAAGCTGGTCAAGCAGCTACTGTTTTTGAAAGAGCACCACAATTTGGTGAAGTAGGTGCAGGACTTCAATTAGCAGCAAACGGAGTAGCTGTTTTAAAACGATTTGGTTTAATGGATCGTATTAATGATTTTGCCGTATATCCAAAACGTCTTGTGTTAAAAGATGCTTTTACAGGTGAAGAATTAACAGCTTTAGACCTAGGTGAAGAGTATCAAGAAAGATATGGTGCTCCATACATCGTATTACACCGTTCTGATTTACACAAAGTACTTTTAGAGGCTTGTGAGGCTAATCCACTAATTTCACTTTATACAGATACAGAAATTAAGACTGCAGAAGAAACGGAAGATGGTGTATATTTAACAAATCAGCGTGGTGAAAAAATTAAAGGGAAAGCCATCATCGGAGCAGATGGAATTCGTTCGAATGTTCGTAAAACATTCTCAGATGACGAACCAGTTAACTCAGCATATGTTGCATATCGCGGAACTCTTCCAATTGAAATTGTTTCTGAAGATGCTGAGATGGATGATGTAATTATGTGGATTGGGCCAAATTTACACGTAGTTCAATATTGTGTTCGTCGTGGGGACTTATATAATCAAGTTGTTGTTTTCAAAAGCCCAACTTGGACACCTGCATCTACTGAATGGGGAACACCTGAAGAAATGTATCAAGTATTTGAAGGCTGTCATGAAAAAGTTGCAAAAGCACTAGCATACATTAACAAAGATTTCAAATGGCCAATGTATGACCGTAATCCAATTGGTAACTGGTCAGAAGGTAATATCACACTTTTAGGCGATGCAGCACACCCAATGTTACAATATTTAGCTCAAGGTGGAATTGCCGCTTTAGAAGATTCTGCAAAACTTGCTGATACGTTAAAAGAATATGGCGATAACTATGAAGCTGCTTTCAAAGCATATCAAGAAGAACGTATTCCTCGTTCTGCACGTGTTCAAACAACTGCACGTTTCTGGGGTGAAATCATTCACGCAGTTGACCCAGTAGCAATTGCACTGCGTGATGATATCTTTAAGAAACGTGAAGCAAATGACTTCTTCTATACTGATTGGTTACACGGATATAAACGAGAAGCAGCAGTATATCAACATAAATTTGTGCCATTTGCAAATATCGAAGTAAAACAACCAGTTACAACAAAATAATAATACCGAAAGTGAAAACATCTCCCAAAAGAAACCTGAAAATGGGGAGCATATTATTCTGTTGCTACATTCGCTCTAGACTTGTAAAAGTATTAATTCTTCAAAAAAGCTTTAAAGGACGATTATCGTGGCATACTCGTCCTTTAAAGCTTTACTTATTTAATGGCCTTGCTAACTTTTAGTTTCTTTCCTTTGATGGTTGTATTCTCCATGGCTTGTAAGACTAGTGAGCCCTTTCCGTTAAGAATATCCACATATGACAAAGTATCCTGGATGGTTATAATTCCAATATCATCTGCTGTTACTCCAGGAATTTTTGCAATAGTTCCAACAAAATCTACAGCTCGAATCTTTTTGTTTTTTCCGCCGTTGAAATGGAGTTTAAGGATATCTTGGTTTATTCGAGCCGTTTTATTATTTCTAACAACTCGGCGGCCACTAATTTTTTCTTCGAAAGCGGCTTTTCCTGCAGCAACTTCCTCTGGCTTAGGCGCTTCCATTGCAGGGATCTCAAAGCCAATGTACCTTTCAATTGCTCTTAGGAATTTCCCTTCATAAGGTGTCGCAAACGTAATCGCTTTTCCTTTATTGCCGGCACGACCGGTTCTTCCTGTTCGGTGGACATAGCTCTCTTTTTCCATTGGCACGTCATAGTTGATGACAAGTGACACATTATCAATATCAATTCCTCTCGCAGCTACATCAGTGGCTACAAGATAACGGAAGTTCCCCATTTTGAAACCATCCATAACGGCAAATCGATCTTCTTGTTCTAAACCTGCATGGAGTCTTTCGCAAGAGTAATTGGCTTCTTCCAATTCGGTAAACACTGTATTTACATGTTCTTTGGTTCGGCAAAAAATGAGACAGCTGTCTGGGTTTTCCACGACCGTAACGTCTTTAAGGAGTGAAATCTTTTTTTCTTCTTTCACTTCGATTACACGATGTTCAATGGTATCCGACGTGATCCCAGTAGATGCAATCTCGATATGAATAGGACTTTTCATATATTTATGGCAGAGATCTTCCACATTTTTAGGCAATGTAGCCGAAAATACCATCGTTACTCTGTTTGAAGGAAGTTCATTTATAATCGCTTCTACCTCGTTGATAAAACCCATATTTAGCATTTCATCAGCTTCATCTATTATAAGATACTTTATTTGGTCTAAAACTAGGGTTCCTCTTTGGATGTGATCCGTGACACGGCCAGGTGTACCGACGACTACATGAGTTTTTTGTTTTAATTCTTCTTTTTGTTTCGCAAAAGGTTCTTTTCCATAAACGGCCATAGCTTTAATCCGTTTAAATCGTCCAATATTCGTTATATCTTCTCGAACTTGAGCAGCAAGCTCTCTAGTTGGTGTAAGAATTAAGACCTGTGGTTTTTTTTCCTCCCATTCAATCATTTCGCAAATAGGTATACCAAAGGATGCAGTCTTGCCACTGCCTGTTTGAGATTTTACTACAAGATCTTGCTTTTCCATTGCTAATGGTAGTACGTTACTTTGAACCTCTGTAGGAGTTTCGTATTTTAATACAGCAAGTGCTCTTGTTATTTCATCGCTTAAATTATAATCCTTAAAACTTTTTACATTCATGTATTTACCTCATTTTTTGTATTATCTGACTTTTGTATAGGATTCTCCCGAAGAAATATCGTATGCATCATCTGAATATGATTCATTATACTTGAAATGCCAAACAAATTGGCTTTTATTTTAAATTCTAAAAAGGAACTTACTGATGTAGAAACCTATATTTAAAGCCGAAATTTACTTCATGTTTGTATACCATGAAGCCATTATTGATAAAGACCCCAAACATTATATCAAAATAATTAATATATTGGCATTTATACATGTATTTAGAAGCTCAAGATGAATGTGTCTCTTCTGTTGATCTTTGTTAGACTGAATTAGTGCTAATCTGATAATTAAAAAAATCTGTTTATATGCATTTTTTACTGTGAAAAACATTATTTTCTCTATAATATGTATTTGGGAAATATAGCTATATGTAAATCTGAAATTTGTAAATTTAATTTTCATTTTTTTAGAAAAATTAGAAAAATGTTTGACTTTGGTATAACAATATTATAATATTCTATTAACAACCCAGATATTACATTTAATGTAAGGGATAGCGAGTTACATTAAAAATAGGGTTTTTAGGAAAGTGAGTAAGTTCAACCTAATTAAGCTATACCACGATTCTCTTCTCAACCTAATCAGCTCCTTCACGAATAGAAGGTGTGGAAACAGGTGAGGAACTATAGCTATGTAAGTCTGAAACTTGTAAACTTAATTTTCATTTTATTCAGAAAAATGCAAAAAAATGTTTGACTTTGGTATAACAATATTATAATATCCTATTAACAACTTATTCCATTACTGTTGTTACTAGGAAAGAAAACGATTACATTCAAAAAAAAGGAATCTCCGGGAAGGTAGGGTGGTTTAACATCTCACTTTTTCAAGCAAGGGGTTCTTTATTAGTAGAGGAATGCTAAAGGGAATTTGTTGTGTATACGGGCTTTAGCAGTGCGACACGGTTTTGCTATATTTAAACCAATCGGTCTATACCTCGCTATAATTAGACCGACCAGTCTGTATTACGTCATATCCATACCAACTGGTCTGTATTATCTATAATTATACCAACTAGTCTATTTAGACGATTCTCTTTTCAACTAAATCATCGCCTTCGATATCTCTAAGGTGAGGAACTATTAAATGATAGGAGGTTTTACAATGCTAGATCATTTACAAGAAAAAAATTCAGGCGTTGTTCGTACTGTTCTTGGACCGGTGCCGACTCAAGAACTAGGTATTGTGCTTATTCATGAGTCACTTCTTTCCGTGATTCCTGGTGCAGAATATGCGCCTGAGATTAATATGGACAAGAGTGAAATTTTTGAGATATTGAAACGTCAACTAACTGAGTACCGTCGACTTGGAGGAAAAACAATTGTTGATCGTAGCGGTATGTTCCACGGTCGTGATGTGTGGCTTTATCAGTCACTTTCGAAAGCAACAGGTATACACATTGTAGCGTCAACAGGGTTAGGACCTGAACCGATGTTAGGAGGGTACTTTACTGCACCGCAAACAAATCCACCTACACCGTGGCCAGCAGAAAAATTTGCTGATTTGTTCTCTAAAGAGGTGACAGAAGGTATTGTTGTACCGCGTGTTGAACGTTCAACTTCAGCTGGATTCGTGACGTCAATTGCTAGTCAAAATGGAATTACTGAAATTGAAAAAAGTCTGTTCCGCGGTGTTGCACAAGCAGCTCATACAACAGGAGTAGCTGCATCTGTACAATACGGTGAAGATGCTGTAAATGACTTAGAAATTTTATTAGGTGAGGGTATTGCACCAGACCGTGTGATTATCGGTGGGCTAGACCGTGTAAATGCTGTTGAACGAAAAGAAGCATTCGCTATTGCTCGTCGAGGTGCTTACGTGGCACTTGATCATGTTGGATGGTCTACAAATGATGGCTATGTAAACGATGAGCAACGTGCTCAATTAGTATTAGAATTATTTGAAGAAGGTCTTGGAGAACGTGTACTAATTTCAACGAATGCAGTTGCAGTAGCAAAAGGTCATGAAGCGAAAGATCTTGGATTCGATTACTTACTAGCAACATTTGTACCATTATTACGTAAAGCTGGTGCAACGGATGAACAAATTCGCATTCTATTAGAAGAAAATCCACAACGTGTACTTACTGTTGATGCTTCAGCAGAGCAAAAAATCTCTGAATATTCGGCTACTAATTGGAGAAATTTGTTCCAGTCTGTTGATTTATTATAGGCGTGACGGATGACCAATTTCGGCTTTTATTAATAAAAAACAAAAAAATTACTGTAGAAGCTTCAGTAGAGTAAAACAAAGGTGAGGAGTGAAAAAAATGGGTAAGGTAAATACGGTATTAGGCCCAATTGCTACAGAAGATTTAGGAATCGTAGCAATGCACGAGCATATTGGGTTTGGTCTACCAGGGTGTGACTTAGATACACAATGGTGGAAAAAACCAGATGAAGCATTTGACGTTACACTTCAAAGATTACGTCGATTCCGTGAACATGGCGGTAAAACATTCGTAGACTGTACTGGGATTGGAAACGGACGCGATGTCGAATACTTCCAAGTGCTTTCACGTAGAACGGGCGTTCATATTGTAGCTGTTACAGGCTTTGTAGCTGCTGACTCGGCTCTACCATATTTCCGTGACAAATCAGTTGAGTATCTTACGGATTTATTCGTTCATGAAGTGACAGTTGGGATTGATGATACGGGTGCAAAAGCAGGTGCGATTAAAGTAGGTGTAAGTCGTGGCGGTAAACTAAACGAACTTGATAAACGTATTTATCGTGCAGCTGCACGCGCTGCGGTAAAAACAGGCGCTCCAATTATTACACACTTATCAACAGATCGCAATGACTGCAATTGATATATTTGAATCAGAAGGACTATCTTTAGACCGCGTGTTAATGGGACATGCCGATGTTGGACAAGATGCGGACGAAGAACGTGATGAGATGATTGCAAAAAAAGGCGGTTACGTAGGATTCGATACACTTGGCTATGACACAGAAGTGGAAAATGCACCATATTGGTCACGTCCACGTCAAGAGCGTGTAGACCATTTCCTTCGTTTCATTAATAAAGGATTTTTAGATCGTGCCGTTATTTCAGCTGACGCCAATTGCTGTGCCCTAGGTTGGCCAGGATTAAAAGGACATTCTGTAAACTATGTATTTGAAGAGTTTTTACCGGATCTTCGAAAAGCAGGTGTCAGTGAAGAAGCATTTGAGCAGCTTTTAATACACACTCCTGCGAAATTCCTAACAATGCAAGAACCTCGAGTGCATACTCCTGCGAAAATTCTAACAATGCAGGAATCTCGTTAATTCGAAAAAATGGTTGAACAACATTAACGGGAGGTTAAAGAAGATGAGTATTAAAGGAATGGCTTATATTGCTGGGGCATTTGAGCACCCAACGCGCAAGGCTCCGGATAAATCCGTTGCAGCCTTACATGCTGAATGTGCTAAGGGAGCGTTGGAGGACGCTGGGCTCTCGTTTGAGGATGTAGATGGCTACTTCTGTGCTGGTGACGCACCAGGTGGCGTTCTATCTATGGTCGATTATTTAGGGCTTAATGTACGCCATGTAGATGGTACAGATACAGGTGGTTCTTCTTACATTGCGCACGTTTCACATGCTGCACAAGCGATAGCAGCAGGCAAATGTAATGTCGCATTGATTACAATGGGAGGCCGCCCACGCTCAGAAGGCAGAAGTGGTGTCAAACAGAAGATAGTTGGTGCAAATGTTCCAGATACACCGTTTGAACTTCCTTTTGGACCAACTGCTGTCAATGAGTATGCGATGGCTACGATGCGTCATATGCATGAATTCGGCACTACTAGTGAACAACTAGCATGGGTTAAAGTCGCAGCTTCACATCATGCCAATACAATCCAAACGCAATGCTACGAGATGTAGTAACAGTAGAAAATGTGCTTGCATCCCCTATCATTGCGGATCCGTTACACCTTATGGATTGCTGTGTAGTAAGTGACGGTGGCGGTGCTTTAGTTGTCGTAAAACCTGAGATTGCCAAAAGTCTGAAACGTCCACTTGTCCGAGTGATGGGCTGCTGGCGAAGCACCTAAAGGATTACTTGGCGGCAAAACGGACCTTACGTATACAGGCGCTATTTGGTCAGGACCTAGAGCCTTCGAGGAGGCTGGGGTTACACCTCAAGATATTAAGTATGCGTCCATTTATGATAGCTTCACTATTACGGTGTTGATGCAGCTTGAAGACTTAGGTTTTTGTGAAAAAGGCGAGGGTGGAAAATTCGTCGCTGATGGGAACTTGATTTCAGGAGTAGGCAAGCTTCCAATCAATACGGACGGTGGCGGGTTGAATAATAATCACCCAGCAAGCCGAGGTGGCATTATTAAAGTGATAGAGGCTGTCCGTCAGCTACGTGGCGAAGCACACCCGCAAGTGCAGGTGAAAAATTGTGACATTGCGTTAGCTCACGGTACTGGTGGCGGGCTAGCAAGCCGTCATGGTAGTGCAACACTGATCATGGAGAGGGTGTAGAGAATGGGAACTCAATATCAAGATAGAACGATGGCGATCCCTGAGATTCATCCAGAACACAAGGAATATTGGGACGCTGCTGCAGAAGGAAAGCTTCTGATAAAGCAGTGCGATTCCTGTGGTGAGTATCATTATTATCCACGTGTGTTATGCCCATATTGTATGAGCGAGAAAACGACATGGAAAGAAGCGAAAGGCACTGGTAGTATCTACACTTATAGTGTGATGCGACGAGGAGTGCCATATGCCATCGCCTTCGTTGAGCTCGATGAAGGTCCAAAAATGATGACAAATATCGTCGATTGTGACCTAGATACGGTGCATATCAATCAAAAGGTAAAAGTGGTATTCAAGCAAAGTGGCGATGAAAATAATCCAGGTTCTTTTGTACCGTGCTTCACACCTGTTGAGGATTTTAATGAATAGGCTTTGATACTTCGTTTTATTAGAACATAGGCGGATGTAATGAATAATTAAAAATCTGACTATTGTGAATATAATGAATTTACTATGGATTGAACTATCACTATACAGATTCAAAACATACTTAGAAAGACTAAGAAGAGGAGCGAATTTAAATGATTATCACTAAGGACGTACGCATTAAAATGCGTGACGACGTGCATATCGCTGCAGATATTTACCGTCCTGAAGGCACAGAAAAAGTACCAGCATTACTTGCTCTTAGCCCATACGGTAAAGAACTACAAGCACAAGCGCTAACATTACCTCCACAAGCACGTCCAAGTCATCTTTGGAACGGAGCGATTGAAGCAGGTGACATTCATGAAGTAGTATCACGAGGTTATGCGCATATTATCGCAGACGTACGCGGTACAGGTGGTTCTGAAGGTCAAATGTGCGGTAACTATAACTCTGGTGGTCATGGAGATGGAAAAGATATCTATGACCTCGTGGAATGGTTAGCAGAGCAAGATTGGTGTGACGGAAATATCGGGATGATTGGTATTTCATACTTTGCATCTGTTCAAATTTTAGGTGCAGCGGAGCAACCACCACACTTAAAAGCAATCTTTGTGAACGGTGGTCACTTCGATCTTTATGAACTTTGTTATCACGGCGGTATCATGTGGTTAATGCCACGTGCTTCTCGTGAAGGACGCGGCGGCGATAGCGGTAACGCATTCAATAACGTAGCAAGTAAGAGCTCGAAAGTTTATACACCAGGACAACTTAAAGAGATTACTCAAGAACGCCTAAACGATCCAGATATTGCCCATTGGTCAGATTTCGTTCACCTTTTACATTACCAAGACCGTCACGAATTATGGATGGATTACTTATTAAATCCACTTGATGGTCCATTCTGGCAAGAAGGTCATGCAATGGAAGTGGCACATAAAGTTACGATTCCAACTTATTTACAAGCTAAATGGGGTCGTGGCTGGAACGTTGAAGGAACAATCGAAATGCTTCCATAAAGTATCAGGTATTAAAAAGCTGGACATCCAAGCTCTACCTCCAATGTTAGAGCGTCCATTCCATGAGTGCCATGATGAAATGTTCCGTTGGTATGATTACTGGTTAAAAGGAATTGACACAGGCATTATGGATGAACCAGCTGTACAATTCTCAGTTGAAGGTTCATATGAATGGCGTAAAGAAGATCACTTGCCCATTGCCATATGAAGAGAAGAAAGAGTTCTACTTACGTCCACGTCACAAAATCAGTGACAAACCAGAGCCATTAACTGCTGAATATGCACATCCAGATGGTTTCTACCAAGCGCCATTAACAGTAACGACAACATCAGAAAAATTAAAATGGACAAGTGATAAATTCCGTGAACCTGTTGAATTCACAGGTACAGGTGCACTATATATTCATGCTGAAATCGATACAGATGATACAAACTTCATCGCAAAACTTTATGATGTAGCGCCAAATGGTAGCCGTACGTTAATGACTTCTGGTTACTTAAAAGCGTCTCACCGCGAGTTAAACGAAGAGAAATCTAAATATGGTGAGCCATGGCATCCGCATAATCGTGTGATTCCAGTAACACCAGGTGAAATCAATGAGTATGCGATTCGCTTATATCCATTCTCATTCCTAATTAAACCAGGACATCAAATTGAACTAGAACTTGCATGTAACGAACCACTTGATGGAGAAGATGCAAAATTACTGCCACCAGATAGCTACCACTTACCAAGTGGACGTGCGACAATGCACAAAATCTATCGTGATGCAGATCATCCATCACGTTTGGTATTACCAGTAATTCCTAAAAAATTCGACGTTACAAACAAATAATAGCGTGCTGAATTGGCTGCATCTCCTGCTGAAAGAACATCCACAACGTCTCCTCTTATAGAAGGTGTTGTGATCATAAATTAGATTATAGGAGTGAACGACATGACAAATTCAGTACGTGTTATACCGATTGAATGTAAATTTGGTCCAACTTCTGCATATGCCTACTATATCGACGCGCCAGAGCCGGCACTGATCGATACAGGTATTGCATCATCAGCTTCACAAGAAATTGAGACAGTTCTTGCTGAGAACGGTCTACGCATTGAAGATATACGCTGGATTCTTTTAACTCACGGACATGTGGACCATCTTGGTGGTGCCCGCGCAGTTTGGGAGAAAACAGGAGGACGCGCAGAAGTGGTGATTCCTCAGAAGGAAGCATATTTACTACGTAATCGTAGTGCACACATTACAGATTACAAACAGCTTCAAGGTCAATACCTGGATGCCGAAACGCAGGAAAAGCATACAGCCATCCTGTTAAATGATATCGGGGAAGATTTGGAACCAACAGTTGAAGTTGTTGGTGGCGACTGTATCTCACTTGGTGGTGATGTGTCAATCACTGTAGTGGAAACGCCAGGACATTCGATTGGATCGGTGACATTTGTCCTTGATGGTCTAGAATGGGCTTTTGCAGCTGATGCTGTGCAAATGTATGGTGGGGCAAAGAGTGGGATTCCTACAATTGAATACCCTGCTCTCTACCGCCAAAGTTTACAGCATCTTCTTGAAGAAGTACGTCCGAAGCGTTTGTACTTAGGACATCATTTCCGCGACGCAAACGGAGCAATTGTTAATCCACAGGTGGATGGAGATGAGGTTTCTGCTGTGCTTCAAGCAAGTCTAGAAATGGATGCGAAGCTAGCAGCCGTTGTCGAGCGACACCTATCAGGGAATGCACAGTCCACAGAAAGTAATGGACTATATGGACCGTTTGGATCTATTGCTGATGAGATTGGCTATACAGGTGATCCACGGAACTTGCCTTGCGCGTTCTTTGTTACGATGAACGGCTATCAAGAAGAACTGATTAGTGTACGTAATAACTGAGAGGAGGAAATATAAATGATCCAGAAAAAATATGAAAATGCTGCACAAGCTATTGCCGACATGCAAGATGGGGCAACGCTACTTGTTGGAGGATTTGGTGGTAGTGGCTTACCGTCACATCTAATTGCCGCTCTTGTAGAGCAGGGAGCGAAGGATCTTACAGTTGTGTCAAATAATATTGGCGCAGTTAGCGATGGTGTGGCAGCGCTTATTAGCAACAACCAAGTACGAAAAATTATCTGCTCTTTCCCTGTTGGCCCACACGCTAAGGATCTGATTGAGCGTCTCGAAAAAGGTACTATAGAATTAGAAATTGCGCCTCAAGGAACATTAGCGGAGCGTATCCGTGCAGGTGGAGCGGGTGTCCCAGCCTTTTACACAGCGACTGGGGTGCACACTGAACTTGGAGAAGGTAAGGAAACTCGAGTTTTTGATGATCGTTTATACATCTTAGAGCAGGCAATCAAAGGCGACTACGCTTTTGTTAAGGCAGATCGAGCGGACCGTTGGGGGAATCTTGTTTACCGAAAAACACAACGTAACTTTAACCCAGTGATGGCGACAGCAGCTACCATAACAATCGCTGAAGTAAGTGAAATCGTGGAAGTTGGAGAAATTGATCCAGAGGCAATCGTGACACCAAGTGTTTTCGTACATCGTTTAGTGAAAGTCGATTCGCAACCTGAGGGGAAGGTGTTAGTAAATGAGTAAAAGCCAAGTACAAACAATTGGATGGACAATGAATGAATTAGCTGCTCGAGTAGCTTTGGACCTAGAGGATGGCTGGTTCGTAAACCTTGGTATCGGTTTACCAACACTTATAGCTGATTTCATTCCTGAAGGTCGAGAAATTATTTTGCATAGTGAAAATGGACTTCTTGGATTAGGACCGAAACCAGAGCCAGGCGAAGAGGATCCAGACCTTGTGAATGCTGGTAAAGAACCAATCACGTTAAAACCGGGTGGTAGCTACTTCTCGCAAGCAGATTCATTTGCAATGATTCGTGGCGGTCACCTTGACGCAGCAGTACTTGGTGCATTCCAAGTTTCGATGAACGGTGATCTTGCTAGTTGGAAGCTTCCTAACGCTCCTCTTGGACGTGTTGGTGGAGCGATGGACTTGACTGTTGGCAGTAAGCGTGTCTTCCTATTTATGCAACATTGCTCAAATAAGGGAGATGTGAAAATTGTTGAGAAATGTACGTATCCATTAACGGCTGCTCGTTGTGTAGATCGTATCTATACAGAACTTGCGGTAATCGATGTGACAGATGATGGTCTTGTTGTTCGAGAGCTAGCTCCTGATGTTACGTTTGAATACGTGCAGGAACGTACTGCTGCTCCACTTAAGAATGACGTGAAATCAGAGGCTCTTGGAGTACAACAATGACTAGTTCTACTAAAAAAAGCACGATTGATCGTAGTTCCTCCATTCCACTCTATAAACAGATTAAGGAAATCTTAATTGAGGAGTTACAAGCTGCTAGGAGTGAGACTGATCGCCCCTTCAGTACCGAGCATGAGCTTGTTCAGCGGTTCCACGTGAGTCGGGCACCTGTTCGCCAGGCACTGAAGGAGCTTGCCGATGAGGGGTACGTTTACCGAGAGCGTGCGAAGGGCACCTTTCCTGTTCAGGAACTTCCAGTGCGTCCTGCCGGGTTAGAATTAGGAGGACTCGTTGGCTTCCTTCGTGAACAAGGTATAGATTGTAATTCGAAAATATTAGCTGTCGATCATGTCTTTCCTACGGAGAAGCTGTGCAGCATTCTTGGTACTGAACCGGATGACAAAGTATTGAGAACTTCTCGCTTGATTTTTCTCAAGGAAAAACCGCTTGCGTGGGCGCAGACTTATTTGGCTGTATCGGATGATTTTCAACCGAGTGCAAGGGAACTTGAAGAGGCCAATAGTGTCTTCGTGCTCCTTGAGAGAGAACAAGGTATCTTTATTTCTCGAGGCGATCACCAAATTTGGGCCGCAAGCGCAAGCAGTATGGAAGCGCAGATTTTAAATATCAGAATCGGAGACCCTGTTCTTATAATGGAAACCAAATTATACACGCGTCAGGATTGCCTTATTGGCTGGAGACGCGTCATCCATCGAGCAGACGACTATAAGTTCTCCTTCACGGTGAATCGTTGAGATTGACAAGAATTTGGAGAGAACGAAGACAAATTGGGATTATTGGAATGATCAAACGACACGTTATGCTTTTGATAGCGTGGCTAAAAGTAACCAATCCAGGAATGTCAAGTTGCGGACAAACTCCTTGGTTCAAGATAGAATTTTGGAGTTTGTCTTATACCGGCTATTGAATATTCAAGTGTGTTTTAACAATACACCAATTGCGCATAGATACAGTCATGAGCTATTTTTTTAGCATTATTTGGTAATTTATTCCTATTATACATGTCCTTTATACCACTAGTAGATTTTGGATACCTAAGATAAATATTACCGACGTTGTTAATGAAGGTAAATTTAAACGCTTTCAATAAAAAGAATAATAGATATAACTGAGGAGGGAAATATTTATGAAATCAAAATCTGAATTAAGAGTTGCAATTATTGGTGGAGGTATTGCTGGTGCATCAACTGCGGTTGCATTAAAAGCGAAAGGAATTCGTGCAGACGTGTACGAGCAAGCTCCTGCATTCACAGAAGTAGGCGCTGGTATCGGTGTCCGTCCACCTAGCGTGCGCGCCATCAATAAATGGGGTTTAAAAGAAGACTTCGAAAAAGTATCAGCAGAAAGCAGATACATGGAAATCATCGCTGGTGATGACCAAGTATTAATTAGAGAAACATTTCCAGTATTAACGGACGATAAATCTGAAGCATATACACGTTTAATCCACCGTGCAGATTTATTAGATACATTAATAGCACATATTCCAGCTGATCAACTTCACTTAAACCACCGTGTAACAGAAGTAATCGACCATGGTGATTATGCAGAAGTGAAATTCGAAAACGGTAAAACAATCGAAGCTGATATCGTAGTTGCAGCTGATGGTATTCATTCACCAATCCGTCGTCAAGTATTAGGTAATCAACAAAAACCAGTATATTCTGGCTACTTAGCACACCGTGCATTAATTCCTTATGAAGACGCACTTGGTATGCATTCAGAAGAAAACGAGTTACGTATTTATGTAGATGGTGATAACTCATTCTATTTATTACCAATAGAACATCGTCGTCAAGTATCTGTAGATATCACAGTCCCTGGTGAGTTCGCATTGCGTCCAGAATTAACGAAAGAACAAATTATGGACAGCATGAAAGGTTTTGGTCCTACATTACAAAAAATTGTTGATAAATATCAAATTAGAAGATATCGTATCTCGTCCATTATGTGACCTTGAACCAATGGATAAATGGAGCACAAACACTGTAACATTAATTGGTGACGCTGCACATGCTATGCTTCACAACCAAGGTCAAGGTGCTAACATGGCCATCCAAGATGCAGATGTATTAGCAGAAGCAATTGCTGAAGCAGTTGCTGGAACTGTAACAGTTGCAGAAGCACTACAAAAATATGAAGAGCAACGTAAACCAGTTACAAAGCTTTACCAAGACTTATCTCGTCTATTCCCAACTGATCAAGCAAAAACAGCTTTCCCTGAAAAAGAGTACTTTGAAAAAAGCAGTAATTAATTGATCTAGAGGATTTATTGAATCTACAATATAATCAGTCTTTTGAACTATAAATCTTAGAGAATTGCTAGGAAAACAGATATGATTTACCACAAGATCTCTAAATGATTCAGAATATTAACTATTATACTAATATTCAGTTATATTAACTAATCAACCGAAAAGAATGAAAAAATAAGGAGGTTATCACAGATGCCTGTACATCCCGAGATAAAAAAGATTTTGGATTTCATTCCACAATCCGATACGAAACAAAAAATCATTCCAGAAGAACATAGAAAAATGTTCGATACACCCATTTTACCTGTTGAAAAACGTGTACAAGTTTATTCTGTTGAAGAAAAAACAATTCCGACTTCTGAAGCAGATATACCAGTAAGAATTTATACGCCGAAGGAAGGAGATTCTTATCCACTTCTAATGTATTTCCACGGTGGAGCATTTTTCTCAGGAAATTTAGAAAGTCATGATGAAGTCGTTCGCCCGATTTGCATGGAATCCGGCTATAAAGTCATTTCTGTTGATTACCGTCTTGCTCCTGAACACCCATTTCCTGCTGCATTAGACGATTGCTATAATGTAACAAAATGGGCAACAGAACATAAGGATGAATTAAAATGGGATGGGAAGAACCTCGCAATTGCAGGGGATAGTTCTGGTGGTAACATAGTTGCTGTTGTTTCTCTAATGGCACGTGAGAAAAAGGAATTTACCATTACGAAGCAAGTATTATTTTATCCATCTCTAGACCTTGACTTCAGTGAATTTCGTTACCCATCATTAGTGGAAAATGCAAAGGGCTATTTCGTAGAAAGTGATCAATTAGCTGAATATAACTCTTTCTATTTATTAGGAAATGTAGATACGGATAATCCGCTTGTTTCACCAATTCGAGAAGAAAATTTAGAAAATCTTCCAGCAGCACTTGTCATCACAGCAGAATATGATCCAATGCGAGATGAAGGGGAACTATTTGCGGAGAATTTAAAAAAATGTGGTGTACATGTTGAAACAAAACGATATGAAGGTGCTACTCATGGTTTCTTAGGTAAATTCACGCATCTTGATGAATATAAAGACGTTTACAAACGTACAGCTGATTTTTTAAATAAAGAGATCTAATGGGTGTCATTTTGTAAGGAAAGAGAAACTTTCGTGAAGGGGCAAATAGACTGTCGAGAGCCCCCCGACAGTCTATTTAACTACTTAGGAAACTATAAAAATTTCTAGGAGAGGAAGAGATTATGAAAAGTAGCAAATGGATTCTTTTATTGTTTTCGATGGCACTGTCGATGGCACTTTTATTAGGGTGTAGTAGTAAAACCGCAACAGACGAGGAAACCGATGGAGAAGTTCAAAATGAAGAGATTTCTAAAGAAGACAAAAAAGAAGTAGCTAACGAGAAAGAAAACCCAGCAAAAGATACACCTGATGGCTTTAGAGTCATCACAATTGGAGCAGGGTCTCCGTCAACCTATGATACAAAATCCTGGCCCGCTACCCTTGTTCAGTATCAGGATAAATATTTCTTAGTTGACTGTGGCGGAGGATGTACGAATGGGATTGCTCAAGCAGGCATCAAACCATCTGATATTGATAATATCTTGTTTTCTCATCACCATGCGGACCATGATTCTGACTTTTTAACCATGTTAATCGCTGGATGGGCGACAGATAGCCCGAGGCCAAAGTTAAACTTAGTTGGAACAGACGGTACGCAGGAAGCTTATGATTTTGCTATCGATTTCTATAATGAAGATATCCAATATCGAATTGATGCAGGTTTTACATCTCCTCAGGGAATCATTGAAAATGTTGAAGTAAAGGAGGTTGAAGGCGGAGAAGAATTTGAACTAGATGGAGTCAAGATCTCTACGATCGAGGTTCCTCATTCTATTAAAGCAGTCGCTTATAAATTTGAGGCTGATGGCAAGTCTGTGGTGATAACGGGGGACACCGAGTTTAGTGAAGACCTTATCGAATTTTCAAAGGGTGCGGATTTAGTGGTGATGGATGGAATGTTGACGGAAGTAAAAGAAGATGATCCATTTTACGACATCTTCCAACGTCTAAAACCAAATCTGTCAAATGCGCATATGAGTTTAGAGGAAATTGGGAAAACAGCAGCAGAAGGAAATTATAAAAAGATGATCATGACTCATTTGTTCAATGGGGAAATGGACAAGGAACGAACAATCGAAGTATTAAGGAAACAAGGTTATGAGGGAGAAGTAATAATCGCGGAAACTCACAAATCATATGAAGTAGAATAAATCTTGTTTGGACAATCAATCACTAAGGACAAGTCATGATTGAGTATTTGTAGTTAAGTACCTAAGTAATATATCTTTAATGGAATTGGGCCCTTTTTAAAGAGGAGCATCATTGGAAATAGTAATATCTTTGTAGATAAAGGAACAAATCCACTAAAAATATTCCCAATATTCTGTGATTTATGATTTATATAAACAGCTATAACAATACGTGATTTTAAGGAAGGGTGTTTTTTATAGTGGAAAAAATGAAAAATAAAAAGTTTTGGACTTATGAAAATAAGTTAGTAGTAATCTTCTTCTTCACAGTCGGATTCATATTCTTTGACCGTTTAGCGATTAACTACCTATTCCCAATGATTTCTGTAGATTTAGGACTAAACTACACGCAATTAGGTTTACTTGGAGCAGCTCTTGCGTTAACTTGGTCAGTTGCTGGTCCATTAGGTGGATTCATTTCAGATAAAGTTAATAGTAAGAAAACAATGTTAGCAATTTTAGTGCTCGCATTCTCAGTTATTTCATTATTTCATGGTTTAGCACAATCATTCGCTATGTTATTCGTACTACGTCTATTAATGGGTATTGTAGAAGGTCCACTGATTCCGCAAACACAATCGATTTTAGCAATGGAATCTTCGGAGCGTCGTCGCGGATTTAACTTAGGTTTCACAATGAACACAAGTAACGCATTATTCGGTAGCATTTTAGCGCCTGTAGTAATCGTTGCATTAGCAACCAATTTTGACTGGCATATGGCGTTCTATTTAACGATTATTCCAGGGATTATTTTAAGCATAGCCATCCTAAAAGGAGTTAAAAATCCAGATCCAGCGAAATATCATACTATGCATGCTACAAAATCGACTGAAAAAGTTAAAGTTAAAGATATTCTTAAGCTCCGTAATATTTGGTTGTCCATTATTGTTTTCAGCTTAGTGATGACAGTACTTATGGCATTCCAAATCTTTGGGCCAACATATTTAGTCCAAGCAAAAGGTTTATCAGATACGACAATGAGTTTCGTAATGGCTGCATTCGGTGCTGGTTATGCACTTTTCGGTTTCTTAATCCCAATGCTTTCAGAGCGTACTGGTCGTAAACCGGCTTCTTTAGTATCTGGCTTGTTGTTAATTCTCGTACCATTGAGTGTAGTATTCGTGGATTCAGTTCCATTAATGATGGTTCTTTTATTCATCGGTGCTGCAGGTTCAGGGGTAATTGGTATGTCGATGTCAGTTATTCCAATTGAGTCTGTTCCATTACAATACTCAGGTCTTGCAGTAGGTTTAACAATCGGTATTGGTGAGTTCTTCGGTGGATTCTTAAATCCAATGGTGAATGGAGCTTTAGCAGACATGTATGGTATTCAAACACCATTATTGGTAGCTGCAGGTAGCGGTGTGTTGGCATTACTATTCTCATTATTCTTCAAAGAAACAGCACCATCTAAAGTACAATCAACTCCAGAGCAAGAAGTCAAATCTAGTGTCCTATAGTTTTAGTTCTATCTTGGTCTTCTGTACCTATTACGTTAAATTGTTCTTCGTGTGAATTTTTCCAGCTTTTAAATACCTTATAACTATCATATGTTAGTAGATATTTTAATCTATAAATAATAGTGATATACTTATACTATGATTAGGTTATAATTGATGCAGAAAAGGTGTGTTCCTAGGTCGCGCCCTGGCTTGCTGTGACGCCTAAACAGGAGCGTCTACATCCTTTCTGCAAATCTTAGGGGATAAGGATGGGGAAAAATGAGTAACAGACAAACTAAAACAGATGTTATCTTAATTGGTGCAGGGATCATGAGTGCGACTTTGGGGACAATGCTGAAAGAATTAGTACCGGACTGGAAAATTACAGTGTTTGAGAAGCTCGCAAACGCAGGAGAGGAAAGCTCTAACGAATGGAATAATGCGGGAACGGGGCATGCTGCACTGTGCGAGCTTAACTACACGAGTCGAAAAACCGGACGGATCCGTAGATATTAGCAAAGCTATAAAAATTAATGAACAGTTTCAGGTTTCAAGGCAGTTTTGGTCTTATCTTGTAAATAGAAATCTGATTCGTAATCCGCAGGACTTTATTATGCCATTGCCTCATATGAGTTTCGTACAAGGGGAAAAAAATGTAACATTTTTAAAAAAACGTTTTGAAGCGCTTTCAAACAATCCTCTGTTTCAAGGAATGGAATTTTCTGATGACCCGGAAAAACTGATGGAATGGATTCCGCTTATTATGAAAGACCGTACATCGAATGAACCTATAGCGGCAACAAAAATCGACTCTGGAACTGACGTCAACTTTGGCGCATTAACACGTATGTTGTTTGACCATTTAAAAAATAAAAACGTTGATATCAACTACAAACATAAAGTTGAATGATATTAAACGTACTAGCGACGGCTTATGGGAATTAAAAGTGCGTAACGCTAGCGGTACAAGTCGAACGCCATACTGCAAAATTCGTCTTTATCGGCGGCGGTGGCGGAAGCCTACCTTTACTGCAAAAAACTGGTATTCCTGAAAGTAAACATATTGGAGGATTCCCAGTAAGCGGACTATTCCTAGTATGTAACAATCCAGAGGTTGTAGCGCAGCATCATGCAAAAGTATACGGCAAAGCTACGGTTGGTGCTCCTCCAATGTCTGTTCCGCATCTTGATACACGATTTATCGACAACAAAAAATCATTGCTATTTGGACCGTTTGCCGGCTTCTCACCAAAATTCTTAAAAACGGGTTCAAATATGGATTTATTAGGTTCCGTAAAACCGAATAATGTCTTAACTATGTTAGCGGCAGGTGCAAAAAACGTTCCATTGACAAAATACCTGATCCAACAACTTATGTTATCGAAAGAACAGCGTATCGAAGAGTTACGAGAGTTTGTTCCGAATGCCAAAAGCGAAGATTGGGATATCGTGGTAGCGGGCCAACGTGTACAAGTTATTAAAGATACTGAAGCCGGCGGCAAAGGAACACTTCAATTTGGTACGGAAGTTGTTAGTGCTGCTGATGGCTCAGTCGCTGCATTACTCGGTGCTTCTCCAGGTGCTTCTACCGCTGTTTCCGTCATGCTTGATGTAATCAAAAAATGTTTCCCGCAACATGTAAAAGCGTGGGAACCGAAAATAAAAGAAATGATTCCTTCTTATGGCGTGTCACTAGTGGAAAACCCAGAGCTTTTCCAAGAAATTCATACTTCAACAGCACAGGCGCTTGGTCTAAGCGAAAACGTGTCGTTACAGACAGACCAAAGCGTATCATAAGTAGGTGCGAATTTTTTGAAGCTATAACAAAGATCAAGCGTATATTATTATCATAGAATACGTGTTCTGCTATTCTATTGAAAAAGGGCTTCACTCTTTGTAAAATGTACCCTATAAAGTAGACACTTTGAAAAAAGACTACTTTATAGGATGTTTTAATAAAAAAAGAAATTAAAAAGGATGGAACCCTTGGTGTATAAAGGGTTCTATCCTTTTTTTGTTTGTTTTTGCAAGAAGTGTCTGTCCCCAGTTTATTAAAAGATTAGCGGAGTAGGGAACACTCTTATTTACTTAACTATTAATAGCCAACTTCGACTGATGCGACAACAATGTACATCAGATCATTTTTATCTCCCTTTTCTTCTAGAGCAATCCCGCTTGTCGTCAGCATTCCTCCATCCATAACTTCCACTGTTACTTCCCCATATGGCAAAGCTTCTTTTATAGCCTCAATATCTAGTTTCTCTTTATCACAAGGAACAGCGAGTTTTACATGAACTTTCATATTATGTAAACTGTTCCCAGGCAATACAGAGCGAATACCCGGCATCGAATTATAGTGAATAGCATTTTTTACGGCGCGAACTGCTGCTTTTGTTACATTTTGACCATGTACATCAATTCCCATCCCTGTTTCAATAAACATGATTCTTTCCATCATTCATCTTCCTTTCATTTTGCGTTTTCCATTTTATTTTATCCTTTTTAATAAGCTATGTTAACTAATGTGTGATTAATTTTTATCATTTTGTTGGGCGTGTAATGATCATTCGTGGAAGTTACAATATTAATAGTTTCCAATTCATCAGTCCTTCTCCAATTTCACTTTAAATGGAGTAATCTTTAGCATTTCTTCATACAATTCCGGTAATTCCTTCAGCGAGTGATTGTATGACAGAAATAAGTGTTAAGAGGATACTTTCTTTATATAAATTGG
Source organism: uncultured Bacillaceae bacterium (assembly GCA_963790055.1). Taxonomy (GTDB): domain Bacteria; phylum Bacillota; class Bacilli; order Bacillales; family DSM-1321; genus Peribacillus. The sequence goes on from CAWBND010000008.1 coordinate 45,549, forward strand.
GCAAATGGATTATCGCTCTCTCACACCAGTTAATAAGATAAAGAGTACCAAAAGTGGTAGGAGGAGTAAATACATGGATATTTGTGTGGTGGGCGCAGGATATGTAGGTTTAACATCGGCTGCTGTACTTGCTGACCTTGGTCATTCTGTTTGTTGTATAGATACAAATATTGAAAAAATCAACTTATTAACCGAAGGAGAGGTTCCAATCTTTGAACCGGGGTTAGAAGAATTAATTCAAAAAAATCGTGCACGATTAACCTTTAGTGCTTCAACAACTGAAAATATCAAAAAATCCCCTGTTATTTTCATTGCGGTTGGAACACCTTCATCCCCAGATGGTCAAACAGATTTATCATATGTCAAATCTGTTGTCAATCAAATTGCAGCTTCTCTAACATCTTATAAAACAATTATCACAAAAAGTACGGTACCACCTGGAACAAATGAATGGATTTTTAAAACACTGATTCAAAAAGGACTAGATCCCCAATTATTCGATATTGTCTCTAATCCTGAATTTTTGAGGGAAGGTACTGCCATTTCAGACATGTTATATACAGATAAAATTGTTGTAGGAAAGCAAAAAAATGATCAAAAGTCCGTAGATATTTTAAAAGAAATCTATAAAAAAATAGATGCGCCTTATATTGTGACAACCTTATCCGGAGCGGAAATGATTAAGTATACCTCCAATGCATTTTTAGCTACAAAAATTTCATTTATCAATGAAATCGCTAGAATATGTGACAAGTACGATGTCAATATTGCGGATGTAGTAAAAGGGATTGGTTTAGATCCAAGGATAAGTCCTCATTTTCTTCAATCAGGGATTGGATATGGAGGCTCTTGTTTTCCAAAGGATGTTCGTTCATTAGAGCATAGTGCGTTAAAGAAAAATGTGGCACCAATTATCTTACAAGCTGTTCAATCCGTTAATCGGACACAAGTTGATGTGTATATCGATAAAATGCTTACTGTTTTTCCTGAAATTTCAGGACTGACTATCACTGTTTTAGGGATTTCCTTTAAACCAAATACCGATGATACAAGATATTCTCCAGCCGTTGAGCTTATTAAAAAATTAAGTGATTTGGGCTGTAAGGTTCATACGTATGATCCGGAGGCACATCTTCCATTTTCAAGGGAAAAAAATGTAATTCAACATGATGATATGAAAAAATCAATCATAGGCACGGACTGTGTGATTATCGCAACCGATTGGGACGAATTTAAACATCTGGACTGGCGGGAAATGAAAAAGCTCATGAAAGGTGATTGTATAGTGGACGCTCGAAATTGCATTGATCCGCAGGTTGTTGAACAACAAGGGCTTCGCTACATCGGAGTTGCTTGTTCATGAAAATCCTTGTCACAGGTGCAGCAGGGTTGAGAGCAAGGGGACTGTTCTTACAGGGGACAATCGGAAGTTTTACTCAAGATGAAGAGCACTCCTTCATTGTGTAGAAGTAAAATGAATAGAGGGGAATCGTAACTTTGCGATTTAATTTATCGCAAAATTTTTGATTGCCCTAGCAAGAAGGAAGTCGAAAAGCTTTTGTGTAATCAATTCGACATTCAGCTTCCAATTTCCTTCTTCCTTTGCCTCAAATTTTTTCTTCCCACTGGTAGGAAACATGCAAAAGTAATTGGCTGCAGGCATATGAAAAAGATGGATAAAAAAATGGCAACTTGAAAAGATAAATAATAAAAAAGAATAGATTAGGATAGGAATTCTTCTCGCCGTCATTCTAAGTAAATGGGAGATTTAAATGGAAGATACACTTATACCGATTCTGAGAACAGGTGTCAGCTTTATAATTTTAGTACTTGTTACCATGGTTATTGGAAAGCATATTAATTCTCATAAAAATCACTATAGCTTTGCCTTATCAATTACAATTGGTTCTTTTGTTGCCAACATGGGATTTGATACGAACTTAAAGTTCAAAGAAATGTTCATATCCTTTCTTGCGTTAGTTGTATTGTTTTACTTGTTTCTCTCGTTATCTTCTAGGAGCCGAAATATGAGGAAATGGTTATCTGGTAGACCTACCGTGCTAATAGAAAAAGGGAAATTGCTTGAGAAGAATATGAAAAAGGTAAAGTTTTCGATTGACGATCTTAATCAGTTTTTGAGGGAAAAGGATATCTTTAATATATTTGAAGTGGAATACGCGCTGTTAGAGGTGAGCGGGGAATTATCCATTCTTAAGAAGAAATCGTTTCAGCATGCAACAAAACAAGATTTACATTTGTCTAATTCGTCGGAGTCTCTGCCGGTTGAGCTGATTATGGACGGAAAAATCATTAAAAAAGATGCTACCGGCGTTTATAGTCGTGATTGGATTGAAGCGGAATGCAAAAAAAGAAATGTACGAATCGAAGACATTTATTATGCTGTAGTCAATAGCGATGAATACCTTTTTATAGACAAGTATGAAGATAAACTATCTTCGCCTGTAGATGTTGAGTAAGTTAAAAAATCCGCTAAAAATGAGGTGTTGAAAATGGAGACTTTTCCAATTATACATACGAACTTTTGGGATGCAATTATTGCTGTTCCTTTAGTTATTATTTTTACGCAAATCTTAAAATGGCTTTTACCGATTCCTAAATCTTTTATTCCAACCATGGCTAATGTCATTGGACTGATCATTTCGGTTTTCTTTGCACATCGCAATAACATTTGGGCAGGAATATTTATGGGTTTTTTCTACGGAAATGCTGCAGTCGGAGTATACGCATCATTAAAAACACAAATTCAAGCTTTCAGGAATAAAAGGAAGTAGCAGGATACATATGATTTATATGGATGATGACTTAGAAATGGAAGATGAACTCTTACGTAGTAGTATATTAGCGATCATAAAACAAACAATGATTGATACGGCTAGAGTGTTTTTTGTTTACATACACATACACATTAAAACGCAGCTCGAATACACTAGGTACTAATACAAATGATATATAAGCTTGAAATGAGGGATAGTATGATACAGGTATCAGGGATACCCTTTCAACAAAGTGGCATGTGGCCACCTGGTAGTATTGAAAGTGTAATCATTCAACTCATGCATGAAGATCCAGTCGTTTATTCGTATCAATCCATCGGTGAATTATTGTTTGAACTCAAATTACGAAAAAATATTATGGTAAGTGCAAGAGCTATGAACCAAGGTCAGGCACGGTTTGCAACCTTTGAAAATTCTCGTGGCAACCCCAAATATTGGGGTTTAACAGAGGTGGGCGGATTTCGGCTGAGGGAGGATGTAAGACCATCTGATGCGATTCAAGACATTTTCAACAACAGTTCACTATACGCATTTGAATGTGCCACAGCAAAAGTAATTATCTATTACCATGCCGTTCTAAATAGTATCGGTGAATATTCATTTAATGAATTATTCCAAAACCTCTATTTATACAGCTGGCATACTGATCCTGACCTTGGAATACAATCCATTCATACGGATCATTTCTTACCTGGAGATGTTGTCTATTTTAATAATCCGGACGTTAATCCAGAAACCTCCTGGTGGAGAGGAGAAAATGCGGTTGTTCTTGAAGATGGTACATTTTTTGGACATGGATTAGGAATTGGGACCGCTGAACAAATGATTAGAGCTCTGAATAAAACGAGAAAGCCGGGGAGTAATCAATCAGCCTATCTGACAAATGTAGTCGTAAGGCCGTCTTTTAAACATTTGGCGAAATTTTCGATGCCGTCACGAGGTTATTCTGCTTATAAAATTCCACATGTCGTCATACATCATAACAAAAGTTCCATTTCGTGTAATCGATATCTGTTCTATTTAAATCAGGTATACAATCAGATGACCTATCTAAACCCATTCCCATGATGAGAATGGGTTTAGTGGATTGGTTAGCAATTCTCATTGCTTTTATTTTGGATGCTTTTCGAGAATGTTTCATAGTTAAAAAAACATTGGACATACTTAATGTTGGTAGTGTTAAAATTATCATTTTTGTTTTAACAAAAGGAGGGGCAATATAGTGTCTAATGGAAAGGATCTTTCTATACAAACGAAGATGGAAAATCTTTTTATAAATACTTGCGGATCATGGCAAAACTGTACGGAATCAAACATTCAGGCATTTTTAGGGCAATGCCAGGAAAATAACATAGACCCGCAATATTGTATGAGTTGGGTAGAACAACACAAATCACAAATACCTGATTGGCAAGACGTTTCAAAAGTATCGCTTGACTGGGTTAACCAGCATACTTCAACCGGGTCTCCCATTTCATTTACTGAATAGAATCCTGATTAATTAGTGGAGAGAATATGTAGCTCTCCACTTTCATTATGCAGTTTATATAAACTTTTAAAGATAAAAAACGAGCTTTCCTGGGAAGGAGATGAATGTTTTGGCTCATGCTTCTTATTATTTAGGTGTTGATATCGGAACCACTAGCACGAAAGCTGTATTATTTGGAGAACATGGAAAGGTGGTTGGTATGCATCATGTCGAATATCCTCTCTATAGCCCGACACCTTCTATTGCAGAGCAAGACCCGGATGAAATTTTTCAAGCTGTAAAAATAACGATTAAAGAGGCTGTTAAAAAAAGCGGAATAAATCCTGTAAGTCTAAAACTTGTGTCTTTTAGTTCAGCGATGCATAGTATCATTGCAATCGATAAAATGGGGCAACCTTTAACTAGATGCATAACTTGGGCCGATAGTCGAGCTACCGAATGGGCAAAAAAAATTAAAGATGAATGGAATGGACTTGAAATTTACAAAAGAACGGGAACTCCTATTCACCCGATGGCCCCACTTGCAAAAATAGCTTGGCTGCGGACCGATTATCCTGATATTTTTTCGAAAACTACTAAATTTATTGGGATTAAGGAATATGTCTTTTATCAATTTTTTAATCAGTATATTGTCGATCATTCTATTGCTTCTGCTTCCGGACTGTTTAATTTAGAACAGCTTACGTGGGATAAGGAAGCGTTAGAAGTTGCTGGTATTACCGACACACATTTATCAAAACTAGTGCCAACGACTTTTTATACTACAGGATTAAAACCGGAGTACGCAGAAGAATTAGGGATTTCTTCAGAGATTCCATTTGTTATTGGTGCTAGTGATGGTGTTCTTTCTAACTTAGGGGTTAACGCAATTGATCCTGGGGTCGTTGCTGTCACGATAGGGACGAGTGGGGCGATTCGTACGGTTACGGATAAACCTGTAACGGATCCGAAAGGAAGAATTTTTTGTTACGCGTTGACGGAAAAACATTGGGTTGTTGGTGGTCCAGTCAATAATGGAGGGATGACATTACGGTGGGTTCGGGATGAGCTAGCCTCTGCTGAAGTGGAAACGGCTAAGCGTCTGGGAATTGATGCGTATGATGTTTTAACAAAAATAGCAACTCGTGTTTCCCCGGGAGCAGATGGACTTCTCTTTCATCCATACCTGGCAGGGGAGAGAGCTCCGATTTGGAATGCGAATGCGAGAGGATCCTTTTTTGGACTCGGGCTTCATCATAAAAGGGAGCATATGATTCGTGCTGTACTGGAAGGGGTTATTTTAAATCTTTACACGGTCATGTTAGCGCTTCGAGAAATAAGTGGTGTTCCGAGTAAAATTCAAGCGACAGGCGGATTTGCAAGGTCAGAGCTTTGGCGCCAAATGCTGGCCGACATTTTCCATCAGGAAGTCGTTGTTCCAGAAAGCTTTGAGAGTTCTTGTTTAGGAGCCATCGTTCTTGGCATGTACGCTCTTGGAACTATTGATGATTTTTCTATTGTTTCAGAATGGGTCGGTTCTACCCATGTACATACACCGATTGAAGAGAATGTAGAAATTTATCGGGATTTACTTCCTATTTATATTCGTGTTTCCCGCCTTCTTGAAAATGAGTATGAAGAGATTGCAAACTTTCAACAAAAGTGGGTTAAATGAAGTGAAATTTTTATCAATGGGGATTCATTCTAATCTAAAACAAGTATCAAGCGGGATTGCCTGATACTTGTTTTATTGAGAATCATCATCTAACGGTATCATTAGTAACCTGATTTTTCTTTTCCTCTTGTTTCATAGGCTGGAAATAGCCATATGTTAATGAGCGCCATAGCCATTCTAATGGTCCAAATTTAAAATTTTTCAACCAGATGTAACTAAATACCATTTGAATGATAAAAATACCAAGACAAATGAACGTACCTGTTACAAGGCTGACTGTTCCAAAAAAGTTCAGTCCAAGGAAAAGAAAGACAGAAATGAATGTTTGAAAAAGGTAATTCGTTAGCGCCATTTGCCCTGTGAACCCTAGAGGTTGCAGCCACTTTTGCCAATGCTTTTTTCGTAGTAGTAATGTTAAGGAGGACATGTAGAAAAAGCAGAGCGTCAAACCGCTTAAACTTGTAAATAAAAAGATCGTATTTTCTGTGTAGACGCCCAAATCAATGAGTCCTAATTTCAAGATAGCTAGAATGAGGACAAGTGGAATACTTAATACAAGGGTGATGAACCAAATTTTCTTAATCTTAGGAAGATATGGTGAATCGGGCTGGAAAATTCCGATTTTCCCAGCATAAAGCCCGAATAAAAACATAGCTAAAACGGTTATCAAAACAATAGGGAGCTCTAAAGTAAGTGGAATAATTTCGGTATGAAAACGATATGAAACCCAGTCTACGTAGCTTGCATTTTCATATATATCCATATACTCTGGAAGCTTATTTTCTTTATCTTGTTCCAGTGCTTGTATTCCTTCTTTCATTGTAGATGCGGGAATCAAAAACGGAAGGCTAATCAGTGAATGAAAAACAAATAACAAACTAAACGCCCAAATAAGAATGGTCTTTGTTTTTCTTTTATAGAACAAGAGCAAGAAAAATCCAGCTAAAGCATAAGTGTGTAAAATATCACCGTACCAAATGAAAATGAAATGAATAGCACCGAATAGGAAGAGAACTGTAAGTCGTTTTGTGAATAAACGATTGATGTGTAAGCCTTTCTGTTCAGCACGATTCATAAAAATGTAAAAGCCTAAACCAAATAAGAAGGAAAAGATGGTATAAAACTTGGTTTGGACAAACATCTGTAGAAAAAGATCTAGCCAATAATCCATTCCTGTATATTCTGGATGAGAGATCATAAAAGCTGGTGAGTGAAACGCTGGCATATTCACTAGGAATATACCAAGTAAAGCAAAGCCGCGAATAATGTCAATCGTCAATATTCTTTCTTGTTTCGATATCGGTGCAGGTTGCATTTTATTCATCTCCTATTTATTCTTTATCTTGCTTTCCGCATGAACAAACATGTACGAAAGGACACCTTGCATCATATGCCATGGTAAATTGAAATAATACAGTGAAATATAGAAAGATACTGTAAGATACGTATATATTATATTAGTATAGGAACACATTCCAAAAAAACCTTTCTTAACTACTAACTTTAATACTATAATAGAATATATTAATAGGATTTATGAGGAATGTATATACGAGACGAAATTTTACTGCTAATTATTAATAACTGATTTTTTTAAAAATAATATTCTGTATGTAACAAAAAATTAAAAAGTTTATTGTATAATCTAGTTATAATTACCTAATACTTTGCTCATTGTACTACATGTTGATGTTAAGCAATCAAGAAAGGAGAAACAGATGGTGCAAGCCGATATGAACTTTATCAATGAATTAAAAACTGGTGATGTAATTACAAGTGATATCTACTTTAATAAAACATTGCTGATTAAAGCTGGCACCGAGGTAAACGATGCCCTCCTAAAGAATTTACAGCATTGGGGCATTACAAATCTCCATACTCTACATAACCAAAACAATACACCCTCTGTTATAAATACAGACCAACAATCTGTAAAGAAAAAAGAAAAGATTTTTTATTCAAAAGAACTATTTGATATAAAAAAATTATTTTATGAAAGTCTGCAATATGTGGTTAGCGAGACAAGATATGGGTTGATTCTTAATAGTGATACAAAGCTTTCGTGGCTTGAAAATCTATTTATTTCTTCCTTATTGGATAGTCGAATTTCAACGAGTTTATTTTCATTAAAAAAGAAAGACCCGTATAGTTATTTTCATTCCTTTGATGTTTTTTTACTCGGTGCTTTATTAGCTCAAAGATCTGGCATACATGATATTCGTTCTTTTGCGATTGGTTGTCTCATTCATGACATTGGCAAATTAAAAATTAGCAAAAAGCTGTTGCAAAAAGAAGGGAATCTTTCCAAAGTAGAATTTGAGGAGATACAAAAGCATCCTCTTTATGGAATTGAGTTTATGAAAGAGAATGATCTTCCATTTACCTATCTGGATTTAGTAAAATCTCATCATGAGCGTCTAGATGGAACGGGATATCCTGAAGGGTTACAGGGAGAGGCGCTTTCTGAAGAAGTTAGACTATTAGCAATTGTTGATACGTATTCTGCACTTACTTTGCATCGTCCATACAGAGAGCCATTTCCTTCTACGAAAGCTATTGAGCTACTGCTTAGTAAAGAAAACAAATACGATCTAAAATATGTGATCAAATTAATGGAATTAATTAACATTTATCCAACCGCTTGCATTGTCAGATTATCAAATGGAAAACAGGCGAGGGTAAGGTCCGTAAATGAAAATCAGCCGTATCGTCCAATCATAGAGGAAATTGGTACATCGAAAATCTATGAACTTCCTCTGAATTTTTCGGTTACGATTATTAGTTTTATTAAATGGGATCAGATTGTGGATTTAAAACTAGATCATTCTATTAATAAACAGGAAATTTATTGGTATTCTTTTATCAATCAACTCATTAATGGGGATATGGAAAAAGCGGTGGATTATTATCAAATGATAACGGAAGGCATGAGCTCTAGTAATATCTTTATTGATGTCATCATCCGTTCGATTAAGGAAGTTGAAAGCAAAAGAGAAGAAGGGCAACTTTCAATTGGAGAAGAACATGATTCTCTGCTAAGAATCAAGAATATTTTATCCTTAATGTTTAAATAGAAGATAAGTTTTGTTTAAAAAGAGGCTGTTAAAGGGACAGCCTCTTTTTTTGTTAAAAAATAGTAATCTTTATTAGGGTATTATTTTTTGATAGATATAAATGATGTGTATAAGGTAATATAGGATTAAGTAACTAAAAAAGCAAACAGTAAAAAATAGAATGAATATACGGTTATATTTGTTTTTTAAAAGGAAAAAAACAGAAAAAAACTGCTGCTGTAACGATTGTTCGAGGAGCTTGGGACAGTTAGTTTTATTTCGTAAAAAACTGTAAACAATCATATCAAATCAAGAGGATTAGGTTTTATATGATCTGTTCTATGCTTTCAAGCCTAAGTGAGTGTAGTCTTTTGAAAAGAAGATAGCACGATGAACTACGTTGTCAGGGAGCGGTAAAGTCGTACCCTTGGATGTTTTTCCAGTCTAAGGCTCTATGAGTGCCGAGTAAGACTGTTTCCTACCTCTTGGAAACCAACAGCGAACGCACATATCCCGTCTGATGACTTTGGCAAGGAGAACAAGTACCCTTTAGGGGAGGTTGACCAGAAATGGTTTCGTATTGCTTTGTGCTAGACGTTTGTGGAAGAAAACTTTCTCCTACAAACGAAAACAAAGGATGGTATCTCATTCGAAAGAAAAAAGCGAAACTAATTCAAAAGTTTCCAATGGTCATTCAACTTTTTGAAGAAGTGTTAGAAGAAGAAATGGATCAAACACCGATTCATTTTAGTATAGACGATGGTTCGAAATATACAGGTGTGGCGCTTGTTCAAGAAGGGAAAATGAAAAACAACCCCCTATTTAAAGGAACCATTGAGCATTGTGCGGGTGTGAAAGAGAAAATGGATGTAAGAAGAGGGTATAGACGATATAAACGGTCTCATAAAAAATATCGCCCAACACGTTTTTCGAACCGTTCTTCTTCTAAAAGAAAAACAAGAATAGCCCCTAGTATCAAACAGAAAAAAGAGGCCACGCTTCGAGTATTGAATCAATTGAAGAAATGGATTCGAGTCGATTCCATCCATTTGGAAAATGTGTTAATCGATATTCGAAGGTTAGAAAAAGGGAGTAAGCTGTATCGCTGGGAATATCAACAATCCAATCGTTTAGACGAAAACCTAAGAAAAGCCACTTTAATGCGAGATGATTTTACTTGTCAAGATTGCGGGAAAAAGGATGGAAGATTAGAAGCTCATCATATTATTCCTAGAAGAGCAAAAGGCTCCGACTCCATTCACAACCTAATCACTTTATGTCCTTCCTGCCATGCACAAGTAACAGGGGAAGAACTGACACACGCTGACAGATTCTTACGTAAGATTGATGGAAAAGTGATCTATTTTCAAGACGCCATGCATGTCATGCAAGGGAAAACCTATTTACAAGATGAATTACAGAAACTAGCACCCGTTACTCTTACTTCAGGAGGAGATACGGCGAATAGACGAATCGATTGGTGCATTGAAAAATCACATTCCAATGATGCGATTGTCCTTTCCCAGTTAAAGGTTTCACCTGAACAATGCCAAATAAAAGATTGGTTAATCAAACCAATGAGAAGACGTTCAAAGAAGAAAGTAGAAGACGTGCAAGGTTTCCGACATAAAGATTTTGTCCGCTATACGAAAAGAAGTGGAGAAACCTATGAAGGGTATATTACCGCCCTTTATCCGAAAAAGAAACAATGTAATCTCACAACAACAGAAGGAAAGGTATTGAAACGTTATGGGGTAAGTAGAATACAGTTACTTTGGCGTTTTACTCACATCTATTTTTGGTAATAAAAGGAAAATGGAGGTGAATCCTGGTTTCAATCAATTTGAAATATAAAACCAATAGTTTATATGCTTATACGAAATAATGCTGTTTGGTATAGTTGGTTTTAACCAGGATTGTTATGAATCTACAAAAATATAAAAATTTATTGTTCCAAAATATCAAAAAGACGCTATCTCAATGGTTTGAAACGGATGGAATGGATACAGTACCATCCGCGGACGTGTATCGGTTTTTGCATTCTGTAAAAGGAACAGCAGGAACGCTAGGTCTTGGCGGGCTTATGCACCTTTCGCAACAATTTTTGGAAGAGTTGGATGAAAATCGTGAGTTTGATTGGCAACAACAAGATTTGAAGGATTTCCTGTTTCAACTAATCGAACTAACCTATCAGTATGAACATTTTGAGGAAAGCCTCGTAGAAGAAGAAAAGGTACGTCAATCGGAAGCTCCTCTTATTCAAATTATTGATGACGACATTTCCATGCTTATTTTGTTAAAGGATGTGCTCGAGGAGAAAGGGTGGATGGTCATTGCAAGTGTCGACCCAGAAAAGGCTGTTGAACAATATTTTGAAATGAAGCCGGATTGTTTAATTATTGATATTCAATTGCCACAGAAAAATGGTTTTGAATTGCTGCAAGACATTCAAGAGCATAATGAGAAATATTTTATTCCTAAAATGATGATTAGTATTCAAAATGATAAGGAAACACGAATCAAAGCTTATCAAACTGGTGCGGACGATTTTATTTCTAAGCCGGTTGAAATCGATGAATTTTTAGTAAAAGTGGAACGACACTTGCAGAGAAAGAAGATTTTTGATCAATCTGTCTTAATTGATGAATTGACGCAAGTATATAATAGAAAGTTTTTAGAGGAAAGTTTTCCGAGATATTTGCAAGATGTGAAAAGAAGCGGACAAGTATTTTCCGTCTGCATAGTAGATTTAGACCATTTTAAACAAGTAAATGACCAGTATGGGCATCTAATGGGAGATCGTGTACTGACTGAATTTGCTCAATTTATGAAGAGTAAGATTCGTGGTTCTGATACGGTTTATCGCTTCGGTGGAGAGGAGTTTGTGCTCGCTTTTTCGAGAGCGACTGATTTGGAAGTGCAGCAGCATCTCATGGAAATGATTCAGGAATTTTCCCAAAAAAGTTTTACTCACGAACATCATACGTTTTCTGTTTCCTTTTCAGCTGGGATTTATACCGTTGATGACAAGGATACCACGCTTAAAGAAGCGTTAAAAGAAGCAGATGTCGCTTTGTATGAGGCGAAACGTTTAGGAAGAGCAAGGGCTGAGTGCTCTCAAAAGGGAAAAGCTCCGTTTAAAAAGAAAACCATTCATATATCTGTTGTGGATGATGATATTATTATCCGCTCTATTCTCGGTAAAATGCTGCATGAACTTCACAATGAATATTTCGAATTGAAAGTTGGTATTTATGAAGATGGATTGTCCTTTATTAAATCGGAATCTGCAAACGATGGAGAGAGTCACTTTCTCATTTTAGATGGAATGATGCCTGGCATGGATGGTTTGGAGGTTCTTCAAGCTGTGAAGAAAAGTAAACATGCGGATCGTTTTACGGTCCTTATGCTCACGGGAAGAAAAAGTGATGGTGATATTGCTCGTGCACTGAAATTAGGGGCAGATGATTATGTTACAAAGCCTTTTAGCACAACGGAATTGCAGGCAAGAATCGAAAGGCTGTTAAAAAGGGTGAAGTAAATGGTGGAAAAGCGGATGCGTTGAACGCGGGTTTAAATGTTTCGAGCTATCCTTATTTTTGTTCATTGGATGGCGACTCTATTTTAGAACAGAGATGCTTTTGTAAAGGTCATGAAACCGATTTTAGAATCGAATGGAGAAGTGATTGCATCTGGAGGAAGTATCCGTATTGCAAATGGCTGTAAGATTCAAAACGGAGATATTTTGCAAGTTGGTTTATCTGAAAAACCACTTGTCATCATGCAAACAATTGAGTATTTGCGAGCCTTTTTAATGGGAAGGATTGGGCTAAGTCGGCATAATTTATTGTTAATTGTTTCAGGAGCCTTTGGTGTTTTTTCAAAAAGCTGGGTACTTGAAGCTGGCGGATATAAAAAGGACACGGTTGGAGAAGATATGGAACTTGTTGTTCGTCTTCACCGTTTAATCAAAGAGAAGAAACTCAAGAAGAAAATTGTATATATCCCAGATCCGGTATGTTGGACAGAGGTTCCTGAAGAAATGACCTATTTAAGAAGACAGCGAAGAAGATGGCATCAAGGTTTGTTTGAAAGCCTCTGGGCTCATAAACCGATGCTTGCAAACCCGAAGTACGGTACACTCGGTTTTATTGCCCTTCCTTATTTTTGGCTCGTTGAATTTTTAGGACCAATTGTCGAATGTACTGGATATTTATATATCTTGTTTTCGTCTATTCTTTGGGGGCGTTTATCTAGAATTTGCGATTTTAATTTTTTTACTATCCTGTTTATATGGTTCTATTTTTTCGATGGCAGCCGTTCTTTTGGAAGAATGGAGCCTGCGTAAATATCCAAAAGTAAGCGACATTATCAAGCTATTCTTTTATTCTTTAACTGAAACAATATGGTATAGACCGTTAACTGTGCTGTGGAGGATGGAAGGAATTTGGAATCTACTCAGAGGCAAGCATAGCTGGGGAGAAATGAAACGAAAAGGTGTTTCTCAATGAAGAAAATATCAAAGTCTGAACGAAAATTCATTTTATCTATTGTTCTATTCTTACTTCTACTTACGAGTCCTTTTTGGATTTGGAAGATAACTCCTAAGCAAACACTTAACGTTCTCATTGTTGATAAAACAGTTACAAAGCCTTCCTTCAGAGAGCATAAAGGGCTGACATGGGTGTTGAATAATGAAAAATATGTAAAAGAAAATGGCTCCATGTATTCTGTATCTACAGATTATAGGGAGCATATTCCGAATGTACAAAGAAACACGGAAAAAAATGAATATGATGTAATCTATTTGAGTGATCAGTATGGTGTACACGGAGATGAGGGGGTCCCGAAAAACGAGGAAGGGAATACGGGCGGTTTAACAGTGGAGGATATTGCTGCTCTAGAAGCGCGGCTGCATTCCAACGCTACAGTTAATAGCTGAATTTAATACATTTGCCAGTCCAACGAATCAAGACGCAAGGGATCAAATATCGAATATTCTTAATGTAACCTGGACGGGTTGGACAGGGCGTTATTTTCCGGATTTAGCAAGTGAAGAAATTCCGGATTGGATGAAAGAATTACATGAAGATCAGAGTGGTGAGAAATGGAATTATACAGTCGAGTGGTTTTGTTTTTGTTCATCAAACTGGCTTCGTTAAGGTTGTAGATAGCTCTAATGTAGAAGGAGAAGGAATCCGCTTTTCATTAACGAAGGCAGGAAATCAAGTATTTGGGGAAAAATTAGAATCCGACTATCAATATTGGTTCGACATCATTACACCGAGAAATGAAGACGAAGTGTTAGCCCAGTATTCACTGCCAATTGGGAAAAAAGCTCTTAGCGATTTAAAGGAACTGGGGATTCCGGCTGAATTTCCGGCTGTTATTCAGCATCGAAAGGCTGATTATACAAGCTATTATTTTGCTGGAGATTATGCAGACGAAGAAGAAGTTCCGCAAATTTATCAAACGAGCGGCTTTAGTAGCTGGAAAAAATATGTGACAGATCGAAAATCTTTTTATTGGAATACGTATGTTCCAATGATGAAGGAGCTGTTACAAACAGGTCTTCATCAGCCTATGGAGCGACAAGTAGTGGAAGTAGAAAAGAACGAAGGGTTTATGGTGAACAGCCGAAATAGTGAGAAATATTTGCAGGTGTTGAAAGGCGGAAAATGGGAAGATCTGTTGATTAAAGGGGTCAATATGGGGATTGCTAAACCTGGATCTTTTCCAGGGGAAACAGCGATTACGAAGGAAGAATACATTCGCTGGTTCAACTATATCGGAAAGATGAATGCGAATGCGATTCGAATTTATACGATTCATCCGCCGGCCTTTTATGAAGCCTTTTATGAATATAATCAGTCGGCTGAACAGCCTCTCTATTTGTTTCATGGAGTATGGATGAATGAGGAGAGTATGGTGGCTGAAAAAAATGTGTATGATCAAAATCAGACAGAGGAATTTAAAAAGGAAATTTCTCGAATTGTTGATCTTGTTCATGGAAATGCTACATTGCCTGAGCAGCCTGGGCATGCTTCAGGGACATATTCCTATGACATCTCCGAATATATGATTGGCTACATGCTCGGTGTCGAGTGGGATCCGGAAGTGGTCGTAGGTACTAATGAAAAAAATAAGCATGTTAAAAGCTATAATGGAACGTATTTTAGAACGGCAGATGCATCTCCTTTTGAAAGCTGGCTTGCAAGTATGATGGATTTCACCGCAACCTATGAAGCGAGTAAATACAACTGGCAGCATTCCATCAGTTTTACGAACTGGGTAACGACTGACCTACTGCATCATCCGGCAGAGCCTTCCGAAACAGAGGATATGGTTTCAGTTAATCCAAACCATATTGTGAAAAAGGATGCATTTCATGCAGGGATGTTTGCTTCCTATCATATTTATCCGTATTATCCAGATTTCTTGAATTACGAAGAAGCATATTTAAACTACAAAGATGATCAAGGGAAAAATAATAACTATGAGGCTTATTTAAAAGAACTGCGAGCTGTTCACGATATGCCGGTTTTAGTAGCGGAATTTGGTGTTCCATCGTCAAGAGGGCTGACGCATGTCAATCCATTTGGGATGAATCAAGGAAAACATTCCGAACAGGAGCAGGGAGAAATTGATACTAGGCTGTTTCAATCAATTGTAAAGGAACAGTATGCGGGTGGCCTTGTGTTTACTTGGCAGGATGAGTGGTTTAAAAGAACGTGGAATACGATGGATTTTGATAATCCCGATCGAAGGCCGTATTGGAACAATATGCAGACGAATGAGCAGCATTTTGGGTTATTAAGCTTTGACCCTGGCGTCATGCCTTTTTATCCGGATGGTCTAACAGGGGATTGGGAGCAGAATAGAGTGAAGTCTTTTTATGAAACAGATGATTCACATTCATTGCTGAAAAAAATGTTTGTTGCTTCTGATGAAGGCTATCTCTATATTCGTCTTGATTATTCGAAAGCTATTAATTTAGAAAAAAATCCTACTTATCTTTTATTTGATACAATCAGCAGGCAAGGGCAAACAGCTTTTCAATTGGATGGTATGGATAATGACAAACTACTCAATTAAATGGAAATTATATCATTTCAAATGCTTGATGTACAGAACGTATTTTCGATATTTATCTGTACATCGCATTTGACCGAACTCTCATCCCATGTCTAAAGACGGGCTACCACCCTGCATGGGCTTTCTTGTTCACAAAAATTGTAATACAATTTTAGAAAATGAAAGAGATGGGGAAAAACAATGAAACGAATTCTTTTGGCAGAGGATGAAGAAGTACTAAGAATGTTAATTGTTGATACATTGGAAGATGAAGAATATGAGGTAGATGAAGCGGTGGATGGGAAAGAAGCCTTGGATTTGATGATGAATCATACATATGATCTCGTCATTTTAGATTATATGATGCCTGGTTATAGCGGGCTTGAAGTGATTGAAAAAGTTCGTGCCACTGAAGGAACAGATCGAGTAAAAATCCTTATGCTGTCCGCAAAAAGCCAGCAATATGAGCAAGACCGGATTATCGAAGCAGGCGCTGACTTTTTTATGGCCAAACCTTTTAGCCCGATAAAACTGTTAGAAAAGATTGAGGATATTTTGGATGAACATTAAACAGTATTCCAATAAAAGTTTATCAAGCCAAGTTGTTTTATTAATGGGAGCTTGTATCGCCTTCTTTATTGTAGGAATGATTATTTTATTCTTTTTTCAGCATCAACTTAATCAAAAATATATAGAAGAGCGTGAAAAAATTGTTCATGAGCGGAATTTACTGACTGAAATTTATGATCAATTTAATACCGCATTTATGGATATGAGGGGATTTATCGCTTTTGATAATCCGGAGTTGAAGGATCAAGTGTTAGGCCGAGAAGTCGAAATTCGAAGATTGATTAAAGAGCTTCAAACGATTTCGGGCCGCAATGATACAGAAGAATCTATTTCCAAAGAGATTGAAGAATTTACGGATTATTATTTTGACGTGACGTTACCTTTAGTGATTAAGGCATATGAAAAGGGAGATACACAAACCATTATTGAAATGGCCAATGGTAGCGTTATGACAGAAGTGGCAACTTTTCGCGGAAAGATGAAGAATTCTATTTCCCTATTCGGAAAACAGCTTGAAGACAATGTCGTGTTATTGTCTAAAAAACAATCGTATATTCAAATCAGTTTCATTGCGTTTATTTTTATTTTTCTTATTCTTTTACAAAGAATTATAAGAAGGATTTTTAGAAATATCGGGAAACCGTTATCGGATTTTGCCTTTGCTGCTAATGAGATCGCCGCTGGAAGAGAGGGAGTCATAACGGTTGATTCCAATCGTAAAGATGAGCTAAGTGCTTTGTCCCTTGCTTTTCAAAAAATGATTGCGAGCATTCAGAACAAGGAACAAGAATTGGTTGCTCATAATGAAGAGCTGATGGCACAGCAGGATGAATTACAGGCTGGGCAAGATGAACTGCAAGAGACACTGGGAATCTTAATTGAAAAAGAAGAAAAGCTTACTCGTCGTAATGAATTGATAAATGGAATATCGAATTCTCTTAATAAAAAGGAAGTTCTACATAGTATTGTTGTCAATATGTGCCGAATTACTTTTTCTGATTGTGGAATGGTTATCTTGATTCATGAAGATTCCTATGCTTCTTTTGGAGTTTCGGAATATGGGGTTGAGCAATTCAGGAGAAACCTCCATTCAGGCTTAAATGAGCGGTTACTTGAAACAAAAAAAGCGTTCACGATTAAACGTGAACAAGATTCTTCTGAGAAAGGGTTTCATGAGAATATTACCTACAGCTATGATTTGTATTTGCCAGTATTAACATCTTTTCAGGATGTGGAGGCAATCATGGTATACAGCAGATTTGGACAGCCTTTCACAGATAAGGAAATCGAGGAATATGAAACGTTCTCTAAACAGATTGGCATTTCCCTTGAAAAAATAAAGCTGTATGAACAATCTGAAGGCGACCGGAGATTGAACCAAGATATTTTAAATACCGTTCAAGAGGGAATTCAGTTAATTGATAAACATCGAGTGATTATTCAAGTCAATCAACAGCTTTGCGAAATGTTTGGAAACAGTATGACGCCAGAAAAGGTACTTGGACTTTCGTGGGAAAGCTGGAGTTCAAGAATGGCCGAGCAAATGGAAGAAGAGGAGTTTTTGCATACGCTAGGTAGGGCCATTCATGCAGCATCGAGTAAAGGCACCGAAGATTCAGCGTCTTTTACTTATCGTAAAAAGAACGATCATCGGGTTGTACAAGTCTATTGCAAGACAATGAATCATGGGGAAGAAGAAATTGGCACGATTATTGTACATCGTGATATAACAAAGGAATATGAAGTAGATCAAATGAAATCTGAATTTGTCAGCACAGTCAGCCATGAGCTTCGAACTCCTTTAGCGAGTGTTCTTGGCTTTACAGAATTAATGCTTCACAAAGAATTAAAGCCGGAAAGAAAAACAAAATATCTTCAGACCATCTATAATGAAGCAAAGCGATTATCTGCTTTAATTAATGACTTTTTAGATGTACAAAGAATGGAATCGGGCAAGCAGACCTATGAGAAGAAGTTTTTAGATATTCGCCCGATTATGGAAAAGATAATTGAACATCAAGAAGTACAGACATTGAATCACCAGATTCGTCTTTCTTTTGAAACGGAGCAAACGAGGATTTTAGGTGACAAAGCAAAACTAGAACAAGTGTTTACAAACCTGCTGAGCAATGCGATTAAATATTCTCCTGCAGGAGGAAATATTTTTATTCACATACATGATGATGGAGAGAATATGCTCATCGATATCAAAGATGAGGGATTAGGAATTCCGAAAGAAGCTCTTCCGAACCTATTTCAAAAATTTTATCGTGTAGATAACTCTGATCATAGAAGAATCGGAGGTACAGGGTTAGGCCTAGCGATTGTTGACGAAATTGTGAGAGCACATGATGGCAGCGTGACGGTTGCTTCCGAATATGGAAAAGGCAGTACGTTTACATTGGTTTTTCCTAAAGTGGTCATAGAAGAGGAAGAGAAACAAGTGGAGCAAACTGTATCTAAACTAAGCTATAATATTTTAGTTGTTGAAGATGATTTAAGCCTGGCTGATTTATTAAAGGATGAGTTGTTAGAAAGTGGTTTTCATGTTTCTTATGTGAATAGCGGCTCTAAAGCGTTAGATTATATAAAAGTGTCTCCTCCTGATGCAATTGTGCTCGATATCATGTTGGAAGAAGATGAAGTCGATGGCTGGATGATTATGAAGAAGCTGAAGCAGGATGAACAGCTGAAGAACATTCCGATCTTTGTATCTACAGCATTGGATGAAAAGGAACGGGGTTTTTCTTTAGGGGCACAGGATTATTTAGTCAAGCCATATAGACCAAATCAATTATCAAAAGTAATTATGCATACACTGCTCCAAAATGGAAAGCAAGGACAAATTATGATTCCACAAGAAAAATAATATAATATAGAATGCCAGGCCCTGGTGCAGCAATCCTTTATTGCACCGGGGGTCTGGCACTTTTAATAAATTGTTATACTAAACAAAGTGTATAAAGGAGTGCTAGAAAATGGTAGATGTATTAGAAGTGAAAAATCCTGCAACAGGTGAAGTTATTAAAGAAGTAAGACTGAATACGATGGAAGAAATTCAACAGGCATTAAAAAAGGGACATGAACGTTTTAAAACGTGGGCAAAAGTGAATGCCCATGAACGATCCAGACTATTAAGAAATTGGTCTAGTAAAATTCAAGAACATAAACAAGAAATAGCGGAGTTAATGACATTAGAGAATGGGAAACCTTTGAATGAATCATTAGGAGAAGTTGATTACGCAACTAGCTATATTGATTGGTATGCGGAGGAAGCCAAACGAATTTATGGACGTACTGTTCCGGCATCGAGTGAAACGAAAAAGATTATTGTTAGTAAACAACCAATCGGTTTAGTCGCAGCTATTACGCCATGGAATTTCCCTGCGGCCATGATGACGAGAAAAGCAGCACCTGCTTTAGCAGCTGGCTGTACATTTATTGTGAAGCCTGCAGAAGAAACCCCATTAACGACGATGAAATTAGTGGAACTTGCCCACGAAGTAGGGATTCCTACCGATGTGATTCAATATGTGAATGGATATGGTAAAGAGGTTGGCGAAGAGTTTACAAGTAGTGAGTATGTGCGCAAAATTACCTTTACAGGTTCAACGCCTGTCGGTAAGCTTTTAATGAAAAACAGTGCGGATACGGTAAAACATGTGACGATGGAATTAGGGGGTCACGCTCCGCTTATTGTCGCGGAGGATGCTGATCTTGATTACGCTGTAAAACAAACCATTATTACAAAGTTTAGAAATGCAGGGCAAACATGTGTGTGTGCGAATCGAATTATTGTTCATGAAAATGTTGTAGAAGCTTTCTCTGCAAAATTAGCAGAAGAAGTCAAAAAATTAAAAGTAGGTAATGGGTTTGATCAGGATACCCAAATTGGTCCGATTATTAATGAAAAAGGGTATAACAAAGTTGTATCACAAATTCAGGATGCCATCGAAAAAGGTGCTGAAGTACTAGTTGGAAATGAGTACAATGCGGACAGAGAGCAAGGGTATTTCTTTGTATATCCTACTGTATTAAAAAATGTGCAAGGTGATATGAAGATTTTACATGAAGAAACGTTTGGTCCTGTAGCGCCTATTATTACTTATAAGACAAAAGAAGAGGCTGTGGAAATCGCCAATAGTACGCCATACGGACTTGCAGCCTATTTCTTCACAAATGATTATAAAATGGGAATGTACTTTCATGATCATTTAGACTTTGGCATTATCGGATGGAATGATGGTGCTCCATCTGGCGCTCATATCCCATTCGGAGGAATGAAGGAAAGTGGAATTGGACGTGAAGGCGGTCTAGAAGGAATCGAGCCATATTTAGAAACAAAGTATTTGTCAATTGGTAATCTTTAATTATAAAACAGATTCAATTTGTTTGTTTAATAAATCAAAATTTGAATAGGAATAAAGGGATAAGGAGAAAGTAAGTTCAACTATCTAAATGCATGTGGAGGGACAACGATGAATGAAAAAGAACGAGATGAATATTCTTCAAAAAACGAATTAACGAATAAGCATAGTCTTATTTGTAATGATGAGCTATTCATTAAAGATTTAATTGCGATTGTTGATGATACGATGAGAGTGGCTGAAGAAGAGACGAAGTAGTGGCAATGTCAAAGAACATTTTTACAAATGGTAAAATTTACACATTAGATGCCGTTCAACCGATTGCTGAAGCGGTGGTTGTAGAGCATGGAAAAATAGTAGATATAGGTTCCCATAAAGATATGATCCTTCAATGGGGGAGACAAGGATCTACTATTATTGATTTGCAAGGGAAAATGGCTACTCCTGGGATGATTGATAGTCACATGCATTTATCGGGTGTTGCCTTTAATCTATTAGATTTGGATTTAATCGGTGTTACATCAAAAAGCGAAATGCTTCATAAGATAAAAGACAAAGCAAAAACGATTCCTGGAGGAAAATGGTTAGTTGGACTTGGTTGGGATGAAAATCTATTTACTGATGGAAGCACCATTCCAACTATTCAAGAATTAGATGATGTTGCTCCTCATTGTCCAATATTTCTAAAACGAATTTGTCATCATGCGTTTCTAGTAAATAGTAAGGCGCTTGAAATGTGTAACTATCATCCGTCGATGGCAGTGCCAAAAGGAGGAAAGATTGTTCTTGATTCTGTTACGAACAAGCCGAACGGATTAATCCTTGAATCTGCATCCCAGCTTATTACAAATCACATACCAGATAAATCGTATGATGAACTGAAACAAGGGCTAAAACAAGCAATGGGACTTGCTGTAAAACAGGGTTTAACAAGTGTTCATACGAATGATCCATTATACTTTGGCGGTTTAGATCAAACATATCGATTGTATGATGACATCATTAATCATGAACGTAAAGGATTGAGATGTAATCTATTAATTGATTATCCATATTTGAGAGATTTAAAAGACAGAGGGATGAGTACTGGATTTGGTAATGAGAGATTGCAAATTGGAGCGGTTAAATTTTTTGCTGACGGTGCTTTTGGAAGAAGGACAGCTCTGCTTTCAGAGCCTTATCATGATGCACCAGGACAATTTGGAGAGGCGATGCAGGATCAAGAAACTCTTTTAGAAATGTTCAAAGAGGTGAGAGAGTACGGGATGTCAATCGCTGTTCATACAATTGGTGATGGGGCGCTAGAAAATGTGTTGGATGTGTTAGATGAGCTACCAAAAGGAAAATATCGCGACCGTATCATTCATGTGGCGCTTGTACGAGATGAATTAGTCAAGCGTTTAGCCGACCCTAGTCGCATCGCTGATATTCAACCAAGATTTGTCGTGAGTGATTATCCATGGGTCATGGATAGACTTGGTGAGGCGAGGGAAAAGAATCTATATGCATGGAAAACCCTACTTTCAGCTGGAGTGATCTGTGCTGGTGGATCTGATGCACCTGTAGAACCCTTTGATCCATTGCTAGGTCTTCATGCATCATTGACAAGAAGATTACCTTCACAATCCCATTCAGGATGGAACGAGAAGGAAAAACTGTCTATGATGAAAGTTGTTCGATTATTTACGATTGGCGGTGCCTATGCAACAAACGAAGAGCATGTTAAGGGCACATTAACACGAGGCAAACTCGCTGATATGACGGTATTTTCAAGAGATTTGTTTACTATGGAGCATCCAGACGAACTATTGAGTACAGAAGTTGAAATGACGATTATTGATGGTGAAGTACAGAGTGTGTAAGGAAATATATGTGGCTTTGAAATAAAGGGGAGGATCAAAGTGACTGTAAATATTATTTTAAATCCGATATTTGCTTTAATGCTTTTTATGACAGGAATATGGATGGGAAGCATGATTGATCCGTTGTTTGGATTAATAACGATTTTAGGAAAAGTTTATGATAAGAATTACTATTTTGGATGAAGATAATTCATTTGACGATATAAAAAGAGGTGAGATGCATTGGTCGAATTTATGTGAGTTAAAAAATGGAGGTAGGACTGAGGACATATCTTATTATTCCATTAAACTAAATTATGAATCCCATAGCAATTCAGTTGTAGCGTATCTCTCAATAAGGGACACGCTTATTTTTGTTTAGGGCCATTTTATGAAGTAACTAAAGCCTAATCTCTCACTTACACCACCGAGAAATTAGGCTTTTTATATTTTGATTTCCTTAACGTTGTAAATTCCCAATTCATAACACTAGGAACAACTCCTTTAAAGAAAATTAGAAATCTATGCTACACTTTAAAGAGATTGTGAAATTATGTACTTAACTGGCAGTTTTGTTGAGGAAGATACTGTATGATATTTAATATCTAACTATTTAGGAGGATTAATATGGGTCATACACTGTTTGCTTCAGATGGTATGTTTGTTCTTTTAACTTTAACACTTTGACACTTCCTTTCCATTTGGAAGGGAAGTTGTCACCTAAGTGTTTTTAAATAAAAAAACCACCAAGTGATAATGTATGGTGGAAATGCTGTTAACTTGATATTTTCAATAAGTCGGCTGCTTGGCTTTCCGTAAGATTTGTAATTAAGGTGAGTTCACTAATTACATTTTTTCGTGCTTGATTTAACATTTGTTTTTCACTGGAGTTCAGCGTTTTTTCCTTACTATAAAACAAGAGATCACGAACGATTTCAGCAGAATCATGTATATCCCCTGTCTTCATTTTTTCTAAATTTAAGGTATATCTTTCTTTCCATGAAAGTGAGTTGTGTGGTTCTACATGATGAAAATCAAATAATATCTCTTTCATCGTTTCCCTATCAACAAGTGAACGAATACCGGATGTTTCGATCTTTTCCATCGGAATCATAATGTCCATTTTACACATTGGAATGTTAATTACATAATATTCGTGTAGTTGCCCTAAGATTTCTTTTTCTTCTAGGGCTTTTATAGTACCCGCCCCATGCATTGGATAAAAAACTTTGTCACCAATTTGAAACAAATCATCCACCTCCATATAGATCTATCTATATGATAGCATATAGTTGGAGTTTAATCAAAATTATAAATATAACATGATTAAATAATTAGTGTCAATATATATTTATTATGTTTTCTTGATTTTTTTCTAAAGAAAAATATGGGGATGCTTTGCTTTGGAGACGGAGAACCTAATGTGATTTCAGAAAAGACAAAGGAATTAGTATAGTGATGCCTTCTGAAGTCTTGTTATGTAGAAGGTGCCGTTTTATTTTACATTTTAGTAAATAAAATCCTGTAAAATATGCTATAATTTGTTACTTTTATTTTGCATTTTAATCAATAAACTCTTGTAAAATATGCTATAATTTGTCATGTAATGCTTTTTTTTAGATTAATTTGGCACGTAAGAAAAGAAGAGAAGATGATTTCTATGCTAAAATATCAAAACATTTATAATTTTTATATGAAGGTCAAGTAATCATTAGCAATGATACCATTAAAAAATAACGTGAGCAGGAGGAAGTATGAAATTTACAACCAAACTCTATGCCAGCATTGGGGCAATCTTATTATTAATTTCTATTAGCGTCGTTATTTTGCTGAATATGCTCGAACAGTCTATGGTAAAGATGCAAGTTGTTGTGGATGAACTATATGAACGAATTGAATTTGCTTCAGACATAAAATATGAGACTGCTAATGTAGGTAGAGCGTTTAGAGAAATTATGGATGAGCCACAAAATGAAAGCGCTACAACCTCTGTGAATAATTGGGAAGAGTCGAACTTAAAGATTAGACAAGGGATTGGGTCACTTAAAGAAAAGGATACTCAAAAAAAATCACAGGAGTTAATGGAACAATATACAGCCTTGCATGATTCCTATCAAGATAAGGTGGAACAAGTGATCACTATACTAAAAGTAGAAGGTGA
Organism: uncultured Bacillaceae bacterium; assembly: GCA_963790055.1. Lineage (GTDB taxonomy): Bacteria > Bacillota > Bacilli > Bacillales > DSM-1321 > Peribacillus. The sequence goes on from CAWBND010000008.1 coordinate 70,553, forward strand.
TGTGAAGATTCCAGAGGTATTAGTGGATGATATCAAACTTACTCGAGAACGAATGCTTCAAATTTCAGATCTCCTGATCGGATTGCAAGAGCAAGAGATGAATAATGAACTGTTAAGATCCCGAGGAACATACAATTGGGCTGTCACATCGATATACATTTATCTAGCAATCAGCTTGAGCTTGGGAATAGGACTTATTTTTTGGGTTATTAGAAGTATGACAAGAAATCTTAATAAGGTAACGCATGTTATGACAAGTGTGAATAATAGTAATGTGGACGATTTGCCTCGAATTGAGGTTTCTTCGAAGGATGAATTTGGCGCTATTGCCGTTGCTTTTAATAAAATGGTTTCGGAGCTTGAGTCACATAGCCACTTGGAAAAAAAATTATTAGAAGAATCCGAAGAGCAAAGCTGGGTTAAAACAAAAATTGCTGAAATAGCCACGCTGTATCCTCGAGCTAAAGATACAGAGATGTTAGCACAATTATTAATGTCAAAGCTTGTTCCGATGGTAGGCGGAAGTTTTGGTGTTTTCTATCAAAAGAGTGACAGCGGCGCTCAACCTTATCTTAAAAGGATTGCCACCTATGCTTCTTCCCATCAACTAGAGGCATCTGAGGGATTTTATATGGGAGAAGGACTTGTTGGACAATGTGCGCTTGAAAAGCAGCCGATTTTACTGAAACAAGTACCGAAGGATTATATCAATATATGTTCTGGTATAGGAGAAGGGTCACCAAGTAATATTATTATTTTACCGGTTCAATTTGAAGAAGAGGTACTCGCAGTCATTGAAATTGCAACCTTTGAATTATTTACTTCTAGTCAATTAAAGCTTCTTGACGAAGTGATTAGCACAACTGGAATTACGATAAATAGTATAGTGAATCATATGAAAGCGGAAAGGTTATTGGAGGAATCACAAAGCTTAACAGAAGAACTTCAAGTCCAATCTGAAGAATTACAATTACAGCAAGAGGAGTTAAGGACGACAAATGAGCAACTTGAGGAACAGTATGCAGCCTCTGAACAGAAGAAAAAAGAATTAGAGAAAGTTAGGGAGGCACTTGAAGAAAAAGCTACAGCACTTGAGATTAGCTCACAATATAAATCTGAGTTTTTGGCAAATATGTCTCATGAGCTCAGAACACCACTTAATAGTTTACTTATTCTAGCTCGAATTCTTTCTGAAAATGAAGCTGGTAATCTTACCGAGAAACAAGAGGAATACACTCGTACCATCTATACATCTGGTAAAGATTTACTTCTTTTAATCAATGATATTTTAGATCTAGCAAAAGTAGAAGCTGGAAAATTAGAAGTGATTCCTAAACAAGTTGATTTATATGATATGCAGGATTATATGTTTAAGCAATTCTCACCAATTGCGAGTCAGAAAGGGATTCAGTTTAGTGTTCAACTAGAACCTGATGGACCACAGTATTTGTACACGGATGAACAACGCTTACAGCAAATAATAAAGAATCTGCTGTCCAATGCCTTTAAATTTACTGAAAGTGGTAGTGTATCACTACAAGTACGAAAGGTATTGGCAGAAGATATAGTGAAGCAAGTACCTGTGAGTCATCAAGCAGAGTATATGATGGCTTTCTCGGTTATTGATACAGGTATTGGAATCCCTACAGAAAAACAAGGCGTTATCTTTGATGCTTTTAAACAGGCTGATGGAACGACTAGCAGAAAGTACGGTGGGACAGGATTAGGATTATCCATAAGTCGTGAAATAGCCAGTGCATTAGGCGGAATTATTGAATTAACAAGTCAGGTTGGAGAGGGAAGTAATTTTACGTTATATTTACCAATCTTACAATCAAGCGAGATGCTCGAAATGACATCTTATCTAGAGGAAGTAGCCACAGATCTTGAGTACGAGGAGTATTCAATAAATGAGACTACTGTAGTTGATGAAGAAGAGTGTTATATTAGCGAAGCAGGCAAATCTTCGCTCAAACATAAAAAAGTATTGATTGTTGACGATGATATACGAAATGTATATGCTTTAACAATTGCGCTTGAAAAGTATGAAATGGATATTATTGTAGCTGAAAATGGTCTTGAGGGAATTGAGATGCTGCAAGGGAATCCAGATACTGATCTTATTTTAATGGATATTATGATGCCGGAAATGGATGGTTTTGAGGCAATACGTAGAATTCGACAACTGCCAAAGTATCAAACCCTACCGATTATTGCACTGACAGCGAAGGCGATGAAACAGAGCCGCGAAGAATGCTTAGCTGCAGGAGCAACGGATTATATTAGCAAGCCAATTGACTTAGATCAGTTATTCTCGTTGATGCATGTATGGTTGTATCGAAAGGAAGGATAGGCAATTACAAATGGAAAATCAAATCAGACAAGATGCAATACAAGCTCAAGAGATAGAAAAAATTGAAATGGATTTACTTCTAGAAGCGATTTACCGCTATTATGGCTATGACTTTCGAAATTATGCACGTTCTTTCGTTCAAAGAAGAGTGTTGCAGCGCGTTCGCAATGAGAACCTGACAAGTATTTCTGCTTTACAGGAAAAGGTTCTTCGTGATCCTGATATGATGAAGAGATTATTTTCTGATCTTTCCATCAATGTTACAGAGATGTTTCGTGATCCCTCATTTTTTCAGTCTTTTCGAAACAATATCATTCCGTTTGTAAGAGATTATCCAGATATTCGAATTTGGCATGTGGGCTGCTCTACCGGTGAGGAAGTGTATTCAATGGCTATTCTGTTGCATGAAGAAGGGGTGTATGACAAAGCAACGATTTATGCAACAGATATCAACGCCAAATCGTTAGAGCAAGCGAAGAAAGGTACGTTTTCTTTAGCAAATATGCAGTTGTACACGAAAAATTATATGGAGGCTGGGGGAGGAAGGGCTTTTTCAGAATATTATAAGGTAGTAGGAGAAAAAGTTGTTTTCCATCCCTTTCTTCAAAAAAACGTTATGTTTGCAGAGCATAACTTAGTAACAGATTCTTCATTTAATGAGTTTGATATTATTATATGCCGCAATGTTCTAATCTATTTTAATAAGAGTTTACAAAATGATGTCCATCAGCTTTTTTATGAAAGTCTAAGCTTATCAGGCTTTCTTGGGTTGGGTAAAAGAGAGGGGATTAGGTTTACAAGTTATGGAAACTGCTATAAAGAAGTTGACTCAACAGAAAAACTATACCGTAAATATAAATAGTACTACTTCCCAAAAAGTGAATATATTAATGGTGGATGATCATCACGAAAATTTACTAGCGTTGGAAGCTGTTCTAGCATCACCAAATTATAATCTAGTTAGTGCAACATCAGGAAAAGAAGCATTGAAATGCCTACTACAACAAGACTTTGCTGTCATTTTACTAGATGTACAGATGCCTGGATTAAATGGCTTTGAAACAGCTAAGCTCATACGGGCGAGAGAGAAAACAAAGCATACTCCTATTATTTTCGTTACAGCCATTAGTCAAGATCGTGAACATGTGGAACACGGTTATGCCGTTGGAGCGATTGATTATATTTTTAAACCGTTTCATCCAGAAACATTAAAACAAAAAATAGAAAAATTTGTAGAAATCCACCAAAAATACGAAGAAGAAATAAATAAAAGTGAATGGAAGCGTTCCGTCGAACTACAGGAAGTAAACAAGAAATTGGACCGAACCACTTTGGATTTGCGCCGAACAGAAGCATTAACCAAAGTCATCGGTGAAACGTTAATTGACACGATTGTTACCTTTGATGATCAAGAACGTATTGTATCAGTAAATCCTGCTGTAGAAAATATGTTTGGATATCAGCCTGATGAATTAATAGGAAAGACTGTCTCCAAGCTCATTCTAAAAATGATAGGAGATAATGAAGAGACAACTTCGAACTTCTTAACTTCTGTTAAACAAGGAATAGGTAAAGTTCTTGAATCAGTTGCTATTAGGAAAGATGAAAGTCGTTTTCCTGCGGATATCCAAATTGGAGAGGCGAAAATAGAGAATCAACAGTTTTTTGTGTGCGCCATTCGCGATGTTACGGAACGAAAGCAAATGGAGGAAGTAAAAAAGCAACAGTTTAATGATTTAGAAAAGATCGTAGAAGAACGTACAATTGATCTTCTGTTAGCAAATGAAAAGCTACAACAAGAAGTGATAGAGAGAAAAAAGATGACGGATCATCTTCTTATTTCACAGGAACGGTTTCGGAGAATATTTGAGTCTAGTCCTAACCTAATGGCCATTTTTTCACTAGAAGATAGAACATATGTGGATGTAAATACGAGCTGGGTTACTTTCACTGGATATAGTTATGAGGAGTTAAAACATCAAAAAGTGAATTTAGAAGATTTTATTGAAGAAGCTGGTGGTCATTCTATTAATTTAGCACAGCCTATGCGCAACGTGAAAATTCAATATAAGACCAAAAAAGGTGAAATGCGTGCTGGATTATTATCATCAGAAATGATTAATCTAGAACCAGAATCTTGTATTCTATTTGTACTGACAGATATTACAGAAAGAGTTATGCTTGAGAAGGAGATGGCTCGATTAGACCATTTGAATTTGATTGGAGAAATGGCCGCGGGAATTGCTCACGAAATTCGAAATCCAATGACGACAGTCTATGGTTTTTTACAAGTCGCTAGAGGCGGGCAAATATCAAAAGAGGTCATTGACCTGATGTTAGATGAATTAACGAGAGCCAATTCTATTATTACCGAATTTTTAAATTTAGCCAAAAATAAAGTAAGTAATAAACAAATGAAAAATATCAATTCGGTTATTAAAGCACTATTTCCGCTTATTCAGGCAGAAGCATTACGGGCCAATAAACATGTAGTCCTTGAGTTAAGTAACTGCCCTGATATATTCATCGATGAAAAAGAAATTCGCCAATTTATCTTAAATATGGCTTTGAATGGGCTAGATGCAATGTCTTCTGGTGGAAAACTTACAATTAAAGCCTATACAGAGGAACAGGCAGTCATCTTACAAATCAAAGACCAAGGAGAGGGCATGAGTCCAGAAGTACTAAAAAAAGTCGGAACCCCTTTTTTCACTACGAAGGAGAAGGGAACTGGATTAGGCTTAGCGATTTGCTATAGTGTAGCTGAACGACATGGAGCAGAGATTGACATAGAAACAGGAAATACAGGGACAACCTTTTCCATCCGATTTAAAACAAATAATGTATAAGTCGTTATATCATCTGAATTTCTTCATGTAGAAGAAGGAGAGATTACATGTTTAAAAAACGTAGACGAGTTCTTCTTATAATCGTTATGATGGTTATGATTTCTATCGTTTTTGTCTATAAACAATTTTTCATAGAAGAAAAACCAAAAGTAGTTTTTGTTGTAAAGGATTTAGACCTTGAGTATTGGCAATTTGTTAAGGCAGGAGTAGAAAATGGATTTAAGGATTTTGGGATAGATGGGAAAATAATCGCGCCTAAAGTCGGGACAGCAGAAGAGCAAGGAGAGATGCTAGAGCAGGTTTTGAAAGAACAGCCGGATGTATTAGTTGTCTCTCCGGTTTATACACCTGATATCATTCCTGAAATGGAGGAGTTTGTCAAACGAGATATTCCGGTATTATTGATACAGACAGATGATGTTTGGGAAAATAAGACTTCTTATATCGGTACTGATAACTTAGATTTAGGTAGAAAGATAGGGATATTAATGGCGTCACAATTGCATCCGGGAGATCAGGTAGCCCTTCTTGCTGGGAGATCCTTCGTTGATAATCAACGATTAAGAGGAGCTAAAGCAAGTTTAGAATCTGTAGGAATCAAAATAGTGGTAGAAAAAGAAGGATTGCCAACAGATGATGATCGGCCTGAAGTAGTGGAAAGCCTAATGAAATCAATTCTGCAAGAACATTCGGATCTGAAAGGCGTTGTGGCTTCAAGTGATTATATTGCACTTCCTGCATTAAAGGTAATCCAGAAGCAGGGATTTGAAATGCCAGTTGTAGGGGCAAATGGAATCACGGAAATGCTTGAGTTAGTAGAAGCAGGAGAAGTATCTACTGCATTAGCACAAAATCCTTATGATATGGGATATCTAAGCGTTCAAACCGCATTAAAGGTGATAAATGGAGAAAAAGTAAGTAAAAGCATTGATAGTGGTGTAGATATTATTACGGAAGATAATGTGACGGACAGGCTAGTCTTCTTAAAAGACGTGTTAAAGTGAGGACTTGACTTGGAGCCCCCTATTTCTTAATTTTATCTAATCCGAATGATATGTGATATCTAAATATAGAACAATCTTCCTTTTAGTGCTTGCACTAAAAGGTTTTTTATACTATTAGCAGAACGTATATCTTATCTATGAATAGTAAAGATTCGAGTGCTTTTAGGTACATCGATTTTCGCTATTAGGGTGATAAGTCGTGTTTTTCTGATGGAATTGGACACACTGTAGTATGGAGGAGTAAACGTAATCTAGATTCTGGAAAATATAAAAAGCAGTGGTGAAATCTGGTATAATTAACTAGTAGAGATATTAATAGAAGTGTGGGAGATGAATGCTATGGGGACTGGTATGCTTGATCGTGTGAAAAATACGAGGACGACGTTACGGAAACATATGATTCAGACCATTTTAAATGAATTTGATGAGCTGTGCATGGGGCTTGATCATACTAAGAGAAAAGAAAAATATAAAAAAATGATGGAAAGTCCATTTCGGTTTTTTCGGGGGAGCGCTTATTTATTTTATTTTGATATGACGAAAATCCCCTTTTCCTTTCATACTCCAGAAGATAAACCAACATGGATTCAAGGCGACTTGCATATGGAAAATTTCGGTGCATTTCAGAATGAACAAGGGGAAATTGTTTATGATGTAAATGATTTTGATGAGGGCTATATCGGTTCTTATTTATACGATATTTTGCGTATGTCTGTTAGCATTGCCTTGTTTTGTGATGCACAGTCTTTGAGTAAAGAGGAACAGAAGGTACGAATTATTCAATATCTTGAATCTTATTATCAACAGTTGAAACGATTTAATAAGAAGAAGGATGATCCCTTTACAGTAATGTTTACAAAGAAAAATACAAAGGGACCTGTACGGAAGGTATTAAAAAAGCTAGTTAAAAGACAGAATGATCATCTATTAAAGGATATAACGTATATTAATGAGGAGCAAAAGCGTGTGTTTGCTTGGTCTGATGAGATACAGCCAGTGACTGAACAAGAACGTGTGACTCTTGAATCTTTATCTGACGCTTATTTTCATTCCTTAGATGCGGAAGACAAGCAGAATCGCTCTTATTATTCTATTAAAGATATTGCTCGTAAGCATGGGACAGGAACTGCTTCAATTGGATTGGATCGATACTATATCTTGATTGAAGGAGGAAAGGAGTCTCACGGAATGGATGATTTAGTATTAGAAGTCAAAGAAGTTCGTACCCCAGTACCCGCTTATTTCTTACCGTATCGGGAACAGTTTTGGAAGAAATATGAACATCAGGGAGAGCGAGTGGTTGCGACTCAAAAAGCGATGCATCATCTTGAAGATCCCCATTTAGGCTATCTTACAATAGGTGATCGTCATTTCTATGTGAGAGAACGATCTCCTTATAAAAAGAAAGTAAAAGCTACGATGCTGCAAAATGTTAAAGATTTAGATGCAACACTTGAAATAATGGGAAGAATTACAGCAAAAATTCATGCCCGTGCAGATGTAGATTTTGAAGAAGATTTATTCTCACATCATAGTGAGGAAGAAATTTTGCGAGCAATAGGGGATAACCTCCATACGTTTTGTGGTCAGATTGTTTTCTCCTCCATGACATATAAGGAACAAGTGAAAAGAGATTATGAATTATTTTGTGAGTGGGCAACAAAGGAATTTGGAGAAATCGAGCAAGGAATAGTTAATAATGAAACAGTGAATGAAAGAGTATAATCCTTATTAGAAATACCCCAAAAACCGAGAAATAAATGATTGCGATATTGAAAGAGTAGTTTTATAAAAATAGGAAGAAGGGATGGACGTCCATTCCTTCTTCCTATTTTTGATGTAGTCAAGAAACGTACTGCATATGAGAGAAGTCTATTCAGCATTTTTCTCTAAAATTTGCGCTACGACTTCATCGAGCTGTTGCAGTTCTTTTCCTTTAAAGACTGTTTGTTCTGTTTTCAACGATAAAAGAGCGCTTTCAATCAGAAATTTTCGAGGATTGTTTGATTTTAATAATTCATCTTGAACAAAATCTAATAACTCAGTGAATTTTGTAAGATCCTGTTGGTCAGGCTGACAGAGCGATTTTTTAAATGTTAACACAATATGATAAAGCTTTTCTTGGAGTGATTGATCCGTGTTTTTACACTTTGGCAACCAGCTATCCATAAAATCAGGATGAATTAATTGATCATCTGCCTCTGTCACATCGTCTACAATCTTTACAATCCGTTTTACACAATAACGAACTATTTCGTTTAGGTTCATATCAGATTCATAGGCAAAATGGCTATATTTAAGAGTATGTTGTAAGATGCCCATAAACATAATAGCGCAATCTAATAAATAAGGTTTTTTATTTTCACCAAATAGGTCTATGAACCTGCCGTATAACCAGTGCAGAGACTGAAAGTTGCCACGTTTTATAAACTGTTTTAGATCCTCGTCATTGGAAAAATGCACTTCTTCAAAAAGAGAAAATAGTTTATTGGAATGGTTTGTTTCTAATTGAAATTCAATCTGTTTTATGAAGATGTCAATATCAGATGCATCTTGACCAATAAGTAACTCGTTTCGGCCTTGTTCAACTATTTTAAAAACGTTTGTAAAAATAGCGATTAATAACTCATTTTTAGAAGAAAAATAATTATAAAAGGTTCCTTTGGAAATACCGCTATAGTCTAAGATGTCCTGAATAGACGTAGCTTGAAATCCTTTATCGATAAATAATTGATGAGCTTTATTGACTACCTGTTGTTTTCTATCTTTCATATCATCACCTGCAATTGGAATTGGACAGTCTGTATAAAAGTTATAGTACATGATTTTTAAGGTTAGCACAAATCAAAAAAATAACGGATATTTTTTAATTGCATTATTTGAACTCATGGTATAATATATAAATCTATGAAACAACAGTATAAAATATTGGACTGAAGGTACATGAGGAGGAAGAACATTGAATCATGCTCAAAAACAAACTGATCGTCCGCCGTATGGAATCATTGCGGTTTTGATGATTGGAGCTTTTATTTCGTTTTTGAATAATACGTTATTAAATATCGCTTTGCCTGCGATTATGGAGGAATTAGAGATTGGGGCAGCAACTGTCCAATGGCTGACAACAGGTTTTATGTTAGTTAATGGGATTTTGATTCCAACTACCGCGTTTTTAGTTCAAAAATATTCTGTTCGTCATCTTTTTTTAGCGGCTATGATTTTATTTGCACTCGGTACGATTTGTGCAGGATTTGCACCTATCTTTTCGGTCTTATTAATCGGTCGGATGCTGCAAGCTGCTGGATCAGCCATTCTGATGCCACTGTTGATGAACGTGATGTTAGTAAGCTTTCCAGTGGAAAAAAGGGGAGCGGCAATGGGCGTATTCGGTTTAATTTTAATGTTCGCACCGGCCATTGGACCGACATTATCAGGCTGGATCGTTGAACATTATAATTGGAGAATGCTGTTCCACTTTATTACGCCAATTGCTGTTATTGTTGTCTTAATTGGCTTTTTCCTTCTTAAGGATAAAAAAGAAAAAGTGGATATTCGTTTAGACTTTTTTTCGCTTCTACTATCAAGTATAGGATTTGGAGGCTTATTATATGGCTTTAGTTCTGCCGGTGACAGAGGATGGGATAGTCCTTATGTTTATGGACCAATCATCATTGGGGTTATTTCGCTAGTATGGTTTGTCTTAAGCCAAACTAAGAAAGCTGAGCCATTTCTTAATTTCAAGGTCTATCAATATCCGATGTTTACCTTATCATCCGTTATATCAATGATCGTAAATATGAGCTTGTTTGCTGGTATGATCTTATTACCGATTTATATTCAGACCCTTCGTGGTATATCGCCAATGGATGCAGGGTTATTAATGATGCCCGGTGCACTTTTAATGGCCTTCATGTCTCCGCTCACCGGGAAATTCTTTGATAAGTTTGGTGGACGCGTATTAGCTATTATTGGGTTAACGATTATGGCCGTAACGACGTATGATTTTAGTCGATTAACACTAGATACGACATACACACATCTATTGATTTTATATTCTGTGCGTAGTGTAGGGATAGCGATGGTTATGATGCCTGTTTCAACAAATGGGTTAAATCAATTGCCACAGCGCCTATATCCACATGGTACAGCAATGAATAATACATTAAATCAAGTGGCGGGTGCAATCGGTACAGCATTGCTAGTTACGATTATGTCAACTCGTACAGAAACGCATGCTACAGAAATAGCTAAAGAGGCAACAAATAATATGGCAGGAAACACCTCAGCAGCGGTGCTTGCAGAAATGAAACAACAAATTGGGATGCAAGCGATGTTAGAAGGGATTAATGATGCTTTCCTAGTAGCGACTGGGATTACGGTTGTTGCGCTTATTCTTGCTTTCTTTATTAAACGGGCAACACCTGCGAAGGATCCGATCGAAGGAAAGTCTGTTGCTGCAAAAGTTACAACGAAATTAGTGGAGAATTCATGAAAAGCTACTGTCAATGATGAGAGTCATTCCTAAAAAGGGAGATGAGAAATGATGAACGAATCCTTTCTCATCTCCCTTTTTTAATATGCTTGTTTATTGATGGATTCCAAGCAATTTATTAAGATGGAATGAAAGGGAGGGCTAAGAATGGGAGCATTATATTCAATAGGTGAAGTATTAATTGATTTTATCCCACTCCAAAAAGGGGTGGCTTTAAAGGATGTTGTTTCATTTGAGCGTACTCCGGGCGGTGCACCTGCGAATGTGGCTGCAACTGTTGCTAAGTTGGGTGGCATTTCTCATATGATTAGTAAGATTGGCGATGATGCCTTTGGTCAATTTTTACTTGATCAACTAGCGGCGGTCGGAGTTAAAACGGACAAATTATTGAAAACAAAAGAAGCGAATACAGCTTTGGCCTTTGTTTCGCTTTATGAAGATGGAGAGAGGGATTTTTCGTTTTATCGCAACCCTTCTGCCGATTTATTGCTCTCAGAAAACGAAATAGAGGAAGCTTGGTTTGATGCGGGGGATATTTTGCATTTTTGCTCAGTGGATTTAATTGAGAGTCCGATGAAATATGCTCATAGAAAAGCTATTAAACAAGCTCAGGAAAAGGGCTGTCTTATCAGTTTTGATCCGAATGTTAGACTACCATTATGGGATGATTGGGAAACATGCAGAGAAGCGATTCTGGAATTTCTGCCCGAGGCTGATTTAGTGAAAATATCGGATGAAGAGTTATCTTTTATTACAGGGATAGAGGATGAAGCCGAAGCCATTTCCTCTCTTTTCATCGGTCGCATGAAAGTTGTCATATGTACGAAGGGATCAAGAGGGTCCGTATTATACATAGGAAATAGTAAATATGAAGCTGACGGATTCTCTGTTCATGTGCAGGATACAACTGGAGCAGGTGATGCTTTTATAGGAGCTTTTCTATATCATTTATTAAAACACGATGTGAAGGATTTAGTAAAGACTGCAAAGCACTGCCTTTTCAAGGCTTTGCAGTTTTTTTGTTACTCTAGACTTTTTAAAAATGGGCGTGAAATAACTTCTCATGGAAGGTTACATTAATAAAGAACTCGTCGTAATAATGGGATGCATTTTTCCATCTATAGCAAAAGAAACTTTCCCTGTTTCCTCAGAAACAATGAGTACAAGCGCGTCGCTTTTTTCTGTTAGACCTATTGCTGATCGATGGCGAGTACCTAGTTTCTTCTCGTTAACAACGATAGTGGATAAAGGAAGAATATTTGCCGCAGAAATAATTTGATTACCACGAACTAATACTGCACCATCATGTAACGGATTTCCTGGGTAAAAAATAGACTCTAATAATGAATGTGTCAAGGTTGCATGAATAGGAGTACCAGAGCGGATTAAAGAATCTACACAATCTTCTCGTTCAATGACAATTAAGGCCCCATGTCTTTGATTAGAAAGATTTTGAATACAGGTAGAGATGGCCAAATACTTTTCAGTAAAGGGAGACAAATAACAGTTTAAATAAAAGGATGCGGCTATCGTTTCAACTCTTTGCAGTTTTTCTTTAATATCCTCAAGACTTCCTAACAGACAATAGTTATCATTTTCTAATGTATGGATTCCTTTACTAATTTCCAACGAAATTTCCGCAAGTCCTTTTGAAATCTGTTCTTTTAATGGCGAAAAGTCACAGTTATTTTGAAGCATGTAATGATACCTCATTTCAATTCATAGATTTGAAAAAGTTGATAATGAGTGGGGGCATAATATCTGTTTATTATTTTTACCATTTCATTGTTTTATATTTATGCTTGATTGAAAATAAGAAAAATTAATTAAAAATGGTAAAAATTTTATTTTTTTGACACAAAACTAACCATTGGTTATATAATGATTGTAACCAATGGTTAGTTTTTTAGAAAACGATGCAAGAAAGGAGTGAAATGGAGTGATGGTAAGGAAAAAAGAGCTCCGTTCTGAGGAAACAAAAAAAATGATTTTGAATGCTGCTGGGAAGCTATTCTCTAAAAAGGGATATGATGCTGTTACGATGAGAGAAATTGCCAAGGAGGCGGGCTGTTCACATACGACGATTTATCTTTACTTTAAAGATAAGGAACAATTGCTTTACCAGCTATCGATGCCAACCTTGAATGCGCTGCATCAACAATTCCGACAAATAGTAAGTATGAATACATTAACAGGCGAAGACAAACTGAAAGAAGTGAGTCGTGAATATATTCTCTTTGGCTTAAATAATCGAAATATGTACGACATTTTCATTAACGCTAAGTCATCAAGAGTCGATGAAGATGAACCAGCATTAGAGATTAATAAACTTAGAGTGGAAATGTTTGGGTTATTCATGCAAGTGATCGGGGAATGTTTATCTCTTGAGAAGAGTGACCAATTATTGGCGTTTACTCGAATCTTTTTTTACAACCTTAATGGTATTTTAGGTACTTACTCGTATCTACATGAAACGGTAGAAGAATTAATGGAAAGATTAACCCCTACTTTTGAACTTGCTGTGGAAATTCTTATTGTGGGATGTAGGGAAAAATTAAAATGAGGAGAGAAGAACAATGAAAATTAAACAAGTTTCAGAGCATATATGGGGCTTGAAAACGTGGATGCTTATCCCAATTCACGTGTGGCTTGTTGTTGATGAGGAAGGAGTTACATTAGTAGACGCAGGGCTACCGATGATGGCGAAGGGAATTATGAAATATATCACACAATTAGAAGCTGGACCTCTGCAACGAATCCTTTTGACTCATGGCCATTCTGATCATGTTGGCGCTATAAAAACCATTTGGACAGAAACAAAAGTGCCCGTATATGCACATAGGATTGAAATTCCCTATATGGAAGGTGATCTTCTATATCCGAGAAGAAAAAAATTGGAACAGAATGTGGAAAAGCAACTAGCACAACCCCTTCAAGAAGAGGAACAAGGTCGGTTGAAGTCCATGGCTGGTCTAACGCCTTATCTAACTCCAGGACATTCGCCTGGTCATGTCATCTATTATCATGAACAGGATGGAGTGTTACTAGCAGGTGATCTCTTTACCTCCAAAAGGGGGAGGCTTCATCAACCTATGTCGATGTTTACGGCAGATATGGCTGAAGCGGTAAGAAGCAGTTCCGTTGTAGAGCAATTAAAACCAAAAAGGTTGGAAGTTTGCCATGGGGACTCTGTGCTTCATCCTGCAGATCAGCTAGAAGAATATGTGCAAAAAATGGAGAAGAAACTTTCGTAGTCAAAGAGGGGAAAATATTTTTAGGTGGAATAGGATTATTTTTAAAATCTAGATTACTAGTTTAGCTTAAGCATGATAACCAATATGAAGGATGTGTTTCTTGTGATTATTGTGCAATATGCAGTTATGGCTATCTTTTTTTTCCTCGAACTTGCCACGCTTGCGGCATTGATGTACTGGGGCTTCCATATTGATAAAGGAATACTAATGAAAACTGTGCTTGGTATCGGTACCCCGATTTTTGTTGCGATTATTTGGGGGACCTTCATTGCTCCAAAGGCTTCTATTCCTGTGGCTGTTCCCCTACGAATATTTCTCCAAATCATCATATTTGGTTCGGCCATAGCAGCGCTATATTTCTCGGGAAAAAGGGTGCTGGCTATGATTTTTTGGAGTAGTGATGCTTATTGAGATGACTTTAATGTATATATGGAAGTTGTGAAAAAGCTAAAACCAATGTTTTGGATATTGTCTTTTAGGAAATAAGTTATTATAAATCATGGCAATAAAAATGATTAAAAAGGTACCTATTACAATAGGAATAAGATATCCCCAACCTGTCTCAAAGTTGATTGCTACTAGAGCACTGGCTGCTGCGGGAGGATGAATGGTTTTGGTAAGGGACATGACAATTAGAACAATAACCAAGGTAATTATAATAATAGATAAACTTTTACCAAATATACTCCAAATGACAAGGCCTATAGTAGTAGAGAGGATATGTCCTCCAATGACTTGCCTAGGCTGGGATAAGGGACCATTATGCGCTGCGAATATGAGAACACAGCTTGCTCCTAAAGGGCCCATTGCCATAGAATATCCGAAAGAAACCGCTAAAAAACAAATAATACTAACACCTAGAAGAACACCTGTGGCAGAAACGAGGGAATCGAGATAATCGATTCTAGTTTCCTTTCTAGCTACCCCCTTCATTTTATGTAAATATGCAGATAAACTTACTAAAGATTGACTTTTTATACGTTCATTTGACTTTTCTACAAGATGTATAGATTTTCCTTGTATGCTTTCTACATGCTCATTTGACTTTTCTAAGAGATTCATAGATTTTCCTCGCACACTTTCTTTATTAGATTGGAAAGGTTTTTCCTATTCACATGTTATATATTATAAGAAAATTGTAATATTTAAAATACTTTTTTAAAAATATTTGATAGATTTATCATCTAAGCAAACATAGCCTTTTGAAAAATAGTGTATGTAATGAACATAAAAATATCTAAAATGACATACGTTCTTTTTATGAGCTCTATAAATCACTAAGCTGGAATGGATATATCCTATGGTGAGGAGGATATAATGAATAAACTTCGCCCACTTAAGTACGTGGATACGGTAAACAAAAAAGGGCAACCAGAGATTGCCCAATCTCATCCCCAAATTATATTGTTTGATAACGGGAACAAATATTTAGTTAAATTCAAAAATAATCCACAAGGCAATAAAATGTTGATGAGGGAATATGTTGCTACGATGTTGGCCCAACAATTAGGTACCCCCACTGCTCCTTGTGAGATTGTTTATATACCTGAACGTTTCATTGTGGAAACGGAGCTTAATCAATATCAATTTGAACATGGGAACCAGTTTGCAAGTTTATATATAGAGAACTGTATTGGTTTATGGTTACATCCAGAAAAAAGTCAAGTACAAAATCGTCATACTCTTGCAGGAATAATTGTATTTGATTTTTGGTTGAGAAATAAAGATCGTGATGAGAGTAATATCCTATTACAACCGGTTGGACAGTCCGAGTACTATATTCATATGATTGATCATGGAAATTGCTATCCAAGTAAAAAAGCATTATTGGAATTACTTGCTGACCCTAGTAAGCTTGAGCTTTCGGAGGTGCATAAATGGTGTCTTTCAATGATGGATGATAAAACAGAGCTTACTTATTTTCTTCAAAAGATAATGGATCTGCAGGACCAATTAATATGGGACTTCATCTACTCGATTCCGAGTGACTGGAGTATCTCTGATATAGAAAAAAAGAAGTTTTACAATAATATTGTAGAAGCCAAACAGGTGTTGCCTGAGGTGGTTAATATGATAAGCAAGTATATTCAATCGTAATTATTTCTTATCCTTTTTTATATTTCTCCATTTTTCTATGGTAAAGCATTGATTATGAAATTCGGGAATCGTTAGGAAATGGAAACCTGCATTCAGTAACCATTCAATTATGTTGGGTAAGGCATGTATCGTAACGTCTCGCGGACCACTGCCAAATTGATCCCCATCATGTAAAAGAATAATACTGTCAGTCTTTGTGTAGGTTTGAATACGTTTTTGGAGTAAAGCGCTGTCATTGATTGACCAGTCTAGGCTATCGACATTCCATAATACAGATGTCAAACCTAAATGATGAATGATATTACGAGAATCTTGATTTATGTCCCCATAGGGAGCACGAAATAAGGTAGGTTCTTCACCGAGGATATTTTTTATCGCTAAGTTGGTTTGTAAGATTTGATCGGATAATTCTACGTGGGTTAGATTTATAATGGATGGATGATTCCAAGTATGGTTTCCTATAACATGATTTTCCGCTTTTATTTGTTGAATGATTTCAGGATACTTTATAAGTGCTTCTCCAACTATAAAAAATGTTGCTTTAATATCGTAACTATCTAAAATAGTGAGAATTTGCTTGGTATAGATGGAAGGACCATCATCAAAGGTGAGTGAAACAAATTTTGCTTTAGAAGTCGCCAATGCCAACATCCCTTTTGGAAATTTATAGCTATTATACACAAATGGGGTAGATTGGTAACGGCGAACGGGAACAATCCTCTAATTTTGTTAGAAAGGGGAGATGTTTATGATATCGATCATCACATGTACGAAAAGAGAAACCTTTATGGAAAATGTGTTTGAAAATTATCAAAGACAAGAATGGCAGGATAAAGAACTAATCATCATTCTCAATAACGATGAAATGAGTCTAAAAAAGTGGAAAAAGAACGCTAAATCATACAAAAATATTTCCGTATATCAGTTATCAGAGTCGACTTCGTTAGGGAATTGTCTAAATTTTGGTATCGAGCAATCCAAATATGATTATATTGCTAAGTTTGATGATGATGATTATTATGCTCCGAAATATCTTACACATGCAATGAATGCGTTAAGGAGCAAGGGAGCATCTGTTGTTGGGAAAATATCAGCTTATATGTATTTTGAAGATAAAAGTTTATTAACCGTTCATATGCCTGGAAATGAGAGTCAGTATCTACCAGAGAATATAAATTTGAAAGGTGCGACTTTAGTTTTTAAAAAGGATATTTACCATAAAGTGAAATTTATAGATAGGAACTGTGATGAAGATGATTTTTTTACGATAGATTGCCGGAAACAGGGAATAAAAGTGTACGTCACGGATAAAGATCATTTTGTCTATATTCGAAGGGATGATCCGGATCATCATACGTGGAAACAAGCATTTAATGACTTACTAAAATATTGTAGTGAAGTAAAGCAAGTTATAGATTATAGGCCGCTCGTTTCGCCTGCAAATGATGAAGAATAAGTGGTTTCAGGTGAACAATCTTAAGCTGTGCATCAAACATTCTAACGAGGTTTTTGATGCATGGCTCTTTAATTATTTCACGATTAAAACCGAACCATTAGCCTTGAAGGAGCCTGTCACCAAGGGCATAATATTCCCTTGGTGACGGGCTCCTTCAAGTTTGCTAGTGATTTAAGCTTCTATGATGATGGTATTGTATTTCGAGAAAATACGACTTAATCGTCTATTTCCACTTTTAAAACTTTTCCATTCGTTGCATCCACTTTCACTTCTGCTTCACGATCATTGCTTGTTAGTATTTCGATTTCATACAGTAAGCGGTTATCATCATTATCTAACTCTGCTTCTGTTATCGTTCCATTTACCTCTGCTAATGCTAGTTTCTTTGCTTCGTCTAGGGAAATCTTCGTAGAAACATTTTGGTGTTTGTTATCATCATCGTCGTCATCGTAGCGATCATCTTGTTCAAGTTTTAAAACTTCTCCGTTCATTGCGTCCACCTTTACTTCGACTTTTCGATTATCGCTTGTTAGTATTTCGAATTCGTATAATAAGCGGTTGTCATCATCGTCTAATTTTTCTTCTATAATAGTCCCATTTACCTGTTTCAATGCTATTTTCTTTGCTTCCTCTGGAGAAATTTTTAGGGAAATATTTTGGATTTCGGTATCAGCATCATCGTCTACCTGAACTTTTGTTACTTGAGCACCTTCTGTTACGTCTAACGCCATTTCTTTTACTTTTTCAGTACTAACGGTTTGTTCCGCAATATCTGCTTGGACGTCTGTATTATTCTTTATAGTTGGGGATTGACTTTCTGCCATCGAATAAACGCCTGCACCTAGACCTCCTACAACTAAAGCACTTGTTAAAAGAATTGTGACTAATTTCATCATTGAAACCTCCTTCATTTGATTACATGTTCATCTTATCCATTTAAGCTTAAAGGACAAGGAGAAGAACATTAAAATTTGATTAGAAAAATCAAAGAATATGAGGAAGACAAACAGTGCTAGGCAGGATTTGTTATAAAATTCAAGCACCAAAAATGTAAGACTGCTTATATTTAGATTGCTGTGCTAGTTTTACAATAGTAAAATAACAACCAGAGCTTTTAAAATATTCTGATGGATTTTATGAATGGAGAAATGAAATGACATATTTAGGTATTATCTTTTTGAATGTAATTATTCCTATACTGCTCCTTTTATTAATTGGAGCCATTTTACAAAGAAAATTTAGTTTTAATTTGAAGGCTTTTTCAAGTCTTATTACGTATTGTCTAATGCCAGCGGCTGTATTTATCAATATTTACGAAACGGAAATTCAATTTAAAGTTCTACTAGATATCATCGGTTATTTGCTGATTTTTAGTCTGTGTTCCATGATCCTCGGTTCATTAGCAAGTAGATTAATCAAATTGGATAAAGGGGAAACAGCTATAGTAAAAAACAGTGTTGTCTTAATGAATGCAGGAAACTATGGGTTGCCGGTTAGTCAACTACTATTTCACGCTAATCCTCTTGGTTTATCGATTCAGATTATTGTATTGGTTTTTCAAAATATGTTGACGTATACATATGGTTTATATAACTTAATTTCGGCAAGCAAAACGGGATGGCAAATCATTAAGTCATTTCTGCAGTTGCCTATTATTTATGCCATCATATTAGGAGGCTTGTTGCATGCTTTGCATATCAATATACCTGATTTTGTATGGGTACCGGTTGATCAGCTGGCCAATTCGTTAATTTCTATTGCGCTTATTTTGTTAGGAGCACAATTGTCACAAATTGCATTGAGGACCATCTCTAAATAAGACTATTATTGTCGGTAGTATCGGTAGGCTCATTATTCGTCCAAGCATTGCGCTGGTTCTTATTTTTATCATGGGACTGGATGGGGTCGTAGCGCAGTCGCTGTTTATTGCGAGTTCATTTCCTGTTTCCAGAAATAGTGCAACACTTGCTTTAGAAAATGATGTGCATCCGGATCTAGCAGCTCAAACGGTGCTTTTTTCCACGATCTTGAGCGGTATTTCGGTTACAGCGGTTGTTTATTTAGCGTCCGTGTTGTTTGGTTGAATAATAACGGAGTACGTTCATAGAACAAAATAAAAGGAATAAACGTTTGAAAGTAAAGGTTTATTCCTTTTATTTATGTAAGTCATATAAAAAGTCTTTATCTCTCACATGAAGGGGGAAGGACTTCTTTATTTGTAAGGGTGAGCATGATTAGCTTTACAAATAAAGAAGATGGGTTTTATAATAATGTTAACTTAATAACAAAGGTGGTTAACATTATGGAATTAAGAAAATTAATGTATGTTTCTATGTTTGCGACAATTATGGGGGTACTTGGGATTATTCCTCCACTATTTTTAGGATTTACTCCTGTACCTATTACCTTACAGTCTTTAGGGGTTATGTTATCTGGTAGTGTGCTAGGAGCACGTTTAGGTCCTAAATATGCGGCTCTTAGTCAAATCTTATTTTTATTATTAGTTATGACAGGTTTACCGCTATTATCTGGTGGTCGCGGTGGAATTGGAGTCTTTTTCAGTCCGTCAGGCGGCTATCTGTTAGGCTATGTTGCAGGTGCCTATGTCATTGGACTGTTATCTTATCATCTGAAAAATGTTTCGCTTATAAAGGTCGTTCTTATTAATATTCTAGGTGGTTTAGGTGTTGTGTATTTATTTGGTATTCCGATTCAAGCTTTGCTGATGAATATTGGAATTGATAAAGCGATCATGCTTAAGTCTTGTGTATCTTCCTGGTGATTTAATCAAAGTGGCTGTTGCTTCTTTACTAGCTATTAAGCTGCGAAATTATATCCCGTTAGCTAAGGGGGTTCAAGCTTAAGTGAGAATTACCAGTACTTATAGAACGTATGCTGAGTTGGATCGCAAGCGACCTGCTATCGTAACAGACGAAGAAAGTGTTTCATATGGTGAATGGATGGATGTAGTGCAGCGAACAGCTGCCTCTTTTTTTAGGGAAAAGCAAGGAACGAAAAGAGTGGCTTTATTCCTACCAAATGGACGCTTGTTTTTACAGCTATTTGCTGGAGCGTGTGAAGCAGGTTGGGCTAGTATTGTCGGAGATATAAGATGGAAGAAGCAGGAGATGGAGGAACGGCTTCAACAAACATCCCCTGATTTGATTATTGCGGATGAAAAGCTGAAGGCGTCTTTTTCAAAATGTGCAAACGAAAGTCATCTATTCAGATGAGATAGAGGACTGGATGTGTTTGAAAAGTGACGTTCCTGAAAGTGACGATAATGTTCCTTTTTATATTGGCTTTACTTCAGGATCAACAGGGAAACCAAAAGCATTTTTTCGATCCCATGACTCGTGGGTAGAAAGCTTTCGATGTAATGAAGTGGACCTCGGGATGACGGAAAAAGACCATGTCTTAATACCAGGTTCGTTTGTGAATTCTACTTTTTTATATGGAGCCCTAAGTACGTTATTTTTAGGTGGAACGATTTATGTATTGAAAAAGTTTTCACCTGCCCGATTCATGGATGTTTTACAGCATTATCCGATTTCGCATGTGTATGTAGTACCCACGATGCTCAATGCTTTATTAAAGGAAGGATATCCATACAATCAAGCTATGACTTTTATTTCAACAGGTGCCAAGTGGCTTCCGCGAGTGAAAGGAGAAAATGCGCCTACAGTTTCCAAACGCTCAATTTGTTGAATTTTACGGATCATCGGAGCTTAGTTATGTTTCGGTTTTAAAAAATGATGAACAGGTTGACTATGCTGATTCAGTTGGAAGGGCATTTCATAATGTTGAAGTGAGCATTCGTGATGAAAAAGGACAGGAAGTAGCAGTTGGCGAAGAAGGCGTTTTGTTTGTTAAAAGTAAGCTGCTTTTTGATGGGTATATCAATCAAGAGGAGGAAACAAAAAAAGTCTTACAGGGAGATTGGGCGACGGTGTATGATGTCGCCAAAATGGATGAAGAAGGGTTTATCTACATTCTTGGTCGGCAAAATGATATGATTCTTTACGGTGGAATCAATGTATATCCTCAAGAAATTGAACAGGCATTAATTAAATGTGATGGTGTCGAAGAAGTCGGTTGTTGTAGGAATCAAGGATGAATATTGGGGCGAGAAGGTAGCTGCTTGCATTAAAGGAAATGCATCTGTAGCTTCTTTGAAAAATGATTGTCTTCAAACTTTAGCTTCTTATAAAATTCCACGAATTTGGCGAAAGGTTGAAACGTTTCCCTATACAACGGGAGGTAAGATTTCACGTCAAGAAGTCAGAAAGTGGTTGGAAAAGGATGCGTTATGATGACAAGAGCCGTCATTGTCAAAGCAAAGAGAACAGTGATTGGGAAAAAAGGTGGCATCTTAAAAGAATATGCCCCCGAACAATTAGCTGCTGCTGTCATTAGGGATCTTGTTCAAGATTTGCCGAAACAGGTAGATGACATTATTTTAGGAAATGTAGTCGGTCCTGGAGGGAATATGGCAAGACTTTCAAGCTTAGAGAGTGATTTGCCTTTTTCTGTTCCTGGGGTGACAATCGACCGGCAATGTGGCTCCGGATTAGAAGCAATTCGCCTTGCTTGTCATCTCATTCAAGGAGGAGCAGGGGATATTTATATTGCAGGTGGTGTCGAAAGCACGAGTCAATCCCCCTATGAAAAAAGAGCACGTTTTTCACCTGAGCGATTCGGTGACCCTGAAATGGGAATGGCGGCAGAATATGTAGCTGAAAAATATGGAGTTTCACGACAAATGCAGGATGAGTATGCACTACTCAGCTATCAACGAGCAATGCATTCATTAAAAAAAGGTTATTATTCTGATGAACTTGTAAAAATCGAAGATCTTCCTCTGCAAGATGAAGGGATAAATTCAAAACAAAATTATGAGAGAATGCTGCGTCGTTTGTCTCCTTGTTTTAAGGAAAATGGAACCGTAACGCTTGGAAATTGTTGTGGAATTAATGATGGGGCAGCGGCGGTTCTTGTCATGTCTGAGGAAAAAGCGAAGGAATTAGGCTATCAACCAATTCTGCGCTTTGTTGATAGTGTGGTAACAGGAGTCAATCCAAATTATCCAGGAACAGGCCCGATTCCTGCTGTTTCACAAATTTTGTCTAAACATTCATTGTCGATTGAAGATATTGATTTAATTCAATTGAATGAAGCATTTGCTTCTAAGGTGGTCGCATGTGCCCAAGAGCTTTCTATTCCTTATGAAAAGTTAAATGTCGAAGGCGGTGCCATTGCCTTAGGTCATCCGTATGGGGCATCGGGTGCCATTTTGGTCACCAGATTATTTTATGAAGTACAGCGCTACGAAGCGAACTATGCCATTTCAACAATTGGAATTGGCGGTGGAATTGGAATTGCTGTTCTTATGGGAGAGGGTTGTATGAAAACAGAGGGCTATCGTGACTATCACAGAAGAGATGGTGCGAAACTATGAAGCGGTTTTTGGAAAACAAACTAGTTTACCATCAACCTTTCCTATGATTTTTTATCGGTATCTAAAGGTACCATGGAGTTACAAGGCAGCACCTATTCACGGAAGCAGACCTGTGTTTGTCATAGGGAACTTTCTATCGGAGAAAGCTACCAGTGTGTAGTTACACTTGACCAAGAAATACAAAAAGGAAAGTATACGTTTTATACGCAATCTCTCGTTGGCTATAACATGGAAGGAAGCGAGTGTTTTCGATGTGTGTCGGAATTAGTTGTTGTATTACCATAACGGAAGAAAAAATTAAACAATATGCGTTTCTCTCGGGAGATTTTAATGAGATTCATCTAGATCAAGAGGAAGCTGAACGTTACGGATTTAAAGCACCAATTGCTCACGGAATGCTGACAATGGGACTCTCATTGGAAATAGCTGCTAGCTTTATTGGGGAAGGAATGAGAGTTTCTGCGTATGAGATGCAATTTCTTAAACCTGTATTTCAGAATGATACGCTTCATCTAGTCGCAGAGGAAGTCAAGCTGGAGCATGATAGTACTAACCTTGTAATCGTAGGAAAGAATAAAAAGGAAGTGGTCGTAAAGGGGAAAGTAACCTTAACATGAGAGTACTAATTATTGAAGCTAATCTATATGATTGGCTTTTTCTTTTTGTTTTAGATTGAAAAACTAACGAATGCTAGCTAATTATGAATATTGTTCATTTTTAGGAATATATCTAAACGAGCAAAAATGAAAATGGGGTGCAATATGAGTAAATTTCACATACAGAAGCAGCATACAACTATAAACCAACGGATTATTCAAAACAAGCTAAGCAATAGGGTATTCTTTTCATTAATGATGCGCACGTTATTATTCGTTTTATTTGGTGCGATTATTGTTGGCTTGTTTGCACTTTTAGGAAATGAAACTCCACTAAAGGCAGCAGAAAAGTGGTGGCCGTTTCAAGCTATTTTGGCTAATATAGCAACTTATTTTATTCTACGGATGTTTTTGAAAAAAGAGGGTCTTACCTACCTAAGTATCTTTAACTATGAGAAGGGGAGGAAGAAAAAAGATGCTGTAGAAACTTTATGGCTTTTGATCGTCGGAATGATTGTTGGTGCGATTCCGTTGTATGTATGTGCGTACCTGTTATTTGGGACGTTTCATCTACCAACTACTATGCTTCAGGAAATCCCTCTATGGGCACTTATTATCGCATTAGTCGTATTTCCATTATCAAATGCACTTGTTGAAACACCCACTTATATCGGCTATGCTCTACCCCGAATTGAGGCAGTAACAGGAAAGCGGTGGCTAGCTATAGTACTTGCAGGTTTAGCACTTGCCTTCCAACATATTGCTTTACCATTAGTTTTTGATATGCCATATATGCTCTGGAGATTTTTATCATTCATTCCACTTGCTTTAGTACTGGCGTTTATTTATACAAAAACGAAACGATTATTTCCAATTGTTTTAGCTCATTATCTGATAGATTTACAATTAGTCATTCAGCTTGCAGCTATGACTCTCGTATAAGGAGGAAAAGTCATAGAAGTGCAAACGTATTCAGAAAAACTATAATATTTTTCTGAACGAATGGATGATCGTAAACGTCAAAAGGTAAGGACCGCACCTTCTTCATCGATATTCTGGATTAGTATTATTGTTAGCTCTATATTATTTGCATTAGGGCACTGGGGAGCGACTGCTTTAGCTGCACCAGTAATCACGCCCATTATCTTTATCCGGATGCTCCTTCTTAATGGAATTGGAGGGATTATCTACGGATGGTTATTTTGGAAAAAGGGACTTGAGGTGGCAATGATTGCTCATGCAATGACACATATTGCAACAACGATTATCACGTA
This sequence comes from uncultured Bacillaceae bacterium, assembly GCA_963790055.1. Lineage (GTDB taxonomy): Bacteria > Bacillota > Bacilli > Bacillales > DSM-1321 > Peribacillus. The sequence continues at coordinate 95,386 of CAWBND010000008.1, forward strand.
TATTTGGTTTGTTATCATCTAAATTAGAATGGCCACAAATAGAAACGCGGATTCATAAGAATCCGCGTTTCTATTTGTGAAGTTTTCATGATTAGATTCGTGTATCAATCATGCCACAGAAAGCATCAGCAGGACTTTCACCTTTAAATGGAGATTGTCCCATTAATTTTTCAACTAAAACCTCTAGTGTTTGTTTTCTGCTGTCATACGTATTGATGTATGTTCTTACTTGTGGTACATCTGACAAGTGGTATGGATATTGAACAGAAACAAAAATAGTAGGAACCTCATGTACATAAAATGGGATATCTGGTGTTCCTTTACTTGCTGGCCATACGATTCTTTGTACGGTTCCTGGGTTAACATTGGCAAGATTGATGATCAGATCATAATTATCTGTTAACTCCGTAATCGGCCTCTTTTGTGCATATACATTTGCAATAGCTGCCGCTCTTTCTTCTTCTGGAAGTTTCATAATTTTCTCTTCTGTTGATTCCCAAACCGTTACTTCGAATCCTTGTGCTTCCAACAATTCTTTCATGATATCGACAGCTTTTTCTTTACTACCAATCAATGCACCGAATCCGCCTTGTACACCTTTTACGTCTACTAATAATACGCGTTTGTATTTTTCAGGAGTTACTGGCCAGATATCTTGTTTGTCTTTTACTAACGTAATAGCTTTATCAGCAACTTCTTTGAACAATGCTTTGTTTTCTGGAAGGCCGATTTTTGCCATTGCTTCTTCTTTTGGCGGTAAAATTTCAGTTTTTGCTTTTTTATGAAGACCTAATCTAGCTTTCAAACCTAAAATACGTTCTAAAGCTTCTTGTAAGCGGTCTTCAGTAATAATTCCTTCTTTATATCCGTTCATCATGTATTCGAAGTCTTCATCTGGATCATTAAAGAATAAGAATAGGTCACAACCAGCAGCAATTGATGTAGGAAGTAGCTTACTTCTCTTCATTGCACCTGTCAGACCTAGCATGTGGCTAGCATCTGTTACAACAACGCCATTAAACTCTAATTTTCCACGTAATAGGTCTGTCATTAATCCCTTAGAAAGAGTAGCTGGTAGTAACTCTTCATCTTTCAATTCAGGATTAAAGAATTTTTCATAAGCAGGCATATGGATATGACCAGCCATAAGGGATGGCAGTCCTGCATCAATTAATCCTTTGTATACTTTTCCGAATGTCGCATCCCATTCTTCACATGATAAGCTATTTACGCTAAATGATAGATGTTGATCTCGTTCATCAATTCCATCACCAGGCCAGTGTTTGGCTGCAGGAGCAATTCCGCTTTCTTGAATTCCTTTCATGTAGGCTAGGCTCATTTCTAGTACTAAATCTGGATCGGATCCGAAGGAACGGCTTGAGATAATTGGATTACGCCAGTTTTTATTAATATCGACGATAGGGGCAAAACTCCAGTTACATCCGATAGCAGCGGCTTCTACACCAGAAACTCTACCCATTTCATATGCCCATTTTGTATCATTCGTTGCACCAATTTTGACTTCTACACCAACTTCTGTTCCATCCGTACAAGCACCGTTTCCACCTGCTTCTGTATTAGCTGCAATTAATAATGGAATTTTGCTATTTTCTTGGAGAATTTTATTTTGATCATATACTTCCTCGGCTTTGCCAGGATTATAGCGAACAGCACCGATATGATAATTATTTAGAACATCGGTTAAGTATGCTTCATCTCGACTAGATCCCATATTGACAAATAATTGACCAATTTTCTCTTCTATCGTCATAGATGCAATGGTGTCTTGTACCCATTTAACACCTTCATCATCAAGATTATAAGGTTTTGCTTTTAAATCCACCATACATGTTAGCCTCCCAAATAGTTTGTAAGCATCTAATATGATGCTGCAATTGTTTTATATGTATACATTTAGGCAATCGCTTACACACCTAATATGTATAAGGTACACTATTTTATAAAGTGATACTTTCACTATTTTGTTATTTTGTATAAAATTTTTGCATTATGATTTTGAAATTGTTATTCTTTAAAAAATAGACACATTTGAAAAGAGAGGTTTAGCATGCTTACTATAATAGAAGAAAAAGAGGGGTATGTTTATAATATTTGTTCATTAATCCATAACTTATCAAAGCTAAATGTGGAATTTATCGATCACCATCATACAGCATCTTTTCAACTGTTTCATTCTGATTTGCCAGCTGTCTTACAGGAAGGAGGGAAGGAAACAGCATTATATATGTATAACTATTTACAAGACAAGGCCCCTCATGATTTTTTCTATTACACGGATTCCTTTCATCAACTTACTTATTTAGGGATAGGCTTATGGAATAATAAAGTATATAAAGGGGCCATTATTGTTGGACCTTTTCTCTCTAGCATTCCAGATGATGCGTTCCTTTTTAGCATCATTGAAAAAAACCATGTACCTCATGAATCTAGGATAGAGCTTCATCGATACTATCATGTTCTTCAAATCTTAAATGTTAACTCACTTCATAATATTGGAAGATTAATGGTGAATGTAGCTACAAATCCTTTTATGGAAGCTAATTTGTTAATGGCTGAGGAACAAAACTTGATGATTCCTATAGAAAAAGATGAATTCAAAAGTGAAATATTTTATTCTGAAATAGAATTAAGGTATCAACTTGAAAAGAAAGTTCTTCATGCTATTGAAACTGGTTCAAAAGAAGAGGCTTTGAAATTAGTACAGCTATTTCAATTTGATTTTAGTTATCGGACACCAAATGATCCTTTAAGGGCTTACAAAAACGCCTGTTTTTCTTTTAATACATTACTTCGATTAGCTGCAGTACAAGGGGGCGTTGCGCCAGCTCGTATTCACCATTTATCTGATAAAATTGCTATTTTAATTGAAAAAGTATCCAATATGAAGGATTTAAGAGGTCTTCAGACAAACATGGTTGTAGAGTATTGCGATTTAGTAAAAGAAATGTCAACAGCAGGTTATAGCCCTATTATCCAGAAAGCCATTCAGTATATTGAGTTACATTTTGATAGGCCGTTATCCCTTCATATAATTGCTGAAAAAATAAACATTCATTCATCCCACCTTTCAAGACAATTTAAGAAAGAGACGAATCATACAATTACTGAATTCATACATAAGAGAAGGATTAAGGAAGCTCAATTTTTAATTCGACAAAATCAGTACTCTATGACGGAAATTGCACTCATGGTAGGCTTTGAAAATCATAACTACTTCAGTACTGTTTTTAAGAAAATCACTTCGTCAACTCCAAGGGAATATTTATCTCAGTTTAGGAGGCTATAATTTCTCCACATTAGAACCTCAAGAAAAATGGAAGAGGATAGAGGGGGGATAAACAGCCTCAAGGCTTTAAAAATTAAGATGCAACATAGTAGTTTATTGTAGCCCTGGTTTCATAAAGCCAGGGCTATCTTTCTATCGATGCTGAAAATCGTCTTGAATATAGTCTCTACTAAGCTATCATTTAATCTACTAAGGATACAAACCTTGTAAACTCTTAATTTTATTGTTTTAGACAAATTATTCAAATGATCAATTTGAATATGACAGATTGAGACATACAATTGAATTCAAATTTTTTAAGATTATAACATATAATTCCCTTTTTTTACAAAAAAATACATAAAAGACATCCAATAAAAGTTAATTTTTGATTTTAATAGCATTTTTTAAAATTTTTGTTGATTTTTTATCTAGTAAAATGATATTTTATATCTTGAGGAATTATTTAATAATTTCGACAAAACAGAATAAGGGGGAACGACATGATGAAAAACAGATGGTTAATTGCTTTATCAGCTATCGCAATTCATCTTTCTATTGGGGGGGTTTACGCTTACAGTGTATACAAGCTACCTATAGTTGAGACGATGGGGTGGTCAGCAACTGAGGTAACGATAGCGTTTACAATTATGATGGCTCTTGGGGGATCCTCTGCAGCTGTATTTGGAAAATTTGTTGAAAAGAAGGGTCCAAGAAAATCTGCCTTGGTTGCAGCGGTGCTATTTGGTCTAGGACAAGCAGGTTCTGGATTAGCTATTCAAATAGATTCTGTAGTACTTTTCTGGCTGACTTATGGGGTATTAAGTGGACTTGGAATGGGGATCGGGTATATTTCACCAGTATCTACACTAATCAAATGGTTCCCGGATCGTAGAGGATTAGCAACAGGGATGGCGGTACTTGGTTTTGGTACAGGGGCGCTTCTTACAGCTCCAATTGCAGCAAACTTAATGGGATCTGTTGGTATTTCAACCACATATTACATTTTGGGTGCTAGCTATTTCATCTTAATGTTTGCAGGTGCTTCGTATATTGCAAAGCCAGCAGCAGATTATATGCCTGAAGGAATGAAAAAAGCAATTGCAACTGGTAAAAAAGAAGTTAAGAAAGATTTACGTCAACTAACTGCAAGAGAAGCGGTTAAAACAAAGCATTTCTGGATGTTATGGACAATGAAGCTTGTTAACACTAGTGCAGGTGTTATGATGATTTCGGTAGCCTCTCCTATGTCTCAAGAGGTAGTGGGGTTATCCGTAGCAGGAGCTGCTACTTTAGTTGGTATTATGGGACTTTTCAATGGTGGAGGTCGACTAGGTTGGGCAGCAGCCTCTGATTATCTTGGTCGTCACAACGTGTTCATTATTTTCTTTACCATTCTAATCGTATCGTTCATTACACTACCAATGACAACAAATGCTATCATATTCCAAATTTTAATTTTATTAGTAGTTAGTTGTTATGGTGGAGGATTCTCCAATCTTCCTGCATTTGCCGGCGATTTATTCGGAACAAAAGAAGTTGGGGCGATCCATGGTTATCTTTTAACGACATGGTCTTTAGGTGGGGTTTGTGGACCACTGTTGGTAAACATCATTAAAGAAAGTACTGGAAGTTATACTCCTGTGTTCTATACTTTCCTTGGATTAGTTTCTGTTTCTATGATTATTGCACTTTTCCTTCGTGCCGATGTGTTAAAAATGCGAAAAGCACAAGAACAACAACAAGAAGCTATGGCTCAAGTAGCAGCTAGTAAGTAAATCTTTATGAGTATGAATAAAGATTCATAATAACTATTTTATTAGGCATTATCAAGATATTTCTTATTGGCAGATAAGAGATACTTATGATAGTGTCTTTTCTTTGTAAAAGAAGTCTTGAAGTAATCTCTCTATCATTCTTGTTTTTTCGACATTTTTCTTTTAAAAAAAATAGGAGATATCTACTTTTTCCATTGTACCCCTGTTATTAGAGAATGTAAAATAGTTAAAATTCATAGTTATCATAACTTTTATCTATGATAGACAGTTATGTGACAGAATTCGTCGATAAACAACAATATTGACAAAAGTCGACAGAGTTCTATATAAAGTCGAATAAAAACCATCGTTTTCATTTAGAAATTATAGCTGATAGCAAAATGAAAACGATGGCTTATTCATTTGGGGTAAACTTATATTGTTTTTTGATCTGTTTTAGAATTCAACTTTTATCTTTTCACCAGTCGTTAGCTTTTGGTCTAGGTTATTAAACACATCACTAGTCGTGATTTCGATAGAATTAAAATTAGCTTTTTCGACGATAAACCCAAGATTTCCTTTTTTTATTCCGTTTGCTTCCATTTCTCCATTTAATTCTTCTAAGTAAATATCATCTTCCCATGTCTTTGTTTCACCTGAACTCGTATTTAGAAGGGCAACAGGTGCAAATTTGAGTGGCTTATTTGAGGTGTTTTTAATTTCTACGAACAGTTTTACAAAATCAAACTCCTCTTCATGTGTATAAGGATGATAAAAATCAACTAAGCTGTAGTCTGGTTTAAAATGAAGGATTTTTGCTTCTCTTATCGTGAATTCAATGGCATCTAGCTTATAAGTCTGACTCTCATTTTGTATAGCCTTTAAAGTTATTTCACCCCTTTGATCGCGAGAGAATTGCCCTACTTCTAGAATTGCTCTGTCATCGGACACTTGGGGATTTAGAACATAGTCTTTATAGTAGCTAGGGATAGTGGCGGAATTGGTTGAATTAGCTTGTTTTTTTGCAGATACAGATTGTTCAGTATTGTTAGTAGAACAACCTATGAGTAGAAGGGACAATGATAGTAATAGAAAGATTGTTTTTTTCATAGTAGACTCCTTATCTGATTTTATGAATAGTTCCCATTGTAGATGTACAATGGGAACTATTAGGTAAGTATACATTTTTCAATGCGTATTAATGGCAATCTTTAGATGCTGCTTAAGAACGCCTTCCGCTTTTATTATTTATCCTCAATCTTTACTTTGGCTTTTAGTAAGTTGAAAATAATTTTGGCATGGTCGGTATTGTCGACTTGACCGGCAAATTTATCACTAGCTGGTCCGAAGGCGTAGACTGGTACGTCTTCACCTGTATGTCCTCCAGTTGTCCAACCCGTATGTGAACGTTCATTAAAAATGGTTTCAATCGCATTGTCAATGTTTGCAAGCTTTTTCGTTTCAGCTGCCGTTTTAACAGATTGAATTTCTTCATTCGTTAACTCAAGATCAATATATTTTTTTAATGTCTTCTCAACGTTTGCACCCTTTACAATTTGTTCAGCCATAAAGTCAGGTGTACGTTTAGCGGCTTTAATTGGCTCACCGAACCAGTTATAAATTCCGTTAGCCCCAATGGAATATCCGCCTGTAGAGTGGTCAGCCGTTGCTACAACTAAAGTATGCTTGTCTTTTTTAGCAAATTCAATCGCTGCTTTAAAAGCTTTTTCGAAGTCTTCCATCTCACTCATAGCACCAACGATGTCGTTGTCATGACCAGCCCAGTCAACTTGGCTGCCTTCAACCATTAGGAAGAAGCCATCCTTATCTTGTTTTAAACGGTCAATGGCTGATTGCGTCATGTCCGCTAATGATGGTGTCTCTTCAGGACGGTCAATCATTTTAGGCAGACCTGCTGGAGCGAATAAACCAAGTACTTGTTGATCTTTGTTTTTTAGTAATTCATCACGATTTGTCACGTAGCTATAGCCATCCTTTTTAAACTCATCGACAAGGTTACGGTCGGAACGTACGAACAGGTCTGTACCTCCGCCTAATAGAACATCGACTTTATGTTTTCCATTGATTAATTCTTCATAATAATCATCAGCAATGGCATTCATATTTTTACGGCTAATATCATGTGAACCAAATGAAGCAGGTGTAGCATGCGTAATTTCTGATGTAGCAACAAGTCCTGTTGCTTTTCCTTTTTCTTTAGCAGCTTCTAATACGGTTTTTACTTCTGATTTATCATTGTCAACGGCAATGGCATTGTTATAGGTTTTGATACCAGCTGCCATCGCTGTTGCTGCAGACGCTGAATCTGTTACGTTTTGTGCTGGATCTTCTGGATAGGTCATTTGCTGACCTACTAAATAGTTATCGAAAGCCGTTTTTTCTGCAAATTTTGTTGATGGGTCATCTTTTAGGTAACGGTATGCAGAAGTATAAGAAACACCCATTCCATCACCAATAAGGAAGATTACATTTTTCACTTTAGCGTTGTTATCATCTTTTCCTTTTGCTTCAACAGTTGAAAAAGGGCTTGCTAAACTTGTAAGAGCTAACGATGAAACGACTGCAAACGGTAATAGTTTCTTTTTGAAATTTTTTTTGAACATGAATGTCCCTCCCGAATATTGTTTACCGAGTTGAGTATAGATGGCTAGTGTTAAGGGGGAATTGAGAGAGAGTTAAAGATGTGCGATACGCAATAAAATGTGTGTAATGACCTAATTTTTTAACGAATTTTAGGATGAAAGCTCCGAAAAATGATAAAAGAATGTTTGGAGGGAAGATCGATTATGACTATTGGCATAGACTAAAAGTTGATTTTATTCATTTTAGTCTATAAAATCCTTTTTGAAAATTTACAAATTTCATGATTTTTTTACAAACTATTGTTCATTTTGTTTGTCTTCCCAAGGTTGAAAGGAAAACGGAATTCCAATCATTTTTGCGGTCAACTCATCGTAGGATACTAAATCTTGTTTGGACAACTCTTTTAAAGATCGTTTTCCCATTGCTCGTAATGCCATTTTTATTTCTTCGATACTTGCTGTTAGGAATTTCTCTGCTGATTTTACCCCATCTTCGATTTTAAATTGATCCTTGAATTTCCCATTATACCAAACAGCTTGGGTAGGTGGTTCAAATGGAAGGGCATTCAAGGATTGAGTATGCGAGACCGTAAATAACATAGCGGAGCCTACATACACAGCATCAGCCCCGAGTGCAAGCACTTTTAAAAAGTGTCCGGGTACTAATAGTCCTCCTGAGACAATTAGACTAATTTGTCCTTTCATCTTTCTTTTTTCTAGATGATGAACAGCCCTGACAAGTCCGTGTAATGTTGGGATTCCAAAGTCATCGGCTAAAATGGGCGGGGCCTCCTTCATGGCTGCTTGTCCTCCGTCAATCGCAATAAAATCAACGCCCATATCAATGATATGATCAATATCTTCTTCAATTTTTCCACCCATCCCTATTTTTATACCGATGGGAACACCACCTGATATACTTCGAAGTTCTTCAATCAACTTTTTGATATCTTGTAATGTTTGATTTTCAAAGAAAAGTTCACTGAGCACGGCATCTTCATTTTCCTCGAGTCCCATTATTTCACGAGCACGCCCTGTTAATTCTTGGGGAGGAATTTTTCTGCCCATCCCAACTAGGGCACCTTGTCCTAGCTTAATTTCAATCATATCTGGCACGCTTAATCACTTTTATTTCCTTCGCCCATTCTGCCTTGGAAAACTGTAAAATATAGTTTCCTGCTGCGTCTAACTCTTCAGGTAAAATCCCGCCTTCACCAGAATTAATGGCGGTTCCGACATTCTTGGCTGCTTTCGTTAAAGAAAGTCTTGCTTGTTCACTAAGTCCGACTCCGTAGCCCATTCCACTGATGATTAGCGGAATTTTGATTTTCATTGGTTTTTTTGCTTTTGGTCCAATGGTGACGGAAATATCTACTTCTTCTTCGCCATCTATGGGAAATGGTGAAACTTGAGCAGGAATAAGGGTAATCGGATCCAAATGCGGCCACTTTTTGGAAGAGCCAGTCAGTGGACGTTGAAGGACGGTGCCTGTTTCGGCACGCAAGCTATTTTCTAGCATATTTTGAATGCCCATATGCCGAAGACCTGGCATCAACTCCATAATATTTTCTTGATAACTGTCCGTTAACATGATTTTTCCAGCCTTCTTCACGATTAGTTTCATGATCCAGCGCCAACCAACAAGCATAAATAAAGATAAGACAAATAGTATCGATATCATTGTAAAGGTTACATAATATAAAATATTCGGCATATTCACTTCTCCATTATTTAGAGGGGATTGACCCCCTAGCACTCTTCTTTTTGTTTGTCTTCCCAAGGTTCAAATGAAAACGGAATGCCAATCATCTTAGCGGTCAGCTCGTCGTAGGATACTAAATCTTTTGCTGACAGCTCTTTTAAAGATCGTTTTCCCATCGCTCTAAGCGCCACTTTCATTTCTTCAATACTTGCTGTTAGGAATTTCTTCAGCGGATTTTACCCCAACCTCGATCTTAAATTGATCCTTGTATTTCCCTTGATTCCAAACAGCCTGTGTAGGTGGTTCAAATGGAAGGGCATTCAAGGATTGAGGATGTGCAACAGCGAATAACATGGCAGAGCCTACATACACAGCATCAGCCCCAAGTGCAAGTGCTTTTAGAAAATGCCCAGGTACTAAAAGCCCCCCTGAAACAATTAAACTGATTTGATCCTCTCATGTTTCTTTTTTCTAGATGACGGGCAGCCCGAACCACTGCATGCAAGGTTGGAATCCCGATATCATCAGATAAAAGGGGAGGAGCACCGAGTGTAGCTGCTTGACCACCGTCAATCGCAATATAATCAGCGCCCATCTCTATGATATGATCAATATCTTCTTCGATTTTTCCACCGGCCCCTATTTTTACACCAATGGGGACACCACCTGTGATTCTCCGAAGACTATCAACCAGTTCCTTAATATCTTCTAATGTTTGATTTTCGAAAAAATTGTCGTAAATCACAGCATCTTCATTTTCTTTAAGCCCCATTACTTCACGAGCACGCCCTGTTAAATTTTTAGGTGAAATTCTCCCACCTGTCCCGAAAAGAGCGCCTTGTCCAAACTTCACTTCAATCATGTCGGCACGCTTAATGAGGTTTTCTTCCTTTGACCATTCTGTTTTGGAAAACTGTAAAATATATTTTCCTGCCGCGTTTAATTCTTCAGGTAAAACGCCACCTTCCCCAGAGTTAATGGCGGTTCCGACATTGTTAGCAGCTTCCGCCAAAGAAAGCCTTACTTCTTCACTAAGGGCGATTCCATAGGCCATTCCGCTAATCATGAGCGGAATTTTGATTTTCATCGGTTTTTTTGCGTTTGGTCCAATGGTGACGGAAACATCTACGTCTTCTTCACCATCAATAGGAAAAGGTGAAACTTGAGCAGGGATAAAGGTAATCGGATCTAAATGCGGCCATTTTTTTGAAGAGCCTAGTGGACGATGAAGAACGTCGCCTGTTTCGGCACGCAAGCTATTTTCCAGCATATTTTGAATACCCATATGCCGAAGACCTGGCATCAACTCCATCACATTTTCTTGATAACTGTCGGTTAATATGATTTTCCCGAACGTTTTCACCATTCGTTTTATGATCCAACGCCAACCAACAAGCATGAATACAAAAAGAACGAATAATAGGGAAAGCATCGCAAAAGTCAAATAGGATAAAATGTTCAACATATTCACTTCTCCACTATCTACATAAATTCAAGAATACCATTTGCTTCGCTTATTATTTCCTAAAAAAACAAAATTATATGATTGGAGAATGTGAGTAGAGGCCTATATGTATGAAAAAGTCTGTGAAGAATAGACTAAATGGATAGAAAAGCTAATCGCTTAGTAGTAGAAAGGAGATCATTTTCTTGAACTTATTGAATGATATTGCTCATCGTTCTTGGCCATTGCCTTCAACAAACTGGATTATGAGACAGAGTTGGCGTAATGTATTGTTCATTCATTGGCCTATTCCGCCTGAAATACTCCGACCGTATATTCCTTCTTCTCTACAAATTGATACCTTTGATGGTTCTGCTTGGCTGGGAGTCGTTGTATTTGTCATGAAGGGAATTTATCCCCGCGGATTGTCAGCTGTTTCCCTAACGCCTACATTTTCAGAAGTGAATGTAAGAACCTATGTTCAACACGATGGGAAACCTGGTGTGTATTTCATGTCTCTTGACGTCGGTGATTGGGCTTCCTTAACGATAGCGAAAAGATGGTATCGTTTGCCTTATCATGCCGCACACATTTCTATTCAAAAAGAAGGACCAACCTTTCAGTACGAAAGTATTCGTAAAGGAAAAACAACTACGCCTCTAACAAGTAAAGGAACATACACCCCTCTATTGGACGTTTTTTTCCCACAAGAAGGAACGCTAGACTATTGGCTTACTGAGCGCTATTGCCTCTACAGTACCGATCATAGAGCGAACATTTATTGCGGTGAAATCCATCATCGTCCTTGGCCGCTACAAAAAGTAGAAACAGAAATCACTAGGCATACCCTTTTTGAGCCTTTTCATATGGACCTTAAGGACGTACAACCTATTGCTCATTTCTCTAAAGGTGTGGATTCGTTAATATGGAATATTAAGAAAATTCAGTTTTAAATGGTGTTCCCGCCAAGTTCATGATTTCCTGTATAAAAAAACCTAGATGATGAATGCTAGAAAAAAAGAGTGAAAGCCACCTGAAAGAGATGGAGGGGTGACCAGCTTGATTCGTAATGTAAATAAATTGTTAAAGAAACCAAGAGAAAAGAAGAAGCCTCAATCTTTACAACAAAAGATTCAAGATTCTAAGCCAAAGGATCCTCTTCATGAAAAATTCAGTCAAAATATCGAAACACTCCGTTCGATTTATGATAATTGTTCAGATGTCGTGTTTCGTCCGTTCTTACTTTTCGGAAAAACGAGAGCAATGATCATTTATATTGACGGTCTTTCGGATATCGAGGGAATAGAAGAATTTGTGCTATCCCCGCTTATGCAGGGATCAGTCAATGAGCAACAATCCATAAATGAGTTTCTTGAACATCAAATGCCTGTTTCTAAAGTTACTAGAGTAAAAATGTTGGCAGATTGTATCGAGTCGATTTCAGTAGGAAATCCGATTCTTTTTTATGAAGGGGAGAGTGATGGATTTTCATTAGGATTGGTCAAATGGGAAAAACGTTCCATTGAAGAACCTGTAGCAGAGGGAGGAATTAGGGGGTCGCGAGAGGGATTTATTGAATCTTTACAGGTTAATATGTCTCTAATACGACGTACGATTAAAAGTCCTGCTCTTAAATTACAATCGATGAAAATCGGGAAGTACACGAAGACGAATGTTGCGGTTGCTTATATTGATGGACTTGTCGATCAAACCTTGATTGAAGAGATCACAAATCGCCTGCAGCGAATTGACATGGACGGCATTTTAGAAAGTGGGTATATTGAGGAAATGATTGAGGATAACCCGTATTCTCCTTTCCCTCAGATTCTGGCAACAGAACGACCTGATGTAGCTTGTGCTCATTTGCTAGAGGGACGGGCAGCCATTTTAGTAGAAGGAACTCCTTTTACGTTAATTGCTCCGATATCGTTCTTTTCTTTGATTCAATCACATGAGGATTATTATAACCGTTTTATGGTTGGCAGTGTTATCCGCTGGCTACGTTATATATTTCTTGGAATTTCTCTTTTGCTTCCCTCTCTTTATGTTGCTATTTTGACGTTTCATCCTGAGATGGTACCAACTGCACTGTTGCTGAGCGTGGCAGCTTCTAGGGAAGCAGTCCCTTTTCCTGCTATAGTCGAGGCGCTAATGATGGAAATTACGTTTGAAGCACTAAGAGAGGCGGGGGTTCGATTGCCGAAGCAGATCGGCTCCGCTGTCAGCATTGTTGGAGCGCTAGTGATTGGTCAAGCTTCCGTTCAAGCAGGGTTGGTTTCGGCACCAATGGTCATTGTGGTGGCGATTACGGGAATCGCTTCTTTTATGATACCTCGTTATGCTACAGGAATTGCGATCCGGATGCTGCGTTTTCCCATCATCCTGCTTGCTGGTACCTTAGGTCTGCTTGGCATTATGATGGGAATCATTGCTATCGTCATTCACTTGTGCAGCTTACGTTCCTTTGGCGTTCCCTACTTAGCGCCATTGGCACCGTTAAAAGGCCGAGAGCTGAAAGATGTGCTGTGGAGAGCTCCTTGGTGGATGATGGATACACGTCCGCATTTTACAGGGAAGTTCAACTCAAACCGTCAGTCTCCGAACCTGAGCTCCGAATCCGAAAAAAGGGGGCGACATGGGGTGAAAAATATTCTCTGTATGCTGTCCGTTTGCGGGTTGACTTCTTCTAAGCGGCTGCTGGGATCGAGTGGAGATTAATGATTTGGCGATTGTCACAGCAGCAGGCATTGATCAAAAGGATGACAATCAAATCGAGCTATCTCTCCAAGTATTTATCCCTAAATCATTAGGCAGCGGGGGGGGTCAACAAGGAGCTAGTGGTGGCGGAGGAGGGAGTACGTACAGTGGTACGATCTCATAAAGGAATCAATGTGTCAGATGCCATGTCTAAGCTTCAAAGTGAGGTTCCACGTAAAATTTTTTGGGGGCAATGTAAAGTGTTTGTATTTGGAGAAAAGTTAGCGAAGAAAGGAATCCAAAAGGAGATCGATTTTATCCTTCGTCATCCGCAGGCAAGAGAGAGAGCCTATCTTTTTGTTAGTGAAGGGAAAGCGAAGACTGTCCTTGAATCGCAGCCTCTTTTAGAACGATATTCTGCTGAAAGTATTCGGGAACTGTCTGCTTTACAAATCGGGATGCAGGTCACGGTCCAGGATGTTGATGAAATGTTGACCGGTGAAGCTCAAGCCGCTGCTATTCCATATCGTAAACAAGGTAATTCCAGGGAAGGAGCAAGATAAATCACCTTGAATACCCTTCTATTTTCGGAACTGCCGTATTTAAAAAGGATAAAATGATTGGGAAGATGACAGAGAAGGCAACTAGAGGAATATTGTGGGTAAGAGATGAAATGGAAGCATACACAGTGACTGTAAAGCCCAAAGGTGTGTCAGGTGAAATCACTTTAAATCCGGTATCGGCACATGTCAAGATGATACCGCAAATTCAAAATGAGAAATGGAAAATGCTTGTGAAGATTACTACAGAAGGAGCTGTTATTGAAAATGGAACGAATTTGCTTCTTTCAAGTCCACAATCCATAAAGAATGTAGAAAAAGCGTTTCAAGAAGATATCAAAAAGCGTATTGAGCTTGCTATTCAGGAAGTACAGCATCAGATGAAAGCGGATATTTTAGGCTTTGGTGAAGAATTCCATCGGAAATATCCTAAACAGTGGAAACAAATCGAAAATCGCTGGGATCAGGTGTACCCGGAGGTGGAAGTGAGCATCGACGTTGAGGGTCATATTCGCAGACAGGGCTATATCACGAAACCAGGAGGCATGCCTGAGAAAGAGGTGAAAGAAAAGTGAGATGGGGGGCATTTTTTTGCTACAACTGTCAATCGTGGCTCTGATTATTTTGTTTCAATGGCCGAGCATGAAACAAAACCCTAAAAAAGACAAGATCGCTTTTTCGATACTGCTCCTCATCGGCTGGGGGTTGTCCATGTTCGACCTCCCGCATATAGGAGGACCTACTGCATGGATTGAAGCTCTTTTCAGGCCATTTGGACAGTTTATGGAAAAGTAAGTAGAGAGGGGAGCGTGATTTCGCTTTTTCATACTGGAAGGAGAAAGATGATGGAGAAAGGGAGAATTTCAGCTTTTCAGATGGCAGTCATGATGTATCCTACGATTGTGGCTACCGTTATTCTCGCGGTTCCAAGCATCACAGCGAAATATGCACAAATGATTTATGGCTGTCCCCCATTTTGGCTTCTCTAATCGGGTATGTGACGGTGTATCTCGCTTATAAACTGCATCAGCTTTATCCGAAACAAACGGTTATCCAATTCAGTGAACAGATCATGGGTCGATTCGCGGGAAAAATGTTTGGTGTTTTATTTTTGTTTTTTTACATCCAGGGCACGGGACATGTCACTTAGAGCTTACGCCGAATTTATTGTCGACTCTTTTCTAGCCAATACCCCAATTAGCGTGATCATAGCATCGATGATATTTCTCTGTGCCTTAATTGTAAGCGGAGGATTAGAAGGATTGGGGAGAGCAGCTCAATTGTTTTTTCCTATTTTTGTATTTCCACTCTTTATCTTAATCATCTTACTGATTCCTGATCTTGAATTTAAGAATATATTTCCGATATTGGGGGATGGGATGATTCCTCCAATCAAGGGTGCGATTGTGCCGAGTGGGATGGTTCACAGAATTTTTTTTAATCAGTTTTTTTTGCCTTTTTTAGCGGATCGGAAAAAAGGAATGAAATACGGAATGATGACCGTTTTTGCGGTGATGATGACGTTAATGGTGGTGAATCTAATCGTTCTTTTTGTACTTGGGCAGACGACAGCCTCTAGGGTTTATCCGCTGATGCAGGTAGCTCGATACATCAGTATTGCTGACTTTTTTGAACATGTAGAGTCCGTCGTCATGGCTATTTGGGTAGTAGGAGCGTTTGTCAAAATCTCTGTGTTTTATTATGTGGCTGCTTTAGGTACCGCACAGTGGTTGAATCTTTCGGACTACCGGACCAGTTGTATGGCCGTTAGGGATTCTGATGGTAGAATTTAGCTTTTGGTCGCTTCCTAGCACAATGGGATTAGGCCGTTATCTTATCGGAGTTTTCCCCTTTACGGACTATTGATACAAACGATTATTCCTCTATTTTTATTGGTGATTGCGGTTGTAAGGAAAAGAAAACAGCCAGGGAACTAAATCAGGAAGATATTTTGGATAAACGATAATTGGAGGAGAAAGATGATGGAGAAAGGAAGAATTTCAGCACTTCAGATGGCAGTCATGATGCTTCCTACGATTGCGGCTACCGCTGTTCTCGGGGTTCCAGGCATCACAGCGAAATATGCTAAAAATGATTTATGGTTGTCCCCTATTTTGGCGTCCCTCATCGGGTATGTGACGGTGTATGTAGCTTATAAACTGCACGAACTGTATCCAAAACAAACGGTTATCCAATTCAGTGAACAGATTATGGGTCGGTTCGCGGGGAAAATGCTCGGTTTTATATTCTTGTTTTTTTATATCCATGTCGCGGGACTTATCTATTAGAGACTTACGGAGAATTTATTGTCGACTCTTTTCTCGCCAATACCCCGGTTAGTGTGATTATGGCATTGATGGTATTTCTCTGTGCCTTAATGGTAAGCGGAGGTTTAGAAGGATTGGGGAGAGCTGCCGAATTGTTATTACCTGTTTTTTTATTTCCACTCCTCATCTTAATCATCTTATTTGGCTCCTGATTTTGAATTTAAGAATATATTCCCGATATTGGGGGATGGGATGATGCCTCCAATCAAGGGTGCAATTGTGCCAGGGGGATGGTTCACAGAACTTTTTCTGATCACTTTTCTCCTGCCTTTTTTAGCGGATCAGAAAAAAGGAATGAAATATGGGATGATAACGGTTTTTGCTGTGATGATGATGTTAGTTGTGGTGAATCTTTTCGTTCTTTTTATACTCGGGCCAACGACAGCCTCTAGCGTTTCTCCTGCATTTATCGTAGCTCGATACATCAGTATAGGCGCCTTTTTTGAACATGTAGAGGCTGGTATCATAGCAGCTTGGATCGTAGGGGCGTTTGTCAAAATGTCTGTGTTTTATTATGCAACTGTTTTAGGTACCGCGCAATGGCTGAATCTTTCGGACTATCGGCCCGTTGTATGGCCATTAGGGATTTTAATCGTAGAATTTGGGTTTTGGTCACTTCCTAACACCATGGGATTGGAACGTCATCTTGTCGAGGCCTTTCCCCTATTCGGACTATTGATACAAACGATTATTCCTCTGTTTTTGTTGGTGATTGCTGTTGTACGAAAAAGAAAACGAAAACAAAAACATAAACATAAAGGAACCAAATCGGGACGAACATTTGGATAAACGGTACATTCTAATTTAAATAGATAGCTATAACTGAATGTCCGATTTCGTTTTTCCATACTAGCAGGAAAGGAGAAAGATGATGGAGAAAGGTAAAATTTCAGCACTTCAGATGGCATTCATGATGTATCCGACAATTGTAGCTACCGCTATTCTTTCGGTTCCAAGCATTATAGCGAAATATGCCAAAAATGATTTATGGCTGTCCCCTATTTTGGCGTCCCTAATTGGATATGTGACGGTGTATCTTGCTTATAAACTGCACCAGCTTTATCCGAAGCAAACGGTGATCCAATTCAGTGAACAAATTATTGGTCGGTTCGCAGCAAAAATTTTTGGTTTTATCTTCTTGTTTATCTATATCCAGGCCACGGGACATGTCACCAGAGCTTACGCAGAGTTTATGGTCGACTCTTTTCTAGTTCAAACCCCGATTAGTGTAATCATGGCATCGATGATTTTTCTCTGTGCTTTTATCATATACGGAGGTTTAGAAGTATTGGGGAGAGCTGCTCAATTGTTTTTCCCTGTTTTTGTATTTCCACTCTTCATCTTAATCATCTTAGTGATTCCTGATTTTGAATTTAAGAATATATTTCCGATATTAGGGGATGGAATGATTCCTCCAATCAAGGGGGCGATTGTGCCGGGGGGAGCATGGTTCACGGAATTTTTTCTTCTTACTTTTTTTCTGCCTTTTTTAGCGGATCAGAAAAAAGGAATGAAATACGGAATGATGACTGTTTTTGCGGTGATGATGACGTTAGTGGTGGTGAATCTTATCGTTCTTTTTGTACTTGGACCAACGACAGCCATCTAGGATTTATCCCCTGATGCAGGTAGCTCGATACATCAGTATAGCCAATTTTTTTGAACATTTGGAGTCCGTTGTCATGGCCGATTTGGGTAGTAGGGGCGTTTGTCAAAATTTCTGTGTTTTATTATGTGGCAGCTTTAGGTACCGCACAGTGGTTGAATCTTTCGGATTACCGTCCCGTTGTATGGCCATTAGGGATTCTAATCGTAGAATTCAGCTTTTGGTCACTTCCTAACACAATGGGATTGGCTCGTTATAATGTCGGAGCAGCTCCCTTTACCGGACTATTGATTCAAATGATTATTCCTCTGTTTTTGTTGGTGATTGCGGTTGTACGGAAAAGAAAACGTAAAGTAAGTGGGAAGGCATGATTTATGAATATGCTATTCATTTTTAATGACCACTTCGGATTGAAGGGACTATCTGTATCCTACTAATGTAACTTCATGTATAAGCACTGCCACTTTTTCAAAACTTCAAACAATTTCCATTCCTTACATAATCCTCATCATCATGGGAAAAATGAACAATATAATCATTTGTTTAAAAGGTAAGTAAAAATTGTCGATGCGTTTTGGTGTCTAGCTCCACCGGCTAGCTCGCTAAGAAAAAGATAAGAGTCACCAAAAGGCAAAGAACGCCTTTAGGGCCTCTTCCTATTTTCTACGCGAGCTGAACGAGCCGGTTCCGCTTTTCTAAATAGGAAGAGGGTTTTTTATGTTTTTTAAACGTTCGAAAGAGAAAAAAGGGAATCATCAGCAGCAGGTTGAAAACAAGCAAAAGCCACTTTCATCTGATTTTTTTCAAAACGTTGAGAAAATTCGTTCCGTATATGAAGATTGTTCGGATGTGGTGTTTCGCTCTTTTTTAATTGGAGGCAAAATAAAAGCTGAAGTGATGTATATTGATGGTCTAGTCAATGTTCAAGAATTGGAAGCTAGTGTGCTATCCCCATTGATGTTTGATATGGATGGCAAATCATCGGATGTTCAGAGCTGGATGAAGGAAAAATTATCGGTTGCCAAAGTAACAGAAGTCAAAACGGTAGATGAGTGTATTCAATCTATGTCAATCGGGAATCCAGTCCTGCTAGTGGAAGGGGAAAGCCAAGGCTTTGCTTTAGGACTTGCGCAATTTGAGAAGCGTTCGATTATCGAGCCAGAATCGGAATCGGTGATTAAAGGGCCACGTGAAGGGTTTATTGAATCCATTGGTGTCAATCTATCGTTGCTGCGAAGAAAAATAAAAAGCCCAAATTTGAAAACGAAATCAATGAAAATAGGACGCAGCACCCAAACGGAGGTGATTGTGGCCTATATGAAAGGATTAGCGGATGAAACGTTAATTGAAGAAGTTCATAATCGATTAAGCCGAATTGATACAGATGCCATTCTCAGCACCCATTATATTGAGGAGTTCATTCAGGATGCTCCTTTCTCTCCTTTTCCACAGTTGTGGAGTACCGAACGTCCTGATACTTGTGCTGGAGAATTAATGGAGGGCAGGATTTGCATTTTTGTAGATGGTTCTCCTTCTGTACTGGTGGCACCGTTTACACTAATGTCAATGCTACAATCTGGTGAAGATTACTATGAAAATTGGATATTAAGTACGGTGATTAGATGGTTGCGCTACGTGTTTTTTTTTATGTCGTTATTGCTTCCTTCTCTCTATGTTGCTGCCCTAAGCTTTCATCAGGAAATGGTGCCAACTAAACTGATTATGAGCATGGCTTCCTCACGAGAAAATGTACCGTTTCCTGCCGTTGTGGAAGCGCTGATGATGGAAGTTACGTTTGAAGCATTACGAGAGGCGGGGATTCGACTTCCTAAACAAATTGGCATGGCAGTTAGTATTGTTGGGGCACTCGTTATTGGTCAAGCTGCGATTCAGGCGGGGATTGTATCTCCGCCGATGGTCATCGTAGTCGCATTAACAGGTATTGCCTCTTTTACTATACCAGCGTATAACTTAGGAGCTACTTTACGGTTACTGCGCTTTCCCATGATGCTTCTTGCCGGAACACTAGGTCTATTAGGCGTGATGCTTGGGGTTTTGGCCATTCTCACACATTTATGCACATTGCGCTCTTTTGGTGTGCCGTATTTGTCTCCACTTGCTCCACTAAAAATATCAGAGCTAAAGGATGTATTAGTCCGAGCTCCGATATGGAAGCTTTCGACTCGCCCTCATTTTACGGGAGAGTATAACCAATCTCGTCAAGGAGCGAATCAAAAGCCAGGCCCTAAACAAGGAGGAGAGTAATATGATAGAAAAAGGGAAAATATCAGCCTTACAACTAGCGATGATGTTTTATGTATCAATCATGGTTACGGGGATTCTGTTTTTGCCGATTATAGGCTATCATTTTGCTGAAAGAGATTTTTGGATTGCTCCCATCTTGTCGTCTGTTGTTGGTTTTATGATGGTTGGGGTGATGTGTCAATTACATCACTATTATCCTAAAGAAACGATTATTCAATATAGTTGTTCGATTCTTGGAAAAGTAGGTGGAAGAATAATCGGTGCTCTGACCTTACTGTATGTGATTTATATCGGATACATGTCATTTTGGTCCTATGCATCGTTTGTCAACGATTACTTTCTACCCGAAACTCCCAAAACGGTGATTTTAGGGAGTTTAGTATTTATTTGTGCTTGTGCCGTCCGTGGAGGTATCGAGGTAATTGGGAGATTGGCAGAACTCATTACGCCTCTCCTCCTGATTCTGTTTAGCCTTATTTTTATTTTGCTGGTTACAGAAATGGATATGAGGAACCTATTCCCTATTTTTGGTCGCGGAGTGCTACCTTCTATTAAAGCATCGTATTTCTTGAATCTTTGGTTTAGTGAATTTATGCTTATGGGATTCTTACTCCCTTTTCTAGTCAATCAGCAAGGAGGGAGAAAATGGGGAATGATTTCCGTTTTGTCTGTCATGTTCACAATGGTGAGCTTAAATATCGTTATTCTTTTAGCATTCGGAAAGGCAATAGACGGCCTTTCTGTTCCCTTTTCAACGGCGGTTCAATATATCAACATTGGCGATTTTTTAGCGCACTTGGAATCGTTAGTGATGGCTTTTTGGATTATGGGGGCTTTTATTAAAATCGCTGTCTTGTTGTATATTCTTTCACTAGGAATAGCCCAATGGTTTAGCCTTTCAGAGTATCGTCCACTTGTATTTCCAGTGGCGTTTCTTGTTATTTTACTTGCTTTTTGGCAAATCCCAAATGTGGCGACGTATCTTGCCTTTGTCACGTCAATAGGTGCTGTAGGATCCCATCTATTTGGTATACTCATTCCAGTTTTACTGTTGTTCATTGCTTTTATGAAAAGAAAAAAGAAGTCAAAGCAGAGGGTGGAGCAATCGACATGAAGAGAATTGTCGTGCTTTTCTTGATGATATGGATGTTTCTGCTTTCTGGATGCTGGGATCAAAAAGAGCTGAACGAACTTGTCCTGATTGATGGAATAGGGATTGATAAGGCAAAGGATGGTCAAGTAGAGGTTACGGTTTCCATTGCAATCCCCCAAGCGCAAAGCGGCGGAGGAGAGGGGGGAGGAGGAGGAGGAAAAGGATCGGGTGGTGCACATTTAGTAGCAGCTCGATATGCGAAAGGAGACGATGTTGCTAAAGCTCTAGAGCAAGTACAAACACAAATTCCACGAAAAGTATTTTTGGGACATCTTCAAGCGATTATCATAAGTGAAAAGGTAGCGAAGGAAGGAATTAAAGACTATTTAGATCTGTTTTTACGTCATCCAAGACCTAGTACACATACGTATGTCTTTATTTCAAAAGGAAGTGCCAAGGAGCTGCTATCGCTGCAAACGGATTTGTACAGCCCTGTTGAGCTCATAAGAGGTATAGCCAGAACAGAAACGTTGATGAGTGTGACAACACTAGAGGTACTCGAAATGTTAAAGGATGGTGATACGGCTATTCCTATGATTGAAAAATTGCCGCCAGCGAAAGGGAAAAAATCAAATCAAACGATTCCCTATCTAAATCATACCGCTATTTTTAATAAGGATAAAATGGTTGGCTCAATGGATGATTCCATGACGAGAGGAGCAATGTGGATTCGGAATGAAATCAAAGAAGCACGTATTACCATAATACCGAAAAATGAAACGAAACCGGTCACATTATCGGTTCTGAATGCGAACACAAAGCTTGTTCCAAAAATTAGCGGCAATCGGTGGAAAATGACCATTAAAGGTAAAGCATCGGGACTTCTTATCTCGAGTGAGACAGACCAAAATTTACGAGATAAAAAAACGATAGATGAATTGGAAAAAGAGTTTGCGAAGGAAATTGAAAAACATATGGCGAAAACCATACAATACGTGCAAAAGGAAAAAAAAGTGCGCGTGTTTGAATTTGGAGAAGCCTTTAACCGAAAATATCCTAAACGATGGGAAGAAGTAAAAGACCGATGGGATGAAATCTATCCAACTGTAGAAGTAGACTATGATATGAAAGTGAATATTAGATCAAATGGTGCCGGAACAGCACATTGATGGGGTGAAAAATGATGAAGGTAATTGGTTTATTAGGCATTACAGTGCTTGTAGGCGTACTTATTCTATATGAATGGCCAAAGATGAAGCAGAACCAACAAAAGGAGAAAAAAATATTTCTGGTCTTTTTAACTTTTGATTGGGTATTCGCTATTGTTTTTTTGTTTTATCCGGATTTACCGAACCCACTTGTTCCGTTGATTCCTATTTTTGAGTGGATTAAGCCATAATACCATAAAAGAAACAAGGTCAACCCTTAAATCGAGATAAAGAGTGGACCCTGGTTCTTTTCGTTAATGGGAGTGTTTAGTGTAGGATGGGAGGTTTATAGAAAAACAAGTTCCTTTTCCTAATTCGCTCGTTATATGAATCGTTCCACCCATTCCTCTAATAATGCTAAAAGAAACCATCATTCCAAGTCCCGTACCTTTTTCTTTTGTTGTGAAATACGGTTCACCAAGACGATTGATTTGTTCTTGTGTCATACCCGTTCCTTGATCCTGGATTGTAATTTGTTTAGGGCTTTGCTGGATTGTGAGTACCCCATTATTTGGCATCGATTCGATGCCATTTTTCAATATATTAATGAGACACTGTTGAAATTTTTTTCTTTCTCCTTTAACAAAGTACGTTTCTTCTTCTGATAGTGCTAACTTTATTTCGACTCCATTCATATTAGCTAAAGGAATAATCACATTAACGGCATATTTCATTTCTTCTGATATATTGATTTCTTCACTTTGCATAAGTGCAGGCTTTGCAAATGTTAAATAATCATTAATCACTTCGGTGGCCCGGTCTAATTCTTGTATAGCAATATCTGTATACTTTTTTCTCTCTTCTACTGAAGTCTCTCTACCTAACATTTGGATAAATCCTCTGCTTACGGTGAGCGGATTCCGAACTTCATGGGAAATGCTTGCGGCAAGATGACTCACCATTTGCAGCTTTTCTGCTTTAATTAATTTTTGTAGTACTTGAAAATTGGCTGTAATGACCTCCCAAAGGAGTGTCGTGATGATCATGCCGAGTACTTCGACGACAATAAATTGAATCCATATACTTAGACTAACGTGAAGGTCAAAAAACTGAGTGGATACGAGTGTATAGAGTGCTATAGCAAGAAAAGTTAATAGACTACTTGTTACTACTTTTCGTTTGACTGACATTTGTAAAAAGGGTTTAGATGATAAAAGAACAAAAACTAGTAAAATAGGAAAGACAATGAGAACGATGTAAAAGCCATCGTAGCCCATGAGGTATCGAATACATAAAGTTATAGACAATAAAAAAAATCCTAATTTATAGCCACCGTATAACCCACCTAAAATAAATGGAATCCAACGCAGGTCCCAAACAAAATTCTCGCCAACTCTAACCGGAAACAACATACATAGAATAAGAGAGACGATAGGAAAAATGGAAAAGCCCCATCTATTCAATTTCTCGGTACGATACGTATATTTCATAAGATAAAACATTTGAACGAAAAACAGTGGAAGAAGGATAAATAGAAAATTGATGAGTAAATCCTTTGTAATAAGCCCCATTAGCTGCACCATACCTGTAGTTGAATTATTTTGAGTAATCTTAATAGACTAATGAAATAATATCAAAATTTCAAGATCCCGTCATCTGCTAAAAATAATAAGGTGAAACGAATATCAGTGGAATCTTTCTTTAGCTCTCGCTGATATTCGTTTTTAATAGGTCTAGTGAGGTAATCTAAAAAAAGTATCGACAATATATGTTTTACATGTTACGATGAAAGCGTATTCAAAAAGTACATACAATTGTCAAATAGAAAATACAAATAGCATTTGTATAAAGTATTTGATGATTCTGTTTTTGGATAAACAGACTGTATGTGTTAAACATAAAATGAATGAATCATATGATTATTGGGGGATAACATATGGTTTGGGGAATGGTAATAGTACATATTACACTAATGGGAGTAAAGAAAGACTTATAGGGGAAAGTAATTGTGATTCACATGTGCGGGTTTTGGTATTTTCAATGATTCAATGAGAGGCAACCATTGTGGTTGGGGGACTACAATGGTTGCGACGGATGAAAAAAGTCACATGCTCATTTCTATCAAGAAATGAGCATGTGACTTTTTTTGCGGAATTTTTACATTTTATTGAATTGGATTAGTCTTTTTGAAAAAACATGATGTTAAAGGGCTTTTTAATTTGTAAAAGTTTGTAGCTTTCGTAATTTATTAACTTAATAGAGGGAAAAGTAAGGCAGTCAGTGAATTTTGCTTGTTTACAATATATAGATATATTGGTAAAATTTTATTGTTTGTGAACAATACTTTATATCATTAAGGAGGGAATTCATTACATGCATGTTTTTACGAATTGGTCGTTTAAGAACAAGGCTGCCATTGCACTACTGACCATTTTTATTTTACTAATTGGTATTATTAGTTATTTCAGATTACCAATGGAATTTTTGCCATCAGCCGATAATCCACAAGTTACAATCGTTGCCATGGGGCAGGGGATTGATTCAAAAACGATGGAGCAGGAGGTTACATATCCAATTGAAAGAACTGTTACCGGTATTAAAGGAAAACGTTCAGTTTACTCCACTACGGGAGATGGCTTTACACTAGTTAATCTGTTCTTTGAACCAGGCTCTGATATGAAGCAAGCAAAGCAAGATGTTGAAGAAGCAGTAGCTAACGTTATATTACCTCAAAATATTTCAAAACCGACCATTTCTCAACTTAATACATCGATGATTCCTATTTCTAATATAGCTGTTACTTTTAAGGATGGGATTACTGCTGAAAATCTTGCCCTGGTTAAGGAAGAATTTGAGCCTTTGTATAAAGATATCAAAGGAGTTTCTAATGTAGAAACATACGGCATGTCGACTCCCGTAATTTCGGTCACCATAAATAATAAAAAAATGACGGAAAATAAAGTATCACTCCAACAAGTTATGGGAGTGCTTAATGGTAGAAATACTACGATGGCCATTGGCGAGAACGTAATTGATGGGAAAACAAGTAATATAAAAGTACTAGGTAACGTGACAAGTATTGATAAATTAAAAAAATTAAAGGTTACTTCAGATACAACACTTGGAGAAATTTCAACCATTAAAGAAACAAAGGGTGACACGACCATTAGTCGCTTTAATGGACAAGATAGCATTGACATGAGTATTGTAAAGGATAGTCAATCTAATGCAGTGACAATCAGTAAAGAAGTCGCAAACGTTACCGAACAGATTAATGAAAAGTATCCTGATCAGAAGTCTACCATCTATATATCTACTGCTGATATGGTTGAAACGTCTGTTGGAACGATGGTGAAGGAAGTGCTTCTAGGTGCATTATTTGCTACCATTGTCATTATGATTTTTTTACGAAATATACGTTCTACTTTTATTACCATCGTTTCCATTCCTTTATCACTTGCCTTCACAATGTTTTTACTATCCTTGTCGGGTGTAACCTTGAATATTTTAACACTTGGAGGAGTAGCAGTAGCAATCGGACGATTGGTGGATGACAGTATTGTTGTCATCGAAAATATTTTCCGAAAAATGCAGCAGGAGAAGTTTTCTATTCAAATGGTAATTGATGCAACAAAGGAAGTAGGGGTAGCCATTACGGCATCCACACTTACTACCGTAGCTGTTTTCTTACCAGTGGCGTTATTAAATGGTGGACTTCAAGAGTTTCTTCTCCCCTTTGCTTTAACGGTCACATACTCTTTGCTGGCCTCACTAATTGTCGCGTTAACAGTTGTACCTTTAATGAGTGCTAGTTTATTGAAAAAGACAAAGCTATCTGAGCATCGTCCTGCGAAGCGTTTTACAAATTTAGTCACGTGGTCGTTAAATCATAAATGGATTGTCCTGACGATTACATTCCTATTATTTGTAGGTTCAATTGCTACATATTTCGCAATGCCTAAGGGGGCAGTTGACAATTCTACCGCTGATTATGTTTCTGCAACGCTAAGTTATCCGAATGATGAACCATTAAGAGATGTAAGAGATCATGCCCTAGAACTGGAAAAAACAATCCGCAGCATAAATGATGTAGAACATGTGTATCTACAGTTGGGGAATTCTGCTGAAGCTGCACAATATGGGGTTGTATCGTCCCCTACTGAAGCTATATTTAGTATTTTAGTAAAAGAGAAAGAAAGTATTGATCCGATCATAGATGAGATTGAAAGGCAAGAAGGAAATTATGACGGGGCAACATTAAAAGTGTCCGCAGGTTCGTTTATGATGGGAGCAGCAGGAACGACCATTACAATTGATGTAATTGGCAATGATACGAAAGAGCTTGAAGAAACAACGAATACAATTACCGAAAATATTAAAGGTATTGAGGGAATTGAAGAAGTCACGACTAATATGGAGGAGAAGAAAACCATTTATTCGCTAGAGGTTGATTCAACAAAAGCAAACCCAGAACAAATAGGTGGGCAGCTTGGAGCTATGTTAAACAGAACGCCAATTGGTACGATTTCTCTAGAAGAACAAAATACTCCGGTTATTCTAGAGCCGGTGTTTAATCCTACAAATCCAGAAGATTTGAAAGAAATCAATGTCATGACGGACACAGGGTTACAACCTGTTTCTAAAGTGGCGACATTAAATAGTGAAGAGAGTTCAACAAAGCAGTTTCATAAGGATGGAGACACATATCTACAAATAACAGCAACGGTCGATCCTGCTAAGCTTTCCGAAATCTCGAATACTATTAATACGGAAATATTTGGGGATAATAAAGAGAATAAAGGAATAGATATTCCAGAAGATGTAGAAGTAGTTGTTGGAGGGGCAAGTGCTCAACAAGCGGATGATTTTACTGATTTGTTTTTAACGATGTTACTCTCCATTGGTATTGTGTTCATGATTATGGTTATTACATTTAAATCGATTAAAGCGCCAATTGCCATTTTGTTCTCACTGCCATTCGCAGCGATTGGTGCTGTGTTAGGACTTGTGATTAGTCGAATTTCCGTTGATATGACTGCATTATTAGGTGCACTTATGTTGATTGGAATCGTTGTAACAAATGCGATTGTGCTATTAGATCGAGTCAAACAAAATGAACAAAAAATGATTATTCGCCAAGCTATTGTTGAAGCAGCTGCAACAAGATTTCGCCCTATTATTATGACAGCTGTTGCGACGATTTGTGCGATGCTGCCACTGTTGTTTAAAAAAGCAGAAGCAGGCAGTCTTGTATCTCAAAGCTTAGCGATTGTCGTAATTGGTGGACTAGCTGTTTCGACGTTATTAACACTTATTGTCATTCCATGTATTTATGAATTGCTGTATTTTGAAAAATCAAAAAGACAGCGAAGAAAGCTGGATAAAGGTGTTGTTCAACGAAATCTAAATATTTAAGTTCCTTTAAAAAAGTTTGTAGGGAAGTCATTTCCTGCGAACTTTTTTGCTAAGTAGGGTCCAACATATTTTGTGTCGGTGAATGATGATAAAGAAAAAAGGTATTCTTCACTTTACGCTAGTAGTGAGAATGTGTGAAAGATAAAGGTAATATAAGTTTTAAAGGAAAGATTTTTTTGTTATAGTCAATTTACTATATTTATGATAAAAAAGTTGAAAAGAGGGTGCTTACTAATGGATGTTATGACAGCTATAAAAACAAGAAGAAGTATTGGGAAGGTGAAACCTGATTCTGTACCAAAGGAAATGATTGAAACCATTCTAGAAGCGGGGACTTGGGCTCCATGTCATCATCAAACAGAGCCGTGGAGATTTTTTGTTTTAACTGGAGATGGACGAAAAGGTCTTGGGGATGTATTCGCTCAAATAGCGAAGACAAACATGCAGGAACCTATTAGTGAGGAAGATCAGAAACGGTTGGAACGTGAACAAAATAAACCGTTAAGAGCACCTGTTATTATTACGGTTGCTGTTGAACCATCTGATAACAGCAAAGTATTTATTCAAGAAGAGTTTGCAGCAGTTCATTCAGCCGTGCAAAATATGTTGTTAGCAGCACATTCATTGGGCTTAGGCGCAGTTTGGAGAACGGGTGGAATCTGTTATGCTCCAGAGGTGAAGCAGTATTTTGGACTCACTGGTAAAGCCGAAGTTGTCGGCTTCCTTTATATTGGATACCCTGATATGAAAAAAGAAGGAAAAAGAAAACATTTTTCAGAAGTGACGAAGTGGCTGGACAAATAGAAAAGCGGAAGATGCCCGTTTAGCGACGTAGGGGCTGGACCGCCCCGTATGGAGATAAAGGAAACACGAAGAGCGTAAGCGATTCGATGTTGACTTATCGAGAGGAGGAGAGGGAAGCCCATTAGTCGTTGGGCATCTGGAGCTGGACAAATAGAAAAGCGGAAGAAGCTGACGCTCAAAAGTTGTTATAAACGACATGTTGAGTCAGCTTCTTCTTATAATAAGGATTCTGCCCCATCAATATAGACCTCTGTTCCTGTAATATGGGAGGAGAGGTGGGAGGCTAGAAAGAGGACGAGGTCACTTACTTGCTCTGCTGTGCCTGCTTGGTGTGCAAGTGGTTGGGAGCCTTTTGGATATTCTATTGGAATTATAATTTTTTTTAGGTTTTCTGTTTCCTTAAATGTACGATCATCGATATTCGTATCAATTGCGCCTGGGCAAATCATATTCACCCGAATTTTATATTGAGCTAATTCAAGAGCGGCCATTTTACCGAAAGCAACTTGTGCGGCTTTTGAGGAACTATAAGCAGCATAGCCAAAATTTTTGAAGTAACGTGTTCCATTGATGGAACTTGTAATAGCAATGCTCCCACCATCCTTCTTCATAAAAGGGATGGCATGTTTGACTGTTAAAAAAGTTCCCTTTACATTAATGGCCATCGTGTTGTCCCATTCCTCAGAAGTCATATCTTCTATAGGCGTAATCACACCGTTTATGCCGGCATTGGCGAAAACAAAATCAATTTGTCCAAAACGGTTGAAGGTTTCTTCGATAGCATGCTGAACCTGTATCGATTCTGATACATCTGTTTTAAGGACGATTGCTTCACTTCCAAGCTGCATAATTTCCTCTTGAACTTGCTGGGCTTTTTGTTCTAATACATCAAGAAGGGACACTTTTGCCCCATGTTCTGCCAGCTTTAACGCAGCACTGCGCCCAATGCCTGAACCAGCACCAGTGATAATCGCTACTTTATTGTTCATTAATTTGGTCATTGCTAACCTCCTCCTTTAACAAAAGTTCCCTTGGTTTAACGGACAATAATTTCTCACATGTAACAAAAGTATTATAGTTATTTTACTAAAAATAACCAAATTATTCATTTGGAAACATGGACAAGTGTTCTAAGAAATAGTATAAGGTGATATAGGTTCAATTTAATTTGGGCAAAATAGTAGTAACTGGAGGTAGTCATGAATGAATGTTAAAATTAATCGCAATGCCGCGAAAGTTCTGCAAAAGATGTTAAGCAGTGAAGAAGCGGAGGGAAAATATCTTCGTGTCTTTGTTACGCATATGCATGGTGATCATGCTCATTATGATTTTGAGTTCGATACTCCAACAGAGCATGATGAAATTGTGAAAACGGATAAAGATATTGACGTGTTATTGGATAAGCGTGATGAATTTTTGGATGGTGTGTGGATTAAATATTTTTATGTTCCAGAGGAAGGCTTTGAAATCACGAACCCTTCTAAAGATCATCATGGACATCATCACCATTAATCGAAGAGCTAAAATAGAGCCGAAAGTGGCTCTATTTTAGTTTAACATTTCCGTTATTATCAATTTTCACGTTGGTTGAAAGTTGATTCAGTTTATTGATAATCGATTTATTGTAGGATTGGTTCATTAATTTTGGCTGTCCATTTATGATTTTAGCTGGTGTTAAGCTGGATGAAACTCGGTTGTTATCGATGGTAATATTCACAATCATCGTTTCACTGCCACGAGGGTCGCTAGAGTTCGTAAAAATAAAATTTCCAAGAGAATAATAGATGGGTCTTCCTTTATAATACTCGATCCCCATTAAACTATGACTATGTGAACCTATTACTGCATCGACGCCCGCGTTAATAAAATCTTTAGCCATTTCCTTTGCATAGGCTTCTGGATAGTTTTGACGCTCGCGATTCCAATGAATCATGATGACTGTATAATCACTATTTTTAACGGCTTTTTTGACGTAAGACATCATCGGTTCTTTACTATAAGCATGGGCAATCCCAGGTTTGCTTCCATTTGCAAACCAAGATCCATCTGGTAGAACTCTACTTAAGCCTAAGATAGCAACCTTTTTTCCATTAATAGTTTTATAGTAAGCCGAAAAAGCTTGTTCTTTATTTTTTCCGGCCCCTGTAAATCCTAGCTTTGCTTTCTGTAGATAGTATATTGTGTCGGTTAAGCCGAGTGTTCCGTAATCCATCGTGTGATTATTGGCAAGAGAAACACCATCGACACCTGCGTTTACCAGTCCTTTTAGTGTTTCTGGTTTGGAACGGAACGTAAATTGCTTATTTTGTGGCTTTCCACGAGTAGAGACGGCTGTTTCTAAGTTTACAAAAGTTACATCTGCTTTTTTCAATAGGGGAGAGACATATTGAAATGGATAGTCAACACCTTTTGTTCGAATGTATTCACCTACACTTCGATCTAATAGTACATCTCCTGTAAATGTGAGTGTAATAGGCTTAGACGCTGTCTTTTTGGTTGATGCAGATTTGACTTTAGCTTTGGTTTCAGCTTCAACATATTCAGGTGCTTCAACAATTGTATCTAGATGTTTAGCCGGAACCCCTAGATTGAAAGAAATTATTGTGATAATAGCGAGACAAAGAATAAATCTAGCAATCTTTCTTTTTTTCATGTAAATCAGGCTAGCCTTCTCCACTTAAAAAAGTGAAGAAGAAATAACCCTTTCTCTCCTTTCTAAATGGATTTTATACTCCGATTTTTGGTATCCTATTATAAATTAACAGAAATATTTGAATATATAAATAGGATTGTTATAATTAAATAAAAAATAGTATAAAAGGAGCCGAGTTCAGGATGACGAGTACTAGTGCAGAAAATAAAGGCTATTTTGGTGAATTTGGTGGAAGTTTTGTACCAGAAAATCTTCAAAAAGTAATGGATATTATTGAAGAACAATTTTTAAAATACAAGGACGATCCGGAGTTTAACGAAGAATACCAATATTATTTAAAAGAATATGTTGGACGTGAGAATCCATTAACATATGCTAAAAATTTAACGGAAGAAATTGGTGGAGCAAAAATTTATTTAAAGCGTGAAGATTTGAATCATACAGGTGCTCATAAAATTAATAATACAATTGGTCAAATTTTATTAGCTAAAAAAATGGGTACGAAAAGAATTATTGCGGAAACAGGAGCAGGTCAACATGGGGTAGCTACAGCGACTGCTTGTGCGATGTTTGGACTTGAATGTGTGGTTTATATGGGGAAAGTTGATACGGAACGTCAAGCGCTTAATGTGTTCCGAATGGAATTGCTAGGAGCAAAAGTGGTTGCAGTAGATAAAGGGCAAGGTCGTCTAAAAGATGCAGTGGATGTAGCACTTGAGGATTTAATGGAAAACTATGAAAATACTTTTTATTTATTAGGATCGGCTGTTGGTCCTCATCCATATCCAACAATTGTGAAGCACTTCCAAGCAATTATTAGTGAAGAATCGAAACGCCAAATTTTAGAAAAAGAAGGCAAGCTCCCAACTGCAGTTGTTGCTGCTACGGGTGGTGGAAGTAATGCAATTGGGTCCTTTGCTCATTATATTGATGAACCAAGTGTTCGTTTAATTGGCTGTGAGCCAGCAGAAGCACCAACGATGTCCCAAGGGGTACCTTCTGTTCTGCATGGCTTTAAATCCCTAACATTATTAGATGAAGAAGGAAATCCTAAACCGACTTTCTCGATTGCGGCAGGATTGGATTATCCAGGTGTAGGTCCTGAGCATAGCTATTTAAAAGAAAGCAATCGTGCTGAATATGTATCGGTAACAGGTCAAGAAGCACTAGAAGCTTTCCAAGTATTATCTAAAACAGAAGGAATTATCCCAGCGTTAGAAAGTTCTCATGCCATTGCTCACACACTTAAATTAGCGAAAGAATTGTCAAAGGATGATATCATCGTTGTGACAGTATCTGGACGTGGTGATAAAGATGTTGACCAAGTGTATAAAATGCTTAAAAAATAATGATAAGTTGTAAATTGAAAGACTCTTGCCAGTAGGCGGGAGTCTTTTTTTATTTAAATATTGTAGGAGAAATCTGTAATAATGATGTGACTTTTAATCCATAATATAGGAGGAAATTATTTGTGATTTACTTGAATTAAGGGGGTTTTATGAAAATTAGTCGAAAAAATAGGATAAATTGTTTATAAAAATAATGCGAAAAAAGTCGAAAAATAGATTATTTTGTTAAAATTGAAATATAAATGTAATATGAATAACATCATTCTGATAAGTTACGATGTTATACTGCAAATTGGGTGTAGAATCACCGAATAGACCAATAACGTAATTTACATACATACATACATACAGAACATAAAAGCGTACATAATATCAAAACCTAAACGCACTATTAACAAAGAGAATACTAGGATGAAGACAATTTGTTAAAAAGAGAGCAGGGGAATTAGTTGAAAAAGAAATGGATTGCACTTAATACAACGATTATGCTTGGATTAGGGAGTGTTTTTTCTATTCCAGCTGTACAAGCAGAAACCTCTATTGAATCTCAACGTACAGAGATTCAATCAAAAATTGACCAAGCTAAAGAACTTATTCAAGATTTACAAGCAGATAAAGCAACGCTAGAAAAAAAAGTTGCACAAATTAATGAAGCTATCAAAGAAAATACAGCAAAAATAAATGAGACAAAAGCACAAATTGAAGAAACACAAGTAGATATCGATGCTTTTAAAAAAGAAATTGTTGTGTTGGAAGAACGAATTGCACAGCGTCAAGAAGTATTGAAGGAACGTGCACTTTCATTCCAACAAAGTGGTGGAAATGTTGACTTAATCGAAGTATTACTTGGATCAACAAGCTTCTCAGATTTTGTTAGTCGTGTTGGAGCGGTAGCTACAATTGTTGAAGCGGACCAAGAAATAGTAGCTCAACAACAAGCGGATAAAGAAGAATTAGTAGAGAAAAAATCAGCAGTAGAAGACAAACTAAGCAAATTAAAAAGCATGAAAGTCGAGTTTGAAGGAATGCAAGCTCAAATTGAAGATCAAAAAGTACAAAGTGAAAAGGCTATTACTTCACTAGAAGCAAAAGCAACACAAACGGCAGCACTTCAAAAAAGCTTAGAGCAAAAAGATGCTGATCTTGCTGCTGCACAAGTGGCTGCTATTCAAGCTGAAAAGGAAAAAGCTGCACAACGACAAGCCGCACAGGAGAAGACGTTAAGTGAAGCAGCAAAACAAGTAGAAAGTTCAAATTCGAGAGACTAGTGTATCTAGTAATAATACAACTGATGAGAAAACAAATGATAACAAACACAATGATGAGAAAACAAATAAGAAAACTGCTACTGATTCATCGGTTGCTGTAGTAGCTAAACCAAGCAGTGGCAATGTAAGTACGGCTATCACTTCGGGATATAAATATATTGGAAATTCTACGTATAAATTTGGTGGCGGCCGAACAGCATCTGATGTTGCAAATGGGTTATTTGACTGCTCTGCCTTCGTAGCATGGGCCTTCAGTCAAGCTGGTATAAGCCTTCCTGCACATACAGATAGTTTGAAAAATGCTGGAACTCAAGTATCTACTAATCAAATGCAACCTGGTGATTTAGTATTCTTCAATACGTATAAAACAGATGGCCATGTTGGAATCTATTTAGGAGGCGGTAAATTTATCGGTTCTCAAAGTTCAACAGGTGTTGCTATTGCCAATATGAGCAGTGGCTATTGGGCTCAAAAATTCAACGGTCGAGTAGTTCGTGTAAACTAATCATATTTTTTCTATTATTCTATTATAGAAAAATAAAAAAAGTGAAACTTATTTTGTTTTCTAACGTAAATACTATAAAATGATATGAAAGGTGATGCTACATTTGTCTAATTATGATGGAATCACCTTTACTACATTTAGGAAAGATCTATACGGAGGGGAAATGTAAATGAAGAAATTAATAGCAGCCATACTAACAGTAATGCTTGCACTCACACCTGTTGGAAGCCTTGTTTTCCAAGACCATGCAACAACCGCAGATGCGAAATCGTATAAGTCTGGGAAGAAAAGCTTTAACACAAATCAAAATCAAACTAATAACAATTCACTTTTTCAAAACAAAAACACGAAAAAGTCTGATGCTACAACAAACAATAAGACAACAGCAACTAATAAAGGCGGCTTAATGAAAGGTATTATGTTAGGTGGACTTGCAGGCCTTCTATTTGGTAGCTTATTTGCCAATATGGGCGTATTAGGTTCCATTTTAGGATTAATTGTGAACGTATTAGCGATTGTAGTGATTATTGCTGTTATTCGCAAAATTTTCGTCTACTTTAAGGATAAAAAGAAAAAAGAGGATCCTAATCCATGGAGAAATTAATTATTTCTGAACAAGATATTATAAATGCATTATGCATTTATATTTCTCGGAAAAAGCAAGTAAAGCCTGAAGAAGTTGAAGTGGAACTGATGTATGATGATGAATATGGATTTTCTGCAGAGGCTTATGTAGACGGAAGAAAACAAGTGTTGATTACAGTAAACTTGATCGAAGCAATAAGAATGTGGCTGGAAGAGTATTTAAATCGAGATCCATATTCAGGGATTGAATTAGTGCTTGACGATGAAGAAGGTATTCTTGCCATTATTAATTAACAAAAAGGGATGCACCGAAAGAAAATGGTGCCTCCTTTTTTGTTCTGTTACTAGAACTATTTATAATAAATGGAAAAATTAAGAATAAATATCCAATCTACCTTTTCCATGATAAAATAGAAAGAGAGTGTATAGGGGGATAGACACTCTGATACTTGGGGAACGGGGGGATAATATGAGTTTACAATCTATCGAACAAAACATTTTAGAACTTGTAGAAAAATTTAATGGGCGTATAGGCTACAAAATTGAAAGTGATAGCGGTGAGTCTATCTCCCATCATGAGGATGAATCCTTTCAATCGGCAAGTTTAATCAAAGTTCCAATGATTATCGAAGGATATCGTCAAGCAGAAACAAAACAGATTTATTTGAATCAGCCGTTGACGATTCCACGTTTTGAAATCACTCGAGGGTCAGGTGTTCTTCATACTTTATCAGATAAAGTGATGTTAACGGTCGAAGATTTGTTAACCATTATGATTACGATTTCGGATAACACAGCTACGAATATGATGATGAATCTACTAGGTTTTGATGACATTAATGAGTGTATTAAAGACCTAGGTTTACAGAATACAATTTTACAAAGAAGAATGTTTGATTTTAAAGCATTAAAGGATGGTCGTGACAATACGACTTCAGCAGCTGATATGATAGTCTGTTTAAAAGCAATACATACTGGTGATTTCTTAACCAAAGCAAGCCGGGAAAAGATTTTGTTTGTCCTTGAACAGCAACAGATTACAGATAAACTACCAAGCCAGATGGGAAAAGGCGTAAGGGTAGGAAATAAAACAGGAAATATTCGCGGAGTGGCCCATGATGTTGCCATTATTCGTTCTGAAACACAAACGGTTTATGCAGCTGTGTTAACGGAAGACTTTGCTTCCCAAGAAGATAGCCGTCAAATTATTAGTAAAATCGGAAAATTGATTTATGATGAGATGATGAAGGAAAATTATATAAGTAAATGATAAAAGACCTGTAGGGAGTTGTAGTTACTTTCTACAGGCTTTTTATTGAGTATAAGTTTTGATTTAAAGTCAGAATTATTCATATGCTCAAAGAAAAGTTTTTATATAATAGAGAGAAAAAGCAGAAAGTGTGAGGGGAATGAACAGAAAGATTAGCGTCATTTTAGGTAGTATCATAATCATCGGAATGATTTATATAGCGTATATCCATATGAAAATGTACCAAAGTAGTCATCAAGAGATTCCAAAGCAGGTCGATTATATCATGATACTTGGAGCGAAAGTGAATGGGGAGACTCCGTCTTTATCCTTGCAATATCGAATTGATGCAGCAGCTCGTTTTCTAGCAAATCATGAAGAAACGATTGCCATTGTTTCTGGAGGGCAGGGAGCGGATGAAGACATATCCGAAGCGGAAGTGATGCGACGAGGGCTTATTGCGCAAGGAATTGATGAGATGCGAATCATGATAGAAGATGAGTCTACGAGTACGTATGAGAATATTATCTTTTCAAAAAAACTCATTCCTAGTCATTTAAAAACTGGATTGCTTGTGACCAATGATTATCACTTATATCGAGCGAGTTTAATAGCGAAACAAGAAGGATTAGACGTAACTGGTCTTCCTGCGAAAACACCTGGATTAGCTGTAGTGAAGTCCTATGTAAGAGAATACTTGGCGATTACGAAATATTATCTAGAAAACTTATTAACAGATTAGAAGATTTTTTGACATTTTTATAGACTTTATATATAATAAAAGTTAATAGTTGAATAGTTCTCCTAAAGGGGAGTAGCTTTTACAATAAAGTCGTCATTTCGGAATTTACCATTCCCGGCTTTATTGGCAACCTAACGTTGTTAGCCAGACCTTTGCCTATTGGTAAGGGTCTTTATTTGTATTTTAAACCTTTACCGTCTACTGGTAAGGGTTTTTTGTTTTTACGGTTACAATACATCAAGGTAGGAAGGAAACGACTATTCAAAACTAAAAAAAGGTTGGGAAATCTATCGAATAAATAAAAATGTCTTTTAATAAGCAAATGAATAAATCAAACTTTATTTTTATAGGAGGTGTTTCCTTAGCCGTCTTTACGGTATAAGGAAATTAATTGGAATTTTTAAACTTAGTCATATTTGCAATTTTAATTGGATTAACGGCTTTTTTCGTTGCAACAGAATTTGCTGTGATTCGAGTAAGAAGTACACGTATTGATCAATTAATTGCAGAGGGTAATAAACAGGCTATAGCTGCGAAAAAAGTAGTATCAAACTTAGATGAATATTTGTCGGCCTGTCAATTAGGGATTACGGTTACTGCGTTAGGACTAGGGTGGATAGGAGAGCCTACCGTCGCTCGTTTATTAGAACCTTTATTTGAGAAGTTTCATTTGGGAGCATCAGTATCTCATATTCTTTCGTTTATTATCGCGTTTTCCGTCGTGACGTTTATCCATGTTGTAGTAGGAGAATTAGCTCCAAAGACTGTTGCTATTCAGAAGGCTGAGAGAGTCACTTTACTATTTGCTCGTCCCATTATTCTGTTTTATCGGGTATTGTACCCTTTCATTTGGGCTCTTAATAGTTCAGCGCGTGCTATCACAAAGTTATTTGGCTTAAAAGCTGTTTCAGAACATGAAGGTGCTCATAGTGAAGAAGAATTACGTTTGATTTTATCCGAGAGCTATGAAAGTGGTGAAATCAATCAATCTGAATTTAACTATGTAAACAACATCTTTCAATTTAATGATCGTGTTGCTAGAGAGATTATGGTACCACGAAAGGAAATCGTTAGTGTTTCAAAGGATGCTACAATTGAAAGCTTTATAAAGATTGTTAAAGAGGAGAAATATACTCGTTATCCTGTCGCATTAGAGGACGATAAAGACCAGATTATTGGTTTAGTGAATATTAAAGAAATCTTAACTGATTTTGTCAAAGAAGAGGGCATGGGGGAAAGAACGATTGAATCGTATGTAAAACCCGTTCTGCAAGTACTCGAATCAGTGCCTCTTCACAATTTATTGCTGCGTATGCAGAAAGATCGTATTCATATGGCGATTTTAACGGATGAATATGGGGGAACAGCTGGTCTTGTGACCGTAGAAGATATTCTAGAGGAAATCGTCGGAGAAATTCGAGATGAATTTGACGCAGACGAAGTAGCATCTGTTCAGAAAGTAAAAGAAAATCACTATATTTTGGATTCTAAAGTCTTAATTGATGAAGTCAATGACGTGTTAGGAACAGATATTGAAGAAGAAGATATGGATACAATTGGTGGTTGGATTTTGACGCAAAACTTTGATATTCAACAAGGGAAGTCTGTTTCATTTAACAATTATGAATTTAAAGTAATCGATATGGAAGATCACCATATTAAACGGGTAGAGGTGTTCAAAAAGAAAAATGAATCTTCTCTACTAGAAGCAACAGTACAATAAAGTAAAGAAGCTCGGATCCCAATAGGGTTCGAGCTTTTTTCATGAAGTACTCGAAAAAATCGGCATATTTTTCTTGTGATACTATGGTAAAATAGGACTATGAGAATAGGAGGGTATTGTGAGATGAAAAAAATTCTATTACAAATGTTGCTTGCAATATTTGTTGTCGTTGGAGGGACAACTGCAGCACATGCAGAAGGCGAAGTACAATTTCCAGGTATTTCACAATTTGATTATGATACTAGCTATGGATACTTTTTCCTAAAAGACCCACAATCTGAGGAAAGTATATTAGCGTCAGAGTATAGAAAGTTAAATATTATTAATGTATCAGATGGAACCGTAATTCGAACGTTTGACACAGAACATTCTACATATACGTTCACGGCCAATGATACTAATACGTATTTTGTATACTCAGGATCCAATTATTTAACGGTATTTAATAGTTTTGGTGAAAGCATATTTAAAGAGAGTACTATTTCATATAATGGTGAACGCTTTGAATATTTCGGAAATGTAGCTTTTATTCCAAATACGAATACTTTAGTGATGACAAGTAATTACTCAACGAAATTGTTGGGCTTTGATGTAGATCAGCAACAGGGAACTTTTTATCGAAATATTAAGCAAGGATCGAAGTTAGCTGTATCCTCCCAATATATTGCATTAAGTGGAGCGGTAAATGAGGTTACCATTATTGATACAAAGGGAACATATATCGACACGATTCAAGCAGACATGAATGTAAAAACGATGGAATTTACAGCGGATGGGAAAAAGTTAGTTCTAGGTGGGGAAAGTAATCAATTAGCCATTTATGATGTGGAGAAAGGATTTGAAAAGATAAGCCTAACTTCGACCCAATTTGCGCTCTCTAAAAATGAAACGTTTTCTACAATTGATATTGATTCAACTGGGAAATATCTGATTGCAAAAGCATGGATAGATTATTCTTCTTCTGTAAGAATGTTTGATTTTCAAACAGGGCAACGAATTTATACGAATTTAGATAACGTAGACTATGTGAATGCAGTAAGGATTAGCTCAGGTGGGAAGTATATTATTGTGAATGGCTCTGTATATGACGGCAAAAATATTAAAAAACGTGTAACAGATATAGCGATTCCAACAAATTATCAAACCGTTCAATTGGGGACGAAAAATACGTTAAAGCTTCAAGTTACGTTAGCCGATGGGACGACAAAGGACATAACAAGTGGCGTTAATTGGGCAACGAATGCTGTGAACATTGCCTATCTTGATTCGAAAACGGGACAACTGGTTGCGAAAAAAATAGGTAGTGTGGATTTAAAGGTTACATATTTAGGATTTGAAGCTACAATTCCAGTCAAGGTAATTGATACCAAGCCTCCGGTTATTAAAGGAGCAAGTAATATAACGGCACCACTTGGGGAAACATTTAATTCAAAATCCGGTGTAACAGCACAAGATGCTGGTGACGGCAATCTAACCAGCAAAATTAAAGTGACGGGAACTGTAAATACTAAGAAGGAAGGAAAGTATACATTGACGTATACTGTTACGGACCAGGTTGGGAATAAAGCAACAGTAAAACGAGTTGTTACTGTTAAAAAAATGCTATCCTCCAATTTCTATAATTATACAAGCAGCAATGGAAATAAATTCATTGTCCATAAAGGTGTATATAATAAAAATGGGAGTACGATTTACAAGCTTACGTTTAGCCCTTATTTCTATGATAGCGTAAAGAAATCTACTTTTATGATTGAAGCAAACATTAAACCGAGTTCCACTTATTTATATGAAAAAAATTACGATTACGGCTGGAAACAAAACAATCTCACATACGGTAAACTCTTCTAACTTGAGCTTTTACTCAGACAGTGAGAATTACTATTTCAAACCTAATACATCTTTAATAAATTTCCTGAAAAAGAATGTAACATCTAAACAAACAGTAAAAATCAAGTTCGAAGGTTATTACGGATCTCTTTCATATACATTAAATGCCAAACAAAAATCAGCTATTATTGATAGTTTGAAATATGCAGGATATTAATCAAATATGAATAGACCACGTGAATAGTAGATTATCATTATAAAAAATGCATGGTGAAGAGTGCTTATTTTGGTTCTTCGCCATGCGTTTTTTATTTAGAGAATGTGAATGTAAAAGTGATTTATGAATGAGTTAGGCATACATCCATTCGAAGTATGATCCAACTTTTTTATAAAAGAATGTATGAGCTTGTTAATTCACTTTTTTTTCATTTTTTTACGCTTTCATAATAAATGGGAAATGTGATATTATTATATTTGAATTGTAATATTTTTGTAGAATGATAAAAAAATTCCATCATGATTTTGCAGAAGTAAAGTGTATATTTCTAAAGAAAAAGGAGAATTCGATGTTTAAAAAACTGTTTCTAGTCATTGTTGCTTCTGTCTTTTTAATGACCGCATGTGATTCGGTAAAAGGTGTTAATTTAAATCAAATGATTTTGAATAATGCCAAGATGAAGTCATCCCAGAGTTATGCAGTTGTTAAACTTCATCTTTCGTATAAGAAATCAAATGTGAAGGATAAAGAATATTTAAAAGTATTAAATCTTTTGAATGATATGGAATTTCAAGTTCAAACCAAAATGCAAAATGCGGATACGTTCTCGATGGGTGGATTTGTCAAACTGAAACAAGGTAAAATTCCGTTCCAGTTATATTCTGATAAAAAGCAGATGGTATTATTAGTGGATCAAGCTTCTAAAGCAATCCGCATCCCTGTTCAGCAGGATGGGGGATATTCTCAAAAATTTGTTCAAGATATTCAATCCAAATTGCTTCCTTCTGTAGTGAAGGATCTGCCAAATCCAAAACATATTAAAGTCCAAACGAACGTACATTATAAAGTACATGGCGAGAAGATAACAGGTCACAAGATTCATGCCGAAGTATATGCCAATGAAGTGCCTAGTCTATTGTTAAAATTCCTTGATAATCTGTCAAACGATCAAAAGGCGCTCACACAATTGGCTAAGACTATTAATGAAGTGACTAACATGTCAGGTGATGAGACGGTTGTTTCTGCAGCTGAGCTTAAGCAAGTCATAAAAGAATTTAGGGTTGAGTTTAATCAGATGTTACCTGAGATGAAAAAATCAGGAATGCTGGATAAAAGAAACTTCCTTAAAACTGATATTTTGGTAGATAAACACTTTAACGAAAGAAAATCTTACACGGAGATTGGATTGAAAAAGCTTCCAGAAGAGAGTGGCGGCTTGGATGGAATCACTTTGAAGATTAACCAGGAAGTTTGGAAAATCAACAAAAAGGTAACAGTACAAAAAATTAACAGAACGAAATTCTTGAGTGAAGATGCTTCAGAAGATGAATTTTTGTCAACATTGGATAAAAAACATAGTGTTCTTTATCGTGTAATAAAGTCTTTTGCACCAAGCACTCCAACTGTCAATGCTGTATCTGATCATGCTACTGTTATTAGTGGCAAAGTTGAATCAGATTCAAAGGTTTATGCAATGGTAGGGAGCAAAAAAATTGGTCAAGCCACTGCAAAACATGGTAGATATTCAATGAAAATTAAAAAGCAAAAAGCAGGTACACGCATTGTTGTGTTTGCGGTTGATTTGGCAGGAAATAAGAGTAAGAGTCCTATCGTGAAGGTAATCGATAGAACTCCACCTGTTGTCCCGACTGTTAATAAAATAACTAGTAAAACTGTAACGGTAAGTGGTAAAGGTGAAACGGCAGCAACTATTTATATTTACAATGGAAATAAGAAGATTGGGCAAGGAATAGTAGATCGTGGTGGAAACTATAAAGTGAAAATTAATCTACAAAAGACGGGTTCAACAGTAAAGGTATACGCTCAAGACAAATCAGGCAATAAAAGTAAGAGTAAAACGGTAAAAGTGAGTTAGGTTGTTTTTTGAGGTAATACTTGTATGAGTATTGCCTCTTTTTTATATGTATAAATAAAAATTACGTTGGACAAATATAGCCACGTGCTTCCTAGTATGCAGAAACACGTGGCTGATGAATTAGATAAATTGTTTGAAGCTAAAGAAATGTGACCATTTCCGTGACCAATATATACTTTAGACGTTATAAAAGCTTATATATCAGGGTTTTAATTAGAACGCCCAATCCCCATTACGGAAGACGGTTCGCTTGTTCCGTCGGCTTTAATCCCGTCAATGTCCATTTTGTCAGAGCCAATCATAAAGTCAACGTGTGTTAAGCTTTCGTTTAGTCCGTTTGCGGCGAGTTCTTCAGGACTCATTTCTTTGCCGCCTTCTAGACAAAAGGCATAGGCACTGCCGATGGCTAAGTGATTGGATGCATTTTCATCAAATAATGTATTGTAGAATAGCACATTTGATTGAGAAATAGGGGAGTTGTATGGAACGAGTGCTACTTCTCCCAGATAATGAGAGCCTTCATCGGTTTCGACTAATTGTTTTAAAATTTCTTCGCCTTGCTCTGCCTTTACTTCGACAATTCGTCCATCTTTAAAGGTAATCGAGAAGTTATCAATGATATTTCCACCGTAGCTTAATGGTTTAGTGCTAGCTACTGTGCCGTTTACGCCGGTTTTTAATGGAACGCTAAATACTTCTTCAGTTGGCATATTGGCCATAAAAGGATGACCTTTTACATTAATACTACCAGCACCACACCATAGATGTTTTTCAGGAAGTTCGATGGTTAAATCGGTTCCTGGAGCCGTATAGTGCAGTTTTTTATAGCGTTTTTCGTTTAAATAGTCTACTTTTTCATGAAGGGTTTCGTCATGCTGCTTCCATGCATCTACAGGATTTTCGGTATCGACGCGAACCGTTTTAAAAATGGTTTCCCAAAGCTTATGTACGCGGTTTTCTGCTGGTTCTTCAGGGAACACCTTATCAGCCCAAGCTTGAGATGGGACAGCGACGATTGACCAGCTTACTTTATCTGATTGCATCATTTGACGCCAAGGCTTTAATGCTGTACCAGAAGCTTTTTG
Source organism: uncultured Bacillaceae bacterium (assembly GCA_963790055.1). Lineage (GTDB taxonomy): Bacteria > Bacillota > Bacilli > Bacillales > DSM-1321 > Peribacillus. The sequence continues at coordinate 139,172 of CAWBND010000008.1, forward strand.
GAAATTAGCAATTCGCTTTGGATCGATGCCTTTTAAAAGATCAGGACTAGAAGAAATGACAGATAAAAAGGCTGCGCCGTGTTCTGCTAATTCAATCGTTTCTTTTGCACGCCACTCGGGATATTCGTTAAATACTTCGTCAGGAGCTAGTTCATATTTTGTCCGATTTACGGTATCGTCGTTCCAGTTCACAATCACATTACGTGCGCCTGCTTCATACGCTTTTTTGACAATGATGCGTACAAGCTCTGCACCTTCCAATGTTGTATTGACAACAAGTGTTTGCTCAGGTTGAATATTAACCCCCACTTTAATCGCAAGTTCTGCATATTTTTCTAAATTCGTTTGAAAATCAGTCATAAACATTCTCTCCTTTACCATTTTCTATATAATTATTGTACCGATAGATGAGTGAAAAAGAAAATCTAAAGGGGGAAACAAAGAAAAAATAAAATTAAAATGTCTTTTTAATTTTACAGAGAATTAATATGGAGAATACGAATAATTGGTATTATTTTCTTGTATTGAAAAGAATCCTACTGAATGGAGGGATAACATGAATTTTACTGGCAAGTTTCATTATGAGGGAGGAGTCGCAGCTATATTAACTGGTTTACTCCTGTTTATTGCGCATTTATTCAACTTTATCGATGGATTGGAACAGGGGACAGTATTAGGTCAAAGTATGGTGTTTATGGCTCATATCTCAGCGGTGTTTGCTATTTATCGGAATATACATTGTCACAAGATACAGTCCGCCAAAGGGGAAATGGAACTACGCCAAGATATAAAAGGCAACCTAGAAACCCGTAAAATCTATCGGAGAAGTCGTAGAAACCGTAAGACGCGGTATCGCCAAGCTCGGTTTTTAAATCGAACTTCTTCTAAAAAAGAAGGCTGGCTCCCACCTAGTATTCAAAGTCGCCTCGACAATACCTTTCGCTGGATCGATACGCTTTTGCGGATTGCTTCCAAGTCCAACACTTCATATCGAAGTGGGAAAATTTGATGTTCAAAAAATGATGAACCCTGACATACATGGCAAGCAATATCAAGAAGGGGAAGCATTTGGCTACCATGAAATACGGTATGTTGTCATCGCAAGAGATCACGACACATGCGAAGTTTGTAAGAAAACGAACAAAATGTTGAACACCCAGCATATCATCTATCGTTCGCATGGAGGAACAGACCGAGCAAGCAACTTACTTACCGTTTGTATAGATTGTCATACGTATGAAAATCATCAAGAAGGACGATTTTATGGAAGTGGATGCAGGAAAAGAAAAAAACTCGGCAGTTTAAGGAACCGCCTTTCATGAATATCATTCGTAGGCGAGTGTTTACCAAGTATCCACAGGCTCATATCACGTATGGGAGTGCGACTACTCCTAAACGAAAAGAGTTAGGGTTAGAGAAAACACACTACAATGATGCCATTACGATTAGCGGTATAGAGGTCATCAGGAAGGATTCTGATGGACTTTTCAAGATTGTCCAGTTCCGTAAGAAGAAGCGTTCTTTACATGAGGCGACGGCACGAAAAGGACGTAAAACGAAAAATGTTACAAGTAAGCGAAATGAGAAGAACACGAAGCAACTCAAAGGATTTTCATTGAATGATAAAGTACGAGTGTTTGGAAAGATTGGCTTTATTACAGGGTTCACAGGAACAAGTGGAGTTTACGTCAAAACAATCGACGGAACATATATCACCTTACCGAATAAATCGTATAAACAAGTTAATTTGAATGTACTAGAACGTTTATGCCGAAATAACAATTGGCAATTTGTTCAAAACCTGTAGGCGAATGCCTATCCTGAAATTCATCCCCTCCCTACTCGCTATCGCTCTTTGAGGAAGGGGACTTCTTTCAGGAAAATCTGTTAAAAGCAGAAAACAAGAAAATCTAAGTGTGTTTTTATAAAGGGAATTTTTAGAAATAGAAGGAACTTGAATGTTCAAGCTCCTTCGTGAAAATGGTGTATCTTATTTTTTTAGTACATCGTGGTCAACATAGCGTTCACCATTTAATTCACTGATTACGTTAATAGCTACTTTAGCACCATCACCTGCAGTGATAATTGTATGCACACTAACGCCTGCACATGTACCAGCAGCCCAAATTCCATCAACATTTGTTTTACCAGCAGCATTAACATCAAAAATTGTTTTTACGCGTGGTTCTGTACCTTCTTTTGTTTGAAGGCCAGCAGCTTCTGCTAAGTCAGTAAGGAAGCCTGTAGCGATAATGATATGCTTTGCTTCCACTTCGCCATTTTCTGTTGCAATTTTGAAGCCTTCCGCTGTTTTGGTAAGGCCAGCTACTTTTGTTTCAATAAGTTCTGCTCCGAATTTTTTTGCTTGGGCAATCCCTGTTTCGATTAAATCAGGACCAGATATTTCAGCTATACCGTAATGATTTTCCATCCATGCTCTTTTTGTCGCGCTTTGATTGCTATCAAGAATGACTGTTTTTTTACCGGCCTTTGCTGTAAATATAGCTGCACTTCCTCCAGCAGGTCCTGCACCAATAACTGCTACTTCATACATATGTAAATTCCTCCTTTTATTGTTTGCATGATTATCATAACAAAAAAGACTAGTTAACTGCTAACATTAACAACTGAAAGTGGGTACATTTTATTGAGTACAAGTAGGTATTTTGAAATAAGAAAAAGGGCATATTATCAAGATTATGCCCTTTTTTGTGTGAAAATCAAACTGTAAATGACTTGTATTTATACTACTAGTATAATCATAAATTGTTATATTTTTGCTTATTTATTCAAATTTACCCAAACACTTTTCACTTCTGTATAGTTGTTAAGAGCGTAGGAGCCCATTTCACGTCCGATTCCAGATTGCTTGTAGCCGCCGAATGGAGAAGCAGCATCAAAGGCATTATAACAATTGATCCAAACTGTTCCTGCGCGTAATTTACTAGCAATATAATGAGCATTTGTTAAATCTTGTGTCCATACTCCTGCAGCAAGTCCGTATTCACTTGTATTCGCCCGTTTAATCACATCATCTAAGTCTTCATAAGGAAGGGCTGCGATAACAGGACCAAAGATTTCTTCTTTAGCAATGGTCATATTGTCATTTACGTCAGCAAAAATAGTTGGTGAAACGAAGTAGCCATCTTCACTTGGCGTTGTTCCACCCACAAGGACTTCAGCACCTTCTGTAATTCCTTTGGCTATATAACCAAGAACACGTTTTTGCTGTTCTTCAGAAACAAGTGGTCCAATTTGTGTCGATGGGTCAAGACCAGCACCTTGTTTAATATTTTTCGCATGGCTCGCCATATCAGCTACAACGTTATCATAATGTTTCTTTTGAATGAATACGCGAGAACCTGCACAACATACTTGACCTTGGTTGAACATAACACCATTAAGCGCACCTGGAATCGCTTTTGAGAAATCAGCATCTGGAAGAATAATATTAGGTGATTTTCCACCAAGTTCAAGGGTTACTCTTTTTAAAGAATAAGAAGCGGAACGCATAATTTGTTTACCAACTGCTGTTGAGCCAGTGAAGGCAATTTTATCAACTTCAGGGTGGTCAACAAGGGCTGCACCAGCTGTTTCACCGAAACCAGGAACAATATTGATAACGCCGTTAGGGAAGCCTGCTTCAGCTACTAATTCAGCTAAGTAAAGAGCTGAAAGTGGTGTTTGCTCTGCAGGTTTTAAAATGATTGTACATCCTGTAGCAAGAGCTGCTCCCATTTTCCACATCGCCATTAAGAGTGGGAAGTTCCATGGAATGATTTGACCGACAACGCCAACTGCTTCATGTTTTGTATAGTTAAAATAATTGCCATTAACAGGAATGGTTTGTCCAACAATTTTAGTTGTCCAACCTGCATAATAGCGCATATGTTCAATCGCCAATGGAATATCTGCATTGGTTGTTTCGTTAATGGGTTTCCCATTATCTAATGTTTCTAATTGAGCAAGCTCGAGTTTGTTTTCTTCCATTAAATCAGCCAGTTTATACATTAAACGACCACGCTCAGCTGCACTTAATTTCGACCATGGACCTTCATCGAAAGCTTTTCGGGCAGCCTTTACCGCTAAGTCAATGTCTGCTTTATCGGCTTCATACACTTGAGCAAGTGTTTGTCCAGTCGCCGGATTAGGAGTAGTGAATGTTTTCTTAGAAACACTTTCAACGAATTGTCCGTTGATAAATAGTTTTTTCGGACCTTGTAAAAACTTTTGTAACTTTGAGCTAACTTGTAAAGTAAGATTTGACATAAATACCCTCCTAATAATCAGTAAATGGATATTGTGCAAATCATGATGTGGGAAAAAAATGATCATGTAAAATGACCACTAGTTCATCTTAACAAATGGTATTATTTTCCACAAATATAAAGTGTCTATTAATTGTGAAAATTTTGTGAATGAGAAGGTGTTTAGTAGAAAAATAAAATACTTTGTCATGACAGTTGTAAATACTATAGAGAAAATTAAATATTATAGTTAAAATAAAAAGCGAAATAATAAATAAAGTAGGTTATAGAAGGTTTTCAGGAGGCTGTATTATGAATGCAGAAAACAAAATCTCTTACAGATCGAAAGCTGTTGGGGATTGCAGGTGCAGCATGGATGTTTGATGCTCTCGATGTTGGGATGCTATCTTTCGTCATTGCAGCTCTAAAAATGGACAAAAATTTTAATTTAACGGATGTCCAAGCAGGGTGGATTGGTAGTACACAATCGATTGGAATGGCTGTCGGAGCATTATTATTTGGAGCAATGGCTGATAAAGTGGGGCGTAAAAACATTTTAATTGTTACGCTTTTGTTGTTTTCGATTGGTAGTGGCTTATCAGCATTAGTCAGTACGATTAGCTTATTTTTACTTTTCCGATTTGTTATTGGAATGGGGCTAGGTGGGGAGCTTCCAGTTGCCTCTACATTAGTTTCTGAAAGTGTTCCGGCTCATAAGCGTGGACGTGTTGTGGTGTTGCTAGAAAGCTTTTGGGCAGTAGGTTGGATTTTATCAGCGATTATTTCTTACTTTATTATTCCAGAATTTGGTTGGAGAATTGCGGTTTTAATAAGTGCATTGCCAGCTTTTTATGCATTGTATTTACGCTTTAGCTTGCCTGATTCACCACAGTATGAGCAGTTGAATCAAACGGAAAAGAAATCTATGCTTCACAATATGAAAAGTGTTTGGGCGAAAGAGTATTCCAAGCAAACGTTAATCCTTTGGATTCTTTGGTTCTGTGTTGTGTTTTCTTATTACGGAATGTTCTTATGGTTACCGAGTGTCATGGTTATTAAAGGGTTCAGCTTAATTAAAAGCTTCCAATATGTGCTGATTATGACGCTTGCACAGCTTCCAGGCTATTTTACGGCAGCTTGGTTCATTGAAAAGATGGGACGGAAATTTGTATTAATTACGTATTTACTTGGTACGGCCGCGAGTGCTTATTTCTTTGGGGTCGCTGCAAGACTTACCATTGTTAATTACATCAGGCATTCTGCTTTCCTTCTTTAACTTAGGGGCATGGGGAGCCTTGTATGCTTATACACCTGAACAATATCCAACAGTGATTAGAGGGACAGGAGCTGGTATGGCAGCAGCAGCTGGTCGTATTGGTGGGATTTTAGGACCGTTATTAGTGGGGTATTTAGTAGCAGCAGGTTCTCCCATTAGTTTAATCTTTGGCATTTTCACTATTGCTATTGTAATTGGAGTCATAGCCGTTGCGTTTGGTAAGGAAACAAAAAGTACGGTATTAGAATGAAAAACATATAAATAGTCAACAAAAAGAGCAGTGGATTTCATCATAGAAATCACACTGCTTTTTCTTTTTTAGGCTTATGGATTATTCATCTTTATTATCTGGATCGGTCATATCTTTCGGATCTTCAACTACGTCTTCTGGATCTGGATCGTTATCCTTTTCATCATCTTTTAACATATTATCATTTTCATCAACGCCTGGTACGTTATCGTTATCAACATTGTTGTTATCATTAACATCGTTATTATTGTTATCGTCATTAACATTGTCATCCACATTGTTTTCTGGTGGAGGATTTCCATCATTGTCATTCGCGTTACAACCTGTGACGAGCATAGCTGATAAAAGTGTACCTGTTAACATGAGAAACCATTTTTTATTCATGATACTTACCCCTTTCTTATTTTAAAAAGTAATGATATGCCTTTATTTATCATTCTCAGTTTCGATGAAATTATGTGTTTGTTTTCTGAAACCGATACATTCCCCATAATGATTGGACTGGATAAGGGAAAAGAAAATAAAAAATAGTGCAATTTCACGAATGAAATCGCACTATTTAATTTGATACTCTCTCGTAGGTACTCTAATTTTTTAGATTAATACCTTTTTCAATTCCATTGCGGCGAGTCTAGGGTTTGGTGCCCCCATAATTGCAGAGACGATAGCTGCTCCTGAAATTCCACTGTTTGAGAGTGTCTCTAGTCGTTCTGCAGTAAGGCCGCCAATTGCAATGACTGGAATGGAAACTTGACGGCAAATGTTTTCGAGCATTCCTTCTGGAAGGAGAGTGGCATCTTGTTTGGATGATGTTGAAAACAGGGCCCCAACGCCAATGTAATCCGCTCCATTTCTTTCTGCCTCTATTGCTTCTTCAAGAGTAGCAGCAGAAATCCCGACAATCATCGTTTCCGGAATGATTTTTTTAACAGCTGGTAAAGGCAGGTCACTTTGTCCCAGATGAACGCCATCCGCTCCGATAGCGAGTGCGACATCGACTCGATCATTAATAATCAGCGGCACATTTGTTTCACTGAGCATTTGTTTTACAGCGAGTGCTTTATCGTAAAACAACTTGCCGTCGCTTCTTTTTTCTCGTAATTGAACGACATCTACACCTCCATCTACCGCTTGTTGGATAATAGTGAGCAATGTGTCAAGAGGGACAGATTCCTCCGTTACTAAATAGAGACTTTTATTAAATTGAAATTTGTTCTGCATGTAACTTTACCTCTCTATTCCATATATCTTCGTTTATAAGAGAAATTTGATCAATAATTCGAGTTCGATACGTACTCGTTCCTTCATTTGGTTGTAAAAGCTTTGCTGCAATTTCTCCAGCAATACTCATCGTAGACATGCCCGCTATACCGGCAGCGAAGTAGTCATTCGTTACGCCTGCGAAAGAGCCAATTAATGAAGTAGTCATACAGCCTGTACCTGTTACTTTTGTAAGCAAGATATCACCATTATCAATGGTAGCTGTGCGTACTCCATCACTTACTGCATCCTGAGCACCACTAACAATAACCGTACATTGGAGTTTCTGAGCAGCCTCTTTTGCTAGTTGGGCTTGACTAATCGAAACTTCACCAGAATCAACCCCGCGAGTGATTGTCTCTCCACCAAGTAGTCGATATACTTCACTAGCATTGCCACGAATGACCTGAACTTGAACTTTCTTTAGTAGCTCAAATACTTTGTTGGTACGAAATGTTGTCGCACCAACGCCAACTGGATCCAAAATAATAGGAATGGAAAGAGCATTAGCTGCTTCTCCAGCAAGCAGCATTGCTTGGAAAGTTTCATCTCGAATCGTTCCAAAGTTCAGCACTAGCGCATTGGCAAGTTGGACCATCTCGGCCGCTTCGTGTATGCTAGAGGCCATTACAGGTGAGGCACCGATTGCAAGGGTTGCATTCGCACAATCATTAATGGTTACTTCATTGGTAATATGATGTACAAGCGGTTTTTTATTAGGTACAAGTGAAAATAAAGTAGAGATGTATTGTTTCATTCGATAGTGCCTCCTGCTGTTTCTTTTGAAAATGAATAGAAATGATGCACAGGGCCGTGTCCATGACCAAGTGGAAAGCTATGACGAATGGCTTCCGTAATATAGGTTTTGGCCGCTTGTATTGAATCCTTTAGTGATAATTCATTAGCAAGGTTTGCTGTGATGGCCGAAGATAGGGTGCAGCCTGTTCCATGTGTATTTTTGGTTGGGATGCGTTCTGCTTTTAACCAATGAAAATGTTCACCGTCATAAAACAAATCATTCGGATTACCAAGAGAGTGACCGCCTTTTAATAAGATGTTTTTCGCACCAAATTCATGTAGTTGTTGACAGACTGTGTATAGATCTTGTTTCGTCTGAATATTTAGTCCTGTTAACGCCTCTGCTTCTGGAAGATTTGGAGTCAGAAGCGTAGCCAGTGGCAAAAGATTGGTTTTTAAACTAGTTATGGCATTTTCAGAAAGTAGACGATCGCCACTTTTAGCAATCATGACAGGGTCAACAACGAGATTGGTTGGCTTAAATCTTCTTAATTGCTCGGCGACTGTTTCAATGACTTCACTTGAGCCAAGCATGCCAATTTTTACCGCATCTACCGAGATATCTTCAAAGACAGCAGCGATTTGATCAGCAATAATGTTCGTATCAATCGATTGGATAGAGCGAACTTCTACCGTATTTTGAGCAGTTACCGCGGTAATAACGGACATGCCAAAAACATGATGAGCAGAAAAGGTTTTTAAATCGGCTTGAATTCCAGCGCCGCCTCCTGAATCCGATCCTGCAATTGTCAAAGCTGTTTTCATTTATAGTTCCTCCTTATTAAGCACAAAAAACCCGATTCAAAACGAAATGGGGAAAGGATTAGTAGATGATATGTTTACTCGTACTTTCACTTTCCTCCGCTGGCATAACCCAGTTCAGGTTCAAAGGGTTTAGAACAAAGTTCCGTCTCAGCCTTATACAGGCACCCCTAGTGCTTTACATATGTAATTTCTTTATATCATAACATACTTTTAAGTGTAGCAGGCAGGAAGATTCTTGCTTCAAGACCCCAAGCAAGAATCAAGATGAACTGCCCGCAAAGCCTTTACCCGTGCAAGCTTCACTGATCATCAAATTATAGGTGTAGTGAGAATAAATTAGTCCTTAATTGAAAATTATGGTAATATATTCTATATGGGTAATGCATTGTATGACTTTTGGTCATTTTGGTCTTATTTTTTTAAAAAATGTTCATAAAAACCCCTAATTATTGATTGTTTTGGGACTAATTATCTATTATGATAATCATGTAAATATATTGAAAAAGTGGGAAGTGTACCATGATGATACAGTGTGAAGAACTAACAAACAAGATTATTGAGGAAAAGCGACAAGAAATGATTCGATTAGCATTAGACCATGGCTATACAAGTCATTTAGTTGTTCAAGTCAGTCAAGAACTTGATTCCCTCTTAAATGCTGTTTTATTGAAATAAATGGTATCGAAAGCTATTTCATTTAATAAATTAGGGTACAAGCCTTTTTCCTAAAATGACTAAATCTCGTTCAATGTCGTCGAGCACAGCGATTTTAGGCAAATGAGCCCACTGTTCAAATCCGAATTTAGTAAAGAGACCGAGGCTCGGTTTATTGTGTGCGAAAATGAACCCAAGCAACGTGTTTATTCCTAATGAAGGGCATATGTCTATCGCTTTTTGGATAGCAGTTTGTCCGATTTTATGGCCACGAAAGCGTTCGTCGATATATATGCTAATTTCAGCAGTAGCTTGATAGGCAGGGCGACCGTAGAAGGACTGAAAACTCAACCATCCAGCTGTCTGTTCATTTAATAATATAATAAACAGTGGTCGCGTTTCGGGAACATGTTCTTTAAACCAATTAAGACGAGATTCAACACTAATGGGTTCGGTGTCCGCAGTAACCATTCGGGAGGGAATCGTTGAATTATAAATCTCAACAATGGTAGGTAAATCATCTATTGTTGCTAAACGAAAAGTAATGTGCTTGTTCATAGCTATAACTCCTTAGAAAATATTTTTTACAATTAGCTTTACAGAACTGTAATTATAGCGTTTTTTTAGAAATAGACAATATGTATGTAAAGATTTTTTTGATATTATGGGAAAAAAGGTAAAGAAAATAGAAGTCTTTACATATATATGCTCACTTCATCACAAATAGTATGATTGCCATACTTAGCAGAATTAAGTAAAGTGAAGGTAAGAGTTATGAAAAAGGAGAGTAAGAGCTATGGAAGAAATAAAGTATTGTCGAGAGTCTCTTGTCGTTAAAACAAGTATTGTTTTCCCTCCAGATACTAATCATTTTGGCACAATGTTTGGAGGTAAACTAATGGCGTACATCGATGACGTAGCAGCGATTTCTGCGATGCGCCATTCTAGGTCGTATGTTGTAACAGCTTCGACAGATTCAGTTGATTTTTTAAACCCGATTCATGAGGGAAACGCTGTTTGTTTAGAAAGCTTTGTAACATATACAGGTCGTACTTCAATGGAAGTTATAGTAAAAGTAGTTGAAGAAGATTTATTAACAAACGTTCGTAAGTTATGTGCAATTTCTTTCTTAACTTTTGTTGCACTCGATAAAAATGGAAAACCTGTTTCTGTTCCGCGTATAGTTCCACAAACAGATATGGAAAAAACTTTACATGAATCTGCAATAGAACGTGCAGAAGCACGCAAGAAACGAAGAAAAGATACTCAATATATTGTCGAAACCATTGGAGTTGAACCGATGTAACCTTAAAAAATCGAGCAGAAGTCTACTCGATTTTTTTATATAATCAGATTCATACTACCTTCTAACAGTGTAGATGTCTTACTTCCAATCCCCCTTAAGATAAGCCAATTTCGATGTTTACTAATATCATATTGGCTATTTAATCCTTCCAGTTAATTCATTTCCAAAAAAATGATAAAAAGTTAAAATAAGCATATACATATGGTATTATTAGGAATTATTAGAAAAATATTTTTTTGAAAAAGTTAGGGGGAAATCTAATGGGAAAGACCATCCTACAAGTAGAGAACCTAACGACTTCATTTTTCATTCAAGATCAATATTATGCTGCGGTAGATAATGTCTCTTTTGCCATTCATGAAAATGAAATTGTTGCAATTGTAGGTGAATCAGGGTGTGGAAAAAGTGCGTTAGCTTTATCTATCGCGGGGTTGCATGATAAAGAGCGAATAAGATTAGAAGGAACCATCACCTATCAAAACATCAATCTATTAAAGTTAACCCAGTCAAAGTTAAATAAAATTCGCGGGAAAGAAATCGGGATGATTTTCCAGGAACCTTTGACGGCGTTAAATCCGTTAATGATGGTTGGAAAACAAATTGAGGAAAATTTAAACTATCATACTGATTTATCGGAAAAACAAAAAATAGCTAGAACATTGCAATTATTAGAACAAGTTGGTATATCGAATCCAGTACGTGTATACAAGCAGTATCCACATGAGTTGTCGGGTGGAATGAGGCAAAGAATTATGATTTCTATTGCCATCGCTTGTTCGCCTTCTCTTGTCATAGCTGATGAACCAACAACTGCATTAGATGTTACGATTCAAGCACAAATATTAGATTTATTAAAAGATATTCAAGTCAAAACAAACATGGCCATTCTCTTTATTACGCATGATTTGAGTGTGGTGGCTGATGTTGCCGATCGAATTATCGTGATGTATGCTGGTCAAATTGTGGAAACAGGAACAGTAAAGGCTGTTTTTACTAATCCATTCCATCCTTATACGAGATCGCTCTTTCGCTCCATTCCTTCCATTGCTCGGAATCAGGAACGATTACATGTGATTCAAGGGATGGTACCATCTATTGTAAATATGAAGAGAAGTGGTTGCAGATTTCAAGATCGGATTCCGTGGATTCCTACACAAGCACATGAACAAGAGCCTACGTTACATAAAATAGGTGAAGATCACTTTGTACGATGTACGTGCTATCAACATTTTTATTTTCCAAAAGAAGGGGTGAAAAAAGATGACTTTACTAAAAGTAGATGATGTAAAAGTACATTTTCCAATCTACGGTGGTCTATTTCGAAATGTAGTGGACCACGTTCTTGCAGTTGATGGCGTTTCCTTTGAATTAAAGCAAGGAGAAACGTACGGACTTGTAGGGGAATCCGGGAGTGGAAAATCAACAATTGGTAAAGCCATTGTAAAATTAACTAAGGTAACGTCGGGAAGGATTTTCTTTCAAGGAAAAGATATAACGAATTTGACAAACAGCGAAATGAAACCATTTCGTGAAGAAATAGGCATGATTTTTCAAGATCCATATTCGTCTTTAAATCCCAAAGAAACGAGTGTTGGATATTGTTGCCGAGCCCCTTAGAAACTTTCATCGTCTTACACCTAAACAAGAAAAAGAACTCGTTCAAGCATATTTAGAAAAAGTAGGCTTGAGTCCAGATTCCATTTATAAATACCCTCATGAATTTTCAGGCGGGCAACGCCAGCGAATTGGGATTGCTCGCACGTTAACATTAAGACCCAAGCTCATTATTGCTGATGAACCTGTGTCAGCATTAGATGTGTCGGTACAAGCACAGGTGTTAAATTTTCTTCGGGATTTACAAAAAGAATTTGGGCTAACGTATTTATTTATCGGACATGATCTTGGTGTCATTCGGCATATATGTAATCGGATTGGTGTCATGTATCGAGGACGATTAGTAGAGGAAGGAACGAGTCAAGAAATCTATGAGAATCCACAGCATATTTACACGAAACGATTAATTGCCGCGATTCCTGATTTGGAAATAAATCAACGGGAACAAAGAATGGCATTCAGAAAAAAAGTAGCTGCTGAATATAAGCAATCACAGGCTACCTTTTTTGATGAAAGTGGGCGCGCGTATGATCTAAAGTCCATTACTTCAACACATAAAGTTGCATTACCTTAGCAGTCTTCCATTAATATGGAGATTTAATAAATTATATTGGTTAAAAGTATAAAACATATATCTCAGCATATTTAAACACATTTTAAAGGAGAAGGTAAATGTGGAAATTTATAGTAAGACGGTTGTTGATGATGATTCCACAATTATTTATTTTAAGTGTGCTTGTATTTATGATGGCGAAAGCGATGCCTGGAGATGCTTTAACAGGAAGACAAATTGATCCTAGAGCTAATCCGCAAGTTATTGAGCAGCAAAGGGAAGAAATGGGCTTAAATGACCCTTGGAATGAGCAATATATTCGTTGGGTACAGAATATCGCAAAAGGAGACTGGGGCATTTCTTATACCTTTAAAGTGAACGTTACGGATGTGATTGAAAATCGTATTTGGAACACAGTTAATCTTGCTTTATTGACGTTGCTTTTTACTTACCTTATAGCCATTCCCCTTGGCGTAATCAGTGGTCGTTATAGTGATTCATGGATTGATAAAGCGATTACAGGTTATACGTATTTGGGATTTGCAACACCGATGTTTATTTTTGCGATGCTAATGCTGTTTGTGTTTGGGTTTGGACTAGACCTGTTTCCGACAGGGGGGAGCGTGAGTCCAAAAGTAGAGGAAGGCACACTTGCTTATGCTATTAGTAAATTGAATCATATGATTTTACCTGCCTTTAGTATGGCCTTAATTTCAACGACTTCAATTATTCAATATTTACGAAGTGAAATAATCGATCATAAGCGTAAGGATTTTGTTCGAACAGCGAAATCAAAAGGAGTACCAGAGGCAAAAATTTATTCACAGCATATTCTACGAAACTCCTTTTTACCGATTGCTGCTTTCTTAGGCTATGAGATTACTGGATTAATAGGTGGTGCTGTCATTATTGAAACCATTTTTAGTTATCCAGGGATTGGACAACTATTCTTGAGCTCTGTTCATGCACGTGATTTTAGTATTGTAACGGCCCTTGTCATGATGACAGGCTTTGCTACACTGCTCGGGACTCTCCTTTCAGACATCATCTTAAGTGTGGTGGATCCGCGAATTCGGATAGAGTAGGTGGGTGAAAGAGGTGGAAGTGAAGATTAATCGGGAAAAACATAGTGGGAAGATCAATGTGACTCCGTCAGGTTTTCAATTGATTTGGCAACAGCTTAAAAAAGATCAAATGGCGATGGGCTCTTTCCTTATACTCGTAGCTATTTTACTTTTTGTATACTGTTCGGCTTTTGTTTTGAATGTAAACGAAATTACCAAGGTGAATTTCTTAGCCATTCATCAGCCTCCTTCCACCGAGTATTGGTTAGGTACTGATTATGGTGGTCGCGATATTTTTGGACAATTAATGATTGGAACGAGAAATTCGTTTACGATTAGCTTTTGTATTACGTTATTGACAGCCATCATTGGATTGAGTACGGGCCTATTAGCTGGTTATTACGGAGGCGTAGCAGATCAGGTGATTATGCGTATCATTGATTTCGTGCTGACACTGCCAACGACGATGTTCATTATTGTATTAGTCACGATTATTCCAAAGTTTACAGTATGGTCTTTTATTTTGGTTATGACTTTGTTTTATTGGACAGGCAAGGCTCGATTAATTCGGTCCAAGGTGTTAGCACAGCGGGAGTTAGATTATGTTTTGGCCTCAAAAACGCTAGGCACGCCTGATTGGAAGATTATGTTGAGTGGAATTCTGCCCAATATTAGCTCGTTGATTATTGTGAACTTTATCCTTAATCTAGCAGGGAATATCGGGCTTGAGTCTGCATTAACGTATTTAGGATTTGGCTTACCAGAAAGCACACCTAGCTTAGGGACGCTTATTGGTTATGCAAGAAATCCTGATGTGTTAGAAAATAAATGGTGGGTGTGGTTGCCAGCATCGGTTATGATTCTCGTACTGATGTTGAGTATAAATTTTGTTGGCCAAGCCATAAAACGAGCAACAGATGTCACACAAAGCCGGTTTTAATTCGTATCATCCCTCTTGTGTAGAAAGGGTGGGAAAAGCCCATACTTTCTCATAGGAGGGATTTTTTGATGAAAGGCATAGGCTTCAAGACTTTGAGCATGATGGTATGTGCTGTATTTTTCTTAGCTGCGTTTAATCATGTAGAAGGTTCCAAGGAAATAGTGGAGAATGAAAAAGAAGTAATGAAAGATGATGAAGGTTTTTCATTTCCAACGAAAACATCTAATAGAGCCAAAGCAATTGAAGGAGGTCATCTGAATTATGGGTTAGTAAGTGATAGCCCATTTGAAGGATTATTAAACTGGGCCTTTTTCCAAAGTGGGTATGATGCTGCGATTTTGCAGGTGTTTGATGAACCGCTTCTTTCAACGGATGAAAACTATGTGCTTAATGGGGATGGAGCAGCAACGTATGAGCTGTCTGAGGATCGTAAAACGGTTACGCTGAAGATTCGTGATGAGGTCAAGTGGCACGATGGGAACCCTGTGACCGGAGAAGATTTAGAATTTGCCTACTTAACAATTGGTCATCCTGAATACAAAGGGGCTCGCTATGACGCTCTATTTCAAATGATTGAAGGAATGGAAGAATATCACGCAGGAAAAACAAAGCGGATCTCGGGCATTAAAACTGATGGAAAGAAAATTTCCATTACCTTTAAGGAGGCAAATCCATCTATATTAACCGGTTTATGGACCTATCCACTCCATAAAAAATACTTAGGTAATCTTCCATTAAGTAAAATGGAATCCTCTGATAAAATTCGCAAATATCCAATTGGTTTTGGACCATACAAGGTAAAGAGAGTGGTACAAGGAGAAGCTGTTGAATTCGAAGCATATCATGATTATTGGAAGGGTAACCCACAGTTAGATAGCATTACTTTATCTGTTGTCAATTCTACAACAGTCGTGAAAGCATTAGAATCAGGAAAAATTGATATCGCAGAACTTAGTGCTGATTTATATGAGGCGGCAAAAGCATTACCTAATATCGAGTTATTAGGAAAAATCGACTTAGGGTATACGTATATTGGTTTTAAACTAGGTCATTTTGATCCGGATAAAAAGGTAAATGTGATGGGAGGGACTAAGCTCTCCGATAAACGAGTACGTCAAGCAATTGGATATGCCATTAACAATGATGAAGTAGGGGAGACTCTTTATAAAGGACTTCGTTTTCGAGCGAATACGGTGATCCCACCTGTTTTTCAAAAATATCATGATGCAAGTATTACAGGCTATACGTATAATCCTCAAAAGGCTAAAGCTTTGTTAGATCAAGCGGGCTATATTGATAGAAATGGGGACGGCTTCCGTGAAGATCCAAATGGAAATGAGTTTGTCCTTCATTTTGCATCGATGGCTGGAGGGGATGCAGTCGAGCCGCTCACTCTCTATTATATCCAGCAATGGAAAGCGGTAGGACTTCATGTGGAGCTATTAGAAGGAAGGCTTCATGAGTTTAATTCTTTTTATGAACGAGTAGAAATGGATGATAAGGAGATGGATATGTATCTAGCGGCATGGGGAACAGGGTCAGATCCTGATCCATCAGGAATTTGGGCAAGTACTTCAACGTTTAACTATTCGCGCTGGGTGAATACTCAAAACGATATGTTATTGAAAAAAGGAACCTCTCCTCAAGCCTTTGATGAAGCCTATCGTGTTGATACTTATAAAGAGTGGCAGGAACTGGTGAATGAAGAAGCTCCAGTCATCCCAACTTTATTTCGCTATACGCTGCTTGGGGTAAATAAGCGTGTGAAAGATCTTGATTTTGGAACAAGTATGGATTGGTCTAAAGTGTCTGTGACTAAGGAAGAGGCAGTAAAATAAGGAGTAAGCGAAACAGTTGATTCGTTGATAGAGTCGGCTGTTTTTTTGTTTGTATTAAAAAACGCTATAATAGTATCGTTGATAAGAAAGGGGAGTTTCATTTGCAATCAGTCGTGAACGAAAAAGAAATGGTTTCTTATATAAAAGAGTTAGTGTCGATTCCAAGTCCATCAGGCTATACGGAGCAAGCTATTGCCTATGTAGCAGGGTGTATGGAACATAAAAAAGTATTGTATCAACTAACGAATAAGGGAGCGTTATTGGCTACCATTAAAGGGAAAGATGACAGCAGGCATCGCTTACTAACGGCACATGTGGATACCCTTGGAGCAATGGTAAAAGAAATTAAACCAAGCGGCCGCTTAAAGCTAACGATGATTGGTGGCTTTCGTTGGAATGCAGTCGAAGGGGAGTATTGTAACATACATACAGCGGATGGCAAGGTATATACGGGTACCATTTTAATTCATCAGACATCTGTCCATGTGTATAAAAATGCTGGCGATGTGAAGCGCGATGAAGAAAATATCGAAGTACGTATTGATGAAGTGGTGAAGACACAAGAAGAAACGGAAGCACTAGGTATTTCCGTGGGTGATTTTGTTTCCTTTGAACCGAGGGTGGAAGAAACAGAGAGTGGCTTCTTAAAATCGCGCCATTTAGATGATAAGGCAAGTGTTGGGATTTTGCTGCATCTAATTGATCAAATTCAAGCGGGGCACATCCAATTAGCACATACAACTCATTTTTTAATTTCTAATAATGAAGAAATTGGCTATGGGGGTAATTCAAATATCCCGACAGAAACCGTTGAATATTTGGCAGTCGATATGGGGGCAATTGGAGACGGTCAGGCGACAGATGAGTATAGTGTGTCCATTTGCGCCAAGGATTCGTCAGGTCCGTATAACTATAAGCTGCGCCAACATCTTGTGTCTTTGGCGAAAGCTCATCACGTAGATTATCGCGTCGATATTTATCCACATTATGGTTCAGATGCATCTGCAGCGATTCGGGCAGGATTGGACATTGTTCATGGATTAATTGGTCCAGGAATTGATGCCTCCCATGCTTTTGAGCGGACCCATATTTCTTCATTGAAACATACAGCGACGTTACTTGCGTATTATTTGCAGTCTGAACTTGCTTAAAAAGTAGCGAGATATTTTAGTCTAAAAAAGAATAATTCAGAAAAAAGGATGTTTTATTCTTTGAAAAATCCGAATTATTATGGAAAGTTCACAATTAATTCCCGAAAGTTCACAAGTAAAGGTGTCTACATGAAGAAGAAAAAGCTAATCCAATTGGATTAGCTTTTTTTCAATACTGGTTGAGCCTCAATAGGAAGCGTAGCAGGTTGTTTTTTATAGATTCGATTTAACAACAATGTTTGTCCGATTAAAAATAATCCACCGACTGACCAATATAGTGGTAGAGCAGCAGGGGCAGAGAACGAAATGAAGAGAATCATCATAGGTGAGAGCATGGTCATCATCTTCATTTGTTTTTGTTGCTCGGCAGGCATTTGTTGTAGTGAAATTTTTGCTTGAAAATAATAGATAGCTCCAGCAATAATCGCCATGATTATATCAGCTTGCCCAAGATTAAACCAAAGAAAACTATGCGTGGCAATTTCATGAGAATCTTTAATAGCATAATAAAATCCCATTAAAATAGGCATTTGAATTAGCATTGGCAAGCAGCCCATATTTAATGGATTGACACCATGCTTTTGATAAAGACCCATCAATTCTCTTTGTAATTCTGCTTTTTTATCTGGTTCGGTAACCGTCTTTAATTTTTCTTGAATAGCTGTCATTTCAGGCTTTAATGCATCCATTTTTACTTTCATGATGCTTTGTGTTTTATACTGCTTAACGGTAAGCGGCATAATGACGAGACGAATAATTAGGGTCATTAGAATAATGGCTAAGCCGTAATTTCCATGAAAAAGGGTAGCGTTAAAATCAATCATAGCTGTCAGGGGATTAACGATATACGTATGAAACATAAATTTTATTTCCTCCTCAAATTGTTTTTTTACTTAAACAATAAGAAGGAGGCTTGGTTCATCTGAATCAAGTGGTCCGCTTTTTCGTCGTACGATTGTAAAAAATCTTTGTGCTCCACGATAATCAAAGAAGCAACTAAAACGAAGTGGCAGTAAATCTTGTTTGGCTTCAAAAGAAGCTTGATATTTATCGTTTAGGAAGGTTTCTTGTTTATAAAAAAAGTAACAAGCAGCAATTGGAAAAATAATTGCCATAATATAAGTAGCTAATAATGCTTGACGTATCGTTTGGTAATCAAACTCGATTAATAATTCCAGCATAGGAATCCCTCATTTTAAAAGATAAGCGTAGAAAGCTTGATATTGGTTTCCTCAAAATCTCCTCTCTACTATAACAAATTATAGTCAAATAAAAAGAAGAAAATAGCTTTTTCCAATAAAATTTTTTATATTTGTGGGAATAAATAAAGAAGAAGGATGCTGCTCAGTTTGAGTAACATCCTCTTTAAATGATGGGATATAAGAATTTATTCATTCTTGATGCTTCATACGTCACTAAATGGGCGTATGAAGCTTTTCTTTTATAATGGTAAGTCTTAAATTATAATTTTACAACGTTTTTAGCTTGAGGTCCGCGGTTGCCTTCTTCGATTTCGAATTCAACTTCTTGGCCTTCATCTAGAGTTTTAAAACCTTCGCCTTGAATAGCAGAGAAATGAACGAATACATCATTTTCACCTGGAACTTCGATAAATCCAAAACCTTTTTCGCTGTTAAACCATTTTACTTTACCTGATACTGTCATTCAATAAATCCTCCTAAACATTAAACAAAGATTAATGGGTGACACTTTTTTTCTTAACTTTAAGAAGAAAAGGCATTCACACATTAGCAAAAATCATCAAAGAGAAGATGTTTGATAATATGTGAATTTTTTGCTAAAATGGAAAATCTTATTTTAATTATAAACTAGACTTTTTTAAAAAACAACTAATTAATAGCGATTAAAGTCTCATTTTAGATGTACATCTTTTTTCTTATCATGGTAGAATAGTAAGGTTGAACACATAGATGAATATAGCCAATTATACAGCTATATGATATATTTTTTTAAACATGATCTTATGAATGATGAGAGGAAAATATTATGCCAACATTACATGATGAGGTTCAATCACGAAGAACCTTTGCGATTATTTCCCATCCGGATGCTGGGAAAACAACATTAACAGAAAAGTTACTTTTATTTGGTGGTGCCATTCGTGACGCGGGTACTGTTAAAGCGAGAAAAACCGGAAAATATGCAACGAGTGACTGGATGGAAATTGAAAAGCAGCGGGGAATTTCGGTTACTTCTTCCGTTATGCAATTTGATTATGAGGGTTTCCGTGTAAACATTTTGGATACACCAGGTCACCAAGATTTTAGTGAAGATACGTATCGAACGTTGACAGCTGTGGACAGCGCAGTGATGGTTGTCGATGCAGCGAAAGGGATCGAGGATCAGACGATGAAGCTTTTTAAAGTTTGTCGAATGAGAGGAATTCCGATTTTTACTTTTATTAACAAAATGGACCGACAAGGTAAGGAGCCACTTGAATTATTGGCAGAGTTAGAGGAAGTACTTGAAATTGAAACGTATCCGATGAATTGGCCAATAGGGATGGGCAAAGACTTTGTGGGAATTTATGATCGTTTTAATCATCGTATTGAACAATTCAAAACGGATGATCCAGAAAGCCGTTTCCTTCCATTAAACGAAGATGGAGAGCTTGAAATCGATCATGCTATCAAGGGATCATCTCTTTATGAACAAACACTTGAAGAGATTATGCTTTTAAGTGAGGCCGGCAACCAATTTTCTGAAGAAAAAATTGCTGATGGTACATTAAGCCCAGTATTTTTCGGAAGTGCGTTAACGACATTTGGTGTGCAAACCTTTTTAGATGCCTATCTAAAGTTTGCTCCAGAGCCACAAGCGAGAATGACAACAAGTGGTGAAGTGAACCCGGAAAGTTCGGATTTCTCAGGCTTTATCTTTAAAATTCAGGCAAATATGAATCCAAAGCACCGTGATCGAATTGCGTTCTTACGTATTTGTTCAGGAAAATTTGAGCGGGGAATGACCGTTAATTTGAGTCGTACAGGCAAGCCAATTAACCTCTCGTCTTCTACTCAATTTTTAGCGGATGATCGAAATACGGTCAATGAAGCGGTAAGTGGTGACATTATTGGTCTATATGATACAGGGAATTATCAAATTGGCGATACGATTACGACAAGCAAAGACATGTATCAGTTTGAGAAACTGCCACAATTTACACCAGAGTTATTCGTACGTGTCATGGCTAAAAATGTGCTGAAACAAAAGCATTTTCACAAAGGGATTAATCAGCTGGTTCAAGAAGGAGCGATTCAGCTTTTTAAAACAGTACGTATGGAGGAATATTTACTTGGAGCGGTTGGACAACTTCAATTTGAAGTATTTGAACACCGTATGCGTAATGAATATAACGTAGAAGTGTTAATGGAACGAATCGGCAGTAAAATTACACGTTGGGTCGAAGGGGAAAAAGTAGATGAAAATCTGCATAACTCTAGAAGTATCCTTGTCAAAGACCGCTATGAGAAGTACGCGTTCTTGTTCGAAAATGATTTTGCACTACGTTGGTTCGAAGAGAAAAATTCAGATGTTACATTATATAATCCAATGGATCGAAAATAAGAAAAGCCGTATGTATAAAAAACAAGCAAGTGGAAAATCACTTGCTTGTTTCTTTTTCCTCAAGTAAATTCATGCGCATGACTACATTTTGATAAATACCCATTGAACTCATAAGTAACAATAATGAGGTACCACCGTAACTAACAAAAGGCAAGGTAATACCTGTAATCGGAATGAGACCAGTAACCCCGCCGACGTTGATAAACACTTGAATACCGATCATCGATGATATACCAATGAGGAGTAGACTGCCAAAAGGATCTTTACATTTTGCAGAAAGCTTAAATCCACGAAGGACAATAAACCCAAGAGTCAGTAGAACAAAACCAACCCCGAAAATACCTAATTCCTCTGAGATAATCGCCATAATAAAATCGGTATGAGATTCTGGAAGATATCCATATTTCTGAACGCTGTCTCCAAGCCCAACCCCGGTAAGCCCACCTTGCCCAATAGCGATTAGTGAGTTCACAAGCTGATAGCCACTTCCTTCTTCTGTTTCGAAGGGATGCAGAAAACCTGTAAAGCGCGATAACTGCTCTCCAGATAAAATGTTGGATCCAGTAGCGAGAAATCCTAAGGCAATAATACTGGCTAATACTAAGAAAATAACCAATAGCTTTCCAATGCTTTTAAAACTCATACCAGATGAGATAATAATGGAACTAGAGATTAAAAAGACGATAGCTGCAGTTCCATAATCCGGCTGGGTAGCAATTAATATACAAATGAAAGCTAAAAAGCCAATAGGCGGTATAACGGCTTTATCAATATTGTTAATTCGGTCTTGTCTTTTTCCGTAGATCGCCGAAAGATAAATAATCATGACAATCTTGGCGAACTCTGCAGGTTGAATGGAGCTAGAGCCGAATCTAATCCAACTTTGGGCACCACCTGCTGTATGACCAAAAATTTCAACAAATAGTAAAGCTCCGGTTATACCAAACATCATAAACATGAGAAATCCTTTGATTTGATATAATTTATAAGGTAGAATCATGAATCCAATCATGGCAATAAAAGAGAGAATCATTGCTTTTTTCTGCTGTTCATAAAAATAATCCATCTCATAGCCGTAACGAGCTACAGCCGTAATCATGCTTGAACTATACACCATTACCAGTCCAAATAAGCAGAGTAGCACAACAGCGATAAAAATCGGGTAATCGTATGCTTTAATTATTCTTTTCATCTGTGAGTTCACCTGTGCATTCACCTCTTACATGTATCAGGGACGAAAGTCGTCTTCTTCTATAGTAACGGAAAAGTGGGGATAATGGTAAAAATTTTTATTTAAAATAGCTGAAGATATGGATAAAAAATAATATTGAATAATTTTTTAGCATTCATGCCTTAAAATTAATTTAGTTCAAAGTACAAAAAACATAATAAAAGTGATGTGAGTATAGCTCCATACTTTTTTCGTAAGATTGGAGATATGACGTAATGACTCAAATACAAAAGAACGGGAAAATCTTCTCTCCAGCTACAGGGGAGGAAATTGGCCAATTAAAAGAAACCCCACTTGATAAGGTTCCTGAACTGTATCAGCAATCTCATCAAGTATTTGAAACCTGGTCAACATTTTCAATTATGCAACGAATTCAGTATATTAAGCAATTTCGATTGCTAATCATAAAAAAGATGGATGAAATCGTTGACATTATTTCTAAAGATACTGGAAAAGTGAAAACAGAGGCCCTTATTGCAGATATCATGCCAACTCTCGATGCATTACGTCATATTGAACGACATGCTGTTCAAGTGTTGAAGCGTCAAAGGGTAAAAACAAGTCTATTGTTAATTGGAAAAAAATCATATATTGACTATATGCCAAGAGGAACGGTACTCGTGATTTCACCTTGGAATTATCCTTTTCAATTGACTATTATTCCTATTGTTTCTGCTATTATTGGTGGGAATACTGTGATTGTCAAGCCATCGGAAGTGACACCGCTAGTTGGAATAATGATGGAGAGTTTGTTTCAAGAATCCGGTTTTCCTAAAGGGGTCATCCAGTTTGCCCATGGTGGTAAAAAACTTGGGGCAGCATTAACGGAACAAAAACCAGATTATATTTTTTTTACAGGATCAGTTAGAACGGGCAAAGTTATTGCTGAAGTGGCTGCCAAACAATTGATTCCTACAACACTTGAGCTAGGTGGAAAGGACCCGATGATTGTCTTTCAAGATGCAAATGTAGAACGAGCCGTAAATGCTGCTGTATGGGGAGCGTTTACGAATAGTGGACAAGTTTGTATGAGTGTGGAACGACTTTATGTCGAGCGTCCTATATTTGAGACATTTATATCAATGTTAAAGGAAAAAGTTGCTTCGCTTAAGCAAGGGACCCATGTAAATGATGATATAGGTTCGATGACGTATCCTGCACAATTAGAAATAGTGGCCGAGCATATTCGAGATGCCTTATTTAAGGGGGCTAAACTTGAAACAGGGACGTCTCCTGAAGAATGGACACATAATCGTACTTATTTCCTAGAACCAACTATCTTATCTGGGGTTAGTCATACCATGAAGGTCATCCAAGAGGAGTCATTTGGTCCTTTGCTGCCGATTATTCCTTTTGATACAGAAGAAGAAGCCATTTCTCTTGCAAACGATAGCCAGTATGGATTGAATTCAAGTGTATGGACGGCTGATGAACAAAAGGCGAACAGAGTGGCCGCACAATTAGTGACAGGTGCAGTGAATATTAATGATGTACTTGTATCAGTCGCGAATCATTATCTACCTTTTGGGGGCACGAAACAAAGTGGAATTGGCCGTTATCATGGTGAGTATGGTCTTCGTACATTTTGTCATGAAAAAGCAGTAATGTTTGATTCGGGTAAGAAAAAGAATGAAATTCAGTGGTATCCGTATAAAGGGAAGTATCCGTACTTTCTTTCGCTTTTTCAACAATACTTTGCGGAACAAATAAATTGGTTATCTTTTGCCAAGCTATATCGAAAGTTGTGGAAGCTTTCACATTCAAAGGAAAATCAGTAACGATATTTTTGGTATGAAGTAGACTAAGTGAAAAAGATCATTGATCTTAGGGTGCTTACCCCCCTGATTTCACATCTTTCACTGATTAGGGATAGATTATGTTTATTTAGTTGCGAAAAAAAAGATTGTTTTTTGGAACGGAATCAGGTACACTACTAATATATTAAATATGGTTTTCCTTTAATCAAAGGGGAGTAGCGTTAGGGTTCGCCCTAAAACAAAGTCGTCATTACATGAATGGAGACATTCATCGGCTTTGTTGACATGAATTCATGTTTAGCAAGACCTTTGCCTATCAACGGCAGAGGTCTTTTTATTTTGCTGAATGAGGACAAAGGGAAAAGACATAATAATTATTGGAGGTAAAATCACATGGATGCATCACTATTATTGGAATACGGGTGGGTACTTCTCGTATTAATTGCTCTCGAGGGTATTCTCGCTGCGGATAACGCCGTTGTTATGGCTGTTATGGTTAAACATTTACCTAAAGATCAACAAAGAAAAGCGTTATTTTATGGGTTACTTGGAGCGTTTGTGTTCCGATTCTTTAGTTTATTAATTATTTCTTATCTTGTTAATGTATGGCAAATTCAAGCTGTTGGAGCTCTTTACCTTCTGTTTATTGCCTTTAATCATCTTTACAAAAGACATAAAGAAAAAAGTTTACAAGGTCAAACACTGGACGTTGCTGGGAAGCCTAAAAAACAATCTGGTTTCTGGATGACCGTATTAAAAGTAGAACTTGCTGATATTGCTTTTGCCATTGATTCTATGCTTGCTGCAGTTGCTTTAGCTGTAACTTTGCCGAAAACAGGTTGGTTTGAAGTTGGTGGAATTGACGGTGGTCAATTCACTGTTATGTTCTTAGGTGGTATTATCGGATTAGTCATTATGCGTTTTGCGGCCAATGCGTTCGTTAAATTGCTTCACCAAAGACCATCTCTTGAAACAGCAGCTTTCCTTATTGTTGGTTGGGTAGGCGTGAAGTTAGCAGTTCATACTCTTGCTCATCCAAATGTAGGTGTTCTAGATCACCATTTTCCAGAGTCAACATTATGGAAAACAATCTTCTGGGTTGTGTTACTTGGAATTGCCATTATTGCTTATTTCGTATCAGGTAAAAAAGGAACAGAAGAAGAAAAACAAGTTCAAGAAGTATAAATCAATATGTGCAATACTTCTAAATAGAATAGAAAAGAGAAGGAGAAGTCCAATACGGATTTCTCCTTTTCGTATATAATGTAAAAAATGGATGAAATCATACCGACATAAAATACATTTTGATTTCGAATTGTTATAAAGACGTAATATGAAAGAAAAATAACGGGTATTTATTCCTACATATTATTACACAAACGTTTCAAAAAAAGAAAATAGGTCTTTCGGAACTGTGAATTAGTCTCCCTCAGCTTAAGATTAATATGTTGACCGTATAAGGTTGGCTATCGGGATGAGGTGAGCAAATGTTAGGTTTATTATTTACAACATTGAAAAAGAAACGTTCATTGGAAGAAAAAATTTTAAAAATTCAACAAGGTGATTCAAATCTTCGAAATGAATTGATTCATTCCTATAAACCCTTTATTGCTAAAACGGCTTCAACCGTATGCAATCGATACATAAACGAATCAGATGATGAATTCAGTATTGGGATGATTGCTTTTAATGAAGCAATTGACAAATACTCTTCAGATAAAGGACATTCCTTAATTGCGTTTGCTGAGATTATTATTAAGCGTCGTGTCATTGACTTTTTAAGAAGTCAGTCTAAGCAAAAAGAATCTGTTTTTACTTCTGTATTTGATGAGGAAGGTAAGGATCAATCCGTTCTTGATCAGCTAAATTCAATGCGTGTATTTGAAAAAGAACAAGAAATGGAGAAGAGAAGAGAAGAAATTCTTCGCTATAATAGTTGTTTGCGTGAATTTGGATTATCCTTTCAGGAGTTATCTGCTGTTTCACCTAAGCATGAAGATGCGCGACAAGGGGCTATTTCTATTGCAAAAATCGTGATGAATGATGAGGCATTAAAAGACGTTCTTTTCACAACGAAAAGGCTCCCGATTAAGCAACTGGAATCAAAAGTGCAGGTAAGTAGAAAAACGATTGAAAGAAACCGTAAATATATTATTGCAATCTGTGTTTTGTTAAATGGAGAATTTCTGCATCTTGCCCAGTATATAAGAGGGGTGACGGATTGATGAAGAAAGGTGTCGTTTTATCTGTTAATAAATTTTCGATTACGGTGTTAACGCCGGATGGTGAATTTGAAAAAAGTAGACGGCTCAATCGGAAGTATCAAATTGGTGAGGAAGTTACTTATACACCAGCAGGAAACCTATTGAAATCATGTTTATATTTTTCAGGTAAAAAAGCTGCTGTGATTAGTGTATTCGCAACTTGTATGTTGGCTTTTTCAATAGCGGTTCCACGTTTTTCGAATCATGTTTCAGCATATATGACCATCGATGTTAATCCGAGTATTGAGTTAGGGTTAGATGATGAATTACAGGTTATTGAGATGCATGGTTTAAATCAGGATGGGAAGCAAGTTGTTGCTCAACTTCATGATTGGAAAAACGAAGAGATTTCAGATGTTGCAAAAAAAATTGTTTTGAAGACAAAGGAATTAGGATACTTGAATGCTTCTAATCGAAAAGTTATTTTCTCTAAGACGATGATTGATGAGGATAAGAAACTTAGCCAGCAATTAAATCAAGAGGTAAAAACGATTTCAAAACAAATTCCGATTGAAAATGGAGAAGTTCAATTCATTCAGGCAACGGAAAGCGATCGAGATAAAGCGAAACAGCAGGGCATCTCTACAGGAAAATTTGTAGAGCAGAAGCTTCATGAACAAAAAAGAAAAGAAGAAAAGCTCCATGAGAAAAATGAAGAACAAAAAGAGAATGGTAAAGCTTCGGTAAAGGATAATCAGGAAACGGTAAAGAGCACTAAACAAGTTATGCCCAATGAGACTAATAATCAAAAGGCTACTGTTACACCTATTAAAAATAAACAAGAAGATGAACGAGGAACCTCAAAAAATAAGGCTAGCAAGAAGAAAAAAAATGATTCAGAAAACAAGACTGAAACGAAGAATAAAAATAATTGGGAAAACAAGACTGAAACGAAGAATAAGAGAATAGATTAGGGAAAACAAGACTGAAACGAAGAATAAAAGATAATTGGGAAAACAAGGCGAAACGAAGACTAAAGAAATTGGGAAAACAAGGCTGAAACGAAGAATAAAAATAATTGGGAAAACAAGGCTGAAACGAAGAATAAAAATAATTGGGAAAACAAGGCTGAAACGAAGAATAAAAATAATTGGGAAAATAAGGCTGAAACGAAGAATAAAAATAATTGGGAAAATAAGACTGAAACGAAGAATAAAAATAATTGGGAAAACAAGGCTGAAACGAAGAATAAAAATAATTGGGAAAACAAGGCTGAAACGAAGAATAAAAATAATTGGGAAAATAAGACTGAAACGAAGAATAAAAGATAATTGGGAAAATAAGGCTGAAACGAAGAATAAAAATAATTGGGAAAACAAGGCTGAAACGAAGAATAAAAGCAGTTGGGAAAATAAGGATGATACCAAAGGCAAAAGTAATTCAGGAAACAAGGATCATTCCAAAAATAAAGGGAATTCGAACAAAAAAGATGATAATGAAAGAAATGAATAGACCAGTAACCATAGACGAGCCCAGCATTTGCTGGGCTCTAGCCATATTATTTAGTTTTATCTACCACTAAGTTGAGCCTGTGCTTGTTGGACTAGTCGTTTCGTAATTTCTCCTCCAACAGATCCGTTTGCGCGAGATGATGTATCTGATCCTAACTGAACTCCAAATTCTGAAGCAATTTCATATTTAATTTGTTCTAAAGCCTGTTCAATACCAGGAACGAGTAGTTTATTACTGCTGCTGTTTGTCATGTTGTAAGTCTCCTCATGTATTAAGTTTACAGCGGGTATTCCGCTGTAATAATAGTATAGACAGGGAGATCACTTTTTACTTTTTTTTATTTTGTTTTTTAAATGGAATAATAACCTAATAGTAGAAAACATGGAATAGTAAAGAGGGATTGGAAAATGATTTGAAAACGAGTAAACTAGTTGAAGTACTTGTTTGGGATTTGCAGGATGAGAGGAACGAGAAATGAATGAAGAAATTCAAAAAAGTGGTAGCGAAACTTTCGCCCGCACAGTTAATTATCAGTTTTTATTTTTTAGCGGTCAGTATATCAACGGTATTGCTCTCGTTACCATTTGTTATTAAACAAGAAGTGAAGTGGACATTTAGCGATGCACTTTTTACGGCAGTTAGTGCTGTTAGTGTGACTGGATTGTCTGTTGTGAACATATCAGAAGTGTTTACGGTACCAGGGTATTTTATGTTAATGTTTGTGCTTCAATTTGGTGGCATAGGCATCATGACGCTTGGAACATTTTTTTGGCTGATAGTTGGTAAGAAAATTGGTCTAAGAGAACGTCAACTCATTATGATGGACCAAAATCAGACACAATTGTCAGGGTTAGTAAAACTACTTAAACAAATTATTGAAATATTTATTGTAATTGAATTGATTGGTGCTTCACTACTTGGGACCTATTTATTAAGGTATGAATCAAATTGGGGGGAAGCCTTTTTAAATGGTCTTTTTTTATCAATTAGTGCAATGACCAATGCAGGGTTCGACATCACAGGTATGTCCATGATTCCCTATAAAAGGGATTACTTTGTACAAATTGTGGTTATTATCTTATTAATTCTAGGAGCAATAGGTTTTCCCGTATTAATAGAATTAAGGGGCTTTTTTTCATCTAGAAAAAGTAAGAAGCACTTTCGATTTTCCTTGTTTACAAAACTTACGTCTATTACATTTCTAGGTTTGATTGTTGGAGGAACACTTCTTATTTTATTATTAGAATGGAAAGGATTTCTTCAAGGGAAGAGCTGGCATGAATCCCTGTTTTATGCTCTGTTTATGTCTTCGACGACAAGAAGTGCTGGCTTTACAACAATGGATGTTACAGCTTTTTCGGAGCCAACGTTATTACTTTTGAGTCTACTCATGTTTATTGGGGCTTCTCCTAGCTCAGTAGGTGGTGGAATCCGCACAACTACTGTTGCAATCATGTTTTTATTTGTGTGGAACTTTGCTAGAGGTAGACGTTCCATTAAGGTATTTGAACGAGAAATCCACCCTGATGACGTGTTAAAATCAAGTGCTGTCATGCTGTTAGGATCTTTAATATGTATGCTAAGTGTATTTGTTTTAATGATTTCTGAAGACTTTACATTGATTCAGATTATTTTTGAAGTTGGTTCAGCGTTTGGTTCAGTAGGCTTATCTTTAGGCATTACAGCTCAATTAAGTGAATTTGGTAAAACAGTTATTATGCTTCTCATGTTTATCGGTAGAGTCGGAATTACGGCATTACTCTTCTTCATGGTAAAAAAAATCGAATCAGACACCTTTCACTATCCAAAAGAAAGAATTATTATCGGGTGATAGAAAAGCGAAAGGCACCCGTTCAGCGACGTATGGACTGGACCGCTCCGTATGAGATAAAGGAAACACGAAGAGCGGTAGAGCGATTCGATGTTGACTTATCGTAAGGAGGAGTGGGAAGTCCAATAGTCGCTGGGTGCCTGTAGCTAGACAACAAGAAAAGCGGAGAGCTCTATTTGATATAGCTTAGTTTGTAATCATGGCCTTTGAAAAAATAGTGGAGCCTTTACCGTTAGGGTCAAAATAAGCAAGCATGATAGATGGTTGACGAACGATTTGTCCAGTTTTTAAATACGTTTGCAAATCAAAAGGAAGTTCCTCTATTAATGTATGTTTACGTAAATCTTTTTCAGGTAACTGTAGTGAGAGGAACGCTGAACCAAGTTGTTCTGGATAAGCTAAGATTTCATTATATAGCATGCTGCGTTCTTGTTTTTTGGAATGCTCCCACCATGGTTTTCTTGGTTTATATTTGTGATTGTATAGGTAGTCATATTTCATTAACCCAATCGCAATATCTACATCCATTGATTCTTTTGTTGCTAAAAACTGCTGTAATCGGCGGAATAAGTCTTCTAGTTGATGACCGATTCGTGACCAGCCATTTTCATCCCAAAATGTGCCGAATTGTTGGAAAAAGTCAAATGGTGAGCTAAATACATGCTTAATCAGATATTCAATCGTTATATCCATTCGATGGTCATTCCAATATTTTTCAAGGACATCCTCTACTTGTTTAATACGGATAATATCGTCAAAAGATAGTACATTGTTGCCGAGTATTTCATAAGGAGCATGATCGCTATAGATGTAGTCATGTTCGTTTGCCCGTATGCGCAGCCCTGTTCCCCGCAGCATTTTCAAAAAGCCAAGTTGTAATTCTTCAGGTCGAAGTGCAAAAACGTCATCGAAGGTTTTTTGAAAAGAGTGATAGTCCTCCTCGGGCAGACCAGCAATTAAGTCAAGATGCTGATCAATTTTTTTACCTTCCTTCACCATATTGACCGTTCGAGTTAACTTTTCAAAATTTTGTTTACGATGAACGAGTTCATTTGTATAATCATTTGTGGATTGAACACCAATTTCAAAGCGGAAAAGACCAGCTGGTGCCTGCTCATTTAAAAATTGGATGACTTCAGGACGCATAATATCAGCGGTAATTTCAAACTGAAACACGGTTCCTGGTCGGTGCTCATCAATGAGAAATTGGAACATATCCATCGCATAGCTGCGGCTAATATTAAAGGTCCGATCGACAAACTTAATCGTTTTAGCACCATTGTCCATCAGATAGCGAATATCGTCTTTTATTTTTTCACGGTCAAAATAACGAACACCTACCTCAATAGAGGATAGACAAAATTGGCAGTTAAATGGACAACCACGGCTTGTTTCAATATAGACAACACGCTTTGCTAAAGCAGCAAGATCTTCTTCAAATCGATAAGGGGAGGGAATCGTCTTTAATTCAAGCTTTCCTTGCTGTGGCTGGATGATTTTCTTTCCAGCTTTTCGATAGGCAATACCATCAATTTTTTTGAAGTTTTGCTCACTGCTAAGCTCTGTTAGTAAATTTTTAAAGGTAACTTCTCCTTCGCCGATAACAATGAAATCTGCTCCTGGAATCGTATCGAGCCACTCGCTAACATCATAGGTTACTTCGGGTCCGCCGAGTATAATGCATAGGTTTGGGTTTACTTTTTTTAACATGGCGATCACTTTCATTGTTTCTTCAATATTCCAAATGTAACAGCTAAATCCAATTATATCAGGCTTTTTTGCATATAAATCGCTGACAATATTCATAATTGGATCTTTTATGGTATATTCTGCTAATTGGACAGGGAAGTCTGGTTCAGCATAGGCTTTCAAATAGCGGATCGATAGAGAAGTATGGATATACTTTGCATTTAATGTTGTTAAAATAGTTTTCATAATAATCCAATGCGTATTAACGCATGGCCTCCTTTGTCATTCTTGATTTGAATAATTGTTTAAGGCGAGAAATTTTGAGTTCAATAAGTGGTTGAGCAATGGCAGCTACCACTTTACTTGAAAGGATAATGGTAACTATGATTGAAATAGCTGCAAGTATGATAAAACTCCAGGTCCCATTAAAGTATTTCTCCCATTCACTTTCTCGAAAGTACTTAATAATGAAGCCTTGTAATAAATAAACATAGAGTGTTTGTTTCCCAAAATTAGTGAAAAAGTACTGTTTTTGCGGAACAAAAGATAAAAAGCTACATATCATAAGGAAGCTTAAACAAATGATACTTAGTCGTTTGAACATAGAAAGGGCTGTCACAGCTTCTATTTCTCCATATGGTTTCGATCCATACAGCCATTCAGAACTAAAATCAGAATCTAGATAAAATCCAACTAACACAATGAGTATGAAAACGAAGGATACGATATGTAGACTAGGTTTTATGAATTGTTTTAAGCGTTCTCTACCTAGATGATAGCCAATTAAAAAAAATGGAAAAAAGACCAATGTTCGAGATAGGCTTAAATAATTAGCAATGGAGTCTAGATACCCTACTAGTAAAGCAATTATAATAGAAAGCCCAATACCAAGGAACGGTTTTAATTTAGCATAGCCGAGTAATAGAATATACCAGCAAAATAGACTTAATAAAAACCAAAGCGACCATTGTGGCATTAGAAAGTCAAGAGAAAAGGTAGAATGATCATATAAAAAGTAATAGTAAAGGATATAGATGATTTGAAAAATGAGATAAGGTACAATGATTCGCTTTGTTAGTTTTACCAAATACCCTTTCTGATAAAAGCCTTTTGCAAATACTCCTGATAAGAGTATAAAAGCTGGCATATGAAAAGAATAAATCGTCTTATAAATTGCTTCAATAATCTCATGATGATGAGCTAATGTAGTGAAGAAGTGGCCTAGCACGACAAGAGTAATTAGAATAAATTTTGCATTGTCAAAGTAAACATCACGCTGTCCCATTTTTTCCTCCCGTAAAATATGAATAGAATCAATGATTTCATATAGGATAGTCTATTTTCCCCTAAAATATCATATCGCTATCCCTATATCGTTGCAATAAGCAAATTTCTCAATGGGAACATATAAAAATGATAGGTAATCGTTATACAGAAGAAATATTTTTCCTCAAATAGAAACATCATTTTCGTTTTCATGTCCAAATTTGGAGAATAAAATAGGAAGTTTTGTCTTATTTTGCGAATCTATTTACAGATAATACTTATTTTGTAATACTAGAAAAAGATTTACATGTGGAGGGAAGTGAATAACAGGATGACGTTGCGGAGTGCCTTGGAAGTTTATGCGGATATTCAAAATAAAAGACTAGAAATGATAGAATTGGCACAAATATATGGAATGAATAGTGAGAAAACCGTACGCTCTAGTCAAGAATTAGATGTATTGATGAATGAATATTTTGCAATAAAGGGTAGAATGAAAAAACAAGAGAGCGATAATGAAGTTCATGTTATTCAAGAATCATATAGAATGTAATACAAAATAATAATGCATTTATTTTATTTATAAATTAAGCGACTAGAAACCGATAAGTTTTATGCTAGTGATATACTAGCCCTTAAATAAACTAGGCTGAGCGAGGTCAGCCTAGTTTATTTAGTGTGCTATTCCATTTTTCTGTGTCTAGCTTTCCGCTTTTCTGTGTCTAGCTCCAGACGCCCAGCGACTACTGGACTTCCCGCTCCTCCACTCGATAAGTCAACATCGAATCGCTCTCGCTCTTCGTGTTTCCTTTATCTCATACGGAGCGCTCCAGTCCATCCGTAGCTGAACGGGCGTCTTCCGCTTTTCTTACGCAAACCATTTTTTTAATGTGCTGTCAGAAGGGAGATAAAGAGCTAATATTCCTAATATAGGTAATATGTTAACGAGTTTAATCATCATGATGATTCCGATGCTATCAGCAATAGCTCCTAAGGCAACAGAACCTACTGCCCCCATTCCAAAGGCGAATCCAACTGTTAATCCAGCCATCGTCCCGACTTTACCTGGAAATAATTCTTGAGCAAAAATAACGGTTACAGAAAAGCTGGTCATAATAATAAATCCAATTAGTAGTAATAGAAAGAACGCGAAAATAGGTGGTACGAATGGCATTACAATTGTTAATGGCGTACTTATGACAAAAGAATAGAGAATGACGTTTTTGCGGCCAAAACGATCAGCAAGTGGTCCCCCAAAGAATGTTCCCAGTGCTCCCGCCGCTAAAAAGGCAAATAGATAAAGCTGTGCTGTTTTAATCTGAAAATCATAGTGCTCCATTAGATAAAAGGTATAGAAATTGGTCATGGCTGATATGTACCAAGAACGAACAAAAATAAGAAATAGTATAAGGCTTAGCGCGATCGATACTTTTTTTGTTAATGCTTTATTTTGAGTTTTTGCTTTTTTGGATTGTGGTTTAAACGTTTCTAACTGACGGGAATACCAATTCGCTATATATAGCAGTAGCATCACGGCTATAAAGGCTACTGGTGCAAACCAAAGTGCTCCTCTTTGTCCTAGTGGTACGAGAATAACTGCCGTAATAAGCGGTGCCAATGCTTGTCCCGAATTTCCCCCAACTTGATAAATGGATTGAGCAAGACCTCGACGTTGTCCACCTGCCATAAAGGCAACGCGTGACCCTTCTGGGTGAAAAGCGGCAGAACCGAGTCCCATGAACATGACAGAAAGTAAGATGGTCACATAATTAGGGGAGAGCGCAAGTAACGTAACCCCAATTAATGTG
Source organism: uncultured Bacillaceae bacterium (assembly GCA_963790055.1). Classification (GTDB taxonomy): domain Bacteria; phylum Bacillota; class Bacilli; order Bacillales; family DSM-1321; genus Peribacillus. Next base: position 173,771 of record CAWBND010000008.1, read on the forward strand.
CTTGTTAACCCGATGGGAAGTACATAAGGCATTGGCTTTTTATCGGTCATAAAACCAATAACAGGTTGTAGAAGGGAGGAAACAATATTTAAGGCAAACGCAATCATCCCTAACTGAGTGAAGCTGAGTGACATTGATTTTTCAAGAATAGGAAACATAGCTGGTACAACGGCTTGAAGAGAATCATTTAGTAAATGACATAAACCGATGATTAATAGTACGCGCAATGTCATTCCTTGACTTTGTTTATTGGATTGCTGAATAGATGCTGATAGTTGGCTCATAACGCTCTCCTTCTTTCTGATTGTGCTTAATATACTATGTGTTGGATAGTAGAATAATAAAGCAGCCTTTAACATATGTAAGGATTTAATACTATATGAAGTGACTCACCTTTTTTACTAATATAAATGAAAGTATACAATTTCCAGTCGCTTCTTGAAAGGGTTAATTGACAAATTACGAGTAATCCTTTATAATTATTTTAATTCGAGATATCTTAATTTTGAGTAATGAAAAGTGGTGATAATTATGGACAAAAATAGCATAGAGCGTTCTTTAAAGTTGTTTATCGTATTGTCTAGAGCGAATCGTTCGATAAATGATGTGGTGAATAAGCATATTGCAGAACAAGGACTAAACCCGACAGAGTTTGCTGTATTAGAATTACTTTATCATAAGGGTGATCAACCATTGCAACAAATCGGCGGGAAAATTCTCCTTGCAAGTGGTAGTATTACCTATGTTGTGGACAAGCTTGAGCAAAAGGAATATTTAGTACGTGTGGCTTGTAAAAATGATCGTCGTGTAACATTTGCACAAATTACGGAAAAAGGAAAAGCGTTTATTGAAAGTATTTTTCCTGAACATGAACAAAAAATAGACAATATTATGAGTGCGCTTACATCTGAAGAAAAAGAAACGGCGATTGAATTATTGAAGAAAATCGGCTTACAAGCTCAACAATGATTTACATTTCAATCATATTATCAAGGAAAAAGCAAAGGATAGATAAAAGCGAATCGTTTAAGCTTTATCTATCCTTTGCTTGGTTTTGAAGTATATAAGAAAAAGGGAAGTGCTATGATGACATTCAAAGAGTATCAATATAAGCGTCCAGAAATAGATAAAGTGAAAGAGATATTTTTAGCTGCTCTGAATCGTTTTAAAGCAGCAAAGGATATTGCAGAACAAATGGAAGCAATTAAGGAGATTAATACTCTAAGAAATTCTGTCAGTACGATGATTAATCTTGTGTATATTCGTCATTCGATTGATACGAATGACAAATTTTATAAGGATGAAAATGATTATATGGATGAATTTGCCCCTGAGATGGAAGAACTGACGTCATTATTTTATCAAGAATTAGTGAAGTCGCCATTTCGAACAGAGCTTGAAGAAAAATGGGGAAGTCAATTATTTCAATTAGCAGAGACACAGTTAAAAACATTTTCCCCGGAAATTATTCCGTTATTGCAAACAGAAAACAAGCTTACCAGCGAATATTCTCGCTTAATTGCTTCAGCAAAAATCGATTTTGAAGGAGAAGAACGTACGCTTGCTCAATTACAGCCATTTATGGAGGATCCAAATCGTGAGCTAAGAAAGAAAGCGAGTCAGGTGTATTATGATTTTTTAGCATCAAATGAAACAGAGCTTGATCGCATTTTTGATGAACTTGTTAAAGTCCGACATGAGATTGCAATCAAGTTAGGCTATAACAATTTCGTGGAGCTTGGTTATGATCGAATGGCGCGTACTGATTATAATGCAGATATGGTGGCAAAGTATCGTAAGCAGATAGAAGAGGTTGTCGTACCGCTTGTGAGTAGCTTGAAAAAGCGACAGGCGGAGCGAATTGAAGTGCCAGCATTAAAATTTTATGATGAAAGCTTTGAATTTAAATCTGGAAATGCAAAGCCTAAAGGAGATGCTGATTGGATTCTGGAAAATGGAAAGAACATGTATAGCGAGCTTTCTCCAGAAACAAAAGAATTTTTTGAATTTATGGTTGACCAGGAGTTGTTAGATTTAGTTGCGAAAAAGGGGAAAGAGAGTGGCGGCTATTGTACCTTTATTGAGGATTATAAAGCACCATTTATTTTCTCTAATTTTAATGGAACATCTGGTGATATTGATGTACTAACACATGAAGCAGGTCATGCGTTTCAAGTATATCGAAGTCGTGAACTAGAAATTCCGGAGTACTACTGGCCAACGTATGAGGCATGTGAAATTCATTCGATGAGTATGGAATTTTTAACTTGGCCATGGATGGAATTATTCTTTCAAGAAGATACGGACAAATATAAATTCTCTCATTTAAGCTCTGCGTTAGTATTTTTACCATATGGGGTGGCTGTGGATGAATTTCAGCATTTTGTGTACCAGCATCCTGAAGCAACACCTGCTGAAAGAAAGCAAGCATGGCGGACAATTGAGAAAAAGTATTTGCCCCATCGTGATTATGATGGCAATATCTTTTTAGAAAATGGTGGCTTTTGGCAACGACAAAATCATATTTATACGTCACCATTTTATTATATTGATTATACATTAGCTCAAGTTTGCGCGTTTCAATTTTGGAAACGTTCCATGGAAGGGGAGCCAACTACTTGGAAGGATTATTTAGATCTTTGCGATTTAGGAGGCAGTCGATCTTTTCTTCGTCTAGTGGAGGCGGCTAATCTAAAGTCACCATTTGCAGAAGGGACTGTCCAAGAAATTGTTGAGACCATTGATGTTTGGCTTGCTAAAATAGATGATAAAGCTTTATAAAGTACCGATAGTTAGGGTAAAAGGGATATAGATTAGATGTTGAAAATGCCTACTTTTATGTTAAATGTAGGTATTTTTGTTATTTTACTATATATAGAAAATGTATTTTTATTTGCCTGATGTAGAAATAATGCTTTATTTAACATTTTTTATTATTTAGGGTTGCGAAATATATTTTATTGAGATATAATAATAATTGTTCCGATACGGGTTGTTAGCTCAGTTGGTAGAGCAGCTGACTCTTAATCAGCGGGTCGTGGGTTCGATCCCCTCACAACCCATCACTAAAGCTACAAAGAATTTAATTCTTTGTAGCTTTTTTCTGTTATCACTAGAATTTATTTTCTCGAGGAGTACAGATTGTCTAGCTCAAGAAGCCCAGAGAATAACGGGTGCCTTGTGCTTTTCCTAAATGCTTGTCTAAAATCCTTTTTCTATTCATATAGATGGATAGAGGAGGGGAACGCATGCTGTCAAGATGGTCAGGGGTTTTTCAGATTGCAGCAGTATATGTAGGGACCGTTGTGGGCGCTGGTTTTGCAACTGGAAAGGAAATTGTTGAATTTTTTACTCAATATGGCTTTTATGGCTTCTTTGGAATTTTAATAGCAGGCTATTTGTTTATTTTTACGGGAACAAAATTGATGCTTGTTGCTACACGTATTAATGCGACTTCTTACGAGGAGTTTAATGAATATTTATTTGGAAAGAAAGCTGCCTTTATCATAAATTTATTTTTTATGCTTATGTTGTTAGGAGTTAGTGCTGTTATGATTTCCGGAGCGGGTGCGGTATTCGAAGAACAACTTGGCATGTCAAAACGATTTGGGGTGTGGCTGACAGTTGTTTTGGCGACAATCGTTCTTGTTTTTGGGACACGAGGCTTGTTCGCGATTAATTCATTTGTTGTACCCATTATGATTAGCTTTAGTTTAATCCTCTGTTTTTTGACGATTGGGGAAGGAAATTTTATTGACTCATTATTAAAAATACCAGATACCGGAGTAACATGGAAAATTTTCTTTTCTCCATTTTCCTATACCGCTCTTAATTTGGCACTGGCACAAGCTGTTCTAGTGCCAATTGCTTATGAAGTTCAAGATAAGCAGATCATTAAGCGAGGGGGCATTCTTGGAGGCATCTTTCTCACCATTATCTTGCTGTCTGGTCATATTGCACTGATGACGCTACCTGATGTAGTTAATTATGAAATTCCTGCTGCTATTATTATGAAATCTGTGGCCGAAACACTTTATTGGGTATTTATTTTTGTCATTTATGGCGAAATATTTACATCAGTTATTGGTAATATTTTTGGTTTAGAGCGTCAGATTGGTAAGTTCTGGAAAGTGCCGAGCGTTTTTATTATTTTATTTCTATTTATGCTTGCTATCATGATTAGTGAAATAGGATATGGAAGATTATTGAGTTATTTATATCCGCTATTCGGTTATATTAGTTTGATTTTTTTAGTGTTAGTTTGGAGAAGTAAGATAGATTAAAAAAAGAGAAAGGCCTGTGTATGGATCCTTTCTCTTTAATGGGGCGGTCCAGTACCTACGTCGTTAAACGGGCATATCCGCTTTTCTATTGTTTTTGAATCGTTTTTGCCATTTCTAAAAAGGCATGTCGATAGTCGGCATCTTTCGTTGTAAACATTGTTAGACGAACAGGGGCTTTTTCATCTTTTAATAAAACCGCAGTGACGACGTCGTTACCACTGGTCACTTCATAGCTTAAGCCGTTGTTAATGTTTAGTTCTGGTTGGGTAATAGAATCTGAAATAGCATTTAGAAATGCTTTTGCATCTTCTTCGGCTTTAGCCCAATCTACATCATCAGATAAAAGTTCAATTCGCATGTAGATCTTGTCATTCTCAGAAAGTAAAACGACATCTTTTCCAGGTTCTTCAGCACTTAATTCAAAGTTTGGTAGCACATAAAGACTGAATGGTTGATTGTCGCTCTTTTTTAAAAAAGCAGTTTCTTCCTTGCTTTCATTATTAAGCAAATATTGTAGCGTTTTTTCATTTGTCGTTTCACTAGCTTGCTCTTGACTTACAACTTCACTTGCATTCGTGTCTTCCGTTTGTGAAGTGCTAGTTTGGTCTTCTGCTGCATCCGTTTCTTCCGTTTGTGGAGTGCTAGTTTGGTCTTCTGCTGCATCCGTTTCTTCCGTTTGTGGAGTGCTAGTTTGGTTGTCTGTTACATTTGTGTCTTCCGTTTGTGAAGTGCTAGTTTGGTTGTCTGTTGCATTTGTGTCTTCTGTTTGTGAAGCGCTAGTTTGACTGTCTGTTGTGCTCGTGTCTTCAGTTTGTGTACTAGTTTTTTGGCTTTCATTTGTACTTGGAGTATCTGTTGCTTCATCGTTGCTAGCAGTGCCACATCCTGTTAATAGTAAGGTAGCGATTGCCATTCCTGAAAAGAAAGTTGTCCATTTTATCATTTGTAAATCCCTCCACTGTTAGAACATTCTTTTGTTGAAATTGTTTCCATACTCTTTCCTAATTATAGACGATTGTCCAAAAAAAGAATAACCACAACCGTGAATCTTAATTTTTATTTTATAAAAGTCATTTTTATGTAATAAATTTGTGTAATTTGTTTAAAAGCAATTAACCAATGATTTTGTAGTTTTTATGATTAACGACTGTTTTTTGTTCGAGATCATAATCACGATAATTGTCCATATAGGTAACATCAACAATTACGGAATTTTCATTTACTTTTTCAACAATGCCTTTTAATCCTTGACGGAATTCAATAATATTTCCCACTTCTGCTCTTTTCATAACAATCATCCTTTCCCATTTCAGTGTCATTGATAAAAAGAAAATTGAAACAATATATTTTATTTATCTATTGTTCGAATAACGTTTTAATTCAGTGAAACTAGTAATAAAGTAGTTTAATCAAAAAAATACTGAAAACGTTTTTAAAGATAAATAATATAATACAGTTTGCACTATTTTTATAGTTTCGTAAAGAAAATAGTAGAATTTATTACAAAATATTCAAATATACCCGAAAAAGACGTGTCTGTGCTACAATAAGTAAGGACTTTTCACTTATTAATATAGATAGAAAAAGGTGAATCGATATGAATGAACAAGAAGCGCAGGTTATCCTCGATCAATTAGCTAAACGAGAAATAAACAAGTATAAAATTACGAAAGAACATTTTATGACATTTCGAGAGCAACTTGTTAAACGAGCAGATTTTAAACAATTTCGTGGCGATGCGAGACATAATGGGGAAGTCATTTATACGTATTTAGATGAAGCAAGAAGTTAAAAAAGCAAGAGGTTGATCCAATAAGTTTTGGTTCACCTCTTGCTTTTTATGAAGGATAAGAAAGAAAAGTTTCGATAAGCACCGGTGCCTTCCGCTTTTCTGGTTAACGTTCTGATTTACGGAAGCCAGCCTTCTGTGCATCTTTCTCTGTGCAAAACATTTCTTCAGCTTTCGTTATTTGATAGTATTGACCTGAAGGAATGTGGTATATTTTTTCTCCATTAGAGTTTATATTTCCTTTAATGGTTGGTTCTGTACATGCTTTGTTTTCTGTGACGGGTGTTTGTGGTTTAGGTTTCGTTTTAGTTTCTGTATCATTAAACCCTCTAGATGTTACATAATTTTCAATAGACCAAATGCCTACTTCTTTTGTTTGCGCCTTTTTTTGAATAGCTTCAAATTCATCTACGTATTTGGTATTTGGTGCGTATACATAAGCGACTCTCGCTAGTCCCTTTTCAAGAAGTAATTTGTTTACCATTTTTCCATCCACATAAAAGTAAGCAAGTAAACGTCCATATTTATCGCGTTCACTAATACCTAGTTCAACTTCGACTTCAGAATTAGCAGGCATTAGTTCTTTAGCAAACTGACTGGCTTCAGGTCCGAACGGTTGAACAGATTTAGTAGGATGAACGGTCTCCGGTGTGTCAACTAATAGTAAACGTACGGTTTCTTCGTTTCCGTTTGAAAGCTTAATTTTGACCGTATCCCCATCAATTACTTTCACTACTTTTGCAAGAAACGTTTTTCCTTTTTTTTCTTGAACGTCTAGATTGTTTTCATCTGTATCCTTTTGGGCGATATTTTCTTGAGTCGTTTCGTTGTTTTCAGACTCTGTTTCTTGAACGGTTAGATTGTTCTGTGTGGAGTCAGTTTGTGATGTGTTTTCAGTATTACTGTCACTACAAGCTGTGAGCATAATGATACTCATACAGGCAAGTAAGACGAATCTTATGTAGGATTGGTGCATATTTTCCTCCCCTTAATGATGTTTCCTTCAACTGTAATCGTTTAGTCTAATACAATAAGCGGCAAAATGAAAGATGAACGCTCTCGTTAAACTTTTTATAAATTCTGTACTTTTTTAATTATTTTGTCAATGTTTACATATAATCTTGTTTTTTCTTTGTTTTTGATTTGTCTGTAGGAGGCAGTAGTGCTATTCTGATGTGTAGGGAGCTTTTTGCTGCTAAAATAGAGATAATCCAACAATAATTATGATCTATAAAAGGAGTTTGATTGATATGGTAGAAAGAAAATTTAAGATTGTTGCTGAGACAGGCATACATGCTCGTCCAGCTACTTTACTTGTTCAAGCAGCTGGAAAATTTGATTCGGAAATTACCTTGGAATATAAAGGAAGAAGTGTAAACCTGAAATCTATTATGGGTGTCATGTCTTTAGGAGTTGGTAAAAATGCTGACATTACGATTGCAGCTACTGGTAGCGATGAAAACGATGCGATAAACACATTGACGGAAACGTTAACAAGGGAAGGTTTGGCCTAAGCGTATGTCCACGCTTTTAAGTGGAATTGCAGCTTCTGACGGAATAGCGATGGCGAAAGCCTATCGACTTGACGAACCGACTCTATTGGTAGAAAGAAGAACAATTGAAAACAGTGAAGTAGAAGTTAACCGCTTTCATCAGATGCTATATAAGTCACGTACAGAGCTGATGCTTATACGTGAAAATGCAATGCAAGTCATCGGTAGAGAGCAGGCTGCAATTTTTGATGCCCATTTGCTTGTCTTAGAAGATTCAGAATTTCTGTCTTCAATTGTAGAAAAAATTAAAACTGAAAAGATAAATGCTGAGTTTGCTTTACAGGAAACTGTTACCATGTTTGTTAAAATGTTTGAGCAAAGTGATAATGTTTGGATGAGAGAACGTGTCATTGATCTTATCGATGTTAAAAATCGCTTATTGGCAAACTTATTGGGCGTACATCTCCCTAATTTAAGTTTAATTGCTGAAGACGTGATTATCATTGCAAAGGATTTGTCGCCTTCAGATACAGTCCAATTAAATCCTCAATATGTAAAAGGCTTTATAACTGAACGAGGAGCAAGTACGTCACATTCAGCAATTATTGCTCGGTCGCTAAATATTCCTGTGATTGTTGGGATGAAAGAAGCAGCTCATTTTATCGAACATGGTGATTTTCTGATTGTTGATGGGTATAGAGGACAAATACATATTCAACCAACCCCTGAATTAGTGAAACAATACCAATCTGAACAAAGAGATCGAGAAGAAGAAATGAGAAAATGGGGTACATTTGTCAATAAGCCGACGATGACAAAAGATGGTCATCAAGTTATATTGGGGGCAAATATCGTTTCTTCTGACGAGAGTCAGAATGTTTTACTAAACGGGGCTGAAGGTATTGGGTTATTTCGGACAGAATTCTTATTTATGGGACGAAATGAAATGCCAAGTGAAGAAGAACAATTTGAGATCTATAAAAATATCTTAATGGAAATGAAAGGAAAATCTGTCATCATTCGAACCCTTGATATTGGCGGTGATAAATTTATTCCTTACTGGAATCGTCCCATTGAGAATAATCCTTTTCTTGGCTACAGGGCTATTCGCTATTCTTTAAAAGAAATACTTCCCTTTGAAACTCAACTAAGAGCTATTCTACGGGCTAGCGTTTATGGAAATGCAAAGATTATGTTCCCGATGGTTTCTACCTTATCGGAATTGCGAGCAGCTAAGCAAATTTTACATAAAGTAAAACAAGAGCTAGAAAACAGGAATGAAAAAGTGGCTGAAGATATTGAGATTGGCATTATGGTGGAGGTGCCTGTAACAGCTTTAATGGCAGATGCATTTGTAAAGGAAGTTGATTTTTTTAGCATTGGTACAAATGATCTTATTCAATATACAATGGCGGCTGACCGTATGAATGAACAAGTAGCTTACTTATATCAACCGCATAATCCAGCCATTTTTCGCTTAATTAAAATGGTTATTGATGCAGCCCATAAGGAAGGGAAGTGGGTCAGTTTGTGTGGCGAAATGGCAGGAGATCAAGTGGCAATTCCGATTTTACTAGGCTTAGGATTAGATGAATTATCGATGAATCCAACGTCTATTCTACAAGCGCGTTCCTACATTTATCAGCTTTCCTTATCTGAAATGAAGGAAATATCTCAAATCGTCTTACAAATGGAATCCGCAGAGGATGTGCAGAAGTTTGTCCAACAAGCCATTAGAACGAAAATAAATGAACATTAGCCATCTTGCAGGTGGCTTTTTTTGTGTTAATGATAAAGTATAAAATTTTCGGTGAGTACTGGTGTCTAGCTCCATACATCGCTAAACGGGCACCTTCCGCTTTTCTTTGTACCATAAAAATACAAAAAATAATGAATTTATTTCCTATTTTTCATAGAAGAAAGCTATAATAGAGGCGATAAAGTAACTTTGAAAAAGTGGAGGCGTATCATGGACTTTCAATTAGAAAATAAAAATGCATTGATTCTAGCATCGAGCCAAGGTCTTGGAAAGGCAATTGCAACGGAGCTTGTTAAAGAAGGGGCAAATGTTATGCTCGTTGGTCGTTATGAAGAAAAGTTAGCCACAGTGCAACAAGAACTTCAATCTTTAGGCTCAGGTAAAGTGTTTTTTACAGTAGCGGATATAAGCAAATTAGAAGATATTCGAGCTCTTGTGCAACATACAGTAGAAGCGCTTGGCGGAATTGATATTCTCGTGAATAATGCGGGAGGGCCGCCTGCAGGAACATTTACTGATATGAGTGATGAGCAATGGCAGCAATCATTTGAACTGAATTTATTAAGTTATATCCGTACAATTCGTGAAAGTTTACCTTATTTAAAGAAACGAGGAGGAAAAATTGTGAATATTGCCTCATCCTCCATTAAGGAGCCGATTCCGGGTTTAATTTTATCGAATACATTCCGTACAGCAATCGTTGGTTTGGCTAAAACATTGTCAGTCGAATTGGCTCCAGACGATATTTTGATTAATACAGTTGGACCAGGAAAAATTGCGACAGATCGCGTTGGACACTTAGATAAGGTAAGGGCGGAAAAACAGGGAATAACGCAGGAGCAAATAGAAGAGCAAGCTAAGAAACAGATTCCGCTCGGACGGTATGGAAAACCAGAAGAGTTCGCAAAATTTGTGACATTCCTTGTTTCTGGAGCCAATACATATGTAACAGGTCAAGCTTATTTAGTAGATGGCGGTATGGTTAAATCTATCTAAGAAATTCAGTAATAATGTTGTGGGGGGATTAAGTTGGTACTAATGAAAGAGCAAACGGTGATTGGCTTTATTGGAATAGGTGTAATGGGAAAAAGTATGGCTAGGCATTTATTACGAGCAGGGTACAAGCTTTATGTGTATACGAGAACAAGGGAAAAGGCAGAGGAATTACTTGCTGAAGGGGCTAAATGGGCAGAGACTCCAAAAGAAATGGCGGAACATACCAATGTCATTATTACCATGATTGGCTATCCAACGGATGTTGAAGACGTGTATCTTGGAGAACAAGGACTTATTACGAATGGAAAGCCTGGTACATATGTCATTGATATGACGACTTCTACCCCCTCCTTAGCAGAGCGAATTTATCGTGAAGCGAGGGAAAAAGGAATTTCAGCACTTGATGCCCCTGTTTCTGGAGGCGATATTGGTGCACGTGATGCAAAGCTCTCCATTATGGTCGGAGGAGCAGAAGAAGATTTTGAAGCAGTTCGATCAATTTTAGAAGTAATGGGAAATAATATCGTGTACCAAGGACCTGCTGGAGCAGGACAGCATACGAAAATGTGTAACCAAATCACGATTGCCTCTAATATGATTGGTGTTACCGAAGCACTCGTATATGCCCAAAAAGCAGGATTGGATCCAAATCGAGTTTTACAAAGTATTACGTCTGGGGCTGCAGGTAGCTGGTCGCTTTCTAACCTTGTACCACGAATGATAAAAGGCGATTTTGAACCAGGCTTTTATATCAAACATATTATTAAAGATATGAATATTGCGCTTGAAGAAGCGGAAAAAATGGGAATGACTGCCCCTGGTCTTGCGTTAAGTAAATCATTGTATGATCAACTGGCAGAAGCAGGAGAGGAAAATAGCGGCACGCAAGCGTTGTATAAATGGTATAAATGAATCCAGCCTTTGTTTATCAAAAAACGCTTGGAGCCCAAGCGTTTTTTTGATGCTAAAGAATTCAGTTCTTTCGTAAAAAGTTCTCGATACGATTTAATGCTTCCTTCAATGTTTCCATAGAGTATGCATAGGAAATTCGGAAATAATCATCGCCTAGTTGTGAAAACGCATCTCCAGGAACACAAGCGACTTTTGCTTTTTTTACTAGTTCTAGACAAAAGTCAAGGGATGAATCATATCCTTGAGGCAATCTGACAAAGAAGTAAAAGGCGCCATCAGGCTTAATAACTTCTAAATTCATAGCTTGAAGTCGTTCGTATACATAATCTCTACGCTTTACATATTCGGTTTTCATTGGAAGTGCATCATTAAAACCATCTGTTAGGGCAGCTAAAGCTGCTCTTTGGGAAATAGAAGAGGCACAGGTGACATTGTATTGATGAACTTTTAGAATATGCTGACAAATATTAGCTGGGGCGAATAAAAAGCCAATTCTCCACCCAGTCATCGAATGAGATTTCGATAACCCGTTTAATACGATTGTTTGTTCCTTTAAGAAGGTAGAAATAGATACATGCTCTTGATCATATACTAATTCACTGTATATCTCATCAGCTATGATAATAATGTCTTTGTCACGAATCAGCTCTGCAATTTCTTGTAGTTCAGTGCTCGTTAATGTGACTCCAGTTGGATTAGAAGGGTAAGGTAATACGATACAGCGTGTATCTTCTGTTATATAGGCTTGAATAATATCAGCTGTTAATTTAAAATCATTCTTTGTTGTATCCGCATAGACGGGAATTGCACCTGTCATTTTTATAATTGGCTCATAGCCCGGATAAACAGGACCAGGTAAAATGACTTCTGCTCCTGGAAGTAAAAGAGTTCTAAAGGCAATATCAATGGCCTCGCTAGCTCCTGTTGTAACAATAATTTCATCTTGTGCACGATAGGAGAGATTATATTTCTTTTTAACATAGTCCGATGCGGCTTCTCTTAATTCTATATAACCAGCGTTATGCGTATAAACCGTATAATCTTCATCAATTGCTTTTTTTGCTGCCTCTTTAATATGAAGTGGTGTTGGAAAATCAGGTTGACCGATTGTTAGAGAGATTGTTCCTTCAATATCAGCAACCATATTATAAAATTTACGAATACCTGATATTTCCACTGATTTTACTAGAGGATTGAGTATATGCTCCATTAAAAAAATTCCTCCTTTGGATATGCATATATTTTACCACTTTAATACCTAATAAGAAAAATAAAATTTTATTAAAACTTTATAAAATTTTAATATTTCACCATAAAATGTACGATTCATTTTTGCCAAACATGGTATATTGAATTGTAGAAAGCGGAATAGTATAGGAGGCACGATACATATGGAAGAAAATAAAGGGATTTTGCTTGAAACTGGGACAAATGAACTAGAAATTGTGGAGTTTGGGATCGGAAAAAATAAATTTGGTATCAATGTGATAAAGGTAAAAGAGATTATTAATCCGGTACCGATTACAGTCGTGCCACATGCACATCATCATGTAGAGGGAATTATTGAATTACGCGGCGAGGTACTACCAGTTGTCAACGTAGCGGACGCATTAGGATTTCCTCCTTCGGAAACTCCACAACAGGATAAGTTTATTGTCGCGGAGTTTAATCAACAAAAGGTTGTGTTTCATGTTCATTCTGTCACACAAATTCACCGTATTTCTTGGACACAGATTGAAAAGCCTTCTGATATGTATCAAGGGCACGATAGCCAAATTATTGGGGTTATCAAATTGAATGGGGAAATGATTCTGCTACTAGACTTTGAAAAAATTGTTGTCGAAATTAATCCAGAAACGGGGATAAATGTTCAACAGGTGAAAAAGCTTGGAAAACGTCCAAATTCTGAAAAAAGATTGGTTGTTGCTGAGGATTCTCCGCTGTTACGTAAATTACTTCATGATACGTTAGAAGAAGCTGGTTTCCACTACATCGAGTTCTTTGAAAATGGACTAGATGCATTGAATTATTTAGAAAACTTGGCTGAGGATTCAACAAACTTAACAGATGAGGTACACTTAGTGATTACGGATATTGAAATGCCACAAATGGATGGGCATCATTTAACAAAGAGAATTAAGGAACATCCACAACTTTCAAAACTACCGGTTATTATTTTTTCTTCACTTATTACAGATAGTCTTCGTCATAAAGGTCAAGTTGTTGGCGCAAATGCACAAATTAGTAAGCCGGAAATTGCAGAGTTAATTAAATTAATCGATCAATATAGTCTATAATAAAAACGGGTTGAAGGTAAGAAACCATTCAACCCGTTTTTATTTTCCAAATACGCGGGTGCCTTCCGCTTTTCTTATTGTCTAGCTCCAGGCACCCAGCGACTACTGGACTTCCCGCTCCTCCACTCGATAAGTCAACATCGAATCGCTTATCGCTCTTCGTGTTTCCTTTATCTCATACGGAGCGCTCCAGTCCATACGTCGCTAACCGGGTGCCTTCCGCTTTTCTTAATACTTAGGTCCTTTGCCTAAAAATGATGAAGGGAATGGATTGTGGTAGCGTTGCTTCTGTTTGTTCCATCCTTCTGTTTTTTGCATTTTTTCATGTTTGATATTTATGTCTGATGTTTGTCCAACATAAGTTTGGAGGAGATGCTTTGCTTTAGATAACGACATGACAGCTTTGGGATTTCGAATACAGCCTGAACGGTTACCAAGATGAGGTAAATTTTTTAAATCTTCCTTTGTTGGTGGAAGATGAAAAATATATGCACCGCATGAGATGATGACGTCTGATTGTTGAGCGGCAAAGCGTGGGTTATCTGAAAAATGGAGACCTAATTTCTTCGCTTTACCTTCTTGTAATAGTTTGTTTAAGGCGAGGCGTTTTAAGTTATACAGATTTTTGGGCTCTAACGCCGTTTTTGCGTGCTTATTGACGATAAAAATGGCTTGAGCAAGGGAGTCAGTCGAGGTAGCATTCATGTCAGAATGTCCTTTCGTTTTGTTCATTTCAAGAACTCCTTTTCTTCATAGGCTGTAGGCCTTTCGTAAATTATTGGTTATTTTGACATGTTTTAAATCGGTTACATCTTTAGTTTACTTATAATTATACCACTTCACAATATTTAAGGAAATCATTACTTGCTTTTCTTAATAGTGTATGGTTTTTTGTGGGAAAAGAGCCTGTTCCACTTTATTCTGCTATAATAGAGACATTCGTTCAGGTTTAATTTCATTTTTTATTGGAAATGTTGCTGTGATGTCGTTATGATAGTGACAGGTCGCCTTCATAATAAAATATATAGTGGATTTTTATTTAATCTACACGGAGGTTTATGATGAATCAACCTTTGTTTATTACATTTCTTATACTCGTATGTACAATTGCGTTTATTATACAAGGGAAATATCGAGCAGATTTGATTGCTCTAGTAGGGTTAGCTGTATTAGGTTTGACTGGCATTTTAACTCTAGAGGAATTGCTAGCAGGGTTTAGTAATCCAGTTGTCATCATTGTGGCAGCACTTTTTATTATAAGTGCTGGTATTTTTAATAGTGGTCTTGTAGAGGAAATTGGCCATTATTTATTGAGGTTTGGACAAGGGTCAGAGTCGAAGGTGTTGTTTATCGTTATGCTCACTGGTGGAGTGTTAAGCGCTTTTTTTAGTGGGACAGGGATTGTTGTTATTTTAATCCCGATTGTGATGAGCTTAGCATTGAAGAAAAAAATGAGTCCTTCTCGTTACCTCTTACCGTTGGCTTATGCAAGCAGTCTTGGTGCGGTTGTAACATTAATCGGTACGGTGCCAAATGTTTATATTAGTAATATTTTACAAAATCAAGGAATTGTTACGTTAACTTTTTTTGATTTTACTCCAATTGGTCTTGTTGCATTTATTGCTGGAGTATTATTTGTGATGGTATTTGGACGAAAGCTACTTCCACAGGATTCTATTGTTGCGAAAAATAGTGTCAAAGGTTTGTCAGCAGGGGAATTGGCAGGAATGTATAAGGTGTATGATCGCTTACATTATTTACATATACCGGCAAGCTCGGATATTGTAGGAGAAAGACTGGTAGACTTACAGCTTCCGGTGAATTATGAAATTACATTAATTGAAATTAAACGAAAAGTAAAAGAAAAGCAATTATCATTATTGCCAAAGCAAGTTGTCATTTCAGCAAAGGCAGATGAAGTCCTTCATCCAGACGATATTATTTTAGTGTTTGGGGAAGAAGAGAATGTAGAACGATTGACAGCCGATTATGAATTAGAATATAAGCATTTTAATCCAGAGCAAATTAGAAAATATTTTGTGAGTAGTAAATTTGGTTTAACTGAAATATTGATTATGCCTCATTCTATTTACGAAAATCAAACGCTAATGAATGTGCATTTTCGTGAAAAGTATCGCTGTAATGTATTAGCGATTAACCGTAATGGCGAATATATTCAAACGGATGTTGGAACAGTGAAATTGAAACCCGGTGATGCTTTACTCATTCATGGAGAATGGGAAAATATTGAGCGGATTTCTGCCGACCTTGAAGATGTAATTGTTATTGGGAGTGCTTCAACTGAAACGGCTACAGCTCAAACAAAATCGTATTCTACATCTAAAGTAATCATTGCCGCATGTATCACCATTTTAATGATTGTTCTTTTATCAATAGACATGATTCCGGCTGTCTTATCAGTTGTGACATCTGCGTTATTAATGGTCATTACAGGCTGTGTTCGTTCCATGGAGGAAGCCTATCAGAAGATTAATTGGGAACCCGTTTTATTAATTGCAGCAATGCTAGGAATTATGCAAGCGTTAGAAAATACAGGTGGGGTTAGATTAATTAGTGATTCAATAGGGGTAATTTTGGAAAGTACAGGTCCTTATGGTCTGCTAGCAAGTTTTTACTTGTTAACAATGATGTTAAGTTCATTTATTCCTTATGGAGTTGCTGCACTTGTTATAGCACCAATCGCCCTACTATGTTCCTCTAGTTTAGGGGTAAGTCCGATACCTGTTTTGATTGGGGTTGCAATTGCAGCGAGTTTAGCATTATCTTCACCGAAAGCCTCTTCTAGTAATACATTAGTTATGACAGCAGGAGAGTATAGCCCTAAAGATTTTGCACTTATGGGTCTATTATTGCAAGTGTTTGTGGGGATAGTTTTGATTATCGCTATCCCATTTTTCTTTCCGTTTTAAATAATAATGTTTATTTTGTGTTTTTGTAGGGGGAATACAGCATGGATGCAGATAAAATATTGGCGAACCTAGATCAGGCCGTCCCATTCTTTCAACCAATTTTTAGTGCGGATCAGCATCAAGTCATCGGGTATGAAATTTTTGGCCGATTTGAAGAACAATCGAATTATACGAGTCTTGAATCTTTCATTCACGATACAACGATTCCAGAGGAATATCGAATAGAAGTAGACAATTATATTCTTGATAAAGGATTAAAAAAAATAAAAGAATATGGTGAGGATTTCTTAATTTTTATTAATCGTGATCCTAGTTTACTGATGTTCGACCACGGTGAGGAGTTTATGGAAACGTTAAAACGACATTTAACGCTTGAAGAACTTCCTCGCGTTGTGTTAGAGCTTTCTGATACGATTCAGAAAATGGGCAATGTTGAACCTTTACAGCATGTTCTAGCTTATTATCGAACATATGGTATAAAGATTGCGTTTGATCACTTAGGGGAACATAGCCAATTGGATAAAATCGCTCAATTATCACCAAATATTTTAAAGGTGAATGTCGAACAGATTCGACGATCTGGTGGTGACTCCTATCAAGTTATTTTATTTTCTTTAAGTATGTTAGCTCGTAAGATTGGTGCAAGCCTATTGTTTGAAAATATTGAAACAGCATTTCAATTTCGTTTTGCTTGGAAAAACGGAGGACGTTATTATCAAGGGGGCTACTTAGCGAAGCCTGATTCGTTATTTATTGATAAGCACTTATTGCGTGAGAAATTTCAACAAGAATGTCAAAACTTTATTTCATACGAAATGAAAAAATTGAAGATTGTCTACCAAAAAACGCAATGGTTCAATGAAGAATTATATGAATTTTTAAGATTACAAAAACGTTATGAATCTCATGAAGAAATGTTAAGCGTGTTAGCAAGTAAGTTGGAAAACGTTTGTTTCAGATTGTATGTATGCGATGATCAAGGATATCAAACGTCACCGAACATCCTTCATAAAGATGGTAAATGGCTTAGTCAACAACAATATGTAAATAGCAATTGGAGCTGGCGACCATACTTTCTTGAAAATATCATAAAAATGAGAAACGAAAAGAAAGGAATTTTATCCGATTTATATACCGACATTGAAACGGGTGAAACGATTCGAACCTTTTCTTATCCAGTCAATAATAAGGAATATATTTTTCTTGACTTATCCTATAGCTATTTGTATGAAAATGATGGTTTGTTGTAGGGAAATAAGCTCTGGTGGGTGTCACTTGATTATACAATAAAAGAAGCAGGGAAGAATATTTACGATTCATCCCTGCTTCTTTTGCTTTTTCTAGTCTAAATGTAGTTCTTTTTTAATTTCTTCAATTTCAAAGCCGATGATTGCTTTTCCATCAATGACAACAGTTGGCGTGGAATAGGAGCCGTATTTTTTTGTGAGTTCATGAAGTGCGGTTTTATCAGCTTTAATATTCTTTTCTTGATAAGAAATATCGTACTCCTTAAAAAACATTTTCATGATTTGGCAAGGAGGGCAGTCTGGTTGAGTATATAACGTGACGGTTTTCATTTGTTACCTCCAATATGTGTGATGATGTTCATTTTAGACCGTATGACCATTTTTTAAAAGAAATTTGTTTGAACGGTTAGATTATTTTTCATGTACAAATGCCTTCCCTTATTTTATTCTGTTAATAGTGCTACGTGAAGAATGAGAATTTTACTATTCTGAATTTGTCTCATTGTAGTTACTGGATAGAAAAGTATGATATAGTGAAACCTATCGAAAAGGTTTTATTTTAGAAAGGAGGGACAGTATGTCTCAATTACAAGGCATTCTTACCCGATTGAAAAATCTTCAAGAGCAAGCCAAGGAAACAGAGTCTGCTCAACGTTTTTTTGAAATAGATGGAAGAAAGATTTGCCAAGTTACATATTTCAGTAAAACTGACATGTTTGAGCTTGAAGTGTATAGTGAAAAAGGAAAGCCTTCAAAATATCAATTTGATAATGTTGATATGATTACAATTGAAATTTTTGAACTGCTTCAATCATAATTCAAATAGTGAAAAACCGTGCCTGTTTTAAGGACGGTTTTTCTTTTTAATGAAAGTTTCACTTGATGAATATCTTAATTATGAGAAGATACAGTCAGACAAGTGGAAAGTATTGAATGCGTTTACAATTCTTTAAAATCAAGGGTTTTTATGCAAGCGAATTTTTCTTACCTGTGTTAAACTGGAAAGTAAGGGGAGATTAATACTATTTAAGTAAGGGGTTTTTACACATGATTGGTACTCATGATGGGAATTTATTAGAATCAAGTGTGAAAGACTTGATGATATCTTCGGAACGAGTCGCCCACGTGCAAGTAGCCAACAATCTTGAACATGCGCTTTTAGTTTTAACGAAAAGTGGCTATACGGCGATTCCTGTACTTGACCCAATGTATAAGTTACATGGATTAATTAGCACACCCGTAATTCTTGAATCGATTTTGGGATTAGAGAGGATTGAATTTGATAATCTCGCGAATAAAAAAGTTTCTGAAATTATGATTCAGGATATTCCTCGACTTCATGTGGAGGATTCACTAAAAAAAGGGTTAGAAGTTACTAATTGATCATCCTTTTATTTGTATAGAAAACGATGAAGGTGTCTTTGAGGGAATTTTAACAAGAAGAGCTTTGTTAAAAAATGTTTACGGTGAAGAACTACAACAATAGCATATGAAAAAATGAGGGAAATAGGTAAGTGGGGCATATAGCATATATGCCCGTTTTGTTATGTGTACATCATCTTTGTTTTTACTTCACGGTATCTCTGCTTGAAAAAGATTCATGAAAGGGTGTAGGTATGGATCAATCTAAAATGGACTTACATAAGAATAATGCATTAAAACGACCTTTCATTCTTGCAGCCGTCATGTTAGCGATGTTTTTAAATGCAATTGAAGCAACGATTGTTTCGACTGCGATGCCAGCCATTGTAAATGAGTTAGGAGGGTTTTCACAATATAGTTGGGTGTTTTCAGGGTATTTATTAATGAATACTGTTACCGTTTTAATTTATGGAAAGCTGTCCGATTTATTAGGTCGCAAATCAATATTTTTATTTGGAATTATTGTTTTTTTAATTGGTTCGCTTCTTTGCGGCTTTGCAGAAACGTTGCCGCAACTTATTATTTTTCGCCTTATTCAGGGATTTGGAGCTGGAGCAATAGCACCTGTGTCTATGACCATTATTGGTGATATTTATGCCGAGGAAGAGCGAGCACATATTCAAGGCTATTTGTCGAGCGTTTGGGGGATTTCTGCCATTATGGGTCCTGCACTCGGAGGTTTAATGGTTGAATCGTTCTCATGGCGGTTTATTTTTTGGATGAATATTCCCTTAGGTATCCTTTCTATCATTGGAATTTGTTTTTTTCTTCATGAACAGATTGAAAAGAAAAAACAGAGTATCGATTATAAAGGAGCGATCCTATTAACAATTGGTATTTCTACTTTTATGATTATTCTTGTTGAAGGTGGCGTGAAGTGGGCATGGGGTTCATGGCCTATTTTATTGCTTACGCTTTTTGCCTTAGTGATGTTTTTCTTCTTTGTACGGGTAGAAAAGAAAGCGACTAATCCGATGATGCCTTTTCATATTTGGCAAAAGCGAGTCATTTTAATCGTCAATATGGTCTCGTTTTTTACAGGAATGATGATTATTGGCTTATCTAGCTTTTTACCGACATTTGTTCAGGGAGTCATGGAACGTTCAGCAACAGTTGCTGGTTTTACGCTAACGGCGATGTCGATTGGCTGGCCTATTGCTTCTGCACTTTCTGGTCGATTGATGCTAAAAATTGGCTTTAGGATGACAGCGCTTATTGGAGGTTCCTCACTTATTGTTGGAAGTATTGTTCTGGTGTTAATGAAACCTGAATCAGGGCCACTAATGGCAGCAGCAGGATCATTCTTTGTCGGAATCGGGATGGGGTTAACCTCAACCTCCTTCATTGTACTTATTCAAAATATGGTTAGTTGGGAAGAACGGGGGATTGCGACTGCTTCGAATCAGTTTATGTTAAATATAGGGAATACAGTAGGGGCAGCCTTACTAGGGGGAATTTTAAATAGCCGTTTTCAGGCTTATTTAACGGAACATACTTCTCCAGCAGACCATGTAACGTTGGATACAGCGAATCAATTATTAGATCGTGTAGCACGTAGCCAACTTCCGAATGATGTTGTTACGATTTTACAGAAGGGCCTTACACTTTCCTTGCATACTGTATACTTTATTGTTTTATTGCTTGCGATGATGAGTTTTATCTTGTTACTGTTTGTGGGAAAAAAGAAAGTAAATTAAATAGAGATAAAAAATAATCAAGGTGGATGTTATATGTCATTTTCTGAATATCAATTACTTTCCGTTCTTGCTGAAGAAATGAATATGAGAAAGGCAGCAGAGCGATTATTTGTATCGCAGCCAGCATTATCACAACGGTTGCAAACGATTGAAAAGGATTGGGGGACAAAATTATTTTTGCGGTCACAAAAGGGCTTATCCTTAACCCCTGCTGGCGAAGTGGTAATCCAATTTGCGAATGAAGTGTGTGAAAAAGAAGAGAAAGTGCGTGAAAGTATTCGGGCGATGGACCACGAGGTGTATGGAACATTAAAAATTGCCTGTGCTTCTATCGTCGGACAAAATTGGTTGCCACAAGTACTAAAAAAATTTGTCCAAAAATATCCTCATGCTAAGATTTCTCTAATTACAGGTTGGAGTAGTGAAATTTTAAAATCACTGTATGAAGGTCAGGTGCATGTAGGTATTATTCGTGGAGCACCTGATTGGAAGGGAATTAAGCATCACTTATTTACTGATATGTTTTATTTAGTAGATACAGAAATGCAAGAGTTAGATCAAGTACTTGAAACAAATCGGCCATTTATCCAGTTTAAGAGTGATTCCAACTATTATCAAGAAATTCAGGATTGGTGGCATCGTCAATTCCAAATTACTCCTAAGAATACGATTGTTGTCGACCAAATTGAAACGTGCAAGCAAATGGTGTTTAATGGCATAGGGTATGCCATTTTACCGGCTATTACACTTCATGATAAAGATACAAATATTTTTAAGATTCCTCTTCTAAACGGTCAAAATCATTCGATTGAGCGCGATACTTGGTTATGCGGCTATGAATCTGCTTTTGAACTTAAACAAGTTCAAGCGTTTAGTGAAGTCGTTAAGCAGTATATTTACGAGGAAAGGATCAAGCATGTTGATTAGAACGTTTGCACTTTTCTCGAAACTTACAGCTTGTTTTACTGGCTGTTGTTTGATAAATTAAGAACGAGTAATGATGCATAGTCCAGGAGGCAAATAAAATGAGTATGATGGATGCAAATGAAATTATTTCATTTATTTCAAATAGCAAAAAAGCGACACCAGTAAAGGTGTATATCAAAGGTGATTTAGAAGGAATAGATTTCGGTCAATCGAAAACATTTATTAATGGAAATACTGGCGTTGTGTTTGGAGAGTGGGAAGAAGTCCATGCGGCAATTGAAGCAGCTGGCAGCAAAATTGAAGATTACGTAGTGGAAAATGACCGTCGTAATTCGGCTATTCCATTGTTAGATCTTAAAAACATTAAAGCTCGTATTGAACCAGGTGTTACCATTCGCGATCAAGTTACAATTGGCGATAATGCGGTAATCATGATGGGGGCTACTATCAATATTGGTGCTGTAATTGGTGAAGGTACAATGATTGACATGAACGCAACGCTTGGTGGACGTGCTACAGTGGGGAAAAACTCTCATATAGGTGCAGGTGCAGTTCTTGCCGGAGTTATTGAGCCACCTTCTGCAAAACCAGTAGTCGTAGAAGACGATGTGTTAATTGGGGCTAATGTTGTTGTACTTGAAGGTGTAACCATTGGTAAAGGCTCTGTAGTTGGTGCAGGTGCGGTTGTAACTAAAGACATTCCACCATATTCTGTAGCTACAGGAATTCCAGCTCGTGTCATTAAACAAATTGACGAAAAAACGAAATCAAAAACAGAAATTTTACAAGAACTTCGTCAACTTTAATTATTTGTAAAAAAAGCGTGGATACTATATCCGCGCTTTTTGTAAAGGAGGAATACTATAAATGTCTCAGCTTAGTCCATTTGTCGCGATTCGTCGTGATTTACATCAAATACCAGAATTAGGATTCCAAGAATTTAAAACTCAAGCGTATTTATTACATTATTTGAATACGCTTCCGAATGATCGATTAGAAATTGAATCTTGGAGAACAGGGATTTTTGTCAAAATTTTAGGGAGAAATCCACGGAAAACAATTGGGTATCGAGCAGATATTGATGGATTGCCGATTAAAGAACAAACAGGATTTTCCTTTGCCTCGAAGCATGAAGAGAATATGCATGCTTGCGGTCATGATTTTCATATGAGTATTGCTCTCGGTGTACTTACTTATTTTGTTGAAAATCCAATTGACGATGATTTATTGTTTATCTTTCAGCCAGCAGAAGAAGGGCCTGGTGGTGCAGAACCGATGATGCAATCAGAACCGATGAAAAAATGGAAGCCGGATATGATTATTGCTCTTCATATTGCCCCAGAATACCCTGTAGGAACGATTGCACTTAAAGAGGGTTTACTTTTTGCTAATACATCTGAATTATTTATCGATTTAAAAGGGAAGGGTGGACATGCGGCTTATCCTCATGAAACGAATGATATGGTCCTTACGGCTTGCCAACTAGTAGGACAGCTGCAATCTGTTGTATCTCGTAATATTGATCCACTTGATTCAGCTGTGATTACAATTGGTAAAATTGCAAGTGGTACGGTTCAGAATATCATTGCCGAAGAAGCACGTTTAGAGGGGACAATCCGTACGCTAAATGCCGAAACAATGGATAAAGTCAAATCAAGAATTAGTGCGATTGTGGAAGGTATTAAAACGGGATTTGAATGTGAAGTCAAAATTGACTTCGGAGCAATGTATTATGAGGTCGATAATGAGGCACAATTAACAAGGGAGTTCATGAAGTTCACCGATGAAGCAGAAGGTGTTGATCTTTATCATTGTAAAGAGGCGATGACAGGAGAAGATTTTGGCTATATGTTAAGAGAAATACCAGGTTTTATGTTTTGGTTAGGTGTTCAATCCCAGTATGGATTACATCATGCAAAATTAAATCCAAATGAGGAAGCTATTAATGTTGCCGTTAAACATATCGCTCAATATTTAACATATAAAGGTAATTCATAATCATTATGAAATTATAATTTTTAAAAAGTGAAGCATTTTCGACAAATGAAGCTAAATTCTTGACCTTCATGATATTTACCCATACAATAGATTATAGTAAGAATTATCAATTGAGAATATTATTACTTATTCTCAATTACAATACATATTATTTGGAGGGAATAGTAATGGCAGAACGTTTAGTAGCAAAACAAGCACCAAGATTTGAAATGGAAGCAGTATTAGCAAACAAAGAATTTGGTAAAGTAAGTCTTGAAGAAAATATCAAAAATGACAAATGGACAGTATTATTCTTCTATCCAATGGATTTCACTTTCGTATGTCCAACAGAAATCACAGCATTATCTGATCGCTATGATGAGTTTGAAGATCTTGATGCAGAAGTAATCGGTGTATCAACAGATACAATCCACACTCACTTAGCTTGGATTAATACAGATCGTACAGATAATGGTCTTGGCCAATTAAAATACCCACTTGCAGCTGACCACAACCAAAAAGTTGCTCGTGACTATGGTGTGTTAATTGAAGAAGAAGGTGTAGCACTTCGTGGATTATTCATTATTAACCCAGAAGGCGAACTTCAATATCAAGTTGTAAACCATAATAATATTGGTCGCGATGTTGATGAAACATTACGTGTACTACAAGCGCTTCAAACTGGTGGCCTTTGCCCAGCTAACTGGAGACCAGGTCAAAAAACTCTTGAAGTTTGATAATGTTTCTTAACTAAAAAAGGCCTAACGTCATGTTAGGTCTTTTTTTTCAAACATTATAAAAATATCAATTAATGGAGGGAACAAAAATGAAATTACGTGATCAAATGCCAGAATTAGATGGTGCTGTAGAATGGTTGAATGGTCAAGTATCAAAAGAGGAGTTAATTGGTGAAAAGCCAACTTTAATTCACTTCTGGTCTGTTAGCTGTCATCTTTGTAAAGAAGCCATGCCACAAGTAAATGAATTCAGAGATCAATATAAAGATAAATTGAATGTAGTTGCTGTTCATATGCCACGTTCTGAAAAAGACCTTGACTTGAATGAAATTAAAGAAGTAGCTGCAGAACATGATATTACTCAACCTATTTATGTGGATAGCGAAATGAAATTAAATGATATTTTTGAAAATCAATATGTTCCAGCTTATTATGTATTTGATAAAGACGGTCAGCTTCGTCACTTCCAAGCAGGTGGCGGTGGCATGAAGATGCTTGAAAAGCGTGTGAACCGTGTTCTTAGTGAAAGTGAAAAAGCTGAATAATAGTCTACGACATTCTGTTAACGTAGAGATTGATTAATGCCCTCCTAACATGTAGTATGTTAAAATATGAACATATTTGACAGAAGAATGTTGGGAGGGTATTGCTGTGAAAAAAGTGTTTGCAGTAATTGGTCTAGGGCGTTTTGGCGGCAGTATTGTTAAAAGCCTTGCAGAAGATGGTCTGGAAGTTTTAGCGATTGATGCGAATGAGGATCGAGTGAATGAATATGCTAAAATTGCCTCTCATGCAATAGTAGGTGATACTACAGATGAAAATGTTTTGAAAAGTATTGGCATCAGTAATTTTGATCATGTTATTGTTGCAATAGGTGAAAATATACAATCAAGTATATTAACGACGCTTATC
This sequence comes from uncultured Bacillaceae bacterium, assembly GCA_963790055.1. Lineage (GTDB taxonomy): Bacteria > Bacillota > Bacilli > Bacillales > DSM-1321 > Peribacillus. Next base: position 199,149 of record CAWBND010000008.1, read on the forward strand.
CTAAAAGAATTAGGGGTAAACCATGTAACGGTTAAAGCACAAAATGATTATCATGAAAAAGTATTGCGCAAAATTGGTGCTGATACAGTTGTTCATCCAGAGCGCGACATGGGTCGACGAATTGCTTATAATATTGTTTCAAATAATATATTAGATTATCTAGATTTATCAGAGGAGCATTCCATTGTGGAGATTGTAGCAAGTGAAAAAATGAATGGAAAGTCAATTATTGATTTGGACATTCGTGCTCGTTACGGTTTAAATATTGTAGCAATTAAACGAGGCAGCGATATAAATGTTTCACCACAAGCAGGTGATGCCATTCATACGGGTGATATCCTCATTGTCATCGGTGCTGATACAGATATTAGCCGCTTCGAAAAAAAAATCGTGCAATAAGGAAAAGCGGAACCGGCTTGGTCAGCTCGTGAAGAAAATAGGAAAAGTCCCGGAAGGCGCCTTTTGCCTTACGAGGACTTTTATCTTTTTCACAGCGAGCTAGCCGGTGGAGCTGGACAATAAGGAAAAGCGGAAGGCACCCGTTTAGCGACGTATGGTACTTTCCCGCTCCGTATCGAGATAAAGGAAACACGAAGAGCGAAAGCGATTCGATGTTGACTTATCGAGTGGAGGAGAGGGAAGTCCAATAGTCGCTGGGTGCCTGCAGCTAGACAATAAGAAAAGCGGAAGCATCAGATTGATGCTTCCGCTTTTCTTATACTTCCATAATAATTGGTAAAATCATTGGACGACGTTTTGTTTTTTCGTATAAAAATGGACCTAATGTGTCAGTAATTTCATTTTTAATTTCAGACCATTGCGTTGTTTTGCGTTCCATCACTTTGCTTAAATGTTTGGAAATTAACGCTTGAGCATCATTAATTAAATCGCCAGATTCCCGCATATATACAAATCCACGAGAAATAATATCTGGTCCAGCGGAAACTTTAAATTCTTTCATATTAATGCTAACAACGACGACAACTAGTCCTTCTTCAGAAAGAATACGACGGTCACGTAAGACAATATTACCGATGTCACCAATCCCATTTCCATCGATATAGACGGAGCCTGAAGGGATTTTACCAGCTACTTGAGCTGTATTTTCACTTAAAGCAAGCACTTCACCATTGTCCATGATAAAGCAATTTTCTTCAGGCACTCCACAATCAATCGCGTGCTGTGCATGAAGTTTTTGCATGCGGTATTCACCGTGAATTGGCATAAAGAACTTAGGTTTAATTAAACGAAGCATAAGCTTTTGTTCTTGCTGACCACCATGCCCAGAGGTGTGAATGTCACTTAATGGACCAGAAATGACATCTGCTCCTGCTCGGTATAATAAGTTAATTGTTCTTGAAACGCTAACTGTATTCCCTGGGATAGGTGATGAAGAAAAGACAACAGTATCTCCAGGAATAATTTGAATTTGACGATGAGTCCCATTAGCAATTCTAGAAAGCGCCGCCATTGGTTCGCCTTGGCTGCCTGTACAAAGAATGGTAACACGGTTTGCTGGCATTTTATTTAAGCTTTGAGCATCAATAAATGTATCTTTTGGTGCTGTAATATAGCCAAGTTCTTGTCCGATATTAATGGCAGCTTCCATACTGCGGCCGAATACGGCGATTTTACGACCATTTGCTACAGCTGCTTTCACTACTTGTTGCAGTCGGTGAATATTAGATGCAAAAGTGGCAAAAATAATTCGACCGTCGACTTTACGGAAAATATCTTGAATTGTTTCTCCAACAAGAAGCTCTGATTTTGAGAAATAAGGGACTTCACTATTTGTACTATCAGATAATAAGCAAAGTACACCTTCCTTACCGATTTCCGCCATTTTTGTTAAGTTTGCGGGTTCACCGACAGGGGTAAAGTCAAATTTAAAGTCACCAGTGTGCACAATTTGGCCAGGAGGTGTTTTAACGACAATACCGTATGAATCTGGAATACTGTGTGTGGTGCGGAAAAAGGAAACAGATGTTTTTCGAAATTTAATGACCTCATCTTCAGTAATTTCAATCAATTTCGATTGACGTAACAAGCCGTGCTCTTCTAATTTATTACGAAGTAGTCCGAGTGCAAGTTTACCACCGTATACTGGAATATTTACTTTGCGAAGGAGATATGGGATACCTCCAATATGATCTTCATGCCCGTGCGTAATAAATAATCCTTTAATTTTATCTACATTTTTTTCTAAATAGCTGTAATCAGGAATAACATAATCAATTCCGAGCAGTTCGTCTTCTGGGAATTTAATTCCGGCATCGATTATAATAATCTCATCCTGAAATTGAACCGCATATGTATTTTTCCCGATTTCGCCTAGACCGCCCAAAGCGAAAACAGCTGTTTGATCATTTTTTACAAATTTCATAAATTATCTTAACTCCAATACTTTAAAATCTTCTTGCTGTTTCTCATATTCCAAATAGGCCCCTGATATTTCTTCAACTTGTTCTACATTATAAGGTTCCTTTTTTAATAATTGACGAACGGCGCGGACGGATTCTGCTTCCACGTAAAGTGTCTTTGTGTTTTCCCTAATGGGTACTTCTGTTGTAATTGCTTGATAGTATACCTTAAAAATCATGATAATCTCTCCTCACTTGTTTACATTGCTTGTTTCATTATATATAAAAACAACAAATTTTTCATGTTTTACATAGAACTTTACAATAAGGAAGAAGCCCTTCGCAAGTTTTAGAAGGGCATTTGAAAAAAATATCGCGAATGTTATACTTTGAAAGTAAAATAAAAATACGATAGACATAAGATTTTACTTTATGCGATTGTTTTTTTTCTCATAAGATCTTTCCATTGTTTAAGTAGCTTTTTTCTTAGCTTTCTTAACATGGCGATCACACTCCCTTAGTTTTATTGTATAGCAATATTTAATAAAGTAAATATATCTTTGGCGGTACTTGACTAATTTTAGTAAAAAAGAATGGGATACTCTCTCAATATAGAGTATGTGCTATTTTGTAAAAAGCTTACGTTAGTTAATATAGGTAAAAATTACCAACCATTAGGAAGTGGTATAGATGAAAATTGTTTTCTTTGATATAGATGGGACTTTATTAGATCATGATAAGAAATTGCCAAATTCAACGAGAGTAGCGATTAAACAGCTACAAGAAAATGGGGTTTTTGTAGCTATTGCAACAGGTCGTGCACCTTTTATGTTTGAATCATTACGTAAAGAATTGGACATTGATACGTTTGTCAGTTTTAACGGTCAATATGTCGTGTTTGAAAATGAAGTAGTCTATCGAAATCCGTTAAAAGGAACAAAAGTAAAAGAATTACATCAAGTGGCACAAGAATATAATCAAACACCGATTGTCTTTATGAATGAAGCAACCATGAAATCAAGTATTGCAAATAATAAGCGTGTAGAAGAAGCACTGGCAAGCTTGAAATTTCCGCATCCTGAGGTAAGTATCAACTTTTATGAAGAGTCCGATATTTATCAAGCTTTATTATTTTGTACAGAAGAGGAAGAAAAATCATTTACTAATCATGATGATTTTCGTTTTATTCGTTGGCATAAATATTCAACAGATGTTTTACCACATGGGGGGTCTAAAGCGGAAGGAATTAAAATTCTGATGGACCGCGTTGGTTTTCAACTAGATGAAGTGTATGCATTTGGTGATGGATTAAATGATATTGAAATGTTACAAGCAGTAGGCCATGGAGTGGTCATGGGGAATGCCTCACAAATCGTAAAGCAGCATGGAGATTATGTAACAAGAGATGTGGGGGATGAAGGCATTTATTATGGGTTAAAACAGTTAAAGCTCATATGATGTGAAATTTGTATGAGTAGGGACTATGAACGTCCACTACTAGTTCATCCAATTAGGATAAATGGACAAGCCTCCCGGCATCTTGTAGGGAGGCTTATTTTACAAGCTTTTCTTATTACCTACCAATTGCAATAGCGTTCTCTGGCGTAGCAAAAGGGTCTTGTTGATTAATATGATCATAAAACATAATGCCGTTTAAATGATCGATTTCATGCTGAAAACAAATGGCTGGTAGTCCTTTCAGTCTAAGTTTTACCTCTTCTCCTTCAAGTGTTGTACCAGTAACGGTTATTCTAGCATGACGTGGAACAAACCCCGGTACATCTCGATCAACAGAAAGACATCCCTCACCAGCAGTTAAGTAAGCTTTTTCAACAGAATGACTAATAATTTTAGGATTAAAAAGGGCATAGCTATAGAGCTGGTCCTGGTCTGTTAAATGAACAGCGATCATGCGTTTAGATACATTTATTTGTGGAGCAGCGAGTCCAATACCGGGGCGAAGATTATATTCTTGGACAAAATCTGGGTTTTGGCTATTTTGCACATACTCCATTAAACTTGATAAAACTTTTTTATCTTCTTCTGATGCAGGAAGTGACACTACTTGTGCTATTTTCCTTAAGGTAGGGTTACCTTCTTTAATGATATCTTTTGTTGTTAACATTTTTCACACCCCAATTTTTTAGTTCTGTCATTATTTTAACAAAATCTATACAAAAAAGGATTCATGAACATAAAATATTTATGTAAAATTTTGTCGATTATTATTTTTTTTTCCAAAAACAAGGCGCTAAAAAAAGTAAAATTATTCTGATTTCAGCTTATCTTCTCACATCTGTATTAAAAAGAATGAGGGAAGAAAAATTAAACAGTTTGTTAATGTAAAGATTTTTAGTTATTTTAATGAAATATTATTATGCAAGTAAATTTTATTGTTATATAAGGAAATATTTAATATTTTTATTCTTAAATAAAAATAAAATGTTATGTTACATCAATATGGTGAATATGGATTTAACAGAAAAAATAGTACAGTTATTTTTTGAAAACTATAACAGACGTGTTAGATTATGATGTATTATAATTTGCTTTTTTTGGTTTAAACTATTAAACGTATGTAAATAAGGGATTGACGAACTGAATATTCATCCTGTAAACTAAAAAACATGGAAAGCAATTGTATCATTCTGAATCGTTGGTTTAATGATACAGAAGGAAAAGTTGTTAATTTTCATTGATTATTCATGAATTATGGTTTGTTAGGTAAAGCTTAAGGGGAAGATAGTTAAGTAGATGTGCTATAGAATGAATTTTAGTAAATCTTCTATAGAAATAAGAATAACCTTTTAACGAAAGGATGATGGCAGATGGCACCAAAAACAAAACAAAATAAGACTGATGTTAAGGAACAGCTTCAAACAATTGAGGAACAGTTCCAAACTTTTCAAATACTGAATGAACAAGGTGAAGTTGTAAACGCTTCAGCTATGCCAGATTTAAGTGATGAGGAACTGCAAGAATTAATGCGCAGAATGGTGTATACACGAATTCTAGATCAACGTTCTATTTCGTTGAACCGACAAGGAAGATTAGGGTTCTATGCTCCTACTGCTGGTCAAGAAGCTTCTCAAATTGCTTCACACTATGCATTAGAGAAAGAAGACTTTATTTTACCTGGATATCGTGATGTGCCACAAATTGTTTGGCATGGTCTCCCTCTTGCTCAAGCTTTCTTATTCTCACGAGGACATTTTAAAGGAAATCAAATTCCTGAAGGTGTAAACGTTCTTTCACCACAAATTATTATCGGTGCTCAATACGTACAAGCGGCAGGTGTTGCACTTGGAATGAAGAAACGCGGTGCAAAAGCGGTTGCTGTTACGTATACAGGTGATGGTGGAACATCGCAAGGGGATTTCTATGAAGGAATTAACTTTGCTGGTGCCTTCAAAGCTCCTGCAATTTTTATCGCTCAAAATAACCGTTTTGCGATTTCAACTCCGGTTGAAAAACAATCTGCTGCTAAAACATTGGCTCAAAAAGCGGTAGCGGCAGGAATTCCCGGTATTCAAGTAGATGGAATGGATGCTTTAGCTGTTTATGTAGCAACCAAAGATGCTCGCGAACGTGCGATTAATGGTGAAGGTCCAACTCTAATTGAAACATTAACATATCGCTATGGACCACATACAATGGCTGGTGATGACCCAACTCGTTATCGTACAGCTGACCTTGATAATGAATGGGAACAAAAAGATCCACTTGTACGTCTTCGTAAGTTCTTAGAAAATAAAGGTCTATGGAACGAAGAACTAGAAACCGCAACAATTGAAAAAGCAAAAGAAGACATTAAAGAGGCTATTAAAGAAGCTGATGCTGCACCGAAACAAAAAGTAACAGATTTAATGTCTAATATGTATGAAGAAATGCCATACAACTTAAAAGAACAATATGAAATTTATAAAGAGAAGGAGTCGAAGTAAGCCATGGCTCAAATGACAATGATTCAAGCAATTACAGATGCATTACGTACTGAATTACGTAATGATGAAAATGTATTAGTTTTTGGGGAAGATGTAGGGGTTAACGGTGGTGTATTCCGTGCAACTGAAAACTTGCAAAAGGAATTTGGCGAAGAGCGTGTATTCGATACACCACTTGCTGAGTCTGGAATTGGTGGCTTAGCAGTCGGTCTTTCTTTACAAGGGTTCCGTCCTGTTCCAGAAATTCAATTCTTCGGTTTCGTATTTGAAGTAATGGATTCTGTTGTAGGTCAATTAGCACGTATGCGTTATCGTTCTGGTGGAGTGTATAATGCTCCAGTAACCATTCGTTCTCCATTTGGTGGTGGCGTTCATACACCAGAAATGCATGCTGATAGCTTAGAGGGATTAATGGCTCAATCACCTGGAGTAAAAGTAGTTATTCCTTCTACTCCGTATGATGCAAAAGGATTGTTGATTTCTGCAATTCGTGATAACGATCCAGTTATCTTCTTAGAACATATGAAATTATATCGTTCTTTCCGCCAAGAGGTACCAGAAGAAGAATACACAATTCCATTAGGTAAAGCTGATGTAAAACGTGAAGGAACTGATCTTTCTATTATTACTTACGGCGCTATGGTTCAAGAATCTCTTAAAGCGGCAGACGAATTGGCTAAAGAAGGATATTCTGTTGAAGTCGTTGACTTACGAACTGTTTCTCCATTAGATATTGAAACAATTATTGCTTCTGTAGAAAAAACAGGACGAGCAATCGTTGTTCAAGAGGCTCAAAAACAAGCGGGAATTGCTGCAAATGTAGTAGCAGAAATCAATGACCGTGCGATTTTAAGCTTAGATGCTCCTGTATTACGTGTAGCAGCAGCAGATACAGTATTCCCATTCTCTGAAGCAGAAACAGTTTGGTTACCAAATGTGAAAGATATTATTGAAACAGCAACGAAAGTATTGAAATTTTAATAATCTATGATGAACATGGATAAAGTGATTTTACGTATAAATATACGAGATAATTCAGAAATTAAAGATAAATCACTTTATTCATGTCATTAAGTATGATTTAATATAGGAGGTTGAATTCAGTGGCATTTCAATTTAGACTACCTGATATCGGAGAAGGTATACACGAAGGTGAAATAGTAAAATGGTTTATCAAACCAGGAGATAAGGTGCAAGAAGACGACGTCCTATGTGAAGTTCAAAATGACAAATCTGTCGTTGAAATTCCATCACCAGTTGAAGGTACGGTAGAAGAAGTTCTTGTTGAAGAGGGAACAGTAGCAGTAGTAGGCGATATTCTTGTCACATTTGACGCCCCTGGATATGAAGACCTTAAGTTCAAAGGGGATCATGGAGACGAAGCAGAAGCAAATAATAATACTCAAGCAGAAGCTCCGGCAGCTCCAGCAGCTGTTGCAGCTCAAGAATCAGCTCCTGTTCAGGCAGAGGTTACTGTTGATCCAAATCGCCGTATTATTGCTATGCCATCTGTGAGAAAGTATGCACGCGAACAAGGGGTAAATATTGCTTTAGTTGCTGGTTCTGGAGACAATGGTCGTATTATGAAAGAAGATATCAATGCTTTCTTAAACGGTGGACAAGCTCCGGTAGCAGAAACTGCACAAGCAGACGCTGCACAAGAAACGGAAACAACTGTTCAACAAACAGTAGCTATTCCAGAAGGACAATATCCTGAAACACGTGAGAAACTAAGTGCAATGAGAAAAGCAATTGCTAAGGCAATGGTTAACTCTAAACATACAGCTCCTCATGTTACATTAATGGATGAGGTAGATGTAACAAAACTTGTGGCTCACCGTAAAAAATTCAAGGAAGTTGCTGCTGCAAAAGGAATTAAGCTTACTTTCCTACCTTATGTAGTTAAAGCATTAACAAGTGCATTACGTGAGTTTCCTATGCTTAATACATCATTTGATGATGAAACGGGCGAAATTATCCATAAGCATTATTACAACATCGGAATTGCAGCAGATACAGACAGAGGTCTTCTTGTTCCAGTTGTAAAAGATGCCGATCGTAAATCTCCTTTTGCTATTTCGCAAGAGATTAATGAGTTAGCTGTTAAAGCTCGTGATGGTAAATTAGCTCCTGCAGAAATGAAGGGAGCATCATGTACCATTTCTAATATCGGTTCCGCAGGCGGTCAATGGTTTACTCCAGTCATTAATCATCCTGAAGTTGCCATTCTTGGAATTGGGCGCATAGCTGAAAAAGCAATTGTTCAAAACGGAGAAATTATTGTTGCTCCAGTTCTGTCATTGTCTTTAAGCTTTGACCACCGTATGATTGATGGTGCAACTGGTCAAAACGCTTTAAACCATATTAAAAAGTTACTGAACGATCCAGAATTATTGCTAATGGAGGCGTAAACAATGGTAGTAGGAGATTTTCCAATTGAAACAGATACTTTAGTAATCGGGGCTGGCCCAGGGGGATACGTAGCTGCTATCCGTGCAGCTCAACTTGGCCAAAAAGTAACAGTCGTTGAAAAAGGTACAGTTGGCGGAGTTTGTTTAAACGTAGGATGTATTCCATCTAAAGCTTTAATTTCAGCAGGACATCGTTTTCATGATGCACAGCATTCAGAAGACATGGGGATTACTGCTGAACACGTAAAATTGGATTTTTCAAAAGTTCAAGAATGGAAAGGTTCAATTGTTAATAAATTAACAAGTGGAGTAAGCGGTCTGTTAAAAGGAAACGGTGTAGAAGTTGTTTCTGGTGAAGCTTATTTTGTTGATACAAATAATGTACGTGTTATGACTGAAACATCAGCTCAAACATACACATTTAAAAATGTAATTATTGCAACTGGATCTTCACCTATTGAAATTCCTGCTTTCAAATATTCTAAACGCATCATCAATTCTACTGGAGCTCTTGCTCTTGAAGAAGTTCCAGCTTCTCTTGTTGTTATTGGTGGAGGAGTTATCGGAGTTGAGCTTGGTGGAGCTTATGCAAACATGGGTACAAAATTAACTATTCTTGAAGGAGCAGATGACATCCTTTCAGGTGGTTATGAAAAAGCAATGACTCAAGTGGTTAAGAAAAACTTGAAAAATAAAGGTGCAGAAATTGTTACTAAAGCCCTTGCAAAAGGTGTGGAAGAAACAGAAACTGGCGTTGTTGTAACATATGAAGTAAAAGGCGAAGAGAAAAAAGTTGAAGCTGATTATGTATTAGTTACAGTAGGTCGTCGTCCAAATACGGCTGAAATGGGATTAGAACAAGTTGGTGTTCAACTATCAGAGCGTGGCTTAATCGAAATCGATAAACAATGTCGCACAAATGTTCCGAACATTTATGCAATTGGTGATATCGTTGCTGGTCCACAATTAGCTCATAAAGCATCTTATGAAGGTAAGATTGCAGCTGAAGCGATTGCAGGACATCCTTCTGAAATCGACTATCTTGGTATTCCAGCGGTTGTTTTCTCAGAACCAGAACTTGCAACTGTTGGTTATGATGAAAAAGGAGCAAAAGAAGCAGGAATTGAAGCAGTTGCTTCTAAATTCCCATTCGCTGCAAATGGTCGTGCACTTTCTCTAAATGCAACTGACGGCTTTGTTAAGCTTGTAACTCGTAAAGAAGATGGACTAGTTATTGGTGCTCAAATTGCTGGGCCAAGTGCATCTGATATGATTGCTGAATTAGGTCTTGCAATCGAAGCTGGTATGACAGCAGAAGATATTGCGATGACAATTCACGCACATCCATCTTTAGGAGAAATTACAATGGAAGCTGCAGAAGTAGCAATTGGCACTCCTATTCACATTATTAAATAATTTTTAATGATATGTAAAAAACACACTGTTTATTCGACAGTGTGTTTTTTTATATGGCTTTGTTTAAGAAAGCCATATTTTTAGCAATGGAAAATTAGATTTTACATAGACTATAAGGACAAACAGTCAATTTAGTAATTCGTTCAATGCGTATTGGTGTCTAACTCAAGAAGCCTAGTGCTTTCCTTATGAATGAGGTGACTACTTTGAAAAATTATCTAGTCTTTCTATTTCAGCTTATGGTTTGGAGTATTTATACACTAGCCGAATGGCTGTCTGTCTATGATCGTCTTATTTTCAAATGTATGATGTTTTTGCTATTTTCTTATTTGGCAATCTATATTGGAAAAGTAATTTTAAAATCAACAAAGCAAACACTGCTTGTGACATCTATAAGTTTAACATGTTATGCAGCATTACAATTACTTTTGATGACAATTGATCCGATTTAATGATAAACCTCGTATGTATTCCTCAAATAGAAAGGAATAAAATAAATATGTTATACTATTTAGCTTGATTTTTTAAATGTGTTATATTATTATATGTATATAAAGCGATTACAAAATTATTTTAGACATTCAAACTAAGGGGAGTTGTAGAAATGGGAACAATTATTTGCCAAAATTGCGACAATACAGTAGGTTATTTTGAAGATGAAAAGGTAAGTGTACTATATGCGCATAGCCACAAGTGCAATAACTGTGATACAACGACCGATGAAGAAAAATAAATAATGAGCCGAATGGAGGGTACCCTGTAAATTTTGGGCACTCTTTTTTTATGATCCGATATGACACTGTTGATTTGAGGCAAAAATCATTTAATCAACATTCTTGTTTAACCAGGTTATACGGAAAAGGAGCTTGGATTTTCCAAGCTCCTTTGTTTATGCTCCATAGTCATTTAATGTTCGTACATTTTTAATAACTCTTAAATATTTGATGTCAGGATCTTCAGGACCTTGAACAGGCAGTCCTGCTTCGATATTTTTCTTGATATATGAAATGTTTTCTTCGGTAATCAATTCTCCAGGAATGAAAATAGGAATACCTGGAGGATAGACCATAATGAATTCAGCACTAATACGATTTGCAGATTCATCAATCGGCACGATTTCAGTTTCGGCATAAAAGGCTCTTCTTGGTGTACAAGCGAGCTCTGGAGTATCAGGTAGCATAACTCGAATAGGGTCATGTTTGATAGCTTCAGAGTTAAATTGTTCCGATAGCTCTTTTAAAGCTGTTATTAATAAATCAGCTTCTGTTTTAGAATCACCTGGTGTAATAAGACAAAGGATATTATATAAGTCGGATAATTCGACTTCAATATTATAATGTTCACGAAGCCATTTTTCGACCTCATAACCCGTAATTCCTAATCCTTTAATCGAAATAATGAGCTTGGTCGGATCATAATTAAATGTCGCTTTTTTACCCAAAATTTCTTTGCCCACACAATATAAAAAAGGAATTTCATTAATTGCATCTCGTGTGTAGTTTGCCAATTTAATGGCTTCATCTAGCATTTCTCGTCCTTTGGTGGCTAGTTGTCTTCTAGCAGCATCAAGTGAGGCAAGCAAAATATAAGATGTTGAAGTGGTTGTTAGCATACTAAGAATAGACTGAACACGGTTTACCGAAATAAGCCCTTCTTTTATATTTAAAATCGAACTTTGTGTCATGGAGCCGCCAAGCTTGTGGACACTTGTAGCCGCCATATCCGCTCCAGCTTGCATTGCTGAAAGAGGCAGTTCATCATGAAAATGAATGTGAACGCCATGCGCTTCATCGACAAGCACAGGAATATTGTAGGAATGAGCGGTATCGACGATTTGCTTTAAGTCGGCAGCAATTCCAAAATAAGTTGGGTTAATTACAAGTAATCCTTTTGCATCAGGATGTTCTTGTAAGGTTTTTTCTACTTGATCAATTGTAATTCCATGTGAGATTCCTAAATTTTTATCAATTTCAGGATTAATAAAAATAGGGATTGCTCCGGAAAGAATAATCGCTGACATAACTGATTTATGCACATTGCGTGGAACAATAATTTTATCTTTTGGCTGACAAACCGTCATAATCATTGTGATGATGGCTCCGCTTGTTCCTTGAATTGAAAAAAATGTATGGTCAGCACCAAACGCTTCAGCCGCTAAATCTTGAGCCTGTCTGATAATACCTTTTGGCTGATGCAGATCATCCATTGGTGCGATATTAATTAAATCAATGGATAATGCATTTTCGCCAATAAATTCACGAAATTCCGGATCCATACCTTTTCCTTTTTTATGACCAGGAATATGAAATTGAACCGGATTTTTTTTAGCGTGTTCAACTAAGCCAGTAAATAAGGGAGTTTCATATTGTGACAATTCTTTCTTGGCCTCTTTTCTAATCAATATATTTCTCAATGCGAAACCTCCATTATTAAGTAATTTTTATTCGCATTTGATGGATAGATAAAAATTCACAGAAAACAAATGAATTATAGCACGTTTTACAGGTTGTGCATAGTTAATTTTTTAGATTATGCAACCACAATCAACATCAAATGATAATAGTATCTACATACTTAAAAGTATTCTCCCCTTTTATGAAATCACCACTCGTCGAGTTTTCTTTAAAATTGAAAAATGCTGTAGAATTTGTCATAATACAACAGAATAACTAGGTAATACTAACCTATTATATAATCAAGAGGTGAAAAAATAATGGAATATCAATATCCTGTGGATTATACGTGGACAACCGATGAAATTGTTGATGTTATTCACTTCTTTGAAGTTGTTGAAAAAGCATATGAGAGCAAAGTATTGAAAGAAGATGTGATGAAGGCATATCGTCGTTTTAAAGAAATTGTTCCAGGTAAAGCGGATGAAAAAAATTATACGGATGAATTTCAAGAAAGCAGTGGCTACTCTGCTTATTTAGTTGTGAAAAAAGCAAAAGAAATAGCGGATGGTGACTGGGTTCAAATGAAATAAATATAGTTGAAAAGTAAAAAAATTTAGAAAGTGGATTGACGGAATTTTAAGAATGTTATATTATTCTAATTAAGAATTATATATGTGAAGGCAAAGACGAAGAGTAGTATCTTAATGAAGTTCTTTAGAGAGCCAGTGGTTGGTGCAAACTGGTGAACGAAGTTAAGTGAATGGACTTCCGAGCCCCAAACCGAAACATATATTGGAGTAGGCTTTGGCGACATACCTCGTCGTTAATGGAGATAGGCATTCTAATGAATGCTGTAAAGTGAGCTTTTTGAGCTAATAAAGGTGGTACCACGGGTTCCTCGTCCTTTGGATGAGGGTCCTTTTTGCGTTTTTTGGAAAAAATATTAAAAAATGTTTCTTTTTCGATGCGTACTGGTTTCTAATTCCAGCGCCTAGCCCCTCGAGACGTTTCGATCCAGCCGATGAAGGCAAAGAACGCCTTCATTCGAATGGCTCGTAAACAGCTTGTCGGGGCTGACCAAGGCGCTTGCATTTTTAATAATTAATTCTATGATTAAGAGTAGTAATCTTTATTGAGGCGTTGCAGAGAGCCGGGGGTGGTGAAATCCGGTACGATAGATAGGGATGAATGGACTTATGAGTGGTTTCTTGAAATATAAGAGTAGGGAGACCCGGTTTTCCACCGTTAATGGAAGAGTGTGAAAATATTATTTTCATGCGAATGAGTCGGGAAAGACAGGATCTTTCCAACTTGAGGTGGCACCGCGGTCTAAATCGTCCTCTACAAACGTATTATTGCGTTTGTAGAGGACGATTTTTTTTTTAGGAAAAACATTAACTGGGGGGATTTAAATGACAGAATCTATGGCGCAGAAGAAAATTCGTTTTAAAGGAAAAACAATTGAAGGAGATATTCATACACCTATTGCTATTTTTCAAAAGCTAAAGGGTGAGAAGAAATTTTTATTAGAAAGCTCTCATTCGCATCAAGATAATGGACGTTATTCCTATATAGGTAGTGACCCGTATTTAGAGGTCAAGGCAAAAGGGGAAGGAGTGCTGGTCACTGATCATGAGACAGGAGAAACGAGAGAAGAAACAATCAAGGTAGTTGAGTTTTTGAAGCAGGAATTACTGATTGAAGTAGAGGCTGATGTAGAATTACCTCCTTTTAACGGTGGGGCTATGGGATACCTTGGTTATGATGTAATTCGTCAGTATGAAAATATTGGAGCAGTACCAGAGGATAAGTTAAATATGCCAGACGCTCATTTTCTTTTCTTTAAACAACTGATTGTATTTGATCATTTGCTGCAAAAAATTCATCTGATTACTGGTGAAGAAGACTATGAAGCAAGTATTGCTAATATGCAAAAGATAATTGCAGGACCGAATGTTCATACTGAAGATATTTTAACAGAAACTTTGGAGTTCTCATCGAATTTTAGCCAAAGTGAATTTGAAAAAATGGTAAGCGAAGCAAAAGATGCGATTATTGCAGGTGAAATTTTCCAAATTGTGTTATCTCAGCGTTTTGAAGCTCCATTTAGCGGAAAAACATTTGATGCATACCGTCGTCTTCGCTTGGCGAATCCGTCGCCTTATATGTTCTATTTAGAGTTTGGAGAATATACGGTGTTAGGATCTTCACCAGAAAGTTTAATTAGCGTTTCTGATAAAATCGTCCGTGTAAATCCGATTGCTGGTACTCGACCACGAGGAAAAACGGTGGAAGAAGATAAAGATTTGGAAGAAAGCCTATTGATTGATGAAAAGGAATTAGCAGAGCATCGCATGTTAGTGGATTTAGGAAGAAATGATCTAGGACGTGTATGTGAAATTGGTTCGATTCAATTAACGGAAGAAATGGAAGTTGTTCGTTATTCGCATGTTATGCATCTTGCCTCTAAAATTGTTGGGACATTACGTGATAGCTATACAAGTTTAGATGCGTTAACGGTAACGCTCCCTGCAGGAACAGTTTCAGGTGCTCCGAAAATTCGGGCGATGCAACTCATTAATAAGCTTGAAAATAATAAGCGCGGTGCCTACTCGGGTTCCATTGGATATATCAGTTATGGTGGAAATTTAGATATGGCTTTAGCAATTCGGACGATGATTATTAAAGATGAAAAAGCATATGTGCAAGCAGGAGCGGGTATTGTGTATGATTCAAATCCGACGAAAGAATATGAAGAAACACAAAATAAAGCGAGAGCGCTAATGGAGGTTCATAAAAAATGATTTTACTCATTGATAACTATGACTCTTTCACCTATAACTTATATCAATATTTAGGCGAAGTGGAGCAGGAGATTATTGTAAAGAGAAATGATGATATCACGGTTGAAGAAATTGAAGCCTTGAACCCTACTGCAATTGTCATTTCTCCAGGTCCAGGGAGACCGGAAGAAGCAGGAATTAGTATGGAAGTGATTCAAAGCTTTTATAAAAAAATACCGATTCTTGGCATCTGTCTTGGACATCAAGCAATCGGGGCAGTATTCGGAGCGAATGTAGTCGGAGCTAAACAAATTATGCATGGAAAAACATCACAAATCGACCATACTGGGACAGATTTATTCACTAGACAGGAACAACCATTAACTGCGATGCGCTATCATTCTCTAGTTGTAGAAAGAGAAAGCCTTTCTGAGGAACTAGAAATTACAGCAACTTCATTGGATGATGGAGAAATCATGGCCTTCAAGCATAAACAATACCCGTTGTATGGATTGCAATTCCATCCTGAATCAATTGGAACAAAAATAGGAAAACAGCTTTTACATGAATTTTATAAAATTGCACTTTTAGAAAACATCGAACAATCAATTTAATAAAGAAGGCGAATGGGGGAGTTTAGAATGAAAGAATATTTAGAAAAGTTAGCACAGGGACAAAATTTAACAGCAGAAGAGATGAGAAGAGCAACCCAAACGTTATTTAGTGAAGAAGTCACAGATAGTGAAATTGCTGCATTTATGATTGGTTTAAAATCAAAAGGGGAAACAGCAGAAGAAATCGCAAGTTTAGCTAAAGTGATGCGTGAGCAAGCAAAGATTGTAGAAGCAAATAGTTTGAATGTAATGGATAATTGTGGAACAGGCGGTGATGGCTCGCAAAGCTTCAATATTAGTACGACATCTGCTTTTGTCCTAGCAGGTGCAGGGGTGAAGGTGGCAAAGCATGGCAGCCGTAGTATTTCTAGTAAAACAGGCAGTGCCGATGTATTGGAGGAACTAGGAATTGAGCTGTATCTTGAGCCCGCAAAAATGGAAGAAATCTTTGAAAACTTGGGAATTACGTTCTTATTTGCACCATCTGTTCATCCGAAAACGGCTAGAATTGTAAAGGTAAGAAAAGACCTTCGTATTTCAACAATTTTTAATTACATTGGACCATTAACGAATCCCGTTAATTTAAATACACAATTGTTAGGCGTTAATCGAGCTGATATGCTAGAAACATTCGCACAAGCTTTGCACCAATTAGGCAGACAACGTGCAGTTGTTGTAAATGGAGCGGGCTCTATGGATGAAGCAAGTCTACAAGGAGAAAACAAGGTTGTTATCCTGAACGGAGGTAAGATTACTTCTTTGGTGTTACATCCTGAAGAAGTTGGCTTATCAGTGTATAATAATGAAGCAATCAGAGGTGGAGATGTAAAAGAAAATGCTGATATCCTGTTGCGTATTTTAAAAGGAGAAAAAGGAGCGTATCGTGATACAGTATTATTGAATGCAGGTTTAGGAATGTATGCGTATGGTAATGCAGGGACGATTCAAGAGGGAATCGATATTGCGAAACAGAGTATTGATAGCGGAGCAGCATTAGCAAAACTTGAAGATTTAATCAAACATAGTCAATCAAATAAGGTGGTGCGATAAGTGGGTAATATTTTAACAAAAATTATTGATCAGAAAAAGATAGAAGTATCAAAATTGAAGGAAGTAGGCGTAACAGGTAGTGCCCTACAGGTTGTGAGACCATCTTTAGTAGAAAGCTTACGTTCAGCAACATCGATGGCCGTTATTGCGGAAATTAAGCGTGCTTCACCATCCAAAGGGGAAATTAAGTTAGATGTGAATCCAATCCAACAAGCGTTAACGTATGAGCGAGCGGGTGCCACTGCAATTTCAGTATTAACGGATGAAACCTTTTTTAAAGGATCCACTGAAGATTTACAAAATGTAAGTCAGCATGTACAAATTCCGAGATTATGCAAAGACTTTATTATTGATGAAATTCAAATTGATCGAGCCTATGAGTCTGGTGCTACGATTATTTTACTAATTGTAGCGGCATTGTCTAAAGAGCGATTACAAAGGCTATATAATTATGCGAAACAAAAAGGGTTAGATGTTTTAACTGAGGTTCATGATGAGCAAGAACTAAAGACAGCTCTAGAAATTGACGCTGAAATTATCGGCATTAATAATCGTAATTTAAAAACATTTGTTGTTGATTTAGAAGTTACGGAAAGATTGGCAAGTAAACTCGATCCCAATAAACACATTATTATTAGTGAAAGTGGCATTAAGACAGTTGCCGATGTCGAACGTGTGAAAAATGCGGGTGCGAGAGGGATTCTTGTTGGTGAGACGTTGATGCAAGCGGATGATGTAACCGAAACATTAAAACAATTTCGCTTACCTCTATAAGGAGAAGAAAAATGATTGTAAAAATTTGTGGAATTAAGACGGTTGAAGCAGCGAAGATGGCTGCTTCGGCTGGTACAGATTTTATGGGCTTTATTTTTGCCGAAAGCAGTCGGAAACTCGAGCCTGATGCAGCTGCTGCTATTGTGAAAGAATTGCCTTCTCATATAAAAAAAGTAGGCGTGTTTATGAATCAAGACGAAGAGGAAATTAAGCGAATTGCTTCGCTTGTCGGATTGGATTATATTCAACTGCATGGTCAAGAGTCCGCTGAGTTTGCAAGACGGATGCCGCTTCCTGTCATTAAGGCTTTTTCGATTGAGTCAATGGAGGATGTGAAGGAAGTGGAAAACTATCCTGCACAGTATTACTTAGTTGATTTACCAAAGCAACCTAAGGCTTCTGGACATAATCTGAAAACATTGGATTGGGAAGCACTTGCTGCTTCTTCATTGCCGTTAGAGAAGGTTCTACTTGCTGGCGGGTTAACGGCTGAAAATATTGCCGAGGCGGTTGAAATCGTCAAGCCGTTTGGCGTCGATGTGGCAAGCGGGGTTGAAACGGATGGCGTGAAGGATGACCAAAAGATGTGTGCATTTGTTGCGAATGCAAAACAAACGTATTAATCATTGTGCGGTATACAGATTTCATGTATACCGTATTTGGGTGTGCCTAATTTCAGAACATACTAATTAAGATGTTGAATTTTAGGAAGAAGGAACGGAATGATAAGGGAAGCAGATACATTGACAAACGATTATATTGTAACTAAAATAGTTACAACGGGTGGTGAAAGGCATGATTAATAGTCGATTTGCAGTTGCGATTCATATTTTAGCCCTAGTCGCTGCTGGTCCACGTGAGCAAGTTACATCGGAGTTTATTGCAGGCAGTGTCAATACGAATCCTGTTGTGATTCGCCGCATTAGCAGCATGCTACGAAAAGCAGGATTACTTCAGTCTAACGTAGGGATGCCAGGTTCTGTTTTAACAAGGGACCCTCGTGATATTTCTTTGTTGGAAGTCTATCATGCTGTACAAAGCAGGGATGATCTTTTTTCCATTCACGAAAATACAAATCCGAATTGTACGGTGGGAAAAAATATTCAGCATACGTTAGAGGAGTCATTTCACCGGGCACAATTAGCAATGGAAAATGAATTGGCAAAACAATCGCTACATGACATAATTAAACATCTCTTTGTCTAAACTACAAGAGGTGTCTTTTTACCACTTTGTTGTAACTATAATTGTTACAAATAATAAGGAGGCGTTTTTTATGAAAATTGGTGTAATTGGGGCAACTGGAAAAGCAGGGAGCAGAATTGCAGCTGAAGCGAAGAGCAGAGGACATGAAGTCACAGCAATCGTAAGAAATGCAGCAAAACTAGAAGATAAAAGTCTTGCAGTGGTAGAGAAGGATGTTTTCAATCTAACTTCAGAGGATCTAAAATCATTTGATGTAGTAGTGAATGCATTTGGTGCACCGATGGGTCAGGAGCATCTTCATGTAGAGGCAGGCCGAGCATTAATTGAAGCTGTAAAAGGAGAACCTACTACTCGTTTAATTGTTGTAGGTGGTGCAGGAAGTCTATATGTAGATGAAGCAAAAACATTGAAGGTCATTGATACACCAGACTTCCCTGATTTTGTTAAACCAACAGCTGCTAACCAAGCGAAAAATTTAGAAGATTTACAACAAACAGAGGGAATTAAGTGGACATTCGTTAGTCCTTCTGCCGTGTTTGCGATTGGAAAAAGAACAGGCTCCTACCAAAAGGGGAAAGACAATTTACTTGTCAATTCTAAAGGAGAAAGCTATGTGAGCTATGAGGATTATGCTGTAGCGATTGTAGATGAAATTGAAAATCCGCAGCATATTAACGGACGTTTTACCGTTGTATCAGAAGCTGAGTAATCTTCTATTCAAATAAAACCAGATCAAGCTTACACAAGTAAGAATTGGTCTGGTTTTTATTTTAAAAGATAAGAAAGTATAAAATTTTCGATGAGTACTGGTGTCTAGCGCAAGGATCAGCGCCTTTCGCTTTTCTTATATTTGATATAAAGGCAGCAACGTTTCAAACGTGTTTTGAATCGTAGCTAGTAATTCATCCTCCGTTAACTGTACCGCTTGTTCCCGAGGAATTTGAATGCCACATAGAAGTTCTGATTTTTTTACGATTTGAAGCCGTTTGAACATGGACAGTAATTGTTCCTCATCCAGATTCTTATGAGGAAATGCATCAGGCTTCATATGGTCAATTGACCATACAAAATGCTGTGGAATCATTTTTGTTAATGCTTCAGCCTTTTCCTCTAGTCTTTTTCCAAGCTCTGCTTTATTTGGTGCTTCATAGATAACGGCAAACCAAACGAACAAGTGAGTTTCCCATAAACCGATTTGAAAATGAGGTAGCATTTTATAGCCACGTTTATTTGTGGAAAAGGCAACCCAAGTGTCATTCGGTGGATTAACTGTTCGACGGGCATGCTTAGCAACATGGGGAAATATTTCTTCTCCTGTCATGATTGATAGTTGTTGAGCAAAGTGATCGCCTAGCACATGAAGCTTGGGACGAATAGTGCTGATTAATGCATCCATTCGTTCCTGAAAGCCTTCAATAGTAAAAATGTTGAAATCTTTGTCTGTAAATTGTATGTGATTCATAATGATCTCTCCTACAAAATCCGATATGCAAACATTCTAGCATGAAATAAAAAAAAATTCTTTTCATGTGCAAGATAAAATTGTTGCTATTTATCGTAGGACATCATATGATAAGATAAATATATAAACAAATCTGAAAATTTTGTGAATTAACGAAGGGAGAATGTTAATTATGAAACAAGTCATGAACCAAGCGTTAAAGGCAAAAGAAGTTGAGAGACATAGAGCAGCGGTTTTACGAATGGAAATGGACTATGAATTAGCAACTCTTTTCGAAGCGCTTGAAGAAAAAAATGAAAACAAAAAGTCGCAATGCAAGCAAAAGCTTGAAAGAATTCGTCTAGAACTATTAAAGCTAAAAGCCCTCTAAAATATACCCTAACTAATAAAGGAGCTAATTGTAATTATCATGAATCATGCTGCTCATAAAACCTTATACGAAAAAAGACGGACACTCTGAAATAAATTGATGTGTCCGTCTTTTGCTTTTCTTAAAAGCTACTTGGCTTTTCTCATGCAGTGTGGCAAAATTAAGAAATAAGCTGTTAAAAAATTGAACGGATGTTTTCATAATTATATTTATTACGTTGAAAAGACAGGACGGGGATTTAAAATGGCATCAATTAAAGAAATGGATCAATATGCAAAACAATGGGTTAAAGAAGCCGGAGAGAGAATAAGGGCGTCCTTTAAAACAACATTAAACATTGAAACGAAAACAAATCGAAATGATTTAGTAACCAATATCGATAAAGATACAGAAAGATATTTTGTCAAGTCAGATAAAAAAAACCTTTCCTGAACATCGTATATTTGGTGAAGAAGGAATGGGGAATGATATACAAGATTTAAAAGGGATTGTCTGGATTATTGATCCCATTGATGGTACGTTGAATTTTATCCATCAGCAAAGAAACTTTGCGATATCATTAGCCATTTATGAAGATGGAATTGGAAAAGTAGGAATGATATATGATGTTGTGCATGATGAACTGTATCATGCGTATTAAAGGAGAAGGTGCTTATTTAAATGAGACTAAGTTAAGTCCACTGTCTGAGGGGAGTATAGATACGGCTATTTTATCAGTGAATGCCAGCTGGGTTATTAAGAATAAAAGAATTAATCCAGAGGTTTTGGCAACGCTAGTTAATGATGTACGAGGTACGCGCTCATATGGTTCAGCGGCTTTGGAAATGGCTTATATAGCAGCAGGAAGATTAGATGCCTATATCACTATGAGATTAGCACCTTGGGACTTTGCAGCCGGTGCAATTCTTATTGAAGAAACAGGTGGTAAAGCAACGGATTTATTTGGTAATGAGTTGGATTATATAAACGGCGGTTCATTTTTTGGAGCAAAGCAGGGATTACATAAATCTGTTTTAGAAAAATACATTTTAGCGCATAAATAAGAAAAGCGGAAGGCACCCGTTCAGCGACGTGGGGACTGGATCGTTCCGCGTGAGATAAAGGAAACACGAAGAGTGTAAGCGATTCGATGTTGACTTATCGTAAGGAGGAGCGGGAAGTCCATTAGGCGCTGGGTGCCTGGAGCTAGACAATAAGAAAAGCGGAAGCGTTTTAGGGCGCTTCCGCTTTTCTTATAATTTTCCTGCTTCACGCATTTTTTTCTTCATTGAAAAACCATACCCCATAATTACAAATAATAAGAAAATGGCTACTACGATTCCAATCCAGCTTTTTTCCGCAATAGAAACGCCGATTGAACCGATATCAATGGTTGCTAAGATAGCTAATACTAGAAAGTTCCATTTGATTTTCATTTTGCTCTCACCCCTAATAGTTTTATTTTACATAATTTCTGTATTTGTTTCTACTATGTTTGTGATATAATGTGAAAGCTAAAGATAAGATACGAATACACAAACTTTTTTGGGAGTGAATTTTTTTGAAATTACGAGAAAATATTCGAAATATAGCCATTATTGCCCACGTTGACCATGGTAAAACGACACTAGTGGATCAGTTGTTAAAGCAATCCGGTACATTTCGTGAAAATGAACATGTAGAAGAACGCGCAATGGATTCAGGTGATATTGAGAGAGAGCGCGGAATCACGATTCTTGCCAAAAATACTGCTGTTCAATATAAAGATACACGCATTAATATTATGGATACACCTGGACATGCTGACTTCGGCGGTGAAGTTGAACGGATTATGAAAATGGTAGATGGTGTAGTACTTGTTGTGGATGCTTATGAAGGCTGTATGCCACAAACACGTTTCGTGTTGAAAAAAGCACTAGAGCAAAAATTAGCACCAATCGTTGTTGTGAACAAAATTGATAAACCCTCAGCTCGCCCAGAAGAAGTGGTAGATGAAGTACTTGATTTATTTATTGAATTAGGTGCAGAAGAAGAACAATTAGAATTCCCTGTGATTTATGCTTCTGGTATTTCGGGTACGTCAAGTACAGACCCTACAAAGCAAGAAGAAAACATGGTGCCATTATTTGAAACGATTCTTGAAAATGTTCCTGCACCAGTGGATAATAGCGAAGAGCCACTTCAATTTCAGGTAGCATTGCTTGATTATAACGACTATGTAGGTCGTATTGGGGTTGGACGCGTATTCCGTGGAACGATGCATGTTGGTCAACAAGTAGCGTTGATGAAGTTAGACGGTACAGTTAAACAATTCCGTGTAACGAAAATATTCGGTTTTATCGGCTTGAAAAAAGTCGAAATCGAAGAAGCCTTCCCAGGAGACTTAATTGCCGTTTCTGGTATGGAAGATATTAACGTTGGGGAAACAGTTTGTCCAACTGAGCACCAAGAAGCACTTCCAATTCTTCACATTGATGAACCAACTTTGCAAATGACATTCTTAGTTAATAATAGTCCGTTTGCAGGTCGTGAAGGGAAATGGGTGACATCTCGTAAAATTGAAGAGCGCCTTCAAACTCAATTACACACAGATGTGAGTTTACGTGTAGATCCTACCGATTCTCCTGATGCGTGGACGGTTTCTGGCCGTGGGGAGCTTCACCTATCTATCCTTATTGAAAACATGCGTCGTGAAGGCTTTGAGCTTCAAGTATCTAAGCCAGAAGTTATCGTCAAAGAAATCGATGGCGTACGTTGTGAGCCAGTGGAACGCGTGCAAATTGATGTACCTGAAGAACATACAGGTGGTATTATGGAATCAATTGGTGCACGTAAAGGTGAAATGCTGGATATGATTAATAATGGTAGCGGTCAAGTTCGCTTAATTTTCAATGTTCCAGCACGTGGATTAATTGGATACTCAACAGAATTCTTAACGCTTACTCGTGGTTTTGGAATTATGAACCATACGTTTGACAGCTATCAGCCAATGCAAGCGGGTCAAGTTGGTGGACGTCGTCAAGGTGTTCTTGTTTCAATGGAATCTGGAAAAAGTACACAATATGGTATTATGGGTGTAGAAGACCGTGGTGTGATCTTTGTTGAGCCAGGTACCGATATTTACGAGGGTATGATTGTTGGTGAACATAATCGTGAAAACGACTTAACGGTTAATATTGTAAAAGCAAAACAAATGACAAATATGCGTTCAGCGAATAAAGACCAAACATCTACGATGAAAAAAGCAAGAATTATGTCTCTTGAAGAAGCGTTAGAGTACTTGAATGATGATGAATACTTGGAAGTAACACCTGAATCGATTCGTCTGCGCAAGAAAATTCTAGAGAAAAATGAACGTGAAAAAGCAGCGAAAAAGAAGAAACAAGCTGAATCAGTTTAATAAGAAAAGGGAAACCGACTTAGTCAGCTGGTGAAGCTAGGCACTAAAACACGTTGAAAATTTTATATTTTCTTATCTTTGTACAAAGGGAGAGAGAGTATGGATATCCAAGAACGGTTATCGTTTTTTGCAGCACTATACCAAGTTGATGAAAATCCCGAAGCAGGGATGTGGTATCTTTATTTAACGATTTTTGGATTATGCATCGTTGTCTATCAACTAGGATTTGCTAAAAAACTACCTTTGCTAAAGAACATCGTGATTTACGCGATTATGGCATTTGGATGTACTATACTTTGTTTTTTTGCGGTATTTCTTCCTATGGCAGAGGGACTTATTATTGCGGCCATTGTACTAGGCATTTACAGGCTGCGTTTAAGAAATATGAAAAGAGAAGAACAGATATAGTTAAAGTTTTCCTTTATTAGGATAAAACTTTAATAAAAGAAGGAGCTGTTTTCTAGGTCAACTAACCGACTTAGAAAGCAGCTCCTTTTTTAAAAAGAGAAGGATGTATAAACCTTTCGATGTGTACTGGTGTCTAGCTCTGTCGACTCTGCTTTTCTTTTTACCAATCGTCGTCTTTCGTTATAGTTCGATATAACCGAAAATTTCCTGTTGCAATTCGTTCGTTCGTACGATTTTCAATTCTTATATAGCAGGGTTGACACATAAATGTATGTATAGGACGATTACGCAATTTTTTTGCTTCTGCGGAATCATCTGGAATCGACTCGATTTGATCACAAATGACGCATTTGACCTTCATGATTTACCCTCACTTTAATTTCTATTTCTCATATATCATACCATGTTTGTTATGTTTGGCGTAGAAATAGTGGTAAAAAAGAACAAAAAAGGCCCTGTCGCCACATTAAAATATTTAGTATCATTAGGAAATAGTCGATTCTTGATACAAATGATTTTGTGGCGTCAGCCCCTTATGCGTTCACTGTATTGAAACATAGACGAGAATATCGATGAATAGAGAGAGCTGAATAAGTGGACATTCAATTCGTTATGTTGTCTTTATTATCTTTATGATAATTGGACTGTTTATTTTGTTCTTCTTCAAGCTTGTTTTGTTCTTTTTTATCCACATTTTGTTTTTGATTTTCGAGTGTTTTGGTAGGTGTTGATTCTAATGGATCGCCAGGAACGGCAGGAATGATACGGCTAGTAATATCACTTAGCTCATTTAAAATTCCTCGAATAGGATGTCCATTTTGAATGTCAGCTGCGACTTCTCTAATTCGTTCATTTATATCTGGATCAGCGACAATAGTAGCATTCGCACCATACGGATCATCTCGTAAAACTTCTCCTACGGAATATTTAATGGTGCCAACCTGAGAGCGTTCAATATCTTTGTCAATATCAATCCCGACAATTGCGTATTTTCCGAGTACAACTGCTGTTGCACCATTTACATGAGGTATTTTTTCTGCTAAATCGCAAAGTCTTGCAGCGATTTGTTGTCCGGATTCTCTAGTTGGCTCTTGGATATTCGTGTTTTTTACCTCTGTTACTTTAGGTCCTTGATTCGTGTTATGCTCCTGACTTTGTTCGTTTTGGGCACATCCTCCAATCAATAACGTGGCAAGGATGATATAACTATATTTTCGCATATTTTAACCCTCCATTTACGACATATTATTTATCCCAATGTAACAGGTTGTTATTTCCCCAACCTCAAATTTTTAAGAAATATGGAAGTTTCACTATTATAGTCTGTAAAATTTCTTCTATCTTTATGCAATGAAACATATATTTTATCAACAGTCTCGTCCGCTACATAAACTGCAGAAAGCAGTCTAAAGGGTACGACAATACCGAAAAGTAGGCAGGGGGCATCATATTGAGTAAAATCTATGTATTAGATACAAATGTCCTATTGCAGGACCCGTATTCCATTTATTCTTTTGAAGAAAATGATGTAGTTATTCCAGCGGTCGTGTTAGAAGAGCTGGATTCAAAAAAACATTACATGGATGAAATTGGGAGAAACGCGAGACATGTATCGAAATTAATCGATAGCTTTCGTGAAAAAGGAAAGCTACATGATGGAATCCCGCTTCACAATGGTGGTAAATTACGAATTGAATTGAACCATCGCTCGTTTCATGAGCTACAAGAAATTTTTGTGGAAAAAACAAATGATAATCGCATTTTAGCAGTAGCTAAAAATATTTCATTAGAGGAAGCAACAAAGCAAGAGGGGAAAAAAGTAATTCTTGTTAGTAAAGATACACTCGTTCGTGTAAAAGCTGATGCCATCGGTCTTGAGGCAGAGGACTTTTTGAATGACCGAGTTGTAGAAATGGATCATATTTATTCCGGATTTAAAGAAGTATTTGTTTCTGTAGATTTATTAAATCAATTTTATGTAAAAGGATATTTACCGTTAAGTGTAGTAGCAAAAGAACAATATTTACCAAATCAGTTTTTGTTAATCAAGGATGAGCTTGGAGGGTCATCATCGGCAGTAGGAATTGTCGATGATGCAAATAGATTTGTTAAAAAATTAAGGTACGATGGAGAGCATATTTGGGGTATTAAACCTAGAAATGTGCAGCAAATGATGGCTCTCGAAATTTTACTTCGTTCTGACTTGCCACTTGTTACATTAATTGGTAAAGCAGGTACAGGAAAAACCTTGCTTGCTTTAGCGGCAGGGCTTATGCAAACAGAAGATCAAGGCCTGTATAAGAAATTACTTGTAGCAAGACCGATTGTTCCGGTTGGTAAAGACCTTGGATATTTGCCAGGAGAGAAGGAGGAGAAATTACGGCCTTGGATGCAACCTATTTTTGATAATTTAGAGTATTTATTTAATGCAAAAAAACCAGGAGAATTAGACGCTATTTTAGCAGGAATGAGTTCAATTGAGGTTGAAGCCTTGACGTATATTAGAGGAAGGAGCATACCAGATCAGTTCATTATCATTGATGAAGCGCAAAATTTAACGAAGCATGAGGTAAAAACGATTTTAACGCGTGTTGGTGATCGGAGTAAGATTGTTTTGATGGGAGATCCAGAACAAATTGATCATCCGTATTTAGATGAATATAATAATGGGTTAACGTATGTAGTGGAAAAGTTTAAACAGGAGAAGATTTCAGGGCATGTGAAGTTAATAAAAGGAGAGCGCTCAGGGCTTGCCCAGTTAGCTGCCAATTTATTATAAGAAAAGCGGAAGGTGCCCGTTTAGCGACGGATGATACTTTCCCGCTCCGTATGAGATAAAGGAAACACGAAGAGCGTAAGCGATTCGATGTTGACTTATCGTAAGGAGGAGAGGGAAGTCCAGTAGTCGCTGGGCTTCTTGAGCTAGACAATAAGAAAAGCGAACACAAAAACGGCAAGGGAACTCTTGCCGTTTCTGCATGTATTATTTTACAGTGAAGGATTGTACGTTTTTTATTGGGTTGTCAAGATTTGATCCGTCTCCAAAATAAATATGAATCGGACCACCTTCTTCCTCTAGTTTCAAAGGCTTGCCGTCTTTAGAGAAGCCGATAAAGAATTTTTTAGCTTCTCCAATTGGAAAGCTTAATTCTTTTCCATTGGCAGTAACGATAACTTCAACTGCTCCTTCTTCAGGTTCAGCATTTTCTATAAAAGATTTAAAGGGAATACCGAATGAACCTGTGATGAGTTCAACTTTTTTAAATTTTCTTTCTGATTTTAAGGTGGGTGGCATTATGGCACCTTCTTGGATTTCCTTTTGCCAAAATTGAGCAGCTTTTTTTGTGTAGTCTTCGATTTCGTCAACTTTCTCTATTTCTTTGTGAAAATATGTATCAATTTCAACTTTTCGATCATCAAAAATCCAAACTAATGGATCAATAGTAATCGGAAATTTTACTTTACCATTAATAAATAAGATCGATCCCAAATTTCTCATCCCCTAATTGTTTAAAATAGTAATGTATATTCCACTTTTCTTAGTATAAGCAAAAATGATGAAATTGTCACATAGGGAGATTTAATGTCTTATAAACACTTAGTTTCTTATTTTGAATTTTCTAGCTGAGTTCTTGCTTTTTTAGACAAGTAAAGGTAAAATTTAAAGATAAGATTTAATCGCTCTGAGCGGGGGGATTTAAGATGGCATCTGAAATGCTTGTTAATCATCGAGAAAAAGCTTATGCTTTATTAAAAGCAGATGCTGACAAAATATTGAAATTGATAAAAGTACAAATAGATAATTTGACTATGCCTCAATGTCCTCTTTATGAAGAAGTTCTTGATACTCAAATGTTCGGTCTATCACGTGAAATTGACTTTGCAGTCCGTTTGGGATTAGTAGAGGAAACAGAAGGAAAGGCATTGATAGAGGAACTGGAAAGAGAGTTATCTGTTCTACATGAGGCATCTATTAGGAAATAATAAATCTTAACTCAAACAAACCTCGATGATTGTTTGAGTTTTTTATTATATAAAAAAAATAAAAGAAGTCATAATTTTTTAATTTTATTATTGAATAAATCTTAAAATCGTATTATTGTAATAGTGTTGCATAAAGAAAATATATGATTTAATATATTTTTGTTTAAAAACCAGATTAAAAAACTGATAAATGATCTAATAAAGGCATTAAAGGGAGAATTTAAATCATAAAAGTTGTATGTGATTTTCAGGTATAGAGAGTATGGTTTAAAGATATATTGAAATAATAGTAATCGATTTTTAAAATTAGATAATTACGTAAACTCAGGTAAAATAGTTTGGAGAATAAAAAGCTGTGGTAGTTATCACGTTTTTTTTCTATATAGATTAAAAATACATAAAGAAGGTGTATACGATGGAAAGAAAAATCAATAAAGTTCTAGCCGCAAACAGAGGAGAAATTGCGATTAGGATTTTTAGAGCGTGTACCGAATTAAATATTAGTACGGTTGCCATTTATTCAAAAGAAGATTATGGAGCTTATCATCGCTATAAAGCAGATGAAGCATACCTTGTTGGAAAAGGTAAAAAGCCGATTGATGCCTATTTAGATATTGAGGGAATTATTGAAATCGCAAAGATGAGCGGAGTGGATGCGATTCATCCGGGGTATGGATTCCTTTCCGAGAATATTGAATTTGCAAAACGATGTGAAGAAGAAGGAATTATCTTCATCGGCCCAGAATCAAAACATCTAGATATGTTCGGAGACAAGGTAAAAGCACGTACACAAGCAGAGTTAGCTGAGATTCCTGTTATTCCTGGTAGTGATGGACCAGTTTCAAGCGTTGATGAAGTCATCGAGTTTGGTAAGAAGCATGGAGTCCCATTTATTATTAAAGCTTCTCTTGGCGGTGGCGGCCGAGGCATGCGTATTGTCAATAGCCTAGAAGAAGTGACAGAGGCTTATAATCGTGCAAAATCAGAAGCAAAAGCAGCTTTTGGTAATGACGAAGTATATGTGGAGAAATATATTCAAAATCCAAAGCATATTGAAGTTCAAATTTTAGGTGACAAGCATGGGAATATTGTCCACCTATATGAACGCGATTGCTCTGTACAAAGACGTCATCAAAAAGTTGTTGAAGTAGCACCATCTGTATCGCTTCCTTTAGAATTAAGAAAAAGAATTTGTGAAGCAGCTGTCAAACTAGCGAAGAATGTAAACTATGTGAATGCAGGAACAATGGAATTCTTAGTTGCTAACGGATGAGTTTTACTTCATTGAAGTAAATCCACGTGTTCAAGTAGAGCATACCATTACAGAAATGATTACGGATATTGATATTGTTCAATCGCAAATTCTGATTGCGGAAGGTCATAATTTGCATGGCAGTGAAATCGGTATCCCGCAGCAAGCGGATATTAAAACACATGGTTATGCGATTCAATCTCGTGTAACAACGGAAGATCCTTTAAATAACTTTATGCCAGATACTGGACGAATCAATGTATATCGTTCAGGTGGTGGTTTCGGGGTTCGTTTGGATGCAGGAAATGGCTTCCAAGGTTCAGTGATTACGCCTTATTATGATTCATTGCTTGTGAAGGTTTCTACACATGCAACATCATTTAGAAAAGCAGCAACTAAAATGCTACGAAACCTAAGAGAATTTAGAATTCGTGGTATTAAAACGAATATTCCGTTCCTTGAAAATGTAGTTCAAAATGAAAAGTTTTTAACTGGGGAATATGATACATCATTTATTGACACAACTCCTGAGTTATTTAATTTTCCAGAAGTGAAAGACCGCGGAACAAAAATGCTTTCTTATATTGGAAATGTAACGGTAAATGGCTTCCCAGGTGTTGAAAAACATAAAAAACCGGTATTTGACGAAGCAATTATTCCAAATGTAAAACATGTTCCTCTTGTAGCAGGTACGAAAAATATTTTAGACGAGCAAGGTGCAGATGGTGTTGTTGAATGGATTAAAGGACAAAAAGAAGTATTGCTTACTGATACTACTTTCCGTGATGCTCATCAATCATTACTTGCAACAAGAATTCGTTCTAAAGATATTTTAAATATTGCTGAGCCAACATCAAAATTACTTCCTAACCTGTTTTCAATGGAAATGTGGGGCGGAGCGACATTTGATGTAGCATACCGTTTCCTCAATGAGGATCCTTGGGTTCGACTAGAAAGACTTAGAAAGAGAGTACCTAATACGCTTTTCCAAATGTTGTTTAGAGCGTCAAATGCTGTTGGGTATAAAAACTATCCAGATAATGTGATTCGTGAATTTGTGAAGCAAGCGGCAGAGTCAGGTATTGATGTGTTCCGTATTTTCGATAGCTTAAACTGGGTGAAAAGTATGGAAGTTTCTATCGATGCGGTTCGTCAAGCTGGCAAACTTGCAGAAGCGACGATTTGTTATACAGGGGACATCAATGATCCAAGTCGAGCAAAATACAATGTTCAGTACTACAAAGACATGGCTAAAGAATTAGAGCAATCTGGGGCTCATATTTTAGCGATTAAAGATATGGCTGGTTTATTAAAACCTGAAGCAGCTTACCGTTTAATTTCCGAGTTGAAAGACACAGTTTCTCTTCCAATTCACTTGCACTCTCATGATACAAGTGGTAACGGTGTGTTTATGTATTCAAGAGCAATTGCAGCAGGAGTTGACATTGTTGATACGGCAGTTGGTTCGTTAGCTGGATTAACATCTCAACCAAGTGCACAAACTTTATATTATGCATTAGAAGAAAATGAAAGACAGCCTAAGGTTGAAATTGAGTCGCTTGAGCAATTATCTCAATATTGGGCAGAGGTCCGTAAATACTATCGTGACTTTGAAAGTGGCATGAATGCACCACATACTGAAGTGTATAAACATGAAATGCCTGGTGGTCAATATAGTAACTTACAACAACAAGCAAAAGGTGTTGGACTTGGCGACCGTTGGGATGAAGTAAAAGACATGTACCAACGTGTAAATGTGATGTTTGGTGATATTGTAAAAGTAACACCATCGTCTAAAGTTGTCGGTGATATGGCGCTATTTATGGTGCAAAATGATTTAACGGAAGAAGATGTGTTAACAAAAGGGAAAACAATCGACTTCCCAGACTCTGTAATCGAATTATTCTCAGGTTATTTAGGGCAACCTGCAGGAGGCTTCCCAAAAGAATTACAAGAAGTCATCTTAAAAGGGAAAGAAGCGATTACTGTTCGACCAGGCGAATTACTTGAACCGGTTGATTTTGATGCATTAAAAGAAGAATTAGCGAAAGAAATCGGTCGTACACCATCTAATCAGGATGTACTTGCCTATGCTTTATATCCAAAAGTATTCTTAGGGTATGTGAAAAAGCAAGAGATGTTTGGCGATGTTTCAAATCTCGATACGGCAACATTCTTATTCGGTATGAGATTAGGTGAAGAAATTGAAGTCGAAATCGAAAGAGGAAAAACATTAATCGTTAAATTTATCTCATTGGGTGAACCAATGCCAGATGGTAGACGTGTTGTTTACTTTGAGTTAAATGGTCAATCACGTCAAGTGTTGATTAAAGATGAAAGTATTAAGTCATCTGTTGTTACAAAAGTAAAAGCTGATCCGAAAAATGAAAATCACATCGGGGCAACAATGCCTGGAACAGTTATCAAAGTAGTTGTCGCGAAAGGTGATCAAGTGAAGCAAGGGGATCATCTCATTATTACAGAAGCAATGAAAATGGAAACAACTGTTCAAGCACCATTCTCAGGTACGATTACAGATATTTATGTAAAAGATGGCGAAGCAATTAGTACAGGTGATTTATTAATTGAAATCACAAAATAAAGATTGGTAAATGAAAAAGAGAGTGACTTTAGAAAGTCGTTGAAAGGCGATTCTTTAGAGTCACTCTTTTATTTTACGATGAGGAAATATAAATCGTTAATGTTTACTATGGTTTAGCTCCAAATGCCTTCCGCTTTTCTTATAAAGGTATTGATGCTGATGAATCTTTATCTTGATTGGACTCGTTTTTGAAAGGGGTTTCTTGAAGTGTGTGTTTACGATTTCTTGAGGTAAGTAGCAGTAAATAACACATAATGCCAAAGAAACAAGCAATGAACAAAGAGTGAGCTAAGGCAATATACAAGTTTTGTCTTGAAAATATAATAAAAGCTCCAGCAGTGACTTGTAATAACACAAGAATAAAGGCAATCATCCAACCGAAATAAATAACTTTTTGATGCTTATAATGTGTAAAGGCTATAATCATGGCAAAGGTGACCCAGAGGAAAATAAGTCCTGCGAGTGAGCGATGTCCCATTTGAATCCATTCATATAGATTTTCTGGCATACCGATATTGCTATTCGTACAAAAGGGCCAATCTTTACAGACTAAACTTGCGTTTGTGTGGCGAACAAGGGCTCCAGAATAAACAACAATGTAGCTAAAGAGTGTAATACCAATAATATGAAAGGTCATTTTGCGGTCAATGATTAGCTTGTCCGCTTCAAATTTTTTATCAACTTCAAATATGAGTAAAGTTAATAATAAGACAGCAGCAAAAGAAATAAGAGAAATGCCAAAGTGAAGAGCTAATACAAAATCAGATTGTGCCCATATAACAGCAGCGGCACCAATTAGGCCTTGGAGAACGAGAAAGCCAAAAGAGATTAGTGAAAGAGATTTTGCTTCACGAATATGGCCAATTTTTTTCCATGTCCATATGGATAGTAGGAGAACCATGAGACCTACTCCTCCTGAAACAAGGCGGTGGGCGAGCTCAATCACTAGCTCAACGGATATATCACTTGGAATGATTTCACCATTACAAAGTGGCCAAGAACGACCACAACCGAGCCCTGCATCCTTTTTTGTCACTAATGCTCCTCCTAGTAGGACAAAAAGCATGCCGATTGAAGTTAGAACAGAAAACCATTTAAGAGATGCTTTCACTTATTTTTCACCTTCTTTATTGGTTTTTAAGAATGAAAAGCTCAACATTAATATCTTTCTTTTGATAGTACAAAAGATAACATAATTTTACAAGTTTGTTATTTATTATTTTTAATTACCAAAATGGTAAGTTGCTAAATTATAAATATCTGTTAAAATTTTAAATGATTATGTACGTCACAATATCGTCAAAAGAAATACAAAATTCGTTCATAATTTTTTTAAAAAGTATGATTTAATTAAGATAATGCACTATATATAAAGTGAAAAAGTTATTTATCATTAAGAGGTGATGATCTTCATGGAGTCATTAACTTTATTTGAATAATCGTCATTTTGTAATAGAAAAGGTAAAAAAAACCAACTTTGTTAAGCATCATAGGTTACAAAAACATAAAAGTATGAAATAATGCTTATATATCTTTTTTGTTTTGGTAAGAATTAAAGGAGGATGGATCATGGCGAATCTAAGGGCTGCGACAGAGTCGGTTAACGGTAAAAGGCCCATTCATACAAATATAGAGGAAACATCAGCCTGGAAAGACTTTCAAGCCCTTATTAAAGTAGGAATTGTAAATTCTAACATGATTACTACTTTTACAGGTTTGTGGCTAGCCCTTCATTTTTCAGGGATGAGTTTTTTAGGAAATCTTGATTTAGTGTTCTTTGCTTTAGCAGGATCCGTTTTTATCATTGCGGGTTCTTGTAGTTTTAATAACTATTATGATAGAGATATTGATCATCTTATGGAAAGAACAAAGAATAGGCCGACTGTTACAGGTAAAGCAAGTAATTCTAAAGTGTTAACAATGAGTTTCGTTTTTATCGCAATTGGACTAGTATTGTTGACGTTTGCAAACATTGTTACTGCTATAATAGGATTTATTGGGGTATTTGCTTATATTGTTTTGTATACAATGATTACAAAGCGTAGATATGTTTCTAATACTATTGTTGGTAGCATTTCTGGAGCAGTACCACCACTTATTGGCTGGGCAGCTGTTGATTCAAATTTAGATGTATTAGCATGGGTATTGTTTGCAATTATGTTTTTGTGGCAGCCACCGCATTTCTATGCATTGGCTATGAAGCGAGTGGAAGAATATCGAGCTGCAAATATTCCAATGCTTCCGGTTGTAAAAGGATTTAAAGCGACGAAACGTTCCATTATTCTATGGGTTGCAACTTTACTGATTGTCCCATTTTTCTTAACACCGTTAGGAACACCACTTGTTGTATTGGCTGCCATTCTTGGGGCAGGTTGGTTCATTTTAGGCTTAAAAGGACTTACTATGAAAGATGATTTAAAGTGGGCGCGCATAATGTTTGTCTATTCACTAAACTATATGACTATTTTATTTGTAGCGATGGTTATTGTAACATTGATTTAGCTGCTACATTAGAACTTTTTATTACAGACTCAAGTAAGGGCTCTGACTCACACAACATGATCCGTATCTAGATTGCTAATCACTCTTTTGATACTTGATATGATATTGTGGGTCAGAGTCCTTTTCTTTTTAGTTATCTATATTATAGAATGGATAATGAATTGTCGCTTATATACATAACGAATGTTTGGTCTGATGAACAAGCATATCCAATAACTAGCGGCATTCATACAAACGTTTGCAACTATAAATGGTAAATATTAACTATTTTGGGGATTCTTTCTTTTTAGGAGAAGTTTAAATATAGGAAGAATTTTTAGAAAAAGCACAAAAAAGGGGATTGTAAGAAAATTTTATGAAAGAGTTTAAGCTTATGAAAAGAAAGTTGTCCAAATGGCGTTGGCTACCTTTATTAGGAATGTTGACGCTTATTCTGTCAGGTTGTGGGATGGCTTCATTATCTTCGTTACGGCCAGCAGGAGAGGTAGCACAAACTCAGTACGATTTAATGCTGTTAAGTACAATTATAATGGTTTTAGTTGTGGTTGTCGTAACGATTATCTTTTTAATTGTCATATTCCGTTTTCGTCGAAAACGCGGAGATGAAACGATTCCAGAGCAAGTTGAAGGGAATCATAAGCTGGAACTTATTTGGACTGTTATTCCTATTATTCTTCTGATCATTTTGGCTATCCCAACAATCAAAACGACGTTTGATTTAGCGGATACAAAAGCAATGGATCAGAAGGGGGAATATGGAAAAACAAAGGATGCCCTAGTTGTGAATGTTCGGGCCAATGCTTACTGGTGGGAGTTTGAATATCCGGATCTCGGAATCGTAACGAGCCAAGATTTGGTTGTTCCTACTGATGAGAAGGTATATTTTAATTTGAAGGCCTCGGATGTTAAACATTCATTTTGGGTTCCAGCAGCTGGAGGAAAGATGGATGTAAACACGGATGGGGATAATCAGATGTTTTTAGTATTTGACAGTGATAAAGCAGACGAAGCAAAGAATGTTTTTTATGGAAAATGTGCAGAGCTTTGCGGACCTTCTCATGGACTAATGGATTTTAAGGTAGTAACAAAATCAAAAAATGAATTTGATGCATGGGTGAAGGAAATGAAGGCGGTTAAGGAGCCTGTAATTGAAGGAGACGTAGCTAAACAAGGGGAAGAGGTTTTTAATAAAAGCTGCATTGGTTGTCATGCGATTACTCCAAACGACGGTCGACCTGAGGCAGCGCGTACCGCTCCAAACCTAGCCACCTTTGGAGAGCGCCAAACCATTGCTGGAGTGTTAGAGCATAATGAAGATAATTTAGAAAAATGGCTAAAGTCTCCTGACACATATAAACCAGGAAATGCAATGACTGGTACTTATGGGAAGCTTTCAAATGAACAAATTGATGCCCTTACTGCTTATTTAATGCAGCTAAAGGTGGAAGAAAAATAGGATTTAGTAAAGGGGGGGTAAATCGTGAATACGTATGCTAAAAAACAAGGATTTGGTTCCATTCTATGGGATTACTTAACGACGGTAGATCATAAGAAAATTGCTATTTTATACCTTATAGCCGGAGGATTGTTTTTTGTCTTAGGTGGCTTAGAAGCTATGTTTATTCGGATTCAGCTTGCTATTCCGAATAATGATTTTGTGAGTGCAGGCCAGTTCAATGAACTTTTAACGATGCATGGCACGACGATGATCTTTCTAGCCGCTATGCCTCTCGTTTTTGCGATGATGAATGCAGTGGTTCCTTTACAAATTGGGGCACGAGATGTTGCATTTCCATTTTTAAATGCGCTAGGCTTTTGGCTATTCTTTTTTGGTGGCATCTTTTTAAATCTTTCATGGTTTATGGGGGGAGCGCCGGACGCAGGGTGGACCTCTTATGCTTCTCTTTCTTTGCATTCTCCAGGTCACGGAATTGACTTTTATGTGTTAGGTCTTCAGATATCGGGACTAGGTACGTTAATTTCCGGAATTAATTTTCTTGTAACCATTGTCAATATGCGTACTCCAGGAATGACGTATATGCGAATGCCTTTGTTCACTTGGACTACCTTTGTTGCCTCTTCACTCATTTTATTTGCTTTTCCTCCGCTTACAGTTGGTTTAGTGTTAATGATGTTTGACCGTATGTTTGGGTCTAACTTTTTTGATGTAGCTGCTGGAGGAAATACGATTATTTGGGAGCATTTATTTTGGATATTCGGTCATCCTGAAGTATATATTCTAATTCTGCCAGCCTTTGGAATTTTCTCGGAAATTTTAGCGACTTTTTCAAGGAAACGATTATTTGGATATTCTTCCATGGTATTTGCGACTGTTTTAATCGGTTTCTTGGGTTTCATGGTGTGGGCGCATCATATGTTTACAACAGGCCTTGGACCAATTGCCAATGCTATTTTTGCTATAGCCACAATGGCCATTGCCGTACCTACGGGAATTAAAATATTCAACTGGCTGTTTACGATGTGGGGCGGGAGTGTGAAATTTACGGTTCCGATGCTGTATGCGGTTTCATTTATTCCTTCCTTTACAATGGGAGGAGTAACAGGGATTATGGTTGCCTCGGCACCAGCGGATTATCAATATCATGATACGTATTTCGTTGTCGCGCATTTTCATTATGTCATTGTAGGTGGAGTGGTCCTTGGACTCTTAGCAGGGGTGACGTTTTATTGGCCAAAAATATTTGGTACGATGTTAAATGAATTTATGGGGAAAATCACGTTCTGGACATTCTTAATTGGTTTCCATTTAACATTCTTTATTCAGCATTTCTTAGGTTTAATGGGAATGCAGCGTCGTATTTTTACGTTCTTCGATGATCAAGGATTAAATACAGGTAATCTGATTAGTACCATTGGTGCTTTCTTTATGGCCTTTTCGGTTATTGTGTTGCTGATTAATATTATCGTAACATCCGTGAAAAATAAGAAGGTTGGCAATGATCCATGGGGTGATGGACGTACGCTAGAATGGGCGATTTCATCTCCGCCACCATATTATAACTTTAAGCAGCTTCCACTTGTGCGTGGATTAGACCCTTATTGGATCGAAAAAATGGAGGGGAAGACGGAAATGACACCGGCAGAGCCGCTTGGTGATGTTCATATGCCAAACTCATCTATTTTGCCGTTAACCATATCTTTCGGTTTATTCGTAGCTGCCTTTGGAGCTCTATATAATATGGAACAAGACAAAACATGGACGACAGCAGTTATCATTATTGGTTTGTTAATTACCTTTGGATCCATGCTAATCCGCTCTATTAAAGATGATCATGGCTACCATATTCATAAAGAAGAATTAATGGATGATCCTAATGATAAGGGGGTTAAGGCATAATGCAGATCAATGAAAAATTCACTGATACGACTTGGCCAGCAGCTCCTGAAAAAGCTACGTTAGAAGGGAAAAATAAATTTTTAGGATTCTGGTTTTTTCTAGGTGGCGAGACTGTGCTTTTTGCTTCGCTATTTGCTACTTATCTTGCACTAAAGGATAAAGTCCCAAATGGAGATGCCGCACTTGCAAAAGATTTATTTGAACTTCCTTTAACGTTTGTAGCGACGATGTTATTATTAACAAGCTCTTTAACAAGTGTGTATGCGATGTATCATATGAAAAATCATGATTTTAAAAAAATGCAGGCGTGGTTACTGATAACCGTCCTGTTAGGAGCCGGCTTTTTAGGATTAGAAGTATATGAGTTTTATCATTATGTGCATACGTTTCATCACACATTTACGAGCAGTGCCTTCGGATCAGCTTTCTATACGTTAGTCGGGTTTCATGGTGCTCACGTTGCGTTTGGACTATCGTGGATTATCTCGTTAATGGTTCGAAATGCAGGTCGTGGCTTAAATTTGTATAATGCACCAAAGTTTTATATTGCGAGTCTGTATTGGCATTTTATTGATGTGGTCTGGGTCTTTATTTTTACCGTTGTATATTTAATGGGAATGGTGGGATAGAAGAATGGAAAAGTCAAATTCAAATTCAACTAACCCAAGGCTTAGCTTGAAGTATCGCCGTCAGAAAAATGCGGAAGAAATGAAGCATCAAGTCATTACGTTTATTATGATGATTTTTTTCACGTTTATTGCGTTCATTGCCGTATGGCTTGAGTTTTCGACATGGTATATTAAACCGGTTATTTTACTATTAGCAGTTGTTCAGGTTATTTTTCAGCTTTATTATTTTATGCATATGAAGCATAAGGGTCATGAAACGATTGCTTTGTTTTTATATTCCGGTTTACTCGTCGGACTCCTTACAGTCTTAACTTTTGTCACGATTGTTTGGATTTAAGCGCATGTGAAAAAAGTGACTCAAAAGGGTCTGATTCCAACACTCCTAGAGTATGGAGTCGGACCCTTTGCTAATGAGTCAGAGGTTCAGAAAAACCTTTATTTGAGGTGATTGTATGTCTATTGATATTTTTGGTTTTCGCGCCTTATGGAGCCCTTATTATTTAACATGCCTTGTTATTGTAACAATTAGTTATTTTTGGTTTGTAGCGAAATATCGTCAGAAACGATCACGAAGCTTCGTGCTGTCAAAGCGACAAGTATTTTATTTTTTATTAGCGATGTTCTTGCTATATATCGTGAAGGGGTCCCCTATCGATTTGATGAGTCATATTATGTTTAGTGCCCATATGACCCAAATGGCCATTCTCTACCTTGTTATACCACCATTATTTATTATTAGTATTCCTGATGGGCTATGGAGAGTGTGGATTGATGGAAAGGGATCTTGGAACGTTAGACAAGCTATTTTTTCCTTTTTTACTAAACCACTCATCGCCTTGTTATTATTTAATATTTTATTTTCCCTCTATCATCTTCCATTAGTGTTTGATTTTATTAAATCAAACATCGTACTGCATGCCGGCTATACGACCATTTTATTTATGACAGCTATGTTTATGTGGTTTCCGCTTGTGAATCGACTTCCTGAGAGGGAAAGTCTTTCGGGGGTGAAGAAAATTGCGTATATATTTGGAAGTGGAATATTAATGACACCAGCCTGTGCCCTTATTATTTTTGCAAATGCTCGCGATTTATAGTACATTTACGAATCCAGAAAGTTGGGCGAATGCCATGAGGCTTTGTGTTCCTGCCTCGACTTTGTCAGGGTTAAATTTAAGTGGACCAGAGGTGTTTAGCGGCCTACCGGCGCTCGACGATCAACAACTAGGTGGAGTGTTAATGAAAGTAATTCAAGAAATTGTATTAGGCTATGTGCTAGGGATTATCTTCTTCGCTTGGTTTAAAAAAGAGAATGGTAGAGAAAATGCGATTGATCCAATCCCGACGGAGTGGAAATCAGTGGATTAAAAGCAGTATTTTACATACAGGTAAATATTTCATAAAAGTGATCATTTTGTTAATAAAACCACTGTGTTATTGTTTTTTACTATCCCCTCTTATACAATAAAAGAATAATTCAAAAATAGAGGGGATGTTACATATTTTATGTCTTTACCAATTCTTCCGACAATTAGTACAGCCTTTATTGTGCTTAGTGCGATTACTGTAGCTATTGGCTGGTATCAAATTAAACAGCGTAAACTTGAAACTCATCAAAAAACGATGACATGGGCAGGGGTATTTGCAGTCATTTTCTTTGTCATTTATGTGTCTCGAACCGTATTTATTGGGAATACATCCTTTGGTGGACCAGATAGCTTAAAGCTTTATTACACGATTTTTTTAATTTTTCATATTACCTTAGCTACTGTTGGGGCAGTACTTGGAATTATTATGCTTGTGACAGGTTACAAAAAGAACTTTAACGTTCATCGCAAGCTTGGTCCTACAACAAGTGTGATTTGGTTCTTTACAGCCATTACGGGTGTAGCTGTATACTTGCTTCTATATGTTTTCTATCGTGGCGGGGAAACGGTATCTGTATTTAGAGCTATTTTAGGGTACTAATATAACTACTGGATTCGATGGATGTTGGTTAAAAGCGCTTTTAATCTGTATGTCGTTATTTGTGCATTCCAACCGAATTCTTTTTTAATTTTTGATTAGTACACTTCACTATAGGCGTGTACATAAAAAACGCATGGATGCACATCCATGCGTTTTCTTTATTAAAGCCCATTGAATTCATCTAATTCATTTTTTACAGTAGATAAGATTTTTTCACACTCTTTTACAAGTGGGGCAGGGAAGTATTCTTCATCCCCATATTCAACACCATGCGGATAATAATGTTTTCCTAATAGTGGCACTAGGAATTTGATTGTTGCTTTGTGAGCACCTACATCTCCTTCAGTAGCATACCCTAGCATTCTAAGGTAGTAGACACCCTCTGGTAATTCAAATTTTCGATCATACGTCACTCTTTCGTAGTCCCAATGTTCTTCTCGTGTTAAACCAAACTTTGGTAACAAATGATCTAGATGGTTTAAGTCTGCAGTCGTGTTTTGGATTCCAGCATTTTCTAATCTCACGAATGATACCTCCTAATATTTATTATTCGCATAAAAGTGTTTGTAAAATATGCGGAAAATGAATATATAATGTAAAAAAATTCCTTATATTTTATAATAGTATGAATCCAATGAAGTTGCAATGAACATACTATTAGTATTTTAATAATTGATCATAGAACTATTAGTTTGTAATTTTAGTCAAGAGAAATCTACTTAGATTTTACAATCTTTATACTTATGAACGTAAAAAACAATGTTATAATTAGCGTAAAAATGAGAGGAAGTGATCCTCTGAAGAAAGCTTTGAGAGTTAGTATTTTAGCTATTATTTTTTTTATTGCAGGGATTTTTATAAATATGGGTGAAAAGGATGAGTTGAGCCCTGTTCTCATAGGAAATAAAGAACTTAGTACATATGAAAGTAATTTTGAGAAGAATCAAGCTGATGAACAGAAAAAGAATGAAAAAGGAATTGAGGAAGGGCTAGCCGGAACAATAGGTAAAACTGCAAAAGAAATGCAACAGAAATATGGTAAGCCGACTCGAATCGATTTATCTTCCTACGGTTATGATTGGTGGATATATAATCAAAAAGAAGATAACTATTTCCAATTAGCGATTGAGAATGGAAAAGTGGTTTCTGCTTATGGGATTGGTAATCAGGTAAATGTGGCCCCATTTAAGATTGGGCAGTCCATAGATGAAATTTATTCAAGCTTATATGCAGAAACGGCAATTGATATTGAAGCAAATGGAAGTGAATATCGGTTTGAATTGTCCGAGGAAGATTTGAATATGAGACCAATCATTGAATTAGGTGATACGTATGCTCAGCTTTATTTAGATAAGTTTACTGGTACACTTTCTAGCGTACGTTTCTTAAATGACTCGACATTGTTAAAACAAAAGCCGTATGAATTAACGTATCGTGGTGTATTAATGCCCGAAGAAATTTTGTCGGAAGAAGATTGGGAGAAGATTCAGGAAGGGAATGAGCAACAGATTTCTGATATTTCAAATATTATGCGTAAAAGATTTGATGTACCAGCACTAAAGTGGGATGAAGCAACTTCCAATGTGGCATATCTTCATAGCTATGATATGGCCGATGAGCAATATTTTTCTCACGTTTCTAAAACAAAGGGTGACCTGAGCGATCGGTTAGAAGCCGGGAATGTAACCTATCGTGCTGCGGGAGAAAATATTGCAGCTAACTATGTGGATGCTATTGCAGTAATGGAAGGCTGGCTGAATAGTAAGGGACATCGTGATGCTTTATTAAATGAAGAATTCACTTATCTTGGCGTGGGGGTATACGAAAAATATTACACACAAAATTTTATTGCTAAATAAATACGGTTTAGAGAGTGAAAAACGGGCTTCAAATGAAGCTCGTTTTTTATTTGCAAAAGCTGGTCGGTGTTATAGAAAACTGTTGATATTTAGGCCCTCCAACGCTTGTCGGAGCTGATCAAGGCGTGTTCCGCTTTTCGTTGCACATTTTTTAAAAAGTTGCATATTTTACAATAGTCAAATGTCTTGGTGAGGTGAGAATAATGGCTAAAAAAAAACGCCAGTCGATTGAACAATTTCGCGAGTTTGTGAAACAGCATCCCCATTTACGAA
The DNA here is from genome assembly GCA_963790055.1 of uncultured Bacillaceae bacterium. Lineage (GTDB taxonomy): Bacteria > Bacillota > Bacilli > Bacillales > DSM-1321 > Peribacillus. The sequence continues at coordinate 242,149 of CAWBND010000008.1, forward strand.
ATGAAGTCAAGCAAAAACAAACGACTTGGCAGGAGCTATTTGAAGAATGGTATCTACTAGGAGAGAGCCATCCCCGCTGGGAAGTTGAACAACAGGAAACGTCAAAAGTGCAGTTGAAAGAAATGGAAAAACAAAATAATGATTCTGAACAAGGGATGGAAATGATTGGTATGGTTCTAGGGGCATTAAAAAACATGGATATTAATCAAATTCAACAATATATTAAAAGTGCAAATCAAGCGATTGGAACGATACAAGGTCTGTTAGAAATGTTTCAAGGTAGTCAACCAACAAAAGAGGAGCCTCCAAAGCAGGAAATGGAGCAGCGAAATAATCCTTTTATGTTTAGAAAAGATTAAGGGGGGATTTGATTTGCGCCAAAATATATATAAGTTTATTGAAGAAAATGATGATCTTCGTCAATATCTCCGAATCCAGCCAATTTGGTATAGACGATTAATGCGTAATCCTCATCATATCGAACAATTGGAAACCGAAGCGACATATTTTTTTAAAAAGTCAATTCCTGATCGTGTTTCTAAATTTACTGACAGTGTCCAAGTTGCTTCGATGATGCTCAATATGTTTCAAGCTGTAAATAGTCGGAGTGAGTAGAATCGTAATTTAATGATTAAATTGCTTCTTTTAGCCAACAATAAGGGGTAAAGGAGGGGATAAAAATGAAAAAATTAAGCATGATGTTGTTTGCGTTGGTAGTCATGACTATTTATCATTTTGTTCCTAATATGTTTATTGTAAAAACAGCAGCAGCTACTTATCATGTGCCTGATCAAAATTTTTCTGTAAAAACATTTGTTAAGGGCAATGATGTGTATATCGAATGCTATGTAAGAGATTATCAATTTACACAATCGAATCAAAAAGAGGTAGCGTCTATTTCCGTATTTATTGACGGAAAAAAGCATAGCGAGCGCAATACAGCTGCTTTTATTATAAAAGATATGCCTAATGGAATGCATACGATTAAGCTAGAACTAATGAAGGACAAGGAGACAAAAATAGGTTTAACAAGACAATTTGATGTACATATTCAGTCTGCCATTTAGAACCATTCGCATCTTTCAGAAAGACATGGTAAAATGATGGTGGAGGTGGGCTTTTTTATGCTTGCTACTATGGAAACAATTAATATTATTGAGAAAGCAGAAGCGTTGGCTAAAATAGTCATGCAGTCTGAAATTGGTGAAAATTATTTTGTTCATTTATATAAACTAAAGAACGATCCAGTTGCACAGCAAAAAATGAATAGATTTGTTGCTTTAAAAGATTTATATGAAGAAGTGCAACGGTTTGGAAAGTACCATCCTGAATACAAACGGGTTAATGTAGAGATTCGAGAAGCGAAACGAGAGGTGGATTTGCATACGACCATTGCTGATTTTAAAAGAGCGGAAATGGATCTACAAACCATTTTAGATGAAATTAGTATGAAGATTGGTAGAGCTGTTTCGCCGCAAATTAAAGTCCCAACAGGTAATCCATTTTTTGATTCAGGCTCAGGCTGTTCAAGTGGTGGGTGTGGTAGTGGCGGCAGTTGTGGCTGTGCATAAGTCAATCATGTTAGGGTAGAAAAATGGCTCGACTTTGAGTCATTTTCTTTTTTTGTTGAAAGCTAAGTTTGTGCTATGCTACACTTATTGTAAACCTTTAGATAATAGGAGATAGAGTAATGATTGGAGCTAGACAGGGGATTATCGTCTATTTACATACATTAAAACAAGCAAAAATGCTCAGAAAATTTGGAAATATTCATTATGTTTCTAAAAAATTGAAGTATGTTGTTTTGTATACAAATATGGATGAAGTAGAAGCACTAACAGAAAAGTTAAAAGGGTATTCTTTTGTAAAAAGAGTAGATTTTTCTTATAAGCCGTTTTTAAAAGTGGAATACGAAAATTCTAAACCAGATAAAGCAAAAGAATATGACTATAAGATGGGAATATAAAAAGCTGACAGCGATTTGTCAGCTTTTTTTATATACTTCGTGGTTGAACGGGTACCTTCCGCTTTTCTATTTGTCTAGCTTCAGACACCCAGCGCCTACTGAACTTCCCACTCCTCCTTACGATAAGTCAACATCGAATCGCTTACGCTCTTCGTGTTTCCTTTATCTCATACGGAGCGGTCCAGTTCATACGTCGCTGATAAGTCAACATCGAATCGCTAACGCTCTTCGTGTTTCCTTTATCTCATACGGAGCAGTCCAGCCCATACGTCGCTAAACGGGTGTCTTCCGCTTTTCTATTTCATTGGTGGTAAGTATTTATTCATGCGTAGTATGCCAATTAAATATTGGTGGTAGAGTCCGATTTCAGCAAACAGATTTGCTGGTTTTACATCCAATTCGATAATATTTTTTTCTAATTCTGCTGCGAGTCCCTCAAAGAGTCCATATCTTTTATTTGGAGTGATATTTGGATTCGGAATCCCCTCACGGCACATGTATAATGGCTGAAATTCACCTTGTTCTGCTGGGTGCATGACAATTATGAGGGAAGTCATTTCCTTATTGTTTATCGTTGTATGTAGTGCTAACAGTCGAGCAACTCGATGTTTATTGCTTTTTCCAATTTCAAGTAGCTCATATATATCAGAATATCCTTGTCCAAGCTCAATAAAACGTTGAATCAAAATAATCTCTCCTTATGTAAGTATTCCCTCCTACTTTATCATTTCCTAGATTAAAAGAGAAGATGTCCCGATGGAGTTGGAATATGTAAATCTACCTATTAAATTCCATGAAAGACAGGGAAAAATAAAATGACGAAGTAGAAAAGAAGGTTGTATAAAGGTACATCTAGAATAAAAAGCAAAACTCCGCCCGTTTTCCTATATGTTCACATAATTTACCCGTGACTTTTGTCATGGTATTTGTTAATTTAAGCTATGAATGTAACTTTACTGAGAGAGAAAAAGGAGGAAGCGTCCTGTGAACCGAATTTTTTTTACACTCCTTCTTTTATTACTTCTAGCTACCAGTGGAGTGTTATGGTGGCAATGGAATGTTTATTCAAATCAAGGATCTGATTCAAATCCTAAGATGTTTGAAGCAAATGAAACAATTCATATGTCCGTTATGAAACAAAATATTGAAATCACTCATGAAATGTCTGGTCTTCCTGCTGGTACTTATTCATTACAAAATATAAAAAGTAAACAAATTTCTTGTCAGGAAGATGAAAAGAACTGTGAGATTTCTAGCAATAAGCAGTTTACAACAAATGGTGGTCTTATTCAGTTGACGTATTCATTAAAAAAGCCTTCATCTGTAGCTTATGTGTTAGATCAATGGGCGATTGAGTTAAAAGATGTGAAGATGAATAAAACACGTGTTGAAATTACCGATTATGGGAAGGCGGCAGGCATGTGGGCTGCAGGTGCCGATTTAATCGGTCAAACTAAAAAAGAAAACATAGGTTACTTTGTATTTGAGGGACACGACAGTATCTTCCCGTTATATTATCAAAATAACGTGTTAAAGAAAGTAGAGAATAATGGGTTTACTGTATATGGAGAATCAGTAAATCATGTGATAGTAGCTGTTAAAAAGTATAAAGGTAAGTTGCCTGTTACTTTTGTGATATCAAATAAAATTGCTTCGTTTACATCCCAATCTTTACTAATTAGACCGACTGAAGCAAAAATGGTTCAAGTTCTTTCACAGCGATACTATAATCGAAACTACCCTTTTACAAACAAAAAGGAAAAATGGTTGCAAGCAGTCATTGGTGCTTATGTTTTAGATGAAAAGGTAGACGGAAAAGTAAAACAGTTAGTTTCAGAATTGTCTAAGCAATTGAGTAAGGAAGAACAAGTTGAATTTTCTTCTTTACTTAAAAAAAATCGTGGTCAGAATTTTTCAGCTGTTTATTTAGATAAATTACTCTCAGAAGCAATCGGGATGAAATCAGATTATTTTACGCGTAATAAATTTGAAAATCGTTCATTAAGCCAGCTCTATTTTATGAATCATGCTAAATGGTATGATGAAAATGGGAAAGGTTCTGACGTTGATTCCATTACGATGAATTCTAAGCGATATTATTCATTAACGCAGGTTACAAAGCATTTGGGCTTTAAAATGGAACCTATTAGTCATACACATATTTATTTAACAGATGGTAAAAGGTCGTTCCGCTTATATCCTGGGAAAACTACATTTCTTTATAATGAAAAAGCTTATAGTATTAAAGGGGAGCTACTAAAGGAACTAAATAATCAATTTTATATTAGTGAAGAGTATATGCTAAAAATCTTTAATATCATGGTTCGAGAGCAAAACAATGAACTTCAATTAATAAATTTGAATTCAATTGTTTAGATTTTAAGGGTTATGTGTGAAGATAAGGGAAGCTCCGCCCTGCAAAATCAATAAAGTTTCAAAGTATCGCTATATGATAACGAAAAATGTAGTTGAAGAACAAGGTGGCGTGAACGCAGCCGGTACTAACAAAAGATTGAAGTGAAACCTAATTTTTTTCAAACTTAAGGATTAAGATAAATACATGCGAAGTTCCGCCCCTTTTCCTTTAAAAAAAAGCCCTGCAGAATTCTGCAGGGTCCTTCTATGTCAGAATTAAGGACTAGAAGGCAAAGGGAGAGGAGAAACCGGAGGAAGAACTTATGGGGAAACGTAAGTCTTCTCCGCGGTTGGCAACAACATCAACGATTTGGATGTTGTTAGTCCTATTATGACCAAAAATAATGTTCTTATTCAAAAGGAATCGATTTCGATTAGGTTTATTTCATCTTTTCTTATATTAGTATTGGCGAGTTTTTTTGAATATGGTAGGATTATTGGGTATACAAAATTGTCAATAAATGTGGTGAAAACATGAGAGTCGTTTCTGGAACATGCAAAGGAAGAGCACTAAAGGCTGTACCGGGGACAGGAACTCGGCCAACAACAGATAAAGTAAAGGAATCCATTTTTAATATGATTGGTCCTTATTTTGATGGAGGCCTTGTCCTTGATTTATTTGCGGGCAGTGGTGGAATTGGGATTGAGGCACTAAGCAGAGGGATGGATAAGGGGATATTTGTTGATCGGGATTATTCGTCTTTTCAAACAGTGAAAACAAATTTAGAGTTATGTAAACTGTCTGACCAGGCTGAAGTCTATAAGAATGATTCTGCGCGCGCATTAAAGGCACTTATAAAGCGAGAATTATTTTTTGATTTAATTATGCTTGATCCACCTTATAAGAAACAAAAGCTTATTGAGTTGTTGGAGGAAATATCTAAGGCTAGAGTTTTAAATGATAAGGGGTATATTGTTTGTGAACATAGCCATGATATCATTTTGCCAGATCAAGTTGGTGATTTAGTTATAAAAAGAAAAGAGGTATATGGAATTATAGCGATTACCATATATCAATGGAACGATCTTGATGAGGAATTGGAGGTATAAGAATATATGGGGAAAGTAGCGATTTGTCCAGGCAGTTTTGACCCAATCACATTTGGTCATCTTGATATTATTCAAAGAGCTGCAGATGTATTTAGTGAAGTGTATGTTGTTGTGTTAGTGAATTCATCGAAGAACGCATTATTTACAGTGGAAGAACGAATGAAGTTAATTCGACAAGCAACAGCGCATCTTCCAAATGTTAAAGTGGATGAATATCATGGTTTAACAGTAGAATATGCTGAAAGCGTTTCCGCTAGTGCGATTATTCGGGGACTTCGCGCCGTATCCGATTTTGAGTATGAAATGAAAATTACCTCTATGAATAGATTGTTAGATAATAGAGTGGAAACATTCTTTATTATGACAAGAAATCAATATTCATTTTTAAGTTCCAGTATTGTAAAAGAAGTAGCCAAATATGGCGGTGATATTTCAGAGCTTGTACCCGCAGTCGTTGTAAAGGCTATGCGTGAAAAATTTTCTGAGCTGGATGCATAATGGCAATTCAGTTAAAGCTTGAGTCTAGACTCAAGCTTTTTTTATTGATAACGCATATTTTTCATTAAAATAAAAATGTATAGAATCAAACTTACAATCGTGAAAAGCGGTCCAACTTGTAATAGAAGTTCATATAACGAAATGGTTTCATCACCTAACATTACACCAACAGGATACTCTAGGGCTGCATTTCCAAAGTGTGAAAATTCTATATAGAGCGGATTCCAAAGCAGATAGGCGAGTGTTGCTGCAATAAAACCATGCATGATACGTGCAAAGAAGAAGGGAGCAAAGCGAATATCTGTTTCGGCTAAGATACTTGCGACTTGAGCTTGAACGCTTAAACCGCTAAACGCTAAGATAAAGCTTGTCACGATGATTTGTTGTAATAAATTTGGTTCGTTTACGGCACTTGATAATTGAGCACCAAGTGTCATTTCAAACATGCCAGAAATAAGCGGGACGCTAAAGGAAGATGGGAAAGAGAAGAAATGTAAAAATCCTGTCACCCCTTTTGCAAGCAAGGAAGTAATATTCATCTGGTAAAGCAATTGATTGATAACAGAAAATAAAATAATAAAGCCTCCGATCATCAATAATGTTTGAACAGATGACATGATTGAATCGCCAAGAATTTTTCCAAAGGGTCTAGTTTCTTTTAAGCGAGTTCGATGCATCTGAATGATGGCTGATTTAAGGGAAGGCAGCTTTATTTTTCGTTTTGTTGGAGTTTTTTCTTCTTTTCTTCCGTAATAACGCATGATAAAGCCGACAATTACATTTCCCACGTAGTGAGCAACAGCAAGAATGAGACCAAGTTTGGGATTATGAAAAAAACCTACAGAGATGGCAACAAAAATGAATAAGGGATTCGATGAATTTGTGAAAGAAACGAGGCGTTCTCCCTCAATTCGAGTCAGTTGCTTTTCTAATCGAAGTCGTGCAGTAAATTTAGCTCCTGCAGGAAATCCAGATGCTAGTCCCATCGCCCATACAAAACCACCCACACCTGGAACACGAAAAAAAGGTCGCATTAACGGTTCGAGAATGACTCCTAAAAAGCTAACAACGCCAAAGCTAATTAATAGCTCTGAAATAATTAAAAATGGTAAAAGGGAAGGAAATACAATTTGCCACCACATATGTAAGCCGCTCTTTGATGCTTCAAAGGATTCTTGAGGAAAGACGACTAATGCAACAGCCATTATTGTCACAATGGTTGCTAAACTAATTGTTTTAAGTTTTGAAGATAACAAAGATTGCTCCTCCTTAATATGGAATCTACTAGATACTTCTTGCATATGAGTTTGTATAGCGGTATATATTTGACAAACATTTATTATGATGAATAAAGGATATGGCATTTTTCCGTCTTGTCCCCTGTTTAATCCTTATGCTACTATGAAAGGCTTTAAAACAATAATTTTCATGAAATGTTAAGGTAGATGAATAAGGGGGAATAGCAGTGCGAGAACCTAAAATTGGGTTAGCGCTTGGTTCAGGTGGAGCCCGTGGATTTGCTCATTTGGGAGTTATTAATGTATTAAAAGAAGAAGGAGTTCCCATTGATTTAATTGCGGGAAGCAGTATGGGGGCATTAGTCGGTACGTTATTTGCTGCAGGTTCAGATACAGAACGATTATATACGATGTCACGTCTATTTAAAAGGAAATATTATTTAGATTTTACACTTCCGAAAATGGGCTTTGTTTCGGGCAATCGAGTAAAGGAATTAATTCGTGTATTTACATATGGAAAAAGGCTAGAGGAGTTAGATATACCGGTTGCTGTTGTCGCCACAGATATTAAAACAGGGGAAAAAGTCATTTTTCAAGAGGGGCCTATTGCTCCAGCTGTTCGAGCTAGCATATCGATTCCTGGGATTTTTGTACCTGAAAAAATTAATAATCGTTTATTAGTAGATGGCGGTGTTGTGGATCGGGTTCCCGTCTCTGTCGCCAAAGAGATGGGAGCGGATATTGTGATTGCTGTAGATGTATCTCACGTGAATCAGGAGGTCGAAATTACGTCAATTTATGACGTCATTTTTCAAAGCTTAGAAATCTTGCAAATGGAGCTAGTTGAAAGCAGAGAATTAGCTTCAGATGTGATGATTCGTCCTAGAGTAGAAAAATATGGTTCTAAGTCGTTTACAAACATACCTGAAATAATTACTATTGGAGAAGAAGCTGCTAGACAAAAAATAGACAGTATTAAAATGTGTATTGAGACCTGGAAGGAGTCTTGTAAAAATGAGCCGTAAAGCGTACGTCACCACATTTCTAGTAGCGGTTGTACTTATTTTAGCCTCATCCTTATATTATTTGCCGTATTATGTGACAAAACCAGGTATGGCTAAAGAACTAGAACCTATTATTGAAGTGTCAGGCGGGGATGAAGCAGAAGGAAGTTTTATGTTAACAACCGTTAGAATGGGAAGAGCGAATATTTATTCTTATTTGTTCGCTAAATGGAGTAAATACCAAGAAATTTATGAGGAGGCATCGGTTCGTATCGAGGGTGAAACTGATGAGGAATATACTGTTAGGCAGTTGCACTTAATGGGTAATTCTAAAAATCATGCGATTAAAGTAGCGTATGAAAAAGCAGGGAAAGAATTTTCTTATAAGTACTTAGGTATTTACGTTTTGGATGTTCATGAAGATATGCCAGCAGGGGGAGTTTTAAAAGCTGGTGATCAAATTATTCAAGTGGATGATCTTCGTTTTACATCATCAAAACAGTTTATGGATTACATCGCTACGAAAAAAGAAGGGGATCAGGTTCAAATCGTCTATAAACGTGAGGAAACAGAAAAACAAGCAACCATTGCTTTGCGGCCATTTAAAGATCGTCCTAATCAAGTTGGACTCGGAATTTCCCTTGATGATCATACGAGAGTCACAACAAATCCGTTTGTGAAAATTGACTCGGAGCAAATTGGAGGTCCATCAGCAGGACTCATGTTTTCTTTAGAAATCTATAATCAACTAACAAAAGGAGATTTGACGAAAGGCTACCAAATAGCCGGAACAGGTACAATGGATGAGGAGGGAAAGGTTGGGCCAATCGGTGGTATTGGACAAAAAATTGTTGCTGCGGACCAATCAGGGGCTGATATTTTCTTTGCTCCAAATGAGAACGGAGCCAACCACTCCAATTATGAGGATGCACTAGTTGCAGCACAGGACATTGGTACCAAGATGAAAATTATTCCAGTGGACACATTTGATGATGCAGTGAGTTATTTAGAACAGTTAAAACAGAAGTAGATAATAGGACTGACACAATAGACGTTGATGTCAGTTTTTTATTGTACATTTTCATAATAATCATGAATTAAATGGGGAAAAGATAATGGTGTAAGAACTTTATTTTTAGTAGGTTGTGGGGACAGGATGTTGATTTTCAAGCCCCTATTCTTAGCTTTATTAATTCAGGAGGATCATTATGCCAAATGTAGAAGTGAGCTGTTCAATAGCGAATTGTACTTTTCATGCGGAAGGAAATATCTGTGGAGCTGATAAAATCAAAATTGATATGGAGAACCAATCAAAGTATGATACAGAATTTTCACAGGAATTTGATGACTTTACAGATCGCATGGAAGTAGCAAATCAATCTGCAGACACCTGCTGTAAAACATTTAAACCCAAATCTATTTAATGAATAAAAGCCGATTTAATCGGCTTTTCATTGTATATCAGGTGCCTTACGCTTTTCTGATTGTCTAGCTTCAGGCACCCAGCGCCTAATGGACTTCCCGCTCCTCCTTACGATAAGTCAACATCGAATCACTATCGTTCTTCGTGTTTCCTTTATCTCATATGGAGCAGTCCAGCCCATACGTCGCTGAACGGGTGCCTTACGCTTTTCTAATAATCGGGGCGGTGAATTCTCGCTTCATTAATTCTGTTTGAAAAGGCTCCTGTAAGCCTTGGGCAAAAACAGAGGCTGCACGTAAATCTGCTTCAATGGCCGAATTATGAAAAGCAGATAGCTTAGAAACGAACGGGAGAGGAAGCTCTTTTTTTACCTCTCGTAAGTATTGCTGACCGTTTTCAGTCATACCAAGTAGCCTTAAGTAAGTTGGAAATGAATTATGTTGTATTTCTTCTTTTGAGCAATGTGTTAAAATATGGGTGCATATTCGTTGAATTCTTGTCCATGTGTAGCGTTTTGTTTTCATAAGTGTCATGAATTGTTGAAATGAGCTTGAACGTTTTGCGTTCCCTATTAAACGATGTTCAATCCCTTCTTCCACTTCGCTAATTTGGGCTAATTCAGTAGCTGATGTAGTAAGAATTCGATATTTAAGGTATGACCAGTACATCTCCCAATGATGTAAGCTTCCATAATGAGCGACATATGTTTCTAAAATAGAAAGGGTGGAAACCGGAACATAGTGAGCAATGGTCTGTAATGCTTTTTTTTGTTCTATAATGGCTTTTCGGATGCCCGTGGCACTAGCAATTGATTCAGTAGAAAGAATCGTTTCATGATAGCCTGCTGCTACTCGTTTTATTGTAAAAGGCTGAATAGAATAGCCGTTAGCTAAAGTTGTGTGGACATACTCTTTACCAAGAATATTATTTGGCTTTGACAAATCTAGTTCATTTTCAGCGGTAGAGATTGTTTGGAAAGCAAGTGACGCGGCAGTCGGATAACTATGTCCTTCTTTTAAAAATTGCTTTAAGGCAGCTTTGTACTCTTTGTTGTGTTCTTGAAGTAGATGATAGGTACGAATAAAGGGAGTAATCTGTCCGTCTTCACTGCCAAAACAGAATGAATCACAATGCAGAGCTTCTAATAGGTGAATGGCACCTCTGGCAAATAGTTCAGCATTCGCTGTAGCAAAATAATAGGGAAGCTCGATGACGAGGTCAGCTCCGCCTTGTAAAGCCATATCTGTGCGAGCCCACTTACTGACTAATGCGGGTTCTCCTCGTTGTAAAAAAGAACCACTCATGACAGCAATAACGATATCAGCTTCTGTTTGACGTTTACTTTCTTGAATATGTAGTTTGTGACCGTTATGAAATGGATTATACTCAACAACTATACCAACAGCTTTCATTTCATCATCCTTCTTAAAAAAAGTTTGTAATTTACTCTGTACGTGCTAAAATAGTAATTCAAGCATAACTAGATGTTTTATTCTACATATGCTACTCGAAAAGATTGTAAAATCAGTTAGAATGACTACATTATAGTGTAAAGAAAAAATATTGACAAACGAATAATTGAAAGCTATAATTATTTTTGTTGCCTTGAGGTGATTTCATTTGAAATGGACAATTAGTCAACTTCAAAAAATACGGGACAAAGATTTACAGATTGATGAAATGGTGGATGTTACAAACATCAAGGAAAGAGAACCGCAAATACGCAATGTTCCTTCTATAAAAGTAACAGGAAGAGCGGATATCAGTTCAACTAAAATTACTTTTCATCTTCATTTATCAGGTGAGCTTATCTTACCTTGTTCCAGAACACTGGTAGATGTCAATTATCCAATTGATATTGACACAACAGAAACTTTTTTGTTAAAGTCAACAGGCTTTGATTACGATGGTGATGATGTGACTGTCGTAGAAGGGGATGTTGTTGATCTTTTACCCGTTATCGAAGAAAATTTATTGCTAGAAATTCCGATGCAGGTTTTTTGTGAGGATGTCAACTCAGAAGAAGCTGCTCCTCAATCTGGAAACGACTGGACTGTTCTTTCTGAAGAAGAAAACAAACAGAAAGTCGATCCCCGATTTGCAAAGCTTGCTGATTTTTTTGACAACAATAAGAAATCTTAATTGGAGAAGTGAAAATCGGTTATCCGATCTTTACAACTTTCTCATATTTTTTAAGGAGGTGGGAATAATGGCTGTACCAGCTAGAAGAACGTCTAAAACTGTAAAAAGAAAACGTCGTACACACTTCAAACTATCTGTACCCGGTATGGTAGAATGCCCAAGCTGCGGTGAAATGAAACTTTCACACCGCGTTTGTAAAGAATGTGGAACATACAACGGAAAAGAAGTTGTAAACAAATAATTTGGAGTCATGTAAATTTGACTTTCTTAATGCAATACGCTGATTAAAGCACAGAGATATGATGTCTCTGTGCTTTTTTTATAATCCGTATTTTTTGTTTCGTGATAGGCTCAGGTGTTTAGTAAAAGTAGTTTCTTTCCTTGGGGCGGGTATAGTCATATACGAGGTCCTCCACACTTGTTGGGGATAAACGAGTGTTTTATATTTCAGAATTTTCAGATTAATATACAATTTTTTGGGTTTTTTAGAAAAAATTAACAGAATGTTCAAATTATAGTGTAAAATAGAAATAGCAGAACTAACTAGGAAGGTGACACAATGACTCATATTGATTGAAAAGTGAAAGTTACCAGTCTTCAAGGTCGTATGGATAAGGAGATTAGAGAGTGTGTGAAACTATGGGAAATAGAAACTCATCACCGAGCGGTAAATAAAAATAATCCCGACTTGGTAGTTTCTTTTCTTCTATCTTTTCTAGTAAGTACATATATATGAAGAAAAACTTGCTTAGGAGGTAGAGTTATGTCAATGGCAAGACAAGATGCTTGGAATCAGGATGAAGATTTATTATTAGCGGAAGTTGTTTTACGGCATATACGAGAGGGGAGTACACAACTTAGAGCTTTTGAAGAGGTTGGCAGGCAATTGTCGCGAACATCTGCTGCCTGTGGTTTTCGTTGGAATTCTTTTGTGCGTAAACAGTATAAAACTGGAATTGAACATGCGAAGAAGCAACGAAAAGAAAGTAAAGCACATGAAAATTCTAGGCTGAAAGAAGAGAAAGAGTTGCAGCTAGTTAACGAGATTGCAAGTGAGTTAACTATTCAACCGGAAATTATTCAGGAAATGCAAGTGAAACCTTCTATTTCATTTCATGACATCATTGCTTTCTTGAGGGAAAAGGAGGAGTTTTTTAAACAATATGAACAGGAAAAGCAGCAACACTCTATAGAGTTTGAGAATTTACAACTAGAAAATCAGCAGTTGCGTAATGAAATTCAGTCATTGCAAACTCAATTGATGTCAGTCGAGGAAGATTATCGTGCATTATTGCAAATCATGGAGCGTGCTAGAAAATTAATTGTTCATGAAGAAGATAAAGAGAATTCCAAAGTGAAATTTCAAATGGATAAAAACGGAAACTTAGAAAGAGTGAATAAATAAATCAACGATTCTTTAACTTAAAGGTGCCGTGAGTGTATGCCTAATCATTATAAAATATAAAATCGTGGTTGGAAAATCCAACCACGATTTTATATTTATCATATTGTGTATTAATGAGCTTACAAATCAATAGGTTCTTATTATGCTGTAGCTTGAGCATGGTTTGCTGGATTCCAAATGACCGGGTTTTCACCAAGATCTCGCTCGATGTCATATGGAACCGTTTCGAAGCCCATACTTTCCCAAAAACCACGTGATTGAATTCTTGGATTTGTTTTGATTGGCATATTAAAGCTTTTTGCGAAATTAACTAATGCTTTTCCAATTCCTTTTCCCTGAAAACCAGGAAGAACTTCTAACTTCCAAACTACAAGAAACTCTTGACCATCAAAATAATGATCGGAATCTGCATCTTTTTTGTATAAGCTCATTCTTGCAACAAGCGAGTCGCCAAAGTAAACGCCAAAAAAAGGAGATTCACTATTGTTTTCAATGATATTTTCTTCTAAATCTTCTAGCATAGATAATTCTTGCATTCCATACTCTTTGAATTTCTTAAATTCTTCCATTGTTTTAAAATTGACAAGTAAACGTTCCACTTTGTATTCCATATAAAATTCCCCCTTAAATCTTTTTTTATATCCCTATTTTCTTCTCTCAGCTCTGTTGTATAACGCTGCTGATTTTTGGCTTATTTCGTATGAGACGATAGTTTCACACGAAATAAGCCAAAAATCGTTTTATCAGCAACGACACAGCCATTTTTCTTGATTTGTCCCCATTACAAATCTAAAGAGTAATTGATATTCTGTAAAAGAAAACGCTTACCTGTATTATAACATATTTTCTTTTTAATGAAACTGTGTAATTATAATTCTTTTTAATATATGCTTTTATTTTTTTATTTGAATAGTGAACAAGTCTATAAGGAAATCGATAAAATATGATAATATAGAGATAATCATGGTAAAAAGGGAAGATATTTATGAGAATTGGAATCATTGGAGGCGGAGCAATCGGGTTACTGTTTGCCCATTATTTAAGTGAGAATCATGACGTGACCATTTATACGCGAACGGAAGAACAAGCGGAACGTCTTAAACATGATGGATTGCATTTCGTTGTGGATGAACAATTGCGGACAAGAAAGGTCAATGCAAATCAAATATCAGAAATGATAAGGGATGAAGAATTAGTCATCGTCACGGTTAAACAGTATCATCTTTTAGCAATTGATGAATGGATAAAGTATATTACGTCACCGTTGCTTTTTTTACAAAATGGTTATGGTCATATTGAGTTTATTAAGGAATTGCGGTCTTCAGATATTTTTGTTGGAGTCGTTGAGCATGGGGCACTAAGGCATAATCCAAATACCGTTGAGCATACAGGCCTAGGGAAGACAAAGCTTGCTGTTTTTAGAGGGGATCAGAGTAAATTACGAATTAGGGATGAATCAATTCCATCTTTTCCATTTGAATGGCATGAGGATTTTCATTCGATGTTACTGGAAAAGCTAATGGTTAATGCGGTAATTAATCCATTAACAGCAATTCTCGGTGTTCCTAACGGAGAACTCGTAACAAACTCTTCCTATCAACAATTAATGGATATGTATGTGGATGAACTTGCTGTCCTTCTTCGTATACAAAACGTTGCTGATATGCGGGAGCATGTGAAACAGGTGTGTAGGATAACGGCAGGAAATCGTTCATCGATGCTTAAAGATCTTGAAAATGGTCGGCAAACAGAGATTGATGCTATTTTAGGTTATGTTCTTCACGAAGCACAACAAACCAAGCAAGATTGCCCGATGACACAATTTCTTTATATGATGATAAAGGGAAAAGAAAGACAGAAAGGATGAAGGTAGTGGAGCTAGTTGTATCAAGTTTATTAGCGACGCTGGTAACACTACCGCTTCTTAGCTATTTCTTGATTTTTATTATGGCTAAGAAATGGACCAAAAATCATCGTCGATCTGTTGGAATGGCCATGGATTTGAGTACGTTTTTTTTTATTTTATCAGTTCATTATTTAATTATAGCCATTTGGGATAAACACTTATTTTGGATAATTATGCTGGTTATCCTAGCCATTGCATGTAGTGTAGTCATTGTTCACTATAGGGTAAAGCAAGAAATTTTGTTCCAAAAAGTGTTAAAAGGATTTTGGCGATTAAATTTTGTCTGCTTTTTTTTCGTGTATTTTTTGCTTTCTTTTTATGGAATCGTTACTCGAATCTTGAACGTTGTGACAGTGTGATTTGCACAATCAAGCTTGACGTTTTACAGTTAATAAGCAGGTTTTTTTATTTTTTTGAAACAGAATGGTATACTCTAAAAAGTGTGGAAGATGCAGAGAGAGGGAGTAGTACATAAAATGGAGATGAGAGATCTCGCGTTACCATCTTTAAATCGATTTGCTTCAGATTATTTGCAAGGCCATCTTGAAGTAGAAGATTATTTTCACTATGATTTGGCGAGTTCAAAAATGTATCATAATAGATATGAAGAACTGATGAACCGGACATTTATGCGCCAGGAGTTGGCGGATTATATAGAAGATTATATGGCTCGCTTTCCAGAAAGCGCTGCTGTGCTGAAGAATATAGCGGATTTAAGAAAGGAAGACTCGGTGGTTGTCATTGGGGGACAGCAAGCAGGTTTACTAACGGGGCCTTTATATACAATTCATAAAGTTATTTCTATTATTAAGCTTGCCCAGGAACAGGAAGAAGAACTTCAGAAACGTGTTATCCCTGTTTTCTGGATTGCTGGAGAAGATCATGATGTCGCTGAAGTGAATCATGTTTATGTGATGAAAGGTGGGAAGCCATCGAAGAAAACATATCCTTCTTATCAGCCATTTAAAACAATGGTTACTGATATTGAACTGGACTCAGTGCAGATGGAACAGTGGTTTGAGGAGATTGTTGAAACATACGGGGAAACAAATTTCACGAGTCAGTTACTAGCTAATATGAAAGATATTATTGAGCAATCAAATACGTTCGTTGATTTCTTTTCTGCGTTGATTCATGAGTGGTTCCAAGAATATGGGTTATTATTGATGGATGCAGGGGATCCAGCATTACGGAAAATAGAGTCCCGTTTTTTTGAGCAAATTATTGAACGAAACGAAGAAATTACAGCAGCTGTTTTGACACAACAAGCCTGCATTCAAAAGCAGGGATATAAGCGCATGATCGAAATGGAAGATAGCGCAGTTAATTTATTTTATTATATGAAAGACAAGAAAGATCGCTGTTTGTTAGAAAAAAAGGGAGAACAATTCTCTATAAAAAATGGAGAAATCCTTTTTACAAAAGAACAGCTTTTACAAATGGCAAAAGAAACGCCGGAGCAGCTTAGTAATAATGTTGTGACACGTCCTCTTATGCAAGAATTGCTGTTTCCAGTACTGGCTTTTATTTCAGGTCCGGGAGAAATTGCGTACTGGGCTGAGTTAAAAAAGGTATTTGAACTATTTTTGATAAAAATGCCGCCGATTGTCCCGAGGCTTAATATTACTTTTGTCGAACGTGGAATTGAAACGGATCTTCAGGAAGTAGACTTGACACTTGAAACAGCATTAACAGAGGGAACGGAAAAGTCGATAGTACAATACTTGGAGTCTGTTAAAGACCATACCCTTGATGATTTGTTTCAAACGATGAAGACCGATTTGTTGAAAAATCATCAACAGTTGTCGCAGTATATGATGAATCGAGATAAGGGAATGGAACTGTTGCTCAAGAAAAATTTATTTTTCCTCCAGCAACAGTTAGAGTTTTTAAACAAAAAGATAGAAGCCCGTACAAAGGAAAAATATGATATTGTTGTTCGTAAATATGAAAGAATTCAACAATCCTTGTATCCATTACATTCACCACAGGAACGAATTTGGAATATTTTTTATTATTTAAATAAATATGGACCGAATTTTGTACAAGAGGTTATGAAGCTTTCCTTTAGTTTTGATAATAAGCATAAAGTAATTTATGTATAGGAGATGGGGGAACCCATCTCCTTTTTTTGCTATTCAAGTCTTTTGGATAAAATAAAAATAATATATGTAAAATTATACCTTGTATATAGGTCTAAATGGCTAAAAAATAAAACTGGTGGAGATAGGTGGGGAAATGTGGTACATTGATAATAGAAAGTAGGGTTCCTGGGTATGTTTTTGGAAAAGGAATGTGTCATTCTTGGTGTTACCAATCGAATTGAGATTTGGAGCAAGCCCCTTTGGGAAGACTATTTTTCAGCATCTGAGGATTCTTTCGCTGAGATAGCGGAAAATATGATTGGCTTTGATAGTTAAGGCTACCCACTTTAGGGGATTCAATTAATCGATTGGAAGGATGGCAAACAAACATGTTTCAACATACTACTGTATTACTTAAAGAAACAGTTAATGGCTTAAATATTAAGCCAGATGGGATTTATGTGGATTGTACACTTGGAGGCGCAGGACATAGCGAATATTTACTTTCAAAATTGTCGGGTCAAGGAAAGTTGTTCTCTTTTGATCAAGACGAAACAGCGATTGAAAACGCAAAAGTAAGGCTAAGCCAATATGCTAATCGTGTAACTCTCATTCAAAGTAACTTTAAATATTTAAAAGAAGAACTATCTGCTCGTGGAATTGAAAAAGTAGATGGAGTACTATATGACTTAGGTGTTTCATCCCCACAACTAGATACGCCTGAACGGGGATTTAGTTATCAGCACGATGCATCACTTGATATGAGAATGGACAAAAGCGCTTCCATCTCTGCTTTTGACGTGGTTAATTTTTGGACCTACGAGGACTTGGTTCGCATTTTCTTTCAATACGGTGAAGAAAAATTTTCAAAGCAAATCGCTAGAAAGATTGAAGCCTCCCGCGCAAAAAAACCAATTGAAACAACATTTGAATTAGTAGAGCTTATTAAGGATGGAATTCCAGCACCTGCAAGACGAAAAGGTGGACATCCAGCAAAACGGGTATTTCAAGCAATCCGAATTGCCGTAAATGATGAACTACATGTATTTGAAGACTCTTTAGAACAAGCGATCTCAATTTTAAACCCCAAAGGTAGAATCTCTGTTATTACCTTCCACTCATTAGAAGATCGAATTTGTAAAAAGGTATTTAAAGCAGCAAGTTCTCTACCAGATCTTCCTCATGGTTTGCCAGTTGTTCCTGATGAGTATAAGCCGACGTTAAAGTTGATTACAAGAAAGCCGATTTTACCTTCGGAAGAAGAATTAGAAGATAATAATCGTGCGCGATCAGCGAAATTAAGAATTGCAGAAAAACAATAATTAACTGAAACTTATTAGGGGTGAATTGAATGATGTCGTTTGCTAAAAAAACTCAGGAGCAACAATTTGAGCAACCACAGCAAACTGTACAAACGGTTGTAAAACGAAAAGTTAAAATTTCCATCGGAGAGTTAGTTTTAATTTGTGCGCTTGCATGTATCCTTTCGATCGTTAGCATAAAAATTATTTCTAATCAATCTGATATTTATAAGGTAAATCAACAGATTCAACAAGCAGAGGCCTCTATTCAAGAACAAGCGAAAGTAAATGAAGATTTAAAGGTACAAGTGAAGGAGCTTTCTGAGTACGAAAGATTATGGAAGAAAGCGGAAGAATTTGGACTTAAGCGTAATGAAAATAACGTGAAGGTTGTGCAACAATAATGCTTAAACAAAAAAATATGAAGTATGGGG
Source organism: uncultured Bacillaceae bacterium (assembly GCA_963790055.1). Classification (GTDB taxonomy): domain Bacteria; phylum Bacillota; class Bacilli; order Bacillales; family DSM-1321; genus Peribacillus. Next base: position 261,015 of record CAWBND010000008.1, read on the forward strand.
CAGCTGGATTATTTTTCTTTTTCAGTCTGCTCTTTTTTGTACTAATTGTGCGATTTTTATATATTCAGATTACAGGTGTTGCCGGCGGGGAAGTGTTAGCCGCAAAAATTGAAAAAAAATATGAAAAAGAACAAGTCATTGAAGCGAAACGAGGAAGTATTTTAGATATAAATGGTGAAGTCATCGCTGAAGATACATCCTCCTATACAATGCGAGCTGTATTGAGTAGTTCAGTAACAAGTAATAAGAACAAACCAGAGCATGTTGTGGATCCAGAAGAGACAGCTAAACAGCTAGCTAAATATATTGATATGAAGGAATCAGATATTTATGAGCGTTTGACCAAAAAAGGTGCCTTTCAAGTGGAATTTGGTAAAGCTGGACGAGATTTGACACAGCAAACAAAACAACAGATAGAAAAACTAGAGTTGCCTGGTATTACATTTGAAAGAACGAATAAACGCTTCTATCCAAACGGTGTATTTGCTTCGCATTTAATTGGCTATGTGGAAAAAGAGGAAAAAAACGATAAATTGGTAGGGAAATTTGGGATTGAAAGATATTTGAATAAAGAGCTAGAAGAAACAGATGGGAAACTGGTATTTGATAGTGATCGGTGGGGGATTTTACTGCCTAATAGCAAAGAAAATGTCACAGCTCCCAAAAACGGAAAGAATGTGACCTTAACCATTGATAAAGATATTCAAACGGTGTTGGAAGATTCTTTGAATAAAGTGGAGAAAAAATATAATCCAGAGCAAATTATTGCCATCGTTTCAAATCCGAAGACGGGTGAAATTCTCGCGATGAGCCAGCGGCCGAGCTTTAATCCAACAACGAAGGAAGGCTTGGGTGATAATTGGCGCAATTTAGCGATTGAAGAAAGCTTTGAGCCGGGATCTACAATGAAGATATTTACATTAGCGGCAGCTGTAGATCAAGGGGAATTTGATCCAAATGGTACGTTTGTAAGTGGTTCTTATCGTGTTCCAGGTGCTACCATTCGCGACCATAGTGGTATACCAGCTGGACAGATAATGACATTTCTTGAAGGGGTTCAACGATCCTCTAACGTTGCCTTTGCCACACTGGCTATGGATAAAATAGGGGGGGACACGTTTCGGGAGTATATTACTAAATTCGGTCTAGATCAAAAAACAGGGATTGATTTACCGAATGAAATTGTTGGGAAGATTCAATATAAATATCAAATTGAAAAAGTTACAACAGCTTTTGGTCAAGGTTCTACGATTACTCCTATTCAGCAAATTCAAGGAGCATCGGCCATTGCGAATGATGGAAAGATGATGCGACCTTATGTCATTAAAAGTATTTCTGATCCAGATACAGGAAAAGTTATAAAATCGACAAAGCCAAAAGTAGCTGGGGAACCAATATCAGCGGAAGCAGCGAAAAAAGTTCGAGAATACTTAGGAACGGTCGTTACGGGTGAACATGGAACAGGTTCGAAATATGCATTAAATGGGTACGAAGTAGCTGTTAAAACGGGAACAGCACAAATTCCAGGTCCTGCTGGACGTTATTTAGTTGGACGAAATAACTATATTTTTTCTGTTATTGGAATGGCTCCAAAAGATGACCCACAGCTTGTGATGTATGTGGCAGTAAAACAGCCCAATTTAGGTGTAAGCTATGTAGGATCCGATCCTCTATCTGAGGTTTTTAATCCGGTGATGCAGACCAGTTTACAAATCTTAAATATTAAACCATCTACTACTAAACAACAAAAGGCAATGAAGCTTGAAGATTATGCGAACCAATCAGTAAGTTCATCTACAAATGAGCTGAAACAACTAGGATATGAGGTTGTGACAATAGGAAGTGGACGTAAAATCATCGATCAAGCGCCAAAAGCAGGAGAAATATTGCTTCAGGGTGAAAAGATTATTTTACGAACAGATGGGGAAATGAAAGCCCCGAATATGACCGGCTGGTCCCTGCGTGATGCCATGAAGGTAGCCAGTATTTCAAAATTAAAGTTGAATACGGCAGGAACTGGATATGTAACGAAACAAAATACTAAAGCTGGAAAGACGATGAAAGAAGGCGACTACTTTATTGTCGAATTAACAGAACCAAGTAAAATGGATAAAGATAAAGAAACAAAAAAAGATGAAAAATATGATTAAAAAAGAGGTTGTCCCCTTAAGTCTTGGGACAACCTTTTTTGTGCTTTATATAAAGAGAGAGAAAATTTTCGATGCGTACGGGTGTCTAGCTCCAGGCACCCAACGACTATCGGACTTCCCGCTCCTCCTTTCGATAAGTCAACACGAACAAGTGCTACTCGCACTCTTCGTGTTTCCTTTATTTCAAACGGAGCAGGAAAGTACCGACGCCGCCAAACGGGTGCCTTCCGCTTTTCTTAGTCTACTCTCCATTAGACAAGCATATATTGTAGCACTGTGAATGGAGGTGTCTGTTTTTGCGTGTTTCGAATGTAACGGTGCGGAAACGACTGGCAATGGCTTTAGTAGTCGGTTTAGTGATATTTCTCATTATCGATATACGTCTAGGAATTGTGCAATTTTTACTAGGTGATGAGCTGACAAGCAAAGCTGAAGATTCCTGGAGTCGTAATATTCCTTTTGAGCCAAAGCGTGGTGAAATCATAGACCGTAATGGAGTGGGGCTGGCGACGAATATTTCAGCACCTACTGTATATGTCATACCAAGACAAATTGAAAATCCTGGGGAGGCATCGGAGCAGCTAGCATCGATTTTAAATATGGACAAACAAAAAGCGTATCAACTGTTAACCAAGAAGGCGATGAGTGTCCGGATTCCTGAGGGAAGGAAAATTTCTCATGAAAAGGCAAAAAAAATTAAAGCTTTAGGTTTAAAAGGAGTTTATATAGCAGAAGATTCGAAACGTCATTATCCATTCGGCTCCTATTTATCACATGTGCTTGGATTCGCGGGTTCTGATAATCAAGGGTTAATGGGGGTTGAATTAACGTATGATAAGGAACTCAGTGGCGAAAGAGGATATGTGAAATTTTACTCAGATGCAAAAGGAAAACGACTGGAAAATATGGCGGATGACTATGCAGCGCCTGTTAATGGAAATAATCTAAAGTTAACGGTGGATAGTAAAATTCAAACAATTGTGGAACGTGAACTAGATAATGCGGAGGCCGTTTACAATCCTGATGGGATTATTGCGATTGCGATGGACCCGAATACTGGAGAAATTCTAGCGATGTCAAGCAGGCCTTCGTTTGACCCTGCTAATTTTCAAAAAGTACCTGCGGAAGTGTATAATCGCAACCTACCCGTTTGGAGTTCATATGAACCAGGATCAACCTTTAAAATTATTACGCTTGCTGCCGCTCTTGAAGAGGGAAAGGTCGATTTAGATAGAGAGACGTTTATGGATCCAGGACACGTGGAAGTAGCAGGCGCCACTTTGCATTGTTGGAAAAGAGGGGGACATGGCTTACAAACCTTTCTAGAAGTTGTTGAAAATTCATGTAACCCAGGATTTGTTGAGTTAGGAAATCGACTTGGAAAAGATAAGCTCTTTCAATATGTTAAAAATTTTGGTTTTGGTGCAAAAACAGGTATTGATTTGGCAGGGGAAGGTACGGGAATTTTGTTTAAAATGGATCGAGTGGGTCCTATTGAAGCGGCAACGACTGCTTTTGGACAAGGGGTATCTGTTACACCTATTCAACAGGTTACAGCTGTTTCTGCTGCTGTTAATGGCGGAACATTGTATACGCCATATATTGCGAAGGAATTAATTGATTCAGAAACTGGTCAGACTATTATGAAAAAGAAGCCACAAGCAAAGAGAAGAGTTATTTCCGAGGAAACATCAAAAGAGGTTCGTAGAGCACTTGAATCAGTTGTAGCTAAAGGGAGTGGTGGAGGAGCTTTTGTGGAAGGCTATCGAGTAGGTGGGAAAACGGGAACAGCTCAAAAAGCGGTAAATGGACGATATTTAGAAAACAATCATATTGTTTCCTTTATTGGATTTGCTCCAGCAGACAAACCGGAAATTGTTATTTATGTCGCTGTGGATAATCCAAAAGGAACAGTACAATTTGGTGGGGTGGTTGCGGCCCCTATTGTTGGGAAAATTATTGAAGATTCATTGCAGGTAATGGATGTTAAACCGCGTAAAATTCAAATTGAAAAAGAAATGAAATGGAACGATCCAATTATGATTGAGGTACCAAATGTGGTGGGAATGACCAAAAAAGATCTTCAAACACAGTTGTTGAATATGAAACTTGATATTGCAGGAGAAGGCGAGCAAGTAATTAAACAAGCTCCAGAACCAGGTGTGAAAATAAAAGAAGGATCGACAATACGAATTTATCTTGGCGAAAATACAGATTAAGTATAAAATAAACATGGTTAGTGAAAGCGGCTGGGGTTTCAGCCGCTTGTTTTACGAGTTAGACGCTTCCGCTTTCTAAAGATGTTGAGAGGAATGGAGAATTTTGTCAATAACCCACCACTTACCTAATGGTTGAAGTGGGGGCTTGCAAAAGTCCTTGTTGACTACCTTCAGTCTTTCGAAGACTACGTTGGTTTGGTCACGACACCTACGAATGCTCCCCAAGTTCGTAGCCCTGTCGTCTATGGTTAAAAGCTCTGATGGGTAGGAGCGGTGCTGTAGACACGACAAGCCTTTCCAACACTGGGTATGGGGTACTTACTCCCGAAAGGAGGTACACGTTATGTTCGTGTACGTTATCGATCAACATGGTGAACCGCTTATGCCTTGTTCACCACGTAAGGCAAGAGTGCTAATAAAACAAAAAAAGCGAAAGTCGTCAAACGAACTCCATTTACGATTCAATTACTATATGGAAGCAGTGGGTACAAGCAATCCATTTCATTAGGTATAGATGCAGGAACCAAGCACATTGGCCTGTCCGTCACTACCGAAAAACAAGTATTGTTAGAAGGCACAGCGCAACTTCGTACCGATATTCAGGAGTTACTAGCCACTCGCTTGCAATTTCGAAGAGCGAGAAGAAACCGTACCACTCGGTATAGGCAAGCTCGTTTTTTAAATCGGAAAAAAACGAAAGGCTGGTTAGCTCCTTCCGTGCAGAACAAAGTCGATTCCCATCTCAAAATGGTCACACAGATTCATGAGATTTTGCCTGTTATGAAGATCACGGTAGAAGTGGCTCAATTTGATACGCACCTTCTCAAAAACCCTTCTATTCAAGGAGAAGGCTATCAACAAGGCGAACAAATGGGCTTTTGGAATGTGCGGGAGTATGTGTTGTTTCGTGACGGTCATCATTGTCAACGTTGCAAAGGAAAAAAGAAGGACAAGATTCTCAATGTCCATCATATCGAAAGTCGTAAGATAGGCGGGGGTTCTCCCGATAATTTGATTACACTCTGCGAAACCTGTCATAACGAAATCCATCAAAAAGGATGGGAACATACCATTTCACGAAAAAGGCCATCTTTACGGGATGCTTCGCAGATGACGGTGATGCGTTGGTTCATTTACAACGGATTAAAGGAGAGGTATCCACATATTCAACTCACCTATGGATACATCACGAAACACACTCGTATCACTCACAAATTGCCAAAGCAGCATGCGGTAGATGCCCGTTGCATTAGTGGACATCCATTAGCGAAACCAACGGATACTATGTTTCAATGGAAATTTGTTCGTAAAAACAATCGTCAATTACATAAAGCAACCATTTCCAAAGGTGGAAAACGAAAATCTAACAAGGCGGTGCGCTTCGTCAAAGGATTCCAGTTGTTCGATAAGGTACTGTACGAAGGACAGGAATGCTTTATTTTTGGCAGACGTAGTAGTGGGTATTTCGATATACGCTTACTAGATGGAACCAAAATTCATGCTTCTGCCAGCTACAAAAAACTAAGAAGAGTGGAGTATGCAAACACTCTACTCGTAGAAAGGAGGAAGGGCGATTCATCCCCCACTTACGCTATCGCTTAGAAGTGGGGGTCTCCTCGCCTAAAATGATGAAGTTACATACATTATTAGCTCATTTGCATTCTATAGTTCAATACGAAGGGGATAATCCGGACATCACTTCCATTGAAAATGATAATCGTAAGTGTAAGGCTGGAAGTTTATTTGTTTGTATTAAAGGGTATACCGTTGACGGTCATGATTTTGCCAAGGTCGCTGTAGACAATGGGGCGGCTGCTGTTTTGGCAGAACGTTCATTAGACTTGGATGTTCCGGTTATTGTTGTCCGAGATACAGCGAGGGCGATGGCGGTCTTAGCAGATGCGTTTTATGGTCATCCAACTCAGAAGTTACGATTGATTGGTATTACTGGAACAAATGGTAAAACGACAACAAGTCATTTACTTGAAAAGATTTTTGGTGATCAAAAGCAAAAAACGGGATTAATTGGGACGATGTATACGAAAATTGCGGATCAAATCTTTGAAACAAAAAATACGACGCCTGATAGCATAACGTTACAACAATCGTTCTTTAAAATGACCGAAGAGAATGTTGATACGGCCATTATGGAAGTATCATCGCATGCGTTAGAATTGGGCCGTGTGCATGGTTGTGATTACGATATTGCTGTATTTACAAATTTAACACAAGATCATTTAGATTTTCATAAAACAATGGAACGTTATCAGCAAGCAAAATCTTTGCTTTTTTCTCAGCTTGGGAATACTTATTATGAAAATCGTCCGAAATATGCTGTTTTAAACGCAGATGATCAGGCTACAGAGGATTTTATTAAGTCTACTGCAGCAATAGTTGTTACATATGGAATTGAAACATGCGCTGATGTGGCGGCCGAGGATATTAAAATTTCGGCAAAAGGGACAGCTTTCACACTAATAGTTGCTGGACAAAAACGTCATGTGCAATTGCAGCTTATCGGTAAATTTAGTGTCTATAATGTGCTTGCAACCATTGCCGCCTCGCTATGTGCAGGTGTAAGTTTGGATGAGAGTATCCAGTCTATTGAAGAAATTTCAGGTGTTTCTGGTCGTTTTGAACTTGTGTCAGCAGGGCAAGAGTTTCCGGTTATCGTCGATTATGCTCATACTCCGGATAGCTTAGAAAATGTCCTGAAAACAGTAAGGGAATTTGCTCCGAAAAAGATTTTTGTAGTCGTTGGTTGTGGAGGAGATCGAGATAAAACCAAACGACCAATTATGGCAAAGATTGCTTGTCAACTTGCAACTGATCCGATTTTCACATCGGACAACCCGCGAAGTGAAGATCCAGCTCAAATTTTGCGTGATATGGAAGCAGGTGTTATTGGTCAGACCTATCAGGTGATTGAGGATCGCCGCCAAGCAATTCAACATGCTGTTACGAAGGCTGAAGCAGGTGATGTGATTGTCATTGCAGGTAAAGGACATGAAACCTATCAACTTATTGGAGATCAAGTATTACATTTTGATGATCGTGAAGAAGCAAAGAACGCTATTTTAAACAAATAAATCATTGTGATTGTGTTAGGAATGAGGGAGTAAGAAATGTTAGAACAAGTGATTTTTTATACGATTTTGGTAGCTTTTTTAATTACCGTACTGATTTCTCCGATTTTTATCCCATTTTTAAGAAGACTTAAATTTGGGCAGAGCATTCGTGAGGAAGGGCCAAAATCTCATCAAAAGAAAACAGGTACACCAACGATGGGTGGATTGATGATATTACTAGCCATTACGATTGCTACACTCGTGATGACATTTAAATTTTCAGAGCCATCCTTTGAAACCTATTTATTATTATTTGTTACACTTGGATTTGGTTTATTAGGTTTTTTAGATGATTTTATTAAAGTTGTGATGAAACGAAATCTTGGTTTAACGTCTAAGCAAAAATTAGTAGGACAAATTGTGATTTCGATTATCTTTTATTTGATTTATAGACAGGCAGATCATTTCGTTCCATCATTACGAATTCCGGGGACGGATGTAGCTATCGATGTTGGTTGGTTTTATGTCATCATTATTATTTTCTGGCTTGTCGGTTTTTCCAATGCGGTTAACTTAACAGACGGCTTAGATGGGCTTGTTTCGGGTACATCAGCAATTGCTTTTGGAGCGTTTGCTGTTCTTGCTTGGAATCAATCACAATATGATGTCGCGATCTTTTCTGTAGCCGTCGTGGGGGCAGTACTTGGTTTTCTTGTCTTTAATGCCCATCCAGCTAAAGTCTTTATGGGAGATACAGGTTCACTTGCCTTAGGGGGAGCCATTGCGGCAATCGCACTTTTAACCAATTTAGAGCTGATTCTTGTTATTATTGGTGGTGTATTTGTTATTGAAACATTATCGGTTATTTTGCAAGTTAGTTCGTTCAAATTAAGAGGCAAAAGAATATTTAAAATGAGTCCACTGCATCATCATTATGAGCTATCTGGTTGGTCAGAATGGCGTGTTGTTGTCACTTTCTGGACGGTTGGCTTACTTTTTGCAGTGCTCGGAATCTATTTAGAGGTGTGGATGTAATATGAGAGAGACAACAAAATATTCGCAAAAAAAAGTATTAGTGTTAGGTTTAGCAAAGAGTGGTGTTAGTGCTGCAACTCTTCTTAATAGACTGGGTGCATTCGTAACGGTGAATGATATGAAGCCACTTTCTGAGAATCCAGAGGCGCAAGGGTTACTGGAGCAAGGAATTAAAGTAATATGCGGTAGTCACCCGATTGAATTGCTCGATGAAGGATTTGAATTGATTGTAAAAAATCCGGGCATCCCCTATCGTAATCCTTTAGTAAAAGGTGCATTAGAAAAAGGAATCCCTGTGATCACGGAAGTGGAGCTTGCCTATCAAATTAGTGAAGCGTCATTTATTGGCATTACCGGGACAAACGGGAAAACAACGACAACAACGTTAATTTTTGAAATGTTGAAGGCCGGACATAAAACTCCACTGATTGCTGGGAATATTGGTACGGTTGCTTCTAGCGTTGCTGAAACAGCAAAGTCAACGGATACGATTGTGATTGAACTATCGTCATTTCAGTTAATGGGTATTGAAGAGTTTCGTCCGGAAATTGCAATTGTAACGAATCTGTATGACGCCCATCTCGATTATCATAGCTCCAAACGAGAGTATACTGAGGCGAAAGAGGCGATTACGAAAAATCAAACAGGTGCTGATTTCTTTATTTATAATGCAGACCAAGAGGATGTTAGAAAGATGGCAGCTCATTCGTCGGCGAATTTAATTCCATTCTCAGCTTCTGACAAATATGAAAACGGGGCATATGCCGAAAATGGGGCAGTGTATTTCCATGGAGAAAAAGTAATGGAAACGGCAAACATTGCTTTACCTGGGAAACATAATTTGGAAAATATTTTAGCTGCTATTTCAGCTGTAAAATTAAAAGGCACTCCAAACGAAGCGATTCAACAAGTATTGTCATCATTCCATGGTGTGGAGCATCGTCTGCAATATGTAGCGACAGTAGACAAGCGTAAGTTTTATAATGATTCGAAGGCCACTAATATTCTGGCTGCTTCAAAGGCGCTGTCCTCTTTTTCAGAGCCTGTTATTTTACTAGCAGGTGGACTTGATCGTGGAAATGAATTCGATGAGTTGAAGTCTAGTATGCAAAATGTAAAAGCCGTGATTACGTTTGGTGAAACTGCTGAAAAAATTGAACGTGTGGCTAAAGAAATGGGAATAACGATGATTAAACGTGTCGATAATGTAGTTACAGCTGTTCCGGTTGCATTCGAATTATCAGATGAAGGTGATTGTATTCTTCTCTCACCAGCATGTGCTAGCTGGGATCAATATAAAACATTTGAGCAAAGAGGGGACATGTTTATGGAGGCTGTGCATAAGCTGAAGTAAGAGCTTAATTTATCGTTTGCGAGCTTGTACAGAAGAAAGCAATTCTGCTTTCATTTGACATCATAGAAAAAAGCGATAATGTATTTATCGCTTTTTTTAGCTAGATTGTTGCCTTCAATCTATTATATTTATGGCAATCTTGCTCATTAAGGCTCTAAAAACTGCTTAGAGGTGGATGTCTGTGCCATTAAAAAAGTCGAATCCGGATTTGATTCTGATTATCGTAACATTAAGTCTTTTGGCTATTGGTTTAATTATGGTATACAGTGCAAGTGCTATTTGGGCAGGCTATAAGTTTGATGATTCCTTTTATTTTGCGAAGCGTCAGTTGCTTTTTGCTTGTGTGGGTGTGATTGCGATGTTTTTTATTATGAACGTCGATTACTGGACATGGCGCACGTGGGCTAAGCTGCTGGTCGTTGTTTGCTTTGTTTTACTATTAGCTGTTCTTGTTCCGGGGATTGGGATGGAGCGTAATGGTTCACGAAGCTGGATTGGAGTTGGGGCTTTTTCTATTCAGCCATCAGAGTTTATGAAGCTTGCGATGATTGCTTTTTTAGCCAAGTATTTGTCAGAGCGGCAGAAGTTAATCACTTCTTTTAAGAAAGGAATGCTACCGTCACTTAGTCTTGTTCTTTTAGCCTTTGGATTAATTATGTTGCAGCCTGACCTTGGAACAGGTACAGTAATGGTAGGTACATGCTTGGTCATGATTTTTATTTCGGGGGCAAGAATCAGTCACTTTGTAGGTTTAGGCTTACTAGGAGTAGCGGGCTTTATTGGTCTTGTTTTGTCAGCTCCGTATCGAATGGAGCGAATTACCTCCTTTTTAGATCCATGGGAGGATCCTCTAGGGAGCGGATTTCAAATGATACAGTCCTTCTATGCAATCGGTCCAGGCGGATTGTTTGGTTTAGGATTGGGACAAAGTCGTCAAAAATTCTTTTACTTGCCAGAGCCTCAAACCGATTTTATTTTTGCGATAATATCTGAAGAATTAGGATTTATTGGCGGATCGCTTGTGCTATTTTTATTCTCACTTATGCTTTGGCGAGGAATTAGGATTGCTCTTGGAGCGCCTGATTTATATGGTAGTCTCGTCGCTGTAGGGATTATTGGAATGGTGGCCATTCAGGTAATGATTAATATTGGAGTTGTAACAGGTCTAATGCCAGTTACCGGAATAACTCTTCCTCTATTAAGCTATGGTGGGTCTTCATTAACTTTAATGCTTATGGCAATTGGTGTATTATTAAATATTAGTCGCTATTCGCGGTTTTAATGAAGAAAGCTCTTTGATATGGAGAGCTTTTTTTATATGAAAATTTCAAGTACATAATCAAGAAATTAAATATTAACAATGGCATTAATGTCCTGTATAGACTATAGTATAAAAGGTTAAAAACGTTTAAAATAATTTCATTGACCATTAATATTTTTATACATGGACGGATAATTAGGCCATGTCTTTCTAATATCGAGGAGGTTTAGTATGGAGGCAATTGCACAACAATTAAGAGATATACGGGTGGGAAAAGTTCTTGTGAATGAACCACTTGCTAATCATACAACGATGAAAATAGGAGGACCAGCAGATTTACTTGTTGAGCCTTCTTCTATTGAAAATTTAGAAAAAACAATGAAGGTTATTAAAGAACATCATTTACCTTGGCGAGCAATTGGCAGAGGGTCTAATTTGCTAGTGAGTGATAAGGGAATTGAAGGTGTCGTTATAAAATTGGGTAAAGGCTTAGATCATCTTGAAATAAATGAGACAGAAATGAAAGTTGGAGCAGGCTTTTCACTTGTTAGTCTTTCTGTACAAATCAGCAAAAAAGGGTTAGCAGGTCTTGAATTTGCGAGTGGAATACCAGGTTCTGTTGGTGGAGCGGTTTATATGAATGCAGGAGCACATGGATCAGATATGAGCGAAGTATTGGAAAAGGTCTATGTTTTATTTGATGATGGAACGTTTGCTTGGATTTCTAAAGAAGAAATGGAATTTTCATATCGCACCTCGATTTTACAAAAGAAACGACCTGGCATTGTGCTAGAGGCTGTTTTTCAGTTAAAACCAGGTAATCGTGAGGAAATCGTTGCTAAAATGCAAAATAATAAAAACTATCGCAAAGAAACACAACCATATAATCTTCCATGTGCGGGAAGTATTTTTAGAAATCCACTTCCTCATTATGCAGGGCAACTCGTTCAAGAGGCTGGTTTAAAAGGGTATACGATTGGTGGAGCACAAATTTCTCCTATGCACGGGAATTTTATTGTGAATACTGGAAATGGTAAAGCAGAAGATGTATTGGCGCTTATTCAACATGTAAAAGAATGCATTTATGAACAATTTGGCGTCACAATTGAAACAGAAGTGGAAATAATAGGTCGGAAATAACAGAACGCTATATTAATATGTCCTTCTTATGTGCTATAATAAACAGCGGAAATTGAAGAAAATTCGAGTTTAGACGAGTATTCAAATCATAAGACGTTTTTGGGAATATGAGGAAGTTAGCCGCCTAGCTTGTTTTGAAAAGTCTTGAATTCTTCAAAGAAAGCTTAGGGGCTAGGTTCCGTTGTCACTCATTTTTAAGCCAGTACCGCTTTTCTAATAGGTAATCCGATTTTTTAGAAAGAGGTGAAAAGGTGGAGAAAGGGAAAGTTATTTCAATCGAGGATCGCATCCCTAAACTTAAAAAGGTTAGAAAAAGAAAAGCAAATCGTCGCTTAATCTTATTGCTTTCTTTTTTCTTTATTCTTATTGGCTGCGTTTTATATTTTTTATCACCGTTAAGTCACGTGAAAAATGTGGTAGTAAAGGGAAATCGATATTTATCTGATGAGCAAATTATTAAACTGAGTGATATAAACAAAGATCAAAGTATATGGAAAATTGATACGGGTCAAGTGGCTGCTCATTTAAAAGAAAATCCTGAAATTGAAAGTGTCTCGATAACTCCCGTTTTTCCTAATTCAGTGAAAATTACAGTGACAGAACATAATAAAATTGCTTATTTATCTAAAGGAAAGCATTTTTATCCGATTCTTGAAAATGGAAAGATTTTAGATGGGCTAGAGTCAACGGAGATTCCCGTATTTGCTCCTGTATTGTTAGAGTTCAAAGAAGGGGTAGTCTTAAACAAGCTCGTAAAGGAATTGACAAAATTACCAGAAGAGATTCAAAATTCAATTTCGGAAATTCACCATACTCCTACAAAGACAGATAAGTATCATATTACGATGTATATGAACGATGGCTTTGAAGTAAGTGCAACAAGCTTAACCTTATCGGATAAAATGAAACATTATTCTTCTATTGCAAGTCAGTTAGATCCTAAGGTTAAGGGGGTCATTGATTTAGAGGTAGGCTCATTTTTCAAGGCCTATCAAGCACCTGAACAAACAACAGAAAAAAACGAGGAATGAAGTATAGGTATATTATCCTAGTTGACATGATATACAGTAAAAGGATACGAAATAAAATTCAAATAATATAATAACAGGTATCTTTTTTATTGTTATGATAAAATAATTTAAAATTATGTAGGGAAAATAAATGGAGAGGATATGGTTACTTAAAGATATTTTCCTTCTTTTTGTCAATGAACAATATAAAACAAGTTTATGACAGGATGATAATAAACTTGTTTCAATTGTACTTTTATCTTTTCTAGAATTTCCTGATAGTGTAGACTTGTATTGTTACACAATTTTTTGAAAGCTAACATTTATTGATGAATCCCACTTGGAATATATAGATATTTCATAAAAAATGAAAAAAACAGCAGTTTTTTAAAGGAAAAAAAGTATAAATGACGAATAATTTTAAAGAAGTATTTCTTACACTTATGATTCTTATCTGAAAATAAAAAGTAAGATTTTAAAATAAATTGTATGCGAGAATACTTTCCATCATTTATTTTTTTTCTATAAAAAAGATAGAATTAAAAAAAAGCATTAAAGGAGGTGCCATGGGATGAACAGCAATGAAATTTACGTTAGTCTTGACATCGGTACATCCAGTGTAAAAGTAATCATTGGGGAAATGGTCAATGACACATTGAACATTATTGGTGTTGGAAATATAAAATCAACCGGACTAAAAAAAGGGTCCATCGTCGATATAGATGAAACAGTCCAATCCATTCAAAAAGCTGTTGAACAAGCGGAAAGAATGATTGGAATGGAAATCAAAGAGGTGATTGTTGGAATTAGCGGCAATCATGTTGTGCTTCAGCCTTGTCATGGAGTTGTGGCTGTTTCTAGTGAAAACAAAGAAATTACTCAACATGATGTGAATCGTGTGAGAGAAGCGGCAGAACTTGTTACGATTCCATCAGATCGTGAAATTATTGACGTTGTACCGATTTATTATAAGGTAGACGAATTAGACGAAATTAATGATCCAAGAGGTATGATTGGAGTTCGTCTTGAAATGAATGGCATTTTAATTACGGGTTTAAGAACGATTTTACATAATTCATTAAGATGCGTAGAAAAAGCTGGATTAGAGATTGTTGATATAGCTCTACAACCAATGGCTGCTGGAGCTTTAGTTTTATCTAATGATGAAAAAGATCTTGGTGTAGCTTTAGTCGATATCGGAGGAGGATCTACAACATTCTCCATTTTTGAACAAGGTTACTTAAAATATACAACCGTAATTCCGATTGGCGGAGAAACGATAACAAAAGATCTTTCTATCGTTTTACGCACAACGATGGAAAATGCTGAAAAAATCAAACTTAAACATGGACATGCCTTTTATGATGATGCTTCCGAAGAGGAAGTATTTCAAATTCCAATCATCGGCAGTGATCAGCAGCAACCTTGTAATCAATTAATGTTAGCAGAGATAATTGAGGCAAGAATGACTGAGATTTTCGAGTTGATTTTAGATGAATTAAATCGCCTTGGATTTTCGGATGTACCTGGTGGGTTTGTATTAACTGGTGGTGTTGTAAAGATGCCTGGAGTATTAGATCTGGCACAGTATATCTTCCAAAATCGAGTGAGAACAGCTGAACCGAATTATATTGGTGTCCGTGAACCGCAATACACAACGGCTGTCGGTTTAATAAAGCAAGCGTGCAAAAGAGAAAGAGTGCATAAACAACAGACTGCATCGCAGCCTCCTGTTGTTTCAGGACCAGATCAAGATACTTTTGAGTCACACAAACCAACTCAACCACAAAAGCAAAAAGAAGCACCTGCTAAAAAACAAGGTGAATCTAAATTTAAAAAATTTCTTGGTTATTTTTTTGAATAAGAAAAAGATTAATGGGGATTTCGTTAAAATAGGAGGATTGTCATGTTAGAGTTTGATTCTAATTTAGATCAATTAGCAGCGATAAAAGTAATAGGTGTTGGCGGCGGCGGTAACAATGCTGTGAATCGTATGATTGAGCATGGAGTACAAGGTGTAGAATTCATTTCAGTAAACACCGACGCTCAGGCTCTTAATCTATCTAAAGCTGAAGTGAAAATGCAAATTGGTGGTAAGCTTACACGTGGACTAGGCGCAGGTGCTAATCCAGAAGTAGGAAAAAAAGCTGCTGAAGAAAGTAAAGAGCAAATTGAAGAAGCGCTACGTGGTGCAGATATGGTCTTTGTTACCGCTGGTATGGGAGGCGGAACCGGAACAGGTGCGGCACCAGTGATCGCTCAAATTGCCAAAGGCTTAGGCGCCTTAACAGTAGGCGTTGTAACACGTCCATTTACGTTTGAAGGAAAAAAACGTGCGACACAAGCACAAGGCGGAATTGAAGCGATGAAAGATGCTGTAGATACATTAATTGTTATTCCAAATGATCGATTATTAGAAATTGTTGATAAAAGCACTCCGATGCTTGAAGCATTCCGCGAAGCAGATAACGTTCTTCGTCAGGGTGTACAAGGTATTTCAGATCTAATTGCAGTTCCAGGTCTTATTAACCTCGATTTTGCCGATGTTAAGACAATCATGTCAAACAGAGGCTCTGCTCTTATGGGTATTGGGATTTCCTCGGGAGAAAACCGTGCAGCCGAAGCCGCTAAAAAAGCGATTTCAAGTCCGCTACTAGAAACATCTATTGACGGAGCACAAGGTGTTCTCATGAATATTACAGGTGGTTCGAATTTAAGTCTTTTTGAAGTTCAAGAGGCAGCTGATATTGTAGCTACAGCTTCTGACCAAGAAGTGAATATGATTTTTGGGTCAGTAATCAATGAAAATTTAAAAGATGAAATTGTGGTAACAGTGATTGCAACAGGCTTTAATGAATCGGAAGCGCCGCTTCGTCCAGCTACGCGTCCATCCTTTGGTCAATCGCAACCAAGACAACAACAACAACAACAACAACAACAGCAAGCTCCGGCACAACAACCAAGTGCTAGGCGTGAAGTAAAGCGTGAAGAACCAACTGAACTTCCAACTCGTAATTCAAATCACCAAGTAGAGGAAGCGTTGGATATTCCAACATTCTTACGAAATCGCAATAAACGTCGACAATAGTTCTCGAAAAAACAACAGAATTCAAAGGTTACGATTCTAAGTAGCCTTTGAATTTTTTTTGTTTATGAATAAAATCATGCGTGTTTTTTCAACAAAATGATTGAAAAACTCTTACAATTCATACTCAAAAAGTGACACACTTTTTTGAAGGATGTACGCTATACTTCTTTCAAGAACAAATAAGTTGAAGAACAAAGGTGGTATGAACGCAGTAGCAGAAAAATAGTCTGCAGCCCGCTAAAGGCTATATATGAAATGAAGCTACAAAGTTCTGCTCCTTGTCCTTAAAGGAGTGAGGGGTTGACGGTTTATGTTGATATCATTTGGCTATTAAATTGGCTTTTTGATAGCCTGCTTCTGTATTGGACGTCTATTATTCTTAAGCAAAGAGTGGCCTTTTGGAGACTTCTAGCTGGTGGCTTGCTTGGTTCTATGCTTATCCTATTAGCATTTACTTCATATTCTGCATGGGTTGATAATATTTTTATCAAATTCTTGATCTCTATATTCATGGTTATGACGGTATTTGGTTTTATTAGATTAAAGGTATTTTTGAAGTCGTTGATGACCCTCTATTTTATAACCTTTTTATCAGGGGGAATACTCCTTGGGTTACATTATTTTTTTTCCTTTCAAGTGGCTGATATGGCAATTAGTACACAGATGGGAATAAACCGCTTTGGAGATCCGATGAGTTGGTTCTTCGTCATAGTTGGTTTTCCACTTGCTTGGCAGTATTCGAAACGAACGCTTGATGGGATGGAAATGACAAAGTTACATTATGATCAATTGGTAAGAGTTAGACTAGAAATTGGAGATTTTAAAGCTGAGTTTCAAGGGTTAATAGATAGTGGGAATCAGCTTTATGACCCGATTAGTAAGTCACCGGTGATGATTGTTTCTATTGTTGGAAAGGAGTCAGAAATACCAGCGGATATGCTGCCCCTTTTTGAAAATCCTGATAAGTTACTGCAGCAGGGAGAGATAACGGAGTATACGTGGGCAGACCGCATTCGTGTCATTCCTTATAAAGTAATCGGACAAAACCATCAATTGCTAACGGCTATTAAACCAGATGTATTACAAATTCAGCATAATGGAAAAGAATACAAGGTTTCTCGTGGACTTATTTCATTTACGATGCAGCAGCTGTCAGCTGATGACACCTACCAATGTATTGTTCATCCGAAAATGTTAACCGGAGTATCTGTTCAGAGTGCATCGTAACGTCGTTGCCTTACTCGTGGTTAAAATTCCATTATAGAAGGGAGAATTCATTTGCGGAAATTTATTTTACGTGTAACTTATTATTGGTACAAACTGTTGTTCAAACTGGGATTGAAAACGGATGAAGTGTTTTATATTGGGGGTAGTGAAGCATTGCCACCTCCTCTTTCGAAAGAGGAAGAGGCAGTTTTAATTAATAAATTACCAAATGGTGATGAAGCTGCACGGTCGATCTTAATCGAAAGGAATCTAAGGTTAGTCGTTTATATTGCACGTAAATTTGAGAATACAGGTATTAATATTGAGGATCTGATAAGTATTGGAACGATTGGATTAATAAAAGCTGTTAATACGTTTAATCCTGAGAAAAAAATTAAATTGGCTACATATGCATCGAGATGCATTGAAAATGAAATTCTCATGTATTTGCGAAGGAATAACAAAATTCGGTCTGAGGTTTCGTTTGATGAGCCATTAAATATTGATTGGGATGGAAATGAGTTACTGCTTTCTGATGTGTTAGGAACAGAGGATGATATTATTACAAAGGATCTTGAAGCAAATGTCGACCGTAAATTGCTATCAAAAGCACTTATGCAGTTATCTGATCGAGAAAAGCAAATCATGGAATTACGGTTTGGGCTTGCAGGTGAAGAAGAGAAAACGCAAAAAGATGTGGCCGATATGTTGGGCATTTCACAATCCTATATCTCTAGATTGGAAAAAAGGATTATAAAACGGCTTCGAAAAGAATTTAATAAGATGGTCTAAAAAAATTTATGTCAACTGAAAACCGCGACAGAATCAATATTTTGGTATAATTTCTCATGTTTCTACAAGATGTAGGTGCATATTTTTTCCTCCCGCGGAAATACTGACTTATGTACAGCACTCCTGTGAGGAGGGAAAGAATTTGTCTCGTAACAAGGTTGAAATCTGCGGTGTCGATACATCAAAATTACCGGTTTTAAAGAATGATGAAATGCGAATACTCTTTAAGGAAATGCAGGCTGGCGATATTTCTGCAAGAGAGAAACTGGTAAACGGGAATCTTAGGCTCGTATTGAGCGTCATTCAACGCTTTAATAATCGCGGGGAATATGTAGATGATCTATTTCAGGTAGGCTGTATAGGATTAATGAAGTCCATTGATAATTTTGACCTCGGTCAAAATGTAAAATTTTCAACGTACGCTGTGCCCATGATTATTGGTGAGATTAGACGATACTTGCGTGACAACAATCCAATTCGTGTGTCCCGAAGTTTAAGAGATATCGCCTACAAAGCTTTACAAGTGAAGGAAAAGCTCATTAGTCAGACGCTTCGAGAGCCGACAGCAGAAGAGATTGCTAAGGTTCTTGATGTCCCACATGAGGAGATTGTATTTGCGCTAGATGCAATTCAAGATCCAGTTTCTTTGTTTGAACCAATCTACAATGATGGCGGGGATCCCATTTATGTACTCGACCAATTAAGTGATGAGAAAAACAAAGATAGTACTTGGATTGATGAGATTGCAGTTAATGAAGGGATGCGTCGCTTAAATGAACGTGAAAAAATGATTTTGCGTAAGCGCTTTTTCCAAGGGAAAACGCAAATGGAGGTAGCTGAGGAAATCGGCATTTCACAAGCGCAAGTATCACGCTTAGAAAAAGCGGCTATTAAACAAATGAATAAGAATATTCAATATTAAAGCTTGTCTAAAGTTTGCTAGGTGGGGGAAAGAAGGGTATGATAATTCTTTTCCCCATAGCTAAAAGCAATCGTGACGGCTTTTTATTTTGTTTATCATTGGTTCCTCTTTTATGTCATATATATGAATAAACTAGTGTATACACCAATGAAATGGGGCGAAATGCTTTGACAAGAATTTCTGAATTTCAAGTGAAAGATATTGTGAATATAGCGGACGGAAAAAAGCTAGGAAACATGACGGATTTAGAAATTAATACAGCTACAGGAAAAATTGAAGCGATTATCGTTTCGAATAGTAGTAGATGGATGGGAGTATTCGGGAAGGATCAAGAGATTGTTATACCATGGCATAAAATTAAAAAAATTGGTGCTGACGTTATTCTTGTGGAGCATCAGCTACTGTTTCAAACTGAGTTGAAAGATGATCGATTTTAACATGGTTCAGAGGGAAAAAAGTATGATACACTAGACTAAAAAATAATGAGGGTATATGTATGTCAGAACCATTTAAAATAAAAGAAAAACAATATTTTGTTATTGATTCATGGATAAAGCAAAATCCAGAGCTGGTGGTTGGATTTTCTACGAAAAATGGTGGAGTAAGCCAACATGAATTTCAAACATTAAATATGGGCTTCCATGTTAACGATTCTCTTGAAGATGTCAGGATGAATCGACGACTTTTGGCAGATTGTTTATCTATTCCTCTTGATGCTTTCGTTGGAGCGGAGCAAACACATGAAACTCATATCCAAAAGGTTTTCCGCTCTGATTGTGGAAAAGGAGCAAAGGAATATGAATCTAGTCTAAAACGGACAGATGGCTTGTATACGTCAGATAAAAATGTATTGTTGACGCTTGTATATGCTGATTGTGTTCCTATCTATTTTTATGCACCTAAGCATGGCTTTATCGGAGTAGTCCATGCTGGTTGGAAAGGTACAGTGGGAGAAATTGCTCCCAAAATGGTTCAAGCGCTGCAGCAGGAGGGAATTCCAGCTAATGACATTTTAGTCGTCATCGGTCCTTCTATTTGTCAAAATTGCTATGTTGTGGATGATAAAGTTATTGGCAATGTGCAAAAATTGCTGGAAGAAAATGACGAAAAGCCATATAATTTAATAAGCGAAGGACAATATCAGTTAGACTTAAAGCGGCTGAACATGCTTTTATTACAAAAAGCAGGCATTCCAAAAAGCCATATTGAACTATCAACCTATTGTACAAGCTGTCACGATGATCTATTCTTTTCTCATCGACGTGACAAGGGCCATACAGGTCGTTTAATGAGCTTTATTGGTTGGAAAGGGGATATTGAATAGCTATGAAAGTAGCAGATAATGTAGTACACATCGAAGAGCAAATTGGACAAGCATGCCAAAATAGTGGTCGTAAGCGAAACGAGATTATGTTAATCGCCGTTACAAAATATGTAACCATCGAAAGAGCAAAGGAAGCACTAGATGCGGGAATTATGAATCTTGGAGAAAACCGTGATGAAGGGCTTTTAAATAAATATGAGGTACTAGGGGACCGACCAAATTGGCATTATATTGGATCTCTACAAACGCGTAAGGTGAAGAATATTATTGATAAGGTTGCCTATATTCATTCTATGGATCGAATTTCTTTAGCAGAGGAGATTCAAAAGCGAGCTAATAAGCCAGTAAAATGTTTAGTGCAAGTAAATGTTTCTGGTGAGGAATCTAAACATGGGATTGGGCCGAGTGAATTACTCCAGTTTGTCCAAGAATTAGCCAACTTCGATAAGATTATCGTAGCAGGATTAATGACGATGGCACCACTGACGGATAATGAACAAGTTTTGCGAAAGTGCTTTCGTGACCTTAAAGAGCTTCAAAATGAGATTCAACAGAACGCATTTATTCATGCACCATGTACGGAATTATCAATGGGAATGTCTAATGATTTTACAATAGCAATTGAAGAGGGCGCAACTATGATTCGAATAGGTACTGCATTAGTAGGCGAAGAATCTTAAGGAGGAGCAAAAATGTCGTTGGTATCAAAATTGAAATCTTATTTTGCATTGGATGAAGATATTGAATACAAAGAGGAAGTGGTAGAAGAAGAGATAGCAGAACCGAAAATCGTAAAGCCTGCTAAACAAAATCATGCACACGGGACAAATAATAATATCGTAAGTTTGCAAAGTGTTCAAAAATCTTCTAAAGTAGTATTATTAGAGCCACGAGCTTATGCCGATGCACAAGAGGTAGCAGACAACTTAAATAATAAACGTGCAGTCATTGTCAATTTGCAAAGAATACAGCGTGACCAAGGAAAAAGAATTGTTGATTTTTTAAGTGGTACTGTTTACGCCATTGGTGGGGATATCCAAAAAGTAGGAACAGATATTTTCTTATGCACCCCTGCAAACGTTGATGTTTCCGGAAATATTACGGGGTTTAGTCCTGACGGGGAGTATGAAGAAGCGAGGTGGTAGTATTTTATGGATCTAGTATTAAAGATATTTGTCTATTTAATTGAATTTTATTCAATCGCTCTAATTATTTATATTTTAATGTCATGGTTTCCTAATGCAAGAGGGTCGTCTATCGGTCAATTTTTGGCTAAAATGTGCGAACCATATTTAGAGCAATTTCGGAAAATTATACCTCCGCTAGGAATGATTGACATTTCTCCAATTGTAGCGTTGCTTGTCTTAAATCTTGCGAAATCAGGAGTGTTCCAACTTTTTAATTGGATTGGCTAATGAGAAATTTGACTGAAATCTTCGTAGTAGAATTGTCTTGCTTTACTATGGAGATTTCAAAGTTCATAGACAAGGTATACACATGATTTCAATGGGTAGGAATACATAGGGAGTTTGTGAATGAGTATTTATCAGCATTTTAGACCTGAGGAAAAGGAATTTATTGACCAAGCTTTGAATTGGATCGAGCAAGTCAAATACTCTTATGCGCCGAAATTGACTGATTTTTTAGATCCACGTCAGCAGCAAATTATTGACTCCTTACTGGGTCATGGCGATGAAGTGAAAATAGAATTTTTTGGTGGAGCGAGTGGCCTAGAGCGCAAGCGGGCTTTGCTATTTCCAGATTATTATTCGCCGGAACGAAGCGACTTTCAACTTTGTTTGTTTGAAATTATCTATCCTAAAAAATTTATCACTCTAGATCATCGACAAGTTCTAGGAACCTTGATGTCACTTGGATTAAAACGAGAAAAGTTTGGGGATATCCTAATTGAGAATGATCAGGTTCAATTTATAGCTGCTCAAGAAATCGAAACCTATATAACTGTGAGTCTAGAGAAAGTTGGAAAAGCATCCGTAGCTATTCAAAAGCTTCCTTTTACTAAAATGATTCAAGTTGAAGTAAGCTGGGAAGAGCATCATTATACAGTGAGCTCTTTAAGATTGGATGTCATGTTAGCAACAGCTTTGAATATATCGCGACAAAAAGCTCAAGCGCTTATAGGTTCAGGCAAGGTGAAGGTGAATTTTAAACAAACAGAAAAAACATCAGCAGACTGCGAAGTTGGTGATACCATTTCGATTAGAGGGTTTGGTCGTTGTAAAATTATTTCCATTAATGGACAATCTAAAAAAGAAAAGTGGAAAATAACACTAGGTAAGAAGAAGTAATTTGAAGAATAAAAAGGATTTTTATTTTTTTTGTCGAATAGTAGGATGTTGGGCTGTAGAAGAGTAAGAGAAGAATTTGTTTTGGAGGTGCCGTTATGCCCTTAACCCCGATTGATATACATAATCAAGAATTTAGCAAAGTATTTCGTGGGTATGATGAAGATGAAGTGAATGAGTTTCTTGACCAGATCATTAAAGATTATGAAATTTTACTGCGGGAAAAGAAAGAACTTGAGGATAAGCTAGAAGAAACCTTCGACCGTCTCGGGCATTTTACAAGTATTGAAGGTACTCTTAATAAGTCAATCATTGTGGCTCAAGAGGCAGCTGAGGAAGTAAAACGTAACGCTCAAAAAGAAGCAAAACTAATCATTAAAGAAGCAGAAAAAAATGCAGATCGAATTGTCAATGATTCGCTTGCAAAGGCACGTAAAATAACTGTAGAAATTGAAGAGTTGAAAAAACAATCTAAAGTATTTCGTACCCGCTTTAAAATGCTTGTGGCTGCGCAGTTGGATTTATTAGATAATGAGGATTGGGATCATCTCCTCGAATATGACGTAGATGCGACTGAAATAGAGATAAATACTGGGATTGAGGAAGAAAATTAAACGTTTCCTTGACGAGAAGCACTTATTTCGCATATAATTTTTTAACAAAACCAATATTTATATGATAAGAAGACGATGACAGGGACAGTATATTTTTCATAGGCTTATATAAGCGATCTGAGAAATGGTGCGAGCTCAGAATAAGTGGAAAAATAGAAGATCACCCGAGAGTTCCAAGTTGAAAGCAATTTTGCAAGTAGATGAGGCGATTCATTCACGTTACGAATGCTAAAGAGGATTGCTGAGATAAAACATCAGTAATCTAACTAGGGTGGTACCGCGGGAATCCAAGCTTTCTCGTCCCTTTTTGGGATGAGAGGGCTTTTTTTATTTGATTTAGAAAGTAAGTTTTCTCAATGCGTACTGGTGTCTAGCGTAAGAATCCTAGCGATTAATGGACTTCCCGCTCCTCCTTACGATAAGTTAACATCGAATCGCCCTCGCTTTTCGTGTTTCCTTTATCTCATACGAAGCAGGAAAGTATCCTACGTCGATGAACGGGCACCTTCCGCTTTTCTTATCGTCATCATAGAAAATGGTCTAAATTTGGATGGAGGATTTACAAATGGAATATAAAGATACATTGTTAATGCCTAAAACAGAATTTCCGATGCGTGGGAATTTACCAAAGCGCGAACCAGAAATTCAAGCTAAATGGGAAGAAATGAATATTTATGAACAAGTTCAAAAGCATACGGAAGGTCGCCCGCTATTCATTTTGCATGATGGACCTCCATATGCAAATGGTGACATTCATATGGGCCATGCGTTAAATAAAGTTTTAAAAGATTTTATCGTTCGTTTTAAATCGATGAACGGTTTTCATGCACCATATGTTCCAGGATGGGATACGCATGGTCTGCCGATTGAAACAGCGTTAACGAAAAAAGGTGTAAAGCGCAAGGAAATGAGTGTAGCTGAATTCCGTAAGCTTTGCGAAGAATATGCGTACCAACAAATTAATAATCAACGTGAACAATTTAAACGTATAGGTGTTCGCGGTGATTGGGAAAACCCTTATATTACATTAAAGCCTGAATTTGAAGCTCAACAAATTAAAGTGTTTGGCGATATGGCGAAAAAGGGCTATATCTATAAAGGGAAAAAGCCAGTATATTGGTCACCATCTAGTGAATCTGCTCTTGCCGAAGCAGAGATTGAGTACCAAGATAAACGTTCAGCATCTATCTATGTTGCCTTTGAAGTGACAGACGGAAAAGGTGTTATTGAAAATGGTGTGAAGATTATTATCTGGACAACGACTCCTTGGACGATTCCTGCTAACCTTGGAATCTCCCTTCATCCGCAATTGAACTATGTGGTTGTCGAAGTAGCTGGAGAAAAATATGTAGTAGCGGAAGCGTTGCTTGAATCAGTTACTTCAGAATTACAGTGGGAAAATCCTCAGGTCGTTCAAACGGTGAAAGGCGCAGAGCTTGACCGTGTTGTTGCGAAACATCCAATCTATGATCGTGAATCACTTGTGATGCTAGGTGAACATGTAACAACAGATGCGGGAACGGGCTGTGTTCACACAGCTCCTGGTCATGGGGAAGATGACTTTATCATTGGTCAAAAATATGGATTAGATGTTCTTTGTCCAGTTGATGAAAAAGGGGTTATGACGGAAGAGGCAGAAGGATTTGCTGGTTTATTCTATGATAATGCTAATAAGGCCATTACGGAAAAATTACAAGAAGTAGGCGCTTTATTAAAATTAACATTTATTACCCACTCTTACCCACATGACTGGCGGACGAAAAAACCAACGATTTTCCGTGCAACAGCTCAGTGGTTTGCATCGATTAAAGATTTCCGTCAAGATTTATTGGATGCAATCGCTGAAACAAAATGGGTGCCGGCTTGGGGTGAAACAAGACTGTATAATATGGTACGTGATCGCGGCGATTGGTGTATTTCTCGTCAACGTGCTTGGGGTGTTCCAATTCCAGTCTTTTATGCCGAAAATGGTGAACCAATTATTACGGATGAAACAATTGAACACATTTCTAACTTGTTCCGTGAGCATGGTTCAAATGTTTGGTTCGAGCGTGAAGCGAAAGATCTTCTTCCAGAAGGCTTTACACATGAAGGCAGTCCAAATGGTATTTTTACAAAAGAAACAGATATTATGGATGTTTGGTTTGACTCTGGTTCTTCCCATCAAGGAGTTTTAGTAGAACGTGAAGAGTTGCAACGCCCAGCAGATCTTTATTTAGAAGGTTCTGACCAATATCGTGGCTGGTTTAACTCTTCTCTTTCAACAGGGGTAGCAGTTACTGGAAAAGCTCCATATAAAGGGGTACTAAGCCATGGATTTGCTTTAGATGGTGAAGGACGTAAGATGAGTAAATCAGTTGGTAATGTAGTGGTTCCAGCGAAAGTAATGAACCAATTAGGTGCAGATATTTTACGTCTTTGGGTTGCTTCTGTCGATTATCAAGCAGATGTTCGTGTATCGGATCCAATCCTTAAACAAGTAGCAGAAGTATATCGTAAAATCCGCAACACATTCCGCTTCTTGCTTGGAAACCTAGATGGTTTTGATCCTGAAAAAGATAAAGTGGAAGTTAGCGATCTTCGTGAAGTTGATCAATATATGTTAATCAAATTAAACAAATTGATCAAAAATACAATTGAAGCGTATGACAATTATGAATTTGCAACAATCTATCATCATGTTAATAATTTCTGTACACAGGATTTAAGTGCATTCTATTTAGATTATGCAAAAGATATTTTATATTGCGAAGCACCGAACGGAAAAGATCGTTTAGCGATTCAAACGGTGCTATATGAGACATTAGTAAGTTTAACAAAATTAGTTTCTCCAATTTTATCTCATACAGCTGATGAAGTATGGACATTTATTCCAGGTGTTACGGAGGAAAGCGTGCAGTTTACATTAATGCCTGAAGAAATTGCAATTGCGAATGCAGAGACAATTGAAGAGAAGTGGAATGCATTCATGGACCTTCGTGACGATGTGTTAAAAGCGTTAGAAGAAGCGCGTAACCAAAAAGTAATTGGTAAATCACTAAATGCGAAAGTCACTGTGTATGTAAAAGAAGAAGTGAAAAACTTACTAGCGAGTATTACTGAAAATATGGAGCAACTATTTATTGTTTCTAAATTTGAAATTACAGATGTTGCTGAAGCACCGGCAGATGCCGTCACATTAGAGCATGCTTCTATTGTTGTAGCAAAAGCAGATGGCGAAACGTGTGAGCGCTGCTGGAATGTTACGGAGACAGTTGGTACAGTAGAAGACCATCCAACATTATGTCCACGCTGTGCAACAGTTGTAAAAGAGCATTATTCACATCAGTAATTTTTTAGTTTAAAAAGTCAGATCCTAAGTTTTAGGGTCTGGCTTTTTTGAATTTTACTATTAAATTAAGGTAATATAATAAACATTTTCATATAAATCTCAAATATACATATTATTATGTTATACTCATGCTTGATGAAAGGAGGAAAATGATAAATGAAAATTTCAGAAATTAAGAAACAGGCATTGGGAGCTTTAAAGGGAAATTGGGGATTAGCTGTTTTGGCCACATTCGTGTTTTTCCTAATTTATATGGTGGTTCCTTTAATTATTGAAATTCCCTTAAGTGGAGGATTTACTGCATGGATCAATGCAGATGAACTAACAATTGGAGCTGACATATTTAATATTATTTTTTCCATTATTTTAATTCCTTTCTCCATCGCGTTTTATTGGTTCTTTCTGTCTTTAGTACGTTCAGAGGCTCCAAAAATTTCACAGCTGTTTGCCATTTATTCTGATTGGAAGACTTCTCTAAAACTAATTGGAGTATCTATTGTGGTAAGTATTTTTGTTATCCTATGGTCTTTATTATTGATTATTCCTGGTATTATTAAAAGTTTATCTTATTCTCAAACTTTCTTCCTGTTACGAGACCATCCGGAATTTTCGATTACAGAAGCGATCACTGAAAGTAAACAAATTATGAAAGGTTACAAATGGAAATACTTTCTATTGAACCTAAGCTTTATTGGCTGGGGAATCCTTTCACTCTTTACATTGGGAATAGGGCTATTATGGCTTATCCCATACGTATCAACATCTCTAGCTGCATTTTATGATAAACGAATCGAGTCACAGTGACATTTTGAATTGTGGATATACTGTGGATAAGATTGTGGAAAAAGGCACTTTAGTGTAATCACTGTAGTGCCTTTTTTCTTTGGTCATTGTTTGGTGGTTATGCTACAATTCATTAGTAAAGTAGAATAGGTTTGGGGGAAGGATTGTGCGTTATTATATTTTGGCCTTGTTTGTAATTGCTTGTGATCAGCTAACTAAGTGGCTGATTGTCCAAAAAATGCAGTATGGGGAAAGTATAGAAGTGATTAAGAATCTATTGTATATTACATCTCATCGTAATCGTGGAGCGGCATGGGGCATTTTACAGGGACAAATGTGGTTTTTTTACATTGTTACCATTGCAGTTGTTATCGGGCTTGTTTACTATATTCAAAAAATGGCAAAACAAAGTGCTTTACTCGGTGTTGCCTTGGCATTGATGCTTGGTGGGGCGATTGGGAATTTCATCGACCGTGTATTTCGTCAAGAAGTGGTCGATTTTGTACATACCTATATTTTTAGCTACAGTTTCCCGATTTTCAATGTAGCGGATGCTGCATTAACAATGGGGGTTGTAGTACTTATTATTTATATGTTCATTGAGGAAAAACTTTCTAAGGAGAAATCAAATGGATAAATTTCAATACAATATAGATGAGAGCTTACATGGAGTAAGGATTGATAAGGCTTTGTCTACTTTAAATGAAGAATGGTCGCGCACACATGTGCAGCAGTGGATTAAAGATCAGTGCGCCCTAGTTAATGGCACTGCTGTGAAAACAAATTATAAATGCAATGTAGGCGATGTGATTGAAATCACCGTACCAGAGCTTGAAGAGTTAGATGTTGCGGCTGAACCGATGAATTTAGATATTTATTATGAGGATGCTGATGTGTTGGTGGTGAATAAGCCACGAGGCATGGTTGTTCATCCTGCACCCGGGCATACATCTGGTACGCTTGTTAATGGGTTAATGGCTCATTGTACCGATTTGTCAGGGATTAATGGTGTAATGCGTCCAGGTATTGTCCATAGAATTGATAAAGATACATCCGGTCTACTAATGGTCGCCAAAAATGACATGGCTCATGAAAGCCTTGTTCAACAGTTAGTGGATAAGACCGTTACACGTAAATATCAAGCGGTTGTTCATGGCGTGATTCCACATGATTATGGCACGATTGATGCACCGATTGGTCGTGATAAAAAAGATCGACAAAGCATGACGGTGACTGAGGAGAACTCTAAACATGCTGTTACTCATTTTCGTGTGATTGAGCGTTTTACAGGATTTACACTAGTAGAGTGTCAGCTTGAAACAGGAAGAACTCATCAAATTAGAGTTCATATGAAATATATCGGTTTTCCGCTTGCAGGTGATCCAAAATATGGCCCGAAAAAAACCTTGCAGTTTAATGGACAAGTTCTACATGCTGGATTACTTGGTTTTGTTCATCCGCGTACAAAAGAGTATTTAGAATTTGAAGCACCGCTACCGCAGGACTTTGATGATTTGCTAGATAATTTGCGGAAAAGAAATTGACATTGTCTAATCAATAATATATTATAATAACAACTGAATGAACCTTTAACACAGTCCAGAGAGGCTGAGAAGGTACCGGATATGAAGTAGGCTAACTATGCCTGCGTTATTTTATGCTGCGTAATTCTCATGCCCTCAAGGTATGAGAATTTTTTTGTATTAGATTATAAAAAATGGATAAAAGTGAGGTAGCGAGACTTGAACAAGAAAGCAATCGTCCTTGACGAACAAGCAATAAATAGGGCTTTAACAAGAATTGCTCATCAAATTATTGAGAAAAATAAGGGAATTGAAAATTGCTTATTAATCGGGATTCGTACGCGCGGAATTTATCTTGCCAATCGACTTGCACAGCGTATCGAGCAAATTGAAGGAAAGCCGATTGGAATAGGTGAACTCGATATTACGATGTATAGAGATGACTTGTCTAAAAAAGATGGTGAGCCATTAATAAAAGGTTCTCATATTTCTGTGGATATTACGGATAAAACAGTCATTTTAGTGGATGATGTTCTCTTTACAGGGCGAACGGTCAGAGCTGCATTAGATGCACTTGTTGATATTGGCAGACCATCACAAATACAGTTGGCTGTTCTGGTTGATCGAGGTCATCGAGAACTCCCAATTCGTGCAGATTTTGTTGGTAAAAATGTGCCAACATCACAATCTGAA
Organism: uncultured Bacillaceae bacterium; assembly: GCA_963790055.1. Taxonomy (GTDB): domain Bacteria; phylum Bacillota; class Bacilli; order Bacillales; family DSM-1321; genus Peribacillus. The sequence goes on from CAWBND010000008.1 coordinate 290,834, forward strand.
AAGATATCCGTGATGTTGGTGGAAAAAGACGGTATTGATCAAGTAAGTATATTGGAATAATAAAGTAATTCCTTTTAAAGGATGGTTCAGAGCAGCCATAAAGAGGACGATGAACTAGATTTTCAAGTGTTGTATAGCTTGTGGTTTCTAGGGAACCCTCTTTCTATAACATCTAAGAGTTTTTTTCTATCAACAATCATCGCAGTACTTTAGGAGGAATAGAATGGAAGAAGCAAAAAGAGATGTCTTATTAGATGTCGAGGATGTCCCTAAACTAGGACAATGGATTACGCTAAGTATCCAGCATTTATTCGCCATGTTTGGAGCTACGGTTTTAGTACCGATTCTAGTAGGACTTAGCCCGGCTGTTGCGCTAGTTTCAAGTGGTCTTGGCACATTAGCGTATTTATTGATTACAAGAGGCCAAATTCCTGCGTATCTTGGTTCCTCGTTTGCGTTTATCACACCAATCCTAGTTGCGAAAGAATCTGGTGGTCCGGAATCAGTGATGATCGGCTGCTTTGCAGCCGGTATTGTCTACGGAATTATAGCGTTGATTATCAAAAGGGTCGGTATTAAGTGGTTGATGAATTTACTGCCTCCAGTGGTGGTAGGTCCAGTTATCATGGTTATCGGATTAAGCTTATCAGGTACAGCGGTGAAAATGGCGATGTACGAAGACCCTGGTGCAAAGGTTTTGATTTATAGTACAACTCATATTACCATTGCTTTGATTACATTAGCAGTAACGGTTTGTTGTAATGTTTTTTTCAAAGGCTTTATTAGTGTTATTCCTGTTTTAATTGGCATTATTGTTGGATACATTTGTTCAGTTTATGCAGGCATAGTTGACTTTACAGGCATTCAACAAGCAAAATGGTTTGAGGTTCCGGACTTAATGATTCCATTTGCTACCTATACACCTAGTTTCTCTTGGTCCATTATTGTCGTCATGTTATTAGCTTCCATTGTAACTTTATCAGAGCATATCGGACATCAGATGGTGTTAAGTAAAGTAGTAGGCAGGAATTTTCTAAAAAAACCAGGTTTACATCGTTCGATTCTAGGTGATGGAACAGGAATTATTATTGGATCGCTTATCGGAGGACCACCGCTAACATCCTATGGTGAAAACATCGGTGTTTTAACGATGACTAGAGCATTTAGTGTGTACATTATTGGTGGAGCAGCTGTATCTGCAATTATCTTTGGTTTTGTTGGGAAGGTTTCAGCAATTCTTAGTTCCATTCCATCTGCTGTAATGGGTGGAATTTCCATTCTTCTGTTTGGAATTATTGCCTCAAGTGGATTAAGAATGCTAATAGACAATAAAGTGGATTTTGACCAAAAACGTAATTTAATGATTGCTGCTGTTATTCTTGTATTAGGCATTGGTGGGGCTTATATTCAATTACCAAACAATGTGCAATTATCTGGTATGGCATTATCAGCAATTGTTGGTGTAATACTAAACTTAGTGTTACCAGGAAGAGAGAAAAATGATGGTGACATATTTGTAGAATAGTGCAATACTATAAAAGGAACTGAATAGTCGTATCACCTTTTAAAAGAAGTCCAGAGAGGCTTAGAAGGGTGTTCACAGCAAAAAAGCAAAGGTAGGCTTTGTTTGTCTCTGCCGCGTCTTGCTGTCCTACACCCTGTTCTTAACGACAGGGTTATTTTTGTACAAAAAATAACCTTGTCTCACAAAATTGTGGAAGGAGCAGGAACAATGAAAAATCTACTAGCAATGAATGAGTTATCGATTTCTGAAATGGAGGAAATCTTAGAGGACGCTGAACGTTTTGCGAATGGAGCCATTTGGAGACCTGAAGAGCAAACAATGGTTTCGAATTTATTTTTTGAACCAAGTACACGTACAAAATCAAGCTTTGAAATGGCGGAGAGAAAACTTGGTTTAGAAGTCATTCCATTTGACCCATCAACTTCAAGTGTGTTGAAAGGTGAAACACTATATGATACGGCAAGAACAATGGAATCAATTGGTGTAAAAGCTTTAGTCATTCGACATGTAGAAGATAATTATTTTGATCAATTACTCGGTCAGAACTTAAATATTCCCATTATTAATGCAGGAGATGGCTGTGGAAATCATCCAACGCAGTCGCTACTTGATTTACTGACAATTAAGCAAGAATTTAAAGAATTTAAGGGCTTGAAAATTGCCATCATTGGTGATATTACTCATAGCCGCGTGGCAAGATCTAATGCGGTTGCATTAACACGCCTTGGAGCGAAAGTTGTTTTTTCTGGTCCTCCAGAATGGTTTGATGAAAATAGTGGTCTTGGTGAGTATGAAGAAATTGATGAAGCCATTGCAACAAGTGATGTGGTAATGTTGCTTAGAATTCAACATGAAAGACATGAATCAAGCGCAGAAACAACGGACTACTTAGAACAATATGGCTTAACGAAACAACGCGAGCAAGCCATGAAGCCAAACGCGATTATTATGCATCCAGCTCCAATTAATCGTGGAGTTGAAATAGATAGTGATTTAGTGGAATGTAGTCGTTCAAGAATTTTTAAACAAATGGAAAATGGTGTTTTTGCAAGAATGGCGGTTATAAAAAATGTATTACAACAATTCGGAGGGGGAATTTCACGTGAAAACAGTCATCAAAAATGGCCAATTGCTCGATAATAATAATGAACTTAAACAAGTAGATATCGAAATTGAGGGAAAAATTATTACGAAGATTGGTGAAAATCTATCTACTGAAGGTAGCGAGGTTATTGATGCAAAGGGATTACTTGTAGCTCCTGGCTTTATTGATTTACATGTACACTTACGCGAGCCAGGTGGCGAGCATAAAGAAACGATTGAAACGGGTACACTTGCTGCAGCAAAAGGTGGCTTTACAACTGTTGCCGCTATGCCAAATACAAAACCAGTTCCAGATTCGGTTGAAAATCTTGAAGCATTAAACGCAAAGATTGAGGAAACGGCTCATGTTCGAGTGTTACCGTATGCATCGATTACAGCTGGTCAAATTGGTGAAGAGCTAGTCGATTTTGCAAGCCTTAAACAAAGTGGTGCATTTGCTTTTACTGATGATGGTGTTGGGGTACAGCAAGCGAGCATGATGCTAGCTGCAATGAAGCAAGCTGCAGCTGTTGATAAGGCTATTGTGGCACATTGTGAAGATAATAGTTTAATTAATCGCGGCTCTGTTCATGAAGGGAAGTTCTCGGCTGAACAAGGCATCAACGGAATTCCTTCTGTATGTGAATCCGTTCAAATTGCTCGTGATGTTCTTTTAGCTGAAGCAGCAGACTGCCACTATCACGTATGTCATATCAGTACGAAAGAATCGGTTCGTACAGTGCGTGATGCAAAAAGAGCAGGCATTCGCGTAACAGCAGAAGTAACACCACATCACTTGCTTTTATGTGAAGATGACATTCCGGGACTGGATCCGAATTTTAAAATGAATCCACCATTAAGAGGGCAAGCTGACAAAGAGGCACTTATTGAAGGACTTTTAGATGGTACAATCGATTTTATTGCAACGGACCATGCTCCTCATACTGCTGAAGAAAAAGCAAGAGGCATGCTGAAAGCACCGTTTGGGATTGTTGGTTTAGAAACAGCCTTCCCACTTCTTTACACACATTTGGTGAAGAAAGGTGTACTTACGTTACAGCAATTAGTAGACTTTTTAACGGTAAAGCCTGCTGAAAGCTTCTCTCTTCCATACGGTCAGTTAAAAGAAGGGGCCATTGCAGACATTGTATTACTTGATTTAGAAACAGAACAAGAAATTGATGCAGATGAATTTGCTTCAAAAGGAAAAAATACGCCATTTAACGGTATGAAATGCTCAGGATGGCCAGTAGTAACAATCGCAGAAGGTAAAAAAGCATGGCAAAAAGGAAGTGTACAGTGATGAAAAGACAACTTATTTTAGAAGACGGCACAGTTTTTATCGGGGAAGCATTTGGGAGTGATATCGATAAAATTGGTGAGGTCGTATTTAATACAGGAATGACAGGCTATCAAGAATTATTAACAGATCCATCTTATTGCGGACAAATTGTAACACTCACATATCCATTGATTGGGAATTATGGAATCAATCGTGATGATTTTGAATCGGTTAGTCCAGCTGTTGCAGGTTTGGTTGTTAGGGAAGCAGCTGATTTCCCATCTAACTGGAGAAATAAAGAATCTTTGGATGATTTTTTAAAAAGTAAAAATGTTCCAGGGATTAGTGGGATTGATACTCGAAAACTAACAAGAATCATTCGTCAATATGGAACATTAAAAGGAGCAATTTGCAGCATCGAGAAAGATGCAAATGAAATTATTTCTCAATTAAAAGCTGTGGTGCTTCCAACGGATCAAGTAAAACGAGTTTCAACAAAATCCGCTTATTTTAGCCCAGGTCGTGGACCACGTGTCGTTCTAGTGGACTTTGGAATGAAACATGGAATTTTACGTGAATTAAATAAGAGAAACTGTGATGTGGTAGTGGTTCCTTATAATGCTACTGCTGAGGAAGTGCTAGCGTTGCATCCAGATGGCATCATGCTCTCAAATGGACCTGGGGATCCAAAAAGTGCGACAACAGGCATTGAAATGATTAAAGAAGTGCAAAAACAAGTTCCACTATTCGGAATTTGCTTAGGGCATCAATTGTTTGCTCTTGCTAACGGCGGAAATACAGAAAAATTGAAATTTGGCCATCGTGGATCAAATCACCCGGTAAAAGATTTGCGAACAGGTAAAGTAAGTTTAACATCACAAAACCATGGCTATGCAGTAGAAGAAGAATCACTTGTTAATTCAGACATAGAGGTGACACATATTGCTTTAAATGATGGTACAGTTGAAGGACTTCGTCATAAAAAGTACCCTGCTTTTACGGTTCAATACCATCCAGAAGCATCACCGGGACCTGAAGATGCTAACTATCTATTTGATGAATTTATGCAGTTGATTGAAACAACGAAGAAAGTGGGGATGTAACATGCCGAAACGTACGGATATTAATAGCATTTTAGTAATTGGTTCAGGACCGATTGTAATCGGCCAAGCAGCAGAATTTGATTACGCGGGTACACAAGCATGTATTGCGTTAAAAGAAGAAGGATATCGTGTTATTTTAATTAACTCAAATCCAGCAACGATTATGACCGATAGCGAAATGGCAGATGCCGTATATATTGAACCTATTACGCTTGAGTTTGTAAGCAAAATTATTCGTAAAGAACGTCCAGACGCTCTTCTGCCAACACTTGGTGGGCAAACAGGATTAAACATGGCGGTTGAATTATCAAAATCGGGTATTTTAGAAGAATGTGGTGTTCAAATTTTAGGAACAAAGCTTGAAGCCATTGAACAAGCAGAAGATCGTGATTTATTCCGAACACTAATGAACGAACTTGGTGAGCCTGTTCCAGATAGTGACATTATTCACTCATTAGAAGAAGCATATGCTTTTGTTGAACGAATCGGCTATCCAGTAATCGTCCGTCCAGCCTTCACACTTGGTGGTACAGGTGGCGGAATTTGTGAAAATGAAGAACAGTTGATTGAAATCGTAGAAGGCGGTTTGAAAAGCAGCCCCGTTCATCAATGTTTATTAGAAAGAAGCATTGCTGGTTTTAAAGAAATTGAATATGAAGTAATGCGTGATGCCAACGATAATGCCATCGTAGTTTGTAACATGGAAAACTTTGATCCAGTCGGCATTCATACAGGTGATTCTATCGTAGCGGCACCTAGCCAAACATTAAGTGATCGTGAATATCAAATGTTACGTAATACGTCTCTAAGTATTATTCGTGCGTTGAAAATCGAAGGTGGCTGTAACGTGCAGCTAGCACTTGATCCAGACAGCTATAACTATTATGTCATTGAAGTAAATCCGCGTGTAAGCCGTTCATCGGCTCTTGCTTCGAAAGCTACAGGTTATCCAATTGCGAAATTAGCAGCGAAAATTGCCGTTGGTTTAACACTTGATGAAATGATGAACCCTGTGACAGGAAAAACATACGCAAGCTTTGAACCAGCACTTGACTATGTCGTAACAAAAATTCCACGCTGGCCATTTGATAAGTTTGAAAGTGCTAACCGTAAGCTTGGTACGCAAATGAAAGCAACTGGGGAAGTTATGGCGATTGGTCGTACTTTTGAAGAGTCCATTTTAAAGGCTGTTCGTTCACTTGAATCAGGTGTTTATCACTTAGGTTTAGATGAAGAAATGGAAGATAGCTTAATTGAAAAACGTATTCGTACAGCAGGAGATGAGCGACTCTTTTATATTGGCGAAGCACTACGTCGTGGTGTAACCATTGAAACGATTCATGAATGGAGTCAAATCGATTTATTCTTCCTTCATAAATTGAAGAAAATTGTTGATTTTGAAAAACAAGTTAGTGAAGATCCATTCAATAAAGAGATTTTAGAAAAAGCGAAAAAGCTTGGTTTTTCTGATAAAACGATTGCTAAACTAGCACGTGTACCAGAGTTACAAGTATATGAAACAAGAAAGCAATTAGGAATCGTCCCTGTTTATAAAATGGTTGATACATGTGCAGCCGAATTTGAATCAGAAACACCTTATTTCTACGGAACGTATGAAGATGAAAATGAATCAATCGTAACAGACAAAAAGAGTGTAATCGTGCTTGGTTCAGGTCCAATCCGAATTGGACAAGGTGTCGAGTTTGACTATGCAACAGTTCATTCTGTGTGGGCGATTAAAGAAGCTGGCTATGAAGCAATTATTATTAACAACAATCCAGAAACAGTATCAACAGACTTCAGTATTTCAGATAAGCTTTATTTTGAGCCACTGACACTTGAAGATGTTATGCACATCATTGATTTAGAACAACCAGAAGGGGTAGTCGTTCAATTTGGTGGTCAAACAGCAATTAACTTGGCAGATGGATTAGTAAAACGCGGCGTAAAAATTCTTGGTACATCACTTAGAAGATATTGATCGTGCTGAAAACCGTGATAAGTTTGAACATGCGCTTCACGAGCTAAATATTCCACAGCCAAAAGGAAAAACAGCTACATCTGTAGATCAAGCAGTGGTTATTGCTGAAGAAATTGGCTATCCAGTACTTGTTCGTCCTTCTTATGTACTTGGTGGTCGAGCAATGGAAATTGTGTATCAAGAAGAAGAGCTTCTACACTATATGAAAAATGCGGTGAAAATTAATCCAGAGCATCCTGTCTTAATTGACCGTTATTTAACAGGTAAAGAAATTGAAGTAGATGCAATCAGTGATGGTAAGACTGTTGTCATTCCAGGGATTATGGAGCATATTGAACGCGCTGGTGTTCACTCTGGGGATTCGATTGCTGTATATCCACCACAAAGCTTAACAGCAGAACAAAAAGCAACACTTATTGATTACACAACACGTTTAGCAAAAGGCTTAAATATCATTGGATTATTAAATATTCAATACGTGATTAGTAAAGGTGAAGTATTTGTCATTGAAGTGAATCCACGTTCAAGTCGTACGGTACCGTTCTTAAGTAAAATTACGAATGTGCCAATGGCCAACTTAGCTACAAAAGTTATTCTAGGTCATACGTTAGAAGGTCTTGGCTATGAAAATGGCTTAGTTCCTGAGAAAAGATGGTGTGTATGTAAAAATTCCAGTCTTCTCTTTCGCTAAATTAAGAGGAGTCGATATTACGCTTGGACCTGAAATGAAATCAACTGGTGAAGTAATGGGGAAAGACCTTACGCTTGAAAAAGCATTGTATAAAGGCTTAGTTGCTTCTGGTATGACGATTAAAGGTCATGGTTCTGTTCTGTTAACGATTGCTAATAAAGATAAACAAGAAGCGATTCAAATCGCTCAACGCTTCCAAAATATTGGTTTCCAATTGATTGCGACAAGCGGTACAGCAGCTGCCATTGAGGAAGCAGGTATTCCGGTTACAAAAGTTGGGAAAATTGGTGAAGACGGCAAAAATCTTATTGATGTGATTCGCAACGGTGAAGCGCAATTTGTGATTAACACGTTAACTAAAGGGAAACAACCAGAACGTGACGGCTTTAGAATTCGTCGTGAATCCGTTGAGAATGGAGTTCCTTGTTTAACATCACTTGACACAGCAGAAGCTATTCTACGAGTAATTGAATCGATGACATTTTCAGCAGAAGCGATGGAAAAATCAGAAAAAGCGCGTGAGGTGAATTTTTCATGATTATAAAGGAATCGATGAAGGTCTTATCGCACAAAGAATTGGCACCAGCTATTTTTGAGCTAACCCTACAAGGTCAACTAGTTCAAGAAATGCAAGAACCGGGGCAATTTGTTCATGTGAAAACAAGTGATAGTCATGATCCGTTGCTCCGACGTCCGATCTCCATCTGTTCCATTAATCAAAGTGAAAATTCCTTTACGATGATTTACCGTACGGAAGGGAAAGGTACTACATTACTTTCTCTTAAACAAGCCAATGAATTAGTTGATGTGCTTGGTCCTTTAGGACATGGGTTTCCAGTAGATGCTGTGAGTAGTGGGGAAACTGCGCTGTTAGTAGGTGGAGGGATAGGTGTTCCTCCTCTCTATCAGCTTTCAAAAATGCTCGTAGCTAAGGGAGTAAAGGTGATTCACGTCCTTGGATTTGCTACAAAAACAGCCGTTTTTTATGAAAATGAATTTGCTCAATTAGGTGAAACGTATATCACAACAGAGGACGGTTCATACGGAACAAAAGGATTTGTTACCGATGTAATGAAGGATTTGACAAATTATCAAACCATTTATTCATGTGGTCCAACCCCGATGTTAAAAGCATTAGAAGCTGGATATTCTCACCATAAGTTATATCTTTCACTTGAGGAAAGAATGGGCTGTGGTATTGGAGCTTGCTTCGCTTGTGTATGTCATACAAATGATGAGGGAACTTCTTATAAAAAAATATGTAGTGACGGACCAGTCTTCCGCGCTGGAGAGGTGATACTGTGAGCAGACTTTCAATTGAATTACCTGGATTATCATTAAAAAATCCAATCATGCCCGCATCAGGTTGCTTCGGATTTGGTCGCGAGTATAGCCAATTTTATGATCTAAGCAAGCTTGGCGCCATCATGATTAAAGCAACGACACCAGAGCCACGCTATGGTAATCCAACGCCACGTGTTGCCGAAACAGATGCAGGAATGCTAAATGCAATTGGGCTTCAAAATCCTGGATTAAAAAAAGTAATTTCAGAAGAATTGGCCTTTCTAAATGGCTATGACGTTCCGATTATTGCAAATATTGCGGGTTCAATGGTAGAAGATTATGTTCAAGTGGCTCGAGAAATTAGTAAAGAACGGAATGTACATGCACTTGAATTAAATATTTCTTGTCCGAATGTGAAAGAAGGCGGAATTACTTTTGGAACGGATCCTGATGTAGCGAAAGCAGTGACGAAGGCCGTAAAAGAAGTTTCTGAAGTACCTGTTTATGTGAAATTATCACCTAACGTGACAAATATTGTAGAAATGGCAACAGCGGTTGAGGCTGGCGGTGCTGATGGGCTAACAATGATTAATACGTTAGTTGGCATGCGTCTGAATGTAAAAACAGGTAAGCCTATTATTGCGAATCGAACGGGCGGTCTTTCTGGTCCAGCGATTAAACCTGTAGCAATCAGAATGATCTATGAAGTAAGTCAGAAAGTGTCCATTCCGATTATTGGAATGGGTGGCATTTCAAACGCTGAAGATGTTATTGAGTTTTTCTATGCAGGAGCAAGTGCAGTCGCAGTGGGTACAGCTAATTTTGTTGATCCATTTGTTTGCCCGACTATTATTGAAGAATTACCAGCTCTACTAGATCAACTCGGATTTGACCATATTTCAGAATGTCAGGGAAGGAGCTGGAAGTAGTGAAAAATTCACTCATTATCGCCCTTGATTTTCCAAACCTTCAAGAAACAAAACAATTTTTACAGCCCTTTGGTTCTGAAAAATTGTTCGTGAAAGTAGGGATGGAGCTTTATTATCAAAATAGTTCAGCGATTATCTCATACTTAAAAGAACAAGGACATGAAGTTTTTCTTGATTTGAAATTACACGATATTCCGAATACGGTAAAAATGGCAATGAAAGGTTTGGCTGGTTTAGGAGCGGACTTAGTGAACGTTCATGGGGCTGGTGGTAAAAAAATGATGGAAGCAGCGATAGAAGGCTTGGATGCAGGTACGCCTAGCGGCCAAAATCGTCCGCTTTGTATTGCGGTTACGCAGTTAACAAGCACAACTCAGCAACAAATGAATGAGGAACAAAACATTTTAGGTACAATTGAGGAATCAGTCCTGCACTATGCTGCCCTTACAAAGCAAGCTGGTCTGGATGGAGTGGTTTGCTCGACACATGAAGTACAAAAAATTCATGAAGTGATTAGTCCGCAATTTTTAACGGTAACCCCTGGTATTCGTAATGCGACAGGTGATACACATGATCAAGCAAGGATTGCGACACCAGAACAAGCAAGGAAGCTTGGCTCTGACTTCATCGTCGTTGGACGTTCCATTACCAAAGCAGCAAATCCACTAGAAGCTTATTTAACAATGAAGAATGCTTGGGAGGGTACCCTTTAATGTCAAAACAAAATATTGCAGAACATTTATTAGAAATAAAAGCTGTTTACTTACAGCCGAATGATCCATTTACATGGTCATCAGGGATGAAATCACCAATCTATTGCGACAATCGTTTAACTTTATCGTATCCATCTATTCGTCAGGATATTGCTCGAGGATTACAACAATTGATTGAAGAGCATTTCCCTGGTACAGAATTAATCGCTGGTACAGCGACAGCAGGAATTCCTCATGCAGCATGGGTGAGTGATTTATTACATTTACCAATGTGCTATGTTCGTTCAAAAGCGAAAGGGCATGGTAAGGGAAATCAAATCGAAGGAAATGCTTCTCATGGTCAAAAAGTGGTAGTAGTAGAAGACTTAATTTCGACTGGTGGCAGTGCTATTACAGCTGCTAAAGCATTAAAAGAAGCAGGCTGTGAAGTGTTAGGAGTCGTTTCGATCTTTACATATGAGCTTACAAAAGGAAAAGAAAAGCTTGCAGAAGAAGGACTTACATCATATTCGCTCAGTGATTATTCTACACTGATTGGCGTAGCGAAAGAAAAAGGCTATATTAACGAAAATGATCTTCAAAAGTTAACCAAATGGCGTGAAAACCCAGAGGATGAATCATGGATTAACGCTTAAAAGATAAAGAGAGGATGACCAAGTAAAACTTCAGGTCATCCTTTTTTTGGGTTATAATGAATAAATTAATAAAGCCTTTACAAAACAGAAATATTTATATTGTATAATAATTTATTAAAGGTATTTTATTGATATCGTACTATATTTGTGATAGGAAGTGCTGTTATTGGAGCGTATTGCTGTAATAGATTTAGGTTCAAACTCCTTTCATATGGTCATTTGTGAAGTGAGCGAAAAGTACTTAAATCCAATTAAAATTGTAAATGAAGATGATTATAAAGCTTATGTTCGTTTGGGGGCTAATCTTCAAGAAGGCGATTTAATTAAGGAAGAAAAAATAAAAGAAATTATATCAATCTTAACGAGGTTTAAAAAGGCAGCTGAACAACACAAAGCACGTAAAATATTCTGTATAGCAACGGAGGCATTACGTCGAGCAGGTAATGGCAAGGAAATTATGAAGCTAATAAAAGATCAGATTGGTCTTCATATAGAATTAATCTCAGGTCATGAAGAAGCATATTTAGGCTTTTATGGGATTGTTAACAGCTTTGCGTTACGTAACTATTTAACGGTAGACATCGGTGGAAGCAGTACGGAGCTTGTTTACGTAAAAAATCGCAAGTTGAAAAAATCCATCAGCTTACCTATAGGCTCTTTGAATATTTGTGATTTATTTGATTCGACCAATACGATAGAAGATGAATTGGCGCAGCAAATGATGGATTATTTTACGGAAGTTTTAGATGATGCACACTGGCTTCAAGAAATAGAAATTGATGCCATTATTGGGGTTGGTGGTACAATGCGTACAATTGGAAAGTACGAGCGAGCCAAAATGGGTTATCCGCTATCTATTCAGCATAATTATCAATTGGACTTAGACCGTGTCCAAACTATTTTTAATGACTTACGTATATTAACGGAAGAAGAACGATTGAATCTTGCTGAACTTCAAAAGTCGAGGGCAACGATTTTTCCAAGTGCTTTAACATTAGTCCTTTCCATTATGAAGTATGTGCATAATCAAACATTAATTTTAAGTAAATTTGGTTTGCGTGAAGGGTTTGCCTTGGATTACATATTAAAAGGAGAAATTGTTAAGGATGTATTCGAACGAGATGTGGAGCAAATTTTGTTCGAGCAAAATATTTCCGAAAAGCTATATAATCATTACCTTTCTCGTGCATTGTCACGATGTAAACCATTAATTGAAGAGGATCAGACAATTGAGATAGATGAGGAGTTAATTAAAATTTCTACTGTATTCTTGCTGAAAAGGCAGGAAAGTGATGCTAAGCAAATCAAGAAATTTTTGAAATACCTTTTCTCACGCGGCATATTTGGCCTGACACACCAACAAATGATTATGGCGTTAATGATTGCTGATTTTTCATTTGATAATAAATATAAAACGATTTTGACAGTAGATGATTTTGAATTAGTTCGTCATATAGATAAACTTAATCTTTTTGGCGAATAGGACCTTTGTTAAAGGGGAAGTATTTGCCTCCGGTAAAACAACTGAACAACTGACAGAAGCAAACCTCTCAGCTTTTTTTGAACGACCAGTCACAATCCAACATCAACAAGATCGTACGTGGCTGCTTTGAAAGAATTCGTAAAAGATAAGAGCTAACACTCAAGGCTGCCAGCACATGTTGGCAGCCTTGAGTGTTAGCAGATAAGAAAAAGTATAAAAATTTTCTATATTAATCCTTGTGTTTTAATCCAATGACCGTTTCTTCATCGGGTGTGACGAATAGGGTTTGTTGCTGTTCATAAATAACGAAGCCTGGTTTTGAGCCATTTGGTTTTTTTACATGACGTACTTTTGTGTAATCTACTGGAACAGAACTAGAATCTTTTGCTTTGCTATAAAAGGCGGCTAGTATAGCTGCTTCTTGAATCGTCTGTTCGCTAGGGTGTTCGTTGCGAATGACAACGTGTGAGCCTGGAATGTCTTTCGTATGAAGCCAGATGTCATCACGACGAGCAAATTTATTGGTTAAGTAATCATTTTGTTTATTATTTTTTCCAACAAAAATGGAATCTCCATCTGTAGAGTAAAAAGTTTCGAGCTGTGGTTTTTGATTGTTTGGTTTCTTCATACCCTTTTTCTGCTTTTGGCGTAGGTAGCCTTCCTCTTGCAGTTCTTCACGAATTTCTTCAACATCCTTTGGTGATGCAGATTGTAACTGTTGTTGCAACATCTCAAAATAGATCAATTCAGCTTTTGTCTTTTCAATTTGTTCTTGAACAATATGGACGGCGTTTTTCGCCTTTTGATATTTAGAAAAATATTTTTGGGCGTTTTCAGTCGGTGTTTTTTGTGGATTAAGTGGAATGACCAAGATGCTATCGTCGTAATAATTGGTCACTTCAATTTCTGTTAACCCTTTTTTCATTTGATATAAATTGACCGTTAGTAATTCGCCATATAGTTGAAATTGATTCCCTCGTTCGCTTTCAGCTAAGGTTTTTTCAAGTTTTTTTATTTTCTTTCTATTTTTTTCTATTTCGTTTGTAATAAAGCGTTCAAGGTCATGACCTTGTTGTTTGACGCGGTCACGCTCGGCTTTTCCAAAGTAAAAACGATCAAGCATCAAGCTCAACGAGGGAAATGTTTTTGTTTCACCTTCAATATGCTCTAACGGTAGCATATAAAATACTTCCTTTTTTCCATCATATTTAATGATAGGTGTGTAGTTTTGCTTATTTAGTTCATCAATTAGGGATAGAAATGCAAATGGTAATGTATCGGCATTTGCAAGTCCCGCTCGAAATATAGCTTCCTTCGCGAGTAGTGGCGAAACACCTGCGAAACACTGTACGAGTTGTGAATCTAATTTACCTGCATTGAAATCCAATTGTTTAAGAATCTCTTCAGTCGACGACGTAAATGGATTCAGCTTATTTTGGGCAGGGGGAAGTTTGTATTCCTGACCTGGTAAAAGGGCGCGGTGACTATTTACTGCATAGGAAACATGTTTAATGCTATCAAGAATTACATTACGCTCGTGATCGACCAAGATAATGTTACTATGCCGTCCCATGATTTCAATAATTAATTGCTTTTGAGAGACATCGCCAAGCTCGTTTCTTCCTCTCACGTTAAAAATAATCATTCGATCCAGTTCATGTTGACGAATATCCTCTATCGTAAAGCCCTCGATATGCTTGCGTAAAAGCATACAAAACATTGGCGGTTCTTTTGGATTTTCATAGTTTTCTTCGGTTATTTGAACTCGTGCATAGCTTGGGTGAGCTGAGAGTAAAAGTTTATAATTCTTTTTCTCCGCTCGAATATGTAAGATTAATTCGTTTTTATATGGCTGGTGTATTTTATTGATGCGACCACCTTTTAATAAAGAAGCGATTTCTTCTGTCATCGCCTTCGTAAATACCCCATCAAATGACATACCTATACATCCTTTACAAAATATTTGATTAAACCGGTTGCCTAATTATTATAGCATTTTTTTGGACGAGTCTGAATATGTATGGGAGGAGAAAGAGTAAGGGTGGCTGCAGTATTTTTGAAGGATGGAGGATGGGGAAAGTGGCTGGATAGTGGGGGCTGTGTCGTGTGTGTGAAATGGTTTAGGACAAGTAATGCAATATAAAAAGATATTTTTGAGGACCGTTGCCAGTTTGAACGACATATCTAAACGAAAGACATTATGTGTCTAGCAAAAGCAACTCAGCCCTCGAGTCGTGGCCTCAAAGAGTTACTTCCTCTTCTGATTTTTCTAGTACATTTAGGGGGTAACCATGGCGCTTCCGCTTTTCTTATTATTATGCAGAGGATGTGTGATATTCGATGAAGTTCCGGGAAATGAAGACGCAAGAAATAGAGGAGGCACTTCAAACAAATTCATACACTGGATTAAGTGATGATGAGGTAAAGGATCGACACCAAAAATATGGTTTTAATGAGCTTCAAGAAGGGGAAAAACAATCTCTGTTGCTATTGTTTTTTGCCCAGTTTAAAGATTTTATGGTACTTGTCTTATTGGTTGCTACGTTAATTTCAGGTTTATTAGGGGAATATGTAGATGCGATTGCGATTATTGCAATTGTATTTTTAAATGGTGCTCTAGGTTTTTTTCAAGAAAGAAAGGCTGAGAAGTCATTAGATGCATTAAAGGAAATGTCTGCACCGCAAGTACATGTATTACGAAATAAGAAGTGGATCAAGATTCCTTCAAAGGAAGTTGTCGTTGGAGATATTTTGAAATTTGTTAGTGGTGACAGAATTGGGGCTGATCTTCGAATCATTGAAGCATCAAGTCTTGAAGTTGAAGAATCTGCATTAACAGGAGAATCACAACCTGTTGTCAAAACTTCTGAACCTTTACTATTTGAGGCCGAGGGGATTGGTGATGAAGAGAATAAAGCATTCATGGGGACGATGGTAACAAGAGGGAGCGGAGTAGGGATTGTCATTGCTACAGGAATGGATACAGCGATGGGAGAAATTGCGCATCTGCTCCAGTCTGCTGAAACAATTACAACACCGCTACAAAGAAGGCTTGAACAGCTTGGAAAGATTTTAATTGTTACAGCTCTTATTTTAACGATCATTGTTGTCCTAATAGGCGTGCTACAAGGTAATAGTCTTTATACCATGTTTTTAGCCGGAGTTTCTCTTGCTGTTGCCGCTATTCCAGAAGGGCTACCAGCCATTGTAACGGTTGCCCTGTCGTTAGGTGTACAGCGAATGATTAAGAAGAAAGCAATTGTTCGAAAGCTTCCAGCCGTTGAAACATTGGGCTGTGCCTCTGTTATTTGCTCAGATAAAACAGGAACGATGACACAAAACAAAATGACGGTGACAAAGCTTTGGAGCGGTGGGAAGACTTGGGATGTAACAGGAACCGGATATGTGCCACAAGGGGAGTTTTCTTTAGGTGGGCAGGTTGTTTCATTAAAGACAGAGAAGCCACTGCTTCAACTATTGACATTTGGAATGCTATGTAATAATGCGGATTTAGTGGAAAAGGGCGATAGATTTGTCTTAGATGGAGATCCAACAGAGGGAGCGATGTTCGTTGCCGCATTAAAAGCTGGATTGACAAAAGAGCAATTGCAAGATCGATTTACAATTGTCAAGGAGTTTCCTTTCGACTCGATAAGAAAAATGATGAGTGTCATTGTTAAGGATGAAGCTGGTAAGCATTTTGTTGTAACAAAAGGAGCTCCAGACGTGCTGTTTTCTCGTTGCGAATCCATTTTATGGGATGGAAAAACGGCTTCATTCAATAAAGACTATCAATCGGTCGTAAACCGTGAAATGGAGGGACTAGCATCCCATGCTTTACGGATGATTGCCGTTGGATATAAGCCGTTATCTTCTGGAAATATGATTCTTCATGAAGCAGAGGCTGAAAAAAATCTAATCTTAGTTGGTCTACAAGGAATGATTGATCCACCGCGACCAGAAGTAAAGCAAGCAATTAAAGAATGTCGAGAAGCGGGGATTAAAACGGTTATGATTACCGGGGATCATGTGATCACAGCTAAGGCCATTGCTGCACAATTAGGTATTATAAAGGGGAAAGAACGGGTTATTGAAGGCAAGCAATTAAATAATATGTCGGTTGAAGAACTAGAAGATGTTGTGGAGGATGTAAGTGTATTCGCCAGAGTTTCTCCGGAACATAAATTGAATATTGTCAAAGCCTTGCAGAATAAAGGGCATATTGTAGCCATGACAGGGGATGGTGTCAATGATGCCCCAGCTATTAAAACGGCAGATATCGGGATTGCAATGGGGATTACAGGGACCGATGTTGCGAAAGAAGCCTCTTCGCTTATTTTAGTAGATGATAATTTTGCGACCATTAAGTCGGCGATTAAAGAAGGACGAAATATTTACGAAAATATTCGTAAGTTCATTCGCTATTTATTAGCTTCAAATGTCGGTGAAATTTTAGTTATGTTTTTTGCGATGCTTATTGGATTACCGTTGCCATTGGTACCTATTCAAATTTTGTTTGTCAATTTGGTAACCGATGGATTGCCGGCTATGGCGTTAGGTTTAGATAAACCGGAAGCTGATGTGATGAAGCAAAAACCACGAAGTCCAAATGAAGGTGTCTTTGCAAGGGGATTAGGCTGGAAAATTATTTCTCGTGGTTTTTTAATTGGAATCACGACATTGATTGCTTTTTATGTCGTTTATCGTGCAAATCCAGACAATCTTGCTTATGCACAAACGGTCGCTTTTGCAACATTAGTCATGACACAATTAATTCTTGTTTTTGATTGTCGCAGTGAAAAGTCGATTTTTTCTAGAAATCCTTTTGGGAATAAGTATTTGGTAGGGGCAGTCTTGTCTTCTTTGCTTCCTATGTTCGCGGTCATCTATTATGAGCCGTTTCAATTAGTGTTCCATACGGTTCCCATTGCACCACGAGATTGGTTGCTAATCATAGGAATGGCATCGATACCAACTTTTTTACTAGCAGGTAGTTTTTTAGCAAGAAAATCAAATTAACTTATGGTATAATCTATTAGGTAGTAGAGTGTTCTCTATTACCTTTTTGTTTGTCTTACAATATTTAAGAAGAAAAGCGGAACTGGCTTGATTAGCATTCTGTTTGAAGGAAGGGTAACCATGGTTATTAGTATGACAGGCTATGGACGAGCGAAAGCGGAAAATGATGATATAAAGGTTTTAGTTGAAATTAAAACGGTTAATCATCGATTTTGTGAATATAATATTCGAATGCCGCGGCAGTTACTGTTTTTAGAGGATAAAGTAAAGAAAAAGGCGAATGAATATATTCGCCGCGGACGAAGTGAAATTTTTATCACTATTGAAGGTGAAGATTTTGTCACTAAAAGGCTCGAGCTTGATTGGGGAATTGCCGATCAGTTTTTTGAGCTTATGGATACAGTAAAAGAAAAGTATCATATTCAATCCGAAGTATCTTTACAAAATTTCTTACAGCTTGAATCAATTTTTTCAATAGAAGAAGAAACGGTAAAAAACGATGAAGTAGAAGCAACAATTTTGAGTGCTTTGACAAGTGCGTTAGAGAATGTAAAAGCAATGAGAATTCAGGAAGGGCAAGAGTTAGCAAATGATTTACAAGCCCAATTACAAAAATTCGCAACCATTGCTGAGAAAATAAAACAATATGCTCCTTCTGTTGTCAGGGCATATAAAGAACGATTAGCAATGAGATTAACAGAGCTAACGGATGGATTGATGGATGAAAGCCGACTTGTTACAGAGGCAGCAATCTTTGCGGATAAATGCGATATTAATGAAGAGTTGACTAGGCTAGAAAGTCATCGCTTGCAATTCTCCGAAACATTGAAGCAAAATGAACCGATTGGTCGTAAGCTAGACTTTCTTGTGCAGGAGATGAACCGAGAAGTTAATACAATTGGTTCAAAAGGAAATGATTCTTTCATTACAAAGGAAGTCGTTGAAATGAAAAGCTTGCTTGAAAAGATGAAAGAACAGGTTCAAAATATCGAATAGGTTGTTTATGATTGTTTCAACAAGGTGACAATAGTATAGGAGTGAAGGACCATGATGCCTATTAAGCTCATAAATATCGGTTTTGGAAATATTGTTTCTGCAAATCGAATTATTTCCATTGTGAGCCCAGAATCGGCTCCAATTAAAAGAATTATTCAGGATGGCCGCGACCGCGGATTATTAATAGATGCTACATATGGAAGAAGAACAAGAGCCGTTATCATAACAGATAGTAATCACGTTATTTTATCTGCTGTTCAACCAGAAACAGTTGCTGCACGTCTTCAAGGGCGAGATGACAGCGTAGAAGAGAGGTAAAATGAAAATTATGAAAGAAAAAGGTTTATTAATTGTATTATCTGGTCCATCGGGAGTTGGAAAAGGTACAGTAAGAAAGGCCATTTTCTCTGAACCTGACAAGGCATTTGAATATTCTATTTCGATGACTACTCGTCTTCCTCGAGAGGGGGAAGTAGACGGAGTAGATTATTTTTTCAAAACTCGAGAAGAATTTGAAGAACTCCTTGATCAAGGGAGATTACTTGAATATGCGGAATTTGTTGGAAACTACTATGGTACCCCTGTCGATTACGTACAAGAAACAATCAATGCTGGAAAAGATATTTTTTTAGAAATTGAAGTGGAAGGTGCAAAACAGGTTCGTGAAAAGTTTCCAGAAGGATTGTTTATTTTCCTAGCACCGCCAAGTCTTTCTGAATTAAAAAGTAGAATTGTGGGCCGTGGAACTGAGACGGAAGAAGTGATTCAACAAAGGATGCAGGTTGCGAAAGAAGAACTTGAACTGATGCACTTATATGATTATGTTGTGGAAAATGATTCTATTGAAGCGGCATGTGAAAAAATTAATTGTATTATCGTCGCTGAACATTGTCGACGTGAACGAGTGGAAGTACGTTATAAAAAAATGCTGGAGGTTAAATAAATATGTTATATCCATCTATTGATGCATTGTTACAAAAAATTGATTCTAAATATTCTCTTGTTTCTGTTGCTGCTAAGCGTGCACGTGAAATGCAGTTAAAAAATGATTGTCGAATTGAGAAACCCGTGTCATATAAATCAGTTGGTCGTGCACTTGAGGAAATTTATGCAGGGAAATTAACGTATACGAACCCACACGAAGAAAATTAATGAGTTGCTTCGTCTTTCAGGTCTGACACCGTAAAGCAAAGAAGATGCGTGGATGTTTCCATGCATCTTCTGCAACGTTGTCAGATTTTTTTAATGACAAGGGTCGGAGCTCCGCTATGCAATTGGAAGAACCATCTAGTTTGAAAAATTAAGAAGCTAATAGATGATCCGATATTTTGGCGTATGCTCCGGTCCAACACCTTTGTTTTTCAGCTGCGTGTTAGGTGAGTAGTAGGTAGAGGTTGAAACAAAGTTGATTTTATAGGTCGGAGTTATTACATAATAAATGAAGTAAAGTTAGGGGGAAGTAGTGTGCTTACTGATAAAAAAGTATTACTTTGTGTGACGGGTGGAATTGCTGTATATAAAGCTGCTGCCCTTACAAGTAAGTTAACCCAAGCGGGTGCAGCTGTAAAAGTGATCATGAGTGAATCAGCTCGTCAATTTGTCACTCCACTTACTTTTCAAGCATTGTCACGTCATGATGTATATACAGATACGTTTGATGAAAAGGACTCGGCTGTTATTGCGCATATTGATTTAGCGGATTGGGCAGATGTAATCTTAGTTGCTCCAGCAACAGCAAATATCATTGGTAAGCTGGCAAATGGGATAGCTGATGATATGATTTCGACAACGATTATGGCGGCTGTTGTTCCTGTTTGGGTGGCACCAGCGATGAATGTACATATGTATGCTCACCCTGCTGTTCAAAAAAACATGAATACATTGCGTTCCTTTGGTTATCAATTTATTGAACCAGGAGAAGGCTATTTAGCTTGTGGGTATGTAGGGAAAGGTCGACTTGAAGAACCAGAAACAATTGTTAGTCACCTTCAACAATTTTTTGCTCAAGACCATTATTTACCGTTGCGTGGCAAGAAATTTTTAATTACTGCTGGGCCGACTCGAGAAGCGATTGATCCAGTCCGTTTTTTAACCAATCACTCTACTGGGAAAATGGGGTATGCCCTAGCAGAAGAAGCGATCAAGCTTGGAGCAGAGGTGACGCTTATTTCAGGTCCAGTCAATATTACAGCTCCTGCTAAAGCACATCTTGTTCAGGTTGAATCAGCCTCACAAATGTATAATGCTGTTTGGCCTTTTTTTGAACATGTGGATGTCATAATTGGTACAGCGGCTGTAGCCGATTACAAGCCGAAAGTGTATCATCAGAACAAAATGAAAAAACAGCCTGGTGACAATGTTATTGAATTGGAACGAACGAAGGATATCTTACAAGAACTCGGTTCTAAAAAAACGCACCAGTTGATTGTCGGATTTGCTGCCGAAACAAACGCCGTGGAAGAGTACGCACGTGAAAAACTGAAGAAAAAAAATGCGGATATGATTGTTGCCAATAACGTGACTTCAGAAGGCGCTGGTTTTGGAACAGATACAAATATTGTTACTATTTTTAAACGTGATGGCAGTGCAATTGAATTACCAAAGCTTACGAAAGCTGAAACGGCACAAAAGATTTTAGCCGAAGTAGCTTCCTTGTTTAAAAAGGATTGATTAGAAATGGATATTGCAGCGGTTATTGTAGATGTACCCGCAAAACAAACAGATCGAGAATTTGATTATCGAATTCCTCCAAAATGGAAGGCTATTATTCAACCTGGTATGCGTGTCATTGTTCCTTTTGGCCCAAGAATGGTGCAAGGATTTGTTACTAGTTTGAAAGAAAAAAGCAGTTTTGAAAAGCTACGTTCTATTAAAGAACCAATGGACCTTGAGCCTGTTTTAAATCAGGAATTGCTCCAGCTCGGTGAATGGATGACGTATGAAGCGATGTGCTTTAAGATTTCAGCGCTGCAGGCAATGCTGCCAACGGCGTTAAAAGCGAAATATGAAAAAGTGATCAATATCATGGAGGAAAAAAAGAATAACCTTCCAAGCGAGATTTTGACAATCTTTAAAAATCGTTCCTCTATTACTTGGAAGGAAGTTATTGAAGGAGAGCATGCCCATATTTTTCAAAAAGAAGTGCAAAAGGGTCATCTCGAATTAGTTTATAATGTAAAAAATAAACTAAATAAAAAAACAGTCCGTATGGTTCGATCTCTTTACTCACCAGAACAGCTAGCAGACATTCTTCTTACGTTCAAGGGAAATATGAAAAAACAGCTTGAAGTACTATGTTATTTTCAGGAAAACCCAAAACCGATTGCTGTGAAAGAGTTACAACAAGCTATCAATGTATCGAATGCAACGATTAAAACGTTGATTACTAAAGGGATACTTATCGAAGAAAATCAAGAGGTTTATCGTGATCCGTATGAAAACCGAGTTTTTCAAAAATCAGAGCCGCTTTCATTAACAGCTGAACAAGCTGCTGCCATTGGACCCATTCAAGAATGTATTAAGGAAAATCAGCATGAAGTTTTTCTGTTGTATGGAGTGACAGGGAGTGGGAAAACGGAGGTCTATCTTCAAGCCATTGCTTCTGTTCTTGAAAAAGAGGAAGAGGCTATTATGCTTGTGCCTGAAATTTCGTTAACTCCGCAAACGGTTAAACGATTTAAAGAACGATTTGGTGAGCAAGTGGCTGTTATGCACAGCGGTTTGTCCATTGGTGAAAAGTATGATGAATGGCGAAAGATTCATCGTAAAGAAGTGAAAGTAGTTGTCGGCGCAAGATCAGCTGTGTTTGCGCCATTTGAGCATCTTGGACTTATTATTATTGATGAAGAGCATGAATCCAGCTATAAGCAAGAAGAAAATCCGCGTTATCATACGCGAGATGTAGCCATTGAACGAGCTAAATTACATAATTGTCCAGTTATTCTCGGTAGTGCCACACCAACATTGGAGTCATTTGCTCGTGCCCAAAAAGGGGTATATCAGCTCTTAACGATGAGTAAACGAATGAATGAAGGACCACTACCTTCTGTTGAAATCGTTGACATGAGAGAGGAACTGCGAACTGGAAATCGCTCGATGTTTTCAGAATCCTTATTATTGAAGCTAAAGGATCGGTTGGAAAAAAAAGAACAAACAGTATTAATGTTAAATAAACGTGGACATTCTTCATTCGTGATGTGTCGAAATTGTGGGTACGTCCTTCATTGTCCAAATTGTGATATTTCGCTCACATACCATCGCTTTAACGATTTAATGAAATGTCATTATTGTGGTCATGAGGAAGGAATGCCAAAGGTTTGTCCAGAATGTCAAAGCGAACATATTCGTTTTTTTGGAACAGGTACGCAAAAAGTAGAAGAAGAATTAGCAAAGATTCTTCCGGAAGCACGTGTAATTCGTATGGATGTGGACACAACTAGCAAGAAGGGGTCACATGAACGGCTTCTCCAAGCATTTGGTGAAAGAAAGGCAGATATTCTTCTTGGAACACAAATGATTGCGAAAGGTCTTGATTTTCCTCATATCACGCTTGTTGGTGTGTTATCCGCCGATACGATGCTGCATTTACCGGATTTTCGTTCCTCAGAAAAAACATTTCAGCTATTAACGCAAGTGAGTGGTCGTGCAGGGCGACATCAGCTTCCAGGTGAAGTGGTGATTCAAACCTATACGCCAGAGCATTATAGTATTGAGCTCGCTTCCTGGCAAAATTATGATGTCTTTTTTCAACAAGAAATGTTTATTCGTCGTCAAAATCACTATCCGCCGTATTTCTATATCGTTCTTATTACGGTCTCACATGAAGACATCATGAAAACGGTAGCAACAACGGAGAAAATTAGCCAATATTTACGAGCAAATGTAAGCCGGAATACCATTATATTAGGTCCTGTTGCCTCACCATTAAGTCGAATCAATAATAGATATCGGTATCAATGTTTGATAAAATACAAACGGGAGCCACAATTGCACGATTACTTGCGAACGATTTTAGAGCATTATCAACAAGAAATGACGCAACATCATTTGCAAGTTTCCATTGATTTAAATCCACAAATTATGATGTGATATGAATCGCGAGCTGCTTCTAGCACTCGCGCTTTTTATGAGAAAAGCGGAAGGTGCCCGTTTAGTGCCGTATGGGCTGGACCGCTCCGTATTGAGATAAAGGAAACACGAAGAGCGAAAGCGATTCGATGTTGACTTATCGATAGGAGGAGAGGGAAGCCCAATAGGCACTGGGCACCTGGAGCTAGACAAAAAGAAAAGCGGAAGGTGCCCGTTTAATGCCGTATGGTCTTAAAAGCTAACTACATAAAGGGGGATTTTTGTGACTATTTTACCAATTGTTATGTTTCCTGAAAAAATTTTGCAACAAAAATGCAAGAAAGTCACAACTTTTGATAAAAATTTGGCTAAGCTGTTAAATAATATGTATGAAACGATGGTTGAAGCAGATGGAGTTGGACTTGCGGCTCCGCAAGTGGATGTCAAAAAGCAAATTGCTGTAGTTGAAGTCGATGAAGAGTCTGGAGTAATTGAAATGATTAATCCCGAAATTTTAGAGACTGAAGGTGAACAAACGGGTATAGAAGGATGTTTAAGCTTTCCTGATGTGTATGGTGAGGTGACCAGACCGTATCGAGTAAAAATTGGTGCTCAAGATCGACATGGAAAATACTATGAGCTCGAAGCTGAAGATTTTTTAGCACGTGCGATTCAACATGAAATTGATCATTTACATGGTGTATTATTTACAAGTAAAATTTCTCGCTATTTGACGGCAGAAGAGTTAGAAGGGTTTGAGGAAGAATGACGAAGATTATATTTATGGGGACGCCTGATTTTTCGGTGCCTGTATTGAACCGAATCATTGATGAGGGGTATGAAGTGATAGCAGTTGTCACTCAGCCAGATCGACCAGTTGGACGGAAGAAGGTGCTAACTCCTCCACCAGTAAAGGTAGCAGCTGAAAAACAGGGTATTCCGGTTTATCAACCAGAGAAAATTCGTGATGAAGCAGAGCTTGCCAAAATACTTGAGCTTGGGTCTGATTTAGTGGTTACAGCAGCATTTGGACAAATTTTGCCAAATGAATTATTGGAAGCACCGAAATATGGCTGTATTAATGTGCATGCCTCACTGTTACCAGAACTACGAGGCGGTGCTCCCATTCATTATTCGATTATACAGGGAAAAGAGAAAACAGGCATTACGATTATGTATATGGCTGAAAAACTGGATGCAGGTGATATTTTAACACAAGTGGAGGTTGCCATTGAAGAGGAAGATAATGTTGGTACAATGCATGATAAGTTAAGTCAGGTTGGTGCGGATCTATTAGCTAATACACTTCCTAGATTGTTAAAGGGTGAGCTTACGCCGATTAAGCAAGCTGAAGCAAAAGCCACTTTTGCTTCTAATATTAAACGATCTGATGAAAAAATCGATTGGACAAGAACGGGTGAGGAAATTTATAACCATGTTCGTGGTCTGAATCCATGGCCTGTTTCTTATACCTTACTAGAAGGAAGCGTGTTAAAACTTTGGCAGACGAAAAAGGTCACAGGCTTTAAGCAAGCAGAGCCAGGAACCATTATCGCTGTAGAGGAAGATGGATTTGTAGTAGCAACGGGAAATGAAACAAGCATTCTCATTACAGAGCTTCAACCTTCAGGTAAGAAGAAAATGCTTGCGAAAGATTATTTACGTGGAGCGGGTTCGTTTATCCAAGAGGGAATGAAGGTAGGAGTAGAACATGAAGCAAACTAAAAAAGGTGTTCGGGACATTGCACTCGACATTCTTGAATCTGTTGAGAAAAATCAATCGTATAGCAATTTATTGTTAAACAACTTAATAAACAAGCATCAGCTTTCGAGTGCAGATAGCGGTCTATTAACAGAGATTACGTATGGAACAATTCAACGAAAAATGACGTTAGATTATTTTTTAAAGCCATATATAAAAAATCCGAAAAAGACACAGTCGTGGGTCATTAATTTATTAAGATTGTCTGTTTATCAGATGGTTTATTTAGATAAAGTTCCTGATCATGCCATTTTTTTTGAAGCAGTTGAAATTGCTAAAAAACGTGGTCATAAAGGAATCACCTCGATGGTAAATGGGGTGCTTCGAAATATTCAACGAAATGGTGTTGCTTCCTTTGAGGATATTGCAGATGAAAACGAACGGTTGGCGATTGAAACGAGTCATCCTCTTTGGCTTGTGAAGCGATGGACGGAGCAATTTGGCTTTGAAAAAACAAAAGAAATGTGTGAAATGAATGTAACGGCACCACTACAAACGGCACGAGTGAATGTAAAGAAAATTTCTCGTAGTGAAGTTGTTAGCATTTTAAGAGAAGAAGGCTATGATGTAGAAGCGAGTGAAATCGTTCCTGAAGCCATTATTTGTTATCGCGGTAATCTTGCTCATTCTGAGTCCTATAAGCTAGGATACCTGTCGATTCAGGATGAGAGTTCTATGTTAGTCGCGCATGCATTAGGTGCTAGTGAAAATGATGCTATATTAGATTGCTGCGCTGCTCCTGGTGGAAAAACAACTCATATTGCAGAAGGATTAACGACTGGGCAAGTATATGCTTTAGATTTACATGAGCATAAAGTGAAGCTCATTAAAGATCAAGCTGCACGTCTTGGCTTAAAAAATGTGAAAACACAAGTCGCAGATAGTAGAAATGTTCAAGACTTATTTAATAAAGAAGGCTTTGACCGTATTCTTGTTGATGCTCCATGTTCGGGTCTCGGTGTAATAAGACGAAAACCGGATGTGAAGTATACAAAAACAAAAGATGATATAATAAAGCTCTCCTCTATTCAACAAAAATTGTTAGAGGCAGCTGCTCCATTACTTAAGCCTGGTGGACGTTTAGTATAT
This sequence comes from uncultured Bacillaceae bacterium, assembly GCA_963790055.1. GTDB lineage: Bacteria > Bacillota > Bacilli > Bacillales > DSM-1321 > Peribacillus. Next base: position 317,476 of record CAWBND010000008.1, read on the forward strand.
AGTACTTGTACAGTAGATCGAGATGAAAATGACCGAGTGGCTGCAGCCTTTTTAGCGAGTCATCCGGATTTTGAAAGTGATGCATCTTTAATAGAGAGAATGCCTAAAGAAGTTGTATCGCTTGTTAAAGGAAATATGCTTCAAGTGTTTCCGCAAAATTTTGAAAGTGATGGATTTTTTATTGCAAGCTTTAGAAAGAAGGTACAGGAATGACAGAAATCGCAAAGTCAACAAAAGAAAAAAGTGATAAACCGTTCAAAAGCCATCCATTTATTCATTAGAGCTACATCAGTTAAAGGAATGGGCAGTAGAAAACGGAGATAAGGCATTTCGCGGTGACCAAATTTATGATTGGTTATACCAAAAGCGTGTGAAAGGCTTCGAAGAAATGTCAAATTTATCTAAAGCATTACGTGATAAACTAGAAGAGCAGTTTACCTTTACTACATTAAAAACATTGATTCAACAAACTTCGAGTGATGGCACGATGAAATTTTTATTCGAGCTTCATGATGGTTATTCAATTGAAACGGTGTTGATGCGTCATGATTATGGAAATTCTATTTGTGTCACAACACAAGTAGGTTGCCGAATCGGATGTACGTTTTGTGCTTCAACGCTAGGTGGGTTAAAGCGAAACCTAGAGTCAGGGGAAATTGTAGCTCAAGTTGTCAAGGTTCAGCAAGCATTAGATGAAGTGGGAGAACGCGTAAGTTCTGTCGTCATCATGGGAATTGGTGAACCATTTGATAATTACGATAATATGATGTCATTTTTACGAAACATTAATAATGATAAAGGATTAAACATTGGTGCTCGTCATATTACGGTTTCGACAAGTGGGATTATTCCAAAGATTTATCAATTTGCTGAAGAGCCGATGCAAATTAACTTTGCCATTTCACTTCATGCACCAAATACAGAGCTACGAAGTAAACTAATGCCAATAAACCGGGCGTATAAGCTTCCTGAACTATTAAAAGCTGTTAAATATTACACAGAGAAAACGGGTCGTCGTGTCAGCTTTGAATATGGTTTATTTGGCGGTGAAAATGATTCCGTTGAACATGCCGAAGAATTAGCAACTTTAATTAAAGACATAAAGTGCCATGTGAATTTAATTCCTGTCAACTACGTACCAGAGCGTAATTATGTGAGAACACCTCGTGAACAGATTTTTGAATTCGAAAAAATATTGAAAAAACGTGGTATTAATGTGACAATTCGAAGAGAACAAGGGCATGACATTGATGCGGCTTGTGGTCAGCTTCGGGCCAAGGAGCGCAAAGAAGAGACGAGGTGACTTAAATGCGGACAACATTTAAAACAGACCGTGGTAAAGTGCGTCAACATAATGAGGATAATGGTGGCATTTTTGTTAATTCAGAGGGTATACATTTAGTCATTGTTGCTGATGGGATGGGAGGTCATCGTGCTGGCGATGTTGCTAGCACGATGACAATTGATCTTCTGAGAGAAAGTTGGAAACAATCAAGTCAAATGGTAACGGCTAACCAAGCAGAAGAATGGTTAAGAGAATCTATAACAAAGGTAAATCAATCTTTATTTCAGCACGCAGAAAAAAATATAGAATGTCAAGGAATGGGTACGACAATTGTCGCAGCCATCTGTACAGAAAAATTTGCAACTATTGCGAATATTGGTGACAGCCGATGCTATTTATATAATGAAAGTGGATTTAAACAAGTAACGGAAGATCATTCCCTTGTAAATGAACTAGTACGGACTGGGCAAATTTCAAAGGAAGATGCTGAAAATCATCCGCGCAAAAATGTTTTGCTACGAGCATTAGGTACAGAAATGAAAGTGGACATAGACATCTCAACGGTCATATTTGAAGAAGATGATGTCCTTTTGCTTTGTTCGGATGGATTATCGAATAAAGTAAATGAACAAGAAATGTATGAAATCATTAAAAATGATCAGCCACTAGAAGAAAAAGCAAATTCTTTTATCGACTTAGCCAATCACTATGGTGGGGAAGACAATATTACTCTTGTGCTCATTCAATTTCATGATGAACGTGCAGGGAGGTGAACTAGGTGCTGATTGGTAAAAGAATAAATGGCCGTTATAAGCTACTCAAGATGGTTGGCGGCGGCGGCATGGCAAATGTATATCTTGCAAGAGATATGATTTTAGATCGCGATGTAGCATTGAAAATATTACGTATGGATTTTAATAATGATGAAGAATTCATAAAGCGTTTTAATCGCGAAGCACAATCAGCAACGAGTTTGGCTCATACTAATATTGTTAGCATTTATGATGTTGGCGAAGATGGGGATATCTATTATATTGTCATGGAATATGTAGAAGGTATGACCCTTAAACAATACATACAAAAGAATGATCCCATTCCCATTGAAAAAGCATTGGATATTATGAAGCAAATTACAGAAGCTATTTCTCATGCCCATCATAATGGCATTATTCATCGCGATATTAAGCCACAAAATATTTTGATTGATCATGAAGGAAATGTAAAGATAACAGACTTTGGAATAGCAATTGCTTTAAGCTCCACCAATATTACTCAAACGAATGCCGTACTTGGTTCTGTGCATTATTTATCACCTGAACAAGCTAGGGGTGGAATGGCAAATAAGAAATCAGATATTTATTCACTCGGAATTGTGATGTTTGAATTATTCACAGGTAGACTTCCGTTTTCGGGAGAGTCTGCCATTTCGATTGCTCTCAAACATTTGCAATCAGAAACCCCTTCGCCAAAGCGTTGGAATCCTGATATTCCTCAAAGTGTCGAGAATATTATTTTAAAAGCAACGGCTAAAGATAGTTTTTACCGATATGAAAGTGTTGATGCAATGTGGGAAGATCTTCAAACCGCATTGGATCCCAATCGAATCAATGAACCTCCTTTTGTTATACCGGAGGATCAGGATGCAACAAAGGCTATTCCCGTTATTACGAAAGAGCAGCTACAAAGTACGGATGAAACGATTATAAGAAAGCCCGAAAAACAAACGCTTGTTTATGAAAAAGATTCATCGGATCTACCGAATAATAAAGTAAAGAACAAAAATCAGGATACGCAGGATAAGCAGAAAGACAAGCAAAAACGAAAAAAAGGGCCTGCTATTTTAGTATTTTCCTTTATTCTTCTGTTAGTACTCGTTTTCTTAAGCATTGCTCTATACCCATCATTATTTGGAACGAAAGAAGTGACAATCCCTGAACTGAAAGGGAAAGAGTTAGATGACGCAATTACAGAATTGGTGAATCAGGGATTAATCGTAGGAAAAACGATTAAAATAGAAGATGATACCATTCCAGCTGATGATGTGATAAAGACAAACCCAATGGCTGGCAAGAAAGTAAAAGAAGGGGCCACGGTAGATATTTATCAAAGTAAAGGGAAAGAGAAGATTACACTCTCCAATTATGAAGGTAAAAAGATGATAGATGTTGAGCCATCACTTGAAGAAATTGGGTTTAAAGATATTGTTATAACAGAGGAACATAATGATGAAGTCGAGGCAGGAATGATTATTAGTCAACAACCAGCCGCAAATTCCAAAGTCTTACCAGAAGATACTGTATTAGAGTTCACAGTTAGTAAAGGTAGTAATCAAATTACACTTAAAGATTTAACAGGATACAGTGAAGCAGGGTTAAAAGATTATGCCGAGGAAAATGGTTTAAAAATAGAAGTAGAGAAAGAAGAATATCACAACTCTATTTCAGAAGGACAAGTAATTGAACAAACACCATCTGCTCAATCTAAGGTAGATAAAGGAAGTACAGTGAAAGTGGTGCTATCTAAGGGAAAAGAAGAAGTTCCACCGAAAATTGTGAAAAAGGAAGTTGTAATTGAATATGAGCCGCAGGAAGTTGGCAAAGCTCAACATATTCAAATTTATGTAGAAGATTTAACAAGAAATATGAATGAACCAGTTGAAACTTTTTATATTGTTGAAACAGTAAAAAGAACACTTGAATTTACAGTTGCCACAGATCAGACAGCTAAATATAAGATTATGCGTGACAATGAAGTATTTACTGATGGAGAGGTTCATTATTCTGAGTAAATACATTTGAAGGAGGGAAGCTATGCCCGAAGGAAAAATTATGAAAGCTTTAAGCGGCTTTTATTATGTTCTTGACGGAAAAGAAGTGATTCAATGTCGTGGACGGGGGGTTTTTCGAAAAAATAAAGTTAACCCTCTTGTTGGCGATCATGTGAAGTATCAAGCTGAAAATAAAACAGATGGTTATGTGTTAGAAGTCAAAGCTAGAAAAAACGAATTGATTCGTCCGCCAATTGCCAATGTGGATCAAGCCATTCTTGTTTTTTCTGCGGTAGAACCAGACTTTAGTCCAGCGTTATTGGACCGTTTTCTTGTGTTGATTGAAGATAATGAAATCGATCCGATTATTATTGTGAGTAAAATTGATTTATTACCAGATGAGCAGCGAGCACGTTTGGATGAGTATGTGAATTACTATCGGAAGTTACAGTATCCTGTTATCGTTACTTCTTCTGTAACCGAAGCAGGTATTTCAGAGCTACTTCCTTTCTTGGACGGGAAAACTAGTGTTTTTGCTGGGCAATCCGGTGTTGGAAAATCATCCATATTAAATACAATTAATCCAAATCTTGAGTTAAAAACAAATGACATTTCTACTCATTTAGGACGTGGGAAACATACAACAAGACATGTGGAGCTTATTCCAATTGGATCAGGGCTTGTGGCGGATACACCAGGATTTAGTTCACTTGAATTTGCTGAACTGGAAGCAGAGCGGCTAACCTATTGCTTTCCTGAGTTTCATGAATTAAGTGAGAATTGTAAATTCCGTGGTTGCTTACATGATAAGGAACCTAAATGTGCTGTAAAGGCAGCGGTTGAAACAGGGGATGTTGCTAGGTTTCGTTATGATCATTATATGCAATTTTTGGAAGAAATTAGAGAGAGAAAGCCGAGGTATTAAATGATGGTTAAAATTGCTCCATCTATATTATCAGCTGATTTTGCAAAACTGGGAGAAGAAATTTTGGATGTTGAACGAGGTGGCGCTGACTACATTCATGTCGATGTCATGGATGGCCATTTTGTCCCTAATATTACAATTGGACCGCTTATCGTGGAAGCGATACGACCAATCACAAAATTACCATTAGATGTTCATTTAATGATTGAAAATCCAGATACGTATATTGAAGCGTTCGCGAAGGCTGGAGCTGACTATATTACGGTACATGTGGAGGCCTGTCCGCATTTGCACCGCACCATCCAATTGATTAAGTCTTTTGGTGTAAAAGCGGGTGTCGTATTAAATCCAGCTACGCCAGTTGTTCATATTCAGCATATCATTCAGGATGTAGATATGGTCTTGCTAATGACGGTTAATCCAGGCTTTGGTGGTCAGAAGTTTATTTCTTCTGTTTTACCAAAAATTGCTGAAGTAAAACGATTAGCCGATGAACTTAATCCAAATCTTGAAATTGAAATTGATGGCGGCGTAAATGAAGAAACAGCAAAATTATGTATCGAACAAGGTGCCAATGTCTTGGTTGCCGGATCTGCCGTATATAATCGAGCAGACCGAGCCGAGGCAATAAGAAAAATTCGTGGAGATAGATAAGGAATAAATATATAGAAAAAGCCGTCTCAATTTGAGCGGCTTTTTTAGGATAAAAAATTACAAAATTTTGGACGCATATTGGTGTCTAGCTACACCGGCTAGCTCGCTAAGAAAAAGATAAGAGTCACCAAAAGGCAAAGAACGCCTTTAGGACCTCTTCCTATTTTCTACGCGAGCTGAACAATCCGGTTCCGCTTTTCTAATAGGGGGTTTTTATGAATATTTGTATTATGGCTGGAGGGCCAACTGAATTTTTGCCGGACTTACATCTATATAAAGAACAAACGGATATTTGGGTAGGTGTTGATCGCGGGGCTTTAGTTTTATTACAACAGGATATTGTACCGAATCTTGCTTTAGGGGATTTTGATTCGGTGACGAGTGATGAGTTGAAAATGATTCATGAACAATTGCCAGAGGTTACTCTTTTCCCTTCTGAGAAGGATGAGACAGATCTTGAACTAGCTATTGATTGGGCAATTGACCAAAAACCGCGAAATATTTACATATTGGGGGCAACAGGAGGGAGAGTGGATCATTTTCTCGCTAACATTCAACTGCTTCAAAAAGAAAGAATTTTGAAGGAGATAGGAGATATCAACCTCTATATTGTTGACCAAAAAAATAGCCTAACGGTGAAAATACCTGGAGTATACACCATTGAAGAAGATTCGATGAAGAAGTATTTTTCTTTGCTGTCAGTGACAGAAGAGGTGTCTGGAATTACGTTATCAGGATTTAAATACCCGCTTCATCGAGCCAAGTTAACAAGGGGCTCCACGCTTTGCATTAGTAATGAACTTATTTCTGAATGTGGGAATGTTTCATTTGAAGAAGGCATAATAATGATGGTAAGAAGCAATGATTAAAAAATCATGCTTGAGACAGATTCCAATGGCTTCTTTTACGCATAATCTGTTAAAAAGCTTATCTGGTGATAGAAAATTCCGCGAAAAAGTGTGGGAGAGATTAGGAGGGGCAAAATGAAATTTTATACAATTAAATTGCCTAAGATCCTTGGCGGGTTAGTAAGGGCTATGCTTGGAGCATTTAAAAAGGGATAAATACAATAATAGCAAATAGCACCCAATCCAATTGGGTGTTATTTTTATTTTAAAATGTGTGTTGATGTCTAGCTCCAGGCACCCGGCGACTATCGGACTTCCCGCTCCTCCTTACGATAAGTCAGCATCGACGCTCGCGCTCTTCGTGTTTCCTTTATCTCATACGGAGCGGGAAAGTATCGTACGTCGCTAAACGGGTGCCTTCCGCTTTTCTAATTAAAAAGGCATCCTAATAAAAAGGATGCCATCAACATTATACGCGTTCTACTTTGCCTGATTTAAGAGCTCTTGCAGAAACGTATACACGTTTAGGTTTACCGTCAACTAAAATACGTACTTTTTGAAGGTTAGCGCCCCATGTACGCTTGTTTGCGTTCATTGCGTGAGAGCGTTTATTACCAGAACGAGTTTTTCTTCCAGTGATTACACATTGACGTGCCATGTTTAATTCCCTCCTAACTACAGCAAGCTTAAGTTTAAATTCAGCTTAAGTCTTTTAAATACTTTAATAATTTATCATATCTGTCATAAGAAAGCAATACTGTAGTTCATTACTTTCAAGAAAAAAACCTTGACATATAATATGCATAAATCATTTATTAGAGGTACGTTAAGGCAATTACTTTTAAAACAGGGAGTCTTATAGTAGAATGTTAGTAGGTAAATTATCGATTTTTGGGGAGGGAAAAGAAATGTCTATAGAATTACAAACGAAACATGGACAAATTGAAATCTCTATTGATGTAATTGCAACAATAGCTGGTGGTGCTGCTGTTGATTGCTATGGAATAGTCGGGATGGCTTCCAAAAATCAATTAAAAGACGGAATCGCAGAAATCTTACGAAAAGAAAATTTCTCTAAAGGGGTCATTGTTCGTCAGGAAAATGATCAAGTGCATATAGATATGTATATTATTGTTAGTTATGGAACGAAAATATCTGAGGTTGCCCACAATGTGCAGTCAAAGGTAAAATATACGTTGGACAAAACAGTAGGGCTTGCAGTTGATTCAGTCAATATTTTTGTTCAGGGAGTTCGAATTACGAACGCCTAGGCATAGGAGGAAAGTTTTGTGGCAATTACTAGTTTAGATGGAAAGCGTTTTGCAGAGATGATTATTCAAGGTGCCAATCATTTGGCGGCAAATGCAAAAATGGTCGATGCATTAAATGTTTTTCCTGTTCCTGATGGGGACACTGGAACTAACATGAATTTATCGATGACTTCTGGAGCTAAGGAAGTTCAACAGAATGTGCAAGAACACATTGGAAAAGTGGGAACAGCTTTATCAAAGGGGCTACTAATGGGAGCACGCGGGAATTCAGGAGTTATTTTATCTCAATTATTTCGTGGTTTTTCAAAATCAATGGAAAATAAAGCAACTATTAATAGCCAAGAATTTGCTCAAGCCTTTGAAGCCGGCGTTCAAACAGCTTATAAATCAGTGATGAAGCCTGTTGAAGGAACTATTTTAACCGTTGCCAAGGATGCGGCTAAGCAAGCCGTTCTTTCCGCTAAAAAGAATGATGATCTTGTACAAGTGATGGAAGATATCCTTGCAGAAGCACATGCATCGCTGAATCGTACACCGGAGTTGTTGCCTGTCTTAAAAGAGGTTGGGGTTGTCGATAGTGGTGGTCAAGGTTTAGTCATCGTTTATGAAGGCTTTCTTGCCGAGCTGAAAGGTGAAGCTTTACCAACCGGTTCTATTCATGTTCCAAGTATGGAAGAATTAGTGAGTGCAGAACATCATATGCACGTACAAGACTTTATGAATACAGAAGATATTGTGTATGGATATTGTACCGAATTTATGGTGAGGTTAGAGGCCAATAAATTGGCGGAAAAGCCATTTGATGAAGATGCGTTCCGTCAAGAAATTAGTCAATATGGAGACTCTTTACTAGTGATTTCTGATGAGGAAATTGTTAAAGTACATATACATTCTGAACAACCAGGGAATGTTTTAAACTATGGACAGCAATATGGCAGCTTAATTAAGCTAAAGATTGAAAATATGCGTGAACAACATACAGCTATTGTAGGTCAAAAGACAGCTACACCATTGCAAACAGCACCAAAACCAAAAGAAAAGTATGGAATTGTCGCAGTTGCGATGGGTGCTGGGATTAGTGAATTGTTCCGAAGTATTGGTGCGACTGAGGTTATTGAAGGCGGACAAACGATGAATCCTAGTACGGAAGATCTGGTGAAGGCTGTTAAAGCTGTCCATGCTGAAAATATTATCATTCTGCCAAATAATAAAAATATCATTATGGCAGCGGAGCAAGTTGTAGATCTTGTAGATGAGAATATTATTGTCATTCCAGCAAAAACGGTACCACAAGGGATGGCAGCGCTATTAGCTTTTAACCCAGCCCTTTCTCAAGAGGAAAATCAAGCATTGATGAAGGAAGCCCTTTCTCGCGTAAAAACGGGGCAAGTTACGTTTGCTGTACGTGATACGACGATTGATGGATTTACGATTGAAAATGGCGATTTTATGGGGCTGCAAGAGGGTAAGATTAAGGTGCTTAATAAAAACAAGCTTCAAGCGGCAAAGGATCTTTTAACAGAAATGGTGCGGGAAGAGGACGAAATTTTAACCATTTTGTATGGTGAAGATATAACCGACGGAGAAGTGGAAAACCTTGTTGCATTTTGTGAAGAGGCTTTTGAGGATGTTGAAGTAGAAGTGCATAATGGGAAGCAGTCATTATACTCCTTTATTTTTTCAATTGAATAGAATAGTGATTCCATGTGAAAGGACTTTGATCTAGAATAGAGTCCTTTCGGATTGAAACTAAAGGTGATCCATCACAATAAACTGCATACGTCATTAGGCTATGCAGTTTAATTTTGTATTTTACTATGAATAGGATTTAATTCACTCAAATTGTTGAAGGATAGGCAGTAATTGTTTTTAAAAAAGGAAGATGAAAATGAACGGATTATTAGAACCGGTGATAAATATCAAAGGAGTTGGGGCTGAAACGGCAGCAACTCTAAATGAGATGGGAATTGACACTGTCTTTGACCTATTAGAACATCTCCCCTATCGCTATGAAGATTATCGCTTGAAGGATTTGGAAACAGTTGAACATGAGGAGCGGGTAACGATTGAAGGTACGGTTCATAGCGCACCTCTTCTTAGTTATTATGGGAAAAAAAAATCGCGGCTCACCTTTAAAGTGCTAACAGGACGCTATTTGATTAACGTTATATTTTTTAATCAACCTTATTTAAAATCTAAGCTTGAAATGGGAGGGCAGGTTACGGTTACCGGTAAGTGGGATCGCCACCGCCAAACGATTACAGGATCAGAGTGCCATATTGGTCCAAATCATTTAGATAAAGAGTTTGAACCGGTTTATTCGGTTCGGGGAAACATAAGTGTTAAAAACATGCGTCGATTAATGGGGCATGCATTTAATCAATATGGTGAATGGATTGAAGAAAATCTACCACCTCAGCTATTAACACGATATAAGTTAATGCCCCGAAAAGAGGCGTTAAAAACGATGCACTTTCCCGCGTCAGCCAATCTAGTGAAGCAGGCAAGAAGACGCATCGTGTATGAAGAATTTTTGTTGTTTCAACTGAAGATGCAGGCGTTACGAAAAATTCAAAGAGAACAGTCAAAGGGAATCGGTCAAACGTTTGATGGGGGAAAGGTGGATGATTTTACCCAGACCTTACCTTTTCCATTAACGAAAGCACAGCAACGAGTTGTTGAAGAGATTTTAACCGATATGAAGTCACCGTTTCGGATGAATCGTTTGCTCCAAGGTGATGTTGGATCAGGGAAAACGGTAGTAGCAGCAATTAGTTTGTTTGCCACTGTGTCGGCCGGTTTTCAAGGGGCCTTAATGGTTCCAACGGAAATTTTAGCAGAGCAACATGCGGAGTCCCTTTCCGCAATGTTAGAGCCGGTTGGCCTAAAAATAGCGTTATTAACCAGCTCAATCAAAGGAAAGAAACGTCGAGAGCTTTTACAAGCATTAGCGGCTGGAGAAATCGATGTGTTAATTGGAACGCATGCGCTAATTCAAGATGAAGTTAATTTTCATAATCTCGGTTTGGTTATTACGGATGAGCAGCATCGGTTTGGTGTAGAGCAGCGTCGAGTATTACGTGAGAAAGGGCAGCATCCTGATGTATTATTTATGACAGCTACACCGATACCAAGGACACTCGCGATTACGGTTTTTGGCGAAATGGATGTGTCCATTATTGATGAATTACCTGCTGGACGAAAAACGATTGAAACCTATTGGGCAAAGCATGGAATGCTTGACCGAATTCTTGTTTTTATGGAGAAAGAGCTGCGTCAAGGACGTCAAGCTTATGTAATCTGCCCCCTTATTGAAGAGTCGGAAAAGCTTGATTCCTTGCAAAATGTGTTAGATGTTCATAGTATGTTGACAACCTATTACTCGACTCGCTTTAAGGTTGGATTAATGCATGGACGTCTGAACGCTGATGAGAAAGAAGAAGTGATGAAGCAATTTAGCCGTAATGAGGTCCGAATTTTAGTATCGACAACGGTTGTTGAAGTCGGGGTCAACGTTCCAAATGCCACAGTGATGGTCATTTATGACGCAGAACGTTTTGGGCTTTCCCAATTGCATCAGTTGCGTGGTCGAGTCGGGCGCGGAAGCAATCAATCTTATTGTATTTTGCTTGCTGATCCGAAAACGGAGGTTGGCAAAGAACGAATGAAAATTATGACTGACACCAATGATGGCTTCGTGCTTTCTGAAAAAGACTTAGAGCTGCGTGGACCAGGGGACTTTTTTGGTAAAAAGCAAAGTGGACTTCCTGAATTTAAAGTAGCCGATATGGTTCATGATTATCGAACGTTAGAGGTGGCACGCGAGGATGCCGCGAAATTGATTGCCTCACAAAGCTTTTGGCAAATGAAAGAATATGAGCCATTGCGTACCTTTTTAGAGCAAACGGGCGTATTGGCAGGAGAGAAACTTGATTAAGGCAGAAAATAAAGGATAGCTTCACAGAAGGGTTGCAATCTGCTATTATACCTTATATACTACTATTAGTACCTAGTCTTAATACTTTGGATGGTGACCTTCATATATGAGGAAAAGTAAGAAGGAGCGCCAGCAATTATTAGTCGAAACGATAAAAGAGAATCCTTTTGTCACGGATGAAGAGCTGGCTGAGAAGTTTTCAGTGAGCGTCCAAACGATACGACTTGATCGTCTTGAATTATCGATTCCTGAACTGCGTGAACGTATTAAGAATGTGGCAGAGAAAAAATTCACTGACGAAGTGCGAGCGTTGCCTTTGGACGAAATCATTGGAGAAGTAATTGATATTAATTTGGATGAAAATGCGATTTCCATCCTGGACATAAAAGAAGAACATGTATTTAGCCGAAATGGCATTGCTAGGGGACATCATTTATTTGCTCAAGCGAATTCTTTAGCTGTTGCGCTCATTAATGATGAATTAGCCTTAACGGCTAAGGCTTCTATTTTGTTTACACGTCCAGTGAAAGTACATGAACGTGTTGTTGCAAAAGCAAAGGTGGGACGAAACAATGCTGAAACGGGTCGTTCTAGTGTGGAAGTAAACAGCTATGTTGGAAATGAACTAGTTTTTAAAGGTAGATTTGAAATGTATCGCTCATAGTGAGTTGGAGGATGAAAAAAGATGAAAATCGCGTTAGACGCAATGGGAGGAGACAACGCCCCTAAAGAGCAAGTATTAGGTGCTATGAAAGCGATTGAGGCTTTTTCAGATGTTGAAATCATTTTAGTTGGAAATGAAGAGAAGATTAGACCATTTTTAACAAATGATCAACGAATTACGATTATACATACAGAAGAAGAAATTTTAAGTACGGATGAACCTGTACGAGCTGTACGACGTAAAAAAACAGCTTCGATGGTACTAGCCGCGCAGCAAGTAGCAGATGGAAAGGCGGATGCCTGTATTTCATCTGGCAATACAGGAGCCTTAATGGCATCCGGATTGTTTGTCGTCGGTCGTATTGACGGCATTGAGCGTCCTGCTTTAACACCCACGATGCCGACCATTGATGGTAAAGGTTTTATTTTCTTAGACGTGGGGGCCAATTCAGATGCTAAGCCTGAGCACTTGCTTCAATTTGCAATTATGGGATCTGTATACGCTCAAAAGGTTCGGGGGATCGAGAAACCTCGCGTTGGATTATTAAACATAGGCACTGAAGCTAAAAAAGGCAATGAATTAACGAAGGACGCGTTTGGATTGCTAGAGCAATCTGGAGATATCTATTTTATCGGGAATGTCGAGGCGCGTGAATTATTAAATGGTGTGGCTGATGTTGTGGTAACGGATGGGTTTACAGGCAACATGGTTTTAAAAGCAATCGAAGGGACCGCAATGAGTGTTTTTAACATGCTGAAAACAACGTTGTTGAGTAACTTGAAAAGTAAACTCGCAGCAGCTTTGTTAAAGCCCGAATTTAAAGTGATTAAGCATCAAATGGATTATTCAGAGTATGGTGGGGCAGGTCTTTTTGGGTTAAAATCACCTGTCATTAAAGCTCACGGTTCTTCTGATGCAAATGCAATTTATAATGCAATTCGTCAAACGAGAGATATGATTTCGCACGATGTGATTAAGACCGTTGCGGAAACTATTGAAAAAATTAATATGAAGTAAGGGGAATAAAGCATGGGTAAAATAGCTTTTGTCTTTCCAGGACAAGGTTCACAAATCGTAGGAATGGGACAAGATTTATTTGAAGCAAATGAACAAGTAAAACAATCGTTTCAAACGGCCGATCAAAAGTTAAACGTTGCTTTATCTAATCTTATTTTTAATGGTCCTCAAGAAGAATTAACGATTACATACAATGCACAACCGGCACTTTTAACGACAAGTTATGCCTTTTTTACGGCACTAATGGAAGCAGGAATTACACCAGATTATACGGCAGGACATAGCTTAGGGGAATATACGGCTTTAGCAGCCGCTGGAGCTATTAGCTTTGAAGATGCAGTGTATACGGTTCGTAAACGTGGCGAATTTATGGAAGCGGCGGTACCGAACAAGCAAGGATCTATGGCGGCTATTTTAGGTATGGACCGCGAATTGCTTGCAGAAGTGACAGCAGACATTACAGCTTCAGGTGAGACGGTTCAATTAGCTAATATTAATTGTCCAGGTCAAATTGTCATTTCTGGTACGCGTGAAGGCGTGAGCCAGGCGATGGTGCAAGTGAAGGAAAAGGGGGCTAAGCGTGCACTTCCATTAGAAGTGAGTGGTCCTTTCCATTCAGCGCTTATGAAGCCAGCTGCTGAAAAACTAAACGAAGTGCTAAATGAAGTGAATATTGTTGGAGCGAGCATTCCTGTTATTTCTAATGTAACAGCGGAGCCAATTAGTGAACCAGAAGACATTAAAGAAAAATTAATCGAACAGCTCTATTCACCAGTATTGTGGGAAGATAGTGTGAAAACATTACTTTCATTAGGGGTAGATACGTTTGTGGAAGTAGGACCAGGAAAAGTATTGAGTGGTTTAATTAAAAAAATTGATCGTTCTGTCAAGCTTTACAATGTTTCTGATTTAGAAAGTTTAGCGAAAACAGTCGAAGCGTTAAAGGAGGCAGGACAATGACACTGCAAGGTAAAAAAGTGCTTGTAACAGGGGCTTCCCGAGGAATTGGGCGTGAAATTGCCCTTGAGTTTGCGCGTCTGGGTGCGGATGTTGCTGTCAATTATGCAGGTAGTGAGGCAAAAGCAAATGAAGTGGTAGCTGCCATTAAAGAGCTTGGTCAAGATGCGATTGCGATTCAATGTGATGTAGCAAATAGCGAACAAGTTTCTGAAATGGTGAAAGCGACGATTGAACATTTTGGAAAATTAGATATTTTAGTCAATAATGCTGGAATCACACGTGATAATTTATTAATGCGTATGAAGGAGTCCGAATGGGATGACGTCATGAATACGAATTTAAAAGGCGTGTTTTTATGTACGAAGGCTGTAACTAGACAAATGATGAAGCAACGCAGTGGACGTATTATTAATATCGCCTCGATTGTTGGTGTTTGCGGAAATGCAGGTCAAGCGAATTATGTGGCCGCAAAAGCAGGCGTTATTGGATTGACCAAAACAGCAGCTAAAGAGCTTGCATCACGCGGTATAACGGTAAATGCCATTGCACCAGGCTTTATTTCAACGGATATGACGGATGAGCTAAATGAAGAAACACAACGACTTATGCTGCAACAGATTCCACTTGCTCGTTTTGGTGACCCAAAAGATATCGCTGCAGTTGCTGCTTTTCTAGCATCTGATGCAAGCCGATATATGACTGGTCAAACACTTCATGTTGACGGCGGTATGGTGATGTAATAAACTAATCAAGTCACTACTTAATGTTTTGAAGGAGGTGAATGCAGTGGCAGACGTATTAGAAAGAGTAACTAAAATCGTGATAGATCGTTTGAATGTTGAAGAATCACAAGTGAAACTTGAAGCTTCATTCAAAGAAGATCTTGGTGCAGATTCCCTAGATGTAGTGGAACTTGTTATGGAACTTGAAGACGAATTTGATATGGAAATTTCCGATGATGATGCGGAAAAAATTGTCACAGTTGGAGATGCTGTGAATTACATACAGAGTGTATTGTAATTAAATGCTCTCAAAGTTGAAAGCTCCGTTTTTTTTAAACGGGGCTTTCTCTTATGGTCGCATTTAGGTATGATGGGTAGTAGAGCATTGCTTAAGCATGTCTATTGTTTCATAAATAACTAAGAAATAAGCTTTTTAACCGTTGTGGAGGGTTTTATTAAATGCGCAAGAACGGATATAATCGTCAACCATCAATGAAGGAGCAAAAATTTAACCAGCTCCAGGATCGCTTAGGCATCCATTTTCGAAATGACAAATTGTTAAAACAAGCTTTTACTCATTCATCTTATGTGAATGAGCATCGCCGTAAGCCTTATGAAGATAATGAAAGGCTTGAATTTTTAGGAGACGCTGTATTAGAATTGACCGTTTCTAACTATTTATTTGAAAAGTATCCAATGATGAGTGAAGGAGAATTGACAAAGCTTCGAGCAGCGATCGTATGTGAACCTTCGCTCGTGGTATTTGCTAATCAATTATCTTTTGGTGAGTTTGTATTGCTCGGAAAAGGAGAAGAAATGACAGGTGGCAGAGAGCGACCAGCCATGCTAGCTGATGTTTTTGAATCTTTTATTGGAGCTCTTTATTTAGATGCGGGGTTAGAGTCTGTCGTTCAATTTTTAAGAAAAGTCGTTTTTCCGAGAATAGACGAGGGTGCTTTTTCTCATGTGATGGATTTTAAGAGTCAGCTTCAAGAGTTGATTCAACGTGATAATTGTGGCACGCTTCAATATAAAATTCTACAAGAAAAAGGGCCAGCCCATAATCGTGAATTTGTTTCAACTGTATTGTTAAATGGAGAAACACTTGGAACTGGAATTGGAAGGTCCAAAAAGGAAGCAGAACAGCGAGCTGCAGAGCTGGCGTTACGTGAAATAAAACAAAAGTAATGGGTAAGGGGGAGAAACCATGTTCCTCAAACGCTTGGACGTTGTAGGATTTAAGTCTTTCGCAGAAAAAATTTCAATCGACTTTGTGCCAGGTGTAACGGCCGTAGTGGGTCCAAATGGTAGTGGAAAAAGCAATGTTACGGACGCAATCCGCTGGGTGCTGGGTGAGCAGTCAGCCAAATCACTGCGTGGAACGAAAATGGAAGATATCATCTTCTCCGGCAGTGATTCAAGAAAGCCTTTGAATGTCGCTGAAGTTTCTTTAACCCTTGATAATGCATCAAATACTCTACCGATAGACTTTCATGAAGTCAGTGTCACTAGAAGAGTGTATCGTTCAGGCGATAGTGAATTTTTTATTAATAACGGAGCTTGCCGTTTGAAAGATATTGTGGAGTTATTTATGGATTCCGGGCTAGGTCGTGAAGCATTTTCAATTATTAGCCAAGGAAAAGTAGAAGAGATTTTAAGCAGCAAAGCTGAAGAAAGAAGAGGAATCTTCGAGGAAGCAGCAAGCGTTTTAAAATATAAGACGCGCAAAAAGAAAGCGGAACAGAAACTGACTGAAGCACAAGAGAATTTAAATCGTGTTCAAGACATTTTATTTGAGTTGGAAGGGCAAGTGGAACCATTAAAGATTCAATCATCTCTTGCCAAAGAGTTTTTAGCAAAGAAAGAAGAACTGGAACAATTTGAAGTTAGCTTGACGGTATGCGAAATTGAAGAACTTCATAGCAAATGGGAAAGGTTGTCCAATGAGCTTGAAGAGCATAGAGCGAAAGAACAAAGCATGGCGAGTGAATTAGTGCAGAAGGAAACGATGCTACAGGAACTTCGTCAAAAAATGGCGAATTTAGACAGGGCCATTCATACGCTACAAGAAGTTCTTCTCACAGCTAGTCAGGATTTAGAAAAGTTAGAAGGCCGTAAAGAAGTACTAAAAGAACGTAAAAAAAATGCTACTCAAAATAAAGCTCAGCTTGAAAAATCGATTGCTGAAGCCAAAGAGTTAGTAGCACGATTAGAAGTAGAAAAAGAAGAGCAAACGAATCTCGTTGGGAGTTTGGAAACAGAAGTAAAGGACTTACAACTGCTTTTACAAGAAAAACAAAAAATGCTTAGTTTGCTTAATACGGATGTTGAAGAAACAATTGAACTTCATAAAAGCGACTATATTGAATGGTTAAATAAGCAAGCTACCGCTAAAAATGAAAAACAATATTTAGCTCAGCAGCTTGAACAACATAATCATAAAAGCACAAGGTTAGATCAGGATAATGCTAAGTATTTGACTGAGCGAATGTCGATGATTGAGAAAAAACAGCAATATGAACAAGTATTACGTGAACTTACAAGCGAATTTGAAGCTCATGTGCAGCATTTTCGTACTTTTGAGCAACGAGTTGAAGCTGCTAAAAAGTATTATCAGAAACAAGAAACGATGCTCTATAAGACCTATCAGTTTTTGCAACAAGCAAAGTCTCGCAAAGAACTGTTGGAAGAAATGGAAGAAGATTATGCAGGATTCTTTCAGGGCGTAAAAGAGGTGCTTAAAGCAAAACAATCGTTGCTGGGGATTGAAGGGGCAGTGGCTGAGCTTATTAAAGTACCAAAGGACTATCAAACAGCAGTTGAAACAGCTCTGGGAGCGGCTACGCAGCATATTGTGGTACAACAAGAAGAACATGCTCGGCAGGCAATTAGCTTTTTAAAGAAAAATGGTCATGGACGAGCTACCTTTTTACCACTACCAGTCATTAAAGGAAGAGAAATTCCACAATCACATCTTAAACTTATGCAAAGTCATCCGGCTTATCTTGGTACAGCGGCTGAATTAATTCAATATGAAGTTACATATGCACAGGTGGCGCTCAATTTATTGGGAACTGTGGTCATTACGAGTGATTTAAAAGGAGCGAATGAGCTTGCAAAATTGGTCGGGCATCGCTATCGCTTTGTTACGCTTGAGGGGGATGTAGTAAACCCAGGAGGCTCAATGACAGGTGGTGCTTCTAAGCAAAAAGCGTCTTCGTTGCTATCAAGAAAAGTGGAGCTAGATGAGTTGAAAAATAAGCTGAATGGTATGGAAAGGAAAACCAATCAGCTTGAAAAACAAGTGCGTCAAGCAAAAGTTGATATTAGCGAACAAGAAGAGAAGCTTATTGAAATGAGACAATTAGGGGATTCATTACGTGAGAAAGAGCAATCAGTAAAGAATGAATTTCGCGAAAATGAACTGCAAGAAAAGACAATCAATGACCGCCTTCATCTCTATGATTTAGATAAAAAACAATTAATGGAAGAACAGCAGCAAAGAAAGTCTCGTTTAGAAGAAATAGAGGAGATTTTGGCTCAATGTTCTATTGAAATTAACAAGTTAGACCGAACGATTGCTAATTTGACAGAACAAAAGCAAACGCAAGCATCTTCTAAGGAGTCATTGGTAGAAACAACAAATGAACTAAAAGTATCATTGGCCTCCAAGCGAGAAAAACTTCGCAATCAAAGAGAAAATCTACAGCGCCTTAACGAAGAGTGGGCAGTGACCCAAGATAAATTAACGGTATATGAAGAGGATTTGTCATTCTTGGAAAATGAAATGAATGATAGTTCAAGTGGTGAAGAGCAGTTAGTAGATCAGGCTCAACAAAAGCTCATACTAAAAAATGATACGATTGAAAAAATGTCTAGCTTGCGTCAAGATAAGGCGAGTTTGCAAACGGAGCTTGAAGCGATTGAGTTAGATTTAAAAGAAAGCAATCGCCAGTATAAAGGCTTTGTTGAAGTGATTAAAGATGAAGAAGTAAAAGTGAATCGGCTAGATGTGGAGCTAGAGAACAGGCTTACTACGCTCAGCGAGGATTACTTCTTAAGTTTTGAAGCGGCAAAAGAGAAATATCCATTAACACTTCCGGTGGAAGAAGCATCAAGGCAAGTGAAGCTGATTAAATTAGCGATTGATGAATTAGGAACGGTTAATTTAGGAGCTATTGACGAATATGAACGTGTATCAGAACGCTATGAATTTTTATTAACCCAAAAAAGTGATTTACAGCAAGCGAAAGATACATTATTTCAAGTTATTAGTGAGATGGATGAAGAAATGGTTCGACGCTTTGCAGAGACTTTCTATGCGATTCGTGATCAGTTTGAAACGGTATTTAAAGCTCTATTTGGCGGAGGACGAGCTGAATTAAAACTAACAGACCCACTAGATTTACTGCAAACAGGAATAGACATTGTGGCTCAGCCTCCAGGTAAGAAATTGCAAAATTTAAGCTTACTATCTGGTGGAGAACGAGCGTTAACAGCCATTGCTTTGTTGTTTTCTATTTTAAAAGTCCGCCCTGTACCATTTTGTGTACTGGATGAAGTGGAAGCGGCTCTTGATGAAGCCAATGTGTTTCGTTTTAGCCAATTTTTAAAAGAATTTAGTAAAGAAACTCAATTTATCGTTATTACCCATCGTAAAGGAACGATGGAAGGAGCAGACGTGTTGTATGGGATTACGATGCAAGAGTCTGGTGTGTCAAGACTTGTTTCCGTTCGAATGGAGGAGACAGGAAGTTTAGCAGAAGCAAAATGAAGGAAGTGGGACAATGAGTTTTTTTAAGAAGTTGAAGGAAAAGTTTGTTAGTACTAAAAATGATGAACAAGCAAGTGAGCAAATAAGTGAGCAGCAAGAACAAAGGGTAGAACAAATATCGATTGGTCAAAAGTTTAAACAAGGGTTGGCAAAAACGCGTGATTCCTTTTCCAGTCGTGTAAATGAACTTGTAGCACGTTATCGTAAAGTCGATGAGGATTTCTTTGAAGAGCTTGAGGAAATTTTAATTCAAGCGGATGTTGGCTTTGAAACGGTTATGGAGCTAATTGATGAATTAAAAATGGAAGTAAAGCGTCGTAATATATCGGATACGAAGGATGTACAGGCGGTTATTTCTGAGAAATTAGTAGAGATTTATCAAAGTGGCGAGGAAGAAACGGCACAGTTAAACATTCAAAATGACGGTTTAACGGTTATTTTATTTGTTGGTGTGAATGGTGTTGGGAAAACAACGACGATTGGTAAATTAGCTCATAAGTTTAAAACAGAGGGAAAATCCGTTGTATTAGCTGCAGGAGATACATTTCGGGCAGGGGCCATCGACCAGCTAGAGGTTTGGGGCGAGCGTGTCGGTGTTGATGTCATCAAGCAAGGAGAGGGCTCAGACCCAGCAGCCGTTATGTTTGATGCTATCCAAGCAGCAAAAGCCCGTCAGGTTGATATTTTGATATGTGACACAGCAGGTCGACTGCAGAATAAAGTCAACTTGATGAAAGAATTAGAAAAAGTAAAACGAGTCATTGAACGAGAAGTACCGGGGGCTCCACATGAAGTGTTGCTCGTGCTAGATGCAACGACTGGTCAAAATGCGTTGATTCAAGCGAAAACGTTTAAAGAAGCAACAAATGTATCAGGGATTGTCCTAACAAAGCTCGATGGAACGGCAAAAGGTGGAATTGTGCTAGCGATTCGAAATGAATTACACATTCCTGTTAAGTTCGTAGGACTCGGAGAAAAAATGGATGATTTGCAAGAATTCGATGCTGAAAAATATGTTTATGGACTATTTGCTGATTTAATTGAAGAGGAATGAGTCGAAAAAAGGCTACCCATGGGTCAAATGGATTGACTGATGGGTAGTCTTTTTATCTTTTTAAAGGAGTTTTCCACTTTTTTATCGAATTATAAAATATTACATAATCTCTAAAGTTTATTGCATATTCGACAAAATGATCGCGCGGATTTAATGTTCTTGTAAAAGGATTGTGTCTGTCATCATGTCATTATGTAAAGAAGAAAAAGGGGGAATTTCGTTTGCTAAACTATTTGCGTCCAATAGCAGCTTGGCTTGTGTTTCTAGTTGTGTTCGTCACCTATCCTTTTCTAGCTGTAGCTGAGGAAGCGAAGATTAGGATATCTATTGACGAAGGGGTAGGAGGGTATGCCAAGCGTTCGTCGGCATTACCAGTGAAAATAGAGATGGAAAATAAGGGAGAAGCGTTTAGTGGAACGCTATTGCTTCAATTTCAGGCGAATTATAATTATGGTGGCTCAAAAGCTATTAAAGTCGACTTGCCCAAGGGAAGTTCTAAAACGTATTCCGTGATTTTACCAGGCTATACAGATGAGTACTCTTCGCCTTCGCCTATTAAAAAAACGATTCATTTATATGATGGCGATTGGAAAAAAGGAAAAGAAGTGGCCTATACAGGTCCGCAAGTATTAGCACCGAAATTTGTTGATTATGGTGAGGTGATGATTGGCGTTTTAAGTGAAAATTATGACCGGTTAAAGGAACTGCGTGTTTCATCTTCGTCTGCTACACAGATGATTGATTTGTCCAAAGTGGACTTACCAAATCAGGCAAGTGGATATGACGTATTAAATTATTTAATTGTCGATGAGTTTTCACTGTCCATGCTTGAAACACAACAGCAAAAAGCAATTGACGATTGGATTCAAGCTGGGGGAATTCTGATTGCAGGTGCCACACCAAATATGAGTCAACAATATGGCTCTCTTTATGAGTCATTGCCAATGAAGTTCAATAAAGAAGTGAGCTTAGACCGCTCTTTTTTTGCGACGATTAAGGATGCACCTAGCTTTTCAAAGCTGCCTGCTTTTATTGGTGAGGTTGATCAGCAAGCTGAGGTGGTTATCAAAGGTGATACCGGGCCAGCGGTGATTAAAAAGGAGTATGGAAACGGGACGATTATCCAAACGAGTTTTTCGCTTGGTGATGAACCGCTCGCTTCTTGGAGCGAGTATGGAGCTTGGTTTCATACAGCTATATTGTCTCCAACAACGAATAGTCAGCTTACTCAAATGGATTATCTATTAAATAATTTAGAATGGGAAATGATTGAACCGAACAAGATCTTTGAACATACAAACTTTTCTATTGGTCAATTACTCTTATTGTTAGTGGGATATGTACTTATTTTGATTCCAATTTTATATGTTGTGTTGAAAAAATGGGATAAGCGGGAGTATGCTTGGTGGATTATTCCGATAGTGGCGGTTATTAGTTCCATCGCTATTTTTGCATTAGGTGCGAAGGATCGTATCGCAAAGCCACAATTAAATCAGCTAGGTATCTATCAAGTGAAAAATGGTCATGTAACAGGTATTCAATCAGATGTTTTGCTTTCGAATAAGGGTGGCGATTATCAGCTATCGGTTCCAAAAAATGAATGGATTATTCTGCCGTTTGAAGCGGAAGCGTTCTCTAGTAATCCGAGAAGGTCACCAGTTGTTGAAGAAAAAGCAACACAAATAGCTGTTGAGTTTCCAAATGTGGAGTATTGGTCAACGCGTTCGATTATTGGTAGAGTAAATCAAAAGCAGGTAGGTCAGTTTACCGCCAACCTGAAAGTAGAAAACAAAGAATTGGTTGGAACTATTATAAATGATTTTCCTTACCACTTTGAGAATATTATGATTATTTCTGGGAATCAGAAATGGGAGTTTGGTGAATTAAAGCAAGGGGAGACACTACAAGTTAAGCAAAATATTAAAAGTGATTTATTAATGGGACCATCTATTAGTTCCATACCAGGGATGCAGTCCTGGAATCCAGGACAAAAAGTAAATTTACATAAAGTCCGCAACGATCAGTTGCTCTATCTAACGGGGCAGTATTTCTTTACTGAACAAACAACGGAAAATGCTCCTGTTATTATCGGCTTAACAAATGACAAAGTATCGGAGTTGAAACTAGAAAACGGGGAAATGGAACAAAACAACAATAATCTCCTGTTCCAATCTTTTGAGCCTGCTGTATCTTTAAAAGGGAATGTCAGTCTGTCAAAAGAAATGTTCCAATGGGGAATCAATGTGGCGAATGGTAGCTTTGAAAAAATTCAGCATACAGGCAATTCTCTGACCTATTGGTTTGAAGTAGGTGAGTATGAAGCGAGCAGTCAAATACCAGCCGTAATAAGGGATTCGTCTTTTACCGCTAAGAAAATGACGATTACGTGGAATGATTCAAACTTGAAATATGAGCTGTTTAATGTAAAAACGAGAAAATATGAAGCTGTTAAAGAGGGAGAGAGGACGACTACATTTGAAGGAAGCAAAGAAATTAGTTCGTATGTTTCTCAAGATGGAGAAATAAAGGTGAAGCTGATTAAACAAAATGATCCGAATGGTGCAGAGAATCGATTACCAGCCATTACGGTTGATGGGGTGGTTAAACCATGATTGAAATAATCGGATTAACAAAACAATACGGAAAATTTACAGCGCTTGACCATTTAGATTTACAGATTGAGGAAGGCACGGTGTTTGGTTTTGTCGGGCAAAATGGTGCAGGAAAATCTACTACTTTCTCTATTTTGGCAACCTTATTGGCTCCGACGTCTGGTACAGCATTCGTGAATGGTTACAATGTTGTAAAGGATCCTAAGAAGGTTCGTGAGCAAATTGGTTATATGCCTGATTTCTTTGGCGTTTATGATCAATTGAAGGCAGAGGAATATTTAGATTTTTACGGTGCCAGCTATGGAATTTCGATTGATGAACGAAAAAAATTAATTCCACAGCTGTTAGAGCTCGTGAATTTATCTGATAAACGGGATTCATATGTGGATCTTCTCTCACGAGGGATGAAGCAGCGGCTTTGCTTGGCGAGAAGTTTAATTCACGATCCGGAGGTTCTTATCCTAGATGAGCCAGCATCAGGATTAGACCCGAGAGCACGCGTGGAAATGCGTGAGATTTTAAAAGAATTGAAGCATATGGGAAAAACGATTTTGATTTCTTCACATATTTTACCAGAGCTTGCTGAAATGTGTGATGTGATCGGAATTATTGACCAAGGTAGGTTAAAAGCGCAAGGATCTGTTGCTGAAATCCAAGAAAAGCTACAAGGGGCAAAAAGTATTGTGGTCAAAGTTCATCGTGATATCGAGCGAGCTATTCGTTTTTTTGAGGATCATCCGGATATCAGTGAAATTCAGCAAGACGAGGATAGTGAGAGCATTCAGTTCTTGTTTCGGGGCGACCGAGGTGCCCAGCAGCAGTTATTAAAGGCATGTATCGTTCAAGATCTTCCTATTGTGAGCTTTGCTGAGATTGAAACCGACTTAGAGGATGTATTTATGGAAATTACGAAAGGGGTAGAGTAATAATGAAGCGTACGCTCATGAATCCCGTATTAAATAAAGAATTTAAGCTGCGTTTTCGCTCATTCAAAAGCTTTCTAGGCGTCCTTTTTTACGTGTTAGCGATAGGTATTATCGTCCTAGGGATTATTTTTGTTGGGCAGCTGAGTAGTATGGGTGGAGTGAATCCAGAAGATAGTCGGATGATGTTTATGGTTCTTTCCGTATTACAGCTCGCCCTTATTGTATTTATTACGCCAGGCTTGACTGCTGGTGTGATTAGCAGTGAACGTGAGCGACAAACATTGAACATGTTATTAACAACGACGCAAAGCTCAACTAGCATTATTATCGGTAAGCTTGTTTCATCAGTTGCTTATCTACTGTTATTAATGATTGCGAGCCTACCTTTGTATAGCATTGTCTTTTTATACGGAGGAATTTCACCTGTCGAGCTTTTAACGGTGTTTGGGTTTAGTATTTTTACAGTGTTTGTATTCGGGAGCCTTGGTGTCATGTTTTCCACGTTTATTCGAAAAACGATTGCGGCGATGGTGACGACTTATGGTGTGATGTTATTTTTAGTTGGGGGAACAGGATTTTTGGCGCTCATTGCCACAAATGTAACACAAATGGGCCAAACAGGCGCATCGACTACAAACATATTCGTCTATCTATTCTCGATGTTTAATACACCCATTATCCTTGTGAATTTATTTGAACCGACGATTGCTGAGGAAATTGGACGAATGTCCGGAGTCTCTTTCCCACTTTGGGCAGCACATCTCATTTTGTATACTCTTATTTTTATAATAGCTGTCCTGTTTAGTGTCAGAAAGCTTCGCCCAAAAATGAAAGCGAGGAAGTGAGGGGCGTCGTGATGAAAGAGAGTAAACAATTTATTGGGTTAGTCAAGCCGGTGCAACGTCAGCTGTTTTGGCTCCTATTGTGGAAGGAGGGACAGCTTTTCCTGCTGGGGGCCAGTGTTTGGGCGGTGGTGTTAAATCTGTTAGCAAGAATGATTGTTTTTCCATTTGTGCTTCGGTTCTTACTCATCGGATGGCTCGTGCTTGGTATTATCAGTGTCTATCGTGTTTGTTTAAGGCGGCCGTCAATAAAGACGGCTTCGCTTGTATTTAATCAATATGTACCAGAAGATCGTGTGATTACTGCGTTATCTTTTTTACAGCAGGAAGGAGAATTGGAGAGATTACAGCTCCGGGATGCGGTTCGCCACATGAAGATTCATGAACAAGATGTATGGAAACGGAAAAAGAAAGTCTTATATCCGAAATGGCTTGTTGCTGCTTTTCTGCTTGGAGGAGTGGCGACACTTTCAGCTTTGTTTCCGAGTGAAGCGATGCATGAGGCAAAGAAAGAGGAGAAAGTAGCCAAGATGATGGATGAGATAGAAAAAGAGATGAAAGAAAAAATCAAGGAAACCAAAGATCCTGTAGCTAAGAAAGCGTTGGAAGAGGCAGAGAAAAGGCTGGCTGACGTAAAAGAGCCAGCACAAGCACTCAAGGAATTAGAGAAAATAACAAAGCAATTAGATTTACAAGTGATGAAGCAAAAGGAAAAGCAGCATCAGCTAGCAGAGTGGCAGCAACAAGCAAATAACGCTGGCTTAAAGGAGTTAGCTAAGCTGCTAGAACAACGGGATCTTGAAAAATTAGAGCAAGAGCTGCAAAGGCTCAATCAAGATTGGAAGCAATTAACGAATAAACAGCAAGAGGCGTTAGCTCAATTAATGAAACAGCAAGAGCAGCTAACAGAGGAACAGCTTCAAGCTCTTGTTGAGCAATTAAAAACAGCTCTGCAATCAGGAGAACTGTCCCAACAGTTGGCTCAGGCAAGTGGGCAAATCCAACAAGTCAGTCAACAAGTACAAAGGCAACTGAGTGACAATGGAATGCCAACAAAGCTAGGTGTTTCATCTGGGAATAATCAAAATCCATCATCACTAACTCCGAATCCTTCATCGAATCAAAAGTCGAATCAAGGACAAGGGAATGGACAAAATGGCCAGTCAGGTCAAGGTGGAAGTGGTGGTACAGGAACAGGTTCTTCACCCGGAACAGGGACAGGTTCTGGTATAGGCAATGGTCAAGGAGCAGGTCAAGGAGGTACGTCAGGTGGATTTGGTCAAGGATCACGGGAAATGTTAACAATTCCTGAAGTAACAGAAGGACAAGAAAATAGGGAAAATGATAGCGGGGAACTTGGTGAAGGAAGCAGTCAGCAGCAAACGGCCGAAGGTGCCCCTGTTTTAAAGGGAAGCTTGCGTGATTATGAGGAAGTATATGAGCAATATGGCCAATCCTATCGAGAAAGTACGGAGCGTCTTAGATTACCAGCAGACCTAACGAATATTGTTAAAGAGTATTATGAACAACTCGATCCAGAAAGGTAGTGGAAGGATGTCGGAAAAGGAACAACAATTTATACAAGCTCAAAACCTCATTGAAAAGGTCAAGCAAGAGATTGGTCGTTTCATTGTTGGTCAAGAGGAAGTGGTCGAACAAGTACTTTGGAGTATTTTTTCTGGGGGACATGTGCTATTAGAAGGTTTGCCTGGTTTAGGGAAAACGATGCTCGTTCGCACGATTTCGGAAAGTTTGGACTTGAGTTTTTCAAGGATTCAATTTACACCAGATTTAATGCCAGCCGATATTACAGGAACAATGCTGCTTGAGCCTGATGAAGCTGGAAAACAGCAGTTTACGTTTCATGAAGGACCGCTGTTTTCGCATATTGTGCTAGCGGATGAAATAAACAGAGCTACACCGAAAACGCAGAGTGCCTTGTTGGAAGCGATGGGTGAGCATACGGTGACGGTTATGGGTGAAACGAGACAGCTCCAGCGGCCATTTTTTGTATTAGCGACGCAAAATCCGATTGATTTAGAAGGAACGTATCCGCTTCCTGAAGCGCAAATGGATCGTTTTATTTGCAAAATCATGGTCGGGTACCCTTCAAAGGCAGAATTGAAACAAATTATTAGGCGAACAACGGGTACGGAGACAATTTCTATTGAAAAGATGGCTTCAATGGATGAAGTGTTATTTTTACAAAATTTAGCGAAAGAAGTGCTGGTCTCAGAAGAAATGCTAGATTATGCGATTGATATCGTTTCTATGACGCATCCTGATGCAGAGGATGCACCGGAGATGGTGCAGAAGTATATCCAATTTGGCAGTGGGCCTCGTGGTTTGCAAAGCTTAATAAAAATGGCGAAGACGAGAGCCCTATTTGCTGGACGCTATCATATTTCGGTTGGAGATCTTAAACAAACGGCCCTTCCTGTGTTGCGTCATCGATTGTTGCTAAATTTTGAAGCGGAAGCAAGCGGGATTCATGTAGATACGGTCATTTCTGAAATTGTTGAAGCGGCATATAAGCGAAACAAAGGATTAGCTACATCATGATGTCGTATGCTTTTTTGGAAAGATTGCAAAAGAAGCGATTGCAGCTAGTGACTCGGAAGCGTGGTTCACATAAAGGATCAAGGCAATCTACTGCGTTCGGCTCATCGCTCGAATTTTCCGATTTTCGAATGTATCAGCCAGGCGATGATGTCCGGCAAATTGATTGGAATGTGTACGGACGAACGCAAAAGCACTATATTAAACGATTTCTAGATGAACAGGAAGTGTCCGTTGCCCTATATCTGGATATGAGCTCATCCATGCGCACGTACACCTCAAAATGGGAACTTGCACGAATGCTCGCGGCTTCGTTAAGTTATGTTGTGCTTTCAAGTGAAGATCGGCTCTCGTTCGTACCCGTTGCTACTAATGACATGCATTCTATTCGGCGTAAAGGAGCAGTCTATCGGAAGAGGATTTTTCAAGAGATTACTAGTTTAGAAGAACGGAACAGTACCCATCATTTTTTTGAACAAGTTAGTCAGCAAATAGTGAAGCACCAGCAGCTGGCGATTTTGATTACGGATGGATTAGAACCAATAGATAGCGTTAACGCAACATTGAAGAAGTTACGGTCAATCAAACAAGAGGTGTGGCTGTTTCAGCTACTATCCTCCGAAGAAATGCAGCCAAACTATAACGGTGATGTAAAGCTTGTGGATAGTGAATCAACTCAAACGATTAACGTGAGCATGAATCCTGTTATTATTGAAAGTTATCGAAGCCGTCTGCAACATCATAATCAACAGCTTGAAGCGATTTGTCAGACATTGGGCTGTAGGTACATGCTGATGAACGGAGAAAAAGACATTCAAACGATTTTGTTTCAGGATTTACCGAAGCAAGGGTTTATGAAGTGAGGTGAGAAGATGTCTGTTGCTAATCCGTTCTTTTTTCTTTTAAGTTTTTTCATTGGGGCTTTTATTTTACTATATTTCTTTCGGAAGCAATATGAGCAGATGCCGATTTCCTCGAATATGCTTTGGGAACAAGCGTTGCATGAATGGCAGGCGTCCCCATGGCTACATAAATTGCAGCATCATTTGCTTTTTTGGTTGCAGTTACTCGCACTTGTACTCATCATGCTTGCACTTACCCGCCCGTATTGGTATGGAAAGGGGCTTCTTGGTGATCACCTCATTTTGGTTGTTGATACGTCAGCAACGATGAGTGCGAAAGAAGGAGAGGGGGATCGCTTGTCAGTGGCGAAAGTTGACATCCTTGAGTTGCTTGCTGATATGGACGATCAAGAGGTGACGGTGATTCAAGCTGGACCAAAGCCAACCATTGTGGTGAATCATGAGCAAGATCCAAATGTTGTTCGTAAAGCGATTCAAAGACTTGAGCTCACGTATGAGT
The DNA here is from genome assembly GCA_963790055.1 of uncultured Bacillaceae bacterium. Lineage (GTDB taxonomy): Bacteria > Bacillota > Bacilli > Bacillales > DSM-1321 > Peribacillus. Next base: position 346,655 of record CAWBND010000008.1, read on the forward strand.
ATGATGCAATGGATAAATCCATTGCATTAGCACAATCACTAGCGACAACGAAAAACTCAGTCATTCATCTTTTTTCTGACCATATTGTTGAAGAGGATGTAGCGAAACTTCCTGAAGATGACCCGGTCTTCGTACATAATTACAACAGCCATCAGAATAATGTTTCCTTGCTTTCTTTTGGAACGGCTATGGTGGAAGAAACTATTTCTGCTGTTGCCGTAGTGAGTAATCAAACGGGACAAATGAAACAAGTAGAGTTTACAGTCACAACGGGTGACAAAGTCCTTTTGACAAAGAATGTGAAGGTGGCAGCGAATGACGAAGCGACCATTGATATCCCAAGATTACCTTTCCATCCGTTTTATCAAGCATCAATCATTGTAAACGATGATTATGAAGCGGATAATACGCTAACGGCGATTCCAACCTCATCCTATGACAAGGTGTATGCTGTTGGTGATGTCAATGCTTTCTTTATCGCTGGATTGAAAACGATTGGTCTAGAAGTGGTTCAAGTTGATCATGCCGCGAAAATTGGGCATGATGGAGTAGTAATCGCAGAAGCTGTGGATTTAAGTACATTTGGGCAATCTCCGCTCTTATTTATAAACAGTGACGCGAAGAAGAAACAGAAAGTAACGGAAAACATAAAAGCAACGAATGATGCTTTACTTACATATGTGGATAGTGAAAATATTTATATTGAATCTGCGTCCTCTCCGCTTAATGGAGAGTGGCCATCTGTTTTAATGAGTGGGAAGGAGCCGTTAATTCAAAAAGGAACCTATCGTGGTCAACCGATTGTTGTTCTAAACTTTGATCTTTCTGATACAGATTGGCCATTACAGCCTGGATTTCCACTGTTTTTGTATAACAGTTATCAATGGTTAACTCAAGCATCGGATTTCTTGGGGTACTATCAGCCTAGTGAAGAGAAATGGCTTAATTTAGATAACGAACAAAATGATGTCAGTATTTTTTCCGAGGATGGCCAACATTTGAATACGTTAGATCTTGCTAACGAGAGCTTTGTGGCGCCCATTAAGCCAGGCGTGTACGAGGCTGTTTCGGGGGAACATTCTTATTATTTTTCCGTTTTATTAGACGAACGGGAAAAAAGTTTACAGTCTGTTGCACCTTCCTTTACACATAATACTAGCGCCCTCCAGTCAGGAGAAACAGTAGAGAGAATGGATGATCAGTTATGGTTTTGGCTTGCTTGTATGGCATTATTTTTGTTGATGCTTGAATGGGAGGTGTACCGTCGTGGGTATTGAGGTAACCTATCCGATTTTCTTTCTTTTATTACTTCCCTGTGCCTATCTCATTTATTTGTATTGGAAAAAGAGTCATAAAAAAACATCCCAAACGGAAAAAGTGGTGGTAACGGTCATTCGTTCGCTTGTTTTTTTTCTGATTGTGTTTGCCTTAACGGTTCCACAGCTATTACTACCTATCAAAGGGACAACAGTGGTGTTTTTAGCCGATCAATCAGCTAGTGTTAGTACGGCAGAATCTGATCTTCTTGCCTGGATAGAAAAGAGTGTGGAACAGAAAAATATCGATGATTCATTTGCCATTGCTTCGTTTGGTGGTGATGTCGCAGCCGAGCAATCATTAACGAACAAAGAATCCGTGATTTCCCAGTTTAGTGGTGAGGTGGATGAAACGGAAACTTCGATTGAATCAGGTCTTCGTTTTGCGTCCTCGTTTATTTCTGATGACAAACACGGCAGAATTGTGTTGTTTTCAGATGGGAATGAAACAATGGGTTCGGCAGTAGAGACAATAAAGTTGCTCAAAAGAACTGGAATTGAATTAGATATCGTACCGTTGCAAATACCAGCTAAAAAAGATATCTCTTTACAGGACTTATCTGTTTCGCCATCTTTATATCAAGGTGAGCAAGCGAATCTCTCCGTTGTTGTTGCAAGTGATGTGGTCCAAAATGCAACGATTCGGATTTCATTAAATAACAAAGAAGTGATAAAACAGTACGTGGCTGTAAAGAAAGGGACGAATGCTTTTAGTTTTTCACATACGGTGCAAGAAACTGGTATGCAAGTGTATAAAGCTGAAATTGTGGCGGATGAAGATGCCTATATCGAGAATAATACGCTCCATTCAATTACGAATGTAAAAGGAATTCCCAAAGTGCTTCTTGTCGAAGAACAAACGAGTTCGCTAGCGCAGATTTTAAAGGGAAATGGTTTTAGCGTAGAATCGACTATTCCTGAAAAATTACCAACGACTTTATCGGGATTTTTAGATTATCAATCGATTGTGTTTAATAATGTCTCTGCAACCTCCATCACCGAAAATCAAATGGAGTTAATCGAACAATCGGTGAAGGAATTCGGCAACGGATTTGTCATGACAGGTGGAGAAAATAGCTTTGGGCTGGGTGGTTATTTTAAAACACCTATTGAAAAGCTACTACCAGTAGATATGGATATTAAAGGTAAAAAAGAAATGCCGTCACTTGGCTTAGTCATTGTGATGGATCGATCAGGCAGCATGAGTGGTAATAAACTATCTCTTGCGAAGGAAGCAGCTGCAAGAACGGTTGAGCTGTTAGATGAGGGAGATACATTCGGCTTCATTGCCTTTGACGATCGTCCGTGGCAAATTGTTGAAACAGAGCCGCTACAAGATAAGGAGGTAGCAATGGAACAAATTCGTACGGTGCCTGCTGGCGGAGGTACGGAAATTTATAGTTCATTGGAGCTTGCGTACCAGCAACTAAAGGAGACAAAGCTGCAACGAAGACATATTATCCTTTTAACAGATGGTCAGTCTAATAGTGGAAATGCCTATGAAACACTTGTTGAGGAAGGGAAAAAAGACAATATTACATTGTCTACCGTCTCGATTGGCAATGATGCAGATAAGATATTGCTAGAGGAGTTAGCCTCTTGGGGAGCAGGGCGTTATTACGACGTCGTGGATTCGTCGGTTATTCCAAGTATTCTTTCACGTGAAACAGTAATGGCAACTAAAACGTATATTGAAGACAACCCGTTTTATCCGACCATCCAAAATGTTGGTAAATGGAGTAATCTATTTGTCGATGGTGTTCCGCAAATGAATGCCTATATTGCGACAACAGCAAAGCAACTTGCCTGGCAACCACTGCTTAGTGCTAAAGAAGACCCCATTTTAGCTGAGTGGCAGTATGGCATGGGGACAACAATAGCCTTTACCTCCGATTTGACGGGGAAATGGTCCGGTAATTGGCCGCGCTGGGAAAATTGGGGTTTGTTTTTAAATCAGCTTATTACCAAAACACTGCCGAAGTATGATAGTGAGCCGTATACGATTACGATGGACCATAGCGGGGAAGAAACCGTTTTATCTCTTCAGTCAGCGACTAGCAATCTAAAGCCGCTATCAGTAAGCGTTGTTTCTGAAAATGGAGAATCTGTTGATAGTAATACAAAGCTTGTTGCTCCAGGAAAATACGAAATAACGGTACCAAAGCAAACGGGCATGTACTTTTTAAGTGTAAAGCAAGAGCATGAGGATGGAAGTCGAAATCTATACCAAACAGGCTTTACGATTCCTTATTCGAAGGAGTATGGGCAACAAGGGCTTCATCAACCATTTATTGATGAGATGCTGGCTATTTCCGGTGGGCAAGAGCTGGAGAAAGAGGGACAAGCTTTTAGAAATCTTCAAGTAGCTTCCAAACAAAGACAAAGTATCAGTACCTGGCTGTTGCTTAGTGCATTCTGTTTATTTTTTATTGAGATCGTTATTCGTCGCTTTGGCCTGCAAAGACTGCTTTCTTTTAGCTTTAAGAAAAAGAAAGCAGAAGAGAAAGTACAAGGTAGCACGACCGTAGAGCGCCTTAAACAGGTGAAACAAAAGGGGGTTAAACATAATCGTGAAAGGACAGTGACACAAGAGCAGACGAATCAGTCGATTTCAGGACAAGCTCTAAAGCCTAAACCGCATAAAATGAACTCTATTTCGGAGCGTGAAGAGAAGATGAAGCGACTATTAGAGGCGAAGCGACGTAAACAGTAAAATAGGTAAGGAGTTTAGCTTGACATCCCTTTAATCAGCAGGTAAACTAATAACTTGTAAAGGGTTTTCACTTAACAGCAAGGAGGTTGACCAACATGCTCGGAAACAACATGCTTGAGAAAACAACGCGGATTAATTATTTATATGATTTTTACCAATCGTTGTTAACAGAGAAGCAAAAGAGCTATATGTCCCTCTACTATCTAGATGATTACTCTCTTGGGGAAATTGCTGAAGAATATGAAGTTAGTAGGCAGGCTGTATATGACAATATAAAAAGAACAGAAGCGATGCTAGAGGAATATGAAGCAAAGCTCTTGTTATTTCAAAAATTTCAAGAACGCAATAAATGGATTGCTAAGTTTAAGACTCTGATTGAACAGGAAGCTGTTTCAAAAGAGGATCTCATACAGGCAATTACAGAGTTTGAGAAATTAGATTAGGAGGCGGCAATAATGGCATTTGAAGGATTGGCTGACCGACTGCAGAGCACGATGCAAAAGATTCGCGGCAAAGGGAAAGTAAACGAAGCTGACGTTAAAGAAATGATGCGTGAAGTGCGCTTAGCTCTTCTCGAAGCCGATGTTAACTTTAAAGTTGTAAAAGACTTTGTAAAGCGAGTAAGTGAACGTGCGGTAGGTCAGGAAGTGCTAAAGAGCTTAACCCCTGGTCAACAGGTCATTAAAGTAGTTAAAGAAGAATTGACAGTGCTTATGGGCGGTGAGCAAAGCAAAATTGCCGTTGCAACGAAACCCCCAACTGTCATTATGATGGTAGGTCTACAAGGTGCTGGTAAAACAACAACTACTGGAAAGCTTGCCAATCTTCTTCGAAAAAAATACAATCGCAAGCCATTGCTTGTTGCGGCGGATATTTACCGTCCAGCTGCGATTAAGCAGCTACAAACACTTGGTAAACAATTGGATATGCCTGTTTTTTCTTTGGGCGATCAAGTTAGCCCGGTTGAAATTGCGAAGCAAGCCATTGCACAGGCAAAGGAAGAACATCATGACTATGTGTTAATTGATACGGCAGGTCGTCTTCATGTTGATGAAAAGTTGATGGATGAGCTGAAGGATATTAAAGAGTTAACGAAGCCAGATGAAATTTTCCTTGTTGTTGATGCGATGACAGGGCAAGATGCTGTGAATGTTGCACAAAGCTTCAATGAACAGCTTGGTCTAACAGGTGTTGTACTGACAAAGCTTGATGGAGATACACGTGGTGGAGCAGCGCTTTCCATTCGTTCCGTTACAAATACACCGATTAAATTTGTCGGGATGGGCGAAAAATTGGATGCTCTTGAGGTGTTTCATCCAGAAAGAATGGCATCGAGAATTCTTGGCATGGGTGATGTGTTAACGTTAATTGAAAAAGCACAAGCCAATGTCGATGAAGAAAAAGCGAAAGAATTAGAAAAGAAGCTAAGATCAGCTACTTTTACTTTTGATGATTTCCTTGATCAGCTCGGTCAAGTACGAAACATGGGTCCACTTGATGATTTATTAAAAATGCTTCCAGGGGCTAATAAAATCAAAGGATTGGATAATATTCAAGTTGACGAAAAACAAATTGGTCATGTTGAGGCCATTATCCGTTCGATGACAAAGCAAGAAAAAGAACAACCTGAAATCATCAATGCCTCGAGAAGGAAGCGAATTGCGAAAGGAAGCGGTAGAACGATTCAAGAAGTCAATCGTTTGCTGAAACAATTCGAAGATATGAAGAAAATGATGAAACAAATGACAAACATGCAAAAAGGAAAGAAAAAGGGATTGAAATTCCCGTTTATGTAAGGTTTTGGGCAGGGAAAACGGATAGAAATCTTTGTATAACTATGTTTTTTCTGCCTGTTAAGAAAAAAACCTTTACAAACCTACAGGGTATTTGATAATATATTATCCTGTGTGAAACTATTCGGAGGTGCTTATTTAAAATGGCAGTAAAAATTCGTTTGAAACGTATGGGAGCTAAAAGATCTCCTTTTTATCGTATTGTAGCAGCAGATTCTCGTTCACCACGTGATGGACGTTACATCGAAGTAATTGGAACATACAATCCAGTTACAGAACCAGCTAAAGTTGAAATCAATGAAGAGTTAGCTCTTAAATGGTTACAAAATGGTGCTAAACCATCTGATACAGTTCGTAACCTTTTCTCTAAACAAGGCCTTATGGAAAAATTCCATAATGTTAAACTTGGTAAGTAATCGACTAAATTGATGAAAACTCTAATTGAAACGATTGTTTCAGCACTTGTTGACCATCCAGATGCAGTTACTGTAACCTTTAGGGAAGAAACGGAAAGACAAGTTTATGTCTTATCTGTTCATAAGGATGACATAGGTAAGGTGATTGGTAAACAAGGGCGTGTTGCGAAAGCGATTCGGACTGTAGTATATGCAGCAGGATCCTCACAGCAAAAGAAAATCTATTTGGAGATTTCCGAATAAGGAGGGCTAATCCCCTCCTTTTTTCGTATAAGCATATTTTCATATTTTACGTTATACTTAGTAAAAGCATAAGCGCTTTTCATCTATGTAAGGTCAGCGCGTATTCTTTGTTTAGCAGGTGTGGGCTTTATTTTATCAGGGTAGTATAGATATAAAGAATATCTACATACATATTTTACGTAATCCTACATAATAGGGGGAGCGGGAATGAAAATTCTTCAAAATGTCATTGTTACGCAAGTGTTAACAGAATCCAGTAAGAATAAGCTCCTTGGTCAGTACAAATCAAAACGCTTGCAACTACAAAAAGAAAGTGAGCAACTCCGGTTTGAATTAAAAAAATTAGAGAAAACTCGTAATATGCAGCCCGCAACTCTCAAATCTCATTTTGAAAAAGAAATTAATCATCGTCAGGAAAAAATTAAATTGCTTGAATTTCAAATGGAACAATTAGAAATTTTACCTGTTGGAAGCGAATTGAAAGAGCGTGAGGTACAAAGCCTAGTTGATGTTCAGGTTGGAGCCAACTGGGAAGAACTGATGAAAACAAAGACAATTGTCGTAAAAGACGGGATTGTTTCAGAAATTCGTTGAGGTGAAATAATGGAAAAATGGTTTAATGTCGGAAAAATCGTCAATACACATGGCATCAGAGGAGAGGTTCGAGTTATTTCGCGAACAGACTTTGCCGAAGATCGTTATCAAGTCGGCAATACGTTGCATTTATTTAGAGAAAATAATGAGCCACTTACACTTACAATTGCCTCACATCGAACCCATAAAAATTTTGATTTATTAACCTTTGAAGGATATCATAATGTAAATGATGTCGAGCCGTTTCGTAATGGAATTTTAAAAATAACGGAGTCTCAGTTAACCGATTTAGATGAAGGGGAATTTTACTTTCATGAAATCATAGGTTGTACCGTTTATACAGATCAAGGAGAAGAAGTGGGATCCATTCGTGAAATTTTAACACCTGGTGCCAACGACGTTTGGGTTGTCAAAGGTCCTCGAGGCAAAGATATTTTAATTCCTTATATTGAGCAAATTGTAAAAGAAGTCGATATCAAAGCACAAAAGGTTATCATAACACCAATGGAAGGGTTATTAGACTAATGAAAATTGATGTGCTTTCCCTTTTTCCGGAAATGTTTGAAGGTGTGTTTGGATCATCTATATTAAAAAAAGCGGCTGAAAAACAAGCAGTTCAGTATAGAGTGACCAATTTTCGTGATTATGCGGATAACAAGCATCATACAGTTGATGATTACCCGTATGGTGGGGGTGCAGGGATGGTATTAAAACCTCAGCCTATTTTCGATGCGGTAGCAGCACTAAAAGATGAGGCAAATGCTGAGCCGCGCATTATTCTACTTTGTCCACAAGGGGAGACGTATACCCAGAAAAAAGCGGAAGAGCTTGCAAAAGAGGAGCATCTCCTGTTCATTTGTGGTCATTATGAAGGGTATGATGAGCGAATTAGAGAACATCTAGTGACGGATGAAATCTCAATAGGTGATTTTGTATTAACTGGTGGAGAATTAGGTGCCATGGTCGTGATTGATAGCGTTGTGCGCTTGCTACCTGGTGTACTAGGCAATGAAGATTCACCTGTCCTTGATTCTTTTTCTTCTGGTCTATTAGAACACCCACATTATACAAGACCGGCAGATTTTCGTGGAATGAAGGTTCCGGAAGCCCTTTTATCTGGTAACCATAAGAAAATTGAAGAATGGCGAGTGAAGGAATCATTGCGACGAACATGGCTGCGCCGACCAGATCTCTTTGAATCTTATTCACTTACGGAAACGGAAAAAAAATTATTACATGAAGTACAAAAAGAAAAATGAATGGTTGTATTTACATGTATAATGTGTTAAAATATTTTTTGTGACTGTGGCAAATTGCTCAGTCTTATAACGATGTTCCGCTGTAAACAAAAGTGGGTTTATAAGAGCATCCATGAGGAGATGAAATCAATGCAAAAACTTATTCAAGAAATTACTCAAGAACAACTTCGCACTGATCTTCCAGCGTTCCGTCCTGGTGACACAGTACGTGTACACGTTAAAGTTGTTGAGGGAACTCGCGAACGTATTCAGTTGTTTGAAGGTGTTGTAATCAAACGTCGTGGTGGCGGAATCAGTGAAACTTTCACAGTACGTAAAATTTCTTACGGTGTTGGAGTTGAACGTACATTCCCTGTACACACACCAAAAATTGCGAAATTAGAAGTAGTTCGTTACGGTAAAGTCCGTCGTGCGAAACTTTACTACCTACGTGAACTTCGTGGTAAAAAAGCGCGTATTAAAGAAATTCGTCGCTAATTTATCAAACTCAGAAAGACGAGCTTTCTGTAGTTTTCATACGGTTATAACAAAAAGTAGTTATACAAAAGGGAGCTTGTTATACAGGCTCCTTTTTTGTGATAAAATAAGGATGGTGCTTTACGCTTTTCTAACTGTCTAGCTCCAGGCACCTAGCGACTAATGGACTTCCCGCTAAACGGGTGCCTTACGCTTTTCTAATTCAAAAGGATGGTGACGATGGCTAATAAGAAAAATGGAATACGGGAATGGATAAAAGTACTCGTTATCGCGGTTATTTTAGCAGCCATCATTCGTCAATTTTTAATTGCTCCAATTGTTGTCGATGGATTTTCTATGATGCCGACTTTGAAAGATGCCGATCGAATGATCGTGAATAAATTTTCTTATGTAATTGGAGAACCAAAGCGATTCGATATTATTGTATTTCACGCACCGGATGGCAATGATTATATTAAGCGTGTAATTGGTCTGCCAGGTGACAAAATAGAATATAAGGAAGATACATTATATATTAATGGTAAGCCGTTTGTAGAACCGTATTTAAACGAGTATAAAGCACAGCTAATAGATGAAGGGCCATTAACAGAGCCGTTCACGTTAAAGGATATTATCGATCAAGAAATCGTACCGAAAGATCGTTTATTTGTAATGGGTGACAATCGTCGTTTTAGTAAAGATAGTCGTCATATTGGCGTTATTCCGTATGATAAAATATTAGGTAAAACGAATATCATCTATTGGCCGATAAAAGATATACGAAAAGTAGAATAACTAGTAGTGACAAAAAACTCAGCATTTATATCATTTTTGCAGGAACAGGAAGGTTGATTTCATTGACGATACAGTGGTTCCCAGGTCATATGGCTAAAGCAAGGCGGGAAGTAACGGAGAAATTAAAGCTCATTGACATCGTATTTGAATTGGTAGATGCAAGAATTCCAGCATCCTCAAGAAATCCGATGATTGATGAAATTATTCAACATAAGCCAAGAATTATTTTATTAAATAAAGCAGATTTGGCAGACCCAGTAAAAACAAAACAGTGGCTTGACTATTTTAAATCGCAAGGAAAAACAGCGATTGCGATTAATTCACAAGCAGGAAATGGTTTACATCAAATTACGGCGACTGCAAAAGAATTGCTAAAGGAAAAATACGACCGTATGAGAGCGAAAGGCATTAAACAACCTCGTGCTATTCGTGCAATGATTGTTGGTATTCCAAATGCAGGTAAATCGACGCTGATTAATCGTTTAGCTAAAAAAAATATTGCAAAAACAGGCAATACTCCTGGTGTTACGAAAGCGCAGCAATGGATTAAGGTTGGTAAGGAATTAGAATTGCTTGATACTCCAGGTATTTTGTGGCCAAAATTTGAAGACCAAGAGGTTGGCTTAAAGCTTGCTTTAACAGGAGCGATCAAGGATACCATTCTAAACTTACATGAAGTCGCTTTATATGGACTTCGCTTTTTAGAAACAGAATATCCAGAACGATTAAAATCTCGCTATAATTTGGAAGGGATTCCAGAAGAAACGGTGGAACTATTTGATGCGGTTGGAAAGTTTCGCGGTTGCTTAGCAGGTGGCGGTTTAGTGGACTACGATAAGACAGCGGAACTGGTTGTTCGTGAAATTCGTTCTGAAAAAATGGGACCACTTACATTTGAACTCCCTAATGAACAAGCGGAGCCGAACATAGAAGAATAATGTTAGATATAAACGGAGTTCGATCTCTTGATAATGTATACATTATCTCCTTTCGCTCCGTTTTTTATTGTTTTAGTACATAAAAGGTGCATGGTCATGTCATCAAGTTTTTTAAGATTATGACGTAACGAACCGATAATAAATATAACAGGTGATGTAATGAAGGAGAGTATTAAAGAAATTTCATTAAAATTAAAAGAGGTAACGGATCCGAATGATGTCTTTTTAGCACAGTGCAAGGAAGATAAGCGTAAAGGTGTCGTTGATTTAGTAAATAAGTGGTATAGAGGTTATGAAAAAGAACAAAAGGTAAAGCAACACTTTTTTCACATGTCAGAATTTGAAAGGAATTTACGTGAGCAAGGATTTTCTATGATAGCAGGAATTGATGAAGTCGGTCGAGGACCGCTTGCTGGACCTGTTGTTGCGAGTGCTGTAATCTTACCAGAAACATTTTATTTACCAGGTCTAGATGATTCTAAGAAAATTTCAGAAGCAAAACGGGACATGTTTTACGAAAGAATTATGGATGAAGCGCTTGCGGTCGGTATAGGTATTATACATAATGACGAAATTGATGAACTCAATATTTATCAAGCGACAAAGAAGGCTATGCTTACAGCAATTGCACAATTGTCACAGCAACCAGAATATTTATTAATAGATGCAATGGAACTAGATGTATCTATTCCGCAATTATCTCTTATAAAAGGAGATGCTAGAAGTATTTCGATTGCAGCAGCATCTATTGTTGCAAAAGTGACACGTGATCGAATGATGAAGGAATATGGGAAGCAGTATCCACAGTATGGTTTTGAGAAACATATGGGCTATGGGACAAGGACTCATGTAGGGGCAATCGGGGCATACGGCTTAACTCCATGGCATCGGCGAAGCTTTTCACCTATTAAAGAAATGAAGAATAGAGGATAGCTAAAGGAAGGAGATGAGGACGATGCAATCTGTGACGACTGGGATTCCCGCAAGTTCATGGATCCATAAAAACAGACTCCAATCCAACGTTTAAAGCTGGGCAAATTCTTTTCGGGAAAATTAATATATTGTATCCTAATCAGATGGCAGAAGTACAAATTGGTCATCAAAAAATAGTCGCTCAATTAGAGACGCCGCTACAGGAAGGAGAACGCTATCTGTTTCAAGTGCAGCAGCATACAGGTCATCTTCTATTAAAAGTAGTAGATTCACCTGCTACTCCTACTATGAATGGCAAAGAAACAGCCAAGCAAATAGTAAGTCATTTAGGAGTAGCAATTAATGCTGAGTCAATAGAACTTGCTGACTTTTTACTGAAGAATCAATTGCCCATCACAAAGGATTCATTTCAATTAGCGGTGCAGTGGCTCAAACAGGTTGACTCTCCTAAGGAAGGGGTAATGGCGTTAAAAACGATGTATACGCAGCAACTTCCTTTTGTCGAAGATGTATTTACAGCTCTTTTCACACAAGCCAAGGGTGAATCTTTTCATGGGATGCTTCGTCAATTACTAAATGAGATTAGCTCGTCTGCTAACCAAACAGTGATAACAGTTCAATTAAAAGAAGTATTAGAGTCTCTCGTTGCTTCTAAACAAGGACAAGTAATGGCAACTGAATTACATTCGACTGATTTAACGAATGGTAGTGCGGTATCAGCTCATTTGAAAGACATAGCTAAACTATTAGGACTTCAATTTGAACATGTGTTAGCGAACGCACATAGATTGGATTCAGCAGCATTAAACGAAGAAGTAACAACATTAAAGCCACTACTTTTTAAACTTCTCCAGGAACAACAGCCAGCGACAGTGAAAGAGTTAGTGGATCAAATTGTGAATCGAATTACCGCACAGCAAATTATGTCACAGGAAAATGGTCCCCTGCAAAATCTATTGCTCACGCTGCCGTTACAGCTAGGAAAGTTTGAGACGGATTTAACCATGCAATGGAGTGGTAGAAAAAGAAAAGATGGGAGTATGGATCCGAATTATTGTCGAATTTTATTTTACTTGGATCTTGAGCAATTACAAGAAACGGTGATTGATATGCAAGTGCAAAATCGAGTGGTCCAAATCGTCGTTTTTAATGAACAAAGTGAGAGAATTGAGCCGGTTGCAGCTCCTTTTATTGGACTACTTCGAAAAAATCTTGAAGAAAAAGATTATAAATTAACAGGAGTACTATTTGAGAATACTATAAAGAAGCAATCCGTTGAAAGTCAAAAGCAATTAATGTTTAAAATGGTTAGTTCGTATAGTGGAGTGGATATTCGAATATGAAGGAAAATAAACGTACAGAAGCAATAGCATTAAAGTATAATCAAGAGAAGGATTTAGCCCCGAAGGTAGTGGCAAAAGGGAAAGGGAAAATTGCCGAGAATATATTAGAAAAAGCGCAAGAACTTGATATTCCTGTACAAAAAGACCCATCCTTGGCAGAACTCCTTGGAAAGCTAAATATTAATGAGTCGATTCCAGATGAACTGTATGGCGCGGTTGCAGAAGTATTTGCATTTATTTATAAACTTGATCAAAATATGCAACGTAGCAAATGAAAAAATAGTATATTGACATAATGAAAAACATAGTTGCGACTATGTTTTTTTTATGTTTTGGAAGGGAAGTGGAAAAGAAAGGTACAAATATATAGGGAACGGTAAAATAAATAGTAGACAATATTTTTTACATTTATTACAATAATATGGAAATATAGCTTGACAACCATTTTTATGGTTTTCTACAAAAATGTTCACAAAAGAGCATTTTTGTATCTTTAAACAGAATAATCTTGTTTTATTTTGTTTTGGTGATGATTTTTGAAAATAAGGGGGATTGGAAAATGAATATTCATGAGTATCAGGGAAAAGAGATTTTAAGGCAATACGGAGTATCTGTACTAAATGGTAAAGTTGCTTATACAGTTGATGAAGCGGTTGAAGCAGCTAAATCACTTGGAACAGAGGTGGTTGTCGTGAAGGCTCAAATCCATGCCGGTGGGCGTGGTAAAGCTGGTGGTGTAAAAGTGGCAAAGAATCTTGAAGAAGTTCGTACATACGCAGAAGAGATTCTTGGAAAAACACTTGTTACGCATCAAACGGGACCAGTCGGTAAAGAAGTTAAGCGCCTACTTATCGAAGAGGGCTGCAATATTAAGAAGGAATTTTATGTGGGCCTTGTCTTAGATCGTGATTCAAATCGTGTTGTGCTAATGGCTTCTGAAGAGGGTGGTACTGAAATTGAGGAGGTCGCAGAAAAGACGCCAGAAAAGATTTTTAAAGAATATATTGATCCAGTCGTTGGATTATCACCCTATCAGGCAAGAAGAATTGCTTTTGCAATTAATATTCCCAATGAGTTAGTGAATAAAACGGCTAAATTAATGCTTGGATTGTATACAGCATTTATTGAGAAAGACTGTTCAATCGTTGAAATTAACCCATTAGTTGTGACGGGAGATGGAGATGTTTTGGCATTAGATGCGAAATTAAACTTTGATGATAATGCCTTATATCGCCAAAAAGATGTTTTTGCCTATCGCGATTTAGATGAAGAGGATGCAAAAGAAATTGAAGCATCTAAATATAATCTTAGTTATATTTCATTAGATGGGAATATTGGCTGTATGGTCAATGGGGCAGGTCTTGCTATGGCAACAATGGATATCATTAAACATTATAATGGCGATCCAGCAAATTTCCTTGATGTTGGGGGCAGTGCTACAGCAGAAAAGGTAAAAGAAGCTTTTAAAATTATCTTATCAGATGATAAAGTGAAGGGGATTTTTGTCAATATTTTTGGTGGCATTATGAAATGCGATGTTATTGCCACAGGAGTAGTAGCGGCGGCGAAAGAACTAGGACTGACTGTTCCGTTAGTTGTTCGCTTAGAAGGAACAAATGTTGAACTTGGCAAGCAAATTTTACGAGAATCACGTTTAAATATTACTGCAGCAGAATCGATGGCTGATGGTGCCCAAAAAATTGTTTCACTTGTAGGCTAAATATAATAGAAGAAAAAGGAGGGAACAGTATGGGAGTTTTTGTTAATAAAGATACGAAGGTGATTGTTCAAGGGATTACAGGGTCAACGGCAGCATTTCATACAAAACAAATGTTAGAATATGGTACGAAAATTGTTGCAGGGGTAACACCGGGGAAAGGGGGAGAGAAAGTAGAAGGAGTTCCAGTGTATAACACGGTTTCTGAAGCTGTTGCTGCTACAGGAGCAAACGCTTCTGTTATTTATGTCCCAGCTCCATTTGCTGCTGATGCCATTTTAGAAGCAGCGGATGCGGAGTTAGATTTAGTCATTTGTATTACGGAACATATTCCAGTTTTAGATATGGTAAAAGTAAAGCGTTATTTGGAAGGGAAAAAGACAAGGTTAATTGGTCCGAATTGTCCAGGTGTTATCACAGCGGATGAATGTAAAATTGGGATTATGCCTGGTTATATTCATAAAAAGGGGCATATTGGCGTCGTTTCACGTTCAGGAACATTAACCTATGAAGCCGTTCATCAGTTAACAAAAGCTGGCATTGGGCAAACCACTGCTGTTGGAATTGGTGGCGATCCAGTCAATGGAACGGATTTTATTGATGTACTGAAAGCTTTTAATGAAGATCCTGAAACACATGCGGTCATTATGATTGGAGAAATTGGTGGGAATGCGGAAGAAGAGGCAGCCCGTTGGGTGAAAGCAAATATGAAAAAACCCGTTGTCGGCTTTATTGGAGGGAGAACAGCTCCTCCTGGAAAGCGGATGGGGCATGCTGGTGCTATCATTTCCGGTGGCAAAGGAACAGCAGATGAAAAAATTCGGGTCATGAATGAGTGTGGGATTAAAGTCGCAGATACACCATCTGTGATTGGAGAAACGTTAATTACTGTTTTAAAAGAAAAAGGCATTTACGAAGCAAGTAAAACCCATTAAACTACTAGTAGGTCGACTTGTTTAAAGTGTGAAAGTGCTTTAGCCGGTCGACTTTCTTTCTACTCTTTAAAATCCCCTCATAAGGAGTGTCTTCATTGAATGCTAAAGAAAAAATAATTCTTCTTCATCATTGCCGTGGTGCCGGCTGGAAGACGATACAAGCTATTGTAAAGAATGATCCGCAGCTCACCTCACTTTTTACAAAAACATATGCAGAATGGAAAGAAATTGTCCCTCTCCCTGCTAGCAAATTACAACTTTTTCTTCATGACTTACATTCCATTGACATTTTTGAAAAAATAAAACAATATGAACATAATCAAATTTACTGCATAACTATTTATCATAAAGAATATCCCAATCTATTAAAACAAATTTTTGATCCACCTTGGGTTCTCTATGTAAAAGGTAAGAAAGAACTGTTGAACCAACCTAAAACATTAGCTGTGGTGGGAACTAGAAAGCCTACTACGTATGGATTAGAAGCATTAAAGATGATTTTACCGACGTTGGTTGAGAAGAATTTTACGATTATTAGTGGTGTTGCCGAAGGAATTGATGCAGCAGCACATATCATTACTCTTAATAAAGGTGGTCAAACAATTGGCGTTTTAGGTGGGGGATTGTTGCATATTTATCCAAAAAGTAATTTGCAGCTTGCAATGACGATGATGCAGCGAGGCTTGCTCCTTTCGGAAATACCACCAACGAGACGAGCAGAACCATGGATGTTTCCAATGCGTAATCGAATTATTAGTGGATTATCTCGAGCTTTATTTGTCGTTGAAGCTAAGGAAAGAAGTGGTACGTTGATTACCGCTCAAGCGGCTATGGAACAAGGAAGAGATGTGTTTGCCCTACCAGGAAATATAATAAGTCCATCTTCAAAAGGGACAAATCAATTAATTCAAGATGGGGCCAAGCTCATCCTCTTACCTTCTGATATTGAAGAGGAGTATATAATTTAGAAAATAGATTGGTTTGTATTGGATTTTATGTAATAATATGAAAAAAGAAAATTTTATGAATTTTTTAACAAATAGTTGGAACTTTTGTGAAATTATTATATGTTTTGCAACAGTACCATTTACGAAGAATGGAAAGAAAGATTGACAAATGATTTTTGAATGATTGATAATAGTGAAGATTTATAATTACCTCTTTGAGGAGGACTTGTTTAATGTCAGAGTATTTAGTAATAGTAGAATCGCCGGCAAAGGCGAAGACAATAGAGCGTTATTTAGGAAAAAAATATAAAGTGAAAGCTTCAATGGGACATGTTCGCGATTTACCAAAAAGTCAAATGGGTGTGGACATTGAACATAATTATGAGCCTAGGTATATTACGATTCGCGGGAAAGGTCCCGTTTTAAAAGATTTAAAAACAGCCGCCAAAAAAGCGAAAAAAATTTATCTCGCGGCTGACCCCGACAGAGAAGGAGAGGCAATTGCCTGGCACTTAGCAAATAGCCTGAATGTAGATATTACGTCAGATTGTCGTGTTGTTTTTAATGAAATTACAAAAGATGCCATTAAAGAATCGTTTAAGTCTCCAAGACCTATTAATATGAGCTTGGTTGATGCTCAACAAGCAAGACGCGTGTTAGACCGCTTAGTAGGCTATAATATTAGCCCACTTTTATGGAAGAAAGTGAAAAAAGGATTGAGTGCTGGACGTGTTCAATCGGTAGCTGTTCGCATGATTATTGATCGTGAGAAGGAAATTAAAGATTTTGTTCCTGAAGAGTATTGGACGATTAAGGCTGATTTTGTAAAAGGACAGGAACAATTTCAAGGAGCATTTTTTAGCTTAAATGGAGAAAAAAAAGAATTAACGAGTGAAGAAGATGTTAAGAATATTCTGTCTAGCCTTGATGGTAGCGAGTTCCAAATTTCAAATGTTACAAAAAAAGAACGGAAAAGAAACCCAGCGTCACCATTTATTACTTCTTCCTTACAACAAGAAGCGGCTCGAAAATTAAATTTTAGAGCAAAGAAAACGATGATGCTTGCTCAACAATTATATGAAGGAATTGAGTTAGGGAAAGAAGGTACAGTCGGTTTAATCACCTATATGAGAACAGACTCTACACGTATTTCAGATGTAGCTAAGCAAGAGGCCGCTTCTTATATTGAAAACGCATACGGCAAAGAGTTTTTACAGCAGGAACAACGAAAAGAAAAGAAACAAACGAACGCACAAGATGCCCATGAAGCTGTGCGCCCAACGAGTGTATTACGGGAACCAAGTTCGGTAAAAGAATATCTTGGAAGAGACCAATTTCGTTTATATAAATTAATTTGGGAGCGGTTTGTTGCAAGTCAAATGGCTTCTGCTGTAATGGATACAATGAGCATCGATCTTCAAAATGGGCCTGTTATTTTCCGAGCTACTGGTTCAAAAATTAAGTTTCCTGGTTTTATGAAAGTATATGTAGAAGGTACAGATGATTCAGTTGAAGAAAAAGAAAATATTCTTCCGGAAATTAGTGTAGGAGATACATGCTTCTCAAAAGATGTCGAACCAAAACAACATTTTACTCAGCCACCACCACGTTATACGGAGGCGAGACTTGTAAAAACGCTAGAGGAGCTTGGGATAGGTCGACCATCAACATATGCACCAACTCTTGATACCATTCAAAAAAGAGGATATGTAACACTTGATAATAAACGGTTTGTGCCAACTGAGCTTGGGGAAATTGTATTAGAATTAATTCGTGAGTTTTTCCCTGAAATTCTTAATACACATTTTACGGCTAAAATGGAACAGCAGTTTGATAGTGTTGAAGAAGGGAGTGTAGAATGGATCAAGGTGATTGATGAATTCTATCAGGATTTCTCAAAGCATCTTGCTATAGCAGAAGCAGAAATGGAGAAAGTAGAAATTAAGGATGAGCCTGCGGGTGAAGATTGCGAAGAATGTGGACATCCAATGGTTTTTAAAATGGGACGCTATGGGAAGTTTATGGCATGTAGTAATTTCCCTGATTGTAGGAATACGAAGCCAATTGTCAAAGCAATTGGGGTGAAATGTCCAAAATGTAAAGAAGGGGACATCATTGAACGAAAAAGTAAAAAACATCGTCTTTTCTATGGATGTAACCAGTATCCAAGTTGTGATTTTATTTCTTGGGATAAGCCATTACCAAGAAATTGTCCAAAATGTGAAAATATCCTTGTAGAGAAGAAGCTGAAAAAAGGAATTCAAGTTCAATGTATAGAATGTGACTACAAAGAAGAACCACAAAGTTAAAAGAAAAGCGGAGCCGGCTCGTTAGCTCGCGAAGAAAATAGGAAAAGACCCGGAAGGCGCGCTTTTGGCCTTTCGAGGGCTTTTATCTTTTTCACAGCGAGCTAGCCGGTGGAGCTAGACACTAAGAAAAGCGGAGCAGGTGTAGCTAGACATCAATACGTATTGAAAATTCTATTCTTTTCAAAAGGTGGGCGTATGCCCACCTTTATTGTGAACAAAAATCACCGAAAAGGGTTTATACTTTTTTATTTCTTAAATGTGAGGTAAAATGCAGTGGACAAGTTATTTTAATTAGCGATATAATTTGTTGTTGCTGTTTACGATTTTAAAATGCTGGGAAACTATATACATAGAGGTATAAGCTGTGTAAGTGGTACATAAGTCGCTAACCCGGTATATCCGCTTTTCTGTATACATACACGAAACGATTTATTTAGGGAGAGTGATCCCTATTTATGATAGTTTTTCTAATCATATCTTTATACGGAGGTTCGTAAAATGAATAAAGTAGTCAATGTAATTGGAGCTGGACTTGCTGGGAGCGAAGCCGCATGGCAACTGGCCAAACGAGGAATCCAAGTTCGTTTATTTGAAATGCGTCCTGTTAAACAGACCCCAGCGCATCATACAGATCAATTTGCTGAACTAGTGTGTTCAAACTCGCTACGCGGTAACGCGCTAACGAATGCTGTTGGTGTATTAAAGGAAGAAATGCGAATGTTAGATTCGGTAATCATTGCTGCAGCAGATGCATGTGCCGTTCCAGCTGGAGGAGCTCTTGCTGTTGATCGTCATGAATTTGCCGCTCGGGTGACAGACCTTGTAAAAAATCATCAGAATGTAACGGTTGTGAATGAAGAGGTTACGGAAATTCCTGAAGGTCCTACGGTCATTGCGACAGGTCCGCTTACAAGTCAAGCGTTATCGGATAGCTTAAAGGAAATTATGGAGGAGGAATACTTTTACTTTTATGATGCTGCTGCCCCGATTATTGAAAAAGATAGCATTGATATGAGTAAAGTTTACCTAAAATCACGTTATGATAAGGGAGAAGCCGCCTATTTAAATTGTCCGATGACAGAAGAAGAATTTGATCGCTTTTATGAAGCCTTAACAACAGCGGAAACGGTACCACTTAAAGAGTTTGAAAAAGAAATTTTCTTTGAAGGTTGTATGCCTATTGAAGTAATGGCATCTCGTGGTAAAAAAACGATGTTATTTGGCCCAATGAAGCCAGTGGGACTTGAAGACCCGAAAACAGGGAAACGTCCATTTGCTGTGGTGCAATTAAGACAGGATGATGCGGCAGGTACGCTGTACAACTTAGTCGGATTTCAAACACATCTTAAATGGGGACCACAAAAAGAAGTGCTTCAATTAATCCCTGGACTTGAGAATGTTGAAATTGTTCGGTATGGCGTCATGCACCGAAATACATTTATTAACTCACCAAAAGTATTGAAGCCAACGTATCAATTTAAAAAGCGAGAAGATCTTTTCTTTGCAGGGCAAATGACAGGAGTAGAAGGATATGTAGAATCTGCTGCTTCAGGATTAGTAGCAGGTATTAATGCAGCGAGATTAATGATGGATCAAGAACCTGTTGTGTTCCCTCAAGAAACAGCAACAGGAAGCATGGCACACTATATTACATCTACAAACGCTAAAACATTTCAGCCAATGAATGCAAACTTTGGTTTATTTCCTGATTTAGGAGAGAGAATTAAATCAAAAAAAGAGCGTTATGAAGCACACGCTAATCGAGCTTTACAGACAATTCAGAAATTTGTGAAAAGTTTGTAAAATCGATTGCTTGTGAGAAATAAGTATGTTACGATTTAGTAGCCTTTAAAGAGGTGTATCTATGAATTCAGAAATTCTGTTACAATCGTTTATTGAATATTTACAAATTGAAAAAAATAGTTCACAATATACGATTGAAAATTATAAACGCGATTTGAAAGAGTTTTTTTTATTCTTAGAGGAACAAAAAATTACGGATGTTGCTTCTGCTGAATATTTGGATGCTCGTATTTTTTTGACCCAATTATATGAAAGAAATTTATCAAAACGTACAGTTGCAAGAAAAATCTCTTGTTTGCGTACGTTTTATAAATTTCTAGTTCGCGAAGGGGAAGTGAGTGAAAATCCATTTTCCCTCGTAACTTTGCCTAAAAAAGAGCAAAAGTTACCTCGTTTTTTTTATGAAAATGAGCTTAATTCTTTGTTTGCTTCTTTAAATAAAGATACACCGATGGGCTTAAGAGATGCAGCTTTACTCGAAGTTCTATATGCTACTGGCATCCGAATTAGTGAATGTTGTGCTATTAAAATGCAAGACGTGGATTTTTCATTAGGTACGATTTTAGTTCACGGAAAAGGGAAGAAGGATCGCTATGTCCCATTCGGTCACTATGCGTACGCTGCATTACAAGAGTACATACAGCAGACCCGTACACAAATTACCTCAGCTAAAGCGAAAGCACACCCCTATTTATTTATTAATTTTCGCGGTGATCCACTAACTGTAAGAGGTGCACGCTATGTGCTGAATGAATGTATGAAAAAAGCAGCGATAAAAGGAAAGATTCATCCACATATGTTAAGGCATTCGTTTGCAACACACTTGTTAAACAATGGTGCAGATTTACGGACTGTTCAAGAATTGCTTGGTCATTCTAAAATATCATCTACTCAAGTGTACACACATGTAACAAAAGAACGGTTAAAAAAAGTATATAATTCAACGCATCCAAGGGCTTAATTTGCTTTTCGAAAGGGGAATTGTTATGACTACGATTTTTGCTATTCAACATGATGGGCAATGTGCCATGGCTGGTGACGGTCAAGTGACTCTAGGGAATTCTGTTGTGATGAAGCACACAGCAAGAAAAGTAAGAAAGATTTTTAACGGAAATGTACTAGCTGGTTTTGCTGGCTCTGTAGCGGATGCCTTTACTTTATCTGAAATGTTTGAGGCAAAGTTAGAAGAATATAATGGCAATCTTGAGAGAGCGGCTGTTGAAATGGCTAAACAATGGCGAAGCGACAATGTGCTAAGGAAGCTTGAAGCGATGCTTATTGTCATGGATCGAGATCGTTTGCTGCTCGTATCAGGTACTGGTGAAGTCATTGCGCCGGATGATGGGATATTAGCGATTGGTTCAGGAGGGAATTATGCTCTGGCTGCTGGAAGAGCATTAAAGCGTTTTTCGGGTGAACAGTTATCAGCAAAAGAAATTGCTAAAAACTCGTTACAAATTGCCGCTGAAATTTGTGTGTTTACGAATTCAAATATTATCGTGGAAGAGTTGTAAGGGAGGAATGCAAAAATGGCAAACAAAGCTGATTTAACACCAAGACAAATTGTTGAGAAATTGGATCAATATATTGTTGGTCAAAAAGAGGCAAAGCGAGCTGTGGCTGTTGCCCTTCGTAATCGATATCGAAGAAGTTTATTAACGGATCAATTACGTGATGAAATTGTTCCGAAAAATATTTTGATGATTGGACCGACTGGAGTTGGAAAGACTGAAATTGCCAGAAGATTGGCAAAATTAGTCGGTGCTCCTTTTATTAAGATTGAGGCTACTAAATTTACAGAAGTAGGGTATGTTGGTCGCGACGTGGAATCAATGGTTCGTGATTTGGTAGAAACATCCGTACGGATTGTTAAAGAAGAAAAAATGATCAGTGTTAAAGAGCGTGCAGAACAACAAGCGAATCGTCGCTTAGTCGAATTGCTTGTCCCATCAGCGAAAAAACAAAATAATTTTAAAAATCCTTTGGAAGTATTTTTTGGTGGAAATAATGCTTCAGATTCTTCAGAAGCTGAGCAAAGCACAGAAGATGTAAGCTTGCATCAAAAAAGAAAAATAATTGCTGAACGATTAGCAGCCGGTGAGTTAGAAAATGAAATCATTACAATAGAGGTTGAAGAACAACAGGCGTCTATGTTTGATTTGCTTCAAGGTTCCGGTATGGAACAAATGGGGATGAATATGCAAGATGCTCTTGGTGGACTTATTCCTAAGAAGCGGAAAAAACGTAAATTGAAGGTCTGTGAAGCGCGTGGTGTACTTATAAATGAAGAAGCTAATAAATTAATTGATATGGATGAAGTTACACAAGATGCGGTGAATCGGGCAGAGCAGTCCGGTATTATTTTTATAGATGAAATTGATAAAATTGCTAGTAAGCAATCTGGTAGCATCTTCAGCAGAGGTTTCACGAGAAGGTGTTCAACGTGATATTTTACCGATTGTTGAGGGTTCAACAGTTGTAACGAAATACGGTCCTGTGAAAACAGATCATGTGTTATTTATTGCTGCTGGAGCGTTCCATATGGCAAAGCCATCGGATCTTATTCCAGAATTACAAGGGAGATTTCCAATTCGCGTTGAACTGAAAAAATTAACAGTAGATGATTTTATTCGCATTCTCCATGAACCAGATAATGCCTTATTAAAACAATATATTGCACTGCTGGAAACGGAAGGTATAAAAATTGAATTTTCAGACGATGCTATACGTAAAATAGCTGAAGTGGCCTTTGAAGTGAATCAAAATACTGACAATATAGGGGCAAGACGCCTTCATACGATTATGGAAAGATTGTTAGAGGATTTATCCTTTGAAGCGCCGGAAGTAACATTAGAGAAGATTACGATTACCCCACAGTATGTGGAAGAAAAATTAGGTTCTATTGTGCGGAATAAAGATCTAAGCCAGTTTATTCTTTAAATATGACAAAATATAATGATTGATACATGATAAACGAAGACAGCGTAATGATTGACTAGGAGGAGTTTGAAAAATGAATCTATTAGATAAAACGAGGAAAATTAATGTAATGCTACAAAATACAGCAGGAAAGCCTGTTAATTTTAAAGAGATGGCAGATAGCTTAAGGGACGTAATTGAATGTAATGCCTTTGTTGTAAGTCGCCGAGGTAAACTGTTGGGTGTTGCTGTTAGCCAGCGAATTGAAAGTGAACGTATGATTCAAATGCTTGCGGATAAACAATTCCCAGAACAATATACGAAGAACTTATTTAACATTCATGAAACGTCTTCTAATCTAGATATCAATAGTGAGTACACTGCTTTTCCGGTAGAAAATAAAGAGTTATTTACGAATGGTTTAACAACAATTGTACCGATTATTGGCGGTGGAGAACGATTAGGCACATTAATTCTTTCTCGCTTACAAGATAAATTTGAAGATGATGATTTAATTTTAGCAGAGTACGGTGCAACCGTTGTAGGAATGGAAATTCTTCGTGAAAAAGCTGAAGAAATTGAAGAGGAAGCACGTAGCAAAGCTGTTGTACAAATGGCCATCTCTTCTCTATCTTATAGTGAATTAGAAGCGATTGAACATATTTTTGAAGAATTAAAAGGGAATGAGGGGTTATTAGTCGCATCAAAAATAGCTGATCGTGTAGGAATCACTCGTTCTGTTATTGTAAATGCTCTCCGAAAGTTAGAAAGTGCAGGCGTCATTGAATCACGTTCGCTAGGTATGAAAGGAACATACATTAAAGTATTAAATGATAAATTTCTACTTGAATTAGAAAAACTTAAAAATAGTTAATTATTTTAAAAAAAGGTAACCTGTTGTCCATATAATGGAGAGGTTACCTTTTTTATTATTTAAATAAAGTGAAAAGTTGGTAGAGGCTAGCGGGAGGAAGGAATACCTGAGGATTTATGTTACAAAACTATTAAAAAAGTAAAAAAATTACTGTTTTCTAAAAGAGAAATAAATAATAGAATAGAGTGTAGTGAAAAAGAGATAGTAGAATTTGAGTAGGTAAAAAGTCGTTATTGTAGACTATGCTAATATTACTGATGATAGATGATGATCTATATATTTTGCGGTTATCATTAATAATTAGGGATTTGCTTGAATTTTTATAATGTTTAGAAAACAAATTGTTAAGAGTGGGAAAAATATTTTACAATTCTTTAAAATAAAATAGTTCTATAGTAACGGGTGTATTATGTGTTTTGCACGTATTATGGTAGTTGTTGCTTATAAAAACGAATTATATGTCGTAAAATGTCATTTTTTATCAGATGAAGTGACGGATATGAGGAGCTTTTAGGTGAAATATGACATTTTTTGTCACAATTAGTTACATAGTCATGTCTAAAAATGTAATGTTTCATGGACTTATTAGTCTCTGTTTATTACAATAGTTAATAGAATGTAACAAAATGATTACATGATTACAAAAAACGAGATAATAGTGTTGAGAGAGGAAATGGTATAGATGGAATTATTTTCAAATACCTTTCGGGTGCTTGAAAAATCTTTGGATTATTCCAGTACGAAACAAAAAGTTATTTCGCAAAATATTGCGAATGTAGATACGCCAAATTATAAAGCGAAAGATGTAGTTAAGAATTCCTTTCAAGAGGCTTTACATACCTCGTTAGAAGCGCATCGTACCAATTCAAGGCATTTTAATTTTAGTGGAAATTCTAACGGCTCTACTATTGTGACGGAGCAAAGCGGTTCATATAACAATAATGGGAATAGTGTGGATATGGACAAGGAAATGGCAGAGTTAGCAACAAATCAAATTTACTATAATGCCGTTACGGATCGATTAAGCGGGAAGTTTAGTTCTCTTCAAAATGTGATTCGAGGTGGTAAGTAATGAGTATGTTTCATAGCGTAAATACAACTGCTTCTGCTTTAACGAGTCAACGGCTACGAATGGATGTTATTTCTTCAAATATGGCAAATGCTGAAACAACTAGATCAGAGTATGTTGATGGCCAGTGGCAACCATATCGGAGGAAAGCAGTCGTTTTGCAAAGCAAGGAGAATGATAGTTTCTCGAATTTTTTGCAAAAAGCCATGGGATCCAACGGTGAAGGTGATGGAGTTCAAGTAAAGAGAATTATAGAGGATGAAACACCATTCGAATTAGTATATAACCCTGAACATCCAGATGCTAATGAAGAAGGGTATGTTGAAATGCCAAATGTGGACCCGCTTAGGGAAATGGTAGATTTAATGAGTGTCACTCGTTCATATGAGGCAAATGTAACGGTATTGAATGCCTCTAAAGGAATGATGATGAAAGCTTTAGAAATCGGTAAATAAACCATGTAGGAGGATGAAAAAATGGCAGGTATTTCACTTTCGGCAGCTAATAGTGTGACAAATTTGTCGGAGATTGCTAATACAAAGAAAGCAACACCTTTTGAAGCTCAACAATCTTTTACTTCTGCATTAAAGGATGCAATAAATTCTGTCAATGAATCTCAAATTCAATCGGATGAAGTGACGAAAAAAATGGCCAATGGGGAAGATGTCGATTTACACACAGTGATGATTACGTCACAAAAAGCCAGCATCTCCCTATCAGCTACGTTAGAAATTCGGAATAAAGTGGTTGAAGCGTATCAAGAAATAATGAGAATGAATATGTAACATTCATTTTAAAACCTCATTTACTAGATTATACAAGGGAGGAAGTGGATAGAACCTCCTGCATAAATTCATTAGAATAACCGGGGGATTAGAATGAAAGAAGCATTAT
This sequence comes from uncultured Bacillaceae bacterium, assembly GCA_963790055.1. Lineage (GTDB taxonomy): Bacteria > Bacillota > Bacilli > Bacillales > DSM-1321 > Peribacillus. Next base: position 372,921 of record CAWBND010000008.1, read on the forward strand.
TAAAAACCAAAGAAAGATTAATAGAGTTTTGGGGAACTCGAACAAAAAAACAAAAAATTACGGGTATAAGTGTCGCTGTTCTATTGTTGATTATCATCTCCGTCGTAACCTTTTTATCAACGCGTACCACGCTAGTACCATTGTATTCAAATTTGACTCCTTCTGAGACAGGCTTAATTAAAGAAAATTTAGATAGTAAAGGTATAGAAAATGCTATATCTAATAATGGAACGACAATTACTGTGCCACAAGAAACGGTAGATACGCTTAAAGTACAACTTGCGGCTGAAGGAATTCCTGATTCAGGGAGCATTGATTACTCTTTTTTTAGTGAACAAGCTGGAATCGGGATGACGGATAATGAATTCAATGTCGTAAAATTGGATGCGATGCAATCAGAAATTGCGAATCTTATTAAAAAAATTGATGGGGTACAAGATGCAAGTGTCATGATTACGCAGCCTGAACAAGGAATTTTTGTTAGCGATGCGAATGGAGAAGCATCTGCATCCGTTGTATTAACAACAAAACCAGGCTACAAATTTGAGGACAGTCAAATTGACGCTCTTTATCGCCTTGTTTCCAAAAGTGTTCCGAATCTCCCTACAGATAATATCGTCATTATGAATCAGTATTTTGAGTACTTTGATTTAAAAGATGAAAAAAATTCTATTGGAACAGAATTTGCCTCACAACAAGAGATAAAAAAAGAAATTGAACGGGATATTCAACGACAGGTTCAAAATATGCTAGGTACATTAATGGGGAGAGATAAAGTCGTTGTGTCTGTCATCAACTGATATTGATTTTACTCAGGAAAATCGGGAAGAAAATTAGTAGACACCTGTTGATGAAGAAAATATGGAAGGTGTTGCGATATCCGCACAAAGGATCAATGAAGCGTATACAGGAAATGCGGAAGGAGCAGGCGGAGTGCCAGCTGCCGAAGATTCAGCAGATTCTTTAGGCTCTAGCTATGTGGCTGGAACAGATGGAAATGGGGATTATGAAAAAATTGATGAAACAATCAATTATGAAGTAAACCGCATTAATAAGCAAATTGTTGAAAGTCCTTATAAAGTAAAAGATTTGGGGATTCAAGTGATGGTCGAACCTCCCACTCCGGATGACCCTAATTCACTTCCACAAAATAGTATAAATGATATTACACAGATTCTTGGTACAATCATTCGAACAACGGTAGCAGAAGATGAGAATGGTCAAGCATTAACAGATGCGGAAATCAATCAAAAGATAGCGGTTTCTGTTCAACCGTTCAATGGAAAAATGGCAGTTGCTGATGTTGAAAAACAAACTTCTCTACCAATCTGGGCGTATGTTGTCGGTGGAATTTTACTGCTTGCGATTATTGTTTTACTAGTTTTATATATTCGTTCAAGACGAAAAGCGGCGAGAAGAAGAAGAGGAATTTATTGATGAAGAAGTAGTCTTTGAAGTACCGGATTTACCGGAAGAACAGGATTCAGAAGCTACTGTTAAAAGAAAACAGTTGGAGAAATTGGCAAAAGAAAAGCCAGACGATTTTGCGAAATTATTAAGAAGCTGGATAGCAGAAGACTAGGAGGCAGTACAAGTGGTTGATAAAAAGAAAAAGGGTGGATTAACAGGAAGACAAAAAGCAGCCATTCTTCTTATTTCGTTAGGTCCTGATGTTTCTGCTTCGGTGTATAAGCATCTATCTGAAGAAGAAATTGAAAAATTGACGCTAGAAATATCGGGTGTTAGAAAAGTGGACGCAAAAGAAAAAGAAGAAATAGTAGAAGAATTTCATAACATTGCCATAGCACAGGATTACATTACCCAAGGTGGTATTGGATATGCAAAGCAAGTGCTCGAAAAAGCGCTTGGTACAGAGCAAGCGGCAGCTATTATTAATCGTTTAACTTCTTCCTTACAAGTTCGTCCATTTGATTTTGCTCGAAAAGCGGACCCAGGGCAAATTTTGAATTTTATTCAAAATGAGCATCCTCAAACAATCGCTTTAATCTTGTCTTATCTAGAAGCTACCCAGGCAGGGCAAATTCTATCAGAGTTGCCCCAAGAGATGCAGGCGGATGTAGCTAGAAGAATCGCTTTGATGGATAGCACATCTCCAGAAATTATTAATGAAGTGGAACAAATTCTAGAACGAAAATTATCAGCGACCGTCACGCAAGATTATACGCAAACAGGTGGCGTCGAAGCGGTCGTAGACGTATTAAATGGTGTCGATCGAGCAACGGAAAGAACGATTCTTGATGCACTTGAAATTCAAGATCCAGATTTAGCCGAAGAGATCAAAAAACGTATGTTTGTCTTTGAAGATATTGTTACGTTGGATGGCAGAGCTATTCAACGAGTAATTCGTGAGTCTGATAATGATGACTTAAAGCTTGCGCTTAAGGTTGCTAGTGAAGAAGTGAAAGACATTGTATTCCGGAACATGTCTAAACGAATGGTAGATACATTCCAAGAAGAAATGGAGTACATGGGACCGGTCAGATTGCGTGATGTAGAAGAAGCGCAATCCAGAATTGTTGCTGTGATTCGTCGTTTAGAAGAAGCGGGTGAGGTTGTCATAGCTCGTGGTGGAGGGGATGATATTATTGTCTAGAATAATAAAATCCTATCAAGCAAAAGAACAAGCCAAAAAAGAAATTTCTATTAAAATCCGACCATTTCCGACGATTGATTTTCATCAAGAAGAGCCGGTTGAAGAAATAGATCATACGTTGATTTATGAACAAATGGAGCAAGCGAAGCGAGAGGCTGAAGTCATTATTGCAGAAGCAAGAGAACAAGCGGAAGCGATGATGAGAGAGATTCAACAAGCAAGGAATCAGTGGGAATTGGAAGAAAGGCCAATGTTCATTGAGCAGGCTCAAAAAGAAGGGTATCAGCAAGGGATGGAAGATGGTTTTCAAAAAGGGTATAGCGAAATGGCTGACACGCTTCAATATGCCCAAGGAATTGTTGACTTATCGAAGCAAGACTATGCTAAGACGATTGAAGCAGCAGAGCCAGTTATTTTAGAACTTGCTATAAAAGTGGCAGAGAGAATTATAGGATCTAAGTTAAACGAAAACAATGAGACATTTCTATCCATTGTCAAACGAACGATAAAAGAGGCGAGGGATAACCGGGAAGTACAACTTCATGTTCATCCTGTTCAATATCCATTTATTCTTTCTCAAAAAGAAGAATTGTCAGCTATTTTTCCTAAAAACACTGATTTTTATATTTATCCAGATCCAGATTTGGCGGAAAATAGTTGTATCATTGAATCGGAGAATGGCCGAATTGATGCAAGTGTCGATAGTCAATTACACGAATTGCGAATGAAATTAATGGAATTTTTGGAAGGAGAATGACCATGAAAGCGATAGACCTAATGCCTCTAATAGACAAAATTGATACGTTTAAGCATTATGGTCGCGTGAAACGGGTTGTTGGCTTAATGATTGAATCCCAAGGTCCCGAAAGTTCGATTGGTGATGTTTGCTATATTCATACAGGGAATAAAAATAACGGAAAATCAATATTAGCTGAAGTCGTCGGTTTTCGTGATGAAATGGTTATCCTCATGCCATTTACTGCAGTAAGTGATATTTCACCAGGAGCTATTGTGGAAGGTACGGGGCGTCCATTAGAAGTTAAGGTGGGGAGAGGATTAATTGGCAAAGTAGTCGATCCATTAGGACAGTCCATTGATCATACGATTCTTCCAAAAGGACTTGCTACAGTTCCAGTTGATCAAGACCCGCCAAATCCGATGGAACGTCCTCCTATTTCAGAGCCAATTGATGTAGGCGTGCGAGTGATTGATAGTTTACTAACGGTTGGGAACGGTCAACGTGTCGGGATTTTTGCAGGTAGTGGAGTAGGAAAAAGTACGTTACTAGGAATGGTAGCGCGAAATACAACTGCTGATTTAAACGTAATTGGATTAATTGGTGAACGTGGACGGGAAGTTCGTGAGTTCATTGAAAAAGATTTAGGTCCTGAGGGATTAGCAAGGTCTGTTGTTGTTGTTGCGACTTCTGATCAGCCAGCATTAATGAGAATTAAAGGAGCCTTAACGGCTACGGCGATTGCCGAGTATTTTCGTGATAAAGGATTAAACGTTATGCTCATGATGGATTCGGTTACGCGAGTTGCTATGGCGCAACGTGAGATTGGTTTAGCGGTAGGAGAGCCTCCTACAACGAAAGGGTATACTCCTTCCGTTTTTGCCATTTTACCTCGTCTTCTTGAAAGAACAGGTACAAATCAGCTTGGTTCCATTACAGCTTTTTATACGGTTTTAGTCGATGGTGATGATATGAACGAACCAATTGCTGATGCGGTACGGGGGATTTTGGATGGGCATTTTGTTTTAGACCGAAGTTTGGCCAATAAAGGACAATATCCCGCCATAAACGTATTAAAAAGTATTAGTCGGGTCATGAATAATATTGTAGATGAGCAACATAAGAAATCCGCTGAACGCTTAAGAGCAACTCTATCTACTTATTTAGAGTCAGAAGATTTGATTAATATAGGAGCTTATAAACGTGGTTCGTCTGTAGAAATTGACAATGCGATTAAACAGTATCCAGGAATTTTATCATTTTTAAAGCAAGGCACGAATGAAAAAGTAACAAAGGAACAAAGCATTGCTGCCCTTATACAATTGATGGAAACAGGTGGATAAGTATGATGTATAAATATAAGTTTGAGAAAATATTGACCATCAAAGAAAAAGAAAAAAGTGATGCAAGGGCTAAGTATAACGAGGCACAAAAATCTTTTGAAAAGGTTGCTGAGAAGCTATACAATTTGTTGAAGAAAAAGGAAGATTTGCTAGACTTTCAACAAACTAAGCTATCTACGGGGTTATCTGTTCAAAAAATTCGCCATAACCAGCTTTTTATGGATAATCTTGAGAAACTCATTGATCAGTGTCAAAAAGAAGTAGTACAAGCTAGGTATCAGATGAATCTTCAACAGGAAAGACTCAAGGATAAAAATATTGAACTAAAAAAGTATGAAAAAATAAAGGAAAAAGATTTTCAAAAATATCTTGAAATTGTAAAAGTAGCTGAAAATAAACAGATGGATGAAATATCTATCCAGCAATTTTTAAGCAAAGGGTAAGTAGGTGATCAAAATAGCTAAAAATATGAAACAACCAATTGACAATATGAATGAAATAGAAGAAAAGAAGCCGAATAAAATTCAATGGTTTCTATTTGTCATTGTAATTCCTTTAATCTTTGCTATTTTGGTTATTGCCATTGTTCTTTCATTGACTGGAGGAAATGTGTTTGAAAAAGCAAAGGACCTTTCTGACAAAGTATTTACACAAATTTTTCAAAGCGATGAAAAACAAAAAGAAAAAACGATATCCCAATATGAAAAAGAAATGGTTGATTTAGAAGCAGAAATCAAAAATAAGGAAGCGGAAATTAAATCATTGGAAAGTGTGATTGATAGTCGTGACCAATCGATTCAACAAGCAGAAGCAGAGAAGCAACAACTTCAAAAACAGCTTGATGAATTACAAAATACCCAAAACGCGATTCAGAATAAAGGGCAAGGTACAACTAATAATTCTAATGCAATTGTAAAAACGTATGAATTGATGTCACCTAAAAAAATGGCTCCCATTCTAGCAGAAATGAGTGACGCAGATGCAGTCGATATTCTAGTGAATTTAAAAGCCGAAACGGTAGCGAAAGTATTAGAGCAAATGACACCTGAAGATGCGGCACGTTTAACCCAAAAATTAAAGCTACAGCAACGAGAGGAGGTGAATAGAACGTGAATCAGGCTATTTTAGCTATGATGCCTAAGGTGATAGGAAATTCAGCTCAACAGGCAAATCAATCAACAGCCCAATCAACAGCAAAGTTTGATGACATTTTAAATAGTACGTTAGTGAATAACTCTAAGGTTGCTAAAACGAACTCAATTAATTCTGACTTGACGACGGAACAAAAGAAAGTGATGGAAGACTTGCTAGCGTTTCTGGAATTGGAAGATGGAAACTTGATCGATGAAAACTTTGGCGAGATAAACGCTTTTTTACAGGCATTAATGAAAGTACATGGCGAAGATGAGTCTGCGACAACTGAATCTTTGACTGATATTTTACATAATGGCTTGGCATTAAAGGAAAGAGATTCAGTGAATAATCAAGATGAGAATCAGGATGTTAATTCAGTATATTTACAAGAATTAACTATATTAAACAGCTTAGAAATAGAGGATATGGATAAATTAGGGTTGGGTGTAACAGAGTTGCAAGGTAATCAGGATGAGAATCAGGATGTGAACCAGCTGCTATTAGAAGTAACACCTAATTTATATGATATTTTAACAAAATTGAATACCTTAGAAACAGAAGAGCTCGTTAAATTAGATATGAATGGTATGGTTAATATTTTAAAGCTAGTTAAACTGCAAGATATACAATCATCTCATCAGGAGTTGTCTCAAGATGCAGCATTATTTCAAAAGGAAATCCAAAATCTATTGGATTCTATTTCTGGCAAGCTAGAAAAATGGCTTGGAAGTCAGCCGACTAAAGCTGGTCATGAAACTACAGCTGCGATTTTACTGGAAAATAAAACACTAGATGTAGTTACAAAGGTATATGCCCGAATGTTTAATGCCGAGGGTGAAAAACATGATGAAAGTATAAGCAACGGTTTAACCTTAAAAGCAGCTGAATCCAACCCTCAAAGTTCAGGGTTTCCATTTCAGATGACAAAGCTTGAACAATATGTACTAACGGCGAGTAAAAACGGTCAAACAGTTGATGTTGAACAATTTGTCAAATCCTTTGAAAATATTTTAAGTAAAGCCCATTTTTCGAATGCAAATGGTACTCAGAAGTTATTGATTCGTTTGAATCCAGAGCATTTAGGATCACTCCGAATTGAATTAATTCAAAAGGACGGGGCAATTACAGCGAAAATTTTAGCAACAACAGCCCAAGCTAAAGATCTATTAAATCGTCAAGTACAAGGACTAAAGCAAGCCTTTACGAATCAAAATATTCAAGTCGAAAAAATTGAGATTTCACAGCAAATCAGTACGTTTAATGTTGAACGTTTTGCACCGCGAGATCAAGGACAATCTGAACAGCGGCAACGACAGTCACAACATCATGAACAAAATGATGAGGAAGAAAATGATTTTACCGATCGTTTTACGGAAGCACTATTAAATGTAGAAGTGTAGGTGAAGAAATGTGACAACAATAGATACATCGTATTATCTTTCAAATAATACACAAGAACAGAGAAAGGCTGGGGATGCTTTAGGAAAAGATGATTTCTTAAAGCTGTTAATTACTCAGTTGCAAAATCAAGATCCAACTAGTCCAATGGATAACTCTGAATTTATTGCTCAAATGGCGACTTTTTCTTCATTAGAACAAATGGTCAATATTGGTTCTAAAATTGATCAAATAATTGAAAATAACGCGCAAACTAGTTTAGTAACAGGCAGTGAATTAATTGGGAAGCTAGTTACGTGGAAAGATGATGAGGACCAGGAGATATCGGCCATTGTTAAATCTGTTTTAATGAGTAACGGAAAAGTGCAATATGAAATGGATGATGGTAATGGGACAAAAATTTCAAGTGACCAAATGATTAAAATCGTAACGGAATAGGAGGAAGGTATGGATCAAATTCGTTTTCATCCAATCTCTACGCAACCTATTTCAATAGCTAAGTCAAAGACAAAATTTGTATCTACTTTAGGGCAAGGGTTTAATCAGCATCTTCAACAAGCAGTTACATCTACAAATGGTAAGCTGACTATTAGTAAGCATGCACAATTACGAATGAATCAACGAAATATTGACATCGACTCAGCTACTTGGTCAAAGATTGAATCGCGAGTACAGCAAGCTAAGAAAATGGGTGTTACTGAGTCATTAGTTTTAACGGAAAATGAGGCTCTGATTGTAAGTGCCAAAAATAATACCGTCATTACGGCTATGAATCGTCAGGAAGCGACAGCACAAATTTTTACTAATATTAATGGCACAATTTTAATAGACTAATAGGCTGGACCTCAAAGAGGAAGCCGCGACTGTGGAAGGATAGAAGCAGTCATATTCGAAAGGAGAACGATTACTATGCTACGTTCAATGTACTCAGGAATTAGCGGATTGAAAAACTTTCAAACAAAACTGGATGTGATCGGGAATAACGTGGCCAACGTAAATACGTTTGGATTTAAAAAAGGAAGAACGACTTTTAGTGATCAAATCAGTCAAATGATGTCAGGAGCAACGGCTCCTGGTACGGACCGTGGTGGTGTGAATGCGAAACAAGTAGGGTTAGGAGCTTCAATTGCTTCCATCGATTCGATTGCTACACAAGGTAGTATGCAAAGTACAGGTCGTATATTAGATTTAGCTATTTCAGGCAATGGTTATTTTCAAGTTACGGATGGACCAAATACTTATTATACAAGAGCCGGCAATTTCTATTTAGATCAAATAGGAGATATTGTTAATAGTGAGGGGTTACGGCTTGTAGGTGATGGTGGTGTTTTAAACATTCCTGTAGGAGCTCAAAGTTTTAGTATAGGTGCTGATGGGAAGGTTACGTATGTTGATTCAACTGGTCAGCCTCAAGATGCAGGAGTCATTCAATTAGCAACGTTTTCAAACCCTGAAGGATTAGCGAAAGCAGGAAATAATCTGTTTCAACAATCGGACAACTCAGGTGCTGCTGTATCCGGAGCTGCGGGGGATACAACTATAGGAGCTGGGACACTCCAATCTGGTTTCCTAGAAATGTCTAACGTCGATCTTTCTGAAGAATTCACTGAGATGATTGTTGCCCAACGTGCGTTCCAATCGAACACAAAAATTATTACAACATCTGATGAAATCTTACAAGAGCTTGTTAATTTAAAACGATAGGGTAAGGGAGGGATGGAGTCAAAGGACAAGTCTTTGACTCCAATCATTATCATTAAAGTAACAAGATTAAATGGAAAGAGCTTTACAATTAATGGCTTATACATAGAAACTGTTGAATCCTTGCCTGATACGATCATTACGTTTACGACAGGGAAGAAAATTGTTGTGCGTGAGACGGAGGAAGAAGTGACGAAGGCTATTATCCAATTTTATCGTGCTGTGAACGTTCTTGGATTTCGTCGTGATGTGGAGGTGAAAGAGTATGAAGAATAAAGTGTTAACCATTATGTTAATTATGCTTATTGCTATTGCTTTGGTAGGGGTACTAGCAATCGTTGTAATTAATAATATGAACAATGCTGGAGGGGTAAATCAACAACCAACGGCTGATGAACTTGTAAAGGCATCTGTTGAAATACCAGAAATCACAACGAATCTTGCTGGTAATGAATACATAAAAATCTCATTTACCATTCAAACTGATAGTAAAAAAGCAAAAGAAGAGCTTGAAAAACGAAATTTTCAAGCAAAAAATATTATTATTACACAGCTTTCTGAAATGAAAGGGGAAGAACTAACAGGTAAAGTTGGAAAAGATAAACTTCAAGAAGCAATCGAAAAAGATTTGAATGACATTATGCAAGAAGGACAAGTTGAACAGGTGTACATAACCTCCTTAATCCTTCAATAAGAAGCGAATGTAAGCTTAAGTCAGAAGTTTGGGAGGTGATGAGAATTGTCTGGTGAAATATTATCACAGAGTGAAATAGATGCACTGTTATCCGCGATTTCAACAGGTGAAATGGACGCTGAGGAGTTAAAAAAAGAAGACGTAGAGAAGAAAGTAAAAGTGTATGATTTTAAAAGAGCGCTTCGTTTCTCGAAAGATCAAATTCGTAGTTTAACAAGGATTCATGAAAACTTTGCGAGATTATTAACAACTTTTTTCTCAGCACAGCTTCGAACGTACGTTCAGATCTCGGTTGCTTCAGCTGACCAAATTCCTTATGAGGAATTCATTCGTTCTATTCCAAAAATGACCATTTTAAATGTGTATGAAGTACCTCCACTAGATGGTAGAATCATTATGGAAGTGAATCCGAATATCGCTTATGCGATGATGGATCGTGTACTTGGTGGCAAAGGTGTTAGTGTGAATAAAGTGGAAAGCTTAACGGAAATTGAAACAAGAATTATGTCGAATATGTTTGAAAAAGGATTTGAAAATCTTCAAGAGGCTTGGTCGACAATTGTGGATATTGAACCAATTATGACAGATTTTGAAGTGAATCCACAATTTTTACAACTTGTTTCACCCAATGATACGGTTGTGGTTATTTCTTTAAATACTCAAATTGGCGAAACAAGTGGCATGATTAATATTTGTATTCCACACGTCGTTTTAGAACCAATTATTCCAAAGTTGTCGGCTCATTACTGGATGCAAAACACTCAAAAGGAACGTATACCAGAAGAAATCCAACAATTAGAAAAAAGAATAAGCGAAGCTGACTTACCGATTACTTCGGAGCTTGGGGAAACGCACATTACGATTCAAGATTTTCTATTACTAGATATTGGTGATGTGATTGAGCTAAATAAACCGATTGATGCTCCGTTAACGATTAAAATAGGAGGCATTCCAAAATTTTCTGGTCAACCAGGTAAAGTCGGTAAAAAATTAGCCATTCAAATTCTGGATATTTTAAAGGGGGGAGACGAAAATGATGAGTGACGAAATGCTCTCACAAGATGAGATAGATGCTCTATTAAGAGGAGATATAAATGATGAAGTCGACGAGGTGGAAGCCCCCCTTGTTATCGAAGATTATCTATCTTTAATGGAACAAGATGCACTTGGTGAAATCGGAAATATTTCATTTGGAAGTTCCGCAACTGCTCTATCTACCTTGTTAAATCAGAAAGTAGATATTACTACACCTACTGTTTCAATCGTTGAAAAAAGTAAACTGGCTGAAGAATTTCCACATCCTTATGTTGCCATTCAGGTTGAATACACAGAAGGTTTTGCTGGAACGAACTTGCTGGTGATTAAGCAAAGTGATGCCGCAATTATTGCTGATTTAATGCTTGGGGGAGATGGATTAAGGCCTTCAGACCTACTTGATGAAATTCAATTGAGTGCTGTTCAAGAAGCGATGAATCAGATGATGGGTTCAGCGGCTACTTCGATGTCAACCATTTTTAGTAAAAAGGTAGATATTTCGCCACCAAGTATTGAATTGTTAAATGTTTCCAATGGTGAAGGGGAAAATTCAATCCCTAATTCGGATTTATTAGTGAAAATTTCGTTCCGATTACGCGTGGGTGAGTTAATTGATTCTAATATTATGCAATTATTACCTTTACCATTTGCTAAAAGCTTAGTTCAGGAACTGCTTGGAGGAACGATGCAAGATAGCTCGGCTCCACAACCGCAAGGACAGCTTGAACCAAATCTCAATATACCCGAAGCAGAAGTGAGTCCATATACCGAACAAGCTGCAGCAGCAGTTACTCAACCGGTGTATGAGCAACCGGCTCAGCAAAATCCGTATCAAATGCAGCAACCGATGTATGAGCAGCCGGCTCAGCAGAATCCATATCAAATGCAGCAACCGATGTATGGACAACCTGTTCAACAGACAGGGGTACCGTATCAAATGCAACAGCAGCCATCGGTGCAAGTTCCAAATGAACCACAGTATTTTGGAAATCCTATGGCTACTTCACAACCTGTAAATGTTCAACCAGCTAGTTTTGCGAGCTTTCAGCCATATCCATTACAAGAGTCTGAAGTGAAAAATTTAGACATGCTCATGGATATTCCATTGCAAGTAACGGTTGAGTTAGGGCGGACGAAGCGGTCTGTTAAAGAAATATTAGAGCTATCTTCTGGCTCCATTATTGAATTGGATAAATTAGCAGGAGAGCCTGTCGATATTCTTGTCAACAATCGCCTCATTGCGAAGGGTGAGGTAGTTGTTATTGATGAGAATTTCGGTGTCCGTGTGACGGATATTGTGAGTCAAAGTGATCGATTAAAAAAACTAAGATAATATAAATATGATAAATTTGGGGGTCTATAATTATGGCAAATAGAATTTTAATCGTGGATGATGCAGCTTTTATGAGAATGATGATTAAGGATATTTTATCGAAAAATGGATATGAGATTGTTGGTGAAGCAGCAGATGGTGCGCAAGCAGTACAGTTGTATCGAGATACACAACCTGATTTAGTCACAATGGATATTACGATGCCTGAAATGGATGGGATTACGGCATTAAAAGAAATTAAAAAAGTAAATCCACAAGCAAAAGTAATTATGTGTTCAGCAATGGGACAACAAGCAATGGTTATTGATGCAATTCAAGCGGGTGCTAAAGACTTTATCGTCAAACCGTTCCAAGCTGACCGTGTATTAGAAGCTATTAGTAAAGCATTAAGCTAATGAAATAAGAGGGTGTTATCAACTTGTTTGCGATAAAAAAGTTATGTCGAGTATGGCTCGCCCTCGGCATTGTTTTTTCTTTTCTAGCAATGCCTGTACATGCGGAAAATCTGAATCAGTCTGTTAAGGATATGTATGAAAAACCTCAATCATCATCTACAACAGATGAAAAAAAAGTAGATCCAAAGGTTGATGAGAGCAATGCTTCAGCTAATGATGTTGGGCTTTCAATCTGGGACTTTTTGCGAATGATTTTTGTTATGATGTTTGTCATTGCCTTGCTCTATGTTGTTCTTCGTTTTATAGGTAAAAAAACAAAATCCTACCAAAAAGCTAATTTTATTGAAAATTTAGGAGGGACAAGTTTAGGCGGCAATCGCTCCGTTCAACTTGTGAAGGTGGGCGAACGAGTCCTTATTATTGGAGTAGGCGAAGATATTCAGTTGCTAACAGAAATTGAGGATGAGGCCGAACGAAAGCGACTATTAGCAGAGTATAATCAAAAAGTAGAACAAATGATTCAACCTAGTGATTTGTTTTCAAAAATGAAAAATAACTGGGCTAAACCAACGTCTAGTACGAATAGCTTTACGGTTGAATTAAAACATCAACTTGATCAAATGAAACAAAGCAGAAAGCAAGTAGCGAAAAAGCTTGAGGAGAAGGGACGAGACGATGAATGAATGAGTTCATGGAATTTTTCAACAACAGCGACCCAGCCAACGTCTCGACTTCTGTTAAGCTTATTCTCATGCTTACTGTTCTATCTCTTGCTCCCAGTATTTTAATTTTAATGACGTGTTTTACAAGAATCATTATTGTATTAGGGTTTGTGCGAACGTCTTTAGCGACACAGCAAATGCCACCTACTCAAGTATTGGTTGGACTTGCCTTATTTATGACGTTCTTTGTTATGGCCCCGACATTTCAAGAGGTAAACAAAGAGGCGTTGACACCTCTGTTCGAGGAAAAAATCACGTTAGAACAAGCCTATGAGAAAGCAGCTGGACCCTTTAAAGATTTTATGAGTGAGCATACTCGCCAAAAGGATCTTGCCTTATTTCTTGATTATGCAGGAGTGGAGCAGCCTAAAACGATTCAAGATATTCCGTTAACCGCGCTAGTACCGGCTTTTGCCATTAGTGAAATAAAAACGGCCTTTCAAATTGGCTTTATGATTTTTATTCCCTTTCTTGTCATTGATATGATTGTGGCCAGTGTATTGATGTCAATGGGAATGATGATGTTACCACCGGTTATGATTTCCTTACCTTTTAAAATTCTTTTATTTGTCCTTGTAGATGGTTGGTATTTAGTAGTGAAATCTTTATTACAAAGTTTTTAAGCAGGTGAAAAACGTTGAATCCAGATGTCGTCGTTGATATAGCAGAACAAGGGATTTATATCGTGTTAATTGTTTGTGGACCATTGTTATTGATTGCACTAGCGGTAGGTCTACTTGTCAGTATTTTTCAAGCAACTACCCAAATTCAAGAACAAACACTAGCATTTGTACCGAAAATTGTTGCGGTACTATTAGGTTTGATTTTCTTAGCACCATGGATGTTAAGCCATTTAATGTCTTATATGAGCGGAATATTCGATAATCTGAATCGATTTGTAGGGTAGAAAATGGCAGATATTCTACCCCAATTTCCTGCACTTTTATTAGTATTTGTCCGTGTTACAACATTTTTCATTGCTATGCCTATTTTTTCTCATCGTACGATTCCGATGTTCCATCGAATAGGATTAGCTGCATTTCTTGCTTGGATTATGTATTACACGATTGAGGCACCTATATTAGAAATTGATGTAACCTATTATTTTTTAATTATAAAAGAAGCATTGGTAGGCCTTTTTATTGGATTTGTAGCCTACATGATTATGTCAGCCATTCAAGTTGCTGGGGGCTTTATTGATTTTCAAATGGGCTTTGCAATGGCCAATGTCATTGATCCGCAAACAGGTGTTCAAAGTCCTTTAATGGGTCAGTATTTATATACCATCGCGTTATTATTTTTATTAAGCACCGATGGACATCATTTATTATTGGATGGCATTTTTTATAGCTATCAATTTATTCCGATTGACAGTGCATTTATACCATTTGGAAATGGATCGCTAATTGAATATTTGGTGAAAGCGTTTAGTCAATCGTTTGTAATTGCTTTGCAAATGTCACTTCCTGTTGTAGGAAGTATTTTTCTAGTGGATGTCGCGCTTGGGATTCTTGCACGAACCGTGCCGCAACTCAATGTATTTGTAGTCGGGATTCCCGTGAAAATTATCGCAGGTTTTATTATATTATTTATCGTATTTGGAATGATGATGCAAGTTGTGACCCGGTTATTTGATTTTCTGCTTATTACAATGCGAAATTTGATGCAGTTAATCGGAGGGGGATAAGATGACACAACTTCGGTTAGATTTACAATTTTTTGCTGGAGAAAAAACAGAAAAAGCAACACCTAAAAAAAGGCAGGATTCTAGAAAAAAAGGGCAGGTTGCTAAAAGTCAAGACATGAATACTGCCATAAATTTGATTGCTGTCTTTGGTGTGTTAATCATGACCGGTTCGTTTATGTATGAGCAGATTGTCGGACTGATGAAAGAATTTTTTCAACAGATGATGTTGGAGGAGTTAACAGAAGAAAACTTGCAAGTTATGATTTATGAAGTGTTGAAGATGATGGGGTTAACCTTAGCACCTGTTTTAGCAACAGCGGTTGTGGCCGGGGTCATTGCAAATATTATGCAAGTTGGTTTTATGTTTACAACGGAATCCATTCAATTTAAGTTGGACAAATTGGATCCAATAAAAGGTGCAAAACGAATTTTCTCAGTAAGAGCATTAGTAGAATTATTAAAATCAATATTAAAAATTTCCATTGTTGGATTTGTTGCTTTTTTTGTTCTTTGGAACCGTATGGATGAAATCATTGTACTGTCGCATCTTCCTGTTAGCGATGCAATTGTTTTGATAGCTGATATTTCGGTAAAAGTGGGGCTATATGCCGCAATCGCATTGTTTTGTATTGCTATCTTAGATTATATGTATCAGAAATATGACTTTGAAAAAAACATAAGAATGTCTAAAAAGGACATTAAAGATGAATATAAGAATTCTGAAGGGGACCCGCTTATTAAGTCTAAAATTAAGCAAAAGCAAAGGCAAATGGCGATGCAACGAATGATGCAGGAAGTACCGAATGCGGATGTTGTTATTACGAATCCAACTCATTTTGCAATTGCTTTAAAGTATGATGACACTAAGTCGGATGCGCCTCTTGTAGTGGCAAAAGGTGTTGATTTTGTCGCGCAGAAGATTAAATATATAGCCAAAGAAAATGATGTAATTATGGTTGAAAACAGACCGTTAGCGAGAGCGTTATACGATCAAACAGAGGTTGGTCAGGCAATCCCGGAAGAGTTTTTTAAAGCGGTCGCAGAAATACTCGCCTTTGTTTATAAAACGAAGGGGAAACTGTAATGCTGCGACGATTATGCGGTCAGGACTTGGAAACCCCAGTTTCACTGTATGAACCATATGATTGAATGTAATTCATGCTTCAAGTAGCTAGTTAGGAGAGAAGAAAATGAAAGTAAGAGATTTATCTGTCGTCCTCGCTGTCATCATGATTGTAGTCATGTTGATTATTCCGTTACCAACATGGTTATTAAGCTTTTTATTATTAACAAATATTTCTCTTGCGCTACTCGTTCTTCTCATTTCGATGAATGTGAAAGAGGCATTAGATATTTCTGTTTTTCCAACTCTCTTATTATTATTGACGCTATTTCGATTAGGATTGAATGTTTCTACAACTCGTGCCATTTTGACACATGGGGATGCAGGTGGAGTTGTAGAAACATTCGGATCATTCGTTGTTGGGGGAAATATTCTCGTTGGATTAGTTATTTTTATTATTTTAGTTATTATTAATTTTATTGTTATTACGAAGGGGTCTGAGCGTGTTTCTGAAGTAGCAGCAAGGTTTACATTAGATGCGATGCCTGGTAAACAAATGTCCATAGATGCGGATTTGAACGCCGGGATGATCTCAGAAGCAGAAGCACGTACTAGAAGGGAAAAAATTAGTAATGAAGCGGATTTTTATGGTTCGATGGACGGTGCAAGCAAATTCGTTAAAGGGGATGCCATTGCCGGAATTATTATTGTTATCATCAACTTGATTTTCGGGATTATGATTGGAGTGCTGCAGTTAGATTATTCTTTTGCCGATGCTGCGGTTCATTTCTCAATGCTAACAGTAGGTGATGGAATTGTCAGTCAAGTACCAGCCTTATTAATTTCAACGGCAACAGGGATTATCGTAACGCGTGCAGCATCTAACGGTAATTTGAGTACAGATATTACACGACAATTATTTCAATTCCCAAAGATGTTATATATAACAGCAGGTACGATTTTCTGTTTAGGATTATTTACCCCAATTTCTGATGGATTTACGATTCCAGTTGCAGCCCTACTCGCAATTGGAGCCTACACGATGTCTCGAGCACCTAAACAAGATGCTTCTGAAGCACAAGAAATAGAAGAAGAGCTAGAAGCAGATGAAATGAAGAGTCCAGAAAGTGTCGTAAGTTTATTAAGTGTCGATCCAATTGAGTTCGAGTTTGGTTATGGACTCATTCCGCTTGCTGATGCAAATCAAGGTGGGGATTTATTAGACCGTGTCGTCATGATTCGCCGTCAACTAGCGATTGAAATGGGGCTAGTCATTCCAGTTGTTCGCATTCGCGATAATATTCAGTTAAATCCAAACGAGTATTGCTTGAAAATTAAGGGCAATGAAATGGCAAGAGGCGAATTGTTGTTGAATCATTATTTAGCCATGAGTCCTGGTATTGAAGATGATTCAATCGAAGGAATCGACACGATTGAGCCTTCCTTTGGTCTTCCTGCTAAGTGGATTGCTGAAGATATGAAAGAACATGCTGAAATGATGGGGTATACAGTAGTCGATCCACCGAGTGTTGTGTCTACACATTTAACAGAAGTAATTAAGGCGAATGCTCATGAATTACTAGGTCGACAAGAAACGAAACAGTTAATTGAACATTTACGAGAAACGGCACCAATTCTCATTGAAGAAGTAACGCCGAATCCGCTCGCTATTGGTGACGTTCAAAAAGTGTTGGCTAAATTATTAAAAGAAAAAGTGTCCATTCGTAATTTACCGGTTATTTTTGAAACGCTCGCTGATTATGGAAAAATGTCATCAGATACGGATTTGCTTACCGAATACGTACGGCAAAACTTAGCTAGACAAATTACAACAAGCTTAGTTGCTGGCGGAGAAAGGCTTCAAGTTATTACGTTGTCTGGTAAGGTGGAAAAAATGATTGCGGATGGTGTTCAGCAAACAGAATATGGGAATTATTTATCCCTCGATCCAATGGCTTCTCAAACGATATTAGAAACAATGGCGTCAAAATTAGAAGAGTTAGCGTTAATGGAACAACAGCCTGTTGTCCTTTGTTCACCTGCTGTTCGAATGTATGTCCGGCAATTAACGGAACGTTATTTTCCGAATGTGCCGATTGTATCCTACAATGAATTAGAGGCGAGTGTTGAAGTACAAAGTATAGGGGTGGTGAATGTGGAATGAAGGTAAAGAAATATACTGCAGCATCCATGACGGAAGCGATGAAATATATTCGTGAGGAATTGGGTGGAGAGGCAGTTATATTAAGTTCAAAACCTATTTATACGGGTGGATTTTTAGGTTTGTTTCGAAAAAGAAGCATTGAAGTAATTGCGGCGATTGATCCTAAGCCTGAGCCGAGTCAAATGGTGATAAAACAGAAGGAAAAGAAAACGGCAGTGCCGCCACCCCCTACTTCCATTCCAGCTAAAAGCGAAAAGCAAGAACAGGAAACAGATCACTTGTTAAAAGAAATTGCGGATTTAAAAGGAATGATTGCAGGATTACGTACAACCGTCAAGCAGGACATTTATTATCCAGAGCTATTAGAAAGTGTCCATTCCTTTTTAATAGAGCAGGATGTAGATGTAGCGATTCGAACCCAGCTCATGGATAGCTTGCTTTCGAAATGGCGCGATACAAAACAAGAGGTTACTAGTGAAGAAGTCCAAGAATGGTTACAAGCGTCCTTAGTTGAAATGCTAGCATGGATTTCAAAGGAAAAAACGGGCTTTCATAAGAAATATATTAATATTGTTGGGCCTACTGGAGTAGGTAAAACAACTACTTTAGCCAAACTAGCTGCGGAAACGATGTTAAATCAACGTAAAAAAGTAGCATTTATTACGACAGATACGTATCGAATTGCGGCGATTGATCAATTAAAAACATATGCCAAAATTTTAAATATCCCAATTGAAGTCGCCTATAATTTAGAAGACTTTAAACGAGCAGCGGATCGCTTTTCTCATTACGACCTTGTATTTATTGATACAGCTGGCAGGAATTTTCGAAATGAGCAATATGTAAAAGATTTAGAGAAAATTATTGATTTTTCCAAGGATTTGGAAACGTATCTTGTCTTATCGCTAACATCTAAACAAAAAGACATGGATGATATTTATCGACAATTTTCTGCTATTCCGATTAAACAAGTTATTTTTACAAAAGCTGATGAAACGGCAACATACGGAAGTATGATTAATTTTATTCAACATCACCAATTGGCCCCATTCTATATGACAAATGGGCAAAATGTACCGGATGATATTGTGAAAGCGACACCCGTAAATATAGTGAACTTGATTTTGGGAGTTAAGAACGATGAATGATCAAGCTGAAATTTTACGAAAAAGAGTAGAAGGTTTTCAGCACGAATCTATCGCTAAGACGTTAGCCGTGATTAGTGGCAAAGGTGGAGTAGGAAAATCAAATTTTTCTTTGAATTTTGCCATCTCTTTAGCGCAAAAAGGAAAAAAGGTTCTTCTTTTTGATATGGATATTGGAATGGGAAATATCGATATTTTATTAGGGAAAAATTCTCCGTATACGATTATTGATTTCTTTGAACGTGGTCTACCGTTAGCAGAGATTGTAACAATTGGACCAGAACAAGTTTCGATTATTACTGGAGGGACAGGGTTAACCAATTTATTTACGCTAGATGAAGCGAAATTTTCACGATTTATGGAGGAATTTAATAAGCTTTTGAAGCAGTATGACTATATTATTTTTGATATGGGTGCTGGAATGACGGAGGATTCGGTTAAATTTCTTCTATGTGTGGAAGAGTTAATCGTCATTGCAACTCCTGAACCAACGTCGGTGATGGATGCATACTCGATTATGAAATATTTGCATTCTATTAATAGTGAACTTCCTTTTTTTCTAGTTTGTAATCGAGTACTAACCTTAAAGGAAGGGCAAGAAACCATTGCTCGGATGCAAAAGGCCCTGAAAAAATTTTTACATAAAGAGACAACAATCTTGGGGTATTTGCCTGAAGACCGAACTGTCTTACATGCTGTTACGAAACAAATTCCTTTTACCCTCTATGATCCTAGAGCTGAAATTTCAGAAGCCTTAGCCAATCTCGCTTCTAGATACGAAAATCATTCTTTTGATGAGGAATGGAGTTTACCAAAAAGGAATTTTCTTCAGAATATGAAAAAATATTTTTTGGGAAGGTAGGCATCTAGGGAATGAAAACGATAAAGGTTTTAATTGTTGATGATTCTGCGTTTATGCGTAAATTAATTTCAGAATTTCTAACAGAAGATCCTCGTATTGACGTAATTGGGACAGCTAGAAATGGTCAAGATGCAATTAGTAAAATCAAATTGTTAAAGCCGGATGTAGTGACGCTTGATGTGGAAATGCCTGTTATGAATGGACTAGAAGCGTTAGAAGTTATTATGAAAGAATGTCCTGCGTCTGTTGTGATGGTATCAAGCACAACGAAAGAAGGAGCAGATAGTACGTTAACAGCCATGCAAAATGGGGCTTTTGATTTTATTCAAAAACCTTCAGGAGCGATTTCATTAGATTTAATTAAGGTAAGACAGGAAATTATTGATAAGGTGATTTCTGCGAGCCGCGCAAATGTTCACAAGTTGAAAAAAAATGCAAAAAAAATGGAGAGTATTCTAGCTGAATCTGAAATTTATAGTAAAATAGAATTGAATAAATATTATAAAAATAATAAAGAAACGAATGATTGGGTCTATAGTAGTAGGAAGATTATCTTAATTGGTACCTCTACTGGAGGACCAAGAGCTTTGCAAACTGTTATGACTGAATTACCCGAATCCATTGATGCACCGATTTTAGTCGTTCAGCATATGCCAGCTGGTTTTACGAAATCTTTAGCCGAGCGTCTCAATTCTCTTTGTCAAATTCATGTGAAGGAAGCAGAAGAGGGTGAACTGATTCAAAAGGGAACAGCTTATATTGCTCCTGGTGGTTATCATTTAAAAGTAAAGAAAGTTGGTAGAGAATTAGCCATTGCATTGGATCAATCCCAGCTTCGAAATGGGCATCGTCCTTCTGTTGATGTCATGTTTGAGTCAGTCAGTGAAATAGATGATTATTCCAAAATTGCAGTTATTATGACGGGGATGGGAAGTGATGGTGCGAATGGGCTTATACATTTGAAGGAGAGAGGACAAGTGAAAGCTATTGCCGAATCTCAAGAAACATCGATTGTATTTGGAATGCCGAAAGCAGCCATCGCAACTCATTTAGTAGATAATGTGGAGGATGTTGGAAAGATAGCCAAAACGATAGTCAGCTATTGTTCAATCTAGGAGGTGCAGATTTTATGGATATGAATCAGTATTTGGAAGTTTTTATTGAAGAGAGTAAAGAACATCTGCAACTATGCAGTGAACAATTATTAGAACTTGAAAAAAACCCAGAGGATCTTTCCGTTGTAAATGAAATTTTTCGAGCTGCCCATACATTAAAGGGTATGTCTGCAACAATGGGCTATGAGGACTTAGCCAATCTTACGCATAAGATGGAAAATGTTTTGGATGCTATTCGTAATGAGAAAATTGTGTTGACGCCTGAAACCTTTGATACGTTATTTCTTGCCGTCGATCACTTAGAAGAAATTGTATATTCAATTGCTGAGGGTGGAGAAGGCAAAAAAAATGTAGAAGAAGTTGTGCGGAAATTACAGTTAATTGAAAAAGGTGAATCCATTGTTCAGGGTGCTTTTCAAGAAACAGCCGTAGCAAGTACAGTTTTAGATCAAGTGTCAGAGAGTGCAACTACTAGTCAATATGATGAGTTTGAACTAACCATATTACAACAGTCAAAAGAACAAGGATTTGACAGCTATGAAATCCACATTCATTTACGAGAAGACTGCTTATTAAAAGCCGCTCGTGTGTTTATGATTTTTGAAGTGCTTGAGAAAATTGGTGAAGTCATAAAATCTGTACCTTCGGTTGAACAATTAGAGGAAGAACAGTTCGATCATAGCTTTTCCGTAACGATTATCAGTAAAGAGAAAAAAGATGATATTCAGAAGAAAATTATGAAAGTATCTGAAGTGGACAAAGTCGATGTGCATCCACTAAATTTTGATCATTTACGAGTTGCGGCTATTGCAAAAGAAGATGCGATTGTTACAGAAAGTAACAAAGTACAGACGGAGACCGCTACTAAAACTGACAACGTGTCAACAGAGACGAAAAAGCAACTGCAAACGAAGTCCTCTTCTAGTAAAACAATTCGGGTAAATATTGAACGGTTAGATATATTAATGAACTTATTTGAAGAATTGGTCATTGACCGTGGTAGGTTAGACCAAATTTCTCATGATTTAGATAATCAAGAGCTCCATGAAACAGTAGAAAGAATGTCTCGAGTAACAAGTGACTTACAAACCATTGTTTTAAATATGAGAATGGTGCCAGTAGAAACGGTATTTAACCGTTTTCCAAAGATGATTCGTCAATTAGCACGGGATTTACATAAAAAGGTGGATTTGGAGATAGTAGGTGCTGAAACCGAGTTGGATCGGACGGTCATCGATGAAATCGGGGATCCACTTGTACATTTATTGAGAAATGCCATGGATCATGGGGTAGAGACGCCTGATGTACGTCTAGCAAATGGAAAAAGTGAAGAAGGAAAAATCGTTCTTAAAGCATACCATAGTGGGAATCATGTATTCATTGAAATTACGGATGATGGTGCTGGAATTAATAAAGAACGTGTGTTAGATAAGGCCATTTCAAAAGGAATTGTTACACGCGAAGCGGCTCTCACGCTTACGGAAAAACAAATTTATGAATTGATTCTTGCTTCAGGGTTTTCAACAGCTGAAAAAATCTCCGATGTTTCTGGACGTGGTGTTGGACTGGATGTGGTCAAGAATACGATTGAAACACTTGGAGGTAGCGTATCGATTGATTCTAAAGAAGGTGCAGGTTCGGTTTTCTTAATTCAACTACCACTTACTCTTTCGATTATTTCGGTTATGCTTGTGGAAATTCAAAAAGAAAAATATGCCATTCCATTATCTTCAATTATTGAGACGGCGATTATAAAAAGAGAAGATATTATGAATGCACATAACCAACAAGTGATTGATTTTAGAGGGAAAGTTCTTCCACTTCTATTCTTAAAAAACATTTTTGAAGTTCCAATTTCTAAAGAAGAAGATGAATTTTTATCGGTTGTCATTGTGAGAAAAGGGGACAAACTGGCAGGTTTAGTTGTTGATTCATTTATTGGACAGCTTGAAGTTGTTTTAAAATCGTTAGGTGAATATTTAAATTCTGCATTTGCTATTTCAGGAGCGACGATTTTAGGAGACGGTCAAGTGGCATTAATTATTGATTGCAATGCTTTAATCAATTAGTGATAGGAGGAAAAATAGGTGACAACAACCACAGAGCAAGAAATTAAGGTCATTGTATTCCAACTTAAAGATAAAGAATATGCAATACCTGTTGATCGTGTTAGCGGGATTGAAAAACTTTTGCATATTACGAGAGTACCTAAAACCGTTTCGTTTATTAAAGGTGTTATTAATTTACGAGGTGTCATTACTCCTATTATTGATTTACGCACTCGTTTTGGATTTGAAGAGATTGAATACAATGATTCTACTAGAATTATTATTGTTGTAATGAATGGGATGGAAGTGGGACTCATCGTTGATTCGGCCAATGATGTGCTTGATTTACCTGTTACAAGTATTGAACCACAGCCTGAAGTAGTAGGTCATGTTACCTCAGAATACATTAGCGGGGTAGCTAAAATAGATAAACGTTTATTAATATTAGTCCAGTTAGAAAAAGCTCTTTCATTGGACGTAGTTCAAGAAACTATTAGAAAAGAAGGATAATCCAATGAGTTTTATTGCAAGAATTCATAGTTTTCATCTAGATGTTTTAAAAGAAATTGGCAATATTGGAGCAGCCCATGCTGCGACTGCCCTTTCTGGGATATTGCATCAAAAAATAGATATGAGAGTTCCAAATGTTCGAATCGTCTCTTTTGATGAAATGATAGAGTTGGCTGGTGGACCCGACAATGTTGTGGCGACTGTTTTTTTGCGTATTGAAGGGGATATAACAGGGAGTATGTTTTTTACGCTCTCCTTATCAGCAGCTACGTATTTTATTCATCAAATGATTGAAGATCATGAATTTACATTTGATTCCCCTCAACCATATTCGGAACTTCCAATGTCTTGTCTACAGGAGCTTGGAAATATTTTATCAGGTTCCTATTTATCGGCTCTTTCGGATTTTACCAATTTGAATATATATCCATCTGTCCCGTCTTTAACGATTGACATGGTTGGAGCAACGATTAGCTTTGGTTTATTAGAACTTTCCCAAGTGAGTGACTATGCGATTGTTATTGACACAGTACTTGAAAAAGAGGGGAATTTATTTGAAACAATAAATGGTCATTTCTTTTTACTTCCAGATCCAAATTCCTTTGATGTTATTTTTAACTCATTAGGAGTGGCAACGAATGAGTGAACGTACCGTTGGAGATATTGTGAAAGTGGGGATAGCGGATATGAACATTACTACACATCCATCCTCACTCAGAACATCTGGTTTAGGTTCATGTGTAGGCGTTGTCATTTATGATGAAAAAAAAGAATTGGCAGGAATGGCCCATGTGATGTTACCTGATTCATCCCTTGCTAGAACGGGACCATTCAATATTGCAAAGTTTGCGGATACGGCTGTCAAGGAATTGGTAAATAAGTTACAAAAAAAGGGTGCAAGAGCTTCCGTGTTAAAAGCAAAAATGGCCGGGGGGGCACAAATGTTTCAATTTTCATCTGGTAGCGATATGATGCGAATCGGTCCGCGAAATGTTGAGGCTGTTCGAAAGGAACTTGCTGATTTAAACATTCAACTCATATCAGAGGATGTTGGTGGAAACAGTGGACGGACGATTGAATTTAATCTGCAAACTTGTATGCTTCAAATTCGAACAGTGAATAAAGGTACGAAATTTATCTAATAATAGATTTTCATAAAAATGTTCCTTTCTCTGGTCATAATTTTAAGGAAATGTTTACAAGGTTAGGTTTGGCGTTTTACCCACATCTATTTCTTTGAAAATAAACGGAAAAGGGAGGTGAATCCTGGTTTCAATCAATGTGAAATATATAACAAATAGTTTATATTTTTATACGAAATACTACTGTTTGGTATAGTTGATTTTAACTAGGAATCCCATGTCTCAACTGGCTATAGGAGAAGAGCAGGCATGTTGGCAAAAATGGATTGATTGTCGAGATCCAGCAGCTGGGAACATGTTAGTGAAAAGGTATATGCCACTTGTTTCATATCATGTACAGCGAATCTCTGTTAATCTACCAAAAAATGTTAGTCGTGATGATATAAGAAGTTTAGGGATGATGGGGTTGTTTGATGCGTTAGAACGTTTTGACCTAGAGCGAGACTTAAAATTTGATACATATGCTTCATTTCGTATTCGTGGAGCTATTCTTGATGGTTTAAGAAAAGAAGATTGGCTTCCGCGCAGTGCAAGGGAAAAAGCAAAAAAAGTTGAAGCTGCCATAGAGAGATTAGAACAAAAACTAATGAGGAATGTAACACCTAATGAAATTGCAATAGAACTGAATATGTCTGAAGACGATGTATATAGAGCAATAAATGAAAACTTTTTTGCTAATATTTTATCAATCGATGAACAACCACAAGACCATGATGAGAAAGAGCGTTCAAAGTTTTATATTAAAGATCATCATGCCGAATTACCTGAAAAACAGGTCTTACAAGAAGAAGTATACCAAGAATTATCGAAAATGATCGAACAATTAAATGAGAAGGAACAGCTAGTACTCCAACTTTTCTATAAAGAAGAATTAACATTAACAGAGATTGGTCAAGTGATGGGATTATCTACTTCAAGAATTTCACAAATTCATTCAAAATCGATTTATAAATTACGAACAGCGATAGGAGACATAAAGAACGAGTGATGAATATGAATGAGGTATTTGATGTATATGTAACAAAGGATCGTTTGTCAGCCTCTTTAACAGTAAAAAATAATAAAGACTTGGATAGTGAGCATATAACATTTCAATCACTACAAGATTGGCTTCAAACGAAGAAAATTGTGTTTGGTGTCGATTATCAAGCCTTGCAGTTTATTTGCGATAATCCTAGAAATGTGACATATCCAATCCAAATTG
Source organism: uncultured Bacillaceae bacterium (assembly GCA_963790055.1). Classification (GTDB taxonomy): domain Bacteria; phylum Bacillota; class Bacilli; order Bacillales; family DSM-1321; genus Peribacillus. The sequence goes on from CAWBND010000008.1 coordinate 398,966, forward strand.
CTAAAGGAATACATCCCGAAAATGGTAGGGATGGGTATTTAATTAATGAAGCAGGAAAAGAGGAGCAGGCTGAAAAGACAGATGAAGATCATCCTTTTAATTTCAGAAATATTCTCAAGATTCCTTCTGTTGCTAGTGGACAAATGATAGCGACGATTGTCCCTCCTACTGCCGGGATTCCTGGGAAAGATGTATATGGAAATCTGGTACATGCAAAGCTGGGTAAGCAGCTGCGGTTAAGACCGGGAAAAAACGTTCTGTTTCAACATAATAAAATTTGGGCTACAACTGATGGCCAAATTAGCATTTCATCTAATTCTGTTAATGTGTTTCCTGTTTTCGAAGTGAAGGGCGATTTGGATTTAAATACGGGAAATATTGATTTTATTGGAAATGTTGTGATTGATGGCAATGTCCCTTCCGAGTATGAGATTAAAGCTGGCGGTGACGTTAAAATAACTGGACTAGTAGAAGGGGCGACGATTGAGGCGCAGGGATCGATTCATATTTCAGGTGGAATTGCAGGTCAAAAAAAGGCAGTGGTGAAGGCTGGAGTAGATCTTCACACACAATATGTTAACCAAGCCATTGTATTTGCTGGAAATGATATTGGAGTAGATCAATTTATTATGCATAGTGAAGTTACAGCGGGTAATAGATTGCTTTGTCCAAAAGCTCATATAATTGGTGGAAAGACTTCAGCCGGATTTTCTATAGAAGCAAGAGAAATAGGAAATCAGCATTTTGCCAGAACGGAATTATTTATTGGGCTCGCTAGTGAGGTCATTGAGCAGGAGCGTAGGATTGTAAATGAAATAAAAAATATGAAAGATAGCTTAACTAAACTTTCAGTGCTAAAAGGAAGATTAGAAGAAAGAAAGCGGTTAGTCGGTAAGTTAACAGCGAGTGAAGAAGGGATGTTAACGAAACAGCATGATACGGCCATTGTTTTTGTCCGCAAGCTTACAGAACTAGAAAAAGAACTTGAGCTAATTCACGAACAGATGCATCAAACCGAACAAGGTTTTGTTAGTGTTCATGATCAAATGTATCCGAATAATGTCGTGACTTTTTCAAAGTATTCAAAAGTCATTCAGCAACCGCTTACTTACGTTAAACTATATGTAGATCAAGGAGAAATCGCTTCAGTTCCTTTGTAAAGGAGGTGGATATGAGTTTAAAAGTGATTGAAATGCAAATCTGGTTAAGAGGGATCATATGTCGGGAATAATTATGTTTATACTCTTTCTCCTAAATGTTGTAACAATTTTTGCTGTGATTGTATTATTTATGCGCCAAAATCGTTTCATTCAAGCTGAAAAAGAGCAAAAGGCGATGGTTGCTGAAATGGAAGAGCTGTTGTCAGGATATCTTTTGGAAATGAAGGAAGAAAACGAAGCCTTGCTAGATAAGCTAATGAATCAACCACAACCGGTAATGAATCAGGGCACTTCAAAAGAGGCAGCTATTCAACAAGAAATCCCTCGTTTTGAGGAAGGAAACCGACCTTCTGTATCGAAAAAATAAAGCAGCAGAGGCGTATAAAAGCCAAACCGGAATTAAACAAAGAATGAAGCAAGAAGGTATATCTAAGGTTGATGCGAATATAGAAGAATCTATTGGATTAGAACAACAGTCAGGGGAACCTGAAAAAGCATCTTTTACGGAAACGCTACACGCATCATTGAATGGACAATCTGTACAAGAGCCATCTCTTCATGAACAAGTAAATGCCCTTGCTAAGCAAGGCTTATCAGCTGAAGAAATTGCTCAACATCTAAAGCGAGGAAAAACAGAAATTGAACTTTTACTAAAGTTTCAAAATGGTATATAGATAGTACTTGATTGTACATTGTTTGTATGTTATATTAGAAAACGGTGTTAATACACACGCTTTGCGATTCAAACAGATGGTGCTGTTACGAACAGTTTCTGTATGAACATGACCGAAGCGGAGGAAAAACAAAACCATTTAGGAGGAACTAAAATGTCAGTCATTTCAATGAAACAATTGCTTGAAGCTGGTGTGCATTTCGGACACCAAACACGCCGTTGGAACCCAAAAATGAAGAAATATATCTTCACTGAGCGTAACGGCATCTACATCATCGACCTTCAAAAAACAGTGAAAAAGGTTGAAGAAGCATATAACTTCGTTAAAGAAGTAGCAGCTAACGGAGGAACTGTTCTTTTCGTTGGTACGAAAAAGCAAGCTCAAGAGTCTGTTAAAGAAGAAGCAATCCGCTCTGGTCAATACTATGTAAACCAACGCTGGTTAGGTGGAACTTTAACAAACTTTGAAACCATTCAAAAACGTATTAAACGTCTTAAAGATATCGAAAAAATGGAAGAAAACGGAACTTTCGAAGTTCTTCCTAAAAAAGAAGTTATTCAATTGAAAAAAGAATGGGATCGCTTAGAGAAATTCTTAGGCGGTATTAAAGATATGAAGACTCTTCCAGATGCAATCTTCATTATCGACCCACGCAAAGAACGTATTGCTGTTGCTGAAGCACATAAATTAAACATTCCACTTGTTGGTATTGTTGATACAAACTGTGATCCAGACGAAATCGATGTAGTGATTCCTGCGAATGACGATGCGATTCGTGCTGTTAAATTATTAACAGGTAAAATGGCAGATGCGATTCTAGAAGCTAAACAAGGTGAAGAAACTGCATCTGAAACAACAACTGCTTAATTTTAGCCCAAAAAAGGTGATAAGAGGATAATGCCTTTTATCCCTTTTTTTTACTTTAAGAGATTTTATCCCTTTTAAAGGGGTGAAGTATAAGGAGAATGATCAACTTTCGTCCGTAATGGCGATAAGTTGTACTTCTCTAATGCAAATTTATCAATTAGGTTGATAAAGATACATATTTTTTGGCAAAATGATAAAGGATTGGAAAAAATGTATCTATAAATGAGGAGGAAGAATATTATGGCGATTACTGCACAATTAGTAAAAGAATTGCGTGAAAAAACAGGTGCTGGTATGATGGACTGTAAAAAAGCACTTGTAGAAACAGATGGAGATATGGACAAAGCGATTGATTACCTACGTGAAAAAGGGATTGCTAAAGCAGCTAAAAAAGGAGATCGTATTGCAGCTGAAGGTTTAACATCTATTCTTGTACAAGGAAATGATGCTGTAATCTTTGAAGTAAACTCAGAAACAGATTTTGTTGCGAAAAACGAAGGTTTCCTAACTCTTGTTAAAGAACTTGGAGAGCATCTTTTAGCTAATAAACCTGAATCTGTTGAAGCAGCTCTTGAGCAAACAATGGCAAATGGTACAAAAGTAGAAGATACACATCAATGCAGCTATTGCTACAATTGGTGAAAAATTATCTCTTCGTCGCTTCCAAGTTGTGACAAAAACAGATGCTGATGCATTTGGTGCATACTTACATATGGGAGGTCGTATCTCTGTTCTTTCATTGCTTGAAGGAACAACAGACGAAGAAGCAGCTAAAGATGTTTCTATGCATATTGCAGCAATCAATCCTAAATATGTTTCACGTGACGAAGTGGATGCAAGCGAGTTAGATCATGAACGTGAAGTTCTTACTCAGCAAGCTCTTAACGAAGGTAAACCAGAAAATATCGTTGCCAAAATGGTTGAAGGTCGTATCAATAAATACTATCAAGAAATTTGTGTAAACGAACAAGACTTCGTTAAAAACCCAGACGTTAAAGTTGGTAAATTTGTTGAAGAAAAAGGCGGAAAAATTAAATCATTCGTTCGTTATGAAGTCGGCGAAGGAATTGAAAAACGTGCAGATAACTTTGCAGAAGAAGTTATGGCACAAGTTAAAAAAGACTAATTGTAGCAAACATGATTAAATAGGGGACACTTGTGTGTTCCCTATTTTTGAACCATCATTGGTTTTCTAAAAAAGAAGAAAAATTGTACATTTTTGAGACGTAATGGTGTCTAGCTGGGCAAGTGCAAGTTTAAGCCAATTGTATCATGTGGGCAAATATAGCGCCTTGTGATGTGAGTCCTGTCTTATATGCTTGTCACCGATGAACGGGCGCCCTGTATTTATCTATATGATTACATAGTTGGAGGTTCTTCATGAGTAACGCGAAATATAAACGTGTCGTTTTAAAATTAAGTGGTGAAGCATTAGCTGGAAAAGAAGGATTTGGGATTAACCCTGCTGTCATTAAATCAATTGCTGAACAAGTGAAAGAGGTTGCTGAACTAGATGTAGAGGTTGCAGTTGTAGTTGGAGGCGGGAACATTTGGCGTGGTAAAATTGGTAGCGAAATGGGAATGGATCGAGCTACGGCTGATTATATGGGCATGCTTGCGACGGTTATGAATTCTCTAGCTCTTCAAGATAGCCTAGAACAGCTTGGGATTGAAACACGAGTACAAACTTCCATTGAAATGAGACAAGTTGCTGAACCATATATTCGTCGAAAAGCGATTAGACATTTGGAGAAGCAAAGAGTTGTTATTTTTGCTGCTGGTACTGGAAATCCGTATTTTTCAACGGATACAACTGCTGCACTAAGAGCAGCTGAAATTGAAGCGGACGTTATTTTAATGGCAAAGAATAATGTAGACGGTGTATATAATGCTGACCCAGTTAAGGATAAAAATGCCATTAAATATGATGAACTTTCTTATTTAGATGTAATAAAAGAAGGATTGGAAGTCATGGATTCAACTGCATCATCACTATGTATGGATAATGATATTCCGTTAATTGTATTCTCAATTATGGAAAAAGGAAATATTAAACGCGCCGTTATGGGTGAAACATTAGGAACAATTGTAAGGGGGAAATAACATGCCAAAACAAGTGATTTCAAATGCAAAATCAAAAATGGAAAAAGCTATTAGCTCGTATACACGTGAATTAGCAACAATACGTGCTGGTCGTGCAAATGCAGCTTTGCTTGATAAAGTTTTTGTTGATTATTATGGAGCGTCTACACCAATTAACCAATTGGCAGGAGTTTCTGTTCCAGAAGCTAGACTTTTGGTCATTCAACCATATGACAAAACAATTTTAGGTGAGATTGAAAAAGCCATATTAAAATCTGATTTAGGTTTAAATCCTACGAATGATGGCTCGGTTATTCGTATTGCTATTCCTGCTCTTACGGAAGAGCGCCGTAAAGAGCTTGTAAAAGTAGTGAAAAAAGAGGCAGAAGAAGCGAAAATTGCCATCCGAAACATTCGTCGTGATGGGAATGAAGATTTGAAAAAACTTGAAAAAAATGGTGAAATTACAGAGGATGATTTACGTGGATATTCCGATGACATCCAAAAAATCACCGATCAACATATTAGCAAAATTGATGATATTACAAAAGATAAAGAAAAAGAAATTTTAGAAGTATAAGCAACACGTACGTTTGTGTAAATCATAAAACGAATGTAATAGGATGAAAATTTTGAAAAAGAGCCAATCCATAGAACATGTACTTTATATAACGAGGTAGAAAGGCAAAAAACCTGTTATAATGAGGTTTTACTACCTGTTGTTAGATATATGCATGTCTTGGAGCAGGCTCTTTTCCGTATAGTAGAACTTTTTAGCAATAATAATAGGAGTTTATCGCTTTTTTTGATATGATTAAATAGATTCTTTGACCTATTGGGGGACTATACTATGTATTCAATATGGAAGCGTTTCGTTAAGAAGAATGCTTCTTTTGATTTAACAGATAAAATTGGGCAAATGAAGGAACATGAAGTTCCTCAGCATATTGCGATTATTATGGATGGGAATGGCCGGTGGGCAAAAAAAAGGGGACTCCCTCGGGTTGCTGGCCATCATGAAGGAATGAAAGTCGTCCGTAAAATTACGAGAATGGCAAATAAATTAGGTGTTAAAGTATTAACGGTATATGCCTTTTCAACAGAAAATTGGAAGCGTCCCAAGGCAGAAGTGGAGTATTTAATGAAGCTTCCTCAAGACTTTCTTGGGACCTTTTTACCAGAATTGATTGAGGAAAATGTGAGAGTCGAAATGATTGGTGATTTCACTGCTCTTCCTGCGCATACGCAACGTGCTATACAAAAAGCAATGGATGATACAAAGGATAATGATGGTCTTATTTTAAATTTTGCCCTAAATTACGGAAGTCGAGCAGAGATTATGAATGCGGTAAATTACGTTTTAAATGATGTTAATCAGGGGAAAGTAAAGGGGAAGATTACGGAAGATATTTTTTCGCAATATTTAATGACTAGCACATTACCTGACCCAGATTTATTGATTCGAACGAGTGGAGAAATTCGCTTGAGTAATTTCATGTTATGGCAGTTGGCCTATACCGAGATGTGGTTCACGGATGTATATTGGCCAGATTTTAACGAAGAACATTTACTTGAAGCGATTGAGGTATTTCAAAAGCGTTCGCGAAGATATGGTGGCGTGTAGTATAGAAGGTGAGGATTTACAGAATTATGAAACAGAGAATATTGACAGCGATTGTTGCTGCTGCTATTTTTGTCCCGCTTGTTATTATTGGGAACTTGCCATTTTTATTGTTAATCTATGTGATGGCAACGATCGGTCTATTTGAGTTATTGAGAATGAAAAACTTACATAAGCTTTCGTTTGTGTCAGGACTATCCTATTTACTCCTTTGGATTGTGCTATTACCTGCCCAATACACAGGCTTTTTAACCTCGAACGCTTATGATAAAATACAGGTCATTTTAATTGGAGCTTTACTATTTTTAGTGTATACCGTCTTGTCCAAAAATCACTTTACGTTTGATGATGCCGGCTTTTTATTACTTGCCATTGTGTATGTAGGCATTGGTTTTTATTCGATGTATGCCACACGTGAAATGGACTTGACGTATATTTTTTATGCATTATTTACGATATGGGCAACAGACTCTGGTGCGTATTTTGTTGGTCGATCAATTGGAAAAAGAAAGCTATGGCCTGAAATTAGTCCGAATAAGACGGTAGGGGGATTTTTCGGGGGCGTAGCATTTGGAGTGATCGTTGGTATATTATTTTATCTATTTACACCAATCGAAGGATCCATCCTCAAAATTGTGTTCATGAGCGTCTTAATATCCATCTTTGGTCAACTTGGTGATCTTGTTCAATCCGCGTATAAACGTCATTATGGTGTGAAAGATGCCGGAAAGCTGCTTCCAGGACATGGAGGTATTTTAGATCGAATGGATAGTTTAATATTTATTTTGCCTATTTTACATTTATTTCATATTTTATAATACAAATATAGGTAATGATGTTCGTAAATGGGATTGGGAGTTGAACGGAATTGAAATATATTAGTTTGTTAGGAGCTACTGGATCGATTGGACAGCAAACAATAGATGTTGTCCGTAATCATCCTGAACAATTTAGAATTGTTGCTCTCTCCGCTGGAAAAAATATTGAATTAATTCGAACATACATAAATGAATTCAAACCTGAGCTTATTTCGGTACAAACGAAGGAAGATTATGAAACATTAAAAGCTGAATATAGCCAGCAAAAAGTAGATTTTACATATGGTGATGAAGGGCTTGTTGCTGTAGCTGTATATCATAAGGCAGCTATTTTAGTGAATGCTGTTATGGGAAGTGTAGGATTATTTCCAACATTACAGGCGATAGAAGCAAAGAAAGATATTGCCATTGCCAATAAGGAAACACTTGTTACAGCAGGACACTTAGTGATTGAAGCGGCAAAAAAAGCAGGAGTGAAGTTACTTCCTGTTGATAGTGAACATTCTGCCATTTTCCAAGCCCTTCAAGGAGAACAGGAAAAGAATATTGAGCGTCTTATTATTACTGCATCTGGCGGTAGCTTTCGTGACCGTACTCGCGAACAATTAGTAGGAGTAACGGTTGATGAAGCTTTGAATCATCCAAATTGGTCAATGGGAGCAAAAATTACAATTGATTCGGCTTCGATGATGAATAAAGGGTTGGAAGTAATTGAAGCACATTGGTTGTTTAACTTACCATATGATAAAATTGATGTAGTTCTTCATCGAGAAAGCGTCATTCATTCTATGGTTGAATTTCATGATTCGAGTGTAATGGCTCAGCTTGGGACGCCAGATATGCGAGTTCCAATCCAATATGCATTGACTTATCCTGATCGTCTACCACTTGTTGGCAAAAATCGATTAAACTTAGCCCAAATTGGAATGCTTCATTTTGAGGAAATGAATTTTACTAGATATCCTTGTTTGCAATATGCCTACGAGGCAGGTAAAATAGGCGGGACAATGCCAACTGTTCTAAATGCAGCAAACGAGGCTGCTGTAGGATTATTTTTACAAGGTCATATTTCGTTTTTAGAGATTGAAACGTTAATTAATGAGGCACTGAATCGTCATCAAGTGTTAGAGAATCCGGATTTAGCGACGATTCGAGAAGTTGATGGTACAACACGACAATGGATTGAATCATTTTTGAAAAAGGGGTGATTTGCTATGCAAACAGTAGAAACGCTCTTAGCATTTATCATTATTTTTGGAGCATTGGTCTTTTTCCATGAATTAGGTCATTTGGTGTTTGCTAAACGTGCAGGGATTTTATGTCGCGAATTTGCGATTGGATTTGGTCCAAAGGTGTTTACGTATAAAAAAAATGAAACGCAATACACGATTCGCTTGTTGCCACTCGGTGGATATGTCCGTATGGCAGGTGAGGATGCTGAAAACATCGAAATTAAACCGGGGTTTCGCGTTGGTTTGGTTCTAGATAAGGAAGAAAATGTAACCAAAATTATTTTGAATAATAAAGACAAATATTCGGATATTCGCCTTGTTGAAGTGGAGACTATTGATCTTGAACATAAGCTGTTTTTAACGGGTTATGAAGAAGGAGAAGAGGAGTCGCTTAAATCATTCTCTATACATCATGAAGCGGTCATTATTGAAAATGGTGTGGAAACTCAAATTGCTCCGTATGACCGTCAGTTCCCGTCTAAATCACTTGGACACCGTGTAATGACCATTTTTGCTGGACCAATGATGAATTTTGTTTTGGCCTTCTTTATTTTCTTATTTATTGGATTATTTCAAGGAGTAGAAGTAAATGAGGCGAGGCTTGGAGATTTAACAGAAGATGGAGCTGCAATTGCGGCTGGTTTACAAGAAGGCGATCAAATTCAATCTGTTGCTGGAGCTGAGGTATCGTCTTGGGTAGATGTCCAAGAAAACATTCAACAAAATCCGGGAAAAGAAATTGAATTTGTTGTTGTTCGTGATGGTGAAACGTTAAGTATTCCAGTCATTCCAAAAGAAATTGAACGGGAGGGAGCCACGATAGGGATTATCGGTGTGTATCCACCCGTTGAAAAAGATATTGTAAAAGCTCTTGAATATGGTTTTACGCAAACCTATTTTTGGACAAAGCAAATATTCATTATTCTTGGTGATCTTGTAACAGGTGGCTTTACCATTGATAGTCTTTCTGGTCCAGTTGGTATTTATAAATCAACAGAAGAAGTGGCACAGCAAGGAATATTTGTATTAATGAAATGGGGAGCACTACTTAGTATCAATCTTGGTATTATGAATCTTCTTCCATTACCAGCTCTTGATGGTGGACGACTCCTTTTCTTCTTAGTAGAATTTTTAAGAGGAAAACCAGTGGACCGTCAAAAAGAAGGATTAGTACATTTTATCGGCTTTGCACTATTAATGCTACTAATGATTGTTGTTACATGGAATGATATTCAACGCTTTTTCTTATAGAAAGGCATTGGGCAGCAGACATCTTGGTTCTGCTGCTTTTTTTAAAGGATAAGTTTTGTTATCCTTTGATTTTGTCAAATCATACTGTATAATCTTTAATGAATGATGAGAGTAGTTTTCTTTTCAGCGCTAGATGTTATAGCGCTTTTGTATTTATATAAATGTGTATTTGAAGAGGTGCGAAAATGAAGCAAAGTATGACATTAATTCCTACACTTAGAGAAGTTCCGGCTGATGCGGAAATAAAAAGCCATCAGTTATTACTTCGTGCAGGATATATGAGACAAAATGCTAGCGGTGTATATAGCTTTATGCCACTAGGAAATAAAGTGTTACAAAAAGTAGAACAGATTGTTCGTGAAGAAATGGATGGGGCAGGTGCAGTGGAATTATTAATGCCTGCTTTACAGCAAGCTGAGTTTTGGCAAGAATCTGGTCGTTGGTATACATATGGACCAGAATTAATGCGTTTAAAGGATCGTCATAATCGAGAGTTTGCTTTAGGTGCAACTCATGAAGAAGTCGTGACAAGCTTAATTCGTGATGAAGTGAAATCGTATAAGCGGTTACCGTTAACGGTTTACCAAATTCAAACAAAATTCCGTGATGAAAAACGTCCGCGTTTCGGACTTTTACGTGGTCGCGAATTTATTATGAAGGATGCGTACTCCTTCCATGCGACACAAGAAAGCTTAGATGAAGTATATGAGAAATTATACAAAGCGTATTCTAATGTATTCACACGATGTGGCTTAGATTTCCGTGCTGTTATTGCGGATTCAGGTGCAATGGGTGGAAAGGATACCCATGAATTTATGGTGCTTTCTGAAATTGGTGAAGATACGATTGCGTATTCTGATACTTCCGATTATGCAGCCAATATTGAAATGGCTCCAGTTGTTGCGAAATATGAAAAAAGCTCCGAGCCACAAGCTGCACTTGAAAAAGTTCATACACCAGGGCAAAAATCAATTGAAGATGTGTCAGGTTTCTTACATACAGAAGCAGCGAAATGCATCAAAACATTGGTATTTAAAGTCGATGAAAAGTATGTTGTCGTGTTAGTGCGTGGAGACCATGAAATAAATGACATTAAATTAAAAAATTATTACAACGCCTCTGTTGTTGAGCTTGCTGAGCCAAGTGCTACAAAAGACATTCTTGGCTGTGAGATTGGTTCACTCGGTCCAGTTGGAGTGAGTAGTGATGTAGAGGTAATTGCTGATACAGCAATAGAAGCAATTGTCAACGGTGTGACGGGCGCAAATGAAGAAGACTATCATTATATTAATGTAAATCCTGGACGTGATTTTAACGTTGCTGCGTATGTTGATCTTCGTTTTATTCAAGAGGGAGATCCTTCTCCAGATGGAAAGGGTACCATTCAATTTGCTAAAGGAATTGAAGTAGGTCATGTCTTTAAGCTTGGTACAAGATATTCTGAAGCGATGAATGCTGTATTCCTTGATGAAAATGGACGCACACAACCGATGATTATGGGCTGCTATGGGATTGGTGTTTCAAGAACAGTTGCGGCAATTGCTGAGCAGTTTAATGATGAAAAAGGGCTAGTATGGCCAGCTAATATGGCACCATACCAAGTTCATTTAATTCCAGTTAATATGAAAGATGAGACACAAGCTACTGTTGCCCAGCAGTTATATACAGAGTGTAAAGCAGCAGGATTAGATGTATTAATGGATGATCGTCATGAACGTGCAGGAGTCAAGTTTGCTGATTCTGATTTAATCGGACTTCCTATTCGCGTAACAGTAGGGAAAAAAGCAGCAGAAGGTATATTTGAAGTGAAAATTCGCAAAACGGGCGAAGTCTTGGAAGTGGCTGGAGCAGATCTAATTGCAACGGTACAAGAACTTTTGAAGTAATCAATAACGTATAAAAATAAAGAGGGCACTATTCATTGATTTGAATGGTGTCTTCTTATTTTATTTTTCCTGCTAAAAATGGATGCTCTTTTTATGTTATAATAACCTCTGTTTAAAAAATAAGAAGGTATGTTTTTAGAAAGCTAAATATAAAGTGTTTCATGCGTATAGGTGTCTAGATCTATCGGCTAATCGGACACCTTGCGCTTTTCTTAGTAAAGGGGGAGTGGAAATGGATAGTGGTCGAGAAAGATTTCAACTCTTGCTCCAGCAAATTGGTTTAACAGACGATGCGTTCGTTTCTTTTTTTAATGGAGCTGAAGTTGAAAAATTAACCATCGAACGCTCATCAAAAACCTGGCATTTTCTGTTTAAGCTTCAACAGATTATCCCAGCTAATGTGCATACACATTTACGAACACATTTAACGAGTACCTTTGCACATATTGCGAATGTTTCTTTTTCTCTTAATGTTGTGAATCCGCAGATAAATGAAGAGTTGGTCAAAGATTACTGGAAGCATTGCTTAAGTGAACTAGAAGGGATGTCGCCTGCTCTATTATCATTATTACAAAAGCAGGAGCCGAAAGTAGTCGGTCATCGCCTCATGGTAAATGCTCGAAATGCAGCTGAAGTAGGGCAATTAAAGCAGAAATACTCTCGCTTGATTGGTGATGTTTATCAGTCTTATGGTTTTCCGATGCTCTCGCTAGATGCAGAAGTAAGTAGTCTTGAAAACAGTGAAGAATATGAACAGTTTTTGGCTGAAAAGCAAAAAGAAGACGAGGCCAAAGCTTTTGAGGCACTTGTTGAAATGCAGAAGAAAGAAACTGAGAAAGCAAATGATGAACATATTCCGGAAGGTCCGGTCAAAATTGGCTACACGATTAAAGAGGATGCCGATTTCCGTCGTATTGAACAAATTATCGATGAAGAACGACGAATTGCGATTGAAGGCTATGTATTTGATGCCGAAGTGAGAGAGCTTCGGAGCGGTCGAAGCCTCTTAACGATTAAAGTTACCGACTATACGAGTTCCATTCTTGTAAAAATATTCTCTCGAGATAAAGAAGATGCTGCCATGCTAAGTTGCGTCAAAAAGGGTATGTGGGTACGCGCACAAGGTAGTATTCAAAATGATACCTTTGTTCGTGATCTCGTTATGATTGCGAATGATCTTAATGAAATTTCTAAAGTGGGCCGTTTAGATACAGCGAAGGAAGGTGAAAAGCGGGTTGAACTCCATATGCATACACCGATGAGTCAGATGGATGCTGTCACACCAACGGCAGCTCTTGTTGCTCAAGCGGCAAAATGGGGTCATAAAGCGGTGGCAATCACCGATCATGCTGGTGCTCAATCATTTCCAGAAGCATTCAGCGCGGGCAAAAAGAATGGGATTAAAATTCTATATGGTGTCGAAGTAAACCTTGTTGATGATGGAGTTCCCATTGTGTATAACGAGGCGGAACGGTTGCTTGCAGAGGACACGTATGTCGTGTTCGACGTAGAAACAACAGGACTTTCCGCCGTCTACGATACAATTATTGAGCTTGCAGCGGTAAAAATTAAAGATGGAGAAATTATTGATCGCTTTGAATCGTTTGCAAACCCGCATCATAAACTATCGGCAACGACAATCGACTTAACGGGAATTACGGATGATTTAGTCGAAAATGCTCCTGAAGTACCGGAAGTATTAGAAAGGTTTCGAGAGTGGACAGGGGATAGTATTCTCGTTGCTCATAATGCTTCGTTTGATATGGGATTCTTAAATATTGGCTATAAACAGATGGGACACCCAAAAGCTAGTAATCCGGTCATTGATACACTTGAGCTTGGTCGCTTCTTATACCCAGAGTTTAAAAATCATCGTTTAAATACATTGTGTAAAAAGTTCGATATCGAATTAACGCAGCATCACCGTGCTATCTATGATGCTGAGGCGACGGGGTATTTATTATTACGCATGTTAAAGGATGCTGACGAAAAAGGAATTACACACCATCATCAGTTTAATGACAATATGGGAAAAGGAAATGCTTATCAACGTTCTCGTCCATATCATTGTACATTGCTTGCCCAAACGCAGGACGGCTTGAAAAATCTCTTTAAGCTGATTTCTGTTGCTCATCTCAATTATTTTTACCGTGTGCCGCGTATTCCTCGTTCACAGTTGCAAAAATATCGTGAAGGTTTATTAGTCGGTTCGGGCTGTGATAAAGGGGAAGTGTTTGAAGGGATGATGCAAAAAGGTTTTGAAGAAGTCGTTGAAATAGCGGAGTTCTACGACTATCTTGAAGTGCATCCGAAGGAAGTCTATCAACATTTACTTGAACTAGAGTATGTTCGTGATGAACAGTCTCTTGAAACGATTATTTCGAATATTGTCAAGCTAGGTGAAAAGTTAGATAAACCAGTTGTTGCGACGGGCAACGTACATTACTTAAATCCTAATGATAAAATTTATCGTAAAATCCTAGTTAGTTCTCAAGGCGGAGCCAATCCGCTAAATCGCCACAAGCTACCTGATGTTCATTTCCGTACGACTAACGAAATGCTTAAGGCCTTTCACTTTTTAGGTGAGGAAAAGGCGAAAGACATTGTCGTTACAAATACGAATAAAATTGCCGATATGATTGAAGAGATTAAGCCAATTAAAGATGACTTATACACGCCAAAAATTGAAGGTGCAGAAGAAGAAATGCGCCAGATGAGCTATACAATGGCGAAAAGAATCTATGGAGATCAGCTTCCTGAAATCGTCGAAGCCCGGTTAGAAAAAGAATTAAAAAGTATTATTGGACATGGCTTTGCGGTTATTTATTTAATTTCACATAAACTGGTGAAAAAATCGCTGAATGATGGTTATTTGGTTGGTTCGCGTGGTTCAGTAGGTTCATCCTTTGTTGCGACCATGACCGAAATTACCGAAGTGAATCCACTGCCACCTCATTATGTCTGTCCAAATTGTAAAAAATCAGAGTTCTTTGATGATGGTTCGGTAGGCTCCGGATTTGATTTACCTAATAAAGATTGCCCGGAATGTGGTACAAGATATAAAAAGGACGGACATGATATTCCATTTGAAACCTTCCTTGGTTTTAAAGGAGATAAGGTTCCTGATATTGACTTGAATTTCAGCGGCGAATATCAACCACAAGCACATGATTATACCAAGGTGCTATTCGGTGAAGATTATGTATATCGCGCCGGAACGATTGGTACGGTAGCTGAAAAAACAGCTTACGGATATGTAAAAGGCTATGCTTCAGACAATAATCTTCATATACGTGGTGCAGAAACAGATCGACTTGTAGCAGGCTGTACGGGTGTTAAGAGGACAACAGGTCAGCATCCAGGCGGCATTATCGTTGTCCCAGATTATATGGATATTTATGACTTTACACCGATTCAGTTTCCTGCGGATGACCGGAATTCTGAATGGCGCACAACCCATTTTGATTTCCATTCCATTCATGATAATATTCTGAAACTTGATATTCTTGGACACGATGATCCAACGGTTATTCGTATGCTACAAGATTTAAGTGGCATTGATCCAAAAACGATTCCAACGGATGATCCAGAGGTTATGAAAATTTTTAGCAGTCCCGAGTCGTTAGGTGTAACGGAAGAACAAATTATGTGTAAGACAGGAACGCTTGGAATTCCTGAGTTTGGAACAAGATTTGTTCGTCAAATGCTTGAAGATACGAAACCGACAACGTTCTCAGAACTTGTTCAAATATCAGGATTATCACATGGTACAGATGTATACCTTGGTAATGCTCAAGACTTAATTCATAATAAAATTTGTACACTTAGTGAGGTAATTGGCTGTCGGGATGATATTATGGTCTATTTAATTTATCAAGGTCTTGACCCCTCTCTTGCCTTTAAAATTATGGAATCCGTTCGAAAAGGGAAAGGCTTATCCGAAGAATTCGAGGCAGAAATGCGTAAGAATGAAGTACCAGAATGGTATATTGATTCTTGTAAAAAAATTAAATATATGTTCCCGAAAGCCCATGCTGCAGCTTATGTACTAATGGCTGTTCGAATTGCCTTTTTTAAAGTGCATATGCCTCTTCTGTACTATGCAGCGTATTTCACTGTTCGTGCGGATGATTTTGAAATTGAAGCGATGACGAGAGGATCGCACGCCATTCGCTCCAAAATTGAAGAAATTAATGCAAAGGGATTAGATGCTTCGACGAAGGAAAAGAATACGTTAACCGTACTAGAGTTAGCACTAGAAATGTGTGAACGTGGTTTTTCTTTTGCCAAGATTGATTTATATAAATCAAGTGCGGATGAATTTATTATTGAAGGAAATTCATTAATTCCTCCTTTTAATTCCATTCCTAGTTTAGGGACAAACGTGGCACTTAATATTGTTCGCGCTCGAGAGAAAGGCGAATTTCTTTCCAAAGAAGATTTGCAACAACGTGGTAAAGTGTCAAAAACTATCTTAGAGTATCTCGATAAACAAGGATGTCTTGAATCATTGCCAGATCAAAATCAGTTATCGTTGTTTTAAGCCGGCTCCGCTTTTCTTGGTGTCTAGCTCCAGGTGCCCAGCGCCTATTGGACTTCACGCTCCTCCTATCGATAAGTCAACATCGAATCGCTTACGCTCTTCGTGTTTCCTTTATCTCAATACGGAGCGCTCCAGTCCATACGTCGCTAACCGGGCACCTTCCGCTTTTCTTACAATTTGCATAAATATTGTGATTATGGTATATTTTTTGTGGAGATACTAAGAGGAACCAATGGAAAGAGTGGGGAAACCCACTCTTTCGTGTTTGTATTGACCTTATCATTTAACGATCCATTACCAAGCGCGTAGAACAAACATGTTTGGAGGAAACACAAATTGAGTAAAAAGGTAACGGAAGTAGTAGAAGAACTTGTCTTGCCGATTTTGGCGGAATTAAATCTTGAATTGGTCGAAGTAGAGTATGTGAAGGAAGGGAAAAGTTGGTTCCTTCGAGTATACATTGATAAAGAAACAGGTGTTGATATTGAGGATTGTGGAAATGTCAGTGAAAAATTAAGTGAAAAGCTTGATGAGATTGACCCGATTCCACAAAATTATTTTCTTGAGGTTTCATCACCAGGTGCAGAAAGACCTTTGAAAAAAGAAAAGGATTTTCAAAAAGCAATTGGGAAAAATGTGTACATAAAAACATATGAGCCAATCCTAGACGAAAAAGAGTTTGAAGGCACGCTAATGGCGTTTGACGGCGTGAATGTGACAGTTGAAATCAAGATTAAAACAAGAAAGAAAACGGTCGTTATCCCATATGAAAAAGTTGCCAAAGCAAGATTGGCCATTAGCTTCTCTTAAAGATTAAGTCATTATTATTAAATCCGTAAGGGGGATTAACCATGAGCAGTGAGTTATTGGATGCTCTAAATATTTTAGAAAGAGAAAAAGGAATCTCAAGAGAGGTATTGATTGATGCTATTGAGGCAGCTCTTATTTCAGCGTATCGTCGCAATTTCAATCAAGCACAAAACGTTCGTATTGATTTAAACCTTGATCGTGGAACGATGCGTGTATTCGCTCGTAAAGATGTAGTGGATGAGGTGTTTGATTCACGCCTAGAGATTTCTGTTGAAGAAGCACAGAAAATCAATCCTAACTATCAGATTGACGATGTGGTAGAGATGGAGGTAACACCAAAAGATTTCGGACGGATTGCGGCTCAAACAGCTAAACAGGTTGTGACACAAAGAGTACGCGAAGCTGAACGTGGTATCATTTATTCGGAATTTATTGATCGTGAAGAAGATATCATGACGGGAATCGTTCAGCGCCAAGATTCCCGATTTATTTATGTGAGCCTTGGTAAAATTGAAGCATTGCTTCCTGTAAATGAGCAAATGCCAAATGAACAATACAAACCACATGACCGCATTAAAGTGTTTATTACAAAAGTAGAAAAGACTTCAAAAGGTCCACAAATTTTCGTGTCACGTTCGCATCCTGGACTATTAAAACGTTTGTTTGAAATTGAAGTACCTGAAATCTTTGATGGAACAGTTGAAATTAAATCGGTTGCGCGTGAAGCTGGAGATCGTTCTAAAATTTCTGTGCATGCGGATAATGAAGAGGTTGATCCAGTAGGTTCATGTGTTGGTCAAAAAGGACAACGTGTTCAAGCCATTGTTAACGAATTAAAAGGTGAAAAAATTGATATTGTAAAATGGTCAGAGGATCCTGTTATTTTTGTTGCTAATGCTTTAAGTCCTTCAAAAGTGCTTGAAGTGATTGTGAATGAGCCGGATAAAGCTACAACCGTCATTGTACCGGACTATCAGCTTTCTTTAGCGATTGGTAAACGTGGACAAAATGCGCGTTTAGCTGCAAAGTTAACTGGATGGAAAATTGATATTAAGAGTGAAACAGAAGCAAGAGAAGCAGGGATTTATCCAGTTGAAGAACAAGAATTTTTGTTGAATCGAGACAGTTATATCAACGATGAAAATGATTTTATCGAGGATAATGATTAAGTAAGGGGGTGAACGAATTTGAAAGCCCGAAAAAAAATTCCAATGCGTAAATGTGTTGCGAGCGGTGAAATGAAGCCGAAAAAAGAGCTTATTCGAATCGTTCGCTCAAATGAAGGAGAAGTCAGCATTGATCTGACAGGTAAAAAATCGGGACGAGGCGCTTATTTAACACTTGATCGCGATATCATTGAGGTAGCTAAGAAAAAGAATGTATTAGCCAATCATCTTAGCGCATCAATCGATCCTTCTATCTATGAACAGTTACTTGAATTAGTGGACAAGGAGAAACACTAACATCATGATTCAACAAAAATGGATGTCTCTATTAGGTTTAGCCAATCGAGCGCGTAAGCTAATTTCTGGAGAGGAATTAGTTGTAAAAGAGATTAGAAGTGGCAAAGCAAAGCTCGTTCTTTTAGCGGAAGACGCTTCTAAAAATACAGAAAAAAAAATATCTGATAAGTGCGCATATTATCAGGTTCCTTTAAAAAGAGTCGAGAACAGGTCTTTGCTGGGCCAAGCAATTGGCAAGGAAGCGAGAGTTGTCGTCGCGGTACTAGATGAAGGTTTTGCACAAAAACTCCGAACGTTGCTCGATTAAATTTTACGGGGGTGAATGTATGACAAAATTGCGTGTTCATGAATATGCAAAACAAAATAACGTTTCAAGTAAGGATGTCATTAGTAAACTGAAAGAAATGAATATCGAGGTAACAAATCATATGACAACATTAGACGGTACTACAATACAAAAATTAAATGAGACTCTGCAACCAAAACAGGAGCAGGAAGCACCTAAAGCCAGTTCAACGGTAGAACAATATGAAGCTGAAGCTGATGCAAAAAGCACAGTGAATGTTGAGAAACTTAAGAAAAAACCTGTTCAAAAACCAGCCGGTACTGGTGTGAAAAAACCAGGTCAAGGACAGTTTAATAATAGAGGTAGAAACAACCGTAACAAGAATAAACAAAAATTCCAACCTCAGCAACATGTTCAAGCAACACCGCGTAAAGAAAAAGAGCTTCCAGCTAAAATTACTTTTTACGATTCTTTAACCGTTCAAGAACTTGCAAAGAAACTTCATCGTGAACCTTCTGAAATCATCAAGAAATTATTCTTGCTTGGCGTTATGGCAACAATCAACCAAACTCTAGATAAAGATGCGATTGAACTAATCGCAGCAGAATATGGAGTGGAAGTAGAAGAAGAAATTCGCGTTGATTTAACGGATCTTGAATCATTAGTAACAGATGACGCTGCAGAAGATTTAGTAGAACGTCCATCTGTTGTAACAATCATGGGCCACGTTGACCATGGTAAAACAACATTACTTGATTCAATTCGTAAAACGAAAGTAACCGAAGGCGAAGCAGGTGGAATTACTCAACATATTGGTGCTTATCAAGTAAAAGTAAATGACAAGAAAATTACTTTCTTAGATACTCCTGGTCACGCAGCCTTCACAACAATGCGTGCACGTGGTGCTCAAATAACGGATATTACAATCCTTGTTGTTGCAGCTGACGATGGAGTTATGCCTCAAACAGTTGAAGCGATTAACCATGCGAAAGCAGCAGAGGTACCAATTATCGTTGCCGTTAATAAAATGGATAAACCAAGTGCAAATCCTGATCGAGTAATGCAAGAATTAACAGAGCACGGCTTAGTCCCTGAAGCTTGGGGTGGCGATACAATTTTTGTTAATATTTCTGCCAAACAAGATCAAGGAATTGATACTTTGCTTGAAATGATTCTTTTAGTAAGTGAAGTAGAAGAATATAAAGCAAATCCAAATCGTAAAGCAAATGGTACAGTAATTGAAGCACAATTAGATAAAGGTCGTGGATCGGTAGCAACTCTTCTTGTTCAAAATGGTACATTGAGAGTTGGAGATCCAATCGTTGTAGGAAGCTCTTTTGGTCGGGTTCGTGCAATGGTGAATGATCTTGGTCGTCGTGTGAAAGAAGCGGGTCCATCTACTCCTGTAGAAATAACAGGCTTAAATGAAGTACCACAAGCGGGAGATCTGTTTATTGTCTTTGAGGATGAAAAAACAGCTCGTCAAGTTGGGGAAACTCGTGCAGCAAGACAACTTGCTTCACAACGTAATGAAAAAACACGTGTAACACTTGATAACTTGTTTGAACAAATGAAGCAAGGTGAAATTAAAGAATTGAACATCATTTTGAAAGCGGATGTTCAAGGTTCTGCTGAAGCATTAGCTGCTTCATTGCAAAAAATTGAAGTGGAAGGTGCACGCGTTAAAATCATCCATTCAGGTGCTGGTGCGATTACGGAATCTGATATTATTTTAGCAACAGCATCTAACGCAATTGTCATCGGCTTTAATGTACGTCCAGATGTGAATGCAAAACGTGCGGCAGAATCTGAAAATGTAGATGTTCGTCTTCACCGTATCATTTACAAAGCGATTGAAGAAATTGAAGCTGCGATGAAAGGGATGCTTGACCCTGAATTTGAAGAAAAAATTATCGGTCAAGCTGAAGTGCGAACTACATTTAAAGTATCCAAAATTGGTACAATTGCTGGTTCATATGTAATAGAAGGTAAAATTACTCGTGATAGCGGTATTCGCTTGATTCGTGAGGGTGTTGTCATATTTGAAGGAGAAATTGATACGTTAAAACGTTTTAAAGATGATGTAAAAGAAGTAGCGACCAACTACGAATGTGGAATCACCATCAAAAACTTTAATGATATTAAAGAGGGCGACATTATTGAAGCCTTCATAATGGAGGAAATTGAACGTACATGATAATTGGCTCAGTCCAATGTGAATGTATGATTCATGATGCCCATTCCTTAAAAGAAAAGCGAGCCGTGCTGCAACGTGTGTTAACACGGCTCAAACAAAAGTACAATATTTCCGTTGCTGAAACAGATTATCAAGATTTGTGGCAACGAACTGAAATTACTATTGTTGCTGTGTCGTCCTCTCAAAAGGCAACAGAGCGAGAAT
This sequence comes from uncultured Bacillaceae bacterium, assembly GCA_963790055.1. GTDB lineage: Bacteria > Bacillota > Bacilli > Bacillales > DSM-1321 > Peribacillus. The sequence goes on from CAWBND010000008.1 coordinate 420,060, forward strand.
TACAAAATGCCCTTCATTTTCTAGATTCATTTCCGGAATTAGAGCGCACAATAACAAATATAGAATGGCTATAGATATGCGAGGTGAATAGAATGAGCCTTCGTTCAAATCGTGTTGGAGAACAGATGAAGAAAGAACTAAGTGATATTATCGGACGTAAATTAAAGGATCCAAGAATTGGTTTTGTTACAGTTACGGATGTTGCTGTCACAGGTGATCTTCAACAAGCGACGGTGTATATTTCTGTATTAGGTGATGACAAACAACGCGAGGATACACTAAAAGGGTTAGAAAAGGCAAAAGGATTTATGCGTTCAGAAATTGGACAAAGAATTCGATTGCGTAAAACCCCAGAGTTGTTTTTTGAATTTGATGAGTCAATTGATTATGGAAATCGAATTGAGACATTGATTTCTCAACTTCATGCTGATGATAAACCGGCTGTAAAAGACGAGGAATAGAGTGAAACTACCTATCAGTGGGGAGTTTTCGCTGATGGGTAGTTGAACATGGATGACACAAGTTTTTAATTCTATTGAGGCCGACTCACGTGTAAGGGAGTTGGCCTTTTCTAATGAGGTGATGTGATGGATGGAATCTTGCCGTTGTGGAAACCAAAAGGGATGACTTCTCATGATTGTGTGTTTAAATTAAGGAAAATTTTAAAAACAAAGAAGGTTGGACATACTGGTACACTTGATCCTGATGTTACGGGTGTGCTACCAATTTGTGTAGGTCGAGCAACGAAGGTTGCTGAATATTTAACTGAGGCTGGGAAGGCCTATGAAGCCGAAGTGACACTTGGATTTTCAACGACAACAGAAGATGCAAGTGGAGAGCGTGTTGCTGAAAAAAAAGTAACGGAATCCTTTAAGCGTGAGCAAATTCTTGCTGTACTACAATCGTTAACAGGGACAATCGAGCAAACGCCACCTATGTTTTCAGCGGTAAAGGTGAATGGTAAAAAGCTTTATGAATATGCCCGTGCTGGAATTGAAGTGGAACGACCTTCACGTGAAGTGACAATTTACGATATGACATTATTAGATGAGGACGAAATTTTTAGTGGGGACACCATTTCATTTCGGTTTCGAGTAAGTTGCTCAAAAGGAACGTATATTCGCACATTAGCTGTCACGATTGGTGAGAAATTGGGGTATCCTGCCCATATGTCAGATTTAGTGAGAATTGAATCAGCAGGATTTACCCTTGCCGAATGTAAAACATTAGCTGAAATTCAGGAAATGATGGAGGCTGGTAAGGAACATGAATTTTTACTGCCGCTTGAACGAGGATTATTTCATTTGCCGAAATTCCAGATTAGTGATAAAGTAGCAAAGAAAGTACTTAACGGTGCGGTTTTACCACAACCTGAAACATTAAATATTGAAAAAGGCAAACCTTTTGTGATGATGGATGAAAATGAAAGAGCTTTAGCTATTTATCAAATACATCCTACAAAAGACAAGCTAATTAAGCCTATTAAAGTTTTGGCATTAGAATAATAGAATGTTTTGCCGTCGAAAAGAGGAGATTGAAAGGTGAAAGTAATTGCAATAGAGCATCCTCATCAATTCGTACAGGAGGATTTTCCTGAGCTTGTGATGGCACTCGGATTTTTCGATGGGATTCACAAAGGTCATCAAACCGTGATTGAAACGGCAAAGGCTATTGCCCTTCGTACCAATCGAAAATCAGCAATGATGACATTCGATCCCCATCCATCCGCGGTGCTTGGAAAGAAATCAGAACCAATTCGTTATATTACTCCTTTGGATGATAAAATAGCGATTGTTGAATCTTTAGGCATGGATTATTTGTTTGTCGTCCATTTTTGTGAAGAATTTGCGTCCTTGACACCTGAACAATTTGTAAATCAATATATAGTTGGGTTACATGTCTGTCACGTCGTTGCTGGATTTGATTATTCATATGGACATTTTGGAAAAGGGACGATGGAAATCATGCCAACGTATGCAAAGGGGCGTTTTACACAAACTGTTGTTGAAAAACAAATCCTTGATCATCAGAAAGTAAGTTCATCTAGGGTTCGTGAAATATTAAAAGTCGGTGATTTTTCGGAGTTTTATCATCTTGTTGGTCGCCACTATATCACAAAAGGTCATGTCATTCATGGTGAAAAGCGTGGTCGCAAGCTTGGATTTCCAACTGCTAATATCGAAGTAAGCGATGCGTATATTTTTCCTGCAACAGGTGTATATGCGGTTCGAATTCAAATTGAAGAACGCTGGTATAAAGGTGTTTGTAATGTTGGGTTTAAACCTACTTTTCATGAACAGCAGCCAGAGTTTCCGTCTGTTGAAGTGCATGTGTTAGACTTTAGTGGGGATTTATATGGTGCAGAAGTTGTTGTAGAATGGCACACGAGATTGCGCAGTGAACAGAAGTTTTCTGGATTAGAAGAATTGGTGCAACAAATTCAAGTCGATAAGGAAAATGCACAAGCCTATTTTACAAGTATGATTAATTTAGGTTCTTGACTTGCATTTTTTATAAAAAAAAGGTATTCTATTTATTGTACTTATTGTACGAAAAATAACCATTGCTTGGCTAGACGACACTCCAACGCTAGCTCGGTAATAGGGGATTTTAGAGAATTTTAGAGAATTTTAGGAGGAAAAAAACATGGCAATTACACAAGAACGTAAAAATGAACTAATCGCTGAGTTCAGAACTCACGACACTGATACTGGTTCTCCAGAGGTTCAAATCGCAGTACTTACAGAAGAAATTAACAACTTGAATGATCATTTACGCATTCATAAAAAAGACCACCATTCACGTCGCGGTCTTTTAAAAATGGTAGGTAGACGTCGTAATCTTTTAACTTACCTTCGTAATAAAGATGTTACTCGTTACCGTACTCTAATTAATAAATTAGGTCTACGTCGATAATTTTTGTGAAAAAGCGGGAAATTTCCCGCTTTTTTGGTGTCAATATAAGGACTAATCACTACGATTTTAATCGTGTTACTTACCTTTTCCAATGGTGCTGTGGTTTTTCACTCAATAAGTATAAAATAGACTATTTAATACATAATTTTAGTACGATGTTTTATTATTTCAGCGATTTTTCTGTTAATGCTTGTTTTTTTCGTGCATAATAGGAATAGTTTGATTCTTATGAAGGTTTTTAAAACTTTAACATATATGAAGAGTATTTTAGGTTTGGTGTTATGACTAGACCTCTAAGTGAAGTTAGAGAGGGGCAAGATGTAAGATGGGACAGGAAAAACATACGTATTCATTTGACTGGGCCGGTCGTAATTTAACAGTCGAAATAGGCCAATTAGCTAAGCAAGCGAACGGAGCAGTTCTTGTTCGTTATGGCGATACAGCGGTTTTATGTGCAGCAACCGCTTCAAAAGAAGCAAAAAATGTTGACTTCTTTCCATTAACAGTAAATTATGAAGAAAAATTATATGCAGTTGGGAAGATTCCTGGTGGATTTATTAAACGTGAAGGGCGTCCGAGTGAAAAGGCCATTTTAGCAAGTCGTTTAATCGACCGTCCAATTCGTCCAATGTTTCCAGATGGATTCCGCAACGATGTGCAATGTATTAGCATGGTGATGAGTGTGGAGCAGGACTGTTCATCCGAAATGGCAGCTATGTTCGGGACTTCATTAGCACTAGCTGTATCTGATATTCCATTTAATGGTCCAATTGCTGGTGTTGTTGTGGGACGTATCAATGATCAGTTTGTTATTAACCCAACAGTTGAACAAATGGAACAAAGCGATATCGAATTGTCTGTTGCAGGAAATAAAGATGCGATTAACATGGTGGAAGCTAGTGCCAACGAAGTACCAGAGGAAATCATGCTAGAAGCGATTATGTTTGGTCATGAGGAAATCAAGAAATTCATTGCTTTCCAAGAAAAAATTGTAGCTGAAATCGGCAAAGAAAAAATGGAAGTGACTTTATATCAAGTTGATGCAGAGTTAGAAGCAGAAGTAAAAGCGATGTGCTTAGCTGATCTTAACAAAGCGGTTCAAGTTCAAGAAAAGCATGCTCGTGAAGATGCTATCACAGAAGTTAAAAATACAGTTGTTAGCACAATATGAAGAACAAGAAGCAGATGAAGAAAAACGTAAAGCAAGTCAAAGAAATTTTAAATAAATTAGTAAAAGCGGAAGTACGTCGCTTAATTACAGAAGAAAAAGTACGTCCTGATGGTCGTAATCCAGATGAAATTAGACCGCTTTCTTCTGAAGTAGGCATTACTACCCCGTACGCATGGATCGGGATTGTTCACACGCGGACAAACGCAAGCTCTTTCTATTTGTACATTAGGTGCACTAGGTGATGTTCAAATCCTTGATGGTCTTGGAACTGAGGAATCAAAACGATTCATGCATCATTATAACTTCCCACATTTCAGTGTAGGAGAAACGGGACCAATACGTGGACCAGGTCGTCGTGAAATCGGTCATGGTGCTCTAGGTGAACGAGCACTTGCACCTGTTATTCCAAATGAAAAAGACTTCCCTTATACAATTCGCTGTGTTTCTGAAGTATTAGAATCAAATGGTTCTACTTCACAAGCAAGTATTTGTGCAAGTACATTAGCAATGATGGATGCAGGTGTACCAATTAAAGCGCCTGTAGCTGGTATTGCGATGGGACTTGTAAAATCTGGTGACTATTACACGATTTTAACGGATATTCAAGGTATGGAAGATCATCTTGGAGATATGGACTTTAAAGTAGCGGGAACATCAAAAGGTGTTACGGCCCTTCAAATGGATATTAAAATTGACGGGTTATCACGTGACATTTTGGAAGAAGCACTACAGCAAGCAAAACATGGCCGTATGCATATTCTAGATTCAATGTTAGCAACGTTAAATCAACCGCGTACTGAGTTATCAGCTTATGCTCCAAAAATCTTAACAATGACGATTAATCCTGATAAAATTCGTGATGTTATTGGACCAAGCGGAAAACAAATCAATAAGATTATTGAAGAAACAGGTGTCAAAATTGACATTGAACAAGATGGTACAGTGTTCATTTCTTCTACTGAGCAAGATATGAATGAAAAAGCGAAGAAAATCATTGAAGATATTGTTCGTGAAGTCGTTGTGGGTGAACAATACCTAGGAAAAGTGAAACGAATTGAAAAATTCGGTGCTTTTGTAGAAATTTTCCATGGAAAAGACGGCTTAGTTCATATTTCTGAACTTGCAGAAGAACGTGTTGGTAAAGTAGAAGATGTTGTAAAACTAGGTGATGAAATCTTAGTAAAAGTAACAGAAATTGATAAACAAGGCAGAGTTAATCTGTCTCGCAAAGCGATTTTAAAAGAGCAAAAAGAAGCAGCTAACCCATCTCAATCGTAATTGAAAGAGGGAAGATGCTAAAAACAAACTCCAAGACACAAGCTTAGCTAGCTTATGTAAAAGGCATGCGTTTCCTAACGGATTCGTATGTCTTTTTTTAGAATAGTTTGTCCTTTTTTTTCATACATTTCGTATGAAGGGGGCAAAAATAAATGAATAAATGGAAGCAGATAGTTGCGATAAGTGCTATTGCCGGTATATCATGGTTATTAGTGCAAAACCCATATACCCATAGCTATTTAGCTCAATTAAAAAATCATTCGGTTGTTACAAGTAAACAAGAGGATGATCTTTTGATAATGATTAGGTCGTCAGCTCAGAAATATGAAGTGAAGCCACAGGATGCTCGAATGGATTCCATATGGAAAGCTATACCTGGGTATAATGGATTAAAAGTTGATGTGAATGCCTCTTATCAAAAAATGAAGGAAATTGGAATATTTGATGAAAAACGGCTTGTCTATCATCAAGTTTCTCCGAATAAACATTTAACAGACCTTGAACCTGCACCACTTTATCGTGCCCATCCAGAAAAGCCTGTTGTTTCATTGTTAATTAATGTTGCTTGGGGAAATGAATATTTACAGGATATACTTGCCACTTTAAAAGAGCAGCATGTGAAGGCTACCTTTTTTCTTGAAGGAAGATGGACGAAAAGCAATCCGGAATTAGCAAAAATGATTGTGGAAGAGGGGCATGAAATAGGGAATCATTCCTATACACATCCTAATATGCAGACTTTATCTGCTCAAGCTACAGGTGAAGAATTACGCAAAACGAACGAAGTCATTGAAGCGATTACAGGAGTGAAACCTATTTGGTTTGCCCCTCCGAGTGGCAGTTTTCGCGATGAAACGGTGTCCCTTGCTGCCGCACAGGGCATGGGGACCATCATGTGGAGCATTGACACGATTGATTGGCAAAAACCAAGCCCGGAAGTGTGGTTAGAAAGAGTTTTGTCAAAGCTTCATCCAGGAGCCTTTATTTTAATGCATCCAACTGAGTCAACTGCACAATCATTGGAAACATTAATTATAAATATGAAAAGTAAGGATTTACATGTTGTGACTGTTTCTGAAGCAGTCGATGAAAAACGAATAGAAAAATGATTGGTTTTATTGGAGGAATGTTTGTTGATCAAAAAATATACTTGTCAAAATGGAGTAAGAATTGTAGTAGAACATATACCGACAGTGCGTTCTGCAGCTATTGGTGTTTGGGTAAAAACAGGTTCTCGAAATGAGGTCCCTGAACTAAATGGTATTTCACATTTTTTAGAGCATATGTTTTTTAAAGGAACGACGACTAGAAACGCTCGAGAAATTGCTGAATCATTTGATAGCATTGGTGGGCAAGTAAATGCTTTTACGTCTAAAGAATATACATGCTATTATGCTAAAGTTCTTGATAATCATGCTAACCATGCTCTAGAAGTGCTTGCAGATATGTTCTTTAATTCTGAATTTGATTCTGAGGAATTAGAAAAAGAAAAAAATGTCGTATATGAAGAAATTAAAATGTATGAAGATGCACCAGATGATATTGTACATGATTTATTAAGTCAAGCGGTGTATGAACAACATCCTCTAGGATTTCCAATACTTAGGAACAGAGGAAACGTTATCTACCTTTACAAGTGATACATTAAAGCAATATGTACATGATATGTATACACCGGAAAAAGTAGTTATTTCCATTGCGGGAAATGTCGATGAAGCATTTATTAAAGAAGTGGAACGCTATTTTGGTTCTTTTAAGCGTGGAGAAGAGCGGAATGAGATTGTAAAACCACAGTTTCATTCAAATAAATTGATCCGTAAAAAAGAAACGGAGCAAGCTCATTTATGTCTTGGGTTTAATGGTTTGAAAATTGGTGATGATAACACGTATAACTTGACCGTGTTGAACAATATTCTAGGTGGTAGCATGAGTAGCCGTTTGTTTCAAGAAGTACGTGAACAGCGGGGTCTAGCCTACTCGATTTATTCCTACCATTCCAGTTATCAGGATAATGGGATTTTAACGATTTACGGTGGCACAGGTGCGAATCAATTAGATAGCCTGTATGAAACGATTAGTCAAACACTCCAGACAATTTAAGCGTGATGGTGTTACGGATAAAGAATTAAACAATAGTAAAGAACAACTTAAAAGGAAGCTTATGCTAAGCCTTGAGAGTACGAATAGCCGTATGAGTCGCAATGGGAAAAATGAATTGATGCTAGGTAGACATCTGTCGCTTGATGATATCATTGTTAAAATTGATGCAGTGACTGTAGAGCGAGTGTATGAACTAATCAATTCTATTTTTACGGAACATTCATTGTCATTAGTAAGTCCATTGGAAAATTGGGGAAAATAATTGTATTGGCTAATCAGGCCATTTATATTCACAGCAAGCTCTGCCTCTTGACATAAAGAGGCAGAGCTTTTTTCATACACTACTTCTAATACATCTGAAGAATAGATATATATTCAATATAGGAAGAAAAGGAGGGGAAGTATGAGATGAGGCTAAGTGAATTAGGTGGCAAAGAACTTGTCGATATAAATCGTGCTGAACGATTAGGGGTTCTCGGTCAAACCGATTTAGAGTTTAATCATGAGGGTCAGATTACAGCGTTAATCATTCCATCAGTCAAATGGTTTGGATTGATGAAAAAGGGCAATGAACTCCGTGTTCCTTGGTCTCAGGTGAAAAAAGTAGGAACGGATATGCTCATGATTGACTTCCAAGAAGGGCAACTTGAAAGCGAAACCAGCTCATAGAAAGAATAAAAACCGCTGATGCGGTTTTTTTTTCGCTTAAATTCACCGTTTTTGACTTTATTACATAAGATGAGAGGGTATTAAAGGAAATATAGTTAAATGCCTAGCCGCAGTTGCTGGTTGGCAAGTTTTGATCAAAAGAAGGTGATGGTTAATGCTAACAGGCATGCAAATCGCTGTAATTGGTGGAGATGCGCGTCAGCTTGAAGTCGTTCGAAAACTAACAGGGCTTGATGCAAAGCTTTTATTGATAGGGTTCGAACAGTTAGATCATGCATTTACAGGTGCTGTTAAAGAAAAAATAGAAGATGTCAATTTTTCTGAGGTAGATACAGTTATTTTGCCAGTACGAGCAACAGATGGAGACGGAAGGGTAGAGACCATTTTTTCCAATGAAGATGTGATTTTAACGGAAGAAATGATTAAACAGACCCCACCACACTGTATTTTTTATACAGGGATAAGTCATCCGTATCTAGAAAAGCTTTTGACAGAAGCAAATCGTAAACAAGTATTGCTATTTGAACGTGATGATGTGGCCATTTATAATTCCATTCCAACAGTTGAGGGTACGATTATGATGGCGATTCAGCACACGGATTTCACCATCCATGGAGCATCTGTTGCAGTACTTGGCTTAGGACGTGTCGGGATGAGTGTAGCGAGGGCCTTTCATGCACTTGGAGCAAAGGTAAAAGTAGGAGCAAGAAAGAGTGAGGACATTGCTAGAATTACAGAAATGGCTCTTCAACCCTTTTATTTACATCAACTTGCTCAGGAAGTTAAGGATGTAGATATCGTGATTAACACGATTCCGTTTCCAATTATTACATCTATTGTTCTGTCTAATATGCCCGTTCATACGCTCATTATTGACCTAGCGTCGAAGCCGGGGGGAACGGATTTTCGGTTTGCAGAAAAAAGAGGAATTAAAGCATTATTAGCGCCAAGTTTACCGGGTATTGTCGCACCGAAAACCGCAGGAAAAATATTAGCAAATGCACTTGGTCAATTAATACAAGATGATTTGATAACACGGAAGGGGAAGAACTAAATGAGTCTCCAGGGGAAAAGAATTGGTTTTGGAATAACAGGTTCACATTGCACGTATGATATCGTTTTTCCGGAAATAGAAAAGTTAGTGAATGAAGGTGTCGAAGTTATTCCCATTGTTACATCGACTATGAAACAGACGGAGACTCGCTTCGGCCGTGGGGTAGATTGGATTGAAAGAATTGAAAATGTAACGGGGCATCATGTCGTTGATACGATTGTCAAGGCAGAGCCTCTAGGACCAAAGTTGCCACTTGATTGTATGGTAATCGCACCTCTTACAGGAAATTCAATGAGTAAGCTTGCAAATGCACTAACAGATTCTCCAGTCTTAATGGCGGCGAAAGCAACGATGCGCAATCATCGTCCAGTCGTTGTTGCCATTTCAACAAATGATGCCTTAGGTTTAAATGGAATCAATTTAATGAGACTGATGGCGGCAAAAGATTTATATTTTGTCCCATACGGTCAAGATGATCCATTTAAAAAGCCAAATTCAATGGTTGCTAGAATGAGTATGATTAGAGAAACGATTATTGCAGCTCTTAAAGGTGAGCAATTTCAGCCAGTCATTATTGAGAGATTTAAAGATGGATCATAAAAAAGAGAGTACCTTGTTCCTGTACTAGGTATATTAGGTAGATAATGTTATTTGTAGAATATATACAGCTCTCCTTACTAGAATATTTTATAAAAGTTTGTTTCATTCGAATGTTAATATGTTAAAATAAATGATATTCTGAAACAGAGTAACTTACAATAACCAATAATCATAATTGATGGATTTGAAAAGGAGAATAGACAGATGACAGAGACACAAGGATTAAATATCGCAGTAGTGGGAGCAACTGGAGCAGTAGGAAAACAAATGATTGCAACATTAGAAAAACGCGATTTACCAATTAAAAATATTATTTTCTTATCTTCGGCTCGTTCTGCTGGAACAAAACTTACATTTAAAGGCGAAGAAATTACCGTTCAAGAAGCAAAGCCTGAAAGCTTTGAAGGAATCGATATTGCTTTATTTAGTGCAGGCGGTAGCGTGTCTAAGGAACTTGCTCCTGAGGCTGCTAAACGTGGAGCTATTGTAGTAGATAACACAAGTGCTTTCCGTATGGCTGAGAATGTACCATTAGTTGTACCAGAAGTAAATGAAGCAGATTTACATGAACATAATGGGATTATTGCCAATCCGAACTGTTCTACAATCCAAATGATGGTTGCTCTTGAACCAATTCGAAAAAGCTTTGGACTATCAAAAATTATCGTCTCTACTTATCAAGCAGTTTCTGGTGCAGGTGCAGCAGCAATTGCAGAAATGAAAGAACAAGCTCGTGATTTATTGGATGGTAAAGAAATTGAACCGAAAATTTTACCAGTTGGTGGAGACAAAAAGCATTATCAAATTGCGTTTAATGTAATTCCACAAATTGATAAATTCCAAGATAATGGCTATACATTTGAAGAAATGAAAATGATCAATGAAACGAAAAAAATCATGCATGCGCCAGAACTAGCTGTAGCAGCAACTTGTGTACGTCTTCCTGTAGAAATAGGTCATTCTGAATCTGTTTATATCGAAGTAGAGCAAGCAGGTGTAACAGTTGAACAAATGAAAGAATTATTAAGCAATGCACCTGGTGTCGTTTTAGAAGATGATCCTAGCAATCAAGTTTACCCAATGCCAGCTAATGCTGTAGGTAAAAACGATACGTTTGTAGGACGTATTCGCAAAGATTTAGATAACGATAAAGGTTTCCATTTATGGGTTGTTTCCGATAATCTATTAAAGGGTGCAGCATGGAACTCTGTTCAAATTGCTGAAAGTCTATTAAAGTTAGGTTTAGTAAACGTTAAATAATGTTAAGAATTTTATGTTTACATCATTTATGTCAGCTTTCTTTAGAGGAAAGCTGACATCTATTTGAGGTGTGTTCAGATGAAAATCATCGTTCAAAAATTTGGAGGTACTTCTGTTCGAGATATTGACGGTCGAATGCAAGCAAAACGTCATATTGAGAAATCTCTTCAAGAAGGCTACAAGGTGGTCGTCGTTGTATCAGCTATGGGAAGAAAAGGTGACCCATATGCTACGGATACGTTACTATCATTAGTGAATGGCTCAAGCAGCCATCTTTCAAAACGAGAACAAGATGTATTGATGTCGGTCGGTGAAACGATTTCTTCGGTTGTTTTTACGAATTTATTAGTAGAGAGCGGAATAAAAGCGATTTCATATACAGGAGCTCAGGCGGGATTTTTAACGAATCATGATCATACTAATGCGAAAATTCTTGAGATGAAATGCGATCGATTGCTAAATGAGCTAGAATATCATGATGTCGTGGTCGTCGCTGGTTTTCAAGGTGCAGCAAAGAATGGGGATATTACAACGATTGGGCGCGGTGGAAGTGATACATCAGCAGCAGCACTTGGTGCAGCCATACAAGCCCAGTGGATTGATATTTTTACTGATGTGGAAGGAATTATGACTGCGGATCCACGCATTGCCGAACAGGCTCGTCCATTATCAGTAGTATCCTATAATGAAGTTTGTAACATGGCTTATCAAGGAGCGAAAGTTATTCATCCGCGTGCAGTAGAAATTGCGATGCAAGCTCGTGTTCCAATTCGTATCCGTTCAACATATAGTGATGGACTCGGAACACTTGTAACAAGCGCAAATGAAGGTAGTCAAGGAAGCAATGTTCGCGATCGCCTTGTGACAGGAATTGCCCATGTTTCAAACATTAGTCAAATAAAAGTTCGTGCTAAAGAAAATCAATATAATTTACAGGCCGAAGTATTTAAAGCAATGGCGAATGCATCCATTTCCGTTGATTTTATTAACATGTCACCAAACGGTGTTATCTACACGATACCAGAAGCTTCAACTGATTCGGCTATTTCCATTTTGGAGAAATTAGGGTACGCCCCGATTGTCGAAAGAAATTGTGCAAAAGTGTCGGTTGTTGGCGCTGGAATCAATGGTGTTCCTGGTGTAGTAGCAAAAATAGTAACAGCTCTTTCACAAAAAGGGATTGGTATTCTACAATCGGCAGATAGTCATACGACCATTTGGGTATTAGTAAAAGAAGAACAGTTAATTAAAGCAGTAAATGCTCTTCATGATGAGTTTTTACTGCATATAGCTGAAACAGAATAAGGGATAATGTGTGAATAAATGGAGAGGTGTTAGTGATGGTATTTGGTAGATTGGCGACCGCTATGGTTACTCCTTTTGACAGCAAAGGAAATATTGATTTTCAAAAAACAACAACCTTAGTTAATTATTTAATGAATAATGGAACAGATACACTAGTTGTTTCAGGAACAACAGGTGAGTCTCCAACCCTTTCTACAGAAGAAAAAATCGCATTGTTACAGCATGTTGTGAAAGTGGTGGATAAACGTATCCCTGTTATTATGGGAACGGGTAGTAATAATACGTATGCTTCCATTGAATTAACAAAGAAAGCAGAACAAAGTGGTGCGGATGCGATTATGCTTGTAGCCCCATATTATAATAAAACAAATCAAGAGGGCTTGTATCAGCACTTTAAAGCCATTGCTGAAAGTACAACACTTCCAGTGATGTTATACAATATTCCAGGAAGATCCTCTGTTAATATTGCTCCAGAAACCATTATTCGTTTATCGAAAGTTCCAAACATCGTTGCCGTTAAAGAAGCAAGTGGGGATCTTAATGCGATGACAAAAATTATTGCTGAAACAGATGATGATTTTGTATTATACAGCGGTGATGACGGGTTAACATTACCTGTGCTATCAATCGGTGGAGTTGGTGTTGTTTCCGTTGCTTCTCATGTAATTGGTAATGAAATGCAGCAAATGATTCATGCTTTCTTAACAGGAAACATAAACGAAGCGGCTACGTTACATCAACAATTACTTCCAATTATTAAAGGATTGTTTGAAGCACCTAGCCCAGTGCCTGTTAAAACGGCTTTACAGCTTATTGGAATGGATGTTGGTTCAGTACGACTCCCAATGGTTCCATTGACTGAACAAGAAAGAACGACATTAGCTAAACTTTTAGGTGAATAATGCATGTATTTTGCCAAAACAAGCCGATCAAATAGTGATTGGCTTGTTTCTTTTTTTAGATAATTATATGAAAAGACGAATAAGTCCTTTCCTGAATGATTATAAAAGATTATACTTTTAGTTATACATATTTAAAACTTGTACAAAAGGATGATTAGATAAACGAAATTTTTCATCTATAGAAATGTTAAGGAGGACTTGTATTGAGTAAGGATAATAAAGGAATAAAAGTTATTTCTCTTGGCGGGCAAGGGGAACTTGGGAAAAACATGTACATTATTGAGGTAAATGAAGATTTATATATTTTGGATGCGGGACTTATGCTTCCAGAAGGTGAAATGCTTGGAATAGACGCTGTTATCCCGGATATAACCTATTTACAAGAAAATAAAGAAAGAATTCAAGGGATTTTCATTAGTCATGGACATGAGGATCATTTCGGAGCATTGTCCTATTTATTGAAATATGTCAAAGTCCCAGTATACGGAACTAAATTAACGCTCGCACTTATTAAAATGAAGCTAAAGGAAGACAGTTTTTCTGGTAAAGCAGATTTAGTAGAGATCAATTCTGATTCGGTATTAAGCTTCCCAGAAACAGCTGTATCTTTCTTCCGCACGAATCACAGCATTCCAGATTCGTTAGGAATTGTCATTCATACCCGTGACGGTGCAATTGTATATACAGGCGATTTTAAATTTGACCAAGCAGCAACAGGGGCGTATAAACCTGAAATTAGTAAAATGGCTAGCCTAGGAGAAGAAGGCGTACTTTGCCTATTATCTGATAGTACAGGAGCTGAAATGCCAGGTTATACAACATCAGAAGCAATCGCTGAAAAAGAAATGACAGATGCATTTTATAAAGCAAATGGCAGAATCATAGTAGCTTGTTTTGCTTCCAACATTAATCGAATTCAACATGTATTTAATGCAGCATCTGCATCTGGCCGTAAAGTGGCTGTTATTGGCAAAAGTCTACAAAAGGTATTTGATATTGCCTTGAATCTCGGTTATTTAGAAGTAGATGAGGATATGATTATTTCTGTTAACAATCTAAATACCGTTGAAGATCATGAAATAGTCATTTTGGCAACGGGTCATCAAGGTGAACCAGTGGCAGCTTTACAAAAAATGGCGAAGCAAACGCATAAGCAGGTGACGATTAAAGAGGGCGATACGGTACTAATCGCAGCTTCACCACTTAAGGGTGGCGAATTAATTTTAGCAAAAACAGTGGATTTACTAAATCGAGTAGGGGCTAATGTTGTTTCCAATCGATACCAAGTGCATGTCACAGGACACGGTGCACAAGAAGAGTTAAAAATGATGATTAACTTGATGGAACCAAAATATTTAATTCCTGTGCATGGAGAATTTCGCCATTTATATGCACATGAAAAAGTTGGTCAGGCTTTAGGAATTCCTGCTGAAAATATTGTGATTGCGGATAAAGGTGACGTGATTGAAGTCAATGCACAGAAAATCCGTTTATCTGGAAAAGTCCCAGCTGGCAATATCTTAATCGATGGTAGTGGAGTTGGAGATGTTGGGAATATTGTCCTTCGTGATCGACGTCTGTTATCACAAGATGGAATTCTTATCGTAGTCGTAACCTTACATCGTCAGGATAAAAGCATTGCTGCCGGACCTGAAATTATTTCAAGAGGATTTGTATACGTACGAGAATCGGAAAAACTAATGGAAGAAGCTACATCTATTGTTCGAGACATCGCTACGAAAAACGGGGCACGCCAACCGTTTGATTGGTCAACATTAAAGCAGGAAATACGTGATTCCTTAAATCAATATCTATATGAAAAAACGAAAAGACGTCCAATGATCTTACCGATTATTATGGAAATCTAATGAGTTCCCCCTGATTAATGTTATCAGGGGGCTTTTTGTTCTGGACGATCAGAATCTATATGCCTGAGTTTTTTGCATGTCAGAAAATATAAAATTTTCGACGGTACGTGTCTAGCTACGGCTAGCTCGCTAAGAAAAAGATAAATCACCAAAGCAAAGAACGCCTTTAGGGCTCTTCTATTTTCTACGCGAGCTGAATAGCCGGTTCCGCTTTTCTTTATGCATGAACTTTATCTTCTGAGACATAATAAATCTAGATGTTTATTGAAGAAAGGGGTAGGCAAAATGAGTAGTGAGTCGTTACCACATGAAGAAAAAGGTCATGATGAAGGGAAAAGCTCAAGCTTAATAGAAAAAATACAACAGTTAGGCTCAACAAATGTGCCTCAAATGTCGCAGGATTCTAAAATTCATTGTTTAACAATTGTTGGGCAAATTGAAGGACATATGCAGCTTCCTCCTCAAAATAAAACAACGAAATATGAGCATGTTATTCCACAAATTGTGGCGATTGAACAAAATCCAAATATCGAAGGTCTACTTGTTATTTTAAATACGGTCGGAGGAGATGTGGAAGCAGGACTAGCTATCGCTGAAATGCTAGCATCTTTATCTAAGCCAAGCGTGTCAATTGTTCTTGGGGGAGGTCATTCCATTGGTGTTCCCATTGCTGTATCCTGTGATTACTCATTTATAGCAGAAACAGCGACGATGACGATTCATCCTATTCGATTAACGGGGCTTGTCATTGGGGTTCCACAAACATTTGAGTATTTAGATAAAATGCAGGACCGAGTTACTAATTTTGTGACAAAGCATTCTGATGTGACTGAAGAAAGCTTTAAAGAATTAATGTTTGCAAAAGGAAATTTAACACGCGACATAGGAACAAATGTGGTGGGGAATGAAGCCGTTGACATTGGTATTATTAACGAAGTCGGTGGTGTCGGTCAAGCGATGAAAAAATTAAATGGGATGATTGATGAAATGAAGACTGTAGAAGGTAGTGAGAAGGGGCTTTTACAATGACATTTTACACGATTATGCCCACTGACCAAATTTATCCCCATCAGCATGAAAAGCTGACAAACTATTTTGAAATTATGTATAATGGAGTCCCAATTATGGTTGAACATGATGGCGGAAGTACGCTGCGTGTCGATCGAATTTTAAGTACAAATCCTGCAGATTATCTACATGGTGATATTCAACCAGGTTCGATTATTCCAATCTTTGCTTTGATGAACGCGACTAGTTGAACTAATTTATGATATACTGATATAAACAGATAATGAGCAGCCAAAGGGCTGCTCTATTTACTCTTTTAAAAAAAGCTTCGTTAACTCATCCTGTTGATAAAATGGGTCAAAACACAACAGAGTTTTGTAACAACACTTTTAAGAAAAGGTGAAATGTACATGTTTTCTAATTATTAAAGATAGGTGGTATCATGGCGAAAAATAAACGTAGAAGTAAGAAAACAACGGAAAAATTAAAGATTACTATGAAATATGAACTAATTGGATTAATTATCCTTGGTCTTTCCATCATCGCCATTGCCAAGCTTGGCGCTGTAGGTCGATCAATTGTATCGTTAGTTCGTTTTTTTATGGGTGAATGGTACATATTATTTTTACTTGGCATGATGATAGTAAGCATTTATTTAATGATTAAACGAGTTATTCCTAATTTTTTAACAAGGCAGCTTATCGGTGTGTATTTCATTATTGCTAGTATTTTGTTATTAAGCCATGTGACCTTGTTTTCTTTATTAGCAGAAGGTGGTCCGTTTATTAAACCAAGTGTCATTTTAAATACGTGGGAATTATTTTGGATGGAAGTGACCGAAAAGACAAGCACCAAGGATCTTGGCGGAGGAATGATTGGAGCGATTTTATTTGCGGCTTCTTATTATCTCTTCGATGAAGCTGGTTCAAAGATTGTCTCTGTAATCTTTATTATTATTGGGATTGTTTTGTTGACTGGAAAAACATTAGGTGATGCTCTAGGGAAATTTATGACGAGTATGGCAAGTTTCTTTGGAAGGCAGTGGCAAGGATTTATCGAGGATATGGCTAACTGGAAAAAGGAAGCAAAAGAAAAGAAAAAAAATCAAACGCCTAAACCAAGGAAAGTGAAAGAACAGCCAGTTGCAATCGAACCTGAGGTGGCGCTTCCTGTTGTTCAACCTGTAGAACCACTTATTTCAAGCTTTACTGATAACGCTTATGAGACGCATTCCCACGAATCAAATCATGAACGGAATCATGAGCATAGTGAAGCGGCTATAGAAGCAGATGTGGAACCAGATGATAAAGCACCGGCGATGAATTTTACGGAAATTGAGAATAAAGACTATGTAATGCCGGCGTTATCGTTGCTTAAGCAGCCGAAAAAAACGGATCAAAGTGGTGAATATAAATTAATTAACGAAAACGCAGCTAAGCTAGAGCGGACATTTGAAAGCTTTGGTGTGAAGGCTAAGGTAACGCAAGTATATTTAGGTCCAGCGGTGACAAAATATGAAGTTCATCCAGATGTTGGTGTTAAGGTAAGCCGAATTGTTAGTTTATCTGATGATTTAGCGTTAGCATTAGCAGCAAAAGATATTCGAATTGAGGCACCAATTCCCGGGAAATCTGCGATTGGGATTGAAGTTCCTAATTCGGAAATTGCAATGGTTTCATTGCGTGAAGTGTTGGAAACAAAAGAAGGAGATAAGCCTGATTCCAAGCTGCAAGTTGCATTAGGGCGCAATATTTCGGGTGAAGCGATTAAGGCAGAATTAAATAAAATGCCGCATTTACTCGTTGCTGGGGCAACAGGGAGCGGGAAATCCGTTTGTATCAATGGAATTATTACAAGTATCTTGATGCGTGCTAAACCACATGAGGTTAAGATGATGATGATCGATCCCAAAATGGTTGAATTAAATGTGTATAATGGTATTCCACATTTATTAGCACCTGTTGTAACAAATCCAAAAAAAGCAGCACAAGCTCTGCAAAAAGTAGTAAGTGAAATGGAACGCCGGTATGAGTTATTTTCACATACCGGAACTCGTAATATTCAAGGGTACAATGAATATGTGAATCGATATAATATTGAAGAAGAAGACAAGCAGCCACTTCTTCCGTATATTGTCGTTATCGTTGATGAGTTAGCGGATTTAATGATGGTAGCTTCCAACGATGTTGAGGATGCGATTACGCGTCTAGCACAGATGGCCCGTGCAGCTGGAATTCACTTAATTATTGCGACACAACGCCCGTCTGTTGATGTTATTACCGGGGTAATTAAGGCGAACATTCCATCGCGCATCGCCTTTAGTGTTTCCTCTGCAACCGACTCACGGACCATTTTGGATATGGGAGGAGCTGAAAAATTACTTGGCCGAGGCGATATGCTGTTTTTGCCAGTAGGCTCATCAAAGCCAATTCGTGTTCAAGGGGCATTTTTATCCGACCAAGAAGTAGAAGATGTTGTAAACTATGTAATTTCACAACAAAAAGCACAGTACAATGAAGAAATGATTCCGGATGATATTCCAGAAACAACGATGAGTGAAGTGGCAGATGATTTATATGAGGATGCGGTTGCTTTAATTGTAGACATGCAAACAGCATCCGTTTCGATGCTACAACGCCGTTTTCGAATTGGCTATGCAAGAGCAGCTAGACTCATTGATGAAATGGAAGCAAGGGGAATCGTTGGTCCGTACGAAGGCAGCAAACCACGAACAGTCTTAATTGGTAAAGACGATGGAGAAGCTAATTTGTCATAGAAAAGAGGAGGTCACCCGGTTAGCGACGTATGGACTTGAGTGGGAAGTCCATACGCCGCTGGGTGCCTGAAGCTAAACAATTGAAAAGCGGAAATCGTCAATAGATTTGAAGGTATACACTTGTTAGATGTAAAAAAGAAATTAAATTGCTAGGTTAAATTCAAGTTTTTCACCACATCCATTCATAGGGTATTAAAATTATTATTCCCCCTTGAGATTTGCCTTGTGAATTCATATGTGGAAATCCAATAAAAACCTCGAAAACCTGATGTTTCAACAAAAAAACACACGAGATTTCATGTTTGAAATTCCGTGTGTTTTACATTGTGGTGTACTTGTTTGCACCTTTGAAGTGAACTCTTTTAATTTGATTCTGCTTCCTCGAAATGCTCGTTGCAGAATGTGAGCAGCATGCTTATTTCATCGTCCTCTAAATCGAAATCAAGCACTTCCTCCGTTGCTTTGGCGATAAGGTCATATTTAGCAATCGATTCGTTCTCACTGTTTCTAACATAAATTAAGCGAATCGATAAACCGCCTTCTGTATAGAGTTCATCTTCTTCATCTACTTCAATATCAAGCATGTATTCGTAGCGCTCTCCTGATAAAATGCCAAACGGGTCCACTAATGTTTCCACACTATATTCTGTAATTGTAATCATGTTTTATCCCTCCAAAATCAATCCGTTTTATTATACAACAAAAACCTTGAAAAAAAAGAGTCGTTGAAACTTGCATGATTTTTCGCTCCATATGTATATTTTAAATATATGTAAATGTTTAAAAGATCTGTAATATACAAACAATACTTATATTATGTTCATAGATATGAAGGAGGATCAATTATGGCAATTGCTTCGGAAATCGTGAAGAAGAAAAGCGGATATAAGCTACATATTGTGCCTACTGCTAAATATAAAACGAACACCATTGTATGGAAAATGAAAGCACCGCTTACCAAGGAAACGGTAACACTTCGAGCGCTGCTTCCTTATGTTTTACAAAGCAATACAAGTAAATACCCAACTACACCTTTGCTTCGAGCGTATTTAGATGATTTATATGGAGCGAACTTTTATGTAGATGTTACGAAAAAAGGAGAAAACCATATTATTAGTTTTACGGTGGACATTGTCAATGAAAAGTTTCTAAGCGATTCGACTCCACTGCTTGAAAAAGCCTTTTCGCTTCTTTCAGAGGCTCTGTTCCATCCGAAAACGAATGGAAATGCATTTGATTTGGCAACCGTTGATAATGAAAAGCGAGCACTAAAACAAAGAATTCAATCGATTTATGATGATAAAATGCGCTATGCTTCTACACGATTAGTGGAAGAAATGTGTAAAAATGAACCCTATGAATTAGATGCCAGCGGCAACCTTGAAGCTTTAGAACAAGTGACCGCAGCATCCTTATATGAGTATTATCAACAGGCACTAATTCAAGATGAAATCGATGTATATGTTATGGGGGATGTGTCGGAGGAAGAAGTGGACCGCTTAGGAGATCAATATATTTCTCTTTCTGAACGTGAACCAATCGTCTTACCAAGACAAGCAGCGAAGAAAATTGACGAGGAAAAGGAAGTCATTGAAAGATTGGATGTTAAGCAAGGAAAACTTAATATCGGCTATCGTACAAACATTTTATACGGAGATTCTGAATATTTTGCTCTACAATTATTTAATGGGTTATTTGGTGGTTTTTCTCATTCTAAGCTATTTATTAATGTTCGAGAAAAGGCGAGTCTGGCCTATTATGCTTCTTCTAGATTGGAAAGCCATAAGGGTTTGTTAATCGTCATGTCTGGAATTGAAAATGCGAACTATAAGCAGGCAGTAGATATCATTAAAGAACAATTTGCTGCGATGAAGCAGGGCGATTTTACGGAGGAAGAGCTGCAGCAAACGAAAGCGGTTGTCAAAAATCAACTATTAGAAACGATTGATGCTCCAAGAGGCTTAGTTGAGATTCTCTACCATAATGTGATTGCAAAAGATACGATTACACTGGATGAATGGTTAGACAAAACAGAAGCTGTTACGAAGAAGAAGTAGTCGATGTTGCTAATCGGATTGGGTTGGATTGTATTTATTTCTTAACTGGAACGGAGGTGCAAAAGTAATGGAGAAAATTCTTTTCGATCAGTTGCAAGAAGAATTGTATTATGAAAAATTAGCTAATGGATTAGATGTATATATTTTACCGAAAAAGGAATTTAATAAATCCTTTGCTACATTTACAACAAAGTATGGCTCAATTGATAATCATTTTAAATCGTTGTCTAAGCAAGAGTTTGTTAAAGTACCGGATGGAATTGCTCATTTCTTAGAGCACAAACTGTTTGAGAAAGAGGATGGGGATGTATTTCAACAGTTCAGTAAACAAGGGGCTTCTGCTAATGCCTTTACTTCTTTCACAAGAACAGCCTATCTTTTCTCAAGTACATCAGAATTTCAACAAAATTTAACAACATTAATTGATTTTGTGCAAGATCCCTATTTTTCTGAAAAAACGGTTGAAAAAGAAAAAGGGATTATTGGCCAGGAAATAAATATGTATGATGACAATCCAGATTGGCGTCTGTATTTTGGGACAATCGCTAATATGTACCACCACCACCCTGTAAAGATTGATATTGCAGGTACCATTGAATCGATTGCTCCGATTACAAAAGACATGCTGTATGAGTGCTATCATACGTTTTATCACCCAAGCAATATGCTGTTATTTATCGTTGGACCTGTTGATGCAAAGACCATTATGGAACAAGTTCGCCAAAATCAAAATGGTAAGCAATATAAGGCTCAGCCTGAAATCGAGCGAAAATTTGAAGAGGAGCCTGAAACGGTTGCACAGAAAGAATCCTCTATTCAGATGAATGTGCAAACACCGAAAGTGATGCTTGGGATTAAAGCAACGAATGTCGAGCAAAGTGGTCAGGAACTATTAAAGCGAGAGCTGGCAACAACTATTTATTTAGAAATGCTCTTTGGAAAAAGTTCACCACTTCATGAAAACTTGTACACAAACGGGTATATCGATCAAAGCTTTTCATATGATTATACTCAGGAGCAAGGCTTTGGTTTTGCGTTAATTGGTGGTGACAGTACGAAGCCTGATGAATTAGTGAAGCAGCTGTTGGATATTTTACAGCAATCGAAATCAGGAGCGGGCTTGAGTGAGGAAAGTTTTCAACGTACGGTGAAAAAGAAAATAGGGTCCTTTTTACGATCACTTAATTCACCTGAATATGTGGCAAATCAATTTACTAGGTATACGTTTAATGAAATGAATCTGTTTGATGTTGTTTCAGTGTTAGAACAATTAACGTTGACTGACATCCAACAAATTGTAAACGACCTAATCGTTGACGAGCGAATTACGGTGTGCCAAGTTATCCCAAATAGTAAGTGAAATGAGCTCTGCTGAAGGCAAGTTGAAAAGTAGATAAAAAGGGGGGCAAGTACATCATGAAAAAACGTTTTGCCCTTATAACGGGAGCAAGTGGCGGAATTGGTAAGGAAATTGCCAAAAAACTAGCCAAGGAGAATTATTCACTCTATTTGCATTACAATAAAAATGAAAAAGCGATTGAAGAATTGATAAAGCAACTGCATCCATATGAAATTGAAGTGATTCCAATTCAGGCTGATTTATCAACTAAGGATGGCTACAAAAAATTGGTTTCCAATATTTTTGCGCTCCATGCCATTGTGTTAAACAGTGGGAATAGCTATTATGGACTGATTTCTGACATGGATGAGCAGGTAGTAAGCGAAATGATTCAGCTTCATGTCACAAGCCCCTTTCAACTTACGAAAGAATTGTTACCTAAATTAATGTATCAAGAAAAAGCTGCTATTGTTGCGGTGACTTCTATTTGGGGACAAACGGGTGCATCTTGTGAAGTATTATATTCAATGGTAAAGGGCAGTCAAAACTCGTTTATTAAGGCACTTAGTAAAGAAGTAGCATTAAATGGAATTCGTGTGAATGCAGTTGCCCCTGGTGCTGTTTCCACAGCTATGCTTGCCTCGTTTAGTGCTGAGGATTTGGAATTGATTAAAGGTGATATTCCAATGGGGAGAATGGGCAATCCTGAAGAAATAGCTGAAGCAGTAGCTTTTCTTTTGTCTGATGAAGCATCTTATATTACAGGGCAAATTCTTGGTGTAAATGGTGGCTGGTATACCTGACCAACTCCCACGGCTAAAGCTGATGGGTTCTTTCTCACAAACTTCCCACTCATCTATATGGGTTTTCTCGTTCGGAAAATCTGTAAATTATGAAATGGCATGAATAAATGATTCGCTTCATTCACAAAATATGATTGTACTATTATGAAGGAGGATGATTTTTCTTGTCTGTTTTAGATAACTGGGATCAATGGAAAAACTTCTTAGGGGACCGATTAAATCAAGGGGAAGACCAAGGGTTAGACCAGGGTGCTATTAATAATTTAGCATTTGAAATTGGCGATTATTTAGCCAAACAAGTTCAACCCAAAAATGATCAAGAAAAAGTCTTGGCTGATCTTTGGTCCGTTGCTAGTGATGAAGAAAAACATGCTATTGCGAGTGTAATGGTTAAACTTGTAGAAAATAACGGGACTAACACGACCTTATAAGGAATAAAAGGTGAACCCCCCTTCAATTTTTGAGGGGGGTTTTTGAATGTTTTAACTGTACTGAAAGAAAATGAGCCAACATTCAATAGAGCCTTCGTACCAATCAGTTTTATTTTTCTACATAAATAAGAACGGCGTTGTTGTTTTATTCTAGCGCAAAATACGTAGATTTTTACTGGTTTTCCCTTTCAACTTCCTTGGAAATACTATATGATAGAATTTGGACAGAAATGATTGGTCCTTTGCTCAGAAATTGGAAAAACACATGGTTGATGATGTAAGGAGTGTTAGTGTGGAAGGTACAGAATGGTATTTTGAATATGAAATTCAAAAAAATAGACCAGGATTATTAGGGGACATTGCCTCTCTACTTGGGATGCTTTCAATAAATATTATTACGATTAATGGTATCGATGAAGATAAGCGTGTCATGCTGTTAATGGCAAAAGACCGTAGAAATATAGAGAGATTTGAATCCATCCTTCAAACGATGGATACTGTAAGCCTAATTAAGCTTAGA
The DNA here is from genome assembly GCA_963790055.1 of uncultured Bacillaceae bacterium. Lineage (GTDB taxonomy): Bacteria > Bacillota > Bacilli > Bacillales > DSM-1321 > Peribacillus. The sequence goes on from CAWBND010000008.1 coordinate 444,117, forward strand.
GAACCTACATTACGCGATGTGTTAGCGGTTAGGCATGGTCGGTATATTCATCGTGATGCAGATGAAAAAAATACCTTTCGATTCGTGCGTACTGAATTGGGGATACTCGTTGACTTTATGGCAGAGTTATTTAAACAGGAAGGTCATAAGTTAATAGGGATTCGTGGAATGCCACGTGTAGGGAAGACCGAATCCATTGTAGCGGCGAGTGTTTGCGCCAATAAACGATGGTTGTTCGTGTCTTCTACATTGATAAAGCAAACAATTCGAAGTCAGTTGATTGAAGATGAATATAATAATGATAATTTATTTATTTTAGATGGGATCGTTTCTGCTCGTCGTGCAAATGAACGCCATTGGCAGCTTGTACGTGAAATTATGAGATTAGATGCAGTAAAAGTGATTGAACACCCAGATATTTTTGTGCAAAATACAGAATATACACTCGAAGACTTTGACTATATTATTGAATTACGTAACAATCCTGATGAGGAAATCACATATGAGGTGGCCGACCAAAATGATCATTTTTCGGCATCTGACTTCGGGTCATTTGACTTTTAATATGGAAGGTGTTTTAGTTGACGGAACTAGGAAATCGATTAAAGGAAGCGCGAGAAATTAAAGGAATTAGTTTAGATGATTTACAAGAAATCACAAAAATTCAAAAGCGCTATCTTATAGGAATTGAAGAAGGCAATTATGAGATGATGCCCGGAAAATTCTATGTGCGTGCATTTATTAAGCAATATTGTGAGGCAGTCGGTTTAAACCCAGAAGAGATTTTCGAAGAGTACAAACATAATGTTCCAGCCACTCTTCATGATGAAATGCCTGAACACCTTTCTCGAGTGAAATCGAGGAAAAATATTGCTACAGATCATTCTAAAGCGACAGATATACTTCCTAAAATTCTAGGAGCTGTTGTAGTCGTTGGGATAGCAGTGTTAATCTATGTACTTGTTACAAATGTGATGAGCAATTCTAAAGACTCGACGAATCAAAACGATACGCAGTCTGAAAAAATAGGTTTTAATGAAAGTAAGGAATTTACAGAAGAAAAGAAAACAAATAAAACAGAAACAAAAACGAACGAAGAGTCAAAAGTAGAGGAGAAACCAGAGAATAAGGCTAAAGAGGAAGAATCAAAGGTTTCTCAAGAATTAAAGGTCGTTTCCTCAAGTGGTAAAAATAGTACGTATGAATTGAAAAATACAGATGCTTTTACCTTGAAATTAGTTGCTTCTGGTCAAACCTGGGTAGGTGTTACGAATAGTACGGGAAAATATTTATATCAAGGGACATTAAAAGCAAAAGAAGAAAAAGCATTAGATGTTAAGGATGAAACAGCTATAATTATTAATATCGGTAGAACACCGGATGTTGAATTATATGTAAATGATGAAAAATTGGAGTATGCTATTTCTCCAAATGAAGTATTGAGTCAACTTGTAACAATACAATTTACAAAAACTGAATAGTCATCTTAGGATGACTATTTTTAAAGAGATAAGAAAGTATAAAATTTTCGATGTGTTTTGGTGTCTAGCTCCAGGCACCCAGCGCCTATCGGACTTCCCGCTCCTCCTTACGATAAGTCAACATCGAATCGTGCTATCGCACTCTTCGTGTTTCCTTTATCTCATACGGAGCGGTACAGTCCGTACGTCGCTGAACGGGTGCCTTGCGCTTTTCTTAGGATGCATGAATTTTTGGAGGGCTAACATTGAATTTACCTAATAAGATTACCATTTCCCGGATTTGTTTAATTCCTGTTTTTTTAATCATCATGCTTGCTCCTTTTGAATGGGGAGAGTTAACACTTGGTGAGTATTCATTGCCTGTTACTCATTTTGTCGGGGCGCTTATCTTTATCATTGCGTCAACAACAGATTGGATTGACGGTCATTATGCTCGAAAATATAATATGGTGACGAATTTAGGAAAGTTTTTAGATCCACTTGCTGACAAATTATTAGTGTCAGCCGCTTTAATTGTATTAGTGGATTTAGACTTAATGTACAATCAGGCTTGGATTGCTATCGTTATTATTAGTCGCGAATTTGCTGTTACAGGCTTGCGCCTTGTACTTGCTGGAACGGGTGAAGTAGTTGCCGCAAACATGCTTGGAAAAATTAAAACGTGGGCACAGATCGTAGCCATTTCCGCTTTGTTATTACATAATATTCCATTTGAGTTTATTTCTCTTCCATTTGCTAATATCGCACTTTGGGTTGCTTTAATCTTTACCATTTGGTCGGGGTTAGATTATTTTGTGAAAAATAAAGCTGCATTTGCCAATTCGAAATAAAAGGGGAAGGTGAGTTTTTTGGACGCAGAAATTATTGCCGTAGGTTCAGAATTGTTACTTGGTCAAATTAACAATACGAATGCCCGTTTTTTATCACAACAGTTTGCTGAGATTGGGATTAATGTATACTATCATACTGTTGTTGGTGATAATGATCGTAGACTAAGACAAGCGATTGAGATTGCCGAATCTCGAGCTAATTTAATTGTCTTTACAGGTGGTTTAGGACCGACGAAAGATGATTTAACGAAAGAAACGATCGCAAAACATTTAGGCAAAAAACTTGTTTTTGATGAAGAGGCTCTTCAGTCCATCGAAGCCTTTTTTAGTAAAAAAGGTCGAACGATGACAGAAAATAATAAAAAACAAGCACTTGTTCTAGAGGGGTGTGACGTTCTAAGGAATGATCATGGAATGGCACCAGGAATGGTTCTGACTAAATCCGGTATTACCTATATGCTATTACCTGGTCCGCCGAAAGAGATGGAGCCTATGTTCTTAAGCTATGGTTATCCAAAAATCCATGAAAGACTTGAAAATCGAGATCGCATCGAATCTAAGGTTCTCCGTTTTTATGGAATAGGAGAAGCGTTGTTAGAAACAGAAATTGAAGACTTATTAGAAAATCAAACGAATCCAACAATTGCTCCGCTTGCAGCAGATGGTGAAGTGACATTACGAATTACAGCAAAGGATGAATCGAAGGAGAAATGTGAAGCACTTATTTCAGAAGTGGAAGCGGAAATCCTCCGGCGTGTAGGAAAGTTTTATTATGGCAGTAATCAAACTTCACTCATTCAAGAACTTGTCAAAGAATTAAAAAATCGAAACCTCACTATTTCTGTAGCAGAAAGCTTGACTGGAGGCATGTTTCAAGAACAGTTAACAACCATTCCAGGCGTGAGTCAAGTATTTAAAGGCGGGGTTGTGAGCTATGCTACTGAAGTGAAAGCAAAGGTGCTTCATGTGAGTAATGAGACCATTGTCAAGCACGGTGTTGTGAGCGAGCAGTGTGCGATTGAAATGGCAACAAATGTGCGCACTGAATTGGATAGTGATATTGGAATAAGCTTCACTGGCGTGGCCGGACCGGATGAGCAAGAAGGGAAGCCTGTAGGTACTATTTTTATCGGTATTTCCTATCGTGATGGCCGCTCGCATGTCGAACAACTGCAGATTTCTGGCAGTCGAGAACAAATAAGAATTCGAACCGTTAAATATGGATGTCATTATTTACTACGTGATATTCAACAAGGATAAAACAGAGCTTCTTAGGAGCTCTGTTTTATTTTTGGCAGATGAGTATTTGTAGCACTAACTAGGGCGCTTGCGCTTTTCGCTAAAATTTTAATAAAATGTAATTTTTAGAGGGAATTTGATTTGAAAATGATAAATTCCTCTATACATTTCTGTATTTTAAGGAAAAAGAGATTCATAAAACAAACGAATAAATGTTCGTCTTTTTACTTGTTAAATGATCGAAAACAGGTTATAGTTAAGATAGGTTTTGAGACAAGGTGTAAAACATGAAGACCAACAAGAATGATTATTATGAATGAATGATATATAAGGAGGAAATACAGTGAGCGATCGTCAAGCTGCGTTAGATATGGCGTTAAAGCAAATTGAAAAGCAATTCGGGAAAGGTTCTGTTATGAAACTTGGAGAGCAGTCGGACCGAAGAATCTCGACTGTATCTAGTGGTTCTTTAGCGGTGGATGTAGCGTTAGGAGTAGGTGGCTATCCACGAGGAAGAATTATTGAAATATATGGACCAGAAAGTTCAGGTAAAACAACATTCGCTTTGAGTGCAATTGCTCAAGTACAAGCGTTAGGTGGTACGGCAGCTTTTATTGATGCCGAACATGCGCTTGATCCAGCTTATTCAGAAAAACTTGGAGTAAATATTGATGAGTTGCTGCTGTCTCAACCAGATACAGGAGAGCAAGGACTTGAGATTTGTGAAGCTTTAGTACGAAGCGGAGCGGTAGATATTATTGTCATTGACTCTGTGGCAGCACTAGTTCCGAAAGCAGAAATTGAAGGGGAAATGGGAGATTCACACATGGGACTACAAGCGAGACTTATGTCCCAAGCGCTTAGAAAACTTTCAGGTGCTATCAATAAGTCCAATACGATTGCTATTTTTATCAACCAAGTTCGTGAAAAAATCGGTATAATGTTTGGCAATCCTGAAACGACGACAGGTGGACGTGCGCTTAAGTTCTACTCTACGATTCGTGTTGAAGTCCGTCGTGCAGAACAATTAAAGCAGGGCAATGAAATCGTTGGGAACAAAACGAAAGTCAAAATTGTAAAAAATAAAGTGGCTCCGCCTTTCCGTACAGCAGAAATCGATATTATGTATGGAGAAGGAATTTCTTACGAAGGTGAAATTATTGACATGGGTGCAGAGCTGGAAATCGTTGAAAAAAGTGGTTCATGGTATTCCTATAATGGGGAGCGTCTTGGTCAAGGGCGTGAAAACGCGAAGCTTTTCTTAAGAGAAAATAAGGAGCTTGCTAAAGAAATCTATCAAAAAATTCGAGACCACTTTAATCTTGATCGAGAGCATCAGCTACCAGAAGAAAGTGCGGAAGACGCAGAGTAATTTGAGCCTCTAGATTAATGCTAAAATTGCTGCTGCTTAGTTAGCTTGAAAGCAAACACAGACCTTAGCCAACGAAAGGCTAAGGTCTGTTTTGTAAGAGTAGAATGGTAGTATTTTCGACAAATACAGATGTCTAGTTCGGGGTGCATGAAGCTTTTCCTAGTAGTAGTCTAATTTTAATTGTCTAGACTTAAAAAAGTTTAGCAGCTAAAGTAAAAGAATAATGTGTCACCATACGTGTAGCTACTTGACAATGAAATTTCTCAACTATACAATTAATATGTATATTTTACAATTTTTCAAACTGAAATTTTGAAAATGAAGTGCTGTATATTGAACGCATGTACAATGTATTTGCCGACTATTCAATTTTAATTTGTAAAAAGTTCATAGCAAGGGGAGGTGAAATGATGGAACCCATGACAATCATCTTCACTTTGCTTGGCCTAATCGTCGGTGCAGTTGTTGGCTATTTTGTTCACAAGTCACAGTTTGAAAACAAAATAGCAGGGGCAAAAGGCTCTGCGGAACAGATTGTAGAAGATGCTACACGAGAAGCAGAAGCTCTTAAGAAAGAAGCCTTATTGGAAGCAAAAGATGAAATTCATAAAATTCGTACAGAATCTGACCGCGAAGTGCGGGAAAGAAGAAACGAATTACAAAAACAAGAAAATCGATTATTGCAAAAAGAAGAGAATTTGGATCGTAAAGATGAATCGTTGGACAAACGAGAAACTCTTTTAGAAAAGAAAGAAGATTCTCTTAACCAAAGACAACAGCATATTGAAGAGTTGGAAAGCAAAGTGGACGAGATGGTTCGTAAGCAGCAAACAGAGATTGAACGTATATCTGGATTGACTCGTGAAGAAGCAAGATCCATTATTATTGAAAAAATGGAAAATGAGCTTGCTCACGATACTGCGCTAATGATAAAAGAAAGTGAAACTCGAGCAAAAGAAGAAGCGGATAAGAAAGCGAAAGAAGTTCTATCCCTAGCTATCCAACGCTGTGCAGCTGACCACGTTGCAGAAACAACTGTCTCTGTTGTGAATCTTCCAAATGATGAGATGAAAGGGCGGATTATCGGACGGGAAGGAAGAAACATCCGCACACTTGAAACACTTACTGGTATCGATCTTATTATAGATGATACGCCAGAAGCAGTCATTTTATCAGGGTTTGATCCAATTAGACGGGAAACGGCTCGCTTAGCTTTAGAAAAATTAGTTCAAGACGGACGAATTCATCCAGCTCGAATTGAAGAAATGGTAGATAAAGCAAGACGCGAGGTAGATGAACACATTCGCGAAATTGGTGAACAAACTACTTTTGAAGTGGGTGTTCACGGGCTCCATCCAGATCTTATTAAAATTCTCGGTCGTTTGAAATTCCGTACGAGCTATGGTCAAAATGTGTTAAAGCACTCGATTGAAGTAGCGCAGCTATCTGGCTTATTAGCTGCAGAGCTAGGCGAAGATGAGACACTAGCTCGTCGAGCAGGATTACTTCATGATATCGGTAAAGCGATCGATCATGAAGTAGAAGGTAGCCATGTTGAGATTGGTGTTGAATTAGGAACGAAGTATAAGGAACACCCTGTTGTTATCAACAGTATTGCTTCTCACCATGGAGATACAGAGCCTACGTCAATTATTGCTGTACTCGTTGCTGCTGCTGATGCTTTGTCAGCTGCAAGACCGGGAGCTCGTAGTGAAACGCTTGAGAACTATATTCGTCGTTTGGAGAAATTGGAAGAAATCTCAGAATCTTATGATGGTGTTGAGAAATCCTTTGCGATTCAAGCTGGTCGTGAAGTGCGAATTCTTGTAAAACCTGAACAGATTGACGATTTAGCTGCTCATCGATTGGCACGAGATATCCGAAAACGAATTGAAGAAGAATTAGATTATCCTGGACATATCAAAGTAACGGTTATTAGAGAAACAAGAGCCGTAGAATATGCTAAATAATGCGAAGTGGCGGTGCGCCACTTCGTTTTATTTTTTATATGTTACAATACGTATAGAACAAATATTATGTGTAAGTAGAAAGGGATATAAGATGAAATTGCTGTTTATCGGGGATGTTGTTGGCTCCCCAGGAAGAGATATGGTCAAGGAATATTTACCGAAATTAAAAGAAAAGTATCGTCCACAAATTACGATTATTAACGGTGAAAATGCCGCAGGTGGACGTGGGATAACAGAGAAAATTTATCGTGAGTTTCTGGAGTGGGGGGCACAAGCTGTCACAATGGGCAACCATACGTGGGACAACCGCGACATTTTTGAATTCATTGATAAGGCAAAATATCTTGTTCGTCCAGCTAATTTTCCGGTTGGTACACCAGGAGAAGGATTGAAATTTTTAAAATTAAACCAGCTTGAAATTGCCGTCATTAATTTACAAGCTCGTACGTTTATGCCAGCGCTTGACTGTCCGTTTCAAAAAGCGGAAGAGCTTATTGAGGAAGCACAAAAGAGAACTCCCATTATTTTTGTTGATTTTCACGGGGAAGCAACCAGTGAAAAACAAGCAATGGGTTGGTATTTAGATGGAAAAGTATCCGCGGTTGTCGGCACACATACGCATGTACAGACTGCGGATAATCGAATCTTACCAAGCGGGACAGCGTATATATCTGATGTTGGCATGACGGGTCCTTATGACGGGATTCTCGGAATGGAAAGAGGTGCGGTCATTCATCGCTTCCTAACGAGTCTACCGGTTCGATTTGAAGTACCAACGGATGGGCGGACACTACTAAGCGCCATTTTACTTGAGATTGATGAGAAGAATGGAAAGGCAAAGAACATTGAACGTATTTTAATTAATGAGGATCATCCATTTCTTCATTAAAAATGTAGACAACAAGCAGCCTTTATATCGGTTGCTTGTTTTTTTGTCATACAAGTTTTCTATATTGAATATAGTAGCAGTGGAAGCAGTCATACCTGTTGAGCCAAGATTCAATCGGTAAGGGAAAACAAGGAGGACTAGGAATGGAAATATTAAAGGTTTCAGCAAAATCTAATCCTAATTCTGTAGCTGGCGCACTGGCTGGGGTTCTTAGAGAAAGAGGAGCCGCCGAAATTCAGGCAATTGGAGCAGGTGCGTTAAACCAAGCCGTCAAGGCAGTAGCAATTGCAAGAGGGTTTGTGGCCCCTAGTGGAGTCGATTTAATTTGTATTCCTGCCTTTACAGATATTCAGATTGATGGTGAGGAGAGAACCGCCATTAAATTGATTATTGAACCTAGATAGCACTACTCTTGCAGATCCTGTTTGTCTACTAATGGCAAACAGGTTTTTTCTGCGGAAATATATGTTCCTCCGGGGGGATGTGTGTTTTTATACAATCACTTAGATAAAAGAATCATATCTATGATATAGATGGAAGAATATACATTTTACTATAATCACCTTTGTAAATATAAAAGTATGATAAAATAACCTTACTCACATAAAGGAGAGATGGAATTGCCAACTTTTGACGCGCACTGTGATGTATTAATGAAATTGTATGTGGACGAAAACATTTCTTTTATTGATGGCAATCGATTGCAGGTAACAAAGCAATCGTTACTAAACGCAGGCGCTAGAGTTCAATGCTTTGCCATTTATGTTCCTGAAAGTGTCCAGCCAGAGCAGAGATTTGCTGCTGCGCTTCAGATGGTGGATCTTTTTTATGAAAAAGTTTTAAAAGAGCGTGAAATGAAGCTTGTGTGCTCGCGAGCGGATATTGCAGCTCTAAAGGAAGGGGAAATCGGTGCCATCCTTACCTTAGAAGGTTGTGACTGTATTGGTCAAGACCTGCTAAAGCTAAAGACACTGCTCCGGTTAGGGGTAACGTCGGTTGGATTAACATGGAATTATGCAAACTTATGTGCAGATGGTGCATTAGAACCAAGGGGAGCAGGGGTGACAAGCTTCGGTGGGGAGGTTATTTCTTTGTTAAATGAGCAAGCTGTCTGGTGTGACGTCTCCCATCTATCGGAAGCAGCCTTTTGGGATACCATTCAACTTGCTCATTATCCGATTGCTTCTCATTCTAATGTGTATAATCTATGTCCTCATCCTCGCAATTTAAAGGATGATCAAATAGTAGCATTACTCAAAAAAGGTGCAGTCATAGGGGTTACCTTTGTTCCGCAGTTTTTAACGCAAACAGAAAGTAGCATCAATTGCTGATGTATTAAAGCATATCGATTATCTTGCGGGTCTTGGTGGTGAAAATCAAATTGGATTTGGTTCTGATTTTGATGGAATTGATCAAACCGTTAATCGATTATCTTCTTATCGAGAGTTTCAGAATTTAGTAAATGAGTTAGAAAAACAGTACTCTTCAGATTTTGTAAAAGGCATTTTATTTCATAATTTTGTCAGAAGGTACCCACGCTAATACAATTGTTTTTCCAGATTGTTCATTTTGTTTGAATTTTCTGAAAAAGTTAAAGCAAATGTATTGAAGTTTCAAAGATAAAGGGCTAGAATGAAAGCATTTAGTACACCTTTCCTGTAAATTAATAGATACATATTCTCATTAATTTAATCGTTCTTGAGGGGTGAGAGTTAAATTTCATTAAGTCGTCTTAAATTGAACACATCCAAAGGAGTGTAAGTCATGATCAATCAACTTTCATGGAAAGTTGGCGGACAACAAGGGGAAGGTATTGAAAGTACAGGGGAAATTTTCTGTATTGCTCTAAACCGTTTAGGATATTACTTGTATGGTTACCGTCACTTTTCATCACGTATTAAAGGGGGACACACGAATAATAAAATTCGTGTAAGTATAAAAGAAACTCATACAGTCTCAGATGATTTAGATATTTTAGTAGCATTTGACCAAGAAACAATTGATGTCAATTACCATGAAATGTATAACGGTAGTATTATCATAGCTGATTCAAAATTTAATCCAGTGAAGCCTGATGATACAAATGCTTCGCTTTATACGGTTCCTTTTACTGAAATTGCTACAGAGCTTGGAACATCATTAATGAAGAATATGGTGGCCATTGGTGCAACATGTGCCATTTTGGGGATGGAAATCTCCGTATTCAGTGAAGTGGTTGATGAAATTTTTGGCCGTAAAGGTGAAGAAGTTGTCAAAAAGAATATGGATGCGATTGCTGCTGGATATGAATATATGAAAAAAGAGCTTGGTGGTCAAGTCGGTGTTATGCAGTTAGCAAAAGCAGATGGACAAAAGCGCTTATTCATGATTGGGAACGATGCAATTGCACTTGGTGCGTTAGCGGGCGGATGTCGCTTTATGGCTGCTTATCCGATTACGCCAGCATCTGAAATCATGGAGTATTTAATTAAGAAATTACCAAAACTAGGTGGAACGGTCATCCAAACAGAGGATGAAATTGCAGCCGCTACAATGGCTATTGGTGCTAATTATGCTGGTGTTAGAACGATTACTGCATCTGCCGGTCCTGGGCTTTCTTTGAAAATGGAGTCGATTGGTTTAGCTGGTATGACAGAAACACCAATTGTCATTGTGGATACACAACGAGGTGGTCCATCTACGGGTATGGCAACAAAACAAGAACAATCGGATTTAATGTCGATGATTTATGGTACACATGGCGAGATTCCGAAAATTGTGATGGCGCCAAGTACGGTTGAAGAAGCATTCTATGATACAGCAGAAGCTTTTAATCTCGCAGAAGAATATCAGTGTCCGGTTATTGTTTTATCAGACTTGCAGCTTTCATTAGGCAAGCAAACAGTACAGCCACTTGATTATAGCAGAGTAGAAATTCGACGTGGTAAATTGGTGGATTATGAATTACCAGAACTTGAAGGTTATGAGTACTTCAAACGTTATGAAGTGACGGAAGATGGCGTATCTAGACGCCCAATTCCAGGAGTGAAAAATGGTATTCACCATGTGACAGGCATTGAACATGATGACACAGGGAAACCATCTGAATCAGCAGCAAACCGTAGAGCTCAAATGGATAAACGTATGAGGAAAATTGAAAATATCCGTTTTAATACTCCAGTTTATAAACATGTACCATTTGCGGAAGCAGATTTATTAATCGTTGGCTTTAACTCAACACGTGGAGCGATTGAAGAGGCAACGGAGCGTTTAGTAGAGGATGGAATCAAAGTCAACCATGCTCAAATTCGTTTGATTCATCCATTCCCAACTGATGAATTACTGCCTTTAGTACAATCAGCAAAAAAAGTCATTGTCATTGAACATAATGCAACAGGACAATTGGCAAATATTATTAAAATGAATGTCGGTCATCATAATAAAATATCTAGCATTTTAAAATATGATGGGAACCCATTCCTACCGAATGAAATTCACACCCAATGCAAGGAGTTGTTCCAATATGGCAACATTTAAAGACTTTCGTAATAACGTAAAACCAAACTGGTGTCCAGGCTGTGGTGATTTCTCTGTTCAAGCAGCGATTCAACGAGCAGCAGCAAATGTAGGGCTTGAACCAGAAAACTTAGCACTTATTTCTGGAATTGGTTGTTCGGGTCGACTTGCTGGGTATATTAAATCTTATGGGTTTCATGGGATTCATGGTCGAGCACTTCCAATTGCTCAAGGGGTCAAAATGGCAAACCGCGAGTTAACCGTTATTGCCTCTGGTGGCGATGGTGATGGCTTTGCAATTGGAATGGGGCATACTGATTCATGCGATTCGTCGTAATATTGATATGACGTATATCGTTATGGATAACCAAATCTACGGTTTAACAAAGGGACAAACTTCCCCACGTTCAGCTACTGGTTTTAAGACAAAATCTACCCCTGATGGGTCGATTGAACAAGCCGTATCACCAATGCAACTTGCTATTTCAGCTGGTGCTACGTTTGTCGCTCAAAGCTTTTCAACCGATTTGAAAGATTTAACAGCGATTATTGAGGCTGGTATTAATCATAAAGGCTTCTCGTTTATCAATGTTTTCAGTCCATGTGTTACGTATAATAAAATTAATACGTATGATTGGTTTAAGCAAAATTTAACGAAATTAAGCACAATTGAAGACTATGATTCAACGAATAAGGAATTAGCGATGCAAACGGTAATGAAGCATGATGGTTTGGTAACGGGAATTATTTATCAAAATACATCACAACCTTCATACCAAGAACAAATTCCTGGCTATGGAGAAGAAGCATTAGCGAAAGCAGATCTAACCTTAGATCAAGCCCATTTTGATAAATTAGTAGCCGAATTTATGTAAATACGAAAAGCGGAACCGGCTCGTTCAGCTCGTGAAGAAAATAGGAAGAGACCCAAAAGGCGCTTTTTGCCTTTTGAGGGCTCTTATCTTTTTCACAGCGAGCTAGCCGGTGGAGCTAGACAACAAGTACTAGTCGAAACTAAACTAGATCAGTACATTGTCATACACAAAAAAGGTTCACTCACAAATAGGAGTGAACCTTTTTTACAAATGGATTGATTCAAATATTCAAAGACTTATTGCTTAGTAGAAGTGGTTTGTACAATCATCATTTGTGGTGGATAGCGGTACTTCATTATTACCAATTATGGCATCTTCTGTTGCTTGCGATTACGACGTCTCACAACGACGTACAGCACGGCAGAAATCATCTTGATCGACGAAAGTTCTTATGCCAAATACATCATCTCTGTCTCTGTCTCTGTCTCTGATCTCTATCGATCGGAATCTGATCGATTCCTCATTTCGGTTACGATTACGACGGTTACAACGGCGAACAGCACGGCAGAAATCATCTTGATCGACAAAAGTGTCTATGCCAAATACATCATCTCTGTCTCTGATCTCTGTCGCTATCTCAATCCTGTCATGTCCTCATGCAATGACATCTATTACAACCGCAGAAACCAAAATGTCATTACTACAACCCATATTAGCCACTCCTTAATAATTTGTTTTACGTCATATTCTATGCAGAGGAGGACAAAGGGTATAGGGGAATGCCTCATAAAAACATATATGATGTGCCTAAAATTTTTTCAAAACTATTGTTTCTCTAACAATTGGAAATGGTAATAGGAAGCTATTGTTTCTCAAAGGTAAAAGTTTTATACTATGATAATGTGTATAGTTTTACTTTTTTGAAAGGGGATTACCATGAACGAAAAACAACGATTAGAATCACAACAAGTAAAGGCTGAAACACCAGCGGACAAAAAATCCGAAAAGGATTACAGCCAGTACTTTCAAGCAGTTTATATTCCACCGTCCTTAAAGGATGCGAAACAACGCGGCAAGGAAGATGTTAACTATCATGATGATTTTTCTATTCCTGAAGAGTTTCGTGGAATGGGAGACGGTAAGAAGTTTTATATCCGTACGTATGGATGTCAAATGAACGAACACGATACAGAAGTAATGGCTGGGATTTTCATGGCTCTAGGCTATGAGGCAACGAATACAGTCGATGATGCAAATGTTATTTTATTAAACACTTGTGCGATTCGTGAAAATGCCGAGAATAAAGTATTTGGTGAACTAGGACATTTGAAAGCATTGAAACTAGAAAAACCAGATTTATTGTTAGGTGTTTGTGGCTGTATGTCACAAGAAGAATCTGTTGTAAAACGCATCCTTGAAAAACATCACTTTGTTGATATGATTTTTGGAACGCATAATATTCACCGCCTACCACAAATTTTAAATGAAGCGTATCTTTCAAAGGAAATGGTTATTGAAGTATGGTCTAAAGAAGGCGACGTGATTGAAAACCTTCCAAAAGAACGAAAAGGAAATATTAAAGCTTGGGTTAATATTATGTACGGCTGTGATAAGTTTTGTACGTATTGTATCGTTCCGTTTACTCGCGGAAAGGAACGCAGTCGCCGACCAGAGGATATTATTCAAGAGGTGCGTCATTTAGCGGCACAGGGTTATCAAGAAATTACACTTTTAGGTCAAAATGTGAATGCGTACGGAAAAGATTTCACAGATAGCGAATATCGTTTAGCTGACTTAATGGATGAAATCCGCAAAATTGATATTCCACGTGTTCGTTTTATGACGAGCCATCCGTGGGACTTTGACGAGCGTCTAATCGAAGTGCTTGCAAAAGGCGGTAATCTCGTCGATCATATTCACTTACCGGTACAATCAGGAAGCAATGAAGTCTTGAAAATCATGGGACGAAAGTATACGCGTGAGGAATATGTAAATCTTGTACAAAAAATTAAAGCAGTACTTCCAAATCTTTCATTAACAACCGACTTAATTGTTGGCTATCCGAATGAAACAGAAGAGCAATTTGAAGAAACATTGTCCCTATATCGTGAGGTTGGCTTCGATACAGCTTACACTTATATTTATTCACCTCGAGAAGGCACGCCAGCTGCAAAAATGCAAGATAATGTTCCGCTGGAAGTGAAGAAGGAACGTTTGCAACGACTTAATGCTGTTGTCAAGGAATATTCTGCAAAAGTCATGAAAGAGTATCAAAATCAGGTCGTAGAAGTGCTTGTTGAAGGGGAAAGTAAGAATAACCCTGATGTTTTAGCTGGTTATACAACTAAAAGTAAGCTGGTGAACTTTAGAGGACCGAAATCTATTATTGGTCAAATTGTGAAGGTGAAAATCACTGAAACAAGAACATGGTCATTAAATGGAGAGTTGGTTGAAGAGGTAACAGCAATCGAGGTGGAGTAAAATGACGAAGTATACAAAAGACGACATTTTAACAAAAGCTGCAGAACTTGCAGAAATGATTGCCACAACAGAAGAAGTAGATTTCTTCAAACGAGCTGAAGCACATATTAATGAAAATCAAAAAGTCCGTGCCCTGATTGAAAGCATTAAAGGCTTACAAAAACAAGCGGTCAACTTGCAACACTATGGTAAACAAAAGGCATACAATGAAGTGCAAGCAAAAATTGATGCACTTGAACAAGAATTAGACGAACTGCCGATTGTGCAACAATTTAAACAATCACAGGTCGATGTGAATGCTCTGCTTCAAATGGTTGCGTCACAAGTATCTAATAAAGTGACAGATATAATTATTGAATCCACTGATGGAGATCTTCTCCGCGGTGAAACAGGTTCCAAGAGTCAATCAAGTGGCGGAAGTTGTTCGTAAGGCTAACAGGTCTAAAAGGAACGGGTGACTGAAAAAAGTCGTTATAAGACTTTTTTTAGTCGCCTGTTCTTTTTTATTTTCATTAGCAAAACGATTTACGAAATCAAACTCTTCAACTCAAGCACTTTTCTCGTCCGCCCATTCGTGACACATATCCCAAAAGATAAGCATAAAATAACCTAGATTAAAAAATAATAACAGTTTTCCAGAGAATAATTTGTTCGCACCTTAGACTTTTACCATGCATACGATGAAGGGAAACTGTATGAGGAGGGTTCGCTAGCATGTCACAATATAGAGAGATTATTACCAAAGCGGTGGTGGCAAAGGGACGTAAATTTACAAAGTCCTCTCACACCATTTGCCCGGCTCATCATCCTTCTAGCATTCTAGGTTGTTGGATCATTAATCATAAATATGAAGCTATTAAAGTCGGTAAAAAAGTAGAAATTCATGGCAGCTACGAGATTAACGTTTGGTATTCTTATAACCAAAACACGAAAACCGAAGTTGTTACTGACAAAGTACAATACACTGATGTTATATCGATCAGATACCGTGATCCAGATAGCTTTGATGACCAAGATATTATTGCAAAAGCGGTTCAACAGCCAAACTGTTTAGAAGCCATTATTTCTCCAGATGGACAGAATATCCTTGTCCGTGTGGAAAGAGAGTTTTTTGTGGAGGTTGTCGGCGAAACAAAAATCTGTGTCGCTGTAAGCCCAAATGGTCGCTGCGAGGATGAGTGGGACGTAGACGGTGATGATGAAGATGATGATTTTGAAGACTTAGATCCAGATTTTCTTGATGAGTTTGAAGATGAATAAGTAACGCTTTAGCCGGATGGATATTCTCTTCATCCGGTTTTTATTTGTAAAGGGTCGGAACTTCGCAATATTAAGGCGAAATGTGTGCTTAGCTGCGTTCCAACGCCTTTGTTCTTCAGCTACATTTTTTGTAATCATTGATAGTGACAGTGTAACAATGTTGATTCTGTAGGGGAGGAATGAACAATTTACCAGCTAGATGAAAATAACCTCATTGAAGTGAAGCGAAATGAAATATGTTATAATAGACATACATAATTTATACTGAATACAGTTTGGAAAGGTTTTGACATAATGGCAGGATATACGCCGATGATTCAACAATACTTAAAGGTAAAGGCAGAGTATCAAGATGCCTTTTTATTTTTTCGTTTAGGTGATTTTTATGAAATGTTTTTCGACGATGCTGTGAAAGCATCTCAGGAATTGGAAATAACATTAACAGGCCGAGAAGGTGGCAGTGAGGAACGTATTCCGATGTGCGGAGTTCCATATCATTCTGCGGCTAATTATATTGATATCTTAGTAGAAAGAGGCTATAAAGTCGCCATTTGTGAGCAAATGGAAGATGCGAAGCAAACAAAGGGAATGGTTCGTCGTGAAGTTGTTCAGCTTATCACACCAGGAACAAAAATGGACGGAAAAAACTTGAGCGAGAAGGAAAATAACTTTATTGCGACAATCACTGATTTTGCCGATGATACATTTGGCTTTGCGTATACGGACCTATCAACAGGTGAAAGCAAAGTGACGCTTATGAGTAGCTTTGACGAAGTCATTAATGAATTTGCGATTCTGGGAGCAAGTGAAGTCGTACTAGCAAGCGATTTTAACGAAACAAGGAAAAAACAACTTCAAGAACGAGGGGCTAAGGCGATTTCATTTGAAGATGTACTAGAAACAAGTGAATCCTTCACTGCATTATTGCAGCACCTGAAACAGGAAAAACAAGCGACTACGACCACTCGGTTACTTCAGTATTTATACAGAACGCAAAAACGTTCACTCGATCACCTGCAACCTGTACAAGCCTATGAAACA
Source organism: uncultured Bacillaceae bacterium (assembly GCA_963790055.1). GTDB lineage: Bacteria > Bacillota > Bacilli > Bacillales > DSM-1321 > Peribacillus. Next base: position 460,990 of record CAWBND010000008.1, read on the forward strand.
TCGCATTATATGAAAATAGACTATTATTCAAAACGAAATTTAGAATTAACGGAAACGATTCGAGCAAAAGGGAAAAAAGGCTCCCTGCTTTGGCTGTTAGATGAAACGAAAACGGCAATGGGTGCACGACTTTTAAAGCAGTGGCTTGATCGACCGCTTATTAATAAAAAACAAATCCAAAGCCGCCAAAATGTCGTTGAAACGTTAATGAAGCAATATTTTGAAAGACAGGATTTGCGGGAGCATTTCAAGGAAGTGTATGATCTTGAACGTCTTGCTGGTCGTGTGGCCTTTGGAAATGTGAATGCACGAGATCTTATGCAGTTAAAGCGTTCCTTACAGCAGGTTCCTATTATTCGTGAAATTGTGCAGTCCCTTGGCGAGCAAGCGGAAATCGCAGCGCTGGCCGAGCGACTGGATCCATGTGAAGAAGTGACCGACTTGCTCGAAATGTCGATTGTGGATAATCCACCATTGTCCATTAAAGAGGGCAATATTATTCAAGATGGCTATAATAAGGAACTTGATACGTATCGTGATGCAAGTCGAAACGGGAAAACGTGGATTGCTCAGCTTGAGCGAGAAGAACGTGAGCGTACGGGTATTAAATCACTGAAAATTGGATATAATCGTGTGTTTGGGTATTATATCGAAGTAACACGCGCCAATCTTCATCTTCTAGAAGAAGGGCGTTACGAGCGAAAACAGACGCTTACCAATGCTGAACGCTTCATTACTCCAGAATTAAAAGAGAAGGAAGCACTGATCCTTCAGGCAGAGGAAAAAATGATTAGTCTGGAATATGAGCTGTTCTTAGGTCTTCGTGAACAGGTGAAGGAGCAAATTCCACGTCTGCAAGCATTAGCGAAAGCAGTCAGCGAATTGGATGTCCTGCAATGCTTTGCGACGATTAGTGAAGAACGTCACTATGTGAAGCCTATTTTTTCTGATGAGCGTAAATTGGTCATAAAGGATGGACGTCATCCTGTTGTGGAAAAAGTATTACAGTCACAAGAATATGTTCCAAATGATTGTTATATGAATGGGGAACGTGAATTACTCCTTATTACAGGTCCGAACATGTCTGGTAAAAGTACGTATATGCGTCAGGTAGCCTTAATTGCGATTCTTGCTCAAATTGGCTGCTATGTGTCGGCAAGTGAAGCTGTACTTCCGATTTTTGATAAAATTTTTACGAGAATTGGGGCAGCGGATGATCTCATTTCAGGTCAAAGTACGTTTATGGTTGAAATGCTAGAAGCACGTAATGCAATCGTACATGCGACGGAAAATAGTTTAATATTATTTGATGAAATTGGTCGGGGTACATCGACGTATGACGGAATGGCGCTTGCGCAGGCGATGATCGAATATATTCATGAACAGATTGGTGCTAAGACACTCTTTTCCACGCATTATCATGAGTTAACGGTGCTAGCGGATGAGCTGTCACAGTTAGAAAACGTTCATGTGAGTGCAATCGAGCAAAATGGCAATGTTGTGTTCCTTCATAAAATTAAAGAAGGACCAGCGGATAAAAGCTATGGGATTCATGTGGCCAAGCTTGCCCAATTACCGCCAACATTGATTACTCGTGCCGCTGAAATTTTAGCTCAACTAGAAAATGAACAAGAAAAAGAAGAAAGTCCGACGGTAATCGTAAATGAAGCTCCAGCGGTTGTGGACAATGCTCAATTATCATTTTTTGCAGAAGAATCAGTGATGGAAGCGAACAAAACATCATCGACTAAAGAGAAGAAGGTACTAGATGAATTAATGGGAATCGACCTACTCGATATGACGCCGCTTGATGCGATGAACATGCTATATAAGCTACAAAAAAAATTGAAATAACCATGAAATGAGGCGAAATCAATGGGGAAAATCGTTCAACTCGATGAGGCGCTTTCGAATAAAATTGCAGCAGGCGAAGTGGTAGAACGCCCAGCCTCAGTCGTGAAAGAGTTGTTGGAAAACGCGATTGACGCTAATAGTACGGTTGTCGAAATTGAAGTCAGAGAAGCTGGGCTTGAGTCTATTCGCATCATTGATAATGGAGATGGTATTTTACCAGAAGACGTGGAAAATGCTTTCAAACGTCATGCGACAAGTAAAATTAAAGATGAAAATGACTTGTTTCGCATTCGTACTTTAGGTTTTCGTGGCGAGGCGATGCCAAGTATCGCCTCTGTTTCTCATTTTGAATTAAAAACAAGCACAGGGGACGGGGCAGGTACTCGAATTGTATTAGATGGAGGGGTTGCGAAAGAATTAGAAGCGGCATCAAGTAGAAAAGGAACTGATATTACGGTTTCGAATCTTTTTTACAACACGCCAGCTCGTTTAAAATATATGAAAACTGTTCATACAGAGCTCGGGAATATAACGGATGTCGTCAATCGTCTTGCGCTTGCCCATCCTGAAGTGTCTATTCGTCTGTCGCACAATGAGAAAAAGCTTCTGCATACGAGTGGAAATGGGGATGTTAGGCAAGTACTTGCCGCTATTTATGGCATTAATATTGCCAAAAAAATGATTCCACTCGAGGCAACAACGCTTGATTACAAGGTATCTGGCTATATCGTTTTGCCAGACGTTACGCGGGCTTCACGGAACTACATTTCAACGATGATTAATGGTCGGTTTATTAAAAATTATGGTCTCGTAAAAGCGATGTTGGACGGGTATCATACGCTATTACCGATTGGGCGTTTTCCGATTGCGTTATTATCAATCGAAATGGACCCGATTCTTGTTGATGTGAATGTTCATCCAACTAAAATGGAAGTACGCTTAAGTAAGGAACAAGAGCTGTATGAAGTTGTTGTAAGTGCCATTAAAGAAGTATTTAAAGAACGTACGCTGATTCCAAGCGGATTTACGCCACAACCAAAACAACAGCCAAAAAGTGAGCAAACGTCACTCGATTTGGATCATGTGGTGAAAGAAGAACTTGTTGAGCCAAAACCAGAACCAGTCTTAATGAAGGATTTACTTTTACGGGATGAGGGTACACGTCCTGCATCTATGATTCCTTCATTTGAAATGACTCATAAACCTGTTGTTCGTCAAGAGGTGCGTGAAGATTCTTTCAATATGCCCAAACCGACAGAGGATGTTTCGTTTGAATCCATTGAAGAGACAATGGGCTTTGAGTTGGAAGAATCAAAAGAATGGATTGAGGAAAAAACAACTCGTGTACCACCAATGTATCCGATTGGTCAAATGCATGGAACCTATATTTTTGCTCAAAATGACAATGGTCTTTATATCATTGATCAACATGCAGCCCAAGAGCGGATTAAATATGAATATTTCAAAGAAAAAGTCGGTCGTGTCGAAAACGAGTTACAGGAAATGCTTGTACCGATTACACTAGAGTTTTCAACAGATCAGTGCATTCGGATTCATGAATATAAGCATGAGCTAGAAAGCGTCGGTGTTTTTCTTGAAGAATTCGGACATAACTCCTTTATTGTGCGCTCACATCCACAATGGTTCCCAAAAGGCATTGAGCAAGAAATTCTAGAAGAAATGATTGAGCAGCTTTTAAGTATGAAAAAGGTAGATATTAAAAAACTTCGTGAAGAAGCGGCTATTTTAATGAGCTGCAAGGCTTCCATTAAAGCAAACCGCCATTTGCGAAATGATGAAATTCAAGCGTTGTTAGATGAATTGCGCCAAACAACGGACCCGTTTACTTGTCCGCATGGTCGTCCGATTATTATTCATTATTCGACGTATGAGATGGAAAAGATGTTTAAGAGGGTTATGTAATAAGGTTTTTAGCATCTTAAAATACAGTTTGCCCACCTTTTGAAAACTTAGCTTAAATATGATTCAAGTTTTAAGATGTGTTCAGCTTCGTATTTTTTGGTAATATGAACATATACATCAGCTGTCATGTTTATAGAAGAGTTAGCCAAATATGGATATATTTCAGTTGAAGGATTATGAACATTTTTTAGTATTAGGAAGATGATGCACATAAGCTTGTCACGAACTAGGTGAAGCTTGACGTGTTATTAAATATCAGGATTAAACCATGCACAACCTGTTAGGATGTTGTATATTTCATCATACTTAGTTTATAACTAAGTAAAATGGATAAAATTAACCTATGACAAGTAGCTCAATCAAAGGCAAGAATAATGGGGTGATAGTATCAGTAAAGCTAAGGGTAAAGGCGGAACAGGTAGAGGGACAGACAAGAAGGGCTGGAATCGTTGGCAAGCTAGTTCGAACAGAGCGAAGAGTGCCAAACCTTATATAAGCAAAGGCACTAAAAAATCAGATAAGGGGGATTGAAAGTCAGCATTCATAATGTTGGCTTTTTTATTTCACTGTAGGATGATGATGTGATTGAGGTTAAAAGCAACACTAAAATACTTGCTGATTTAAGGAACCGTATAATTCATCATGCATTTTCTTTAAAGCAAGCAACTGAAAGGGTGTAGGGGTAAACCTTTTTTATGCAAAAGGTATTGGTTTTATCTCTGCTAGATCTGATGAGGGAGATATTTATGAAGAATTAGTTAATATTTATAAAAGATAAAATAATATTAACTAGAAGTTTTTTCAATGAAGGAACTATTAAGCATAAAAATATCTAGTTCAATAATAGAACTCAAGCCGTACTACTTAGTGAGTAGCTTTTTAATAGACATCATGACTACAGTTTACTTCGAACTAATCGGGGCTATTTTTATGAATAGTGAAAATACTGCATATTATGACGTAATTTACTTATCGACAAAGTTCGACAAAAAATTTATATTAAGTATAAAGGCAATTAAGTTGCGTTAATTGCTTTCTTTTTTTCCATAGATATGACCAGCTCCCCTTCAAAGCTGGTCATCTTTTTAAGGAGTTTTTTATGATCATAATCGATATTGATAAACTATTAGAAGAAACAGTTGATTTAGTTGGTGAAGAGTACAAGTTAGGGAAAAACAAAATAGACATTGATCAATTGCTTGATTCTTAGTGAGAAGCCGGATTTAATCCTGGCTTTTTTTATTTTACAACATCATGACCACAGTTCGGCTCCGTATCAATCACGTGTCATGCGTGATGGAATAATTAGATGGAACGGTGAGGTAGTCGGGATAGTCTTTGTATTAGCAAATGAAAAAAGAATTTGAAGAATGGTTAAAAGAACGTGGATGGTATTATAAGATTGTTGAGTAAAGTGATATAATGTATGTATCACTTTTCTTCATTAATTCGACAAATGTAAATGTAGCAAAAAGCCCTTCTCAATCGAGAGGGGCTTTTATAACATTCTCATATTTTTGTAATATTATCTTATTAATCATTTATTTTATTTCTTCAAACCTTGATACATTTTTTCCTTCGTGTTCAATCTTTTCAAAAAACATGTCATATGGACGAGCATATATTTCTCCATGTTCGCTTTTATAAATTACCAATTTCTCATTCGTTTCAGATTGATTTTAATCAACTCTTCAATTTTCTTTCCACGATACGTTGCCATGATATATCCTATACGCTCCACACCAATCACAATGCATCATATACTTTTCTCCAGTATCTACAAACTTCTTACCCGTTGAGCAAGGACCTTTAAATTAAAAAAACAATTATCCGCAAACCGTAGCCAAGGCTCTTTGAACTTCGTAAATATTATTATCTTTTTTAAATTGTTTCGATATAGCAGGTTCTTGAGCACCTGAAATCCATATTTTCAACTCTGCATCTAGATCAAAGTGTCCTGCGGTTTCTACGCTAAAATGAGAAATGCTTTTAAAAGGAATTGAATGGTATTCAATCTTTTTCCCTGTGATACCTTGCTTGTTCACTAATATCAGACGTTTGTCTGTAAATACAATTAAATCCCTAATCAATTTGAATGCCACATCAATTTCTTCACCATTAATTAATAACTGATCAAGTTCTTTTTTAGCTTCGTCTTTACTGATTGTCGAAGCATTACCCATCAATCCATCTAAAAAACCCATTGTCAATCAACCCCCTAAATTTTACAAGTAAATCGTACCAATTTATGACGATGAATGTAAATGGTTATTTTGCGAGCGTGCCTTTTCATAAAAATACAATAAAATTTAGGTGAAAATTGAATGAAGAATTGTGTATAGCGTTGGGTATTAAACCAGAAAATAAACAATCCCCTTACTCTAATGAGTAGAGGGGTTCTCTATTGTTAATCGCTTGCCCATTTTGCCCACTTTTATTGCACCGATCACTTTTTATGAAGTCAATGTTGTAAATTCATAATATCTATGATTAGAAAGGGTGTAGACTTTGAACGAAGTTAATCATGAAATTTTTGAAAGAGCGAAACATGACCCTGTTATTCACAATTACGTAATGCTTCATAAACAAGGAAGTATAACGTATCAACAACTACTTGAAAGTATTGATCTCCATCTTAGTGAAGATGAGGAGCAACTTTTTTAATGAGTTGTAAAAAATAAAGAAGTATTCCATTAGAACATGAAACTTTATAAAATAACAAATTCACTAAGCGTATAGCAATATTGTACGCTTAGTGGTGTTTTAAATTAAACACACAATCATGATGGGGCTAAAAAGCATAAACATAATAGGGGGTGATTTAATGGCGAAAATTGTTATTGATGCAGGGCATGGTGGTAGAGATTCAGGGGCCGCAGCTAATAATCTGCAAGAAAAACATATAACCTTGAAACTATCCAAGTACATGCAAGATTATTTAGAGGATAATTATAGTAACGTAGATGTGAGGCTTACACGTTCAACGGATATATTTATTGAGTTATCAGAGCGTGCCAATATCGCGAATCGATTTGATGCTGATGTATTTATTAGCAATCATGTTAATGCAGGTTAAAACTAGCCTGGATACTTAGTAATAAGTATTAAGAACTGCTCAAATTGCTGGGAAATCTCATTTTGAGACAATCAGCAGCGAAGCAAGTATTAGGAGAAGGTTAGTCAACACTTTTCCACATGAATCCACCTGCAATTTTATTTGGTTTATTTAATGCTTTTGATATGGTTGAGTAATGTCTATTAATGTGTGAAGCTGCATCTTTTATTGATTTAAATTCACGAATAACATTTCCTTCTAAGTCTAGCTGTTGGACTTTTTTCCAAGTGTGGTGATAATTTTTGAATTTTTCTTTAGTGTGAGTGTAATGTTTATCTCCACTAAGAGATACATTCAATCCCATTTTTAGTTTGTGGTTATGATTTTCTTGATTTGTAACCCATTCTAAATTAATTACCTGGTTATTTCGCTTATCACCGTCAATGTGATTAACTTGAGGTTTGTTTTCGGGGTTTGGAATAAAAGCCAATGCTACTAGTCTATGAACAAATGGAGTTCTCTTTTTTCCCGTTATTGTTGACAGTTGTACTTTTTCATATCCTTTTTTAGTTAACCAATTCTTTAGAATAACCTGTGGTTCTTCAGAAGTGAAATGATAAAATGTATTACCGTCACTTGATGTAGATCGGTAAGATTCAACAACTCCATTTTCATAGATTTTATAACTATTTTTTAAGACATTTTCATAACCTTCAATTTCATTTATCCATTTAGATTTCATTTACCTAACACCTCCATATAATTCACATGAATATTATAATATGTTATGGTGGTGGATTCAAATACTTGAGCGTTCAACGACTATCCCAACGTCAGGGAGTAGGGTGTAAGCTAATGACACTCGAAAAGGGCAGCTCCTTCTATATGAAGGATGAACATATAGTCTGGTCTTATTGGTGACAATAAGCAGCTTTAAGAAGCGGGTAAAGTGTTGCGAGCTTTACTGAACATTACGGGTGGCACAGGCTTTGAATCGTTTATCTACACCAGCCCAAGCCAAGCATCTATCAATTTACAAAATGCTGTCAATGCACGAAGCTCTAGTTGTTGCTGAAACATACGGTTTAGGAGCTCATGGAAATGATAAAAAACGCGGGAATTTAGCGGTTGTAAGAGAGACGACAATGCCCGCCATTCTAACAGAGATTGCTTTTATTGATAGTAAGGATGCTAGTCTGCTCAAAAGAGATGATTTCTTGCGTGATATGGCCGCAGCCTATGCTCGCGGTATTGCTAAGTTTTTGGGGTTACATGCCAAGGAAGCATCGAACCAAAGCGCTACCGTATCACAAGCAGCAGCATCGCAAGCAAGTACTAGTGTACGTATTCAAACGGGTGGGTTAACTGCTGAGAATGTGAAGGAAATTACAGATTACTTTATTAGGAAAAAGTGGTATGCGAGAATTACCTTTACGAAAGATGGAAATCCAAAAGCACTAACAGGTGGATTATCTGCGGATATGCAAAAGGAATTTGAAGCGTGGCTGAAAGAACGTGGATGGTACTATAAAATTATTAAGTAATTAACTGCGACCAAGTTTTCTTTGAAAACTGGTCGTTTTTTTCTGTAAATTTTGTAAAATATGAAACTTTTATATAGTTAGATTCGTAGAACAATTTGACTACATATAAAAGGAGTGTTTTTTTATGGAGGAAAAAGTGGAAAATTTGAATCAAGGGCAACAGCCGAAGCCGTCTTTGTTTGGCATGTTGGGGAATCCTGGGGAGCAATTTGAAAGAATCCGGAATCGTCCAACGATCTGGGGAGCGCTGATCATTGTTACGCTTATCACGATGGTTGGGCTGCTTCTTACCTTTATGAACATGGATATGGAGGATGTGATGGGGGAAGGAGTGGGAGCAGAACAAGCTGCTGTCATCAAAACGATTACAACCATCACTGGTGTTGTAACAGGACTCTTTACACCTATTATTTTCATATTAATTAGTAGTGCAATTATATTGGTTATTGCCAAGATTGTTAATTCAGATGTAACGTTTAAACAATTGTTCTCACTGAATACACATACGTATCTGATTCCAGCGCTTGGTGTTTTGATTAACGGTATCATTCATATGTTTATTGGCGGAAATGTAGAAATCGCTGTAACAAGTTTGGCTGGATTGATTAATTCTGAATCCACAGTACTCGGTGCTATTGAATTGTTTTCAATTTGGCAGCTTATTTTAATTGGAATGGGTCTACATAAGGTTGCTCGTTTATCAAAAGGGGTTTCTTGGACAATTGTCATTGTATTTTTCCTTTTCCAACTTGGTATGGGGTACGTTAGTGGATTATTAGCAGGAATAGGTGCATAATAATGAAAAAAATTTGGATTGCAGCAGGAGTTATCGTCCTTTTAGTCATCATGATTTCAGTAAGTGTATATCGTCAGACCTTTGCAAAGGGACCAGCTGTTCAAGTGATAAAGCCGACAACAGAGGAAATTTCCTCTGTTGTCATGATTCCGGGTACGGTCCAACTGGAGCAGCAACAGACCGTTTATCTTCCAGCAGATCAAAGTGAGTTGAAAGAGATCTTAGTGAAGGAAGGCCAAAAGGTCGAGAAGGGCCAGACACTGGCTACTTTAGAAAATGGGCAGCTGGAGTTAGAGGTTGAGCAAAATAAGCTATCAAAAGAATCAGCGTACTTAAAAATTAATCAATTAGAAAATCAGGAAGAGCAATTGAAGGAAAAAGAAAAAGAGGTAAGGGAGGAAGCTGGTGAAAAAGAGGCAACTAAGCAGCTAGAACCTGAATATGATCAACTCGACATGGATCAGAAATTAGCAAATCTTGATTTGAAGCGAGTTTTATTAGAAGAGGAAACATTAAACAACCGTCTCAATGACTTACAGATTAAGAGTAAGATAGATGGTGTGGTGTTAACGGTCGAAGAAGAGGCTTCCGCTACTAGTAATACGGGGGTAGCCCAACCAATCATTCAACTAGGTAGTTTAGCTGGAATGCAAGTGACAGGTGTTCTTTCTGAATATGATACGTTAAAAATAAAAGAAGGCCAAAAAGTTACGCTTAGCTCTGATGCTGTTCCAGATCAAGAATGGCAAGGTGAGGTAGCAGCGATTGGAACATTACCACAAGAAAGTGAATCAATGACTCAAACAGGAGCACAAGCGGTTCAATATCCGGTACATATCAAATTCACAGGTGAAACGAACATTTTAAAACCAGGCTTCCAGCTTATTATGGAAATTGAAACAGAAAAAAAGAAGGCGCTTGTGCTGCCGATGGATGCATTGGTAGAAGATGGAGATGAGTCCTTCGTTTATGTAGTAGAAAATAATAAAGCGAAAAAAAGAGAAGTGGAGCTTGGAATTACATCAGGCCAACAATTAGAAATTGTGAAAGGTCTTACGAAAAAAGACAAAGTCATTCTTCAGCCTTCTGATGAGCTTGAAAATGGTGCGGAAGTGACAGTAGAATGATTTACTTAGAAAATGTTTCAAAGGCATATAAACTAGGCAAAGAGGATATGTATGTACTGAAAAATGTAGATGTCCAAATTGAAGAAGGCGAGTTTGTTGCGATTATGGGTCCATCGGGATCAGGGAAATCGACATTAATGAATATCATTGGTTGTCTCGATCAGGCTACATCAGGAACATTTTTGTTTGATGGAGAGGATATTTCAAACTTTGAAGATACACAGCTGTCACATGTGCGAAATTCGTCGATTGGTTTCGTTTTTCAGCAGTTTCAGTTATTGCCCCGCCTAACAGCCTTGAAAAATGTCGAATTACCTTTGATTTATGCTGGAATTAGCAAAAAAGAGCGCCAATTGCGTGCAGCGGAGGCGTTGGAAAAAGTAGGTCTAGAAGAGCGGATGGGTCATTTACCGAATGCCTTATCTGGAGGACAAAAGCAGCGGGTAGCAATTGCCCGGTCTATTGTCAATAAACCAAAATTGATTTTGGCTGATGAACCGACTGGAGCCTTGGATACAAAAACGAGTATCACGATTATGGAACAATTTAAGAGATTAAATGAAGAGGGAACGACCATTGTATTGGTCACTCATGAGCCAGAAATAGCACAATACGCGAATCGAACGATTTTCGTTCGTGACGGGGAAATTGTTTCTGCCGGGTCCACTGTAAGGGGGCAGGATACATGAAATTCACTGAAAATCTTTTCATGGCCTTACATTCGTTAAAAGCTCATAAAATGAGATCGATTTTAACGATGCTCGGCATTATTATCGGTGTGGGTTCTGTCATCATTGTTGTCGCTATTGGACAAGGTGGAGAAGCGATGTTGAAGTCTGAAATCGTTGGTTCAGGCAATACGATTGAACTGATGTATCAGCCATCGGATGAAGAGGTCATGTCCAATCCAAATGCCTATTATAAGACGGTTTTTTCTCAAGAGGATATCCGCATGCTGGAGGGGATTCCTGGTGTCAAAAGTGTCGTTGCTTCAAGCTCTGAGTATTCGACCATTCGCTATCGGGAAGATACAGCAGATAGTTCGATAACGGGGATTAACAATGCCTATCTCGATGTAAATGAGCTAAATGTGGAAAAGGGACGAGGCTTTACGACGGCTGACTTCTTAAGCGGAGCAAGGGTCGCTATAATCAGTCATACAATGCAAGAAGAATTATTTGATGGGAAGTCTCCAATTGGTGAAGTCATTCGAATTGGCTCCCAGCCTGTTGAAATTATTGGTGTATTGGAAAAGGAAACAGGCTTATTATCATTCGGTTTAGTGCAGGCGTATTTGCCATTCAATACGTGGAAGATGGTATTTGGAAAAAGTGATGTCACTCAAATTACCCTTCAGGCAGAATCTGATGATGAATTGAAGACGATAGGTGACAAGGCCACACGAAACCTCAATACGCTACATAATACAGAAGATGCCTATCAAGTTCTGAATATGGAGGAAATTGCCCAAGGAGTAGGGCAGATTACGAGAATTATGACCATCATAATCGGTAGTATTGCCGGGATTTCCTTAGTCGTTGGTGGAATTGGTGTTATGAATATTATGCTCGTATCCGTTACCGAACGAACGAGAGAAATTGGCATTCGTATTGCGATTGGTGCAACAAAGAGACAAATTTTAGTTCAGTTTTTAATCGAGTCGATTACGCTCACGTTAATTGGCGGGATTTTAGGTATTTTACTAGGTTGGGGTGTGGTCACACTCGTTTCGGTCTTTGCAGGCTTACCGGGGCTTATCTCTTGGCAAGTTGTTCTTGGCGGCGTCTTGTTCTCGATGGTGATTGGAATCATCTTTGGGATTTTACCAGCCAATAAAGCAGCAAGGCTGAATCCAATCGATGCACTTCGGTATGAATAATTTTACATAATTTGTAAAATCTGTGTAAAATTACAAAATTTATATTGAAATTAAAAAATAATAGATATACAATCTAATATAGATAAATAAGGATAAGCTGACCTGTCAACAGGAAGCGCTAAATGTTTCTCACATTCATGGTGATTGAAAAAGAATGATTTGTATACATACAACCGTTCCAACATCAAACCTCATGGAGATTCATTTAGTGTTTTTTTGTGCTTATTTATCAAAAAATATAAATTGGGGGAATGGTAAATGGAAAACATGTGTATGAATATGATGATGATGACAGCTATGGAAAGAATGATGTGTGAAATGAATTGTATGAAGATGATGATGGATAAAATGGATAATATGGACATGGATATGAACATGGATATGGATCAAATGATGACTAAAATGCAACAGTGCGATGAAATGATGACTAAAATGATGAACATGATGGTTAGTATGAAAGAAAATTGCTAATAAAATAAAATCAGAGCACCTTTTCTCTTAAAGATAAGGTGCTCTGATTCTTATAATGTTTTCATTGATGGATTTGCTTCTGTTTCCATACGAATCTTACGAGTGATTTCAATGCGTTTATACTTGAGATCCATTATTTTTTCTTCCAAATAGCCAGTAGAAGATCCAGTTCGTAATTCATGATATAGGGCTAGAATTTCTTCATTAATATTCTTAAATTGGGCCCAAAGATTGTGAATCATTTGCGTATGATCTATAGGCTGGTTAGCAACGTTTTTTAACTTACGTATGATTTCGTCCTGCCACGCTTGGTCCCCCATGCTTTTTGCTAATAGATACAAGTCTAAATAATCATTTACCTCTAAAGCTGTTTCTTTACTACTCATCATATAATTCCCCTTTCTTATACAAAACGTTCTCTTTAAGAGAAGGGTTTTTGTATAAAAAAGACACCTTCTCTTATCGTCCAAAGCTTCTGCTTTGCTGGAATTAGCACCATACAAAATAAATCATGTGGTTGCTGAGGCTTTATCGGGCCAGTCCCTCCACCTCTCTGGATAAGAGATATTCGTTTTTGTTTGTATTTCATATTATTCTAATTAACAAACTTGGAATTGTCAATAGGGTATGAGCACAATAATTTTCATGGACATTTTAACAGAATTTGTTCGTGAAATATTCAAACAAGAATGGTATTCATTTATGCCTGCCCAAGTGAATATCTTATTGATAATCATATTTTTATAAGTGAGGGGATTACGGTGGGATACTTTGTTACTGTCGAACCCGGTGTAAACATATATGTAGAAGATGTAAACCCAGCTGGTAAAAAGACAATCCTGTTTATACATGGGTGGCCGCTAAACCATAAGCAGTTTGAATATCAGTTTAATGTTCTGCCTGCAATGGGATATCGATGTATAGGGATTGACTGGAGAGGCTTCGGTAAGTCGGATAAACCGATGAGCGGCTATAATTATGATAGATTGGCGGATGATATTCGGGCTGTAGTTGGTGCCCTTCAATTAGAAAACTTCACGCTAGCGGGACACTCCACAGGGGGAGCGATCGCGATTCGTTATATTGCTCGCTATAATGGCTACGGAGTAAGTAAGCTTGTCCTTATAGACGCTGCAGCTCCCACTGGTTTTACAACAGAAACTGCAAATAAATTCCTTATTGAGGCGTCTAATGACCGCCCTAAAATGATGCAGGGAGTAACGGATACCTTTTTCTTTCAGTATATATCTAGCTCATTCTCGGAGTGGTTCCTGCAATTGGGGTTACAGGCAGCAGGCTGGTCGACTGCGGCGATCATCGTTTCACTAAGAGATGAGAAGTTGTATTCTGATCTTCATAAAATACTTGTCCCCACTTTAATTATTCATGGCATTCATGATAAAGTCATTCCATTTTCGCAAGCACAGGAATTAAATGAAAAAATAAAAGATTCGCAGCTTGTTCCGTTTCAATACAGCGGTCATGGTCCTTTCTGGGAAGAACGTGACAAGTTTAACGATCTATTGACGCAATTTATCCCAGTATAAGAGGCTGTAATATTCCCACTGTAAAACCCTCATTTCTGTACTTAAACGAGATGAGGGTCTTTAAATGTATAAAAAATTATGGTACGATATCTTTTGTTTCATAAATCATAGAAGTAATAAGAAGGTGACATGTGGTGGGAAGCGCCATAGACGTGCAGAAAAAGGGAGAAAACTCAAAAAATTATAATCTATTCTTTCTCACTTGGCCGATATTTTTAGAGATTTTTCTCTTCATGCTGATGGGCATTATGGATACGTTTATGTTGAGTGCCATCTCTGACAATGCTGTTTCGGGAGTAGGAGCAGCGAATCAATATCTTCATATTGCCATTCTTATCTTGGAGGTCATTGGAAACGGTGCAGCTATTGTTGTTGCTCAATATATCGGTTCGCGCCGAATGCAGGAAGTGGCCAAAATTTCAGCATTAGCAGTTGTTCTTAACTTGCTTGTAGGCTTATGCCTTAGTGTTCTTTTTATTTTCTTCAGCGGAAATATGATGCGTTCGTTGAATTTGTCTGGAGATATTTTGATGTATGCCGAGAGCTACTTGAAAATTGTTGGTGGAGCCATTTTTCTTCAAGCTGTCATTAACTCATTAGCGGCGATTATTCGGGTGCATGGTTTTACAAAGCAAGCAATGTTAGTGTCACTCGGCATGAACATTTTTCACATCATCGGTAATTATGTGCTGATTTTCGGGAAATTTGGCTTTCCGGAATGGGGTGTCGAAGGAGCTGCTATTTCTTCTGTTATTAGTAGATTCCTTGCTTTATTTGTGTTTTTCTTGCTTTTTTATCGAATTATGGAAGTGCGAGTGAAATTCCAATATTATATCTCATTATCTCGGGAATATATTCGTAAGATTTTAAAAATTGGAGTGCCATCTGCCCTTGAGCAAGTGATGTATCAAACCTGCCAGCTTGTGTTTTTATTTTATGCGACCTATTTGGGGACGAGTTCGTTAGCTGCCAGACAGTATGCGACGAATATCTCGATGTTCATCTACTTGTTTGCGATGGCGATTGGAATGGGGACCGCTATTATTGTCGGTCAATTAGTCGGAGGAAATCGGCAGGATGAAGCCTATCATCGCGTATGGAAAAGTGCGAAATGGGCAAGTGCCGCAACCCTCGTGATGGTGGCAATTGTAATCGTGTCACGTGAACAATTAATGAGTCTGTTTTCGAATGATCCAGAGATTATCCGCATGGGCGCTAGTGTCTTGCTGCTCAGTATTTTGCTGGAGACGGGTCGAACGTTAAATATTGTGATCATTAATTCTTTGCGAGCATCTGGAGACGCAAAATATCCTGTGTACATTGGTTTGCTTTCGATGGTCTGTATGAGTTTGCCGCTAGGCTATTTTTTTGTTTTTCATATGAATCTAGGATTAGTAGGTATATGGCTGGCGATTGCAGCGGATGAATGGACGAGAGCGGTTATTGTGTTTTTCCGTTGGAAGAGTCGAGCTTGGGAAAAGTATGCTCTTGTGCAGCCAGATCCAGATCGCTCAGAGGCAGCTTAAAATAACCCTCGCTAGGACATGAAATGATGTTCTAGTGAGGGCTTTTAGCAATATGACAATAACTAGTGTCACCCTATTAAAATCTGCCCTGAATGTTATGTCATAATTTCATATTTTGTTTGGAAAACTAGAAACAAGAGCTGGTTAATGAGTGGCCGTTAAGGTTATGAAGGACAAAATTCACGAATTAAGAGGGGCATAATGTCCCTTTATTAACTACTGTTGAATAAATTGAGCTAAAATGAAATGCTCAGAGCATAAAAGCCCTGAGCATTTTTCTGTACTAATAGTAATGCTGATTAGCTTGTAAATTTGATGCTACTTTTTAATCGCCAAATTTACTTTTAAGG
Source organism: uncultured Bacillaceae bacterium (assembly GCA_963790055.1). Taxonomy (GTDB): domain Bacteria; phylum Bacillota; class Bacilli; order Bacillales; family DSM-1321; genus Peribacillus. Next base: position 477,062 of record CAWBND010000008.1, read on the forward strand.
TCTATTTTTTCTTCTTTGGCTGAACCTCTCTAGTAGTTAGTACACGTAAGGCATCTCGAACCTTATTTGCAAAGGAAATCGGTTCATCAATCGATTCAAAATGTATATACATAAGACGTGGTTTATCAAATAACCAATGGTTATGAACAGCCGTTACGATAATATCATGTTTACGCAGTTTACTAATAAATTTGTTGATCTCAGATTGAAGGATTACAGTTTCTCCACTACAAAGGGCCAACTCCATCTCTTGTCATGGATTCAAATGTAAACATTTGTGGAATGAGCAGGAATGATCTTCCTCTCCTCCCAAGAACAGATAGGTTTAATATTTGTACGAGACTTCATCACCGTACAAATTCCATCTTCTGACGTATGCATCGTTCCACCAAGAATATCATTAAACTTATCACAAATGTTATCCACCTTTACATTCATGATTTCTTGATCTAGAACGATTACCGACATCATCTGTAATCAATACCTGCATAGCATCCCTAACTTTTTTGGCAAATGAGATTGGGCCGTCGATTGATTCAAAATGGATATACATAAGACGTGGTTTATCAAAAAGCCAGTGATTGTGAAGAGCCGTTACGATAATGCCATGTTTTCGAAGTATACTCATGAATGGATTAATTTCTTCTTGAAGGATGACAGTCTCACAGAACTTGCCGAACGAGGAAGCCCATTACGGTGCGTTAGCACACTCTTTAGGGATGGGAGGAAAGTGAGGTCGAACCAAGCGTGTCTTATGGCACATCGATGGTTCGATTTTTTTCCTTTTTATGGTTTAAATATCTGTCCTCTTTTGCTATACTGAATATACAAATGTACGTTCGGTTAAGGAGGATACCAATGGCAAAGGCGAAAACTCCATCATTTGTTATAACCATCGAAATGCAGACAAACGATTCCGTTGTAAAGGCGATTGAAGACAGTCTTGAAATCGCTCGCGTCATTTATAATTCTTGTCTGGGTGAATTGTTAAAACGGGAAAAACAGATGAAACGCACAAAAGCATATAGAAGAATGAAAAGGTGCCTTCGTGCTATTTCTCAAAAACTTGCCTATTTCGAGGAAAAGGGCGAAAAAGGGAAAAGCCATTTCTATAAAGGAGAAAAAGACAAAGTATTTAAAGAGCTTTTTTCTTTCCAAGAAGCACAAGGTCTAACAGAATATGCGCTGCATGAGTTTGCAAACCCCATTCGAAAACATTTCGGAAGTCGATTGAATGTCAATATTGCCCAAAAAATAGCTACCCGCGCTTGGAATGCTTTTCATAAAAAAGTAAAAGGGGAAGCGAAAAGAGTGAATTTCATCAAGCGTGGTGAGATCCTTAGCTTTGAAGGAAAAACCAATACAACTGGTTGGATGTATCGAAACAAGCATATCGTATTCGATGGTAAAAAAATGGGCTTACAGATCAATGAAAAAGATTTGTACATTCAAGAATCTCTTTCAGCGATCGAAAATGAAGTCGAATTTCAATATAAAAATAAAGAGGGACAAGTACGGATAGCCCCTTATAAGGTAAAGTATGTTCGCATAGTAAAACGAGTGATTCGAGGGGAAAATCGCTATTTTGCTCAAATGACCGTTCAAGGCTTCCCACCTCCGAAACGAACCAACGACGGTCGTTTCAAACACGTAGTAGGAAAGGGGCGAGTAGGTGGTGATTTGGGAACGTCATCTATTGCCGTTGTGGGAGAGAGCGATATACTCTTCACGAACTTAGCCGATCATGTGGTGAATGTGTCAAATAGGATCCGTTTGATTCAACGGAAAATGGATCGTTCAAAACGAACGATGAATTCTATGTACTACCATGATGATGGGACCATCAAAAAAGGGAAAAAAATGTGGAACTACTCGAAACGATATAACAAATTAAAGGCGATGCTGAAAGAACTTCATCGAAAACAAGCAGCGATTAGAAAACAATCTCATAATCAATTAACGAATAAACTTCTTTCCTTTGGAGATGAACATTATTGGGAAGATATGAACATGCAAGCCTTGCAAAAACGAGCAAAGAAAACGGAAATTAGCAAAAAGACAGGCAAATATAAGCGCAAAAAACGTTTCGGAAAAAGCATAGGGCATCGTGCTCCCGCTATGTTTTTGAGCATACTTGAACGTAAGGTAACAGCTCAGGGTGGAACCTTTAAAAAAGTAAATACCATCAAATTTAAAGCAAGTCAGTATGATCATAAATCGAACGAATGCAAAAAGAAAGAATTGAAACAAAGATGGCATCTATTTGATGATGGAACGAAGGTTCAACGCGATTTATATTCTGCCTTCTTATTGAAAAATTCAAATAAAACCAGGACAAAAGCAAATAGAACGCTCTGCGAAGAAACATTTTCAACCTTCAAAGAGCATCATGATCGAGAAATCAAACGTATAGAAGAACAACATGTTATAGTATTAAATTCTGGAATTAGAATACGAACAAAAAAACTATCGAAGTAGTTTACATAACTGATTGGCGGTGTGATACTACCGAGTCTGTGAGGACCAGGGATGCAGTCGCTACTGGCAACAGAGGTTGCTTTGGCTGTAAAAGTTTTAGTGAAACCTTTAAACCATTTGTTTATTAATGTCAGTACTTAATTCCAAAGCCGTCCACTCGTTCAGAGTGCTGAGTGTGTGAGTATACCTTGGGGATTTCCGCGAATTCTTCACAAAGCTCAGATGGATTATGGTTCACATTTCTCATAGAAAACTCCTCCTATAAATAATTCCATTTATATTAGAGTGAATATGTCCTCCGTATAAAAAATATACACATATACCCTACAGTACAGTAGTCTATGTGTGTATCTGCGTGTGGTATAGATTTTTGCCTAATTTGAGGGGGATTTTTCTTAGACATTATCCCTTAAGGTACATCGATTTTCACTGTTGGGGCGATAAGTCGTGTTTTTCTAATGAGAGTTAGTAGAATGACATTAGGTTACCAAAGACGAAACGTACTCAAATTCAAATTCTGTTCATGTCAATATAATAAAAAATTGCAACCGCTTTCAGAAAATGTTATGATTATATAAGAATACCAATATAGGTTATTTACATAACCTTCGACAATAAAAGAGACTTTTATATTTATACATACATTCCTTGAATATCATAGAAACAACGGGCATGTGTGTAGCTTGATCAAAGCTATTTAATTTTGAAACTGGTATAGCTACATAATAAAGTAAACATAAGGTGGGAATGACGATGATTAAAGGTATGAATCACGTAGCATTTAGAGTAGTAGATATGGAAAAATCATTAGATTTTTATTGCAATAAGCTTGGTTTTAAGAAGGCGTTTGATATGCATGGTCCAGATGGTCAGGCATGGAATGTATATGTGAAATTGCCAGATGGTCGTTTTATTGAATTATTTTACGATGGGGTCGAAGGTGTAAGGGATCGAGCGAATCATATTTGCTTCGAGGTGGATAATATCTATGATACGGCAGATGAATTGAAGAAAAATGGCGTTGCTTTAGAAGTGGAAATTAGCCAGGGAATCAGTAAAAATTATCAATTCAGTGTCTTAGATCCCGATGGAAATTGGCTGGAGTTTGCCGAGATGCATCCAGATTCTCCACATATGAACTGCTAACGGACAATAGCTACATATGAATAGATAATAATGAAATCTGTACCGCTTACTAAAAAAGAAAATATGGGGAGAGATAGATAATGATTATCGATATCAATCATGTAGGACTTAAAGTAGTAGATATGGAACGTTCTGTGGATTTTTATTGCAATAAGCTAGGGTTTACGAAAGCGTTTGAATTAACTAAATCAAATGGCGAGCCGTGGATTGTATACATTAAAGTGTCTGAAGGGTGCTTTATTGAATTATTTTATGGAGGGGAAGAGGGCGAGAGACTAAGAGAGCATCATTTCTGCTTTAAGGTGGATGATATTTATGAAACAAGAAATCAGTTGAAGGAAAAGGGTGTTGCGATTGCCGATGATATAAGTCAGGGACGTGCTTTAAACTATCAATTTTGGATAGTCGATCCCGATGGAAATTGGATTGAGTTTATGCAGATGCATCCAGATTCTCCACATATGAATTGCTAAAGACCGTACATAACTAGTATTACGCTTGGCGCTGTCCTCTTAGGAGGAAAGCGCCTTCTTTTTTGTTCGGCAGTATAAGAAAATTCGTCGACTTTTAAGGGTATGTCCCCCGAAAATATACCCACTCATTTTAGTTCAAAGTGTTGATTAATCTGTTGACAAGTTTTGATAAGAGCAACCGATAGCTTTTCTTCATTCCCGTAAAAACGTATAGATGGGATCGGTATGGAGATAGAACTGAGATTTCCCGCGCGATCTGAAACAACTGCACCTATTGCACAGATCCCCTGAATATGCTCTTCTTTGGCAAATGCAACCCCTGTTTTACGAATCATTTCTAACTCCTGTAGCAGTTCATCTCTAGTTGTAACCGTTTGCTCTGTATACTGTTCTAACTGCTCCGGTACCAGTTTTTCCACCTCTGTTATCGGCAATGAAGAGAGTATGGCCTTTCCGTTTGCTGTGCAATGTAGTGGAAAAGAGGCACCAGGTTGAGAAGTCGCTTGTAGTGGATGCGGCGCGATAATTTGATCCACAAAAAGTACCTTACCGTTATCTAATACGGAGAGGTCAACGGTTTCATTCACTTGATTAGATAATTGTATTAAAAATGGTCTAACTTCTTCTCTTAGATTACTCTGGACTGCGGCCGCAAGTATAGAAATTTCAGGTCCAAGACGAATCCCACCAGAAGCAGAAGCGGCTGTTACAAAGTTTTCCTGTTCTAGTGTTGCAACAATTCTTTGAACCGTCGATCGAGCTAGATTTACTTCTTTGGCAATTTGCGAAAGGCTTAATCCTTTTGGATGATCTCGAAGCGTTCTCAGTATGTTAGCCGCTCGAGAGATTACTTGAATATTAGATGTTTTAGTTTGATCCTGTATATCGTTGGGCAAAGTATGTACTCCTTCCTTTTTGTACCATTAACAACGCCAGTAGAGCGATTAGTCGTGTTTTTCTACTATATCCGTTCTATTATATCTGAAATTTGACTCGTAATAGTGGAAATTATGTGATTTATGAATGAAACAATGGATATAAATTTTTGTTCTGTGTGAGAAACGTGAATGAATCTTGCTCACCAATAATTAAAGATTATTGGGTACAGAATAAAAATGATTGACAGAAGTTTTACAAGATACTTATAATAAGGTTATTCAAATGTGGTACACCTGTATCACATTGTGGTTACTCGCTGATTTAAGGTTACCATACATGCAAGTTACTAGCAATATATTTGTCATAGCAAAGCATTTGTTACAAAACAATATTGTTAAAGGGATCATGAATACGAAAGATACACATATATCTTGAGTGTGGAAAATCCAATGCAACTAATCAAAATAGAAAAGAGGAATCATAGATGAAGGTAGTGAAAGTTGGAGTAATTGGTGTAGGAAATATGGGGAGTTCTCATGTTCAATTGCTAGATCAAGGGAAAATTAAAGGCGCAAAGCTTACGGCGATTTGTAGTGATAATGAAGGAAGAATTGAGTGGGTAAAACAAAATACCAAAGGAGATGTACAAATTTTCAGGGATGAAGACAGCTTTTTTACTGAATCCGGAATCGATGCTGTGATGATTGCAACGCCGCATTCCAGTCATCCTGATCTAGCTAAAAAGGCTTTTGCAAACGGGATCCATGTTCTTAGTGAAAAACCAGCAGGTGTGTATACAAAAAATGTATTAGAAATGAACGAAGCAGCGAAGGCGAGTGGAAAAGTGTTTGGAATCATGTATAACCAAAGGGCTAATCCTCTTTATCAAAAATTACGCGACATGATTCAATCCGGTGATTTAGGTGAGATTAAACGGACGAATTGGATTGTTACGGATTCCTACCGTCCACAAAGTTATTACGATTCAAGTAGTTGGAGAGGGACATGGAAAGGTGAAGGGGGTGGCGTCTTATTAAATCAGGCGCTTCACCACTTAGATATTTGGCAATGGACGACTGGGCTCATGCCAAAGGAAATTCGTGCCTTTTGTAGTTTTGGAAAATACCATGACATTGAAGTAGAAGATGATGTACGAGCATACGTGGAATATGAAAATGGAGCTTCAGGTGTATTTATTACGTCAACGGGTGAAGTACCAGGTACGAATCGTTTTGAAATCGTGGGTGATCTTGGAAAAATCGTCATCGAAAATGAAGAACTTACATTTTATCGCTTAACTGTATCGGAACGTGAATTTAATGCAACCTATACGGGTGGATTTGGTGAGCCAGCATACGAGAAAATCGAGATTCCCGTAAAAAGTGAAAATGCCAATCATCCGATTATTATTCAAAACTGGATTGATTCCATTATTACAGGCTCACCATTACTTTCTCCAGGTGAAGATGGTGTAAAAGCATTAGAAATTGCCAATGCCATGAATCTGTCTACTTGGATTAACAAATCAATCGTATTGCCAATTGATGCCGACCTTTTCTATGAAACATTACAAGAAAAAATAAACCAATCAACATTCGTGAAAAAGAATGTAACGAATAAAACATTAGATGTAAAGGGTACACATTAAGGGGACCAGAACAAGACCTTGTAACAGATATAAAACGAGGAGGAATACGGAAATGAAATATGATAAAGTTCGGTGGGGCATTATTGGCTGCGGTGATGTGACGGAAGTGAAAAGTGGACCAGCCTTCCAAAAAATTCAGAACTCAGAGTTGGTTGCGGTTATGCGGAGAACGGGGGAGCTTGCGAAAGACTATGCGGAACGTCACAATGTTCCAAAATGGTATGATGATGCCGAAGCACTGATTCATGATCCGGATATTGATGCCATTTATATAGCGACACCACCAGGATCACATAAGGAATATACGATCAAGGCAGCAAAGGCGGGGAAACCGGTTTATGTAGAAAAGCCGATGGCAAGGAATGTCGCAGAATGTCAAGAAATGATTGCTGCTTGTGAGGAGGCTGGTGTTCCTTTATATGTAGCCTACTATCGTCGAGCGCAACCGCGATTTTTAAAAATAAAAGAGCTGTTAGACAATAAAGCAATCGGAGATGTTCGTTTCGTATCTACAACCCAGTATCAACAGGCTTCGGAAGACGTGCTAGATTCGAATCATCTACCGTGGCGCGTGCAACCCCATTTGGCCGGCGGAGGATTATTTTTTGATCTAGCAAGCCATACGCTTGATTTATTAGATTTCTTATTAGGGCCAATCCAGTCTGTTGAAGGGTTTGCATCCAATCAAGCAGGCTATTATGAGGCCGAAGATATTGTGACTGGTACGTATCTATTCCAATCTGGCATTCACGGTGTAGGTCATTGGTGTTTTTCTGCTTTTGAAGATGTCGATGTAAATGCAATCGTTGGCACTGAAGGGAAAATAACCTTTTCCACTTTTGGAAACGATCCGATTGTGTTGACGACAGCTAATGGAACGGAGGAATGGAGCTTCGAACCATTACAGCATGTCCATCAACCCCTGGTAGAAACCGTTGTGGCAGAATTAACTGGAGACCATGGTAAATGTCCAAGCACTGGAGTCACGGGTGCTAGAACTAACTGGGTCATGGGTCAAATGGTGAAGAATTATTATTGAGTTTGTAAGGCAACCTCTTTTTATGGTTGCCTTTTTGTCATGGGATTAAGCGGCCGAACATATCCTTAACTGACATGCATTTGTTAGAAGGGAGTGTTCATTATGGTAGTGAGATATAAGAATAATTGGATTCCAACAAAAACGCTTGATGAAATGTCAGGGACTAAATTACGATGTCCTTATTGTGGGATCTGGTCCTGGTGGAGGGGCAGTCTTACAAAGACTTTGTGAATTGTGGAAAAATCAAGGAGCTAAGAAGATTGGAATTCTGGAAAAAGGAGATAAATTATTTCATTCCCATGCACAAAATATCCCAACTCAGAATGTCAATACATCAAGGGATGAACTGGTTCCAAGTAATTCAACTCCATTAGGACGACGCTTACCGCAATTTTCTGGGGCAACAATGGTTTATGCACTAGGAGGTAGGTCATTATTCTGGAATGCAGCAACTCCAAGACCGATTCGTTCTGAATTAAACAAATGGCCAATTAATCGGAGAGAGTTGAACGTTTACTATGGAATGGCAGAAAAATTATTGCATGTAACAAGGGATTGGGCGAAAGGTTCGTCCATGCAAAATATTCTTTTAAAACGACTACATGCTGGAGGGATTTTAGAAGCCGATGATATGCCTTTGGCTATTGATTTGACACCTTCACGGCAAGGGGAAGTCCACTCAAATGCATGGTATAGTTCCATTAATGCTTTAGCGGCAGCTCGTTTTGATAGACCGTATGATCTTGCTGTGGATGCATACGTGTATAAAGTGAATGCTCCGGGTAATAGGGTCCAAAGCGTTCAAGTATTCGATGCTAATAAGAGGTCACACACAATACGAGCAAAAAATGTAGTTGTTTCCGCTAGCACCCTAGAGACTCCACGACTGCTTCTTAATTCAGGAATTCCAGGACCAGCAATTGGCCATTACTTGACAGGACATGTGTCGATGATCGGGATTGGAACTATTAGCCGTAGACAATTTTCAGATAGAATTGGAAATCTTTCTATATTAAAGTTTGAAACGGATGAGGATCCATATCACATCCAGATACTAGGACCAAATCAGTATTGGTCATACCAGCAATTTGAAGACAGGGTATTAACAGATCAGCTCATGGTTGTATTCGCAACTTTTGGCAGAGTGCAGCCTAGACGAGAAAATAGGGTGTATGTTGATCCTAATGATCGGGATGAATATGGTGTACCTTGGCAGCAAGTTCAGTATTCCTTAAGTGATAGGGATAGGCAAACTGCTAAGCAAGTGGAAGAGGGAATTAGACGATCTGCAAAAGCCATGGGAGTAACTCTCGATGAGTCTTCTTTAGTTCTTCGTCCGCCAGGTGCTGACATGCATGAGGCTTCTACCTGCAGAATGGGAGATAATCCAAATACCTCAGCGACAAATCGTCACGGTCAAATACATGGTGTTCAGGGTTTATTTGTAGCGGATAATAGTGTTCTTCCTAGCCTAACTGCAGCTGGTCCCGTTCTTTCTAACTCTGCTTTGGCTATTAGACTGGCAGACTATATTGTTCGTCAGTCAGGTCAATAGTTCGGAATTTATATATTTTTCATTATAACGTAATATAAGGTATGTTAAAGGACGCCATTCTTTACTTAGAAGGGGTCCTTTTGTACTAGATAGTATATTCGAATATGTTTGAAAGCCTTCAATTTGCAAGAACATCTTGATACTCTACCTTACTTTCAAGTACACTTTTTGCGTAAGGACATACAGGGATAATATATTTCTTTTCATCTCTTGCATATTCTGCTATTCTATTTACTAATTTTTTGCCTAATCCTCGACCATTGTGTCCTTCGTAAACGATTGTATGGTTCACAATGATTAAATCTCTTCCATTTACATCTGTTCCGCTTGGGATAAATTGAATTCTGGCAATAATTTCACCGGATTCTTCTATATAAAATTCATTTTTGCCCGACTTAATTTCTGTCATTTCGATCTCCCCTTATCTTTTTAATTTCGCTCATTTTTTTGCTGATACGTAAGGGCTCTACTTGGACACCGATCAATCACTTGCATGATTTCTTCAGATGTTGCATGTTCTGGAGACACCCAAGGTTTTTTGTTTACATTGAATACACTTGACAGTCCTCTTACACATTCTCCCGCATGTTTACAAATATCAGGTTTCCAATATATTTTGATGCTTTCAGATTCATAGGTTTTTACGTTTTCGCTCATACGATACTGCTCCTTCTACGTTGTACTGAAAGGAAATCAACTTTCAAGTTTCCTCTTAATTCTATTTCTATATATTAATTATACAAAATAAAAGGGAGATTCTATTTACTGAAAAAGCACAAAACTGTGAATCTAGGAGGTTGCTACCAAGTAATAATACAGTTCATTTTCAATGCAAGGAATTTGTTTAATAGTTTAAGAAAATGCAATTTATATATATGCATAGGCCTTTATATGTAGAATCGGTAACAAACAGTTATGGCTATGTACATCTTGTTCAAGGGCTGAGCCAGCTTTTTAGTCGTATCAACTAAAAAAGCTAATCGAACAGTATCGATTAGCTTTTTAGATTATTATTGGTTTGCTTTTTTTACCCATTCTGCAACTGTTACAGTACGCTTTGCTTGATGTTTGACAGCAGCTTGTACATCTTCAATCATTTTTCCATCTTGGCCTTGGGTTACAGATGTACCATAAGGGTTACCTCCAGCTGCAAACGTCACTGGGTCTGTAAAACCAGGAGCCGCCACAATAGCCCCCCAGTGGTACATCGTTTTATACAAGGATAGAATTGTCGCTTCCTGTCCACCATGTGGGTTGCTTGCACTAGCCATCGCACTTACGACTTTATTGGCTAGCTTTCCTTCAAACCATAAACCACCTGTTGTATCCAAAAATGCTTGTACTTGTGAAGCGATATTACCGAAACGTGTTGGGACGCTAAAAATAATGGCATCTGCCCATTCTAAATCAGCAAGAGTCACTTCTCGAATACACGCTGCATCTATTGCATGAGCTTTCCAGGCTGGATTTGACTCTATTGCTGCTTGTGGAGCTGTTTCTGGCACTTTCAATAATTTTACTTCAGCACCCGCTTCTTTTCCGCCTTCTTCTGCCCATTGTGCTAGTCGATAGTTAGTACCAGTCGAACTGTAATAAATGACTGCTAATTTTACGTTTGACATAATTGTCGTCTCCTTATTAGATCATTTTCAAATAGTTTTTCTAAAAACTCCATTGATTATATAACCGCTATTAAATAAATCCTTAGGTAGTGTTTTTTATAACATCGTTTAATCTTTCCCATGTAAAAGATATCTATTCAACATTCATTTCAACCTTACGAATGTAAGTGGTTAAATGCTTGATAAACAAAAATAACCATAAAATTAAAAAGGTTATTGACACAAAAGAATAAAAGGACTATTATTATCTCACATCAGAGATACTTTAATTAAATATAATGTATTTAAAATTAATTTTTGAGAGGTGATTTATAATGGAAAGAAAATGTACAAACCAACCTTTTCTTGTATTGATGCAAACATCAAAGGCGATCCAGGAGCGAATAAGGATGGAGATGATGAAAAATAAGCTGAATATTACAGAGTTTTCTGTTTTAGAGTCGCTTTACCAAAGGGGGAAACAAACCATTCAACAAATTGGGCAGAGCATACTCATATCAAGTGGTTCAATGACGTATGTAATAGATAAATTAGAACAAAAAGGTTTGTTAAAGCGAAATGCTTGCCCTAATGACCGCCGCGCCATACATGTCACGTTAACGGATGATGGAGAGGATTTGATGGCGAAAATGATGCCAGAACATGAGGAATTAGTTGATTACATGTTTGGGTCATTAAATGATGATGGAACAGAGAGAATTGTAAAACTATTAAACAAAGTAAGTAAAAGAGTAGCAACTTAAATTTTTTTAGTAAAATATCTAGAAATAGAGATAAATGAAATTAGGAGGATTTGAAAATGATAAATATTGGTTTATTAATTATTCGATTAGTAATAGGAGTATTATTCATTGGTCACGGTGCTCAAAAATTGTTTGGGTGGTTCGGTGGTTATGGTGTAAAAGGGACAGGAGGCTGGTTTGAATCCGTTGGGATTAAACCAGGAGTAACAATGGCTCTACTTGCAGGATTGACAGAACTAATTGGAGGGATTTTATTTGCGTTAGGGCTCCTTACACCTCTTGCGGGAATTATGATTGCAGGAACAATGGTAATGGCGATTGTAAAAGTACATGGACCAAATGGAGTATGGTCTACACAAAATGGCTATGAGTATAACCTGACATTATTAGCGGTAGCCATCGGTATTGCTTTAATTGGTCCTGGTCAATATGCTTTAGATGCTTTTTTATTCTAAGAGATCTCTAAATATATCTAGAAATATGAGAGATATATATCGAGGGGGAGTCTATATATTATTAAAACCATCAATATTTTTTTGTTTAAAATATTTAATTCAAGATATTTTATATAAGGATAAAGGGGCAACTTAGAAACAATTGATTTTTGCCGTGCTGTAGAAAAAAGCTCAAATTGCACGTAAAACACAGGGGATAAGAACATAGGGATAAGGGAGAGGTAGATTAAAGTGAAAAAGGTATTCAAGAAATTAACAGTAGTAGGAATGGCATTAACGGTGGCACTAGGTGTTGGGGCTGTAGCACATAATAGTTTAAAATTAAAAAACAGAAACAGCTGAAGGAGTAATGTCAATTGCTAAAGAACATGGTGGAGCATATGGATTGGGGGATCCAATATGCTGAAAAAATGTTCGGTGCTAAAGAAGGCAAGTAATTAGATAATTAATAGAAAATACCTTCTTATCAAAAGATAAGGAGGTATTTCATATTACCTATACAAGCCTTTCTTTTGAAAAAAAGGTGGGGCGAGATTTCAAATCATCATAAAGGATAATCATTTTACAAAATCCGTTTCAAATAACGTGAACAGGGAGAGAAATGATTTTTTAATCTCTCCCCTAGATTTGCTGAAAGGCTTAAGAAACTCGTGAGGATTAATCGCTCCTCAGCCTTTTTTCGTATACACGATTAAAAGTATAAACCTTAAGCTTCCAATCATTATCGTTTTATATCAAAGTGTTGGTTGATGCTTTGACAAGCTTGGAGAAGAGCAGTCGCTAGCTTTTCCTTATTCCCATAAAAACGAATAGAAAGAATGTGCAAACGGTTCGAAAATGCTATTGACGGACATGTAAAAAATGTTTATATTTAAAGTAACCACATAGTGAAATTAATGTACCGCAATGCGGTTAATCGATAAGGGTGATTCATATTTATTTAGATGTAAAGGGAGAGTACCATTCTGTTCCGCTTAAAGAGTTTGAAGGTAGAATCCCCAGTCGATGCAAATCTTTATTATGAAAAATCACAAGAAAAAATTAGCACTTTTACATTTGTAAAAAAGAATGTAGCAAATAGAACG
>CAWBND010000009.1:0-98620 GCA_963790055.1 uncultured Bacillaceae bacterium
AAAAAGATTTGAATGTTGAAATGTTGATGATTTTAGCTGCTATTGGTTCAGCTATTATTGGTTATTGGACAGAAGGTGCGATCTTAATTTTTATCTTTGCATTAAGTGGCGCACTTGAAACATACACCATGAATAAAAGCCATCGAGAAATTTCAGCATTAATGGATTTACAGCCTGAAGAAGCTTTACGCGTGACAAACGGCCTTTCAGAAAAAGTAGCTGTGTCTAAGCTTATCATCGGTGATCATATTTTAGTAAAACCAGGTGAACGGGTACCAGCAGATGGCAAAATCATTGATGGACGTACAAATATTGATCAGGCAGCCATTACAGGAGAATCCATTCCTGTTACAAAATCAGTAGGCGACGAAGTGTTTGCAGGAACCGTTAACTTACGTGGAACCATTACAATTGAAATGACAAAACCAAGCAGCGATACCTTGTTCCAAAAGATTATTACGTTAGTACAATCTGCCCAAAGCGAAAAATCGCCATCTCAACTCTTTATTGAACGTTTTGAAGGAACGTACGTAAAAGTGGTGTTAGCTGTCGTAGCATTAATGATGTTCGTACCTCACTTTGCGTTAGGCTGGAGCTGGACTGAAACCTTTTACCGCGCCATGATCTTGCTTGTTGTTGCTTCACCATGTGCTCTTGTAGCCTCTATTATGCCAGCCTCATTATCAGCCATTTCTAATGGGGCACGTCATGGTATTTTATTTAAAGGCGGGATTCATCTAGAAAACCTAGGAAACCTACAAGCCATTGCATTAGATAAAACAGGCACGTTAACAAAAGGGAAACCAGAAGTAACAGATGTTGTCTTTCGTGATGATTTAACCGAAGAGGATTTCTTATTCCATGTTGCTTCTATTGAATCTTATTCGAATCACCCACTTGCAACAGCCATTGTTCGTTATACAAAAGACCGAATCACAAAAGATTTAATCAAGCCTGATAATATGGAAGACATTCCAGGCAATGGTGTTCAAGCTTATTTTGGTCATGAGTTTTGGAAGGTTGGAAAAGCTAAATTTGTTAATCAAGAAGAAGCTGAACAGTTCCATAATGGAATTGCACTGACCTTTGCCCAAGAAGGAAAAACAATCGTGTATGCACGAGATGAAAAAGGAATTGCCGGAATTATTACCTTAAAGGATACAGTTCGCGATGAAGCAATAGCAGCCATTGAAGCCTTTAAATCGTTAGGAATCTATACGATTATGCTTACAGGTGACAGTGAAAAGACAGCAAGAGCCATTGCAAAAGAAAGTCATATTGATGCTTATATCGCTGAATGCCTACCTGAAACAAAGGTTGAACAAATTAAAAAGCTAAATACAAAGTTTGGAACAGTAGCAATGGTCGGCGATGGGATTAATGACGCACCAGCTCTTGCAACAGCATCTGTTGGGATTGCCATGGGCGAAGGAACCGATGTAGCTCTTGAAACGGCCGATGTCGTATTAATGAAGAATCATCTTCCTCGTATTGCAGAAGCTGTTAAGTTATCCAAAAGAATGAACCGAATTATTAAACAAAATGTTGTGTTTTCGATCTCAGTCATCATGGTTTTAATCGCATCGAACTTCCTACAATTTTTAGACTTACCATATGGAGTACTCGGTCATGAAGGAAGCACAATTTTAGTAATCCTAAACAGCTTACGGTTATTAAAAAATTAGAAAAGAAGGGAATCTCTTGAAAATCAGAGATTCCCTTCTTTGTTTAATGATAGCCGTTTTGTCCGTTAGCTGAACCTGATGTTTTATGCTTTGGATTGTTTTTCCCTTTTTGCTTTGTATTCTTGCCGCCTTTTTTCGAATCATTGCTCATAGTAAAGCCTCCCGATTAAAAAGTTTAGTACATTTATAATATTTGAAAAAACACAGGACTCCATACGAGGAAACTTATGTACACTCTGGCTTTTTTTTCTCCCCTATTGCAGCGTTAATTTCTCCGCCAATAATAATGATCATGCCGCTTAGATAAAACCAAATCATTAAGACAATGATTCCCCCAAGGCTTCCATATGTAGTCGTATAATTCCCAAGTTTATCGACATAAAACGAAAAAATAAGCGATGAACCTACCCAGCCTATAGTCGCGAAAATGGATCCTGGGAGCACACTGACACATTTTATCTTTTTATTGGGGGCCATCCAATATAACATCGTAAATACAATAAACAGAACAATCGAGCTGATCATCCAACGCAGCATATTCCAAACTTGAATAAACTGCTCGGAAAAACCAAATGTAGAAAATAAGAAGAAACCAATTTGCTTGCCAAATAAGGGAAGTAATAAGGCAACAATAAATACAAAAATCATGGCGATAGTCAGCATAATCGACATACTACGAGCTACAAAATAAGAGCGGGTTTCGGTCACATCATACGCACGGTTAAACGCACTAATAATGGAATTAAGCCCATGAGAAGCTGACCAAATCGTGGCGAAAATACCGAATGAAAGCAGCTTCACATTCCCCTGCATCACTTCATTTAAACTCTCTTGGATAATATCCATTGATTCTGTTGGTGCAAAAGTTTGCAATGTACGTAGAATTTCTTCCTGAGAATAAGGTAAATACACTACCAAAGTAAACAAAAAGATAAAAAGAGGAAATAACGATAATAAAAAGAAATACGCTAGCTGAGCAGCAAGACCTGAAATATCGTCAGCTTTCAGCCTTTTTATAAGGTCCTTTACAAATTCCCATTTCAACCAGACTTTTTTCCCACCCACAGCATCACCTCAGGTCGACTACATGGTAGGTTCATTCGAACTTTTTGCCTGTAGCAGTACAAATTTTATTTTCTCTATATTGTCTACATTCATCCCGTCGCTATACTTCCCCACTCCGTCTATTGCAATAAACACTAATTTTTGTAACTGAATTGTTTTTATTGACATCTCCCCCTAATCATGAAAAGATGAACGAAAAGCGGAAAATACCAATAATTATAAAAAACGAGGGGATTATATTTATGGATTTAACGAAAAACAGCCCAGAAGCTGTAGAGTTTATGGTAGAAGCGATTAAAGACAAGCTACGCATGATGAATATAGGGGCCATTAAATCAGATTCTTTTAATGCTGAAATGCACGAAGAATTACATGAACTTTACGAAATGGTTATGCGTAAAGAAAAATTTAGCCCTAGTGAAATGGAAGCAATCGCAGAGGAATTGGGTAGACTACGAACTATTTAACCCTGCCTTCAAGAATTTTTGTTCGCTAAGAAAAATAGGGCATAGAACAAATTAATTTGTTCTATGCCCTTCTTCGGATTTGTGTGGTAAAAATTCAGTTACAAAGCGATTTTAAAGAAAAGTATGTGACCACATTTTTGGACGTCAGTGCATTTAAAAGAGAATCTAGCTCTTGACTAGCTTGAACCGCTAACTCACTTGTAAAACCAAAGTTTTGAGCCAACTGAATCATTTCTTGTCGCTTTTCCTCAATCTTCTCTTCCATTATTTCAACATATAGCATTTCTGTCCTCAAACCCCCACATTTTTTCAATAATATGCTTCCCTCTGATTATTCTTAGTTTGTAGCTTTAAATTCAGACGAAACAGAAAATTGTGCTTCCGTTTTTTCTCTTACTTCCTCAACAGTTACATTTTCTTGTGTTTCAACAAGCACCATTCCGTTTGAAGTAAAATCAAAAACCGCAAGATCAGTAATTAATCGGTGTACAACCCGTTGCCCGGTCAATGGTAGTGTGCATGCCTTTTTAATTTTGGATTCTCCATGTTTATTCACATGCTCCATGATTACAACAACACGTTTTGCCCCGTTAACAAGGTCCATTGCACCTCCCATGCCTTTTACCATTTTTCCAGGAATCATCCAGTTCGCCAAGTCCCCTTGTTCGGACACTTCCATTCCACCAAGAATCGCAAGATCAATATGGCCACCGCGAATCATAGCAAACGACTCTGCACTGTCGAAAAACGAAGAACCTGGAACTGCCGTAACCGTTTCTTTTCCCGCATTGATTAAATCTGGATCTTCCTCGCCCATTACTGGATACGGACCAATACCAAGTAGACCGTTTTCTGATTGAAGCAAAACATTAAAATCACCTGGAATTTCATTTGCAACAAGTGTCGGCATACCAATACCTAAATTAACATTCATGCCATCTTCAATTTCCTGAACTGCTCTTTTTACAATTGCAAGACGTATATCTTTCATCGATAATCACTCCATTCTTTTTTTTTATGCTTGCACAACTGTCCGACGCTCAATTCGTTTTTGATAATTCGTTCCGAGCAACAAACGCTGAACATAAATGCCTGGTGTGTGGATCTCATCTGGATCTAATTCTCCTGGTTGAACTATTTCCTCAACTTCCGCAATCGTTATTTTCCCTGCCATCGCTGCCAGAGGATTAAAGTTACGAGCTGTTTTTCGGTACACAAGATTTCCAAGCGTATCGGCTTTCCACGCTTTTACAAGAGCAAAATCTCCCACGATGCCTTCTTCAAGTATATATGTTTTTCCGTTAAATTCTTTCGTTTCTTTCCCTTGGGCAATTGGTGTACCTACACCTGTTGCTGTATAGAAGCCTGGAATACCGGCACCACCAGCCCGGATTCGCTCGGCAAGCGTGCCTTGTGGTGTTAATTCCACTTCCAATTCACCACTTAAATACTGCTGTTCAAAAATTTTATTTTCTCCGACATAAGAAGACACCATTTTCTTTATTTGACGGTTCGCTAGTAATAACCCAAGTCCCCAGTCATCAACTCCGCAATTGTTGCTGACAACCGTCAAATCTTTTGTTCCTTGTTCTTTAAGCGCCTGAATAGAACACTCAGGAATACCAGAAAGTCCGAAACCACCAACAATTATAGTTGAACCGTCCCTAATATCTGAAATCGCTTTCGCAAATGAATTCATCACTTTGCTGTTTTTCATGTAACTGCCCCCTTTAATGTTTAAAATATTCCTAATACTTAATTTATTTAAAGTTTACATTTCTATTTTCTATAAGTAAAATACATAAAAAGAATATATATCATGAAAATAAAGAATAAATAGGAGAACATAATGGAATTAAGAGACATAAAATCATTTATCGAAATAGCAAATCATAAAAGTTTTACAAAAGCTGCGGCACATTCCTACTTATCTCAACCTTCTTTAAGCAAAGCTATAAAAAAACTAGAAGAGGAGCTTCATGTTGAACTGTTTGATCGCTCAACGAGACACTTACGACTGACAGATGCAGGTCGAATCGTATACCAGCAAGGTCAAAAGGCGCTAGCAGCCTTATCTGAATTAGACGTACTTTTAGATGAACTCATGAATATTGCTGCAGGTGAAATTAAAATTGGGATTCCCCCTCTAATTGGCACTCTCTTTTTTCCAGATATCGCTCGTCGTTTCCATCAGCAATATCCAAAGGTATCTTTAGAACTAGTTGAACTTGGCGCCAAATTAATTAGTCAGCTTGTTGAAGATGGAACGGTAGATCTTGGCATCGTTGTAATGCCGGCTAATGAGAAAAAATTTAACATCTACCCGTTTATTCAAGATGAATTCGTTGTATATTTCTACGAAGATCATCCACTCGCCCATAAACAATCCATTTCCTTGAACGAATTAAAGGATGAAAAGTTTATCGTGTTTTCGGAAAACTTTACGTTGCATGATTACGTGATACAAGCATGTGAGGAAAATGGATTCACCCCCACGATTTCTTACCAAAGCTCACAGTGGGATTTAATCATCGAGCTAGTCTCATCAAAACTTGGCATCACTTTATTGCCAAGATTGATTTATACTAAACAAACAAATAATAATGTTAAAATCGTACCAATTGAAAACTCAACTCTCCTTTGGAAACTCGGAATTATTACAAAAAAAGAGGCCTATCATTCTTTCGCATTAAAAGAATTATTGAAAATGCTAGGCGAAAAAATGGATATTCAAAAGGGACATTGAACTCCCCCCATTAACAGCTTATTCTGAAGAACAACGTTGCTTTAGAATAATGTTTGATCAAATGGATACTAATAACCTTGATAAACGAAAAAAAGAAAGAGCGTGTTTTGAAAAAAGGATTGATCAAAACACGCTCTTAATATATTCAATTGAATCCATTCTTTTATAAAAAAACATGCCACCCATTTAGAACGATTACAGCGCCTACACAGAGTATTAGTTTTTAGAACCAAAATCAATCCCAGAAATTATATAAGGAATTGCTGATTTAATAAATTCTTCCGGCGGTATCTTCTTACTATTTCTTCTCCATTCTACAGAAGCCCCGTAAATTCCCCAGCTTAATATGACAGCAGTAATTTTTAGGGCTTCATCCTCTTCAGTTTTATTTTGTTGTAACAACATTTTGTAAAAAATGATTTCGAGCTGTTCCCTGATAATACGAGCAATGGTATCTTCGTATCCTCTATGGCAACGATTGGATAATGACTTTTGAAAATTGGTGATCGCTGTAAAGATACGAACAAAAGCTTCTTCATTTAGTTCATTATTCTCGTAAATATCATAATTCAAATTGACTAACAATACTTCTGATAATACCTTCTCTAGTAAGTCATAGATATCTTCAAAATGATAATAAAAAGTTGCACGATTAATCATGGCTTCTGTTGTTATATCCTTTATGGTAATATCCTTAAATTCCTTTTTTCCTGAAAGTTCAATGAAAGAATCCATAATTAATTTGCGAGTACGTAGAACTCGGGGGTCCGTCTTTGATTGAGTCATTTTGTTATCACCTCTACTTTTTCAACAATTTCTTAAATGTGTTGTATAAACGACAAATCCACAGAACTATTGGTGTTGATGCTTTCCATTATGACTTAAAATTCAATTATACAGCAAATAATATATATTGCGTCTTTGAAAAGTAAAGCGAGAATAAGAATAGGAGCAACAGTTCTAATCTTAATATTAAATAGAAATGAGGGGAAATGAATTGAAAAACAATAATAATATGATTTGTGATTTAGAAACAGGTGTATGCGGGGTAGCTGGAGAGGAAGAAATGGAGGTTATTGATTTTAATCAACCAAAAAAATCGATTAATCTGTATTATGTGACTGATCCTATTTGTTCTCATTGCTGGGCAATTGAACCTGTTCTTCGTCGTTTTGTAGAGCAGTATGGAGATTATTTTAACTTTCATACGGTTATGGGTGGTTTGCTGGAAAAATGGCATGACGGACCAATCGATCCTGCAAACGGAATTTATAAACCAGCCGACGTTGCTGGTCACTGGAGAGAAGTTGGAGAATATTCAAGAATGCCAATTGATGGGACTTTAATGATTGATAATCCAGTTCAATCATCCTACCCACCCTCTCGTGTATTTAAAGTGATTCAAAAAAATCATAATGATGCAATAGCATTTGAATATTTGCGCCGTGCAAGAGAAGCACTTTTCGCATTTAATCAAAATATTTCAGATAAATCCGTTATGATTGAAATCGTAAATAAACTTGGTCTTGATGGAGAAGCTATTGTAAATGAAGCTGAACAACCAATCGGACAACAATTATTGAATGAAGATTTTGATCTTACTAGAAGCTTAGGTGCCAGAGGTTTTCCTACCATTATCATGATCAATGAGGAAAATAAAGGCGTAAAAATTGTTGGTGGCCGTCCGTTTGAATACTATGTTAACGGATTAAAACAAGTTCTAAATATGGAAGAACTGCAACCAAAACAACAACCATCCCTTTCTAGCTTGCTTGAAAAAGAAAAACTTCTATTTTCTAAAGAAATTGAAGTTATGTACGATGTTGAACAATCAGATGTTAACTCTTTTATTGAAAAAGAGCTTTCACCAGATCGTTATCAAGTGAAGGAAATTCTAGGGGAATTCTATTTTACAACGACTAAATAAACAAAGGAGAATGACTATGGCATACGTATTACAAGTGGATTTTCAAATGAATGGACCATTCGGAGATGAAATGGCGGAGGCGTTTTCTGATTTAGCGAAAAGTATCAATGAAGAAGATGGCTTCATGTGGAAAATCTGGACAGAAAGTCCCGAAACAAATGAGGCCGGTGGAATTTATATTTTCGAAACAAAAGAAACAGCTGAAAAATATATGGATATGCACTCTAAAAGATTAGCTGGCTTTGGAATAACAGATGTCAACGCAAAAATCTTTGCCATTAATTCTAAACTTACTGAGATCACTAAAGGACCGGTAAAATAAATAATAAACCGACAGATGAAGATTTACTTTAATAAGTAAATCTTGTTGCAGCTCAGATTAAGTGCAAAATAACACTCAAAATAAGTGCAAATTATCGAGCAAAGTCACAGTCTTCTTGGCTAAAATGATAAAAAACAAGGGACAGAATTGAGTATCTGTCCCTGTGCTTCATTATATGCATCCCCTTACATCCAAAGATGAAACAATCCTTCATTAATCCCTAAATTATACATATAATAGATTCCAAATACGGTACTAATCGCCCCCATTGTAACAGTAAGTGCTTTATTCACTGTCAATCGTTGCTTACTAAACACAAATGGAATACCAATAATCGTCGTAAAAAAAAGCATACCTATAACCGTTCCGACACCAAATATTAAGATATACATAACGGCTTCCCAAACACTCTTAACCGTACTCATCGTTAATAAAATCATCGCACCACTTCCCGCTAAGCCGTGAACGAAGCCAATCAACATGGATTTTAAAAGTGAAACTTTTTTATGCTCATGTATATGATTATGTTTTCCTTCATGTTGATGAGAATGGATATGTTTATGTTCCTCTCCATCATGTTCATGTTCGTGTACGTGGATATTTCTAAGAGAAAGAATCGTTGTTACCCCAAGATAAACAAGCATGATTCCTACTAAAAATTCTAAGGACATCGCCAATGTCTCTGGAATTTCACCTTTCATAAGAATGAACGCAATACCGACAATAAATAAGGTTGCGGTATGACCGATTCCCCAAAATACGCCTGCAAGTGAAGCATGCCAGATTTTTTTGCTTTTACTTGCAATCGTAGAAACTGCAATTACATGATCTGGCTCAACGGCATGCTTAATCCCCAAAATAAAACCTAACGCTAACACAGAAAGTAATGTGAACTCCATCCGTTCCCTCCTCCGAGAATCATTCTTTCTACATGATATAAGCAGGTTTAATACTCCGTAGCAACGCTAGGTCCCCTACATTTTATACCTTAGTATTTCCTTAGGAAGCTGGGGCTTGTATCAAACCACTCCTGACTAATCATATGATGGCATTCCGAAAATATTCTTTCTATTGTTTGCGTCGAGTTGGCTAATACACGAATGGTAAATCCTTTGACCGGCAACAAAGATATCCCTAATTTATAGGCATGTGTATTCAAATTTAGGGCATGATATAACCGATCAAGGAACTCAGGACTTGTTTGTTCTCCCACTACAATCATAGAACCTAGATGCGAAAAACCTTCCATAAATCCAATAGACTCCATATCTTGAATAGATGGAGTCAACTTAATATAATCATAAACAACAAGCTCATCATCCATATAGATTTCATTGATTAATTGAAGCATGTCATAGCTGAACTTTTCACCATCTGGAGACCACCCTGGCGTAATAATATCGCAATAAAGGAAGGTAGCTCCCCTTTCCATATGGATTACATTCTTTTGTTTATAACGGGCGTTTCGATAGGCGATGAGCGAATCTGGAACATATTCCAAATAACTTCCTTTTTTTAAAAAAATGTCCGTTTCCTGATAGGCTGGAGTATGAGGCGTTTTATATATTTTTGTTGCTGATTGTGTTGTTAACGTAAGACTAGCGTTATTCGCTAATGAAATTTGTATCTTATAACGGTCTCCATCCAAATAGCCTCCACCAGGGTTTAACATATAATAACAGACCTTCCCCGAGCCATCATGATAAATTGGACGCATCACTTTCAATGCGCCCTGAAAATACACATTTTTGGCTACGGTCTTTCCTTTCCGATTTTCCGCTTCTAAACGTAAAATTCCTGTCCAGTCTTTCATTCAAGCTAATCCTTTTAATAATGCATTCTCTTTAATCCAATCTACGACATTGTCCAGTCCTGTATTATCCTTCAGATTCGTAAAGATAAATGGCCTATTCCCGCGGAAAACTTTCGTATCCGATTCCATCACTTCTAGGCTTGCACCCAACATGAGGGGCTAAATCAATTTTGTTAATAATAAATAAATCAGATTTAATCATTCCCTGTCCGCCTTTTCGCGGAATTTTTTCGCCTTGAGCCACATCAATTATATAAATGGAAAAGTCGACAAGCTCCGGGCTGAATGTTGCAGCAAGATTATCTCCACCGCTTTCCACAAAAATAAGCTCTACGTCTGGATGCTTCTCTTTTAATTCATCAATCGCTGCAAAATTCATGGAAGCATCCTCACGAATGGCCGTGTGAGGGCATCCTCCTGTTTCGACACCAATGATGCGGTCTGCAGGTAGCACACCATTTTGCATTAAAAATTTTGCATCTTCTTTTGTATAAATATCATTTGTAATAGCAGCCATGCTGATTTCGCCATTTAAATACCGTGTCAGCTTTTCGACCAACATTGTTTTTCCAGCTCCAACAGGTCCACCTACGCCAATCTTAATTGGTTCCATAAAAAACCTTCCCTTCCTTTAGAAAAACACGACTTGTCACCCTTATGGCGAAAGTCGATGCCTTTTCTCATCATTTAAAGTTATTTTTCTTAAAGTACAAAATTAAGACATAAAAATTCGAATATTCACCCGCTCATGTCTCATTTGAGCCAGCTCTAGCCCCGGAGCGGTGATACCAAAATCCTCTTCATCTAAATCTTGAATTTTTTCAGCTGCCTGTACCAACGCACCCTGAAATTCCTGAATGATTTTTTGACCAGCTGTCTGCCCCAGAGGAATCGCCCTAACCGCATTTTGCACAAAACTAGAAAGGTTCGAGTACAAGTAAAAGAGAGTAGTCGTTGATTGTGAAACAGCTAAATGATGACCGATGATGGTGAATACAACCGCCGGATGCCCAAAGGATTGCTTTTGCTGGATTCTTTTTCTATATTGGGAGAGAATAAACACCTCATATAAAGATTCCATAAGATACAACATACGCTCTCCCATTCTTTGGGTACCTTCTCTCGTTTCCCGCGGTAAATTTTGAACGTTCAGCATTCGGTCGATTTTCCACACTTTTTCTATGTTTTTTTCCTCTAGCGCTTCATAAACCAATCGGGAAGCAAGCCCATCTGAATAGATGAGCTGCTCATGTAAATAAACATGAAGCCATTCGGAGAACGTGACTTGATCATGTACATGCCCCTCTTGAATGTACGTTTCTAAACCATATGAATGACTAAACGCTCCTGTTGGAAAGTTCGAGTCACATAGCTGGAATAAAGCAAGAACGTTCTTATCCATGACTGTGCCCAATATGACGGAAAGCTTGTTTTACTTTCCGATCCTCCCGCTTAAATGGAATTTGCAATTCTTGAAGCAATTCTTCAACTAAATAATCATATTGAACAAGCATATCATTCTCTTCAAATTGAGCAGGCAAATGGCGATTTCCCAATTGATGAGCAATTGTTCCCATTTCCTTTAAGTTGCGCGGGCTGATGACTAATAAATCGTCAGATAACACATCCACAATAATCATATTTTTATCATCCATAAATAAAACATCGCCAGCCGTAATGTCACGTGGCTCTTTTAACCGAATGCCGATTTCCGTGCCATGATCCGTTGTTACTCTTTGAATTCGTTTTACTAAATCCGCACTTTCAAGATATACTTTTTCCTTATGACGTTTTAATAGCTCTTCTTTCTCCATCTGTTCAATATTTGTTACGATGCTTTCAATAATCAATCATCTCACCTCAAAATAGGAAATATCGTTGTCCCATTGGCACTTTGTCTACAGGTTCACAAGTAATGAGTTCACCGTTCACTTTTACTTCATACGTTTGCGGATCAACCGTGATTTCTGGCGTTTCTGAATTCAGCTTCATATCTTTCTTCGTTAATTTTCGAATCCCATGTACAGGAAGGATGATTTTTTCCAATCCAAGCTTCTCATGAACCTTATCATCAAACGCAGCTTGTGAAATAAACGTAATGGAGCTTTTAGGTAAGGCTTTTCCATACGATGCATACATTGGACGATGGATAATCGGCTGCGGTGTTGGAATCGATGCATTTGCGTCTCCCATGAACCCTTGCACAATCATTCCGTTTTTAATAACAAGCTCCGGCTTCACACCGAAAAAGGCTGGACTCCAAAGCACAAGATCCGCGATTTTCCCTACTTCCACAGAACCTACATATTCGGAAATCCCATGAGTAATAGCAGGGTTAATGGTGAATTTGGCAATATAACGCTTTACACGATTATTGTCAGCAAGCTTGCTATCTCCTTGCATCGCTCCTCTTTGTTTTTTCATCTTGTCAGCCGTTTGCCAAGTACGTAAAACGACTTCCCCAATCCGTCCCATCGCTTGCGCATCCGAGCTAACCATACTAAATACGCCCATGTCTTGAAGGATATCTTCAGCTGCAATTGTTTCCTTTCTAATTCGGGAATCAGCAAAGGCAATATCTTCAGGCACAGATGGATTTAAATGGTGACAAACCATCAGCATGTCCAGATGTTCGTCAATCGTATTGATCGTATAAGGCAATGTTGGATTCGTGGAAGAAGGAAGAACATTCATAAAGCTCGCTGATTTAATTAAATCAGGAGCATGACCTCCACCGGCACCTTCTGTATGATACATATGAATCACACGGTCTTTAATCGCCGCCATCGTATTTTCAACAAATCCACCTTCATTTAACGTATCTGCATGAAGCGCCACTTGAACGTCATATTGATCGGCTACTCGGAGCGCATGGTCAATGGCAGAGGCTGTAGCTCCCCAGTCTTCATGAACCTTTAATCCAATCGCACCTGCCCGAACTTGTTCAGCTAACGGTTCCTCTGTTGCTGCTTGTCCTTTTCCTGTGAGTCCAATATTAATGGGCAATCCTTCTATCGCTTCTAACATACGATGAATATTCCATTCACCTGGAGTTACCGTTGTCGCCCTTGATCCTGCAGATGGTCCTGTTCCTCCTCCAATCAACGTGGTCAACCCAGCGGATAAGGCTGTTTCTACTTGAGCAGGATTAATAAAATGAACATGTGTGTCAATCCCACCAGCTGTTAAAATCATTCCCTCACCAGCAATGATTTCCGTAGAGGCGCCAATCACAATGTCTACCCCATCCATCACTAACGGATTGCCTGCCTTTCCAATTCCGGCAATCTTTCCATCACGAATCCCAATATCCGCTTTATAAATTCCCGTATAATCGAGAATGACGGCATTCGTTATCACTACATCTGGTATCCCATCTCCGCGCGTTACAAGAGGATGCTGCCCCATACCATCACGAATGACCTTCCCGCCGCCAAACACGACTTCCTCACCATAGGTTGTATAGTCTTTTTCAATTTGGATAAATAAGTCTGTATCTGCCAAGCGTATGGAATCGCCTGTCGTTGGTCCGTACATTTCAGCATATTGTTTTCTTGTCATTTTAAAACTCATTGCTTCGACCCTCTTTCCACAGTTCCATCCACTTTATTGTTAAATCCATATACACGCTTTTCTCCACCGAAATCCACCAGTTCTACTTCTTTTTCATCTCCAGGCTCAAAACGAACCGCAGCACCTGACGGAATGTTCAATCGTTTTCCAAACGCTTCTTCTCTATTGAATTGAAGTGCGTCATTCACTTCATAAAAGTGAAAATGAGATCCAATTTGCACTGGTCGATCTCCTGTATTCGTTACAGAAAGCTTGGATGCCGTTCTGCCCGCATTACAAATAATCTCTTCCTCTTTTAAAAATAATTGACCTGGTTCCATTTCAATTGTTCCATTTGAGTATGCCTCCTGTTACGTCTTATCGAATTGGATCATGTACCGTCACTAGTTTGGTTCCATCAGGAAAAGTTGCTTCTACTTGAATATCATCAATAATATCCGGAATGCCATCCATGACATCTTCACGCTTCAAAATCGTCGCCCCGTATTCCATCAATTCCGCAACCGTCTTTCCATCTCTTGCTCCTTCTAACACTTCATAGGTAATCAGCGCCACAGCTTCTGGATAATTTAGTTTCAATCCTCTTTCTCTACGGCGTTTAGCAAGATCTGCTGCTACCACAATCATCAGCTTGTCTATTTCACGCGGCAATAATTGCATAGTGAGCCTCCTTTTATATTTTTTTGAAAAAAATACCAATCCACACAATTCATAAGTTTGTCCATTTCCACTTCATTTAAACGACAAATTATAAAAACTAAAAAAATATTACAGTTTATTTACTCACAACAAATACTATGTTCCAATTTTTCGAAAGAATGGACTCTTTATCTTTGGGAATTCTAGTATATGTAATTAGCTAAACACAAATGGATGTAAAAATAAGTATGGAAAAGAGGAACGTGATATGCAAAATAGCGAAGAATCTTCATCATCAAGGGGGGCATATTCTTCCTTTCTATCTGCATCACTAAAAGGAATTTCACAAGTCATATTCATTGAAAATGTGGTTTCTGGACTTATCATTTTACTAGCCATAACGATTTCATCTTACAAATTAGGAATTATTACTTTGTTATCTGCTTTCATTGGGACTTTCATCGGAAAAATTTGCGGGGCAAATGAAAAGAGTATAAGTCAAGGGTTAGTCGGATATAACTCCGTTCTAACAGGTATTGCTCTAACCTTATTTTTAAGTGGATCCTATAATTGGATCTTCGCTTTAATCGGGGCTGCCGTAACAACCATTCTTACAGCTGCTATCATGCATGCCATGAGAAACACGGAAATTCCAATTCTTACCTTTCCTTTTATCATACTAACCTGGTTTATGTTGCTTGTTTCTTATCGCTTAAAAGCCATTCATTTAAGCCCTGCATTAGTGCCCCAAGATTTAGCACGCTGGGAATTAAACATAGAAGGAGAATTAGATTGGGTAGAGGGAGCCTTTCATGGAATTGGACAAATTTTTTTCTTGGATAATTCCTTCTCTGGATTCTTGCTTTTTATTGCCGTATTTTGGGCAGGATGGAAATTAGGAGTGTATGCCATTATCGGGAACGCAGCAGCATTACTAGTTGCATATGTGCTTGGAGGAGAACACACATTGATTATAGAGGGTCTCTATGGCTACAATGCAATCTTAGCCATGTTAGCAGTAGCCCTTGTATTTAACATGAATCGTCGCCATTATGCCCCTGTATCAGGAATCATCGCAGCCTGTCTAACCGTGCCGCTTGCAGCAAGTGTAAGCACTTGGCTTTTACCATATGGACTTCCAGCACTGACCATGCCTTTTGTTCTCAGTACATGGATTTTTCTAGGTGCGAGGAACGTATTACCTAATCTTTAATCTGAAAATCCCCTTGGATAAGCAAGCCTCTCTTTTGACTTGTTTACCATAAGGGGATTTTACCTTTCTATTTTACTGCTCCGTCAAAATAATCAGACCATTCTTGGTTAACGCAATGGTATGTTCATATTGAGCTGAATATTTACCGTCAGCTGTTGAAGCAGTCCAACCATTTGGATCTCTTACCGCTTTATAGGTTCCCACATTTACCATTGGTTCAATCGTAAAGACCATTCCTTCTTTTAAGCGAATTCCCTTATGCGGTAGTCCATAATGCGGTACCGATGGTTCTTCATGAATGACATTTCCAATTCCATGCCCAATAAAATCACGCACCACTGAAAAGCCTTCTGCTTCTACATACGATTGAATTGCATGACCGATATCGCCAATTCGATTCCCCGGAATAGCAACCTCAATGGCACGATATAAAGATTCTTTTGTTACCGCTAATAAATGTTCGGTTTCCTTTGATACATCGCCAACCTTATAGGTCCAAGCTGAATCCGAAAGGGCTCCATTATAATTCACAACCATATCAATCGTGACAATATCGCCATTCTTTAGCGGTGTCTTTCTAGGAAAGCCATGACAAATTTCTTCATTAATACTTGCACATGTCACATATTTATACCCTTTATATCCCTTTTGCTCCGGCTTGGCACCTTGTTTCTTTAAATACCCTTCCACAAACTCTTCAATTTCCCAAGTAGTCACACCTGGATGAATAAGCTTTGCAATTTCTCTATGGCAAGCAGCGAGAATTTTTCCTGATTCATGCATTGCCTGTATTTCACGTTCAGATTTCAATACGATCAATGAGGACACTTCCTTTATTTATTTGTATTATTTTATCATACTGCAAAAAAATTTGGATTAATACAAAAAAACAACATGCCTCTCAATAAACAAAACCTGTCATGCGACAGGTTTTGTTTATTGATCTACTTCTGTTCTTGACATAATTAATATTTCAACTCTCCGGTTTTTGGCTCGTCCTTCAGCTGTCTCATTAGAGGCAACAGGCTTGTATTCACCAAATCCCTTTGCACTAAACCATTCTGGTTCTAACTCATCATTTTCTAACAGAACTTCCATGAAATTAACCGCTCGCATAACGCTTAAATCCCAATTGGAATCAAATTGCTCATTTTTAATTGGAATATTATCGCTATGCCCACTAATCACGATACTCCTTGATGGGTCCATTACGAGAAGTGTAGAAATTTCTTGAGCAATTCTTCTGTCACCTTCTCTGACCTCAGCATCCCCGGATTCAAATAACACATTGTCTCGTATCGTAACAAGTAACCCTTCACCTGTCAAAGAAGTCTCTAGTTGTTTCCCTAAGTGATTATCTTCAATATACTCATTTACTCGATCTTGCACATTCGAAAGCTCTTCTTGCTCAGTCTTTACCCTAAGACCACCTGTATTTGAAGGATCAGAGCCTGTATCAACTGGACTAGGATTGTCCATGACTCCTGTCCCCCCATTAAAAACATCATTAAAAACACCAGACATCGCCTTAAACTTCACAGAATCAATTGAACTTGACGCAAATAATACAATAAACAAGGCAAGTAACAGAGTTAAAATATCCGAATAAGGTGTTAACCAAGATTCATCGATATGCTCTTCATGATGTTTTTTCTTCCTCCTCCTACTCATCTTGCTTCACTTCACCTTCTAACCATTTCTTCCGATCTTCAGCAGGTAAATAAGAAGTTAGTTTTTGTTCAATCGTTCTTGGCGCTTCCCCTTCAATAATCGATAAAATGCCTTCAATCATCATTTCTTTAATTTTCACTTCTTGTTGGGATTTACGTTTTAATTTATTGGAAAATGGATGCCAAAGTACATACCCTGTATAAATTCCCAACAACGTAGCAACGAAGGCCGCTGAAATCGCGTGTCCTAATTTTTCAATATCCGTCAAATCACCTAGGGCAGCAATCAAACCGACAACCGCTCCCAGTACCCCAAGTGTCGGCGCATAGGTTCCAGCCTGACTAAAAATAGCTGCGCCACTAAGATGCCGCTCCTCCATTGCGTCAATTTCCTCTGAAAGAATATCACGTATGTAATCCGCACTTTGCCCTTCTACGGCAAGATTTAAGCCATTTTTCAAAAACTGATTATCCACTTGCTCAGCAATCCCTTCAAGTGCTAATAATCCTTCTTTCCTAGCAATAACAGCCCATTCAGAAAACGTTTTAATTAACTCTTCTGGCTTTGTTAACTTTTGTTCTGTAAACAAAATTTTAAATAGTTTTGGTATGCGCTTCAACTCAGATACAGGAAAGGCTGTCACAACGGCAGCAATTGTACCTACAATGATAATTAGAAACGCAGCTGGATTAATTAATACCGAAAGTGAAGCTCCTTTAAGAACCATCCCTACAAAAACTGCAATTAATCCTAGCAATACCCCTACTAACGATGCTATATCCATGATACTCACCCATTCATTTATAATATCTAGTCTCTTTATCTTATATCGGATAGATCAGCAAAAAAATGAATAATAAAATGCGAAAATACATTACAATAATTTACCACACCATAAAACCCCCACAAAAACATACAATTAGGTAGAATAATATTCAGGGGTCAAAACTCTCAGAGGGGTGACTATATTGTTTAAAAATACAGAAATTGGCATCGATTTAGGGACAGCCAATACATTAGTGTATAGTAAGGATAAAGGAATTATTTTCAATGAACCATCTGTGGTGGCCATTGATTTATTAACAAAGCAAGTAGTAGCTGTCGGAACAGATGCAAAAGAGATGATTGGTAAAACACCAGAAAATATCATGACGATTCGACCATTAAAAGATGGGGTAATTGCCGATTTTGATATTACTGCCCAAATGCTGAAGCATATTTTAAAAAAAGTCACGAAATCATCGATGCAAACGTTCATACGTAAACCAAGCGTCATCGTCTCTACTTTATCAGGTTCTACATCAGTTGAAAAAAAAGCGATTCAAGAAGCGATTAAAAGCTGCGGTGCAAAGCATGTTCATTTAATTGAAGAACCTGTTGCAGCAGCGATTGGAGCAGATTTACCAGTCGAGGAACCAACGGCTAACGTTATCGTAAATATTGGCGGTGGAACAACTGAAGTCGCAATTATTTCTTACGGAGGAATTGTAAGTAGCCATTCTGTTCGAATTGGGGGCGATCAATTTGATGAAGATATTATTCAATATGTTCGCAAAAAATACAATCTGTTAATCGGAGAAAGAACGGCAGAACAAATCAAAATCGAAATCGGTTATGCCCCTATTGAACATCCACCAGCATCACTTGAGGTCCGTGGTCGAGATCTTGTTACAGGCTTACCAAAAACATTGACGATGGACTCCACAGAGGTTCAACAAGCTATCTCTGAATCACTTCAACATATTTTTAATACGATCCGTGTAACGTTAGAAGAATCACCACCTGAATTAAGTGGAGATATCGTTGATCGGGGTGTTGTACTAACAGGAGGAGGAGCATTGTTAAATGGTATGCAAGAATGGTTATCCCAAGAAATGATTGTTCCGGTTCGTTTAGCTGATCAACCACTTGAAGTCGTCGCAATTGGCACAGGACGATCTCTCCAAGTAATAAACATGTTACAAAAAACAGTTTACTAGTTTCATGAAAACCTTCGCTTTTTGCGAAGGTTTTTTTCTATTCATAGGAAAAACTAGAACCAGATTCATATTGACCTACTCCTAGTCTTCCGTTAAGGTTATTAATAAAGCACTAACATTCCTATGCTTTAAGGAGTGAACCTTTTGATAACCTGGATGGATTTTGGAAAACAACTCATAAAAAAGATGAATACACATCGCATTACTGGATTAGCTGCCGAACAGGCTTTTTATTATTTACTATCCATCTTCCCATTGCTCATTTTATTATTATCCATTTTGCCTTATTTCTCCATTAATCCTCAGGTAGTATCAAATTTCTTTCAAAATTTCATCCCAATAGAAACCTCTCAACTTATCGAAGAAACGTTCATCTCCATATTAAGTGAACGCAACAGTAGTCTACTTACATTCGGGATTGTAGGTACAATTTGGTCTGCCTCTAACGGAATCAATGCTTTTATTCATTCAATGAATATTGCCTTCGATGTGACAGAAACAAGAAATTATTTTATGAATCGCATCCTTTCCATTATTATGACCCTTGGATTAATCTGTGCCTTTATTATCGCTCTTATGCTACCTGTATTTGGAAATATCATTTTAGATTTAATCAACCAGGTTTTACCTATTTCCGATGAAATTCAAAGCTTAATTCATGTGTTGCGTTGGGGAATTGCCGTGGTCATCATTTCGATTATTCTAGCATATTTATACAAAATAGCTCCTAATATCCATCTTTCGCTTAAACATGTGTTAGTCGGTGCTGTAGTAGCTACCATCCTCTGGCTACTAGCCTCACTTGGTTTTTCCTTTTATGTCAATAATTTCGGAAACTATTCAGCGACCTACGGAAGTCTCGGGGGAGTCATTGTCTTAATGCTATGGTTATATTTAATGGGACTCTCACTCATTATTGGTGGAGAAATTAACGCCTATCTTTATCGAAATATCTATGTTCCATACTCCAAAACAACAATCAAACAATTTTTGTCATAAAAAGAGGATATCCTAAGACATCCTCTTTTTCATTATGCGTTTACGTACTCCTCATATTTATCATCATAAGTCAGCCACGCACCAAATCTACGTTTAATATATCGTTCAGCTTCTTGGAAGGAAGCAAAGACTTGGCTCTGTAGTTTGCGATTAATTTCCAAGACCCATTCCTGATTTTCATTCGGTTTAAGAAAGAGATTTTGTTTATCTTTTGTTGTATATAAGACACCCGTCTTAGCTTCTTTAACATTGATTTGATTATTAGAAGCATCACGTCTAATTGGCTCTGAGTAAAAGGTTTGTTCAACAAATTGTTTAAACGCTTTTTCAGTTAAGTTACATCCAGATGCTTTTTGGTGTCCACCGCCCTCATATTTCTTAGCTACTTCTGATACATCAATATCATCATGAATAGTGCGAAGGCTTATTCTTTTTCCACCTACCATCATAATCGCAATGTAGTCAAGATGACTGTATTCCTTAGACAATTCATTGCCTAATTCAGAATGATAGGATTCAGCATGAACGACTCCCGCTACATGAGGTCCTACGTTAACTTGATAAACTTCTCGTTTCTTTCTTTTTATGTATCGATCGACTCGGCTTTCTTCTACTTTTAGAAGCGTCTGTTCGATCTCATCAAAATTAAAAGAATCATTTGATGCCAGTTTATTTGTTATTTTTTCTTCAAATTCT
This sequence comes from uncultured Bacillaceae bacterium, assembly GCA_963790055.1. Classification (GTDB taxonomy): domain Bacteria; phylum Bacillota; class Bacilli; order Bacillales; family DSM-1321; genus Peribacillus. The sequence goes on from CAWBND010000009.1 coordinate 20,796, forward strand.
TCAATAGAAAACATGAAAAATAAATCATTGAGTCTCTTTGCCGCCTGGTTAGCATTCGCTTCCCATTCCCATGTATCATATTGACGTACTAATTCAACAAACTCCTCCACATTTCTAGAACGAGGCAGCCACTTTTGTTGAGCGGCATGCTCATACAATAAAGATGTCGCTGACGTTAACTTCCCATCCTCCTGCTCCACCGTTACGGCCGCCCATGGATGAGCATTTAAATGCAGCGCTGTTTTATGATGATCAATTAGTACAGCATGACCGCCCTTCTCCACAAATTGCGAAATTCTTTGTTCATTTTCTTCATTAACGGAAAGATCTGTGACAATTAATTTATCTTCTGGGGTTGCTTGCTCAAAAAACCTTTCTACTTGTTGGTTCAATCGACCAATTGAATTGTAGCTAACAGCAACCTCTTCACCAAATGCCAGCTTGGCAATAATGCCACAACCTACACCGTCTAAATCATTATGTGTAAAGAGATGGTACACATAAACCCCTCCTTATAAATCCAGATATGTTAATTTTCCCTCTATAGCCTGAATTATTTCATTCTTATGTATTTTAACATGTTGTTCCTTGGCTGCCATAAAAAAAGAAGCTGTACCCTATTAGGATTCAGCTTCTCATTTACTCCTATTAGCCAATTATTTTGCCCAAATTCGCCATTTCAATTGCGGACATTGCGGCATCATACCCTTTATTTCCTGCTTTAGTGCCTGCACGTTCAATCGCTTGTTCGATATTTTCAGTGGTTAGTAAACCGAAAATAACAGGAACACCTGTATCTAATGAAACTTTAGCCATTCCTTTAGCCGCTTCATTACATACATAATCATAATGTGAGGTTGCTCCTCTAATAACTGTTCCTAATCCAATGACAGCATCATACTTTCCTGTATCTACTAGCTTCTTTGCAATTAAAGGAAGTTCAAAGGCACCTGGTACCCAAGCAACATCAATATCTGCTTCATCTACACCATGACGTTTCAGACCATCAAGAGCACCATCCAACAGCTTACTTACAATAAATTCATTAAATCGTCCAACAACGATTCCAACCTTTAATCCTGTACCAATTAACTGAGCTTCAAATTGTTTTCCCATTGTATTTCCTCCTAGTTTATTATCCATTTTTTATTTATTATGTTTTACATCCTCTAACACTAATTGCTTATTTTACTTCAAGTTCAACAAGTGATTCTTGTTGTTGAAGGTAAAGAATTAAATCAGCAATAGTGATAAATTTCAAATTAAATGTTTCAGCAACCTTTATTAAATCAGGCACGCGGGCCATTGTGCCATCATCTTTCATAATTTCACATATTACTCCAGCTGGAGTAGCACCGCATAATTTAGCTAAATCAACTGCTGCTTCTGTGTGACCTGATCTTTGCAGCACACCGCCCGCTTTTGCAATCAGCGGAAAAGTATGACCAGGACGTTTAAAATCCTCAGCAACCGAATCCTCTGCTATAAGCGAAGTTACGGTTATAGAACGTTCAAAGGCACTAATTCCTGTTGTATTCGTTTTATGGTCTACACTTACGGTAAAAGCTGTACCATGTGGATCGGTATTTACAGCAACCATCGGATGTAAATTCAATTTCTGTGCTCGATCTTCCGTAATAGCTGTACAAATCAATCCACGACCATGAGTAGCCATAAAGTTAATGGCTTCTGGGGTTGCTTTTTCAGCCAGTACAATAAAGTCACCTTCATTTTCACGATTTTCATCATCAACAACGATTACGATTTTCCCTAACTTCAAATCAGCTAGTGCTTCCTCAATTGTATTAAACATGATGCTCCCCCCTAATAAAATCCATTTTCAGCTAAAAAGCTTTGAGTCAATGTTTGTTTCGGTGTATTTGCCTGTAGCTGCCGTACAATATATTTGCCAAGCATATCATTTTCAATATTGACAATATCGCCGACACCTTTTTGTCCTATAATCGTATCTTGAAATGTCAGAGGGATGAGTGAAACCGTTAACAAGTTTCCTTCAATCGCAAAAATGGTTAAACTCGTTCCGTCAATTGCTACCGATCCTCTTGGTATACAGTATTGACTCAAACCTTCTTCTAATTCAATTGTAAAATAGACCGCATTTTCTTTCGGTTCTTTTTTGATGATTTTACCCGTACCATCAATATGTCCAGATACAAAATGACCACCAAATCTTCCTTGCGCGCTCATTGCTCTCTCTAAATTAACAAGAGAACCTGGCTTTAACAGTTTAATAGATGATGCTTTTACCGTCTCGGGCATCACATCGACCGTAAATGTATTTTTCGTAAATGATGTAACAGTTAAACAAACACCATTTACCGCGATGCTATCGCCAAGATGTACATCCTCAAGAATCCTTTCAGAACGAAGTGTCAACTCCATGCTCTGTCTTCCCATCTTAACAGCTTCCACTACACCTAAGTCTTCAATAATTCCTGTAAACATATATGTTCACCTCATTTCAAAAAAGCGTAACTCTAATCTTAGCTCTTGTATAAAAGTAAAAACCCCCTAAACAAATCTCAGGGGGTTACGGGAGTATATGGTGAAAAATGTACATCTAAATAAACCTTAAGTTTTTTATTTTCAAAAAACTTAAGGAAACACTTATACATTTTAACATTCCATATGTCCTTCTCCCATCCAGACTATACTGTCGGCTTTGGATTCTCACCAAATCCTGCCTTACATAAGGCTCGCGGGCTTAGAATTACTTCATCACCGCCGGTTGGGACTTACACCCTACCCCGAAGGACAAATCATTTATATTGTAAATATTTTATCACTATAAAGTAATCTTGTAAACAAATCAATCCCTTGATTTCAAAGTATTTAAGTTCCATCCTGTCAGCATACACCCTTTTCGCTTACCGAGCATCTGTTATTGTCCCAGAGTAAAACTCTTTTTTGACCAATGGAATAGTAAGTTCGCGAGCCATTTTTTTTAATTCACGTTCTTCTCTTTCTGTTACAATCGAAATAACAGTCCCATCTGCACCGGCGCGACCTGTTCTACCGGAACGATGTACATATTGATCGGTATTTGCAGCTAAATCAACATGAATAACTGTTGTTAATCCTTTAATATCAAGGCCGCGAGCTGCTACATCTGTCGCTACTAGTAAAGGAGACTTGCCTGAACGAAGCTTTCTTAACGCTTTTTCACGATCCACTTTATTCGATTCACCATGCAGAACTCCTACTTGGATTTCTTTATAGTTTAGTTTTTCACCTATTACTCGTAGCTCCCCAATATCATTCAGAAAAGCAAGTCCTTTCATGCCTTCTAGACGAGCAATTTTCTCCAAAATCTTCACCTTATCACGTTTGTCAACAATAAAGTACATATGCTCAACTTTCGATTCCATCTTTTCACTTTTGTCCACTTTAATCGTTAACGGTTCGTTCATAAATTCTTGAACGGCTTGTTCTGTTGCTGTTGGTAATGTCGCCGAAAACATCATCACTTGACGATCCTTCAAAGTAGCTTTTATGATACTGCGAATAGTAGCCACATGCTCAGGAACGAGTAATTGATCTCCTTCATCTAACACAATCGTTTTCACTTCATGCATTTTCAGCTTCTTTTGTGCAATCAACTCATAGATACGTCCAGGTGTCCCAGCGATGATCTGCGGGCGTTTTTTTAATTTTTCTAGTTGCCGTTTTACATTAGCTCCGCCAATAAAAGCTGCTCTTACAATATTACTGCCTTCCGACCAAATACGAACTTCTTCATTAATTTGCATGACCAATTCATGTGAAGAAGCTAAAATAACAGCTTGTGGTGAGTGTTGATCAGGATTGATCTTCTCAAGCAAAGGCAGTAAATAAGCAAGGGTTTTTCCTGTACCAGTTGGCGATTCAGCAATTACATCCTTTCCTTCTATGATGTATGGAATAGCCTTCTTTTGAATCGGTGTTGGTTGTGCAAAACCTGATTTCATCCACGCTTCCTGGATAAACGGTTTCATATTTTCAAATAATGCAGGTATATTGCTCATATCTCTCTCCTTTAATAAAAAAATCATTCATATCGCTTATAGTACCACTTGTTGATGGGCTAAGGGAATGCGAATGGTGACAGTTGTTCCTTTATTTTTTTCACTTTCAAAAGTAATCTTCCCATGATGTCGATGAATAATTTTGTGACATACAGCAAGACCGATTCCCGTCCCCTTTTCTTTTGTCGAATAAAATAATTCACCAATCCGCTCTAATCGTTCTTGTTCTATGCCTATTCCATTATCTGTAACGGTTAGCGCCGCTTCTTTTCCTTCTATTCTCAAATCAATACTAATTTTCCCTCGTTTCGTTACCGCTTCAATGCTATTCTTAATAAGATTAATCAACACCTGCTTCATTTGCGTATCATTTGCCAGAATGATGACTGGCTGATCGGCTTCTTCATAGGTCAATTCAATATTATCAATATTTGCTTGAGCCTTCATAAGGGTAAAGACTTGTCCAACGCTCTGTCTAAGATCGATTTCGTGATAAATGACAGCTTGATTCTTCCCTAAAATAAGCATTTCACTTGTAATGATATTAATCCGATCGATTTCTTGTAAAATAATTTCTAAATACCGTTCATCCAGTTCCTTCGTCATTTGTATCAGTTGAATAAACCCTTTTATGGAAGTAAGCGGATTGCGAATCTCATGAGCAACTGCTGCTGCTAAATGGCCAACAACAGATGCTTTCTCTGACATAATGACCAACTCTTCTTCCCGACGTATTTTCGTAATATCTCGCATGACGACATACACGCCGTTTATTTCTCCTTGTACAATGATAGGAAACAACGAACAGCGTACGATTTTAACTTCTTCCGCTGAAACTCGAATGGTTGTTTCAAATTCTACTGCTACTTTATTTAGAACTTGATTAAAATAAGGCGTAAACTTTTTGACCTCAAATAAGTGGAACAATATATCGACATGCTTTTCTTTTAAAAACTCCAGTTTGTTGCCAAATAAATGCTCTGCTTGTGGATTAAAGGACACCATTTTCCCTTCTAGATTTAGTTCTAGAACGGCATCGGGATTTTGCATAAAAAGAGATTGGTATTTTTCGTGTGATACTTGCAATTCTTTTTGCGAATCCAATAATTTTTTGATCCAATACAAAACGATTCCATACACAAGAAAGCCCGATAAAAAGATATACACCCAACCTTTTGACTTTTGAAACGCGGCAAAACGCTGGAAATTATCGTTCGAATAATCTAATGAAAGAAAATCGGTCACAATAATCCAGGAAACCCCTAAAATAATATATATAATCGCTATTCTAATCGCTATTTTATGTGAATGATTCATATTTTATCCTTTTGTCCTTTTTTCACTATTATCATACCCTATCGCTAAGATTTTAGGCAGAAAAAGAGCCATTCATGGATAACCTCCAATAAATAGCTCCCTCTACTTATGATAATTGTTTTATTGATTGTTCAAACTCTTCTTCGATTTCTTTTGTAGGTTTTGCCGATAATAAACTAAAGATGACAACGGCAATTGTACATAAGATAAAGCCAGGAATAATTTCATAAATTTCTGCAAATTTATCAATTTGATCCCAAACAATAACCGTTACGGTACCTATAATCATTCCCGCTAATGCGCCCCATTTCGTCATTCGCTTCCAATACAAACTCAGCAAAATAACCGGACCGAACGCCGCACCAAATCCTGCCCATGCATATCCGACCAAGTTTAGGATTGTATCATTAGGATTTAAAGCAAGAACTAAAGCGATAAGTGAAATGATTAATACACCAAGTCTCCCAACCAAAACAAGTTCTTTATCTGATGCTTTAGGACGAATAAATTGCTTATAAAAATCATCCGTTAAGGCACTCGCTGAAACCAAAAGCTGTGAAGCAATTGTACTCATGACAGCCGCTAATATAGCTGCTAATAGAAAACCAGTAATAAGCGATGGAAACAGAACTTCAGAAAGAACAATGAACACCGTTTCCGCATTATCAAGTGGATTACCGTTTATGTCAAAATAGGCAATTCCCACTAATCCAGTAAACATAGCTCCGACAATAGAAAAAATCATCCAGCTCATACCAATACGACGGGCGGATTTCATTTCTTTTACCGAAGAAATAGCCATAAAGCGTACAATAATGTGTGGTTGTCCAAAATAACCTAAGCCCCACGCTAGTAAAGAGATAATTCCAATGGTAGACGTGCCTTCAAAAGCATGCAAAAGAGTTGGGTCAATAGAACGAATTTCATCAAAGGTTTCTGTTAAACCACCAATATTTACAATTGTAACTATTGGAACTAGAATTAATGAAATAAACATAATTGTCCCTTGTACAAAATCTGTCCAGCTAACGGCTAAAAACCCACCGAATAATGTATACAGAATAACAACACCTGCTGTTAACCAAATTCCCAAGCTGTAGTCCATCTGAAAGACTACGCGGAAAAGCTCGCCTCCAGCAACCATTCCGGACGATGTATAAAAGGTAAAGAAAATTAGAATAACCGAGGCAGACACGATTTTTAAAATACGTGACTGGTCTTTGAAACGATTGCCCAAATAGTCCGGAATCGTAATGGAATTGTTAGAAACCTCCGTATATGTCCGTAAACGTGGTGCTACATAGACCCAGTTTAGGTAGGCACCCATACACAATCCTAATACAATCCAGCCAGCACTTAATCCGCTCACATACATTGCACCAGGTAAGCCCATTAATAACCAGCCACTCATATCAGAGGCTCCTGCACTTAATGCCGTTACAGCTGGACCTAAATTCCTTCCGCCAAGCATATAGTCCGTTAAATTTTCCGTCTTTTTATACGCATAAAAACCAATTAAAAGCATAGCAAGCATATAAATTGCGATTGATATGATTACACCGTAATCCAAAACATGCCCTCCTCACAACATCTTAAATACTTTATTACAATAAAATTTTTTCATTAAGTAAGCTTATCAGAAAAAAAACCACTTGTTAAGATTTTATTGAATAAACCACTTATTTCATATGTTTCCTTATGACATGTTTGAATATCTATTAACATACATATTTCCCCTTTTCTATTATTTCAAATATTACAAGTCTATCATTTCTGATATCTATTTGTAACATAAATAGTAATCCCATGACATACCACTGTCATATTAAGCTGTTATTCTAGTACTACGATAAAAAACAAAGGAGAGTAACATGAAAAAAACACTAATTACGATGATAACAGCCTGTTTTCTAGTATTTGGTTTTTCCGGAGTTTCATCATCGACATTATCAGCATCGGCGGCTAGCGCTACATATACAGTAAAAAAAGGCGATACATTATCGAGAATTGCAAAAAAATACGACATAACAGTAAGTCAGCTTAAAAGCTGGAATAAACTTAAATCAGATAAAATTAAAGTTAAACAAGTATTAAAAATCACAAAACCAAAAGCTACAGTAAAAAAAGCATCAACATCTAGCAAAGCTTACAAAACAATTACAGTAAAAGCTACAGCTTACACTGCAAGCTGTAAAGGCTGCAGCGGAATTACAGCAACTGGATTAAACTTAAAGAAAAACCCAAACGTGAAGGCGATCGCAGTTGATCCAAAAGTGATTCCACTTGGAACCAAAGTACATGTAGAAGGCTATGGAACGGCTATTGCAGCAGATACAGGAGGCGCAATTAAAGGAAAGAAAATCGATGTATTTGTGCCATCTAAATCAAAAGCTCTTAACTGGGGCGTAAAAACAGTAACAGTAAAAGTATATAAACCATAGAATGAAACCGAATCTTGAACAAGTTTAGCGTTCAGATTCGGTTTTTTATTTTGTCTTATCCTACACTTTTTTCACTATAACCAACTTTTTTACAGAACAAAAAGAACAAAACGAACAATATCACCAAAAATGTAACCGCATTCACCCATCTGTTACAATATAAAAAAAGAAATAAATCTTTATTATATAACAAAGGGGGATGCAATATGAAAATTCTTAAAAACTTAACAGTTCAAGTTGTAATCGGTATCATTCTTGGTATTGCAGTAGGTTACTTTTTCCCAGCCTTTGGTGCAGAGCTTAAAGTTCTCGCTGACTGGTTTATTAAATTAATCAAAATGGTTATTGCTCCTATCATCTTCTTTACTGTCGTAATCGGTATCGGTGGTATGGGCGATATGAAGAAAATTGGGCGTATCGGTGGTAAAGCGTTACTGTATTTTGAAATCGTTTCCACTTTTGCTCTAGCAATTGGGATTCTAGTCGCTAACATGTGGGGCCCTGGTGAAGGATTTAATCTGAATTCTGTAGAAGGTGGCGATGTGTCTCAATATACAACAGCTGCTGAAGAATCAGAGCATGGTGCGGTCGCTTTTATTTCTAGCATTATTCCTGAAAACGCTGTCGCAGCAATGGCCGGTGGTCAGTTACTTCCAATCCTATTCTTTGCTATTCTATTCGGATTAGCACTTGCAGGACTAGGAGAAAAAGGAAAGCCAGTAGTTACACTATTCCAACAATTAGCTGATGTTTTCTTTGGTATTGTAAATATGGTTATGAAAGTCTCCCCATTGGCAGCATTTGGTGCAATGGCCTACACAATTGGTAACTTTGGTCTGGGTTCACTTACCAAATTAGCGGAGTTAATGGGTGCAGTTTACCTTACTATGTTCCTTTTCATCGTCTTTATTCTTGGTACTATTGCAAAAATGTACGGTTTTAACATCTTCAAATTCATTGCTTATATTAAAGATGAGATTCTGTTAGTAGTTGGTACATCCTCATCGGAATCGGCTCTTCCAAGTATGATGAATAAACTTGAAAAATACGGATGTTCTAAACCCGTTGTTGGACTTGTTGTACCAACTGGTTATTCGTTTAACCTCGATGGTACATCGATCTACTTATCAATGGCAGCGATTTTCATCGCCCAAGCATACGGCGTTGATTTAACTCTTTGGCAGGAAATTACTCTGTTAGCAGTTCTAATGCTGACTTCTAAAGGAGCTGCTGGTGTAACAGGTTCTGGTTTCATTACACTTGCTGCAACATTAGCAGCATTCCCAATGATTCCTGTTGAAGGGATGGCTCTTATCCTCGGAGTGGACCGTTTCATGTCAGAAGCACGTGCCGTTACAAACTTAATCGGTAACGGTGTAGCAACAGTTATCATTTCTAAATCAGAAAAAGAATTCAATCCAGCTCAGGCAACAGCAAATCAAGAGCAAGAAGTTGCTGCATCTTAACAAAGTACTTCATTTCTAAGCTGCCCATTTGTTGAATTCCTATTTTACAAGGCATTGTAACAACAAAAACGAACCCGCATCGACAGATTCGTCTTTGTTCATTCTAAAATTTCTTCATCGTGGTCTTTCCTTAGCTTCACGAATTTTACAATATTTAAAACAATCGTTTTCACCACAGAATAGGCTGGTACAGCCAATATCATCCCTATAATCCCGGCTATATTACCTGCAACAAGCAAGATAATAATAATGGTTAATGGATGTGTATTGAGCTTCTTTCCAATGACAAGTGGTGAAATAAGATTTCCATCGAGCTGCTGCACGACTAAAATAACAATTACAACTAATAAGGCTTGGGTTGGTGAATGAAAAAGCGCCACAATAAACGCAGGAGCTCCTCCCAAAAATGGACCAACATAAGGAATAATATTCGTAACTGCACAAATTAATGCAAATAAAATCGCATATGGCAAATCAATAATTAAATATCCAATAAGTGTCCCAACACCAACAAATAAACAAACAAGCAGTTGCCCTTGAATATACGTAGCTAAAGTGTCTACCGTGTCTTTTAGAACGATCGCACCTGACTCATGATATTTTTTTGGAACAAAGTTCAAAATAGCCCCAGATAATTTATGTCCATCCTTCAACATATAAAACAAGACAAATGGTACCGTTACAGCTACTAACGTAATATTAGTCACCACACTGAACACAGATGAAAGACTGTTTGTCAGATTCTTTGGCAATGCCGTTAAGTAGTTTTGGATTGTATTCCAAATTTCTTCTAACGACACATAATCTTGTTGCATAATCCACTTAAACCATACTGTTTTGGATAAGTCTTCAATAAATATCCTAGATTCATTAACATAGGTTGGGATATCTTTGATTAAATCAGTAACCTGTCGAGATAATGAGGGACCTACTGTACCTATGAACAGCCCAATTAATCCTAGGGAAACCACATAAATCAGTAAAATAGCTAATCCTTTTGGCACTTTCCTTTTAGCTAAAAAGGTCACGATCGGATTAAACATAAAAAATAGAAACCCTGAAATTAAAATAGGGAAAAACAAAGTGGTAATAAAAATACCTATTGGTTGAAACAAAAAAGAGATTTTGGTGCTTACAAAAATTAACACAGCAATCATTAATAGCTCAAATGTCCAAAATTGCAACTTAGATTTAAACAAGACGACACCTCCCCTCCCTTTTCTTTTTAATCTGTTTTTAATCCCCAAATAGAAGATGTATTCATTAGCATCACTGATTGAAGTTTAACATATTTTCCATCCTTCTTGGATAACTTTTGTCTTATTCATGGCTTCTTGCCTTATTCGATTTATTCACATATTAAAATATTTTTATACTATATTAATTTTTTGTTAATTCTACCGAAATAATACTAATAAGGGACTATTAAAAAAACAAAGGGGATATAAAATGAAGAGATTATTTAAAGGGTATACCAAAACAATTCAGAGACAAATACTCATTCCGTTTTTATCGTTAATTATTTTAAGCTGTGGCCTGATTTACTTCATAAACTATCAAAACAGCATGAATATTACATCTACTACTCTAGCAAGCACAACAGAACAGCAGGCAAATGCCTTACATTACTCTTTCGAACTTTTCTTTCGAGACATGGAATCTACCATTAACCTAGTAACCGAAAATAAGGACTTACGGAACACTATTCAAACTAAGGCTCAAATTGAACGTTCATTTGAAAGCGTAATCAAACATAGCAATCAAATGATTGATACAGTAGTAATCGGGTATGAAGATAAAGGAAATGTTGTTCTTTCTCCCACTAGAGACCTAGGTAAGGATTTTGACGCGCGAACGCGACCCTGGTATCAAGCAGCCATCCAAAATAAAGGAAAATTAAATTGGACAGAGCCTTACCCTGATGCGGCAACAGGCTATATGATTGTTACTTTATCAAAAACGATTGAAGACGGCGATAAGACTATAGGAGTTCTTGCCATGCACATTTCACTGACCTCTCTATCCGACCTTATCACTCAAACCAAGTTCGGCGAAAGTGGATACACCGTGCTTGTTGATCATAGCGGAAAATTCGTAGCTCATCCTGATCAAACAAAAATTTCTACTGATTTATCTAAGGAAACCATATACAAGCAGATGAACGGTAAAAGTGGATCAATGATTGAAGAATATAATGGAGCAGAACGAATCATTGGATATTCCACGCTCCCAACAACAGGTTGGACGATAGCTGGAATCATGGATATACAAGAAGTTAGCAATCAAGTAAATCGAACCGCACCATTTACTTTGCTTATTTTAGCTATTGTCTTGGTACTAAGCATTCTTATAACGTACATCATTACAAGATCCCTTATCAAACCAATAGGTCAATTACAAACATCTATTCAACAAATGGCAAATGGCGATTTAAACGTAGAAAGTAACATAACTAGACGTGATGAATTAGGAGCATTAGCAAGAGGCTTCGATAAGATGACTCTTCAAATGAAAGAATTAATGCAAAAGGTAAAAACGCTCTCTAGTAAAGTAAACGAATCTTCTATAACACTCGTAGCTAATGCTGAGGAAAATGCAGCAGCATCTAATCAGGTCGCTGTGACGATGGAAGAAATCGCTTCAGGGGCAACCTATCAAGCAGAAGTTGTCCAGGCTAATCAATCTGCCATTAATAATATGCTCGATTCCATAAAACATATTGATGGTCTTGCAAGTAATATGCAAGTTCAATCAGATGAAATGTTTAAAGCATCAGAGAATGGAAAAAATATTGTTCAGGATTTAAAGCAGCAATTCAATGAAACTAGTAAAATCTCAAGTCTTATGGACAAGGCTGTTCAATCTCTCGACTCTCGTTCAGAAGAAATTAGTAAAATCGTTCAAACAATCAGTGACATTGCCGCTCAAACAAATTTACTTGCTCTAAATGCGGCCATTGAAGCAGCACGTGCCGGAGAAGCAGGAAAAGGATTTTCTGTTGTTGCTGAAGAAGTCAAAAAACTTGCAGAGCAATCTAAACTTTCCGCAAAGGATATCGCTCTATTAATTGGGGCAATGCAAAATGATACGTCCAATACGATTCAATTAATAGAACAAACGAATAAACAAATTGATACTCAAGGGGACTCTGTGATAGAAACAGAGCAAGCTTTTGATACAATCGCTACCATTATAACAAATACGTTTAGTAAATTTACTGATATTAAAATGGCACTAAATCAGATTAATACACAAGTCCAAAATCTTTACGGTACGACCGAACAATTAAACGCAATTAGTCAGCAAACAGCAGCAGGTACAGAAGAAGCATCCGCTTCAAGCGAAGAAACAGCCGCAGCAATGGAACAATTAAACAAACTAGCGAGCGACTTAGAAGAACTCTCACAAGAAATGTACAATGCAATTGAAAAATTCAAGTTTTGATTAGAAAAGTGGAAGGCGCCCGTTCAGCGACGTAGGGACTGGAGCTAGACACCAGTACGCATCGAAAATTCCATTCTCTCTTATCTCTTTACAAAAAACCCGCTATGAAACATAGCGGGTTTTAGTAATCTATTATTTTTGTTCTTGAAGAGAAGTTTCAAGCATTGTTCCATTTTTAGCAAGATTAGTATACCAAGAGAAAGCTTTTTCAAGAATATGTGGAGTTTGGTGACCACCTGTTTTCTCGTAAGCTTCATTGTAATATGCCCAAAGTTGCTCGCGATAATCTGGGTGTGCACAGTTATTAATAATTAATTCCACGCGTTCTTTTGGAGCTAGTCCACGTAAATCTGCGTATCCTTGCTCAGTAACGATAACATCCACATCATGCTCTGTATGATCGACATGAGGAACCATTGGAACGATACTTGAGATGCTTCCACCTTTAGCATACGATTTTGTTACGAAAATACCAAGACGTGCATTACGAGCATAATCTCCAGAACCGCCAATACCGTTCATCATTCTTGTCCCAGAAACATGCGTAGAGTTTACATTTCCATAAATATCAAGCTCTAGAGCTGTATTAATAGAAATTAATCCGAGTCGACGGATAAGCTCCGGATGGTTCGAAATTTCCTGTGGACGAAGAACAAGCTTATCAGCATACTTGTCCATTTCTCCGTATACTCTTTTTCCTAACTCTTCAGATAATGTAATAGAAGTTGCCGAAGCAAACTTAACCTTTCCGGCATCAATTAAATGGAATACTGCATCTTGAAGAACCTCAGAATATACTTCAAGATCTTCAAATTCAGAATCAAGGAAACCATTTAATACTGCGTTTGCCACTGAACCTACACCTGATTGAAGTGGAGCAAGTTTATTCGTTAAGCGACCAGCTTCAATTTCCCCGCGCAAGAAATTAGTAAGGTGCTCTGCGATATTTGCTGTTTCTTCATCTGGTGGCACAATAAGAGATGGAGCATCTGAAACATAAGAAAGAACAATCCCTTTTACTTTATCAGGATCAACTGGAATACCGATTGTTCCCACGCGATCAGATGCTTGTGTCAACTGAATTGGTTCACGCTCACCTTGTTTAGCTGGAACATAAATATCATGAATGCCTTCAAATGCTTCTGCATAAGTCATATTTAATTCAATGATAATGTTTTTTGCTTGTTGAACAAAAATTGGTGAGTTACCTACAGAAGTAGTTGGGACAATTAATCCATCTTCTGTAATAGCAGCTGCTTCAATAATTGCATAATCAACTGGTCCAATAATACCTGAACGTACTAGTTCAGCTGTATGAGATAAATGCTGATCGACATAAGTTACTTCGTCAGCGTTAATTTTAGAACGAATACCTGCGTCACCGATAAATGGTGCACGTTTTTTAATTAAACCAGCTTGAGCCATATCACGGTCTACTTCTGGCCCTAATGAAGCACCTGTATAAACGTTTACTTTAAATTTTTCATTTTTAGCTCTTTCAACTAATGCTGCTGGAACTACTTTAGCATCACCTGCACGAGTGAATCCACTCATACCAAGTGTCATGCCATCTTCAATCCATGATGCTGCCTCTTCTGCAGTAACAATTTTCCCCTTAAATTGGTCATTGCGAACTTTTTTGAAAACGCTTTCGTTCATACAAAAATCCCCCATCCCATTTTTTCGTTTCTTTTTCATTTTATCAATCTAGCATTTCTAAAACATCCATTTCTGTATAAAAGACCACAAAAATATCATAAAACAGAAATTATAATACATCAAGCAAAAAAAACTAGAAACCTAAAGAGCGTCGAAATTGACTTGCATACGTTTGACTTACTTGAATTTTAGATCCATCCTTCATAACTAGTAAAAATGTTGAATGAAAGTCAGGAAAGATCTCCGCAATAAAGTTAATATTTACAATATACGAACGGTGTACTCTAATAAAATTATTTCTTGGTAAAACTAGTTCTAGCTCACTTAAATTCAATTTATGAAAACCATTCACATCTTTAGCTTGAATACGTGTTTTACGATTTTGTGCTTCAAGATACATAATTTCTTCATTTGAAATTGGAATCCAACGTTCATTTGTTTTTACCGTTAAGAATTTTGAAGAAAGCAAACGAGGTTTATACGGAAGAATCGCTGTAACAGCCCCCTTCGGCTTTCCTTCGTCTAGTACCGGAATAGAAATTCCATAATAGGATACACCAAAGGCATTATCTTCAATATGTTCCGAAATTTTCTTTTGTCCACATATAGCTTTATAAGTCACTGTGTCATTATTAATAGTATCTCCAGGTTTAATCTTCAAATCTATTTGTTTACTCGGTTGATAATAAATAAAATGTTTATCGTCTGCTACAGCAATAGACATATCTTCTTTTGGAATAAATTCACTAACAATATTCAATACTGATTTAACTGAAAGTCCATCCATTTCTTTCACCCCATTAACAATCATTCCACTTTTTTCATTCTTCCTCAATAATTAATAAATGGATAATTATCTCTTAGACGACTTAATGAAAAACAAACAAAAAGCCGTATTAAACGAGCATAATCTACAAAAATTTCAGAGAAATTTGTAAAAGTCTAATCTTCATTCATTATAGTAGGAATTTCATAATATTTCTATCATAAAATAAAAAAGCGTCCTTCCTTTTACTATTTTACATGGTATAAAATATAACATACTTCTATATCTGGCTATTTCACTATGCCCTCTCAACAAAAAAAGAAGATCCTTCCAAATGAAAGATCTTTTCATTGCAAATCCAGTAGTAGCCTAATTAACTTCCCCTACTAAATTGCTATTCTCTCTTAACTGACTTCGATACAGCCCATAATAGGCTCCTTTTTGTCTTAACAATTCAACATGAGATCCTCTCTCAATAATCCGTCCTTCTTCTAGTACTAGAATTTGATCTGCCTGCTGAATCGTATTTAAGCGGTGAGCAATAACAAAACTCGTTCTCCCCTGCATTAAGTGTTCTAACGCTTCTTGTATCTTTACTTCTGTAATCGTATCAATACTACTTGTTGCCTCATCTAAAATTAAAATCGTTGGATCAGCCAAGATTGCTCTTGCGATAGACAGTAATTGTCGTTCTCCTTGACTAATTCCACCCCCATCCTGCTTCAGCAACGTATCGTATTGAGTAGGCAATTTCATAATAAAACTATGAGCGTTTGCAAGCTTAGCCGCTTCCATCACTTCCTCATCATTCGCTTCGAGACGACCAAAACGAATATTTTCACGAATCGTTCCCTGAAAAAGAAAAGAATCCTGCAAAACAAAACCCATATGCGAACGTAAACTTTCCCTTGTCACGAGTCCAATATCTTGCCCATCAATCCATATTCGTCCACTCTTCGGATTATAAAATCGCGAAAGCAAATTAATAATGGTTGTTTTCCCAGCTCCAGTTGGACCGACAAAAGCAACAGTTTCTCCTTTTTCAACGCGAAAACTAACGTCTGCAATTGTACTTTCGCCTTTCTCATATCCAAAAGTAACATGCTCAAATTCTACTCTACCTTCTACATTCCGTAGGACACCAACATCCTTTTCATCTTCATCTTCTGTAGATTCATCTAGAATGACAAATACCCGCTCAGCCCCCGCAACTGCAGACAGCAATGTATTAAACTGATTCGCCAATTCATTCAACGGACGTGTAAACTGCCTCGAATACTCTGTAAAAATGACAATCACTCCAATAGAGACGACTCCTTTTAAAGCTAAATAGCCGCCGACTGCTGCAATGATCGTAAAGCTGAGGTTATTTAACAAGTTCATTAATTTAGGAATAAACCCTGAATAAGCTTGGGCCCAAAAAGCAGAACGTTTATATTTTTCACTTCTGTCTAAAAATCGACCTATTACGTTCTCCTCTTGAGAAAAGGTCTTTACAATCCGTTGACCCGTCATCGTCTCCTCAACAAACCCATTCAACTCTCCCATATGATTCTGTTGCTCTTTAAACATTTTTCCTGTCCGATCTGTAATCCACTTCATCCCATAAAACATAACGGGCACAATCACAAGAGTTAGTAACGTTAATAACGGACTTAGCATAAGCATGACTCCCACCGTGCCAATTAAGGTGAGAACACTCGAAAAAATATGAATAACCGAGCTATTTAATGTAGAACTAACGTTTTCTATATCATTCGTAACCCGACTCATCAGCTCCCCATGCTTTCGTTTATCAAAAAATGAGATAGGCAGCAGTTGAAATTTACGAAACAACTCACTACGCATTCTATACACTGTATCTTGAGCAATTCCAATCATCCAATAATTTTGCAGCCAAGATGATAGAAAATACAATAGATACACCACAAGCAAGCCAAGCAGCAATTCCAAAAGGCCATGATTGTCTTTTGTTACAATATATTGGTCAATACTCACTCCCACAAGATAAGGTCCAATTAGCCCGAATGTCGAACTAGCTACCACCATCAGTAGTACAAGAAAAAGAATTCCCTTTTTCACTCGTAAATAGCTCCAAATTCGTTTAATTGTCGCAAACCAATTTTCAGGTTTTTGTATCTTTACTCTTCGCTTCAAGCTATGCCCTTTCTCTTCAAAGTCTAAGCCCCTTCTTCCGATGACAAAAGAAGCCGCTTCATGCACAGATAACCCATACATCTTCGCATATTTCCAACGTCCCATTACCGACGTATACGCTGGATTCACTTTTTTGATGTGAAACCCAAATTTTAGTCCCCTTGAAATAATCGCCTTTTGCAGTTTATTTTTAGCAAAAGAATGAACCAAACGATTGAAACGACGGTTCGTATCATGATCTTGTTTGAAAGTAAGATCTTCTAACACAATCGCTCCCACATTCCAATTCAATAAGTAGTCGATGATTCTTTTGGCTAGTTCACCCGCGATATTGCTTCTTCTGTTACTCTTGACATACTCCATTTCATGACAGTAAAAGGTTTTGGACTCCAGCAAATTCCCTTGTTTCGATAACACAGAAACAGCTACTCGATCTATATTCACATCGATTCCCGCGATATAATCAGATGTGATTTTGTCGCTCCATGCTAGTTCAGAGCCTACCTCCTCTATATCGTAGGTGATGTGAACATAATACCGCTCCTTTTTGCGTTTAATTTCGATTGAATAGACCTTGTATTCTTCTATCGGTTTTCCTTTGGCATTCTCACCTACAATGGTAGGCATCACCACATCCACAATTTCATTAAAATATTTATCGGGAATGCGAAGTGCAAAGCGCAAGCGCGGACTATTTTTTCCTTTTTCCACGAGCAATGGATTCGCTACCTCTAAATAAAACTGTTGATCTTGATCATCGAATACGATTCTGGTATTCAAATTCCCCTTTTTAGAGCAATCGCCACGAGAATAAAGGGTATTCGAACGTAATTCCTTCCACTCTTTATTCGTGATGTTCTCTTTTACCCGTTCATAAAATGATTTCTTCCCGCCAAAAATAACGGGCGGAATGGTGTCTGTTTCCTGATGTTTCAAAAGAACGGCTTCTTTTTCCTTTAATTTGTGTAAACGAGCCTGTAATCCTTCCAAACAGATCGCAAGCGCAACCTTTTTCCTCCTTCCCGAATTGAGATTCTATTATTTTTCGGTACAGAGTGTTTGTTTTAGCCAATTGCTTGTGTGTCCCTACAGCCATTAATTCCCCCTCATCAATGAGCAAAATTTTATCTGCCCCCATTGCCGTACTTACCTTCTGAGTAATAATAAGCGTTGTACACGAATACATTTTCAATGCTCGTAACAATTTTTGCTCCGTCTTCAAATCTAAAGCACTCGTACTATCATCTAATAAAAGAATTCTCGGCTTACGTACTAGTGCCCGTGCAATCGACAAGCGCTGCTTTTGCCCACCAGAAAGATTAACCCCCTTCTGTCCAAGAATGGTTTCATATTGTTTCGAGAATTTCAGCACCGTTTCATGAATTTGGGCATGTTTCGCCGCAGTTGTTATTTCCTCAATCGTCGCGTTTTCCTTCCCCCATGCAATATTATCTTCAATGGATCCAGAAAAAAGCATAACCTCTTGAGGTACAAATCCCATTTGCTTGCGAAGGATACCAAGTGGGATACGAGTAATATCCTCATTATCTAAATAAATATGTCCCTCTGTAACATCAAATAGACGAGGAATTAGCTGTAATAAAGATGTTTTTCCAGATCCCGTCGCTCCCATAATTGCAACAGTTTCACCGGCTTCAGCTGTAAAAGATATGTTTTTCAAAACGAGCTTATCACTCCCCTGATAACCAAAAGAAACCGAATCAAATTGTAGCTTTCCAGCCCCTCCACGATTGAGATCTACATCTTCCTCTGTATCAAGAAGGTCTACTTCAGTGTCTATTATTTCATTGACACGATCTGCTGACGCTTTAGCTCTCGAAACAACGCTTATTAACCATGAAAAAACAGCGAGCGAAGCCGTTATTCTTGTTGCATAATTGACGATGGCTACCACTTCACCTACCTGTATATCTCCCGTAGAAATATAACTGCTTCCTAGCCAAATAATGATGAGGATACTTCCATTCATCACAAACATGAATAATGGCATGGTTGTTTCAATTAATCGAAGCGATGTAACCGTTTTTCTTTTTAATTCATCACTTGCTGTATCAAAACGGTCTATTTCATGGTCCTTTCGCAAAAATACTTTAATCAATCTCATCCCCATCAAGTTTTCACGCATGACACCATTGACATTATCCAATTTCTCCTGCACAGATCGAAATAAACGCATCGTACGTTTCATCGCCCAAACTAAAAAAAAGAGGAGAATTGGAATGATGAGAACAAGTACAAGAGCTAATTGAACGTTCACCATAAGCGCTAATATCACACCGCCTAAAACCATTAACGGAGCACGTGCCATAATGCGAAGGCCCATAAAAATCATACTTTGCAGCATCGTGACATCATTCGTTAATCTTGTAATCAACGATGCTGTCGCAAATTGATTTAAATTAGAAAATGAAAAAGCTTGCACTTTTTCAAACAAGCTTTTGCGCACATCATACCCAAAACTCTGTGAAACATGAGACGCCGTAAACGAATTTACAATTCCTCCAAGAAATGAAAAAACGGAAAGCCCCATCATGACACAACCCCAAAACACAACAACTGATAAATCTTTTTGAAGGATTCCCTCATCAATGATCTTCGCCATTAACAACGGCTGAACAAGCTCTACCCCGAGTTCAACAAATAAAAAAAAGAGGGCAAGTCCGATAAAAGGCCAATACGGTTTAAGAAATACAAATAATTTTTTCATCCATTCACCCTTAATCTCCATCTCTTACTTTTGTCCCAGTTTAAGAGACTATAATCTCCCACCGGCAGAAATTTTACTTTACCTAATTATATAAATCTCCTAATTGTTTTCAAATGATTTACATATTCTTCTCCAATAAAAAAATCATTATAGCTTATTGACAAGTAAAAAGAAAAATGATATTTTTTAATTGATAATGATTTTCAATATCATTATACTTTATCTTGTACAAATGTACAAGACCATCTATGCTTGACCTAGTTAATATGGAAAATACTTGTCACTAGAATATTGCCCCCCCTCTATTCAAGTTATCGGTTTACCAAAACACTAGGACAATACACTACCTCCAGATTTTTCTGGAGGAATTTTTTTATACTATTGTAATTTATATCCAAATGGTGGTAGTATAAGTAAAGAAATTGACTTTCATCATCACGATAATAAACTCGCGTTTTTCTAACCAAAATATCCAAATATTCCCGTTAAAAAAGAATGTCAACTACATATTGATATTCTTTTTTAACAGGAGTATTCTATACATATTCAAATATCTGAATATATTAAATGAATATTTTGGAAAGGATGATGACCGTGCAGCAGTTTAAAAGTGAATTTTTCAAAGCGTTAGCTCATCCACTTCGTATACAAATTTTAGAATTATTGGCCGACGAGGATAAAAGCGTTAATGAAATTCAAGCAAGCCTAAATAGTGAAGGTTCAGCTGTTTCTCAGCAACTAAGCATTCTCCGCGCTAAAAATATTGTCACTGGTACGAAAGATGGGAAGCGAGTCATTTATTCACTACGCGATCGAAAAATAATTGACTTACTTGCGATTGCAAAAGAGATTTATAACAATCATTTAATTGATACGATCTCTATGTTAGAAGAAGGACTAGACGATAAGGAATAATATGCAGAATAATTAAGAAAAGAAGGGACATATGGTGAAAAATATATTTTTCGGCAATTTCCAAGATTATTCATTCGGAAAATTTCAAAAAGATCTTCTGTCAGGTGTAACAGTAGGTATAATTGCAATCCCACTAGCTATGGCTTTTGCGATTGCTTCTGGAGTAAAACCTGAATATGGAATTTACACCACCATTATTGCCGGTATTTTAATTTCCTTATTCGGAGGCTCAAAATACCAAATTGGCGGTCCAACAGGAGCATTCGTTCCAGTTTTATTAGGTATTGTGCTCACCTATGGCTACACAGATTTATTGCTAGCAGGTTTACTAGCTGGAATTATGCTGTGTCTAATGGGCATCTTTAAGCTTGGTTCACTCATTAAGTATATTCCACGTCCGGTGACAATCGGTTTTACGGCTGGAATTGCCGTCATCATTTTCACAGGGCAAATCACCAACTTTTTAGGACTGACAGGTATTAAAAAACATGAACAATTTCTTGCCAATATGAAGGAGATTGTGCTTCATATTAACACCATCAATTGGTATAGCATTATTACTGCTTTAATCTGTCTTATTATTATCTTAATTACACCGAAGCTATTCCCAAAAGTACCGGGTTCTCTAGTTGGATTGATTGTGTCAAGCATTATCGCTACAATCTTTTTTTCTGGCCAAATTCCAACAATCGGATCTGCTTATGGAGGCATTCCAAACTCACTGCCGCAATTCGAAATGCTAGATATTACATGGGAGCGAATTGAAAGATTAATAGGACCAGCCTTTGTTATTGCAGCGTTAGGAGCAATAGAATCATTGCTATCCGCTGTTGTCGCCGACGGAATGACGAATAGTAAGCATAAGAGTAATCGTGAACTAATGGGGCAAGGAATTGCGAATATTGTTACTCCATTTTTCGGAGGTATTCCCGCAACTGGCGCGATTGCCCGAACAGCAACGAATATTAAAAGCGGAGCCGTTTCACCGCTGTCTGGAGTTATTCACGGTCTTTTCGTTATGGTCACATTATTACTACTTGCACCTTTTGCTTCATCTATCCCATTAGCAAGCATGGCACCGATACTCATGATTGTTGCTTGGAATATGAGTGAACGAAAGCATTTTGCACATTTAGTGAAAATGAAAACTGGAGACTCCTTAGTCCTACTAATTACTTTCCTATTAACTGTATTTACTAGTTTAACAATTGCTGTAGAAGTAGGACTTATTTTAGCGGTTCTCTTATTCACTAAGCAAATGAGTAATATACTGGTAACTGCAAAAGTACTACCAGATCATAAAAGCAATCAAGAAAAAGTCATGCCTCATGTTGTGAATGATCATCATGATTGTCCACAGATTAGTATTTTTACAATTGAAGGACCGCTTTTCTTCGGAGCTGCACAAACCTTTGAAAATCGAATAATGGACACCATTCACCTTAAACCAAAAGTATTAATTTTACGACTTGGAAAAGTTCCATTTATGGACACAACTGGAGAAGGGTATTTCCGTAATATTGTTGATCACTTTCACCATGCTGGAGGAACTCTATTAATATCAGGGGCTACTCCTAAATTAATAGAAACGTTACAAAAAAACGGCTTATTTATGGAAATAGGAGAAGGAAATTTCTTTAATCATACTGGTGAAGCAATTAATTATGCTCTCTCTCAGCTTAATACGACTCAATGCTTGGGCTGTAAACACTTTGCTTTTCGTGAATGTTCTAAGCTATCTCAAACAGACCTACCAAAAGCACAGACTGGTAGTCATTAAGTACAAAAAAGAGTGAGATGAAAACAGTTTTTGTTTCGTCTCACTCTTTTTGTATTTATAAAATTAACAAAGCAATCTTAAAAGAACTCATGATACAATGCTTCAACAGCCTGATCCTCAAACTCGCCCTTAACACCAAACATCATGCTTACCTCTGATGAACCTTGGTTAATCATATCAATATTAACCTTTGCATTTGCAAGTGCTTTGGCTGCTCTTGCTGTCGTACCTACATTGTGACGCATCCCTTCACCCACAACCATAATAAGTGCTAGATCATGTTCTACAACTACTTCATCTGCATGAAGCTCGTCTTTAAAACGTTTCACAATTTCCGCTTCACTTTCTGCACTCATTTGATCTTGACGAAGAATCAATGTAACATCATCAATCCCTGATGGAGTATGTTCATACGCCACACCATAGTCTTCTAAAATAGATAACATCTTACGACCAAAGCCAATTTCACGGTTCATCATATATTTGCTGATATAGATACTGCAGAATCCTTTGTCACTCGCAATTCCGATAACCGGTCCATTCGTGTTGTCACGTTTATTCACAATCAATGTTCCAGGAGCAGTCGGGTTATTCGTATTGCGAATATTTACGGGAATACCGGCACGGAATGCTGGAATTAAAGCCTCATCATGCAATACGGTAAAGCCTGCATAAGATAATTCTCGCATTTCACGATATGTGATTTCACGAATTTCTTTCGGATTAGCTACTAGGTTCGGATTCACTGAATAAACCGCATCGACATCCGTAAAGTTTTCATACATATCTGCTTTTACAGCTGCTGCTAAAATGGCACCTGTAATATCTGATCCGCTACGAGAAAAGGTCAATACATCTCCTTCTTCTGTATAACCAAAGAATCCTGGAAAAACAATAATTCCACTTTTTTCACGCAGTGCATATAATCTTTCATAAGACTCTGGCAATACAACCGTATGACCGTCTTCATCCTTTACAATCAGCCCAGCTTGTTTTGGATCCACATATTCTGCTTCTATACCTTGACTTTGGAAAAATGCAGCAACAAGCTTCGCATTATTATCCTCACCACTTGCTTTTAGTGCATCAAGATAACTCTTTGGATTACTTTGATCTGCATAAAGTAGTGCCAAAAGGTCTTCACGAATTCTTGTAAGTATAGCTTCAGGAATATGTAGTTCCCGAACAATACTTGCATAACGCTCGACAACTTCCTCTAATAACACTTCTCCATTTTCACCATTTAACTGACGCTCCGCACAAGAGATTAATAAATCTGTAACTTTACTATCATCAGAATTTCTTTTACCAGGAGCTGAAACGACAACAATTTTTCGTTCAGCATCTTCTCTCACTATGTTAAACACTTTTGTTAACTGTTCACCTGAAGCTAATGAACTACCACCAAATTTAATGACTTTCATAAAAACATCCCTCATTAATATTAAGTATTCTGCAAAATTTCTTCTCCTATTATCACTTGTTTTTGTAAAACAATCAAGCTTAAATTCTACTTTATACGTACATTTGTTTTTTCAGGGTGGACTTTGTGAAAAGAAATACAATTCTCCCTTTAGACTCTGTTATATATAAAAACATGTAAAACCCTGATTATACATAATGAACCAAAGATTCAACCATTCATTATGAATGGATTTTAACGGTTATCTACCTTCTCAGGATACATATCATGATTCATCATGCGATGTTCAGCCATTGCTTCATATTTAGTACCCCGTCTGCCGTAGTTCACATATGGATCAATGGAGATTCCCCCACGCGGAGTGAATTTTCCCCACACCTCAATATAACGCGGGTCCATTAGTGCAATTAAATCGTTCATAATAATATTCATACAATCCTCATGAAAGTCACCATGATTTCTAAAACTAAACAAATACAACTTTAACGATTTACTTTCAACCATCTTTACATCTGGAATATAACTAATATAAATTGTCGCAAAGTCAGGCTGCCCAGTCATAGGACATAAACTTGTAAACTCAGGACAATTAAATTTAACAAAATAATCGCGATTTTGGTGTTTATTATCAAATGACTCCAGAATCTCCGGAGAATATTCAAACAAATATTTCGTGTTTTGATTTCCAAGTAATGTAATATCCTGTAACTCTGTTTCTTTTCTTCCAGTCATAAAAAAACCTCCTATATCGAAAAGCTGCATCGAAAATTTTATACTTTTCACCCTAAAAAAACCATATCTCCTCAAAAGATATGGTTGTAAATGAATAATTAAAACCATAGTTTTTTTATAGAGGGTTTTCGCTATGAACCTCTCCTACAATTAGGAACTCTACACTATCAATCATCATAACATAATATAAAGAAACCCTAGCATTCATGTCAATAGGCCTTATATGGAAGAAAAGCTCATTAAACGATATGTACAATTATAATTATAAAATTGTTGACAAATTGTCAAAAATATCAGATAATTTAAAATATTCATTAATAATTCCTCACCTAATGTCCAATCTTTTAACAACCACTAAAAAGTACGAGCTTGATTGACTCCCCTTCTACAACCAAATTAATATAGGAAAGGAAGATTATAATGGTTAAATTTATTGTAACAGTTGATTTCGAGGGTAAATATTACCAAACAAATGTATTAGCGCACAGAGACACTGCACAAGAGGAAATTATGCAGTTAGCCCTTTCTCAAGTCCAAAAACAATGGAAAAACTAAGAAGCAGGATTCTTTTTAAAGACCTGCTTTCACTCTATTAAAAAAAATTCTGTTAACAACAAACTTTTTGTGGCTACAATTTTCTTTGATAAAAAATACATATAACTCTCCTTTTTTAAAAGGGGAATTATATGTATTTTTTATTTTGTTCATTAACCATTTCATTTTTCAACACTCTGGAAACAGATCCTCTCCCTTAAGTCATAATCCCTTTTTTTTCCTTCACATTTCTTTCACAAATACAAATCGGAAAATATTATATCACACTAATTTTTCCTTTATTTACCATTTTAATTTACCCTTAATAGATTGATATGTTATAGAATATTAATTATACTTAAATAGGAAGAAGTAGTCCAGCAATGCGCTCAATAGTCGATTCTTAACTTTTTCTTAATGAACATTTTGTGACATATATCACTTTCCATTGTTTTTTTTCTCAGTTCAGAATAAGATAGAATCGTCAGTTTGTGAATAATCTTTCACATTTTCCGATTAACAAACTACTTTAGAATTTCAAAAAAAAAAAGAAAGGGGTACTTGTATGAAAATGAAAGGGGCTTTATTAGCACTTATTTTCACTATTGCCACTGTGCTAACTGGCTGCGAAAACCCATTAGCGGTTTTTGATCCAAAAGGGCCAATGGCAGCAACACTATCAGAAACTATTATCCTAACAATCTGGATAATGCTCGCTATCTTAGTTGTTGTAATCGCTGTCTTTATTTTTATGTTAGTAAAATACCGTGCTTCTAAGCAAAGCAAAGATTATGAACCTCCTCACATTGAAGGAAGTGTAGTTGTTGAAACAATTTGGACAGCAATTCCAATAATCATTGTTGCTTTCCTATCTGTTGTTACTATAAATTCACTAAATGAAGTGGAGGCAACACCAAAAGGATATGAAGACAAAGAACCTCTAGTTATTTATGCTGCATCGTCTAACTGGAAGTGGCATTTTAGTTATCCTGAGGAAAATATTGAGACCGTTAACTATTTGTATATTCCAACAGATCGACCAATTGAATTTAAACTTTATGCTTATGGACCAATCACAAGTTTCTGGGTTCCACAACTTGCTGGTCAAAAATATGCAATGAGTGACATGATCACTACGCTTCACGTAGCAGCAGACGTTGAAGGGGAATATTGGGGTCGAAATTCAAACTTTGCTGGTGCAGGTACTGCTCATCAACAATTTGATATTCAAGCAGTGTCACATGCAGAATTTGATAAATGGGTAGCAGAAGTGAATGCTACAGAAGATCCAATTACTGAAGAAGAGTTTAATAAATTATTAAAAACTGATTACGTTGGTCGTGAAACATTCACTGGCACTCATTTAGAATTTAGTCCAGCTCCAGAAGGCGAAAACGCTGGTCATATTCACGAAGATTTCATTCAAGGTGAAACAAAACCTTCTTTTGAAAAAGAACATCATAACGGACACTAAGATTGACAAAATTAAAAGAATAGACTTCTGAAAGGAGTTACAAAAGTATGGATTTTTTCGATAGATTTGCCGTACCACATCCAAGCTTTGCAATCTATGCTTCAATGGTTGGAATTGCTGTTGTATCTCTGGCTATTATCGTCGGGTTAACCTATTTTAAAAAATGGGGCTACCTATGGCGTGAATGGTTTACGACTGTAGACCATAAACGTATTGGGATTATGTATATCGCCGCTGCGTTAATCATGTTGGTACGTGGTCTTGTTGATGCGCTTATGCTACGTGTGCAACTTGCAGTTCCTGACAACACAATTTTAGATTCTCAGCACTATAATGAGATATTCTCAGCACACGGCGTTATTATGATTATGTTTATGGCGATGCCGTTCTTATTCGGTTTAATGAATATCGTCACTCCACTACAAATTGGTGCACGTGACGTTGCATTCCCACGTTTGAATGCAATCAGCTTCTGGTTATTTTTCTTTGGTGCAATGTTATATAACATTGCTTTCGTAGTTGGTGGAGCTCCTGATGCTGGGTGGACATCTTACTTCCCGCTAGCAAGCGAGCAATTTAGCCCATCAGTAGGAACAAACTACTATATGCTCTCTCTTCAACTTTCTGGTCTTGGTACATTAATGACAGGTATTAACTTTTTGACTACCATTTTTAGAATGAGAGCGCCTGGCCTAACATTAATGAAACTGCCAATGTTCACATGGGCTATGTTAGTTACTAACGTGCTAATCATTGCTGTTTTCCCTGTATTTGCAATGGCACTTGCATTTGGAGCAATGGATCGTCTATTCGGTACCCAATTCTTTACGGTTGGTAATGGCGGTATGGATATGATGTGGGCGAACTTGTTCTGGGTTTGGGGACATCCTGAAGTATATATCTTAATCATACCTGCATTTGGTATCTATAGTGAAATTATTTCAACATTTGCACGTCGTAACCTATATGGTTATAAATCAATGGTTGCTTCAATGGTTGCTATCACGATTCTTTCCCTACTCGTATGGGCTCACCATTTCTATACAATGGGGCAAGGTGTATTATCAAACAGTATCTTCTCCATTGCAACAATGGCAATTGCCGTTCCGACAGGGATTAAGATATTTAACTGGTTGGCAACTCTTCGAAAAGGTAAAATCGTGTTTACTACGCCGATGCTTTGGTCTATGGCCTTCATTCCGACTTTCTTAATCGGTGGGGTTACAGGGGTTATGCTTGCGATGGCAAGTGCCGACTTCCAATATCATAATACGATGTTCTTAGTTGCTCACTTCCATTACACAATTATTCCTGGTGTAGTATATGCTTTTATTGCTGCTTTAATTTACTGGTGGCCAAAAATGTTCGGTTTCATGTTAAACGAAAAAATCGGAAAAGTTTCATTCTGGTTAATTACCATCTTCTTTAACGTAACATTCTTCCCAATGTTTATTACAGGGTTAGATGGTCAAGCACGTCGTATGTTCACATATTCTGAAGAAACTGGATTTGGTCCATTGAACTTACTCTCTTCTATCGGATCTTTAGGATTAGTACTTGGTTTCCTTGTACTTGTCTATAATATTTACTGGAGCACTCGTTACATGCCAAGAAATATTGGTCAAGATCCATGGGATGCACGTTCACTTGAATGGGCAACTCCTAGTCCAGTACCTGTATACAACTTTGCAACATTACCACATGTTGCATCGTCAGAAGCATTCTGGGATTCTAAGAAAAAGGGTCACAACTTATTCCCAGATAAAGTTGAAGAGATTCATATGCCAAATAACAGCGGTGTACCGTTGATTATGAGTTTATTGTTCTTCATCGGTGGATTCGCTATGGTATTTAGTATGTTCCCGCTTGCAATTATTTCCCTAATCGGAATCTTTGCTTGTATGGCGTACCGTTCATTTGAAGCTAACCATGATCACGGATATCATATTCACGTGAAAGAAATTGAAGAAACTGAAAAAAGATTGCGAGGTACTAAATCATGAAAATAGATCACTCGCTTCCACTTGAATATAGCACGGAAGAAAATAAGTTAAAGATTTTGGGTTTCTGGATTTTCCTAGCTGCCGAAATTGCGCTTTTTGCAACACTCTTTGCTATGTATTTTGCATACAATGACCGTATCGGTAACGGTCCTGCTGGATCCGACATCTTTGTAACTGGGCCATTATTAATTGAAACATTTGCCCTATTAACAAGTAGTTTTACCATCGGTTTAGGAATTAATGCAATGCGCCTAGGAAAGAAAAAGGCGATGCTAACGTTCTTCGGTATCACATTAGCTCTTGGACTTGCGTTCTTAAGCGTAGAAATTACAGAATTCGTAACCTTCGTTCATGAAGGCGCAACAATCCAAACAAGTGGTTTCTTATCTGTCTTGTTTACAACATTAGGAACACACGGTGCTCACGTATCGGTTGGTTTCTTCTGGGGATTATTCATCATGATTCAGGTTGCTAAACATGGATTAAATGCACACACAGCTAATAAAGCTTTTATTTTCTCATTGTACTGGCACTTCTTAGACGTAGTTTGGATCTTCATCTTCAGCTTCGTCTACTTGGGAGGAATGATGTAATATGGCACAATTATTTCCTAAGCACCATGTTATGGGATTCATTTTCTCATTGGTTCTTACATTTGTGGCTCTTGCTGTTCTTGTATATGATTTTTCTTATACAGCAGGAATGGCCATTCTACTAGTAACTGCCTTCTTACAGGCCAGCATTCAATTAGTCATGTTCATGCATGTAGGAGAATCTGAAGATAAGCCTGTAATTTACACTAACATTTTGTATATGTTATTCTTTGCTATCGCAACAATACTAGGTACATTACTACTTTTCGTTTGGGATATGTAATAAAAGAAAAAAGAGGAGCATCAATTTGATGCTCTTCTTTTTCTTTTTGCGTATGCTGCTTTATTAAAATGAATCACCTTAGAACTAAGAGGAATCACTCTTTCTCCCTTTTGTGTATTCATCACCATTTCTTCTGTGGCCACAAAGATTAATCCAATAAGAAAAATTGAGGATGCACTAACCAGAATTGTACAGCCAATAATCGTTATAATAAAATCCTTATTATATCCGTTCGCAAAGATACTCAAAACAACAATCGCTAGTCCAATTATATTTGCTGTCCCACATACCCATTTTAAAGCCATTAAAATTCGTGAATTAGCTCCCATAATCTCATCCTCCTTATTAATATATATTAACCTATTTCACAAATTTGTCAATTTTTACCATAAATTTTTTTTAAAAACTTGACAAATTCAATGAATTTCGTATTTATCTTCTAACTTCTCCAATATCCATAAAAATATAACCGATGATTCTACTCACTGCCGTACAGTATATAAATAAAAAAGTATGTAAGTACATTACCTTATAAGGACTTTTTCATTCCTAGAACAATCACCAAAAAACAAATAAGCAACCATCCGCTTAACGATTGGTTGCTTATTCATTCTGTATATCTAGAATAAATCAAAATAGGCTTCTAATCCGTTTACAATGCCCGTAGCTGCTTTAGATTGAAAATCACTTGTTGCAATGATTTTCTCCTCATCGGGATTAGAGATAAAGCCTAGTTCTACTAAAATAGCGCTATTATTATTTTCCCGTATGACATGAAAATTTCCTGTTGCTGATTTACGATCACGTAGACCAGTACTTTTAATTAACTCCTTTTGAACAAGCTCGGCTAATTTACTTTCATTCTTATACGTTGTCCAATAATAGGTTTCCATTCCGTTTGCCGATTCTGATGAACTCGAGTTAAAGTGAATGCTAATAAAAACATCAGCATTATTTTTCTTACTAATTTGCACTCGTTCGGATAAAGTTAAGTATGTATCTCCTGTTCTAGTCATAACCACTTTTGCCCCAGCAGCTTCCAATTTAGCTTTCAGTCTGTTCGCTGTTGCGAGCGTTAAATCTTTCTCTGTATTATTTTCTCCTAAGGCACCAGGATCATGTGCACCATGACCAGGGTCAAGTACAATTACCTTACCTTTTAGACCCCGTTCCTGTTCTTGTTTCACCTCTACTGTTGGCTTCGTTGTTGATAAGTAATCCATAGAAACATAGCCAGTTACTCCAGATTTCGTTTGAATTTTAGCCCAGTTATTGCTTTGTGCGTAGTATGTAACAGAATCGCCTCTATTCAGTTTAGAAAGTACGTTGGCTTTCGTACTGCCAGATGCTCTAACATTAAGAGAATTTGCTGTCACATAATAGTTTTTCGTCACTACAGGCTCTATATTGGATAAATAGGCCATAGAAGCCCAGCCGGTTACACCAGATACCGTTTTCACTTTTGCCCAATTATTGCTCTTAGAATAATACGTAACAGAATCACCTTTTTTTACTGAAGCAACAACTTTAGAGGAAGTGATTGCCGATTGACGAATGTTTAACGAACTTGCCGTAACGTAATACTTTGTTGTTGCCACTGTTGTAGCAGTGGTACTATCCACAATAGATATGTATTGTTTAGATACCCAGCCATTTTTAGAACCATATTTAATTTGTAGCCAACCACTTTGCTGCTTTATGATTGTGACTCTTTGCTCCTTTTTAATAGAACCAATCTTTTTAGAACTTGTTGATGCTGCTTCTCGAACATTTAAAGTAGTCGCTTTAACAATTCCTTCTGTACTTGCTGCCGAAACATGCTTCATCTCTAAAGGAATAGAGAGTGCCATCAATAATAAAACGCTCATTACAAATAGGACCATCATTTTGTTTTTCATAAAGCTTTCCTCCTGTGGGTTACATTATCTATCGCAAAACTGGGTATATATCCTCTATTTTACAAGAATAATAGTTTCTGCGTATGATACATTAGTAGTATTTACATAGATTTAACACATTTGTCAAAGTCTTCTCCAGTTGAGTCATTCATTTTATAAATAAAATATGCTGATTCCCTAGCTTAGGAATCAGCACTCTTTTGTTTCAACTTATTAAAGACTCTTTAAAGCGGCTGCAAATCGTTTAATCCCTTCATTAATCATATCCATTTTCTCTCTAGCAAAGGTAAAGCGTACATACCCTTTTCTCGAGCCTAGAGTAAATCCAGGAGAGTATATGACTCCTCTTTTAATTGACTCCTCTAGCAATTTCATTTCGTTCAACTCTTCCCTAATTTCACACCATAAATGAATGCCACCTTTAGGAACATGAAAATCGATCTGTTCATCTAAATATTGATTAAGACTAAAAATGATTTGATTTCTCCTCTTTTCAAGTTGCTTCCTTAAATAAGAAATGTGTGAATCGAAATAGTCAGAACTAAGAAAGTCATTTGCAACCCACTGATTGAACGTACCGTGACCAAAATCAATTTGTTGTTTCGCATCAGATAATCGTTCAATAACAGAATTTGGTCCAATAATCCACCCAATTCTTAAACCAGAAGCAACAATTTTGGATAAGGAACTAATATATAAGATATTCCTATGGTTATCCATTGATTTTAGCGTAGAGATTTCTTCTCCATCAAAAGCTGTTAAACTATAAGGATCATCTTCAATAATGGGTATTCCATACTCAGATGAAATCTCTATGATTCTTTTACGTCGATTGGTAGGAAGCAAAGTTCCTGTAGGATTTTGAAAAGCAGGATTTAAAAAAATCATTCTAATTCGGTGTTTTTTATGAAGGTCTACGATATCCTCAGGGTTAATGCCATCCTTATCTACAGGTAAATGAAAGGTTCTTACACCAGCCGATTGAAAAATAGGAAGACTGTAACTGTATGATGGATCTTCAATGGCAACAGCATCTCCAGGCTTCAGCAGACATTGAACGACAAGATACAACGCTTGTTGTGCTCCGGAAGTAATAAGGATCGAAGAAGGATTCGTTTCGATTTTTCTATACTGCTTTACATGATTGACAATCGTTTCTCTTAAATGATGATTGCCTTGTGGATGGTCATAGCCTAACCCTCCAACAAAGGATCTCTCAGACATCATTTCTCTTAAGAATTGAACAGGAAACAAATCCTCTGACAGTTCTCCACTAGCTAAATTGATTAGCTTGTGTTCAACCATTTCTTTACGAAGTCTTTGTAATACAGGTACATTCGGTAAAAATGAACCCGCTTCAATATATCTATTCCAGCTTGGAGTACGCTTTTGGGTCATTCCCCATATATCCTTACTAATGGTCGTCCCGCTCCCCTTTTTCCGTTCAATTAAACCATTAGCCTCTAGTTCATCATAAGCCGCTACAACGGTACTCCTATTTACTTGCAATTCATTGGCTAAAGCACGCTCAGAAGGTAAGGGTTGATCGGGTGGGAATGTTCCATCATCGATTCCATTTTCAATATATTCGGCAATTTGTTTATAGATAGGCTTCTTGGCCTGACGGTTAATTTTCCAGTCCATGTCAATCCATCCTTTTAATTACGTTATATTTGCAGTACATTTATCTTAGCATACTATAATTTACATCCTTAATTGAAATTCCTACGGTATACAGAGCGAAACCCTCAACTAAAGGATAAAAAAGTCCTTTAGTTGAGGGTTCCTTTTGAGTGATATTTTCCAAGCTAGAGTGAGTACTTTCCAGGCTGCTTATTTTTAACCTTCTTCTCATTTGATTTCCATTCAACACCTTGCATGGCACATCCCATAGTGACTATGGCAACAATGATATACCACGTATTATTTAACCATCTTGGCATCTAAACCCCTCCCTGTAATCCATAAGTTAGTTTATCTAAATGAATAATAATCTCGTTTATCTTTTACTTAATAATGCCAGGATATATAACATGTAATGTTTTACAGTAAAGCGGTTTCCTGAATAGTAGACGTATAACTAAACTTCTAAAATATTATAAAGAGAGATAGCTCAACTTAATTATAATATAGATTCTCTAAAAATAACCATCCAATTGCATATTAATTTCCCCATCCACTTTAGAAAAGCGATATCAACGTAGACTAGCCTTATCCTATGAAAAAAGAGCTTATCGGCGCTTTACCGACAAACTCTTTGTTCTTTTACTTGAATTGACTAACCAATCTTATTTACTTGTTGTAAGATCTTTTACACCTTTTTGAATATAATCGAATAATTCTTCAATATCTGATTCCTCTACACAAGAGAATGCAATACGTAAGTCTGTATCGTTAATCGCGATTGTACCTACGCCGTATTCATCTAATAAATGAACGCGAAGTTGTTCTGCATTTACATTTTTCAATTGTAAACACATAAAATATCCAGAGTTAAATGGATAGTATGTCCAATCTTCATTAAATTTATCTTGTTGTAGAACTTGTTTCACTTTTCTTGCTCTACCTGCCATGATTTCGAATTTTTCTTGTTTTTCACGATCAAACTCTTCTGATTGTAAAGATTTTAAGATGATGGTTTGTGATAAATGAGGACCGCTTGAGATTGTTCCACGAATAATACCTTTTGTTTTTTCTTCTAATGCATGCAATACATCTTCACTTTCAGAGGCATATGTAATAAAGCCTACACGAAGTCCCCAAACGTAATTTTCTTTCGTTGCTCCATCAACCTTTACAGGCAAAATTTTAGCATGTAAACCAGCTAATTGAGCAAATAGAGATTCCTTAACAGAGTCTTCATAGAATAAGCCAAAATACGCATCATCAAGAAGAGTAACGATATTAATGCCTGCTTCAGCAGCTTCGTATAAAGCAGAAACAATTCCGTCTGCTTCTTCTTTAGAAGGAGTATAACCAGTTGGGTTATTCGGGAAGTTTAATAGAACAATCGCTTTCCCAGCTTCTTTTTGTTGTAACAAGCTTTCTTTAAGAGCAGCAACATTAAATTTTCGATTTTCATCAAATAGTTCAAACGTTACCACATTACCGCCTCTGCGTGTATTAAACACTAGATTATAATTTCCCCAGTATTTATTAGGTGTAATAATGGTATCCCCTTCATCTACAAACAAGTCTGCTACAATGCTTAATCCATGTGTAAGCGCATTTATTGCGATTGGCATCCCAAAACTTTTGCCTTGTAAAGAAGGATTGTCTTTTAATTGCTTTTCTCTCCAAGCTTCACGTAACGGTTGTTTTCCTGAAGGTGGGGCATATGGATAAATATCCTTAGGATCATAATCAAGGTGTTCTTGGATATGTTTAAAGTGCATCGGAACGCTTCCTTCAGTAGCGATACCGATGGTTGCGTTAAAACGAGTTGCCTTTTTCCCCGCTTCTGCACTTTGACTAAGAATTCCTTTAGGATAAAATAGATTCTTACCAAGCTCTGATAACATATCATATACGTTCGAATTGTTTGCTACAATTTTGTCATTCAACTGTTTAGCTAGATTGTTCATATCGCATTTCCTCCTATTTGTAAACCTATTTAATTGTTATCTCCATTATTAACTCATTTATTACAGTATGCAAGAACAAAATGAATTTTTGGATATATCGCAAAATTTGCTCATTTGCATAGTGCAAACGCCAAAACAGCAGATGCAGTGAGAGAATTTTTAAACGAACTCTAAAAAATAAGGAGCTGCTCCACAGGAGGCTCCTTATTTTCACATAATCTCATCTACTTCTTTTGTCGTAGGATTCACTCCATACCAGCCCCATGTAGCGGTATGCCCTCCTTGACCATCTTCTACACTTTCAAATACTTGAAAAATATAGTTGCCCTTTTCATCATCATGATCATATTGTACTCGTAATTGCGGATACTCCTCAATTTGAATAAAATCTTTCACTAATTGTTCTGCTTCTTGGACTGTTATTTTGCTAGTACTATTATTAGCTTCATCCCGATTGTCCGAATTAGTACTATCATTATTTTCAACAGAATTATCTGGATTAGCACTATCATTATTTTCAACAGAGTCATCTGGATTAGAAGGTGTTGGAGTATCTTCAACGTTTTCTTCATCCTCTGGTACTTCCATATTCCCTTCCTCAAGTGTAGCTGGATCATCAGGTTCTAATTGCCCTTCTTGTATAGGGGCTAAACCATTCTGGATATTATCGACTTCACTAACCCACTCATCTGCTTTAACAATTAATCGCTTCCCTGCTTTTGTTGTTGCCTCATAACCGGCGGCTTTTTCAAAGAAGGTAAGCGCTGCTTTATATTTTTCTTGTTTGTATTGATTGATTCCATCTGCCAAAAGCTTCGATAATTCTTTTAGCTCTTTCGCTTCTGTCGACTCATTATCTTTATACGCAGCGGCAAAGGCTTCATATGCCTCTAAATAATTTTCTTCTTGTAATTGCTCTTTTCCTAATTCCATATTGGATTCATAATTCCTTGATGTACAACCTGCAATCATTACTAACAATGTCAGTACTGCAAAAACGGTAACTGTTCTTTTCACAATGGCACCTCTCAATTTATGTTTGTTCTTGGAACAATATATGTATTTTCTATTATTGTACCACGAAGAATATGCATGATATGTGTAGTATTGGTTTCATTTACTTCCTATTCTAACAACTACTATAGATAACGATTGATGATAACGATAACGTGAAGATTTGCCTATATCATTAGACAAGAAAACCTTATTGGACAATTTCCAATTCTTATTCGTTCCATTCATACAACACAATATCGTTATATATGGGGTCATAAATAGAATTAGAATGAAACTCCCTTACTTTTTTAATCTTACCAGTTACGTTTATGCCTTGTGCTTTAAATCCTTCTACTACCTTATTCGTTAGTAAAATTCTTCTGTTCTGGTAATAAGATCGATCATGTAGAAAAACTTGATACGTTTGTATCTTTTTGTAGGGAATTGTACTATTCATATACTGTAGAACCCTCGTTTCTTCCCAGGCATAAACAATAGCTGATTGGTCCAGAGACTGTAAATAGTTAGCTAGTTGATAGGTAGCTGGAATGTCATTCGCTTGTTGTTTAATCAGCATCGATGAGTGATACATTTGTGCAACCAAGATTAGACAACAAAGAATGTATGTGACAGAGTTCCTAATCCTTTTTAATACATGAATCAATAAAATAAAAAGAAAAAGGATAACTAACGGAAGAATATGCCTAGGTTTATCAATATTTTGTGCAAAAATAGCCCAGATCAAGTAACAAACACCCATCATACATGCCAATTGCTGAGTAAAATCTTTTTTTAGAGCACTTGATTTAAATCGAAATATAAACAAACTAATAAGTATGCCATATAATATGGCTAACAAAATGGTTTGAGAGAACACCCCCGTCCATAAAACATTATCAAGTAATAATGTTTTTACTCTTTCTAAAATGGATACATCACTGGTAACAGCTGTATTACCCCAATCATTAAAATGACCGCTAGTAAAAGCCAAAGAAAGTTTTATAAACCCTTTCAGACTTCCTTCAGAAAACACAAGAGCGGCAATCCATATAGACTGACACATAACCGTCCATATAAAAAAGCCAACAATTTGTTTGTATGTAGTTTGTTTATACTTCCACTTTTTATAAAACAAGAAAAGCAAACCTACAGTGAAAGGCATATAGGATAATCGAATGCCTAACAATATACTTAGAAACAGTGACGGCAAACTGGTTATCACTATCCCTGTACGTTTCATCGCTACATGGATACTCCAAAAATACCACCAGAGGGCAGCAAGGGCAGCTCCTTCTGATACGGGTTGATTGACGATTACTAAAACATAGGTTGAGGAGTAGATGATGGAAGCAATCCATAAACTATATGACTTCGAAACATAATTCCTTGCAAGTTTATACATGGGATACAACGCACTCAAATAAGCTAAAATATTAAAAACAGTCAGTGAAGCTACCCTATTTTCAATAAATTGATGAATCAAATACCCACCTAAAATAAAATAGGGATACCCTGGAAAATGAGGCTGCATCGCCATCAAATCATATCGATCTAACGCAAGCGCAAAATCCACCTGATCCCATGTAGAAGCAAAAGCATTGACATGAGTTATTTGAATCCAAAATAAAAACGTTATCGAAAATAGGCTAATAAGAGCAATGCCTATATTGAATAGGCTAGACCGTGTAACCACTTGTTTTTCCTTTTTCATTCTCGATCACCATTTCCCAATTTATAAACTATATGTACATGGAAAAAGCACAAGGAAACACCTTGTACTTTTATCAGAGGGGAAAATCATTTTTATTTTGCCTGTACTTTTAATTTTGTTTCTTCTTCTTTCTTGTTAGTATTCCCCTTGCTTCCATTGGACTTAAATGACGTTAATAGATAGATCCCAACAAAGTAACCGATGTACGCAATGACCTCTTCTATAGATGGCATAGAGGCATAACCGAATAATGCTTTAAGAAAAATACCAATATCCCCCGATAGAATCGGGGCAACCCCGTGATCACGTAAATAGTGATCATAATCGATTGGATGTTCTGGAAGAAACCACGTTAAATCATATAAATGTGGTATAACACTCCCAATGATATTTAAATCTTGCATCATCGATATCGCTTGAACTAAGAGACCTGCCGCAATCAATATGATAAAAATACCGGTTACTCTAAAGAATGTTTTAAGAGAAACCTTCATCGTTCCTTTAAAGAAGAAATACGCAACAATGGCAGCAATAATGACTCCAGTAATGGCACCCCAGCCTTTCATAGCTGCGCCAATATTTCCACCAGTAATTGCCGCAAAGAAGAAAACAGTCTCCACCCCCTCACGAAGGACAACTAGAAATGAGTGAACGACCATACCAACTACATTACCCGTTGTAATAAACTGATCCATTTTTCCTTCCATATTGCCTTTCATATCTCTGCTATGCTTCGACATCCAAAAAACCATTTGTGTCAACAATACGGCAGAAATCAACATAATCCCTATCTTCAAATACATCTCACTGCCCATTGCAGCAAAGCCTGTTAATACAACCTGGAATAGCATTGCTACACCAACACTAGCTAGTACAGCAAGACCCGCTCCTAGCCAAACATACTTGGTAAAATGGCTATGCCCCATTCTTTTCAGATACGTTGTAATAATTCCTACAATAAGCAACGCTTCTAGGACTTCACGGAAGGTAATTAATAAAGCTTGTATCTCCATAAATTGTTCTCCTCTCCATAAGAAAAGCATAAGCGTCCTTATAAATCTTTATGAGTTCATTTTCCTTTTTCTAATCGTAAAAATGACAATAGCAACAATGATTACAACGATGATTACTAATGGAAGCCAATTTCGTAAATTAGAAATATCCGTCCAATCCTTTTTTTGGCTACTTACATTAGTTTCAGACTCTGTAAAATGTCCAACTTTCAGACTTTTTAAGTCAAATTCTTTTTGAAGTAAAGAAAATATTTGATCCTTACTAGCATCAAAAGCCTTCTGATCCGCTTCTTTTTGGCCAACGCCAAAAAGTCCTGGATTTCCTAATGAATTTAGAGCTTTATCAAATTCTGACTTAATTTCTTTATCTACTTCAGGGTTTCTTGCTTCAACTTTTGGTGATAGTGCTTCATATGTTGCAAATCCCTTTGCTAATAAACGCTTGCTTGTTTCGTACTCGGAGAAATTTTTATCAACATTTTCTAAACGTCTTGCGATATTTAACACAAGAAGTTGATCTAAATTACTAATCGCTTGTTCTTTATCTTTATTTTCAAGATTCTGAAGAATCACTTCAGACGGCTCCGATCCCATATGCATATCAACTTCTTCTTTAACAGTGTTAAAATGCTTTTCCGCTGTGACATAATCTGGAGGGTTTTTGTCTAATTCAATCACCATTTTTTTATACGCTTCTGCCAATGCCTCTTCGTTTGGATCTCCATATGTATAGGCTTTAGCAGAAAGCGGGAATGAATAGGCCAGCATCAATATTAACAAGAAACAAGATAGTAAAAATTTTTTCATCAGTTATCCTCCTACTTGATAATGATATTTATTATCATTATCTTTGTCAATTTCTATTTGCACTATATACATTTTCCCCTTGATTTCCCTCTAATTGATATACCTCCATATTTTTCAACTGATGAGCATGTACATCGATTTTTACTTTTTGAACAGGTCTATTTATTTCTTTCCAAATAGCTGGAATGACGGATGATAGATATCCTTTAAAGGTAATGAACGATTCTCCCGTCGAACGAACTTGATATTGAATAGGAACTTCTTTGACTCGAA
Source organism: uncultured Bacillaceae bacterium (assembly GCA_963790055.1). Taxonomy (GTDB): domain Bacteria; phylum Bacillota; class Bacilli; order Bacillales; family DSM-1321; genus Peribacillus. The sequence continues at coordinate 60,818 of CAWBND010000009.1, forward strand.
AACCCTTTCTGACGAGATTCAAGGTTAAAACCTGTGCATAATTATAATTATGGACGATTTCCGCATGTTCCAGCGCTTCTCTTGTAAAAGCGCGCATCCCTGACTGTCCATCATACATCCATTTTCTGAGAAGCAAACTCTGAACGAAGGTAAAGAAATAATTACCGAGACGGCGATGAAGCTTCATTCCTTTTATCGTTCCTAAAAAACGAGAACCCATCGTATAATCCGCTTCGCCTCTAAATATAGGAGCTAACAAATCTGGGATCTGGTTAGCAGGATATTCTCCATCTGCATCTATCATGACCGCAATATCTGCACCTCTTTCATAGCTTTCCTTTAATCCTGCTCGAACGGCTGCTCCTAACCCTCTGTTTTCCTCAAAACTAACAATATAATCCGCTCCAGCTTCTTTCGCTACATGGACTGTATGATCCTGTGACCCATCATCAATCACTAACACTTTAACCTCGACTTGATGATGAAAGTCTCTAGGAATCCTTTTAATAACGTGTCCAATCGATTCTTCTTCATTATATGCAGGTAAAAAAACAATGACTTGCTGTTTGTTCATGTTTCATTCTCTTCCTTCTGACAAATTGCATCTAACAATACTCTACCTCGGCTATGACTAGGAAAAGGCGCTCCCAATAAGTAAGATAACGTTGGTGCCAAGGACACAAGGCTCTGTTTTTCTTCGACTTTTTTCCCCTTTTCAATCTGAGGACCGTGAACAATAAATGGCACATATCGTTCCCCTTCATCTAAATGACCATGTCCACCAATCCCATCGGCTTGGCCATGATCCGCACAAATGAATAACGTCGTATTGTCCATTTTACCTTCCTTCTCCAGCCAAGAAACGAAATCTTCAATTAACACATCCGCTTCATGGATTTTTTGCAAATATTCATCATATAAAACTCCCTGGCTGTGACCGGTTTGATCTGTTCCAATCATTTGAACAATAAACAAATCAGGGTCCTGCTCCTTCATGATTTTCTTTGCTCTTTCCATAATATTAGTGTCAGCTTTATCTTTATGCATGACCGCGGTAACCGTTTCAACATCATCCCCCATCGAATCAACCAAATGAGCGATTCCCAGGAGTCTGCCCTTTTTGCCGACTTTTCTTAATGAATCAAAAATACTTTCTACTTTAATTCCTAATTTCCACACCATATTGGAGGTAATGCCATGCTCAAATGGATAGGTCCCCGTGAACATCGAGCTAAAGCAAACAACGGTTCTTGCAGGATAGACGGTTTCCATATTCATATATTCTGTGCCGTTATCTTTTAAGAAATCTAAAAAAGGCGTATTGGCTTCATAAAAACGTTCCTTTCTCATCCCATCCACTACAATCACAATGACTTTATCAGAAATGGCTTTTCCCGGCTGCGGCCCCTGATCTTTTGAGTAGGTTTCATATGCTTTTGGCTTCCAATCAAATAAATAGCGATGCATGATGTAGGCAAACACGAGTATAAACGCATAAAAAATCACGAGAGATTGAATACTAAAGGATTCACCAGCCCGATTTGTTTCAAACACCATTTCCCAAATAGACAGGATTAATAAAAACTTTGGCAATTGCTCTTGAGCATTCCCGCTTGTCGAATCACTATTTTTTAACACAAGCTTCCAAAAACGAGTGAAATTCAACCAAGACGTCCCTATTCTTAAGTGGTAGTATAAGGTTCCCCAAAAAAAGACCGTAAAAAAGAAATAAAGAGCGACTGAGAATAATGCAAGTGATATATCAATATCTTTCCAAATGACTAGAAAAATAACAAAAGGAATCCACAAATAATTCCTTAAAAAAAGTGGAAAATCAAAAATAAAATAGATAACTAATAACGGAATTACATAAACAAAGGCTAATAAAAGATCTAAGACTACTTTTGGTGTGCCCAACATTCCAACATGGAATAAAATCATCGTCCCTACGACAAATATGGGTGTAAATGGCTTGCCTTCATTTAATAAGTTCCAACAGCGTGCAGCGACTTTTTCAAATTTAGATGCACTTTTCACTTTTCCCTCACTCCTTTTACTCTCCCCCATCCTTTTATTGTTTTAAAAGAAATAGGATAAATCAATATAACAACTGCTCCAGCCATATAAGAAAATAAAAATTTCATGAAATGGGTAATAACCGCAATCGTATACCCTTCTGTCAGAGGAAACCCAAATAAACCAAGAGCAAATACAAGAAAGCTTTCATAATTGCCGATGCCACCAGGTGTTATTTGAAAAAGCTGTCCAGCAATGGTGATGCTATTTGCAAACACCGCTCCCCAAACAGATAGCTCTCCTTGAAGCGCGAGGACCGTACCATACAGAATTCCACCTTCTAAAACCCAACTCAAAAAGGTAATGAGTATAATAGCCAAGCCATTTCTTCCTGAAAAAGCACTTTTAAATAGAGAGAAATGCCTTTGTATAAAATCAGGAAAATATTTGTATAAAACGGATAAAACAATAATACAGAAAATAACACCAGCTCCGATGCTCCATACAGGGATTTTAAAGCTGACATTCAGGCTTAACAAACCTGTCAAAGTAATTCCTATTAAGCAAAGCATATCTAGAAATCTTAATACAAAGACTGAATGAAAAGCTTCCTCATCATTTACCTTATCATCCCTCATACTTAACACTTTGGCCCTCACTAGATCTCCCACTTTTATCGGGAAATAGGTGATTCACCAATAAACTATACAAAATCCCCAAAAGACAGGTAGAAAATCGAACTTTTCCTTTTAAATAAAGCTGCCAGGCAACTGCTTTTAAACAAAAGGAAAAGAAATACACAAGCCATATGCTGACAAGCAAAACAGGGTGCTCAAGTAATTTTATTAAACCGTTCCATATCTGTTTCGCATCAAAATACTGAAAAGTTAAGAAAATAAAAACAATGAGGATTAAAACAGCAGGACCGAGCCTAAAGAATTGTTTCATTTTCCTTAGCCCATTTCACTGTTTCTGATAACCCTTTACTAAAATCCACTTTTGGTTCATAGCCTAATAATCGTTCTGCTTTTCCGATATCTGCCCACGTATGGACAACGTCCCCCAAGCGAGAAGCTTCTTTCTTTATTTTCATGGCAGGAAAGTGACGTTTCAATTCAACTAATAGGGTATCCATCATAATCGGTCTTCCGGATCCAATATTAATCACTTCACTTTTCGTTAACTTGTTGATTGACAAATAAATCCCATTCACGATGTCATCTATGTAGGTAAAATCACGAGCTCGCCCTTCACCAAAAAGGGTAATTTCCTCCCCTTTCATTAACTTTTTGATAAAGATACCAATTGCCATATCAGGGCGTCCCCATGGACCATATACCGTAAAAAATCGTAATATATGTACTTGAAAACCAAATATGGACTCATACACATAGCAAAAAGATTCTGCTGAGAATTTCGAAGCTGCATAGGGTGAAATAACGTTCCCGGTTGCCATTTCTTCCTTAAAGGGCCCCGCTTGATTTCCATAAACAGATGAGGAAGAAGCAAACACCACCTTAGAAACACCTGCTCTACCTGAAGCCTCAAGTACATTAATCGTTGCTTTAATATCATAATCAACATATGTAAGAGGTTCTTCAATTGAATAGGCTACACCAGGTAAAGCTGCTAAATGTATCACTACATGTGGAGAAATTTGTTTAAATACTTCTACCGTTTCTTCTCGATTTAAAAGGTCCCTTTGTATAAAGTGAAAAGACCCGAAACGCCCAACATGCTCTAACTGTTTCCGTTTTCTTTCAGGTGAATAGTATGGATGAAGACAATCTATAACATATACTTCATGATTCTCCTCAATTAATCTCTTAGCAAGGTGGCTTCCGATAAAGCCGGCACCACCTGTTACAATAATCTTCATATGAACACTCCATTATTGTGAATCCATCTCACAATCAGTATAACTATATAAACATAGAAAGAAACCTTGCTTTCTTCACAAGGCTTCCTTCCAAGCAAAATAATGATTATTCTGCCTTTTCAATAACTGTTTGTAAAGTTGCTTGAAGTTCTTTCAGCAATGGCTCACCAGCTTTTTTATCTTTTGCTTTAGCTGCTTCTAAATATTGGTGTGCTGTTTCTGTCAATTTGCTGTATTCTGCTTCCCCAATCAATCCTTTAATATCTTCACCAATGATGTCGATAAATAGAGCACCTTCTAATGCTGTAATTGGAGATTTATCTTCTCCCCAAAATTCTTCACTTTCCTTATATTCATCAAGTGCGATTTTAGAGAAGCCACGAACGAATGCTTTATTTACCTCTTCAGGATTTAATTTTGAAATATCTGTTTGTAAATCAAATTGCTGTTGAATGAAGGCTGCTTCTTCTTCAGCATGTTTATTTAAGTAACTGAATAAAGATTGATAGAAAGCCCAACCTTCTGCTTGTTCCACTTTTGCTTCTTCCTTATCTGTCTTTGCCGCCTCTGCCGCTTTTGTAGCATAACCATTTGGAACGGCACCCGTTGCAAAATAGAAAGTTTTCATAAGTGTTTTATCCACGACTTGCTTACCAAGCGCGAAGCCTAATTGGTCATCTGCTTCTACAGCTTTCTCCATTTCATCAAAGCCGCCAGCAATTGCGTCCACCATGCTTGTGCCATAAGCCGCATCACGTTTTTCTACTGTAGATTGAAGAATTGCGTAATATTCCTTTGCTTCTTCAATTTCCTTTGTTACTTTTTCTTTATTGCCCCAGTTCTCATCTACTTCCGTAAATTCATGTTTCATCGTTGTATAAAAGACTTTTTGCATTAGTTTATCAAATAATTGCTTAACAACGACCTTGTCCATCGTACCTTCTTTTCCAGCTTGTAGGGCGGTTGTAATGTGCTGATCCAATGTATCTTCGAATTCTGCATCTCTGTCTTGTACTAACTTCTGAAGGTTATTCGTATAAAGTTCAGTTACTTTATCATAGTCTACTTCTTTACCTTCTTTAGCCTTTTCTAACTCCGCAGTAGCATCTTGGAACACTTGAGCGTAATTCACTTCTTTTTCTTCTGATTCATTCTTTGTTTCTTCTTTATTTACTGTTTGTTCTTGCGTTTTCTCTTTCGTACCTTCACTTGCTGGTTTATCGCTAGTGCTACATGCTGTCAAAACCGTACCCGCCATTAAAAAACTGGCAAAAATAGCTGATAATTCTTTTTTTCTCATGATAATTTCCCCTGTCCCTTAATTATTGAAATATAATTGATAATGAATTTCATTTATATTTAGGATTATAATAGAGAATGATTATCAACGTCAATATATTTTAAAATAAATATTTTTTTACATTTAGAGAAATAATGGTTATAATTCAATTATTTATCTATAAAAAATATTTGTAACTATCATATTGAATATTACTCAGTGGGCAGACCATCTCAAAATAATATAAATGAATCATATGCAAAAAAAGAACTAACCCAAAATTAATTGGAGTTAGTTCTTTTTCACTTAATACGGCACCGATAAATGTTCCAAAGGTATTCGGTTTACCTGCACCTAAAACAGATAGATCGATAAAGGCTGCGGCAACTGCATCCATTTTCCTTTTGGCTGTGTTACTGACGATTACGTTGAACCTGAGCTAAACGTTTCCTTTCAACCTTTTCTAAGCGTTCTAACTGACGTAGCTTCACTTGGAATAAAGTAATTGGGTCGCGATAGACTTCTGGGTTTTCCCTCATCTTCTCAAGCGTAGTTTGATATTCTTTTGTTTCCGCTTCTGTCTCACCAATCGTTTTTTGCAACTCGGAAAATGAGCTTCTAAAGAATAGGATAATGTCGCGTTCTAACGCTTGTTCAAACAATTCAAACTGAGCAAAGAAACGGTCGCTAATGATTTTGGCCACATCAAGGAAATCTTCATTTTCTAAAAATTTCTTATAGCGATTATAGATGGAAGTCTTATTCTGTTGAATAGCTCCTAACAACTTACCAGCCCCTTTGAGCAATAATTGGGATGGTGTTCTACGCAATAAAATATTGATATTTTCAATTCGAATACCACTTGTCATTCGGTCAGCATCTCGACGCCAATCATCTAGCACCTTGAAATCCCCATTCAACCCAATCCGTTCCTCTTGATACATCTCATTAAAACCCGTACTCATTTCATCCATAAACTGCTGTACTTCAGTAAATTCTACTTCAGATTCCGTAATCCATTTTTGCAATGAACGATAATAATTTGGCATAACCGTATGCTTCACATATTCTTGAATCTTTTCATTCATTTCCTGATCTAACTGCACATAAATTTGACTAAAATCACTATCTTCCGATAAGGATTGAGAGCAATCGTGTAAAATCTTTGGTATTTTATCAAATAGTTCATTTTTCATTTCTTCTTTATATAAACGATAGGATTTCGTAATAGTGTTCATTTTTTCTTTTTCCAAATCAGACAGCTGATTCAAAGCCCCATTTAGCTTACCAACCATTTGTTCATTCCAAGAAATAGAATGCTCCCATCTTCTTTCAGTCGATGTTCGTTTTTCTAATAAATAGGTTAACGTATGACGAATAAAGGCAAGTACCTTCTCTGCACGCACTTCCTGCCAATTCGATTGACGATACTGATTGGTTAAAAACGTTTCAAACTCGTTCAATTGCTCTTGGTTTTCATAGTTCTTCGAAAAAGTAAATACTTTCGCATTCGGAAAATACATATTTACTTTACGCCATGCTTCGTCTTCCATCTCTCTTGCCATTTGTTCACTATAAACCATATCCATTGTATTTAATAAAAAGTGAATAGGGAGCTGAGGTGCCACTGTTTGGATTTCTAACAATGCATCGCGTTCAGAACCAGTAAACGGTGCTCTTGCATCTAGTACAAACAATAACCCATCACTGCCCAACAAATAATGTTGAAATTCAGGCGATATCCCTTTTTCTCCATCAAATCCCGGCATATCCAATAAACGTAGTTCTTGCTTTTGCAAATATTCACTTGGAAGTTGCACTTCAATAATGATATCGCTTTGGTGACTCTCTTCATTCCAATCAGAAAAATCTGTAATAGCCTTTTTCTCCGTTGCAGTAATTTCAAATATGGCTAGTTCAGCAGCAGCTTTGAAACTAGCAAAAACAGACTGATTATCGAATACAACGGGGGTATCAATAAGCGATTCAATAAAGGTTGTTTTACCATTCCCCGTACTCCCTGCAACCATAAGACGGTAGGACTGCGTATCGAGTAGTTCCTCTACCATCCACTTCAACTTATTACTTACTCCTAAATCATGATCCTCTGCCCATGCAATAATAGCTTCAAAGAGCTTCTCACTTGCTGCTAAGCCACCTTTTACTTTGCCTGAATCTCTTAATAAGATCTCTGCATCTTGAACAACAAGTGTAGGAAGCGTATCAGGAAAGATTCCATTCCATGAAGCAATCGCTGCCGCCGCATAAAGGGCCTGTTCCCCTCTTGAAACCTTTAGCCAATTTTCTAGTAAACTAGGAATAATAGGCTTTAATTCTTGAATTAAATACTTTCCTTCCAATAAACGTGAAAATGCTTCTTGATATTGCTGGGACAAGTCACTCCAAGAAGTTCCTCGACTTCCCTCTACCTTATTAATTAATTCAGTTATCATCGCTAACCACTCAAAGTAAAGGTCAGAATACTTATAGTTTTTCCATAATGCTACAGCCATCTGTTCAAAGCGAATTTGATCAAGTTGATAGAGAGATTCCAACATTTCCACAAAGTAGGTAGTTGAAAATGTTTGGGCGACTCCTTGTTCAATATACTTCTTTACTACATCAAACCAGGCCAATGATTTCGTACGGATACTTTCATTGACGGCCAGCTTTATTGCATTACTCCAATCATTTTGTTCCTCAAAAAATGCACGCGCCATCTTCGTTACATTCGGATAATCTGGCTGAAAATGAACAGCCTCTTTAATGACATCGGTAGCTTGTGAATGTTTTGATTCAACAATATACAGAGAAAATAATTGTAACCACACTTCCATTTTTAATACCGAGTTTTCAGTCGCAACAGATTTATATACGTTCTCTGCTGTGTCGTACAACTCTAATTCGAAGTACGCATCAGCAATATTTTTCTGTGCCCATCCACTTAGTTTCCCACTCATATTTTCCCATTTAAAAATTGCTGCTTCATAGTCAAGGTGTAAAAAATACACCTCTCCTTGCGCAAAACGAATATCTGTTAAATTCGGAATATCTTTCTTTTGTTCATCTATAAAAATCTCACCGAGAGACTCAATTGGATGCTTCTCACTGGTATTTACAAGTGTTTCATAAAATTTTTTTTGAATGAGCCGTTCTTCCATCTTTATTCCCCCCTGCATGCTATTTTTTAACAATTTTTTTGGAAAATCCACTTCTAAATTATTATTTTAACAAAACAAAAGACAGGATACGATATCAATCCGTTTACATTTAAGACATAGCAATAGCGAAACTATAAAGATTTTAATCAAAATGAGATATGAGCGACAAATATACTTATAAATTAACAGTTTTTTACACATTTGACCATATTTATGAACCTTTTTTAAAAAATTAGCCTACTTCCCTCATAAACACATTTTATATGGAGTCATCCATGAACTCCTTAAACTCCCGTACGTTTTTTCTGGTTGTTTGGCTTTTTAGTTAGTTGATTTTTTAATGGCTTCGCTGTTTTCACTACACCTTTTTCTTTTACTTTTTGACTAGTGCCTGCTTGCTTTTGAGCTAATTTTTGTTTAACTGCTTCAGCAAGACTCATTTTTTTATCAGACATGTTTTCATCTCCTTTTATTTTCAAATGTTTTTGCGGCTATTTTACATTCGTTCTCATTCATGTTGAGACAAATTTTTTATTCTTAAAATAACACATACTATTTCATGATTAAGATGCTCCATTGTATCACACTTAGGAGGAAAACATCATGAGGAAATGGGGGCACATTAGCAATTGGTGTATATTTTTAGCGAGGGAGGCTGATAAAGCCTGCTGCAATATGCAACAGGCTCACATAGAAAGAGCTATCTATTGTATCATTCTATTAATTTTAGATGATGTTCACTCAAGCACACTGATTGCTTACTTCTCTCATCTAAGATTTACTATTTAAAAATGTGGTGCTAATGTATCCTTTAGAACCTTAGCGCTATTATGGAAAAGATTTCGTTCTCCCTCATTCAAATCTAACTCTACAATTTCATGAAGTCCGTTACGATTAATAACAGCAGGAACCCCAATATATACATCATCTACACCATATTGACCATCTAAGTAAGCAGAAACAGTTAGAATAGAATGCTCATTCCCTAAAATAGCTTTTGTGATTCGAACAAGACCCATTGCAATGCCGTAGTATGTAGCTCCTTTTGTTTCAATAATTTTATAAGCTGCATCTCGCACATTAACAAAAATTTCATCCAAATCTTCTTGTTTATATTTTTCATGCCGCTCAATATATTTTGAAACAGGAACACAGCCAATATTAGCTGAGCTATACACAGGAAGTTCGCTGTCTCCATGCTCTCCCACTATGTATGCATGCACATTTACAGGATTGACGCCAAAATATTCACCTAAAGAGAAACGGAAACGAGCTGTGTCTAAAATTGTACCTGATCCAATCACTCTTTCTTTTGGCAAACCACTAAATTTCCAAGTCGCATACGTTAAAATGTCAACTGGATTCGTTGCCACTACGAAAATACCATCAAATCCACTTGCCATCACGCTATCAATAATGGATTTAAAGATATTCAAGTTTTTTTCAACTAATTGGAGTCTTGTTTCTCCAGGCTTTTGACCAGCACCCGCACAAATGACAACAAGGTCAACGTTTGCACAATCACTATACTCCCCATAGCGAATATAGCCAGGATTAGGGGCAAATACTTTTCCATGATTGAGATCCATTACGTCTCCCTTCGCTTTAGCTGCATTTACGTCAATCATGATTAACTCGTTTACAATCCCTTGATTCATTAAAGCAAAGGCATAACTGGAGCCTACAAATCCTGTACCAATTAACGCTACTCTGTTACTTTTTTCATGCTTCATCCTTTAATCTTCCTTTCTTGGTGACAAACTTTAGCTAGTCCCATTTCAACATTACTTCCTTACACATTTATGAACTCTTAAAAGAGCCTTACATAGCCTTATCTTAGCAATCGTTTGCTCAACTGTCATCCCAAGAGGGGAATACAGGAATTACACAAACAAAATTACCTCTATTTCCACCTTTTATATGATTACTATAAGCTAATTTGAGCATTTATTTAAGCCAAACTTATTAGGCCATACAAAAAATGACTCTAAACGTTCACATAGAATTCATTTTTTAAACAGGTATGTCTCTCTCTTTTATTATTCCCGCTTTTTATTATTTTATTTTTGCTTATGACCAATTTGTTTTTACCTCATTTTTATATACTCATGGCATTATTCCTTACAACCGTTCACCACTTGAATAAACCCTATCGTTTACGTTATCTTTAGAGCAGTAAATTTACTGTAAAGGTGTGCTTTTTTTGCGAATTAATAAATATATTAGTGAATCAGGGATTACTTCGAGACGAGGAGCCGATAAGTGGATTGCGGAAGGTCGGGTAACAATTAATGGAGTTGTTGCAGAATTAGGCAGTCAAGCCGAACCAGGCGATGATGTGCGTGTCGATGGGAAGCCAATTAAAGTTGAACAGCAGTATGTGTATATAGCGCTTAATAAACCGGTCGGTATTACGAGTACAACTGAAAGACATATTAAGGGCAATATCATTGATTTTGTGAATCATCCACTTCGAATTTTCCATGTTGGAAGGCTCGATAAGGAATCTGAAGGCTTGATTTTACTAACAAATGATGGTGATATCGTAAATGAAATATTACGAAGCGAAGGTAAACATGAAAAGGAATATATCGTCACTGTTGATAAGCCAATTACCCCTGCATTTATAAAAAAAATGGAATCCGGTGTAGAAATATTAGATACCGTCACATTGCCTTGTAAGGTCACACAGTTGTCTAAGTATGTGTTTAAAATTATTCTAACCCAAGGATTAAATCGCCAAATTCGCCGTATGTGCTCAGCACTGGGATACCAAGTACGTAGTTTACAACGCATTCGAATTATGAATATTCGCCTGGATGAACTTTCCGTTGGACAGTGGCGTGATTTAACCAAGGATGAACTAAAAGAATTATGTAAACAACTGAATTATACACCAAGAAAACGAGATTAGAATTTATTCTAATCTCGTTTTAGCCTTCGGATCTAATGGGTTCCATATATGAATGCCATCAAATTCTTGTTCTTTTAATAATTGTTTAACATATTGTCTTGGCTGATCTAAGGAACAAATGCCAATCAAAGCAATTCCCTTAAAATGTTGACAAGAATTTATCTATTTTCTTGTCACTTTGCTCGTGGTAACTATGCTAAAATTAGACTTATATCAAATATATTTTCTTATATACTATTAATCAAGCAACTTCCACCTGTTCTTACGAAGTGTCATTTTACAGTTGCAACTTATTTTATAGAAAAGGAGGGCCGACATGTCAGTCAGCACTAAAAAATCACTTGAACTTATAGCGATACATAAAGAACCGAATCAATCTTTTCTCCAAATTAAATGGACACTGGATGAAGAAGTCGAATGCATGTGGGAAATTGACGAAGTGACAGCAGACAGTTTGCAAGCCTTAACTACATCCGAAGCAAACCATACATATCTATCTTTCTATCAAGCTTGTGATTATTCCAAAACCAAATACATAAGCCGGATAACTAGAACCTCTTTCAATCAAAGTGATTCGGTTTATTTCGCATGCTCTAAAGAATATGCAGAGGCATTACATGTACTAAAACAAATTCAAGATGTAAAACATTTACGAACCTTGCCATTCTTATCAATCAAGGAAAAGGAGCAAAGTGAGGAAGAGTCTATAGATATGCACTCGCATCTTCCTATCGCCAAGATTATGTGGATGGCTGTTGCTTTTATGGTCTGTGTCATGACAATCGGCTATATTGGCTTTAAGAATATCTCATTTGAACCTAAAAAACCCGTACAAGCGGAACAATCTAACAAGCAAGTTATCCTAACATCATCGAAGCCACCTACTGAAGAAAAAGTAGAAGTAAAAGAACCCGTAGAACAGCCCATTAAAAAACCTGCTGTACCGGTTGCCGAATTAAAGAATACCGTCAACAATAGCATTCCAAAAGGTAAAGTAGCCCTGACCTTTGATGATGGTCCTTCTATCTATTCAAAAAAACTAGTTAACACATTAAAGAAATACAAAGTGGGTGGAACCTTTTTCTATATTGGAACTAGAGTTAAAAAGTACCCAGAATATGTAGAGTATACGCATAAGAACGGATTTTCAATTGGTAGCCATTCTATGAATCATCCACTCTTGACAAAACTGCCTATTAAAGAACAAGAAACGGAGATTATAAAGACCAATCAATTAATTAAAGAGATTACCGGTGAACCTGTCGTTCTTTTTCGTCCACCGTATGGGGCAAGAAATAACAGCACTATAAGCCTAATGAAAAAACATAAATCCCAGCTCGTATTATGGAGTGTTGATACAGAAGACTGGAAAAGCCGCAATTCCAAAAAAGTTATCCAATCAATCAAAAAACAAAATGCATCCGGAACGATCATCCTCATGCACGAAAATCAAGCAACACTCAATGCCTTACCAGATATTATTGAATATTTACAAAAACAAGATTTAGAGATTGTAAGTTTGCAATAAGAAAAGCGGAAGGCGCCCGTTCAGCGACGTATGGACTGGAGCGCTCCGTATGAGATAAAGGAAACACGAAGAGCGGTAGTGATTCGATGTTGACTTATCGAGTGGAGGAGCGGGAAGTCCAGTAGGCGCTGGGCACCTGGAGCTAGACAATAAGAAAAGCGGAAGGCGCCCGTTCAGCACAAAGAAACCAAGTGAATATCTTAAAGCTTGGTTTCCTTTTATCCCATAAATAGACAGATATAGGATAATCACACCCACCATAAATCAGTGGGACTGTCATGAATTAATACTGAATTTAAATTTTTAACAGCACGTTGGAAACCCTCCTCAATTGACATCAGCGGATCCTCATGTTCAATGCTCACAACATGGTCATAGCCATATGTGCGGAGTGCACTCATCATATCAGACCATTCTTTCAAGCTATGACCACAACCGACAGAACGAAAATTCCAAGCCCGTGTTTGAATCTTTCCATACGGCTGCATATCCGTAAGGCCATACATATTAATATTATCTTGATTAAGAGATGTATCTTTCGCGTGAAAATGATGGATTGCATCTGCTCTACCAAGAATTTTGATAGCAGCGACAGGTTCAATGCCCTGCCACCAGAGATGACTGGGATCCAGATTGGCCCCAATTGCCTCCGAGGTTTCTTCACGAAGCTTAAGCAGTGTATAAGGCGTATGAACGAGAAATCCCCCATGTAACTCCAACCCAATTTTAACGTTCTGTTGTTGCGCAAGCTGACTAATCCTTTTCCAATAAGGAATGAGTTTCTGTTCCCATTGCCAATTAAGAACGTCACGATATTCGTTAGGCCAAGGGGCAACAGGCCAGTTTGGATACTTAGCTCCTTCATGATCTCCAGGGGTCCCTGAAAAAGTATTGACAACCGGAATCTGTAACAGGTTAGCCAAGTGAATCGTTTTAACCAATGTTTCATCAGATTCTTTCGCAAAGACTTGATTCGGGGAAAGCGGATTACCATGACAGCTTAAGGCACTAATGATAAGCCCCCTTGATGTGACGGCATCGAGATATTCTTGCCGCTTTTCCTCACTTTCAAGCAATTCATCTAGTGGACAATGACTATTGCCAGGGTACCCACCCGTCCCGATTTCAACCGCTTTAAGCCCTGATGCTGCCACATAATCCAGCATCTCTTCAAATGATTTTTGTGCAAATAGTACGGTGAATACACCTAACTTCATTGCTCTACCACCTCACCTATTTATGAACCTCCCCCACCTATCGCGTTCGCGCTTGAGGAAGGGGTTTCTTGTTGTAAGGAATAACCTAGAAGAAACGAAGCGGATGCTTCTAGGTGTACACGACACCCTCAACCGTAGTTATCCTCTAACAAAGTGTATGATTTGATACACTTTAGTGGTGCTTGCGTTAGATGTTTCCCAACAACCAACTCCCACCGTAAGCAACCTATACGTTTCACAACGCATAAGGGGCGGTTCTGCCCATCTAGCATACGTCCTTTTGGCAGAAAACCTTCTTCTTACGCCAACATTACAGGTCGTAGATACGTTGGATGATGAATACGAAAATAGTTCATTTCACCATATAACGTTTTCGTCAAAATATTTCTTGCACCATGAATATCACGGTGTTCTTTATACCCGCATTTGCATGTATAGTTTCTGTTGTTTGATTTTTTGCGGTTTCCACAAACAGGACATGTTTGTGACGTGTACCTTTCGTCTACTTTTTCAACCGTAATTCCTTTCGCTTTTAGTTTATATTCTAAAAGAGAATACACTTTTCCAAATGACCAATTCGATATCTTTTGATTGGTCTTTTTCTTTCTTTTCTTTTTCGTATTGCGTTGAATACCTTCTACATCCCCCATTACTACATGACTGACATCATGTTTTAGACACCAATCTACGAATTGTTTGGTCGTTTTATGTAAGGCATCTTGAAGTTGAGCTTCACTTTTAGAAAGAACAAATTTCTTTGCACGATTGTACTTTCTCCATTGCCTTGACCCTCTTTTACAACGACTCATTACTTCTTGAAGTTCTTTTAGTTTTTTATTTCTCAATCGATGGATGCTTCTCATATATCTACCGGTAATCACTACACTATCCCCGTTTTCCGTCACACTTGCAATCGTATGAATTTCACCAGGGTCGATACTTGCAGTAACACCTTGCTTTTGGCTTTCTTCTTGGATTCCATTGTCATACGATAAACAAACAAACCATTTACGGTCAAACACTACTTCGACTTCTTTCACGTTTCCAACAGGGACTTTAGGGAGTCTAAGCATAAGTTTGGGTTGTCGTTTTCCGTTCCAATTTCCCATGGAAAGAATGAGCTTCTTCCCTTCTATTTTGAACGCCTGATCCACCCATTTTGGATGGAATACAAACTTATGTCTCCAAGGATACCGTTGATGCTGGCCTGTTTTACGTGCTTCTTTTGCTGCATCTCTAGCTTGGAGAAACTTATGGGCTACTGCTTGGATCGTTTGACTATGCAACGGATATAACCCTTTTAATTCTTTTTGAAGATCACTTTTGGTGATCCATCCTCCGCCTAAACGATAGTAATAACGAGCCAATTGGACGCAATCATTCCAAATTGTACCACCTAGACGTCGAATATCAAAAAGGCTTTGAATGGTAGTTGCACTTGCTTGAAAAGGCACCTTCATGGTTCGATACATGTTTTTCACCTCGAAATGAGTGGATACATATATTTTACCAAAAGAACAGGCGTTTGTCTTTTTCTTTTCCAGCATTTTCCCTTTTTACTGTTTTTTATTTGAAAGAACAAACAAGCCATTCATCCCCTCCCTAACATTCTATCGAGTGTTTGAGGAAGGGGGCTTCTGATTAAGTTTGTTAAAAAGAACGGATTTGTCCATACGTCGCTAAACGGGTGCCTTCCGCTTTTCTAGTTCATCGTCATGACTTGACCGGTTGCGGAGCTGTTGTAAATGGCTTCGATAATTTTAGAGACACACATCGCTTCTTGTGGCTTTATTAAAGGTTCACAATAGCCTAAGCAGCTATTGATAAAATTCTCTGCTTGTTGCAGGTCTGGAGTGTCTTGCCCAGGGACCCAAACCGCTTCACTATTGACAAGCATGCCATATTTCGCTTGATTTAAAATAAGCGGAAATACGTCGAGGCCTCCTTGTGTACCTGATAAGCTAAGAACCGTTGCTTCTTCACGAATATTAGCAGCCCAGGACGTTTCGAATAACAAGGATGCTCCATTTTCAAATTTAATATACGCCGTCGCATGATCATCAACTTCAAAAAGTGAAGCATCAAATTGCCCCCACAAATTTACTTGATTGACTGCTCTACTCACATAATTATACGTAGAAGCGGTCACTTCAACAGGCTTTGGATTATCCATAAGCCAGAGGGCGAGATCGAGTAAATGACAGCCGTAATCAATAACACTGCCTCCTCCTTGAAGCTCCTTATTCGTAAATACCCCCCAGCCTGGAACTTTGCGACGGCGCAATGCTTGAACACGGGCTACATAGGGGTCACCAATTTCCCCTGCTTTAATAATTTTTTTCGCTGCTTGCGCTTCTTTCATAAATCGATAATGATAGGCAATCGAAAGCACCTTCCCTGATTGATTAGCGGCTTCTGTTATTGCCTCACATTCGGCTGTTGTAATCGCCATCGGTTTTTCACATAAAACATGAACACCTGCTTTAAGAGCAGCAATTGAAATTTCCGCATGAAATTTATTTGGTGTTGCAATTGTAATAGCATCGACTTCAGCAAGCATATCCTCATAGTTCTTAAATACCTTATCGATTCCATGCACGCGGGCTACGTCCCGTGCTTTTTGTTCATTGAGATCATGAACGGCATATAAGACAACTTTATCCTCTAATTGTTTAAAGGCTGGAATATGTCTTTTTTGAGCAATACTACCTACACCAATAAATCCCATCTTCAATTTATCCATGGATTGTAAAACTCCTTCATAACTGGATCATTTTCTTTGTAGCATTTGATTCTATTGCAGCTAGAATCACGTTTAAGGACTTTAATCCTTCTATACCCGTTATCGGAGGCTCTGTCCCATTCACAATACTATCAATAAAAGACCGAATAACTCCAGAATCATGCTGTCCTCCCTCATCATTGGACTGAATCGCTCCTAATTGAAAAGTCTCGATTCTGCCATCCTGATGTTGAACAATAAGCGAGTATGTTAGATCATCCTCTAGCCGCAATATAGCTTTTTCTCCGTATATAATCGTGCTATTATCCTCTTTTATATAGGACCAGCTAGCAGCAAGAGTGCCGATCACACCACTTGCCGTTCGTAATATGCATACAGCTGTGTCATCTACATTTGTTTCTTTTTTAGCACTTGTTTCAGCAAATGCACCCACCTCAACGATCTCTTCGCCAAGCAAAAACCGAAGTAGGTCTGCCTTATGGACACCTAAATCACCCATTGCACCAATGGCTGCTAGATCTTTGTTGAAAAACCAACTGTCTTTTCCATCAACGCTCCAGCTTTCGGGTCCACTATGTCCAAATGTGGCTCGAAAGCTATAGATTTTCCCTAGTTCTCCTCTTGCAATCATTTCCTTTGCTTTCTGATGTGAAGGGACAAACCGCTGATTATGACCAATCATTAACAGTTTTCCACTTTGATTGGCTGCTTGGTTCATCTGTTCTGCTTCGTCAAGCGTCGTGGCCATTGGTTTTTCACAAAGCACATGCTTTCCTGCTTCAAGCGCTGCAATCGTCATCTTAGCGTGTAATGCATTAGGTACGCAAACGCTTACAGCATTGATTTCCTCTTGATTTATTACATCTATATAGTCAGTATATGCTTTGGCACCATACGTTTGTGCTGCTGCTTGAGCCCGTTCTGGTACACAATCACAAACGGCAATAATGTCTACATTCGGATGAGCATGATACTCAGGTAAATGGCGATGCTTAGCAATGCTTCCACATCCAATGACACCTACTTTTACTTTACTCATCTCTTCATTCCTCCTTATTTGAGATTAATTCTATTGCAGGTGTATTTCCATATACAGGACGAACTCGGTCAATCGGCTTCAACCACTTAACAGCGTTGATCATGACCCTTTGAATATCAGGATGATAATACGTTGGATACGACTCATGTCCTGGTCGAAAGTAAAAAATCTTTCCATTTCCACGTCGATATGTACATCCACTTCGAAAAACTTCTCCTCCTTCAAACCAGCTTACAAACACAAGCTCTTCTGGGACTGGAATATCAAAATGCTCTCCATACATTTCCTCTTTCTCTAGCTCAATATACGGACCAATCCCTTCCACAATAGGGTGACTAGGTTCTATTACCCATAACCGTTCCGTTTCACCAACTTGCCTCCATTTTAAGTCACATGTTGTACCCATTAATGCTTTAAATACCTTTGAGAAATGACCTGAATGAAGGACAAGCAACCCCATTCCTGCTAACACACGTGCTCTTACCCGTTCCACTATCTGATCTTTCACTTCCTCATGTACTCGGTGTCCCCACCAGATAAGCACATCTGTTTCAGCTAACGCTTCTTCCGTCAAACCATGCTCTGGCTCATCAAGGATGGCCGTTGAAACGTCAAATCCTGCTCCTCGCAAAAATTCAGCAATCACACTATGAATTCCTTGCGGATAAATGTTCGCAACAACCGGATTTTCCTTTTCATGGCGATACTCGTTCCAAACTAGTACCTTCATCGAATCCGCTCCTCGAATAGTAAAGTTAGACAACCTTTTTCCATATCAACAGGCATAAACATATTATTAGTAGTATTTTAATCCACATAATATATTTGTTAATAATTAACAAGTATCTATTTAATTACTCTATGTATTTTTTTAAAATTAGAACCCAGTTGACAGGTATATTTATAATTAAGTGCTTTCATCATACAAACATTTTGCGCTTAAAACGCTAAATGATACGTAAAAAGGAATGAGGCATTTTTACAGCTCCTCATTCCTTTTTCTGTACAGTTTATTATTGTACTGCCTCATCCGCCACTTACTGGTGGAATCAAGGCAATAGTATCTTGATCTTGTATAACTTCATCCTCTGTTACAAAGCTCTCATTAATGGCCACCATTACTTGATTTAGTGAGGAAAGCTTATATTCTGCTTGTAAATATTGCTTTAGCTCTGCAACGGTTATCTCTTTTTTATCGAGCTGCAGCTTTTCTACTCCGATTTCTTCTCTTATGCCTGCAAAAAATAAAATCGTAATCACAATTTCCCCTCCACACTAGGTTTTCCTTTGGGATATTCGTTCTTCTCTAGCTGATCCCCTATCCACATCGTTCCATCTTCCCAACATTCTTTTTTCCAAATCGGAACAATTTGTTTAATTCGTTCAATAGCATATTCATTTGCTTCATAAGCAGTTTTGCGATGTGGCGAGGAAACAGCAATCACAACCGCAATTTCACTGATGCCTAACTTTCCTACACGATGTGTAATCGCTGATCGTGCATCTGGCCATTTTTGCTGAATTTCATCGCCAATTTGACGAAGCATTTTGACAGCCATTGGTTCATAGGCTTGATATTCGAGCGATAGCGTCTTTTTTCCTTTGGTAAATTCTCTTACCGTTCCAATAAACGTTGTAATTGCACCCGCTTCTCTTCTCGAAACCTTAGCAATCACATCCTCAACCGATATCGGCTCATGCGCTATTTCAAATAAATCCTGTCCCACTCTTTTTCACCACTTCTTCCATTAAAAAATTGATATATCTTGCATCCTCATCTAATTGAAAAACACGATAGTTATGAGCCAACTTATTTCCTAGCTTCACATGACTAATCACACATGCAATATTTGTTAAGGTATCCAGCATAGCGAGATCTCGTTCATCTCGAACCAACACAGCCTTTGGATAGCCTTCTTTTTTATACCCTTCAACGAAAATAACGTCTGGTGAAAAAAATTCATACAGCTTTATGATTTTCGGAAGACTCCAGTCGTTCATACGTCCGACGTAGCTGTAGCACTCCATCACCTTCTATACTAGAAACAACAGCTCCTGCTTCCCAGTGACGCACACTATCTTTTGCATGTGATTCATGAACAGGAACTCCACCATGTCCATGATGCTTAATCGACGCTACACGTAATCTCTCCTGGACAGACCTACTAATGAGCCTTTCCATAAGTGTCGTTTTCCCACTATTTTGAAAGCCTACGACTTGTAAGACGGAACAATGTTCTCCCAAGGCCATTCACTTCCTTGTAAATCTTCTAATAAGAGGACATCTACTAGCATTCCCTTTTGATAACCTCGAGTTCCTCCAGGAAGAACAATGAAAGCATCTGTTGCTGCCAAGGAAGAAACAGCGTTAGATTTATTAAAGCCAGATGGAGCAGCCATTAGTTTGCCTTGCTCAAAGAAAATATGCCCTCTAATAAAACGGGTAAACGGGTTTGGTTTTGAAAAATCCTCCCCCAACCAGGCACTTTCTCTTTTAAGATGTGGTTTTTCATTAAATACATATGTACGAATAATAGGACGAACAAACAACTCAAATCCAACATAACAAGCAGAAGGATTCCCTGATAAACCAAATAGTAATTTTCCATTTAGCTCCGCAACGGTCGTTACACTCCCTGGTCTCATCGCCACCTTATTAAATAAAACAGAAGCACCTAATCGATCATAAATGGCTGGTAAATAATCATAATCACCTACAGAAACTCCACCTGTTGTAATTAAAAAATCGACTTCCGTTAAAGCTTGTTTAACCTTCATAAAACAGGTATCCAACTCATCACTTAGTTTGCCAAAATACTTCACTTCTCCACCTGCTCTTTCAATTTGAGCAAGAATCATATACGCATTGCTATTGCGGATTTTCCCAGGTACAAGTGGCTCCTCCACTTCAAGCAGCTCACTCCCTGTTGCAATCACACCAATAACAGGCTTCTTCGCAACAGGAACCCCTTTATAGCCAAACGTTGCTAGTAAAGCGACTACCCCTGGATTAATATACGTCCCTTTTTTGACTAAGATTGTCCCTTTTTGTGCATCCTCTCCTTGAAAGGAGATATTATGCCCTTTTTGATAGGATCGCTTAATTTCCATGAATTTTTGACCAGCTTCTGTATATTCTCGGGCGAGTTCCAGCATGACAACCGCATTACAGCCTTGAGGAATTTGGGCACCTGTCATAATCCGAACCGCTTCAAAGGCTCCCACCTCTCTATCGAACACATAGCCTGCCCCAATTTCTCCTACGATTTTAAAGGATAGTGGATGCTCCGAAGAAGCAGCTTCTGAATCTTCTGCTCGAATAGCAAAACCATCATACGGTGACCGATCAAAGGCAGGAACATCATGGTCCGCTCTTACATCCTCTGCTAAATAACGACCTCCGGCTTCTTCAATGGATACCGTTTCCTTTACACCCTGCTTTGCATATTCCATTACTTTACGAACACAATTTTCTATAGCTATAGGGATTCGTTTTTCTACCATAATTCTCACTCCTTTTATCTAACCTAATAAGCGATAATACAGATTTTTCGCCGCCTGAATATCATTCGTTCCATGAATAAACACTCGACCATCCTGAAAAATGACGATGCGATACTCTGCAAGCTGACACGATAGCAGATAAGGGTTGCGATCTACTTTTCCATGATTCTGCAATTGTTTCTCTAATGTATCAAAATTGTATTGCATCACTCTACTTGGTCTAATTTGGACAGTATCTCGTCCGCATAATCTTTCCGTTTTTGTTTGGTTTTCATAAGCCAAATAAGGATATGTCCTAGCCTGCCCACAGGACGGACAGCCTTCTCTGTTCATTTTATCTACTTTAATCGAATAATGCTGATTGCTCCATACATCAAAGGTTAAAAATGTATTTCTCAATGCTGAAATGTCCTCGACAAGAATTTTCAATGCCTCTGCTACTTGATAAGAGGCTACAATTTGGACAGTTGGACTAATAATTCCCACTGTATCACATGTAGCTCCTCCAACAGGAACATGTTGTAAAATACAATGTAAGCAAGGTGTTTTCTCTGGAACAATCGTATAGGTCGCACCATAGCTGCCTACACAGGAGCCATACACCCAAGGTATATCATACTTATGGGAAAGGTCGTTTAAAATAAAGCGAATATCAAAATTATCAGTGGCATCAATGATTACATCTACATCGTGGAGCCTATTTTCTAAATTAACCCCACTTGCATCCATCACAAGTGCTTCTATTTCGACTTCAGCATTTACTTGTGTTAAATGCTCCTTAGCAGCTATCGCTTTAGGCAGCTTCATTTTAGCATCAAGCTCCGTATATAATTGCTGACGCTGTAGGTTACTCCATTCCACATAATCTCGATCAATTAGTGTAAGCTTTCCAATTCCACCCCGAACAAACGCTTCCGCACTAGCGCTTCCTAATGCTCCAGCCCCGACAATAAGCACATGCTTCTGTCTAATTTTTTCTTGTCCATTTGCACCAATAGGCTGAAATAGCTGCTGCCGTGAATAGCGCTCTGTCAATGTCATCGTCTCCTTAATATGTTACTATATGTAAGAACCAAAATACTAAATAAACTTATCTATCAATTTTAGGCGATAGTACCCCTTCCTCAAGGAATGTGGAGGGCGATAGCCCAATGAGTAGGGAGGATTTTGCGTAGCGAAACATGTGTTTGCATGGTAAAATAATCCTGTAAGTTGTTCTTTGATAACTGAACATATGAGGTTGTGGCAAGAATCGTTGCTTTGCCACGTAAAATATTCAAGCCTTTCCAAACAGCCAAGCTACGTTTTTACGTGAAGCATAGGCTTTCACGCAACTTTACAAGTAGTCCCAAAGGCAAGACCAATGGGATAGAGGGGTTGGGTGTTTTTGCACACCACTGTGTCAACTCCACTAATGTTAAGCGTTCGGAAATGTTCGATACATTAGAAACCCCCACTTCAAGGCGTTAGCCTAAGTGGCGGGAGTATTCATACCAATTCTACCTTCTACTTAAAGGAGTGTGTACATACTATGCATCACCACAATCCATCCCTCTCTATCCGTACTGCTATTTTAACGGTTAGTGACACACGAACAAAAGAGAATGATAAAAGTGGTCAAACCATTCAACATCTCTTGACAAAGCATGGGCATACTGTATCCGACTATCAAATTGTGAAAGATAATTTATCGACGATTACAGATACAATTCGTTCGTGGTGTGAGAATCCTGCCATTCAAGCCATCATCATCACAGGAGGTACAGGCTTTACCCCAAGAGATGTGACATACGAAGCGGTTTCTGGCTTGCTTGAAAAAGAAATGCAAGGCTTTGGAGAGCTGTTTCGCTCTTTAAGTTTTACCGAAATAGGTGCTAAAGCCATGTTCAGTAGAGCCGTTGCCGGTAGTCGAAACGGTAAAGGAATTTATGCACTGCCTGGCTCAACAAACGCGGTACAATTAGCGATGAATCAACTCATTTTGCCTACTTGTCAGCATTTCGTAGAGGAATTACATCGACAATGAAGATCGCAGGTGTCATTTTAGCTGGTGGAAAGTCCTCACGTTATGGAAAACCGAAAATGTTTGAAGTGTGGAATGATTTGTGCTTTTATGAGTACAGTGTAGCTGCACTGGCAGAAAACAATCTTGCTCCAATTGTCATTGCTACTAATGAACAGTTGCTTCCTTCCTTCAAACGAAATGATATCGACTTTATTATCGAAGACAAGACCTATCAAGGCCCTTTATTTGCTATGTACCATGCACTATCAAGCATACAAGATGCCGAATGGTTTTTTGTATTATCCTGTGATATTCCGTTTGTCACTCCCAGTTTCGTACAAAAGATGATTAGCTTAACAGAGGAGGATGAGTATGACGCCATTGTGCCAATTCAAGCAGAACGAATCCATCCTCTCTTAGCTCTATATCATCGTCGAAGTCTTGTTCCTATGAAACACCTGCTAGACAAAAATGAAAAAAAAATACGGTTATTATTAGACCAAATACGCGTACGAACGGTGCACTTTTCAGCTAAAGATTCAGTATTTACTAATATTAATCATCAAGAAGACTGGGTGACCTATAACCCTTCTTCTCAACAAACAAAGGAGGAGAAAGAATGAGTGATTTCTCACATTGGAATGAAGAGGGAAGACCGAAGATGGTCGATATCTCTCAAAAGGACATCACAACACGTACTGCCATTGCTCAAAGTACCATTTCTTTTTCAAATGAATTATTTGAAGCCATCCAAAATGGCTCCATTAAAAAAGGCGATCCTCTTCAAGTAGCCCAAATTGCTGGAATTATGGGAGCCAAAAAAACAGCAGACATCATCCCAATGTGTCACCCCATCATGCTGCAAGGTGTTGATTTTACCTTTGAGTATCAAAAAAATGCCGTTGGACATGATTTAATCATCCAAGCTACTGTGAAATGCAGCGGCAAAACTGGCGTAGAAATGGAAGCACTAACGGCTGTTTCGATTGCAGCTCTTACTTTTTATGATATGTGTAAAGCTGTTGATAAAACGATGGTCATTAAAGAGACCCTTCTAGTGCAAAAAACAGGAGGGAAAAGCGGCAACTATTTTTTAGAAATAAACCAAAAATAAAGGCGAATCCGAGGAACTAGCTAAAGTGAGGTCCCTCTTTTTTAGATAGAGCTATTCCGCTTATCTTACGGCCTCAGCCACCAATATAGGACATCTCTATTTTCGAACGATTATTGGAACTACTCCCCTTTACTCGTTCATCCGAATAACGGTCGACACGATGATTCCAAACATCTATAATCACCTTAGCAATCTCTTCATCTGACTTTTCTGAACGCAGCAACTGACGAAGATCAACTCCATTAGATGCAAATAAGCAGGTATGCAATTTTCCTTCAGCAGACAGACGGGCTCTTGAGCAGGTTGAACAAAAAGAATCCGTCACCGATGAAATAATGCCAATTTCTTGATCACTATCCCTATAGCGAAATCTAGTGGCGACCTCGCCTACATAATTAGGTTCTATCTGTTGTAGCGGCATAACGGCTCCAATGCGATCTACTATCTCTTGCTTAGTCACTACTTCATCCATTCTCCAGCCATTGGAATTTCCGACATCCATATATTCAATAAAACGAAGGGTATGCTTTTTCTCTTTAAAATATTGGCCATTGGCAGAATATCTTGATCATTCATTCCTTTTTGAACAACCATATTTACTTTCACTTTCATTCCAGCCTCAGCTGCCGCTTCAATGCCCTCTAACACTCTTTTTACCTGACTTCGATTTCCATTTAATTGAGCAAAGCGCTCATCATCTAGCGAATCAAGACTAACTGTTACTCGTGATAATCCTGCACCTGCTAACTTAGAGGCAAATTGTTTTAACAAGTGATCCATTCGTTGTCAGCGCAATGTCCTCGACTCCAGCAATGGACCGCAAGCGAGAAATGAGTTCAGGGAGATGCTTCCGAAGTAAAGGCTCTCCTCCAGTAATACGGACTTTTTGGACACCTAAGGAAACAAATATACGTGTTAACCGTTCCAGTTCATCGAAAGAAAGAATTTTATCAGAAGATAGGAAAGGATAATCTGCTCCAAATATTTCTTCAGGCATGCAATAACGACAGCGAAAATTGCAGCGATCAGTTACAGATAACCGTAAATCTCTTAACGGACGCTGCCATGTATCTACAACAAGATCTTGCATGTTTTCTCACCTCTCACTTTTCATACTTATCATGTATACGAATCCTCTCTGGACATGTATAAACATTTAAAGATTCATTTCGAATAAATCCTACCGTTGTAATGCCTAATTCCTCTGCTAACTCCAAGGCTAATTGGGTCGGTGCCGACTTGGATAGAACAATCTCACAGCCTATTTTGGCTACCTTTAACAAAATTTCCGAAGAGATTCGTCCACTAAACACAATAATTTTATCGGTAATAGAAATATTATTCCTTAAACAATACCCATATATTTTATCTAAAGCATTATGTCGCCCAATATCCATTCGACTCAAGGTAAAACCGCTTACATCACATAGTGCAGCGTTATGGACTCCTCCTGTTTCGTGAAAAATAGTTGCCGCATTTTGCATGTCACTCATCAGACGGAAACAATCATCAGGTGTAATCGTTACTCGAATTTCATTCATTTTCTTAGCGGTTAGAGCGTCGTTTACAAACACAAAGCCTTGTCTGCTCATCCCACAACATGAAGTAATATAACGCTTATTCTGGAAATTTTGATAATACGGATTCATTTTATCCATTTTTACATGTACAAAGCCTTCTTTTTCTTGAATCCAAAGGTCTTTAATTTCTTCATATTTTCGGATTATGCCTTCAGATGCTAAATAACCTATGACCATATCTTCAATATATTCAGGGGTACAAACCATCGTAACAAATTCTTGCTCATTGATTTTGATCGTAACAGGAAATTCCGTAACAATGGTATCCTCTTTTTCCTCCATTTTTCCATTTGTAAACTTGAGAACCTTCCTTTTCTCCACTGTCGGTTTCACATCACCATTCTCCCTACTTATCTATATTTTGATCAAAAACAAACACTGAAACGGCAATATTTTCCTCTACTTTTATATCATTAAAAAGATGAACCAACTTAGCTTCTTTTAGACATATAAAAACATCCCCCTATAATTTTTTAATCATAAAGCAACAATGAAAAAAATAAAAGTGGAAAAAGATTTACAGCGTCTTGTATCTTGTATATTTTGGGAGTCAACGATATAATGATTAAAAAGTGTGATGGAATGATAATAATAAATTTGTTATTGCTCTATCAATTGTTAAATTAAATGATAAATGGATCGGATTGGTATATTAGTAAGTTCTGCTAGTACTCTATTCCACCATGAACACACATCATTTCTCCAACCTAGGATGTGTATTCATGGTGGTTTTTTTTGTTTAAAAGCTAAGAGGGGGATTAAAAATGGATCATTCCAACATTACGATCAAAATAAATGATATCGATTACAAAGCGGATTCCGGTTCAACGATACTGGAGATTTTAAATCAAAACGAAATCGCTCATCCGCAAATTTGCCATGTACCTGAAGTCGATCCGATTCAAACATGTGATACTTGTATTGTCGAGGTGGATGGCAAACTCGTTCGCTCCTGCTCAACCAAAGCAGTTGATGGAATGAATGTCCAATTGGATTCTCAAAAGGCAAAAGCGGCACAAACAGAAGCGATGGACCGCATATTAGAAAACCACCTACTATACTGTACGGTTTGTGATAACAACAACGGCAATTGTAAACTACATAATACAGCGGAATTAATGGAAATTGAACATCAAAAATATCCGTACACCCCAAAAGTAAGCGTGGATGAAGTGGACATGTCTCACCCTTTTTACCGATATGATCCGAACCAATGTATTGCCTGTGGACAATGTGTGGAAGTGTGTCAAAACCTGCAAGTCAATGAAACGATATCCATTGACTGGGAAGCCAAACGTCCTCGCGTCATCTGGGATGCCGGAACTAGTATTAATGATTCCTCCTGTGTAGGCTGTGGACAATGTGTCACGGTTTGTCCTTGTAACGCATTAATGGAAAAATCAATGCTTGGAGAAGCTGGATTTATGTCAGGTCTAGAAACCGACATCCTGACTCCAATGATTGATTTAGTAAAAGCAGTCGAACCTGGATACAGCAGCATTTTTGCTATTTCTGAAATAGAAGCAGCGATGCGTGACACCCGTACAAAGAAAACAAAAACGGTTTGTACCTTCTGCGGTGTAGGTTGCTCGTTTGAAGTGTGGACAAAAGGACGGAAGATCCTAAAAGTTCAACCATCAAATGGCCCTGTTAATGCGATTTCTACTTGTGTAAAAGGAAAATTTGGTTGGGACTTTGTCAACTCTGAAGAACGAATCACAAAGCCGCTCATTCGTAAAAATGGTGCATTTGTTGAATCCACCTGGGAAGAAGCACTTGATTTAGTCGCTAGTAAACTAGGTTCGATTAAACAGGAATATGGAAAAGGCTCTGTAGGCTTTATTTCATCTTCCAAAATTACAAATGAAGAAAACTATGTAATTCAAAAACTAGCACGCCAAGTATTTGAAACAAACAATGTGGACAACTGTTCTCGCTACTGTCAATCCCCTGCAACGGATGGTCTATTCCGCACAGTGGGAATGGGTGGGGATGCTGGCACCATCAAGGATATTGCTCAAGCAGGACTTGTCATCATCGTTGGGGCTAACCCAGCTGAAGGTCACCCCGTACTTGCAACTCGTGTGAAACGAGCCCATAAGCTTCATGGACAAAAGTTAATTGTTGCCGATCTTCGGAAAAATGAAATGGCTGAGCGTTCTGACATTTTTATCCGTCCACAACAAGGAACGGACCAAGTCTGGCTCATGGCTGTAACCAAATATCTGATTGACCAAGGCTGGCATGATCAAGCCTTTATCGATGAAAATGTAAACTTCTTTGATGAGTACAAAGCAAGTCTTGAAACATACACCCTTGAATATGCTGAAAAAGTAACTCGTATTTCCAAAGAGACATTGATTGAAATTGCCAAAATGATTCGTGATGCAGACGGTACTTGTATCCTTTGGGGCATGGGTGTTACCCAAAATACAGGTGGTTCTGACACATCTGCTGCAATTTCAAATCTACTGCTTGCAACAGGAAACTACCGTCGTCCGGGTGCTGGAGCTTACCCGCTTCGTGGTCATAACAATGTCCAAGGTGCTTGCGACATGGGAACTCTTCCTAACTGGCTTCCAGGATATCAACATATTACAGATGATGGGGCCCGTGCAAAATTTGAAAAAGCATACGGGGTAAAAATTGACGGAACCCCAGGTCTTAACAACATTGAAATGCTTCATGCGATTGAAGAAGGCAAAATGAAAGCGATGTATCTAGTTGGTGAAGATATGGCTCTTGTGGATTCGAACGCTAATTATGTTCATGAAGTTTTGTCCCAACTTGATTTCTTTGTCGTTCAAGACATTTTCTTCTCAAGAACAGCTCAATATGCTGATGTTATTTTACCTGGTGTGCCATCTCTTGAGAAAAACGGAACCTTCACCAATACAGAACGTCGTGTTCAAAGATTGTATCAATCTCTTCCGGAACTTGGAGATGCTAAACAGGACTGGTGGATTACACAAGAAATTGCAAACCGTTTAGGTGCTAATTGGAACTACAGCCACCCAAGTGAAATTTTTGCTGAAATGGCCAGCCTTTCTCCATTGTTCAGGCAAGCCAGCTATGAAGGACTAGAAGGATGGAACAGCTTCCTATGGGGTAGCTTAGATGGAGCTAGCACACCACTTCTTTATGTAGATGGCTTTAATTTTCCTGATAAGAAAGCGCGTTTTGCGATAGCAGACTGGGTACTTCCTGTTGAATTTCCAGAAAAATATGATTTGCATATTAACAACGGTCGTATGCTTGAGCATTTCCATGAAGGAAATTTAACAAATAAATCAGATGGGATTCAATCAAAGGTACCTGACATTTTTGTTGAGATTTCTCCAGAACTGGCCAAAGAACGAGGCGTTCAGGACGGATCACTCGTACGATTAGTTTCACCTTTTGGAGCACTGAAATTGCATGCACTCGTCACTGACCGTGTCCAAGCAAACGAGCTATTTCTTCCAATGAACTCCGTCAATAAGGAATCTGCCATCAACTTTTTAACAGGTACTGCGGGAGATATACGGACCATGACACCAGCTTACAAACAAACAAAGGTCCACATGGAAGTATTAAGTGAAGGCGGTAAAGCTCCACTACCGACTGCGAACCATCGAAACAAAAAACGCCATCCACAAAATGGTGTTGAAGTTCAACGAAAATGGGCCCGCCCTGGATATGTTCATTTAACAGATTAATAATAAGGAAGGAGGTATATAGATGGCACAGCCCATTACAGAAATCCAAAAACAACAACTCACCGAGGAACAAGATAAAGCAACAAAAATTAGAAAAATTAACAACGCTTCTTGCCAATAATGAAGAAGCATTAGACAAAGTGTTAGCTATTATGAGTGAGCTCAATCACATTGGTGTTCTAGAGGCAGCCAATTCTGCACTCCAGGCGAAAGAAGACATTGCCAAAATTGCTCTTGGGCAAATCACCCGAGAACCCGTAACGAATTTAATTAATACACTTATGGGTGTAGCAGGCGCCTTCATGAATACAAATCCTGAATTAACAACAAAACTTGTCAATAGTGCGATAAAAGGGATGAATGAGGCTAATGACTATTTACAAACCGATCATGAAATACAAATATTTGATTTATTAAAGTCATTAAAAGACCCAGACATCAATCGAGCACTAGGCTTCGGCATCCACTTCCTCAAAGGAATGGGGAAAGAATTAAAAAGTGAAGAGTAAATTTAAAGAGGCTATCTCATCTAGGATAGCCTCTTTCTTCTTATATTATAAAGTCCATGTCCAAGTCTCGATTTGCAACAGAAGCAAATTCACAGACGCAAGAGCAATATTTTTTAAAAATTGATTCTGTTCTCCAGCCTTGACATTTTCATCATCCACCGTCCAATAGTTATGAATGGTAAAAGCAGCTACTAATAAGAAAATAGCTAATAGTATCAGTGCCGTTTGAATCAAATACCCGGTAAGAATCCCTAATCCACCGCCAAGGAGGATTAACCCCGTAATAATGACCGATGCACCAGCAGCAGGAATCTTCTTAAAGGCAGCATATTCCTTCAGCCCTTGATACTTCGCAAAATGAATAATACCTGAATAAACAAAATAAAGCCCAAATATGACTCGACCCAATAACGATAGCCATTCCATTACCATCCACTTCCTTTCTTGTTGTCACTACAGTTCATTGTATGAGGAATAAAATGAACTATGCTAGGCAGGGACAAAAATATGGATAAGATTTTTTGATAAATCTATTGACGAAAAAAATCTAATTCATATACTAATAAATTTTTTAATTACATTTATTCCTTTATTTTCTACCTAGATTTGATTACAATAAATTATTAAGACATCATTTAAATTCCGAAAAGATGTAGGGAGAATATACATGTTTAATAAAAGTAGGTTGTGGATTTATTGTATAGTAGGCTTTATCATCTATTCAATAAATGAATTACTAATATATAAATTTATCAATAATACCAAACAAATTTTATCTATTCACTTAGTAGAAGGATTTTTTACTATATTAATAATAGGTCTCTTTCTTTCACATATATTTACTAAAAGAAATCAATATACAACATCAAGAAAAGAAGAAGAAGAACGTTTACATACATTGATTAATGCAATGGTGGATGTCGTTATTTTTAAAGATGCAGAAGGACGATTTATTGAAGCGAATCCATTTGGTTTAAAGCTTTTTCAATTAGAAAATGTTGATTATAAAGGAAAAACAGATATCGAGTTAGCCCAGTACACTCCATTTTATGCTGAAACATTATTAAGATGCGTGAATACAGATGAAAGCACTTGGGAGAAAAAAACCATCGACCATATTGAAGAGTTCATTCCAATGCCTGATGGTACAATCAGAACATTTGATACGATTAAAGTACCTTTATTCAATGATGATGGTTCACGAAAAGGGTTAGTAGTAATTGGGAGAGACATCACAGAAAGAGTGTACGCAGAACAGCAAATGTGTACAAATGAACAACGCTACAAATCCTTATTTCATTATAATCCAGAACCAATTATGATGATGGACTTAGCAGGACAAATTACTCAAGTCAATCCGCGCTTTGAGGCTATTACAGGCTTTACCTGTGAAGAACTATTGGGTACCTCCTTTCTAGATTTACATTTTGATAAAACCGAAAACTTACAAGAATCGTTTACTTATGTAATAGAAAATCATCGAGGAATTATTAGTGGTGAAGTAGTACTCTCAACAAAGCATGGGAAAGAGATCATACTCGCTTGCACATTTGTGCCAATTCTCATCAATCATGATTTAGTAGGTGTCATCAATTATGCGAAA
Organism: uncultured Bacillaceae bacterium; assembly: GCA_963790055.1. Taxonomy (GTDB): domain Bacteria; phylum Bacillota; class Bacilli; order Bacillales; family DSM-1321; genus Peribacillus. Next base: position 92,607 of record CAWBND010000009.1, read on the forward strand.
GATGTAACAAAGATCAGAGAAACACAGGAACGTCTTAAAAATTCGGAAAAATTATCAGTGGTTGGAGAGCTAGCTGCGAGTGTTGCCCATGAAGTGAGAAACCCTTTAACTTCCTTAAAAGGCTTTGTCCAATTATTAAAAGGAAGAGATTCCGAGTATGAAAACTACTACACCATTATGCTAAGTGAATTAGATCGTATCAATTTAATTGTCGGTGAGTTGCTTGTGATTGCCAAACCCCAAAAAACACCTTTTCAACAACATGGGATTGTACAACTTTTAAACGAAGTAAAAGCATTGCTTGAAGCAGAAGCACATTTTCATGCAACTGAACTAAATGTAATCGTAAAAGAACCGATTCCCCTTTTATATTGTGAAGGGAATCAGCTAAAACAAGTGTTTATTAATATGATTAAAAATGCAATTGAAGCAGATTCTCGACATATCGAGATTACTCTCGAACAAGTCGAACAACAAGTCGTCATTACGATAAAAGATGACGGCTGTGGCATTGACACAGAACGACTGAAGCATCTCGGAGAACCTTTTTATTCATCTAAAGAGCGGGGAACGGGCTTAGGACTAACCGTAAGCTATCGTATTATTGAGGCTCATAAAGGAAAAGTCGTAGTTAAAAGTAAAGTTTCAAAAGGAACAATCGTACGAATTGAATTGCCTATTAACTAAGAAAAACGGAAGGTTCGTTCTACTTGCTAGTGAACTAGACACCGTAGCACCAGCACTTTAACTTTCCTATCATGTAAAAGAAGAACGCCATATGACGTTCTTCTTTTCTTTATTGATTACTTACCGCAGCATTTTTTGTGTTTTTTTCCGCTTCCACATGGACAAGGCTCATTTCTACCAATTACCTCTTTATTGACGATAGGCTGGCGAGCAGCATTCGCCTGATCCACAATGATTTTCGTTCCTTTTTCCTTCATTAACTTGTATCGAACTTTACATAATTCAATAGCATCCTTGCTATACTTTAGTGTATCCTCAACAATCTCTGTTGCTTTCTGCTTTGAAAAATTATAGTCTTCCAGCACATAGGATTCATCTTCAAACGACACACGTACACCAAAATGCTGACCAGCCGTTTGTTTTCCCTTTTGTGCCTCCGTAAATTCAAGATACACTTCATTGCACTCACAATTCGGATGCATGCAATAATAATCATAAATCCAATACGTCTTCCCCTCGTACTTACTCTTTAGAGCAATACCATCCTCAATGCCAAAAGCATCTATATACTTAATAGCCTTACCATCCAAAACTTCAAATGAATCTATCGTTCTCATCTATTTACACATCCTACTTTCCATATCATTTCATTCATACATATTGTACACGCTCTACTAGTATCCGTCACATAAAACATGTGAACTCCTACTAAATTCCCTATCGAATCTATTATTCTATACTGTTTATGATAAAATGTACGGAAAGCTGCAATTGGGAGTGAGGATTTTTGTTACAAAGTGTAAATCGTTTTCTTGAAAAAGCGATGCCAATGATCACACCAGCAGGAGTTGTACTCGGTGTTATATTCGCTTATTATTTAGACTCTTATATGCTACTTATACAGGAGGCATGAGGAATATCGCTGCAGGTGCGGTTCTGGCTGTTACCTATTTTCCGGCTGCGTGGCGGTACCAAGTGATCCTTGGTACCCTATTCCAACAAATTTTAGCATCCTTTTACGGCTCATGGCTTAATCGTTATTATCATAAGTCTGAGAGACAGAAAGCTGCATAAGATATGAAAACACCTGATTCCACTAAGTTCAAAGAAATCAGGTGTTTTTTATTCTTTTTAAAACTACATATATTTAATAGCTTCTTACCGCGTTACAGACACTTCACCATTAACTGTTTTTAATTGAATCAAGTTCTCCCCTTTACCAATTGTGGTAGAGCCGGTATATTTATCTAGAATATTAATATCTCCATTCACGACACTTACATCAAACCTTGCATTCGTTGGCTCTTTTTCTGTTTGAATCGTAATCTCACCATTTGTGCTTTCTAACTTAATGGGATGATCCAAATCTTTTGTTGCAACATATATTTCACCATTCACTGTGGAACCTCTTATTTCTCCCATTACATCATTTAATTGAATTTTTCCATTACTGGATTCTACTTCAACATGCTTCGCAGTAAGATCATTTAACTGAGCCTCACCATTGATAAGAGTTACCCGCACATCATCAATCTTCATTTGTTCGACTTGCACCTCACCATTTCCGTTCTCTACCTTCATCGACTCATACTGTTTTTTCGGCAAAAAGACTGTTAAATGATTGGATTCTGAGAAAAATCCAAATCGAAAGCCCCTTTCATCCTTTACTGTAATTGAAAGTGTCTTTCCTTCTACAGCAGTCTTAAAATTAGTTTTGCGACTATTTACTCCCTTTGTGACCAATTCAATTTTCGCTACAGATTCTTTGGTAGGAATAATATCAACCTCAGCATTATCACTGCTTATCTCTATGGCACTAAATTCATCTTTTATCATTTTTTCTTTTTTTACCTCAGCCTGTTGAAAGACTGAAGAATAGGTGAATAATCCCCCAACGATACCGACAACTAATAAAACAAGAGCAACAACTGATAACTTTTTTATGTTAATCATGCTTTAGTCCCCCTTTCACTAATGACACATTAAATTGTAAATAGCGAATGAACCCTTTCATTAAAGCCTTTGTTGCTATGAACATGCCAATGCCAATAAATATACCTATTCCACAAAGTGCTAAAGAGACAAATAAGTCAAAAAGCTGAAAAGCTCCCCATACAGCATTCATCAACGCTCCAATTGGTGAAAGGACAAATCCTAATGATAGTGCCCAGCCAGCAAACACAAGACCCACTAATGCAATAAACGGTCCTAAGACAATGACTAAATTAAAGAATCCTAATCCAATCACAGCCCAAACTGCTCGCATAATATTCCCAGCAGAAGCCGTCTTTTCTACCTTCTCAAGATGATAAGAGGCCATCAATTCTTTAGCAATTTGACTAGGTGAACCTAACGCAGCAGCTATTTCTTCTTCGCTCTTTCCTTCTTCTAAACCAATTGCAAAGTACTCCTCATAATCCTGAATAATATCTTTACGTTCTTCCTCGGATAGTTTTGTTAAAGAGGAATGTAACTGCTTTAAGAATGTTTCTTTATTCATAATTCACACCTTCTTTTATTAATTGATTCACTCCATTTGAAAACTGGTTCCACTCTGCTAGAAGCTCATGAAGATAATCTCTACCCTTGTCTGTTAACGCATAATATTTACGTGGTGGACCCTCTGTTGACTCTTTTAAATAGGTTGTAAAATATTCTTCTTTGGTCAGTCGTCGCAGTAACGGATAAACGGAGCCTTCCGATATTTCAATTTGATCAGAGATTTTCTGCACTAACTCATATCCATAGCGATCTTTCTTATCCAATAACACTAGAACACATAGCTCTAAGACGCCTTTTTTAAATTGTACATTCACAAACAAATCACCCATTTCTTATATTATTAGGTACTGTTTTATATATAGTACTGAACAACGATTAATATACCTCCCCCTTAATTTACCACAAGCTATTATTCATTGCAAGGTACTGAATTATATCTTTTCAATGACAGTGTATGTTCCAAAAAAGGAAAGGTTCATGAACCGAGTTGTATACCAAAGGAAGAAGCTAAAAAATTACCCTACTCTTTTAGAGTAAGGCTAATATATTCCTACTGATAATTAGTTTTATCCATTACCTTCTCCACAATAAATCATATGATTTCACGTACAATTCAAATCCAACTCGGAATGATTCTCGGAATGCTACTAAGAACTTTTGCATATCAGTCATCCCCCTTTTTATGAGTTGTACTATTTTTATGGTGAATGAGTGGAAATTATAACAACATCGTTACATTCATCAATCTGATATCATTAAAAAACACAAAAAGACCTATTCAACTTTATGTACTAGTTGTAATAGGTCTTATATTGGCATAGTTTATAATTTAATTCTTTCAAAGGTTACATTTCTCTAAATAAAAAGTGGCTCCGCAGGTAGGACTCGAACCTACGACCGTTCGGTTAACAGCCGAATGCTCTACCACTGATGCTCTACCACTGAGCTACTGCGGAATAACAAGAAATAAATCATTATGGTGGGCCTAAATGGACTCGAACCATCGACCTCACGCTTATCAGGCGTGCGCTCTAACCAGCTGAGCTATAGGCCCATTTATGTTGGAGCGGGTGAAGGGAATCGAACCCTCATCATCAGCTTGGAAGGCTGAGGTTTTACCACTAAACTACACCCGCAAGAAATTAATATTGGTGTCCCAAGAAACATGTCTTTAAATCATGTGTATCTGCCAATTCTACGATACTGACGTATCTAAGAAGGCAGCAACCGATTTGAACCGGTGATAAAGATTTTGCAGACCTCTGCCTTACCACTTGGCTATGCTGCCATGACTGGGCTAGAAGGATTCGAACCTTCGCATGACGGAATCAAAATCCGTTGCCTTACCGCTTGGCTATAGCCCAATAATATTAGGTAAATGGGGCGGCTGATGGGAATTGAACCCACGAATGCCGGAATCACAATCCGGTGCGTTAACCACTTCGCCACAACCGCCATAAAATTAAAATGGCAGGGGTAGTAGGACTCGAACCCACACTGGAGGTTTTGGAGACCTCTGTTCTACCTTTAAACTATACCCCTATATCAATAATGGTGGCGCGGGACGGAATCGAACCGCCGACACAAGGATTTTCAGTCCTTTGCTCTACCGACTGAGCTACCGAGCCATATATTGTATAATTTTCTAGCTTAATGACTGCTTGTCCTTTGTCCCCAACTCAGGAAGACTCGCAAGATGCGACTCGTTGGGTACAACTCGAAGTCATTTCATGGATGTTTTGCTTGTTGCTCTACCGACTGAGCTACCGAGCCTTAACTAAATAAAATATGGCGGTCCGGACGGGACTCGAACCCGCGACCTCCTGCGTGACAGGCAGGCATTCTAACCAGCTGAACTACCGGACCATTATGATTGCGGGGACAGGATTTGAACCTGCGACCTTCGGGTTATGAGCCCGACGAGCTACCGGACTGCTCCACCCCGCGATAATAAGAATATTTAAGAAATAAATGGAGGAGGTAGAGGGATTCGAACCCCCGCGGGGTTTGACCCCCCTGTCGGTTTTCAAGACCGATCCCTTCAGCCGGACTTGGGTATACCTCCATATACATAGCAGTGAATCTTGTAGGACTCGAAGCCATTAACCTCACAGGTATGAACCATACCCTCTAGCTAACTGAACTATGTTACCAAATACTAAATGATGGAGCCTAGGGGGATCGAACCCCTGACCTCCTGCGTGCAAGGCAGGCGCTCTCCCAGCTGAGCTAAGGCCCCATATGGGTATAGAAATATCATGGTCGGGAAGACAGGATTCGAACCTGCGACCCCTTGGTCCCAAACCAAGTGCTCTACCAAGCTGAGCTACTTCCCGTAAGAAAACAATGCGCTCGACAGGAGTCGAACCTACAACCTTCTGATTCGTAGTCAGATGCTCTATCCAATTGAGCTAAGTAGTGCCGAGGACCGGAATCGAACCGGTACGGTAGTCACCTACCGCAGGATTTTAAGTCCTGTGCGTCTGCCAGTTCCGCCACCCCGGCGCGCTTTTGCGAAAAATTGGAGCGGAAGACGGGATTCGAACCCGCGACCCCAACCTTGGCAAGGTTGTATTCTACCACTGAACTACTTCCGCATAGGATGCGGGTGAAGGGACTTGAACCCCCACGCCTTGCGGCGCCAGATCCTAAGTCTGGTGCGTCTGCCAATTCCGCCACACCCGCATAAACAATGGTGAGTTATGCAGGATTCGAACCTGCGACCCTCTGATTAAAAGTCAGATGCTCTACCAACTGAGCTAATAACTCATTACCAAATAAAAATGGTGCCGGCAAGAGGACTTGAACCCCCAACCTACTGATTA
>CAWBND010000010.1:0-6424 GCA_963790055.1 uncultured Bacillaceae bacterium
CTATTATGGTTTATTATAACAGTTTAACGAATAGGACTAAAGACTTTAGTGGAAATTTAAAAAGTTCATTTGGTTGAGGCTCGAAGTTGAAGTGTATATAATAGAATATAAGTATAAAGGAGGTCATAATATGAGTGAGACTGTAAAGATTTCGGAAGCTGCTGCTCTTCAAATAAAAGATATGATGAAACAAAATGAGGAAGAAGGTTCTTTGCTACGTGTTGCCGTAAAAGGTGGCGGGTGTAGTGGCCTAACATATGGAATGGGCTTAGTACCAGAGGCTGAAGAAAATGATATGGTATTTGAACAGCACGGAATACAGGTGGTTGTGAATAAAGAGGATGCCGCCATTTTAAATGGAACGATCATTGACTACAAAGAATCGATGATGGGCGGCGGGTTCACAATTGATAACCCGAATGCGATTGCATCATGTGGATGTGGGTCATCGTTCCGGACAGCAACGGCAACTGGAACACCTGAGGATTGTTAAGGTTTTCAGAATGGTTGTTTGGGGTTATGAATTACAGGGTAATTTTGAGTGTACACAATCATGAAATTGTGTAATAACAACCCTAATTTGCGTAAATCAAGGTTGTGAATTACATGCCTTCTCGATAGTTATTGTTGAAAAAACAAAACTATTTGAGGAGGTTTTTTTATGTCTTTGAACAAGAGAATTAGAAAAAAACCAATTGGAAAAATGTCTAATCAAAAGGAATATCCAAAATTAACAACAGAACAAGCCATTGACCTAGTCATTGCAGGAAAGAGTGCGGAGGGATTAAGAGAGCGGACATTAAAAGATTATAGAAAGAATTGGAGCTATTTTGTTACGTGGCTTCAAAAGAACTATGAGATTGAAACGGTAGATGAACTATCACCACAGATTTTAGGGATTATATTAAATATTTGAAATACGATGCACCGAAGTATGATGGTCATAAATTCATTAAGAGTGAACAAGGTATAGGCTTATCTGATACTACAATTAACATTCGTTTAAGGGTATATAGGGCGATGTTTAATTATTTGGAACGGGAGGATTTGATTGAAGTAAATCCAATGGCAGGTGTAAGGTTATTAAAACAGGATATTGACCTTACAAACTGTTTTACAGATGAAGAGGTTAAAGAGGTTTTAAGGCAACCGAATCAAAGGGATTATGTTGGTTACAGGGATTATGTAGCCATGATTTTATTATTAGATAGTGGAATTAGAGCTAATGAATTGCTAAGCTTGCGTGTAGCTGATTTTGATTTCCAAACTAGGTTTATAACCTTAGGTGGAGATAAAAATAAGAACCGAAGACCACGTATAGTTCCAATTTCTGCACATACAGTAAAATTGCTTCTACAGTTAATTAATGAGAATAAAAAACATTTTTCTACAGATAGGATATTTCTTTCTTCATATGGAGAACCGCTAGGACAGAATCACTTCAACAAGAGATTAAAATATTATGCAGAGAAGGCAGGAATCGAAGGTGGTTTTCGCTAAAAAAGTTCGCTACCCCCGGGGCAGGTCTTGGCGAATCAGCCGGCCGGGCGTACGATAATTTGCACCAACATTTAAAAAGTCGAACCTCTAACGTAATCCCTTACGCTGCACCTACGACCACACTCGCACCCACGTATGCACCTACTCAAAAGTTCTATCGTCTAGTTTCGTCAAAAATTCGTCCATTCCTTGTTCAGAAAGTATAGAATTTCGTCACACCACAGTCCTTGATACTGTGGTATTTTTTGACTGCAATTAAACTCCATCCATTTTCCCCTTTTGTATTCCATAATCCATTCGCTTATTTTGACACTAAATACATGTATCACCTATAGCAATAAAAGGAGTTATGCATATTTTATCAATAAAATAATTTACTTTTTTTTACAAAGGAAGATAAAAGGAGATGGTCTTCTTTGGCGCGTACACCATTAGGAAGAATGCTTCGAAAAGCTTTTGCAGCCGCGCGTATGAAGTTAGAGAAACTTAAAAATAATGGACAAGTTGGTAAGCATGATATGAAAATTCCGAAAAGAGTCCCTGTTTACTCAATAACGGAAAACAAATATCCTTCTAAATGGAAAGGGGATAAGAAAAATAATCCAAAGGTAGTCATTGTGGGAGCTGGGCTAGCGGGCCTCACCTGTGCCTACCGATTGAAACAAGCAGGGATTTCGGCTGTCATTTATGAGGCGACGAGCCGGGTTGGGGGACGTTGTTGGACGAAGAGAGGCTTTTTCAAAGAAGGTCAAATTGTCGAGCGTGGCGGAGAATTAATTGATTCTGGTCATACGGAAATTCAAGCGCTTGCTGCAGAGCTTGGTTTAATCTTAGATGATTTAATCGAGGCTGAATCCCTAGGTACAGAACCGTTTTACTATTTTGATGGAAGCCCATATACCTTTGAAGAAGCGACAAACGATTTTCTGCAAATCTATCCGCAGCTGCAAAAGAATATTGAAGAAGCAGGCTATCCGACACTTTATAATAGTTTTACAGAACGCGGCTTTAAACTTGATCATACATCTATTGCCGATTATATCAATGAAATTGTTCCCGGCGGTCTCCGTTCAAGATTTGGTCAATTATTAGCAGTAGCATACACCATTGAATATGGAGCAGATATCGAAGAACAGAGTTCATTAAATCTTCTCTATTTGTTAGGATTTGCTCCAGAAGGTCCATTGCAGCTTTTGGGAGAGTCTGATGAAAGATACCATATTAGAGGCGGTAATGATCAGCTTCCGGCGTTATTAGCGAAAGGGCTGGAAGGACAAATTAGATTTAACTCCGAGCTGATAAAAATTGAACAAAATCGTCAAGGTAAAATACGTCTTGTCTTCCGACATGGTGAAAAAGAGTGGGATGTTTGGGCGGATAAAGTTATTATGACGATTCCTTTTAGTATTTTGAGAGAAATAGATTACGATGATGCGAGATTTCGTTCGTTGAAAGAAAATGCCATAGAGGATACTGGTATGGGAGTCAATACGAAACTGCATGCACAGTTTTTCAATCGATTCTGGCGAAGGCTCGGGAACAATGGGGAAACCTTTGCGGATACTGGGTATCAGAATACATGGGAAGTTTCTCGAGCACAAAAAGGCAGATTAGGAATTCTCGTTGACTATACTGGGGATGAAAAGGCTGCCGAACAGAAGGCTAAAACAGAGGAGCAGGTAGAAAGGTTAACAAAGCGTTTTCTGGACAAGCTGGATCCTGTTTTACCGGGAAGTGAACGAAATTGGAATGGATTATCTACAGTTGACCACTGGCTGAGTCGCCCTTGGACGAAAGGTTCCTATTCTTATTTTAAGGTTGGGCAATATACGAAATTTGCAGGTATCGCAGAAGAACGAGAAGGCAACATCTTCTTTGCTGGTGAGCACACGTCGGTTGATTATCAAGGTTACTTAAACGGAGCAGTTGCATCTGGCGAAAGGGCAGCCCAAGAAGTTATGAATGATTTGATTGAAGAAAAATAAGTGGTCAGATGAATAGGTGGCAGTGCGGAGCTAATTTTTCCATATAATCACTCTCCTATTAATCTTATAGTAAGGGGTTAGGGGGAAATAATCTCGTGTACAAATTAAGTCATTTTACACCTTAAAGTGTTCTAATTTTTACAAGTTTGGTTATAAGGCAAAAAAGAGTTTTACGAAGCTTGTACGACAAACGCATATTAGTAAGTGGAAGCGGAAGATGCAAAGGTAAAGGCGAAGGCGTGCGGTATTAAGGTTATAAAGGTCACAACGTTGTAGTTGTTGCGGTCACATTGATAAGGAAAACCGTAAGACACAAGCGAGCTTTAAATGTACGGCGTGCGGATATGAAGCACATGCGGATTTTAACGCTGCCAAAAATATAGCCGAGCCACGGATCGAAGAGTTGATCCAAGCCGAGTTAAAAAGGCAGGCGGAAAAGAAACAATTAGTATAACGAAAGGCCCCCAAGGTTTAAAGACCTCGGGGGCTTTTTATTGCGAAAAATTACCAAAAGTCAAAGGGGAAACGTTTTACGTAAAATTCCAGAATTTGATACTTGACAAACTACTGACTCGTTAAACGCGTATGAAGGAATTACTAGTGAAATTGAAGCTCGAACGGGTTAAGCTACGTTTAGCGAAGCCTAGTTAGTCAAGTGTTAGGTTTCGTTTACTTTTAACCGTATAGAATCAAGCGGAAAGGAAGCGACCTAATATGACACGAAAACAACTGAAACTATTACCATTCGTTAATAGACGAAGTGTGCAAGCAATACGATGAACGATTGAGCTGGCGTAACGTCAAGTTCGTACCTAGTCGGGTCAAGCGTTGTATTACATGTCAACGGTATTATTACGATGTGAGTCGAAACGGAGAACTTCTTACGTGGGATTTATTGGGCGAGTATCTCATTTTTGATCAAACGAATAGGATTTATCGATACTACCATAAGAACGGCGTGAGGTTGTCCGTGTGTGCGGTAGAGTATGATTTACGTCGAAGAGCAGCGCCCAAAGATTGGAGCGAAGAGGACATTATTTGGCCACAATCACGGCGACGAGTGCATGAAACGCCGATTGACGAAAGAATGTTATAAAGAATAAAGTTGATTTCTACAGTTTTTCCTAATGTTTCGTTAAAAGGGGTATCGTCAGGAAAATGCTGAATACAACGTTAAGCATTTTTATGAGACATTATAAAGGCTAATATTGAGCTAATTTGATTATGCACTTAACAGGCTTTACTCTATTGAAATTGTGAAGGTTTCTACTTAAACTAAGGTGGCAGCAATATTGAAAAAGCGTACCGTTTTTGGGGTGTTAAAATAACATTAAGAATGACATTTACAAATGTACACGTCATTCTATAGCATATAAATGGAAAGAATTTTAACTATCTGTTGCTACAGGAGGAAATTTAAAAGCTTCATCCAAAGCGATTAGGGCGTCTTCTAGAAAGAGTTGAATCGTAACAAGCAGCCCGTTGAGGGTATCACTATCGGTTAACGACATAGCTGAGTCAATATATTGAATGGCATCATCTGTTCTATCTATAGCCAGTAATGTTCGATATTGTGCTAGCCTAATAATTACTTGCTTATTTACATTAGGTGGAAAGATAGGCTCATTAGGAAAGACAGGGTCGTCAGGATATTGTATATCTAGAGGCAAGGTGAAAAAGACAGCAGAAGCGTTTGTGAATCCACTAATGGCATCATTATAGCGTGTTACTTTAATCGGATTTGGTGGTAATTCGAAAATGTTAAGCTGTTGGAAGATATTTAATGCACTCTGGATAAATTGAAGTGCTTGTCTTGTCCTAATATATGCTAACCGAACATTTGTAACTAGGTTAGGGGCCAATATTTTCACTCCTTTCTTTTAAACTCGTAATAGTATATGTATACCAGACAAGACTGTAAAGGACAGTCGTATAGAATGTACCGCAATTGTTACAATAGAATTTTCAAAAACGTATTCACAAGCACGCAAATCGTTAAGAAAGCACGTTATAAACAATCGTTCTGAACTTATTCAATCCGCAGGACAACCGATAAACCTACACCGAAGACCTATCGTTAACTATTCGGACTATGTACCGGCGGGTTCACAATTGATAACCCGAATGCGATTGCATCATGCGGGTGTGGTTCATCGTTCCGGACAGCAACGGCAGCTGGAACACCTGAGGATTGTTAATCTCATAAATAATAGAAATAAAGGCGGTGCCTGACAAATGAGTCAAGCACCGCCTTTATTTTTTTCAAGTTGCCACTTCTTTATAAGAAATCTTAATTAATTGTTCTGATGCCTCGTTGTATTCTACATCGACGAAGACTCCAAATTCTTTGTCTGGTCCTTTTAACCATAACTTGAACTTTTCAACGGAATTACTGCCTTTATCCTCCCTACCAACATGTAAGTAATCGACCACTTGAGCATCAGGATATTTTTCTTTTGTTTTTTCAACTGCGATTTTCCCCCATTTTGCATATGGCGGGGTTGGTCTTTCTGCATGTACGACCGAATCTGTATTTATAGGAATGAAATCGGATAATCCAAAACTGAACAATGATAAACAGAAGATCGTTACGTAAATGATTTTTTTCATAAGGTTTCAGCCCCCTTTAATGTATAGAATTTGTAAATTTATCTCTTTTATTCAGTTGATATCAAGTTTGAATGTAAATATTAGTAAAATTAGATTGATGCTGTAACTATAATAGTGTATGATACATAGTATAAAGTATATAGTGTATGACACATAGTATTTGAAAATAAGTAATAGTAGAAATTTGAGGTGGGTGAATGAGTACATTACTGGATTCATTAATAACAGAGCTTAGGAGAGGAACATTGACGTTAGCCGTTTTAAGTCAATTGCGAACACCGCAGTATGGATATTCCTTGGTTCAACGATTGGAGGATTCAGGCGTTTCC